>CAVXVJ010000008.1:0-174994 GCA_963765155.1 uncultured Actinomycetota bacterium
CAGCTATCCCAAGGTGGTGGTCGACCCGGACTCACTATTCGTGCAGGACGGCCGATTCATCACCGGCGCGGGAATCAGTGCGGGCGTCGACCTGGCGCTCGCTCTCGTGGAAAGTGACTACGGCCCAGACATGGCTCGGCGCGTGGCACGGTGGATGGTTGTCTTCCTCCAACGCCCAGGTGGGCAGGCACAGTTCAGTGTCTGGACGGAATCAGCACTCCCGGTCACGAACGGTCTCCGAGAAATCCTGGACGAGGTTGTTCGCGATCCCGGCGCCGATCACTCGATCGCGGCCATGGCAGCTCGTGCGGCGGTGAGCGAGCGCCATCTGGTACGGATGTTCCGGGTTCAGGTCGGACTGACGCCGGCCCGGTTCGTAGAGCAAGCGCGACTGGAGGCGGCCAAGGTTCTCCTTGCGGCCGGCGACCACAGCCAGCAAGCCGTCGCACGACACGCCGGTTTCGGGCCGCGGTCTCCATGAGACGCACCTTCCGACGCAATCTCGGCGTCTCCCCCAGTACGTACCGAAGCCGTTTCCGGCACCACTGGCATCAATCAAAGGCTCAGGTAGACAACGAGATTAGAGTCGCCGAGGCCGGCTGAGTACGGCCGCAGGAAACCACATGACGATCGGCCTAATGCAATTCGACGGCCATCCGCGAGGCCAGCTCGGCCATCCCGATACCGAACGTCGCCCGTACCCGCACGCCGGCCTGCGGATCGATGTCGAAAATCGCGTAGTCGGTGTACACCCTGCGCACGCACCGCAGTCCGGTCAGTGGATAGGTGCACTCCGGCACTAGTTTTGCGACGCCGTCCTTGGCGAACAGATTCATCATCACGAACACGTTTTCGCCCCGATCGCCAGATCCATCGCACCACCAACGGCGGGGATGGCGTCGGGCGCCCGGTGTGCCAGTTGGCCAGATCGCCATTCTCGGACACTGGAAGGCGCCGAGCACACACACATCGAGGTGCCCGCCGCGCATCATCGCGAATGAGTCGGCATGGTGAAAGTATGACGCGCCAAGCGTTTCCGTCACCGGGATCTTGCCCGCGTTGATCAGATCGGGATCGACGTCGGCGCCGCTGGCTGCCCCGCCCATGCCAAGCATGCCGTTCTCGGTGTGCAGCACTACGCCCGACTCCAGCGACAGGTGGTCGGCGACGAGCGTCGGCTGACCGATGCCCAGGTTGACATACGATCCTGCGGGGATGTCGCGCGCGATCCTGGCGGCCAACTCGTCGCGGTCCAACGGTCCACGGTCTGTGTGTTCGATGCAGTTCGGGCTTTCGGTTGTGGTCATCGGTTCACCTCGAGAATCCGGTCGACGTAAATGCCCGGTGTGATCACGGTTTCCGGGTCGATCTCACCGGTGTCGACGACTCGGGACACCTCGGCGATGGTCAGGCGCTGCGGCGGTGGCCATGACCGGGCCGAAATTGCGGGCGGTCTTGCGGTACACCAGGTTTCCGGCGCGGTCGCCGAATGGGCACCGATCAATGCGACGTCGCCGCGGATCGGGTACTCCAGCACATAATCGCGACCGTCGATGGTCCGCAGTTCCTTGCCTTCGGCGAGCGGCGTGCCGACGCCGGTCGGGCAGAAGAAGGCTCCGATGCCCGCGCCCGCGGCGCGCATGCGTTCGGCGAGGTTGCCCTGCGGTACCACCTCGAGGGCGACCTTGCCCGCGCGGTAGAGGCCGTCGAATACGTAGGAGTCCGTCTGGCGGGGAAACGAGCAGATCACTTTGCGGACCCGGCCCGCCGCCAGCAGCGCGGCCAGGCCGGTGTCACCGTTGCCTGCGTTGTTGCTGACAATGGTCAGATCGGTGGCGCCCTGGTCGATGAGCGCGTCGATCAGCGTGGTGGGCATGCCGGCCATGCCGAACCCGCCGACGAGAACGGTTGCCCCGTCCGGGATTCCGGCTACCGCGTCGGCGGCGCTGTCGCAGATGGCGGTGCGGGTCACTGGTCTGCCTGCTGCGCGTCGTAGTCGGCGAGCACCTCGCCGGCGATGCGGAATGCGGTGTTGGCGTCGGGCACCCCGCAATAGATCGCCGTCTGCAAAATCACTTCCTTTATCTCGTCGTTGGTCAGCCCGTTGCGCCGCGCCGCTTAACCCGCGGGAATGGCGAGTGTCTGGAGTTCGCGCGCGACCGTATAGGCGTCGTCCAGGGTGGCGTCCAGGTGCGGATTCGTCGGTGAGACGAGGTCGGCGTAAACGGCGCCTGGGGTATTCGAGTGCACGGCAACGAGAGACAAAGCGGCAGTGGCGAAGTGCGCGGTCGCAATGTTGTGAATGGGATGGAGTTCGGCTCTTACCGGGACAAGATGACCCGGGCGAGTCAGCTCCTGGAAGGTCGTCTGGGGATCGGCGAGACGGCGGGCAGTACAGGCGCGGTCATGGGCGGAGATGCCAGTGGTGACGCCTTCTGACGCGTCAACCGCGACGCATTGACCATAGGCCGGCCGCTCCGGGTCGCGTGAGGATGGGGCAGCTTCTGGCAGCAGCAGCCGGTCACAGACGTAATCGGGTAGGGCGACTTGGACGAAGCCTGATGATCGCGTGATCAGGTCGGCCATTTGCGGGTGGTGATCTGAGCAGCGGGATAAACAAGAGCTGATCTCTTGCTGCAGGTCAAGACTACGGGGTGGCCGGCGGCAAGCAGATCTGCCGCGCGCGCCCACACCGATCCTGCTGGCGGACAGCGGTTCTCGCTCGATGTGGGACCGCGCCGAGCCCGGTGAGACAGGCGGTCATGATGATTCCGAGGGCGCCAGGACGATGTCGAAGCGGGTGCGCGACCAACGCCTCCGACCAGCGGCCGTCCGGGGTCGGGGTACCGGCGGGTTGCGGGATGAAGTCCTTGATCAGCGAGTCCTTGACCCCGAAGACGGTGTCCGGTCGAGCAAGTGCGTCGCCCGCTGACGAAGATGTGGGTGACCAGCGTGCGATAGCCGGCGGCGGTGACCAGGAAGTGCAGGTGGGAGGCCCGCATCGGGGTCCGCCCGGCGGCGCGCGAGCAGGTCGCCGACGGGGCCGTCGTGCGGGACGGGATACTGCGTCGGGGTCGATGCCCAGAACGAGTACCTGCCCTCGTCGTCGGTGCACAGGTGGCCGCGGCGTGGTGACGCGGTCGTCGGCGTACTGCATGTCGTAGAGACCCGTCGCCGTCGGCCTCCCACACGTCGAGCCGCGCGCCGGGGACCGGGGCTGCCGGCGGTGTCGCGGACGGTGCCCTCGACCCAGCAGCGGCTGGCCCGAGCCGCCGCCGGCGATGTCGCCGCCGATCGGGATCTCCGGGGCGACCCTCGTCGAAGAACGGGCCGAGGACGGTGGCCTCGGTCGCGTCGCCCGTCGGCCTCGTTGTTGACCGTGATCGTCTGCATCGAGGCGCCGAGGACGTCGGAGAGCAGGATGAACTCCTGCCGCCGCTCGTCGGAGATCTGCCCGACCGCGGTGAGGAACTCGATGCCGCGCATCCACTCCTGCCTCGGTAGGCCGGACCTCGCGCAGGAAGGCGTGCAGGTGCCGGACCAGCGACGAGCACGACTCGCGCGTCCTCGGGTCCGGCGTCCGTCGAAGGCCGCGAGGACCTTCGCGCAGCTCCTGCTCCTCGGCTCGACTGCTGCGGTCTGCACGTCGCTCAGTCTCGAGCCTCGCTCATGACGGTCGGCTCCTTCCCAGGCGGCATGCAGCAGACGCGGTCAGCTCACCGGTGGTGACGGTCGCGGGTTGCTGTCGGGGATGAGCGGCAGGATCGCCTCGACCGCTCTCGGGATGCCGTCCTCGCGCAGCCCTAGGTCGCGCAGCGACCGCGGGCGCGTCGAGACGGTCCCAGCAGCGCGTCGAGCCCAGCGAGGGCGGACGCAGGCGCCGAAGGCGGCGGCGATCCGGCGCTCGGCCTCGGGCGCGCCCGGCACGTTGAGGGCGACGACGTGCGGCAGCACGACGGCGTGGGTCTGCGCGTGCGGCAGGTCGTGCGGCCGCCGAGGACGTGGCAGATCTTGTGGTGCAGGCCCGACCCCGCCGACGCGAAGGCGACCGCGGCACAGGTAGGCGCCGTGCAGGGCGGCCTCGCGCCCGGCAGGCCCGTCGGGTCGGCCGACGACCTGCGGGAGCCCGGCGTCGAGCGCGCGCGATGCCCTCGCGCGGCCAGCGCCTGGTTGATCGGGTCGGCGCGCGGCGCCCACAGGGAGTCGACGCCGTGCGCGAGGGCGTTGAGCCCGGACGCCACGCTCAGTCGCACGGGCATCGAGCTGCGTCAGGTCGGCGTCGTAGACGACTGCGCGCGGCAGGACCCGCGGGTCGATGCCGGTGGTCTTCCGGCCGCCCTCGGTGAGCCCCCAGACGTTGGTCGACCTCCGAACCGGCGTAGGTCGTCGGGACGGCGACGATCGGCAGGCCGGTGGTCAGCGCGACAGCCTTGGCCAGACCGGTCGTCGAGCCGCCGCCGACGCTGACACGATCGCGTCGACGTCGTGGTCGGCCGCGGCCGTCCCGGGCGCGCTCGGCGACCTCGACCGGCACGTGCATGACGACCTCGTCGTGCCAGTCCACAACCGGCAGGCCGCTCGCCACACGCTCAGCCAGCTCTCGCTCCGCCTCGCCCGCGATCACCATCAGCCGAGCAGCGCCGAGCTCTTTGATCTCCTCGGCGAGCTGCTGTGCCGCCTCACCCGTGGCGAAGCGGACTCGTTGGCTCAGCGTCTCGTGGACGAAAGCTTGCATCAGATGCTCCGGGCCGAACCGGTTGGCTCCGCGACACCGGCCAGCTTCAGGGCCTCGTCCCAGCCCACACCGCCCTTCGAGCATGGTGCGCAGCTTGACGAAGAGTTGTCGGTGCTCGAACGCGAACACCGCGGCCAACTCGCCCTGATGACCGTAGAGGACGACCGAACCGTCGGCGCTGCGCTGACTGACGATGTCCTCGGCACCGCCGATCCAGCCGGCGAACTGCATCCGCACGCCGTGCTGATCGGACCAGAAGTCAGGGCACCGTTGCACAGGGCTCGATGCTGCCGCCGAGGACCGTCTGCGCGGCGTTGAGCCCGGCGATACGACCGTGTTCGGCCGCATTCGTCCAGTGTTCCACCCGCATATGCGTGCCATAGCGCGGGTTGAACCAGCGGGCGACATCACCGGCCGCGAAGACGTGATCATCTGCCCGTAGTTCGGCATCGCAGACGATGCCGTTGTCGAGGGTGAGGGCGGATTCGCTCGAGCCACCCGGTCGACGGCCGGACCCCGGCACCGACGACGATGACGTCGGCCGGCACCCACTCCCCGCTGCTCATAAGCAGGAACCGGGCACGCCCGCCCTCCATGACGTCGATGACGCCGTCACCGAAGTACTGCGCCACACCCGATTTGGCGTGCATCGCCGAATACGTCCGCTGCGACGAATCCACCAAACGGCCAAGCGGTTGCGGCGCGAGGTCGATCAGCGAGACGGTGCGATCGCCGGCGTTGAGGCTCGACGTCACTTCGCCCCCGATGAAGCCGGCGCCGAGGACCGCGATGGCCGCCGAGGGGTCGGATAGCGCGGCTCGCATTGACTCCAGGTCCTGCCAAGTTCGGAGAGTGAATGCATTGGGCCGTGCGGTCAGGAACGGCGGAACGACGGGGTGACAGCCGCATGCGAGGACGAGCGCGCCGTATGACACCGTCCCCGATTCCAAGTGAAGCTCCCGGCGTGCGACATCGAGACCTACCGCTCGGGTACCGAGCTGGAATTCCACACCGTTGTCGCGAAGCCCCGCGTACGAGCGGAGGGCACCGCGTCGATGTCCAGCGGTTCGGTGAGCGCTCTCTTGGACAGCGGGGGCCGATCGTAGGGCCGGTGCGCCTCCTCGCCGACGACCGTGACGGTGAGCTCTGGTGCGACCCGCGCGACGGTCTCGGCCGCGCGCAGTCCAGCCAGTGAGGCTCCGACGATGACGACGTCCCGCGACAGCTTTCCGTTGAGCTCAACCACGCGGCACCCGCTCTCGCAGGGCGTAGAGCAACTGGCTGAGATCCGGTGCCTCCTCGAGTTTTTCGACCACCTCGACGAGTTCGGAGGCGGCCTCCGGCCCGAACGGGGCGAGCAGTGCCTCCGCCTTGGCCACCACCTCCGAATGCGCCATCGGATTCACGGCCGATCCCTTCGCGTCGGTCGGTGAGCCCGAGTGCAAGATCACCCGCTCCCCGCTGCACAAAGTGACTTCCAGCCGCGGCCCGTCTTCGATCTCGAGCGAGCGGTCGGTGGTCATGGAGATCTTCGAGTACGTCTGGCGGATCCGCGGATCGTCCATGCGTGGCGGGTCGAACTCGGACAGGGTGAGAGTTCCTCCGCAGAGGGCAAGCGCCGACGCATACGGCAAGCTGAACTGCGCGTCGAAGACCGTCTCGATGGGTTCGACCGACAGCATGTTCACGGCGGTCTCGGCGGCGTAGATGTCGATGCGCTCGACATCCTCCGCCGTCACGCCCCGTGTGCGTACAGTCCGAGAAGCGCATCGATTGCCGAGTGGCTTCCGCGGCAGCAGGCATACGGCTTGATGTAGGACGTCGCCACCCGGAATTCGGTGCCCAGGCTCGCCAGCGCCACTTCGGGGGCACCTCGCCGCCGTTGTAGGTGGAGTAGATACCGCCCCACTGCGCCTCGAAAACCCGCTGGGGCCGGTGAACCCGGCCTGAGCGAGCAGCGCGGCGTCCACCCCGGTCTCGCCGGCTTTGCCCGGGTGCAGGCGCTTGGTCATCGCACTGTCATCGATGAACGCCCAGACTCCGCCGGTGAACGAGCCGGCGATGCCGAGTGCATGGGTGAACTGCTCGGCGTCCAGGCCCAGGCACTTGGCCGCACCGGCAGCTGCGGCGAAACTTCCCATGGTGCCGGACGTGTGCCAGCCGCGGCCGGTGTGCGTGGCGAATCCGCCGAGGGCCTGCAATACCCGGTAGCCGATGTCGTGGCCGGCGATGGTTGCCGCGATCAAGGTGCGGCCGTCGCATCCGATCGCCTCGGCCACCGCCAGGGTCGCCGGCAGGACCGTCGAGCCGGCATGCCCGGGTCCGCCTCCGTCGTCGAAGTCGCGGGCGTGCGTCACCGTGCCATTGACAAGGGCAGCTTGTGCGGGTGGCAGCTTGTACAGCGAACCCCACAAGCTACTGCCGGACGACGTCTGCGGGGCCAGCGCGGTCATCGCCGCGGTTGCCCGTCGTGCCTCCTCGGTGTTCACGCACGCGAGAGCGACCGCGAAGGTGTCCAGGATGTTGTCCTTCACCTTGTCGACGACGTCGGCGGGAATGTCGTCAAACGACGTCTTCGCCCAGCTACCCGCCAGCTGCTCGACCAGCGGACCGTCACACCGCTGCATGAATTCCCCCGGGCTGGAAGGGATTTCCGCGCAATCCGCGTGTCGCCGTCGCGAATCGCCGGGTGACATCGCGGTCGACACCCAACGTCGCGAACCATTCGAGATCGGCGCGCTTGCGCCCGGGGTCGGTCTCGCTCACCTTCCGCTTCATCTCCCGCGCCGTCGGGGACACGAATTCGGTGTAGACCCGGCGGCGTTCGTCGGCGTAATGCTGGATCCGCTGTTCGCCGTCCTTGTCGCCCGTCATCGCCGCCGCGAGGGCTTCGCCCAACAGAATCGCGTCCATCACGCCGCCGGTGAGCCCGAGGCCACCGATCGGGATGATGACGTGCGCGGCGTCGCCTGCAAGTGAGCACGCGGCCTTGCCGGAACCGGTCCGCGCACCTGTCGTGGACCCGGTAGGGTGCCACGACCTCGGGTTCGTTCGTGGACACGCCGGCGAAGATCTTGGCGTAACGCTGCGGCACGCGGCGGCGGGCCTCGTCTTCGGGGATGCCGGCTTCTTCGGCGTATGTCACTCGCCACAGGCCATCCGGGCTGATCTTCGCCACTATCCCCCAGTGCTGGCGGTCGACGAGAAAGTTGGACCGGGCAAAGCCCATGGCCTCGAAGTCGTGCCGGACGTTCGTCGACACCAGCCAGTCGGGCCAGGTGAAGCCCGGGTAGTCGATACCGGTTGCGCGCCGCACGACGCTGTGCGACCCGTCGGCGCCCACCAGCCATGGCGACCGGATCCGCATGGTCTGACCCCCGAGGTCTTCGACCGTCACCTCTGCGCTGTCGGCGTCCGGTTGACATCGACGACCCTGTGCCCCCACCGCACCTGCGTGTCGGGCAGGGCCAAGAGGTGGCGGAGCACGACGAGTGCGAGCTCGTGCTGACCAAGGTGGACGTTGTAGGGGTAGGCGGTGTCCTCGGGTTCCAGCATCGAATTGTCCCAGGCCGCAAGCACTTTCCCGTCGATGGTGCGGTACTGGTAGTCGTCCTTGACCACGCCGATCCGCTTGATGTCGTCGAGCAGGCCCAGTGAGTCGAGCACCTCCACGGTCGGTGGGTGGTACACGATGGCCCGCGGTTCCCGGATGACGTCTTCCCGGCTCTCCAGGACGACGACCGGCACACCGGCTTGAGCCACCTTCAGCCCGGTCACCAGGCCGACCGGGCCGGCGCCTGCTACGACGAGGCCGTCGAAGTCTTCTCTCACTGCAATGCCCTTCCTGCCTGGACGCCCTCGGTGGCCGCCTGCGTCCTGCTCCCCCGCCACGAGCCACCGCCGCATCGACTCGGCGACCTCGGACGGCGCCGCCAAGGTCGCCAGATGCCCGCATTTAGTCAGTATGTTCCGTTCAGCATGCGGAATGAGACGCGCGAGCTCGTTGCTCAGGTCGGGCGGCGTCACCGGATCCAACTCTGCGCCTATCACCAGTGTCGGCATCAAGATGTGGGCAGTTCGGCTCGGCGGTCGCGTCGTTCCAGCACCGCACGCTGCTGCCTCACAAAGCCATCCGGGCCCTTGGCGCGGAGCATCGCTTCGGCCACGGCAGCCACTTCTGGGTTGCCGCCCGAAACGACCGGAATGATCGTCTCAACCACCGCCTCGAACCGGCCGTCGCGGGCGTCATCGATATGGCCGCGACGCACGACGCGTCTGCTCCGGCGATGCCGCCCGTGCGGATGTATTGAGCAGAGCAAGGCCCGCAATGCGATCCGTGCCCCGAAGCGCTGCGTCGAGTGCGACGTAGCCGCCCATGGAGATCCCGGCGAGATAGAAGGTTTCGGGCGCGCGTGAAAAGACCTCGTCGGCCATGTCCTCGATCGAGTCTCCAACGCACTCCATCACCGTCGGGACGATGAGATCCCCCAGCCGGTCGACGACCGGCTGCCATAGTCGTCGATCGCATGCCCAAACCAGGGACGAGAACCAGTGGGAGAGCGCTCATGCCGCTTCCTTTCGTGGCTGCGCTGTGGTGACGTGGTGCGAGGGTCACAAGACATCAGGCTGGCCGTTCTTCAGAACTGTCGAGCCAAGCCAACACCGAGTCGGTGTGCTCGCCCAGCGCGGGTACCGGCCGCATGACCGGCTCACGCCCGTGAACGGTGACGGGCGGGATCAGACCCGTCACCTGGCCGACCTCGGTTTCGAAGGCGCGCCAACGGTTTCGGGCCTGCAGTTGCGGGTGGGCGGCAAATTCCTCCAACGTGCGCTGCTGTCCGTACGCGATCGACGCCGCCTCGAGCCGGGCGATGACCTCGTCCTTCGTGAGAGTCGACAGCACCGATGCGATGAGCTCGTCGAGCTCTGTGCGGTGCGCGACTCGTTCGGCGTTGCCGTGGAAGCGCTGATCGTCGTGCAAGTCCGGACGCTCGAGCACCTTGGTGCAGAACGATGCCCACTCGGCTTCGTTCTGCAAGCCGAAGAGGACCGTTTCGCCGCCGGCGGTGGGGAACAACCCGTACGGCGCGATGGTCGCATGGCTTGCACCCGTGCGAGCGGGCGCCGTGCCGCCATAGCGGGCGTAGTAGTCGGCGTAGCCCATCCACTCGCCAAGAGCCTCCAGCATCGACACCTCGAGGTTGGCCCCACGCCCGGTTGTCTGCCGCTCGAGCAGCGCGGTGAGGATCCCGGAGTAGGCATACATACCGGCGGAGATGTCGGCGATCGAGACACCGACCTTCGACGGCGTTTCGGGCGTACCCGTGATCGAGACGAGCCCGGTCTCGCACTGCACGAGGAGGTCGTAGGCCTTCTTCTCCCGGTACGGGCCGGTGCTGCCATAGCCGGAGATGTCACAGGTGATCAGGGCCGGGTGGGTGCGGCGCAGCCGGGCCGCGTCGACGCCGAGTCGCGCGGCCGCCCCCGGCGCAAGGTTCTGCACGAATACATCGGCCCGGTCCACGAGCCGGCGGAGCATCGCGTTGCCCTCGGAGGAACGGATGTCCAGGACCACGCTCTCCTTACCGCGGTTGAGCCAGACGAAATGACTCGACAGCCCCTCGACGGTCCGGTCGTATCCCCGGGCAAGGTCGCCGGAGTGCCGCTCGATCTTGATCACCCGAGCCCCGAGATCCGCGAGCTGACGCGTGGCGAACGGGGCCGCGACGGCCTGTTCGAGGGAGACAACCAGCACATCTTCCAAGGGGCCGCCGCCAATGGCGGTGCGCGAGGTGGGCACAGCAGCTCCGTCCAATCAGTGATCCGAGTGCCTTCATCGTGCGGCAGCGCCTACGTGATGTGAACTGACCGTTCTTCGGGGGGCCTATGCACCAGACGTATAGTCGGATGATGGAGCTACGGGAACTGGAGTGGTTCACCACTTTGGCCGAGACCGAGAACATGACGACGGCTTCCGCGCGCCTGAACATCAGCCAGCCCACCCTCTCACGAGCCTTGGGCCGACTGGAGCGCAAACTCGGCGTGAAGCTGTTCGATCGCCTCCAAAATCGGTTGCGACTCAACAAGTACGGGGAGATCTTTCAGGCCCACGCCTCCCGGGCCATGAACGAAATCGGCCGAGGAGAAGAGCGTATCGCGACACTCGTCGATCCGGATCGAGGTTTGGTGTCGCTCGGATTCCTGCACTCCTTCGGCGGATGGCTGATTCCGGATCTGCTGAACCGGTACCGCGACCTCGCCCCCGATACGTCTTTTGAGTTGCGAGGCAATGCTGCTGATTCGGTGGTCGACGACGTACGCCAAGGCCGCATCGATATCGGTTTCGTCGCTCCCGAGCCGGCCGCAGACGACGTCGACTGGATGCTGCTCGGGCGTGAGGACCTGTCCCTGGGCATTCCACCGGGCCACCCGCTCGAAAGCCGCGAACAGGTCGCGATAGCTGACCTTGCCGATGAGCCGATGGTAGCGCTCAAGGTGGGCTACGGCCTGCGAAACGTCCTGGACCGACTGTGCCGTGAAGCTGGGTTTAGCCCGCGGATCGAGATCGAGGTAACCGAGCTGTCCACGCTGCGCTCGCTCGTCGAGGCAGGCATGGGTGTTGGTGTTGTGCCGTCAGCCAAGCCCGGCCAGCAGAGCACGACCCTCGCCATCCCGTTCAGCGACCCGACCGCCTTCCGGTACTACGGGGCGGTGACCCGTCGGTACGGCCCGAGCGGCAGGGCGGCGAGGCGCTTCCTGAAGTTTGTGTCGGAGGAAGCAATGCATCCGGTGCATGACGGGGACGAAGAACCTGTCTCTGTACACGCCTCGGACCGCCCCACATGATGTTGCAGACATACGTCCGACCCGAACGCGGGAGCGAAGAAGTGACAACGACATCAGATGCTGGGGCCAAAGAAGCGGTGAAGGGTTGGGACGGCCGATGGTTCGAAGATTTCGTCGTCGGTGACATCTACCGGCATCCGCTGGGACGCACGGTGCTCGACGTGGACAACTCCTGGCTGAGCCTGATCACCCAAAACAGCGCACCGCTGCACTTCGACCGGCATTACTCCAGCAAGACCCAGTGGGGTCGGCCGCTTGTCGACTCCACCTTCACGTTGGCGTTAGTCACCGGCCAGAGCGTCACCGACATCTCGATGCACGTGAAGGCCAACCTCGGTTGGGACCGCGTCCGGCTTCCGAACCCGGTCTTCGAGGGCGACACGATCTACTCACAGTCCGAGGTCCTCTCGGCACGCGAGTCGGATTCTCATCCTGACGTCGGCATCGTGACCGTGCGGACGGTTGGCTTCAACCAGGAGGGCACCGTCGTGATCACCTTCGAGCGCACCCTGATGGTGTACCGGCGTGGCCGCGGGCCCAAGTTCGCTTCGGTGGAGCCGGTGTGGGATGAGCGGGCGCGCAAGGCGATTGGCGAATGAGCACCGAATCGATGCGCGGACGAGCAGCCATCGTCACGGGCGCCGCGCAGGGTCTTGGGGCCGCGATCGCAGAGACACTCGCGAGTGCGGGTGCCAATGTCGCCTTGCTGGACAGGGATGAGGACCAACTCAAGAGCGTGCTGGCCGACGTGAAAGGGTCGGATGAGTCCCAGCAACACCTGGCGTTGGCAGCCGACCTCTCGCGCGAAGCCGATGTCCGTGACGCCGTTCGCGAAATCGAGACCAGCCTGGGGCGTATCGACATTCTGGTCAACAGCGCCGGCGGCAGCGGGTCCCATTCCGTGCGCGACATCGAGGACGTGTCCGCCGAGCTTTGGGCGCAGACAATCGGCAACAACCTCACCAGCACCTTTCTGTGCTGCAAGTACGTCGTTCCCGTCATGCGGCGCAACGGATACGGTCGGATTGTCAACTTCTCCTCTGGTTTGGCGAACGGTCAAGCGGGTCCGCTAGGGCCGGTCGGGGCTCGTCTGCCCTACGCCACGGCCAAAGCGGCCATCACGGCGTTCAGTAAACAGCTTGCAAAAGACTTGGCGGGCACGGGGATCACGGTCAACACCATCGCGCCCGGACTAATAGTGCCTGCGAAGAGCGGCCGGGTGCGGGATCGGTTCGATTCCCTGGCACCGCAGGAACGCACAGCCATCCTCGGCGCCATTCCGATGGGCCGAGCGGGTGAAGCCGATGAAATCTCGCACGCCATCTTGTATCTGGTCTCCGAACAAGCCGGCTTCACATCGGGTGCACTGCTCAGTGTCGACGGAGCCGCGTCCTAAGCGACCGCAACGACGTCTGCCGTTGAGAGTCGCTGCGTTGTCGGCACTTTTGATTCGGGCACAACCAGTGACGGGCGGTCTTCGAGGCGGTCGGTTCCGCCCGGTGCTGCGGGCGCCGGTTCTCAGGCGGCGTTGGCCGCGCTGGAGAGCTGGACCATCAATGACCTGACAATCCACCGGTGAAACGCCGACGTCTGGTCGACGACCGTGCCCGGCAGGAGCCGAGTGGCCGGATAGCGGTCGACGAGTTGCCGCAGGACTTCCTCGATCTCCAGTCGCGCCAAACTTTGTCCCAGGCAGCCGTAGGCGCCGGTGCTGAACGACAGAGGCTGGTTGGGCGATCGGTCCAGCCGGAACTCGTCGGGGTCCTCGAACTTGTCGGGATCCCGGTTGGCGGCCCAGATCGAGACGTGGACGACCTCGCCGCGTTGGATCGGTACACCGTCGATCTCGATGTCCTCCCGAGCGACGCGACTGATGACCCCTGGCCGGGAGTAGAGACGGATCGCCTCGATGACGGCAGCCGGGATGAGCGAGGGGTCAGCGACCAGTTTGGCCCAGACGTCCTCTCGGGTCAGCACCGACCACACCGTCAGGCCGGTCTGGTGTGCGGTGTTCACTGCGCTCGCCTCGAGCATGGCGACAGCCTCGTCACGCACCTCGGACGATGACAACTTGCCCTCCGCCTCTTGGGCGAGAAAGAACGAGAGCATGTCGTCACCGGGGTGACGACGCTTCTCGGCCAGCAACCGATCGATGTATTCGAAGAGCACGTCGTACGCGTCCAGGATGCTGGGGGTCAGCGACGGATCGCGATTGAGGACAGAGAGGACCCGTTCGGACAGACTGCCGACCAGCGGAGCATCCCCGGTCGGCGCGCCCGCCAAGTGACAGTAAACCCGCGCCGGCAATAGCTCAGCGACGGCCGCGTGGAAGTCGACTGGCTGCCGTGCCTCGAGCTTGCCGAAGAGATCATCGACAATGTCCCGGATGACGTCGCGCAAGTTCTTCACCGTCGACGGACCGAGGAACCGGGCCATCGGTATGCGCAACCTCATGTGCCTGTCGTCCAGCGACATGATCAGGCTGCGCGCACGATATTCGTAGACAGGGCCGTCGGTGATGCCGATGTCCTCCATGACGCGCAGGGCAGCCCCGACAAGACGTGGGTCGCGCAGCACCGTCTTGGCGAGCTCATAGCCGATGACGGCATGGCCGTTGCGGCTGCTGGCCATTGGGCTGTCGGCGCGCACCCGCGCCATCGCCTCTTCGGGATGCGCCCGGACGTCGGGGTCGTAGAGGTCGAGTTCGGGCAATACTCGCGTCATGAGCGTGAGATCGCTTCCATCGGGCAGCACAGGATGACTTCCTCGAGCAGCTCGGACTCCGTGTCCTGTACCTCGTCTCGCAACTGAGTCAGCTGCCCGTCCTCACCGATCGAGAAGATGTGGGGCATCAGCGCGGCACACGTGCCGTTGGCGTCGCAGCGCTCGAAATCCACCCTTACGGGTATCGATGTCACCTGGATCCTCCTTGACTACGAAGATAGTTTGCCCCGTTCGGGGCGAGCGAGTTTTCGGGATTGAATCGCACTGGAAGCTCAGCAATCTGCATGATTTGGCCGCCGATGAGGCCAGTGAACTTGACCTCGCCATGGATTTCGATATCGGGAAGCCGGCTGAATATCTGTGTCGCGGCGGTGGTCAGTTCGGCACGAGCGAGATGTCGCCCGAGACACAGGTGTACGCCATAGCCGAAAGCCAAGTGTTGGTTGCGGCGTCGCTGCGCATCGAACCGGTCCGGATCCTCGAACCTACGTGGATCGCGGTTGGCGGACACGTAGTTGATCAAGACCTGGCTGCCCTCCGGAATCTCGATGCCTTCGATCTCGGTGTCCTGCAGGGCCATTCGCTTGAAATGCGGTAAGGGCGTGGTCAGGCGCAGGCTCTCCTCGATGACTTTCGGCAAGCGCTGCGGGATCCGTGGTGACTGCTTCGCGTAGCCCATCGACGGTCAGGATGTGGTGCAGCAGTCCTACGATCGACGCCGCGGTCGAATGGTGCCCGCCGATGAAGAAGGCGACCAGCATCCCTCCGACCTCCTGATCGCTCAGGGTCCGGCCCATAAAGGTTCCGCCCGCCAATTCGGTCAGGTAGTCGTCTTGCGGATTCCGCCGCCGCGCTTCGAGCTCGGTGGCCGTGAACTCCATGAACTCCTTGGCAGCTTGGGCCTCGTTCCCGCCACCCAGGGAGTCAAGTACTGCCACGGCCAGATGACGCATATGCGGCGCCACTTCCTCCGACAGGCCGACCAGGCGTGCGATGACCAAGGCGGGGACGGCGTCGGCAAAGTCAGACCACAGATCCGCTCGTCCCTTCTGGGCGAACTTGTCGATCTCTGCGGAGACGATTTCGTCGATCACCGGCTGCTGCCTACGCACCTCCGCCGGAACAAGCCACTTTTGCATGATCGACTGCCATGCGCCGTGTTCGGCTCCCTCGAACTCCAGTGGCGGAACGGGCGGTAGGGGCGGTGCCGGAAGCAGGACACCGCTGGTCGTGCTGAAACGGTCTGGGCTCAGGGTGACGTCTCGTACACCCGCGTACCGGTTGACGTTGTAGTACCCGCCGTGTGGTGCGCTGTGGGTCACCGGGCACTGCTCGCGCATGTCGGTGTACACCCGCAGCACCTCCTCGTGGCTGAGGCTTGTGTCGTGGTGGTCGAAATCGGTCTCGGGCGCCGTCCGAACGGTGTCGGGCATACCCATCTGGAGCTCCTCATTGTCGACTGCCGTGTGGCAATCATCACCGTGCCGGCAGCCTCTGTACACAGGCACGATCTTCAAGACGTCGATGCGTGGAGTGCATCATTGGGCCGCGCCCCAAACCTGCGCGCAGCAGCGTAGGCCATGCAGCGGATGCATGATCCTGCGCAAAGTTCTGGCTCTGTACACCGACGGTGACGGGCGACACGATTCCTCAAGCCTGGCAGAGCCGGGGACACGGCTAGCCGAGGAGTCGCCGAATGATCGTGAACGGGACGAAGCTCTACGCGGCGGGGTCGCGTGTCTTCTCGGATCTCGCCGCGCTAGACCTCGCCCGGCGACCGGCATGCTGACGACCGAGCGGCCGAATGTGCTTGCCGCACCACCGAAATCGACATACCGGGGTGCAGCGATGCGCGACAGCCACGACGCCGAGGACATCGTTGACGCCGGACACCACCGGCGCCATCGGATGCCGAGTCAATCGAGCGGGGGCCGGGCCAGCATGAGCGTTGAGACCCGGGTCGACATCGATTGTCTGAACGTGTATTCGCTCGGGTTGACGCTGCAGAAGCGGCGGGAACTGCTGGGCAATGTGTCGTTCACCGCGCGTGCGGGCTCGCTGACGGCGATCATCGGCCCGTCCGGCGCCGGTAAGTCGACGCTGGCGAAACTGATCGGTGGAGCGATAACACCCACGAGCGGTGGGGTGAGTTTCCAGGGACACGACGTGCACGCCGAGTATGCGGCGCTGCGCCGCCGAATCGGGCTGGTTCCCCAAGACAATGTCGTGCATCACCACTTGACCATCGATCAGGCGTTGGGCTATGCGGCCGAACTGCGGCTGCCCAACGCCACCGCCGACGAACGCCGCCGCGCGGTGGACAGCGTGCTCGAGGAGCTCCACCTGAGCGATCATGCCCACACCCGCGTCGACAAACTGTCCGGCGGCCAACGCAAACGCGCATCGGTGGCCATGGAGCTGCTCACCGAGCCCTCGCTACTCATCCTCGACGAACCCACCTCAGGGCTGGACCCAGCGCTGGACCGCCAGGTCATGACGTGGTTGCGACAACTCGCCGACGCGGGCCGGGTGGTGATCCTGGTGACCCACTGCCTGACCTACCTCGACGTGTGCGACCAAGTGCTGATCCTGGCCCCCGGCGGCAAGACCGCCTATTGTGGGCCGCCCAGTGACATCGCCCGCATCATGGGCACCACCAACTGGGCCGATATTTTCCTTCGAGTCGACGCCGATCCCGATGCGGCCCATCGCGCATTTCTGGCCCACAGCCACCCCGACACCTCTCAGCGTCTAGCCGTCGGGACGGCACGCCCAATCTCCAGCACGGTCACCGAAATGTCGCCGGCTCCAACAAGTGTCCACGGTGGCGCGTCGCCAACTTCGCCTAATTTTCGCCGATCGGGGCTACTTCACATTCCTGGCGCTGTTGCCGTTCATCCTCGGCACGCTGTCGCTGTTGGTCCCCGGGCAGGTGGGGCTGGGCACCGCCGACGTGCGCGGGCGCGACCCCAACGAACCGGCGCAGATCCTCATGCTGCTCAACATCAGCGCAGTGTTCATGGGCACGGCGTTGACGATTCGCGACCTGGTCGGCGAGCGCACCATCTTCCGCCGCGAACAAGCCGTCGGGCTGTCGGCATCGGCGTATCTGGTCGCCAAGATCGCGGTGTATGTCCTCATCGCCGCCGCGCAGAGCGCGGTGCTCACCGCCATCGTGGTGCTGGGCAAGGGCGCACCCACCCGCGGCGCGGTCATCCTCGGCCATCCGGTGTTCGAGCTCTACGTGACGCTGGCCGCGACCGCGGCCGTCGCGGCGATCATGGGTTTGACGTTGTCGGCGGCGGCGAAGTCCCAAGACCAGATCCTGCCGACGCTGGTCGTGTCGGTGATGCTGTCAATTGTCTTCTCCGGGCGGGCTCATTCCGGTCACCGGCCGGCTCGTTCTCGATCAATTGTCGTGGGCGGTGCCGGCACGGTGGGGCTTTGCCGCCTCGGCGTCCACCACCGATCTGCGCAGCATCGCGCCGCTGACACCGGCCAACGAGACATTGTGGTCCCACGATGCCAGCTGGTGGCTGGTGGACATGACGATGCTGATCATGCTCGGCGCTGTCATGACCGCCGTCATCCGGTGGCGAATCCGACTCAATGCCTGGTGCCGAACCTCCACCCGCTCGCCGAGTCATCGCGGCGCCACCCACGCGGCCGTGACGCAAACGTCCGGCCTCGACACCGCCCACGCATGCCGGATCGACCAAGAACAGGAGCGGATCCCAAGTGACGTGACGTAGTTTAGGCCAGCCCTCGGCCTAGCTCAGCAACGAACTCGCGCCTCCTCTGAATTCGAGGCGCTCTGAAAAGCAATGGAGGACAAGTGCACAACTCACTTCCAGTGGCTGGTACGAAGCCACGGATTTCGTCGCAACACATTCACGACACTGTTCACGGCGCGAGGAGCATTCGCGCAAGCGCATCGACCACGGGCCAGCCGTCGTCAGTCGATCAGATGGCTGGCGACGGTCGAATTGGCCTGTTAGGCAGGGCATCTCGGGCATGTGGTCTTGCACCGGCCGCCTTCGCGCTGGCAGTGGCAGTCTTCGCGGGTACGACGATGTTGGATGGTCCACGTGCGGGCGCTGAGCCCGCAGAACCGGTAGTGGAGGTTCCGCCACCGCCGTCCGCTACGGTCGCGGTGCCGTCGTCGCCGCCGGCCACGGCCAGGTCTACAGACGGATGGACGCTGACACTGTCGGCCAACAGTGAAACGCTGACGCCCGCACCGCCGCTGAATCCCGCTGCGCCGCCCCGCGACTTCATTGTCGGCGGACTTTTCAATGGGACCCTGCGCGGACCCGACCAAGCGACGACACCTACACCGTCCGGCACAATCGAGGCCGGTTTTCAAATCCAATGTCTCCCTGCGAATCTGCTCGGAGCCATGAAACCGAGTGTGGTGCACGTCAAGGTGCTCGAGGACGACTTCAAGGGAGCCGATCCGTCGGCGGCGATCACCGATTTCCGTGTACAGGTCGACTGCATGGGTCAGGCGTTCATCCGTTCCTACGCTGTCCTCACACGTACGACGAACGTCACGGACTCGGTTGTCGCCTATTACGGCGTCCCTACACCCGTGTAGCGAACGGTCGGTACCTATCATATTCGGGCGAGCCCTGGGAGTGTCTACGTCATTTCCTCTGGCGTAGACACTCCCCATCGCAACTCCCCGACTGCTCGCCTGCCACGGCGACTCCACCACGACGACTGGGTCACCCGCGGGCACTAGCCATCCCCGCGAGCGACCGCGTTTGTCCGGCGACACGCCGTTAAACCATGTGCAAATGCGGTCGCTCGCGGTTGTGGGGTTATCCGATTGGGCCCCAGAAGGTTTCGCCGCCGTAGGTGTCGGCCATGGCCGGCAGGGTCTCGGGCCACACTCCGGGCTGGACTTTTCGGCGTTCGCCGCCGTGCCTGGGCTTGCCGTCCCAGCCGATCTGTTCCATGTAGTAGTACAGCTGCATCACATGACCGTCGGGGTCGACCGCGTGGACGGCGTAGTCGATACCCGGGATGGATCTCCTGCGGCAGGTCGATGAGTTTGACGCCGCGCTCCTCGAGGAATGCTCTTGCTTCACGCAGCTGCTCGTACGAGCCGAGCTGTATGCCGAAGGCGAGCAATGTTGTTTGGTCACCGAGGCCCGAGCACGCCGCGCAGCTCCAGAGGGGAAGAGCGCCAAGGCTGTGGTGCTCGGTGTTGGCTCGCAGGAAGACGCAGCGGTGGCCGTCGATGGTGGCCTCCTCGCTCATTCGCCAGGCCGAGCGTCTGGGTGTAGAAGCGCTCCGTCGCGGCGACGTCCTCGACGAAGATGCTGACGGGCCCGATCCGGACGGGCTTGAACGGCCGAGCCAGCAGGACGCCGCCGACGTCGTAGCGTCTTGGGCAGCTCGTCGATCCAACGGTGACCCGAAGTCAGGTCGATTCCGTCGGCGGCAGCAGCGCGAAGCTCGGTCGACTCCGGAGCTTGTACGGCAACGTGCGGGTGCTCGTTGAGCCAGGGCCACATCACCTCCGGCTTGCTCAGGCCGTCCCAGCCGACCTGCTCGATGCCGTACTCCAGCTCGTTGGTGTGGCCGGTCGGGTCGGGAAAGTAGGTGTGCCAGTTGGACCCGGGATCGCGGCCGTAGCGGTCGATCTTGTGCCCAGTGGATTGGAGCCACAGCCGCGCCTCAACGACTTCCCGCAGGCTGCCGACCTGCCAGGTGATCTGGTTGATGGTGATGTCGCCACGTGGCGGCGACTCCATGTGCTCGACCCACGGGCGCGGCATGAGCACGAAGGTGTGGTGGTCGCTGTTGTGCCGAAGGAAATAGATGCGCGTGTCTGGGACGCCGTCGAGCCAGGTCCCCGGGTCGTCGTCTTCGAGTCGAGCGATGTCGGCGACCGTAGAACCCGAGCAGATCGCGGTAGAACGCGAGCGCGCGCGCCGGTGTCGTCGCATGCTGATGCCAAAGTGGTTCAGCCGGCGGATCTTGAACGGACGGTCGTAGAGGACCCCGCCGACCGGAACTGCTGCTTGGTCATGACTTCCTCGTCACTCGCTGATCCCACTTCGTGCGTAGCGCGAACACTCAACTGCTGCAATTCATTCGGTTGGCTTGACGACCTCGTTGCGGATGGTGCCGATGACGCTCGAGGAGACCTCCACGACGTCGCCAGGCTTGACGAACAGCGCGTCGTCGGGATGGTGCCGTCGGCGCCCCGCTGGGTCGAGTCGATGGCGGTGCCCTTGGGCGTGCCGCTGACTGATCAGGTCACCGGGCCACAGCGTCGATGATCCGCGGACACGTGCTGGGCCATGGCGGCAAAGCTGTGCACCATCGAACTCGTGTTGCCGCTCTGGCGCAGCTCGCCGTTGACGTCGGCACTCGATCGGGATGTCCTGCGGATCGATGTCCTTCGTCGACCACGATCCAGGGGCCGACCGTTGCCGAGGTGTCGAAGTTCTTCGAGTAGCCGAAATCGGGACCGGGAAGAGCCGTGGTCCCTGACCGACCAGTCGTTGAGCAGGGTGTAGCCCCAAATGTAGGACGCGAAGTCGTCACGGCTTGATGTCGCGACCGCGCTTGCCGATCACGACGGCCACTTCGGCCTCGTAGTCCAACCGTTGGGTACGCGCCGGATAGCGGACCGGCGCCCCGTCGCCGACACGCGCACCGAGTGTGCTTGAGGAAGTACTTCGGCCCGCTGGTGAGCAGCCGGTTGAGCAACTCCGTTGCGTCCGACTGGCCTTGGGCGTTGCGGGCGGCACTCTCCATGTGGTCGGCGAAATTGGCCAGCGCACAAAGATCTGGGATTCCATCGCCACGGGCGGGTGCAGCACGACCTCGTCCAGCCGGAACCGGAGCTGCTCCCCCGCCACTCCGTGATCGTCTTGCGCCTCTGTCGTCAGGTAGTCGAGGGCCTTGCGGGCGCCGTCGAGGGCCCGCGGCTCCCTCCTCGATGAATGAAATCAGTTGAGCGGGAACGTCCGCGGACGCGTGCGGCCTGCGGCCGTGCGGCATTGGACGTCTCGGCCAGATATTTGGCGTAGGCGCCGTTGACGTCGACCACGGTTCCGTCGTGAACGATGCCGACCCGGCGACTCGGGCCGAAGACTGCGACCTTCATGGTTCTCCTCATTGATTGCTGTGCATGGTTGACAGGCAGGGTCGCCGGTTCAGCTTCGTTGGATTTCGACGCCGACCTTGTCGAAGATCACGGCATCTCGTGGGTGCGAGGCTGTAGATCGCCAGGCGCTGGATCTTTCCGTCGCGGACCGTGAAGAAATCCGCGAGCGTGACAGCTGATCCGTCTGCGTCCAGTTCGATCTCGACGGCGACGCGTTCACCGTCCACGACCAACGTCCGGGACTCGGCTTCAACGCACCGGGCGCGAGGCCGTTCTCGTACATCTGTGGTGATCGCGTCGGCCCCTTCGAGCGTGCCTGCGGCGTTTGAGTAACTCGGCGTCCGGCGCGAAGAGGCGCGCCCACCGCTTGCGCATCGTCGGACGTGACGCCGTCGAAGTATGCGTCGTACAACGGCGACTGGATCGGTCATGCGTGTGGTCCCTTCGCGTTGCGGCGCCGGTCGTCCGGCGAAAGATATTGGTCCCGGCGTAGATCGACTTGTACTCGAGGTAGGCGTCGATTCCCTTCGGGCCCGAGTTCGCGGCCGATTCCGGAGTCCTTTAGCCGCCGAACGGCGCGCCGAGGTCGAGGGTGTAGTAGTTGAGCCCGATGGTGCCGGTGCGCACGCGGCGTGCGACGGCGAGCGCGCGGTCCTCATCGGCGCTCCAGACCGAGCCGGCGAGCCCGTAGTTGGTGTCGTTGGCGATGCGGACCGCCCTCGTCCTCGTCGTCGAACGGGATGACCGCGATGACCGGTCCGAACACCTCCTCGCGGGCGAGTCGGTCGTTGTTGTCGACGTCGGCGAAGACGGTGGGCTCGACGAACCAGCCGCGGTCCAGGTCCGCTGGGACGGCCGCCACCCGCGACGAGCCGGGCGCCGGAGTTCTTGGCGACCTCGATGTAGCCCAGCACCCGGTCCAGGTGCGCTCGGTGGCCATCGGCCCGCAGGTCACGGCCGGGTCGAGCGGGTCCCCGATCTGGTATCGCGGCGGCGAAGTCAGCGAGCGCGTCGACGACCTCGTCGTAGCGCGAGCGCGCGACGAGGATCCGCGACTGCGTCGTGCACGTCTGGCTGTTGTTCAGGAAGGAGGCGTTGTCGAGGCCGGCGAGAGGTCTCGAGATCGCCGTCCTCGAGGAAGATCGCGGCCGACTTGCCGCCCAGCTCGAGCGTGCAGCGGCGGATCAGCCGTCCGCACTCCGCGCCGATGGCCCGACCCGGCCGCGGTCGATCCGGTGAAGGCGATCTTGTCGACGAGCGGGTGCGAGACGAGCGCCGCGCCGGCGTCGCGGTCGCCGAGCACGATGTTGAGCACACCCGTCGGGCAGACCGGCCTCCTTGCGCGGCGTCGGCGAAGACGTAGGCGTCGAGCGCGGTCTCCGGCGAGGGCTTGAGCACGACAGTGCAGCCGGCGGCCAGCGCGGGCGCGATCTTGAACATGGCGAGCGCCTGCGGGAAGTTCCACGGCGTGATCGCGCCGACAACGCCGACGGGTTCGCGCCGGACGATCGTCGAACCGGCCTGGCTCGGCTGCGACCTCTCCAGCGGCATGTTCTCGATCACGTCGGCGTACATGCGCAGCAGCACGGCCGGGGCCCCCCGTTCAACATGCTGCGACAGCCCGATCGGCATCCCGTTCTCACGGCTGACCAGCGTCGCCGTGTCCCCGGCGCGCGAGTCGAGTGCATCGGCGAACCGGCGCAGCACGGCCGCGCGCTCCGCCGCCGTGGTGCGCCCCCAGGGGCCCCGTCGAGGGCCGCCGGGCCGCGCGGACGGCGCGTCGATGTCCGCTTCGGCGCCCAGTGCGGCGACACCGATAAGCTCGCCGGTGGCGGCCTCGATCACGGTGTGAGTGTGGTCGCTGGAGGGCCGACCCAGTCCCCGTCGATGAAGAAGCGCGTGCGGTCGAGGTCGTTTGCGGCGCTGGCGGTGAGGGACATGTCGCCTTCCAGGAGTGTCGGCAGGTACGGAAGAAGTGGTCAGATCGCCGACGGTCGCTTCCGTTGCCATCAGCATGCGGACTTGTTCAACGGGTGTAAAGACCAGGAACTTCATGCCTTTGATGCACCGGCCGCATAGTCACGAGGAGCAGCCTGCCGGTCGGCGCCTGCGCGGTGAGTCGGCCACGATGCGTCCGATGCATGGCGAGGGCGAAGTTTCTGCGCTTTACGTCTCCCAAGCGAATCCGCATGCTGACTTCAGCCGGCGTGTGATGGCAGTCACGACATCCGCCGCGACGGCGCACACTGGAGCCACCACCGGAAAGGCACCCATGACAGCGTTTTTCAGGCCCGCGACGTCGTACCTTCAATCCCCCGACGCCCATGTCTAAGGTCGTGTTCCACCACGCCGGAGGCGCGACGGACATCGTCGAGGCGGACGCCGGCGACAGCGTGATGCGCGCGGCCATACAGAACGACGTGGACGGCATCATCGGTGAATGCGGAGGCCAGGCGATGTGCGCGACGTGCCATGTTCTCGTTCGAGAGCCGTACCTGAGCCAGCTGCCGCCCATCGGTGATGACGAAGAGGAGATGCTGGACTGCACGGGAAGCCCGCGCGACCGGCAGCGCAGCCGCCTGGGGTGTCAGCTGACGCTGGGCATTGACCTGCAGGAGATCGAGGTCGATGTGCCCGAATCCCAGATCTGACCCCGCGGTTCAGCGCGTCGTCGTCATCGGTACTGGGCATGCCGGTGTCCAGGTAGCCGATGCGCTGCGCTCCGGGGGCCACGTCGGGCCGCTCGCCCTCGTCGGCGACGAGCCCGTGCTGCCCTACCAGCGTCCACCGTTGTCCAAGGAGTACTTGTCACCCGCCGTGGCACCGACGACGCTGTCGTTGCGAGCCCGCCAGTATTTCGCCGACCACCGGATCGACCTACACATCGGTGTCACCGCGACCAATCTGGAGCGGCGATCGCGAACAGTACGACTTTGCGATGGCCGCGAATTACCTTACGACGTCCTGGTTCTCGCAACGGGCACCGTCAACCGCACGCTTGCTGTCCCCGGCGCAGAGTTGGCGGGTATCCACACGCTGCGCACCGTGACCGATGCCGAGGCCCTGCGATCGGCCCTGCCCGGGAGCCGAGCGGTGCTGATCGTCGGTGCCGGATTCATCGGCCTCGAAGTGGCCGCGACGGCCCGCAAGCACGGGCTCGAGGTAACCGTCCTCGAGGCTGCCGACCGCCCGCTGGGCCGGGCCCTGTCCGCCGAGATGGCGGGCCATATCGCCGTTGCGCATAGAAGGCCGGCATTGATTTGCGGCTCGGCGAAGCGGTCGCTCAGTTCACCGGCGAGGACGGTCGCGTGAACGGGGCCATCAGCACCGCCGGGGTTCGGTACCGGGCCGATGTTGTGCTCGTCGGTATCGGAGTCGTGCCCCGCGTCGAACTCGCCGCCGAAGCCGGGCTTCCGCGTGACAGACGGGATCGTCGTTGACGAAAAGCTGCGCACCGCCGATGAATCGGTGTATGCCGTCGGCGACTGCGCCAACCATCCCAACGTGCACGCCGGTGTCCGGATGCGGCTGGAGTCGGTACAGAATGCCACCGATCAGGCCCGCCACGTGGCGTCGACGTTCCTCGGTGGCGCACATGCCTACGCAGACCTGCCGTGGTTCTGGAGCTACCAAGGTGAGCTGAAGCTGCAGATCGCCGGGGTGCGCCGGCCCGACGACGACAACGTCGTGATCGGTGATCCCCAGACCGGGCGGTTCTCGGTCTGTTGCTATCGGCAGGGCCGCCTCGTCGCGGTCGAATCGCTCAATCGCCCGGCCGACCACGTGGCGGCGCGTCGCTTGCTCGCAGCCGGCCGGTCACCAGAACCCGCGCAACTGCGCGATCCGCGTTCAGCCTCAAAGATTTCGCCAAGGACGCAGTGGCGGCTCAGTGACCACCACACCACTCGAAGGAGCAGTGATGACGATGAAATCGACCGCGGGGGTACCCACGGCGGAGTGGGTCGATCCGATGGCACTGATGGCCGACCCCTACCCGACTTATCAGCGTTTGCTCGACGAGTCTCCCGGTGGCCTGGGTTCCCTCGTTCGAACCAATTCCTGGTGACCTCGTACCGAGCGTGTCGGGCGATCGAAGAGGACCAGGCGACGTTCAGTGCTGGAGTCGTAACTGGCGCCGGCACCATGACCAGGGCATTGGGTGGCAGGCCGATGGTCAACAAGGACGATCCCGACCACGCGAGCGAGCGACGAGTCATCAACCCAACACTGCGGCCGAAGAACCTGCGTGAGCATTGGGCCCAAGTGTTCGAACAGAATGCCCGGACTCACCTCGCCGCGCATGCGCGAACAAGGCCCCGGCCACGCCGACCTCAACCGCCACTACGCTGCCCCCGTCGCTTCACAGAACTTGATCGACCTGTTGGGCTTCAAAGACATTGGCGCCGACGACATGCAACGCTGGTCGAACACCGTCGTCGCAGGCATCGGCAACCTGCTCGACGATCCAGAGATCTGGCGGCTGTGCGACGGCGTCCGCGAGGAGATCGAGAGCCATCTCGATGAACTCGTCCCGCACTACCGCGAGCACCCGAACGAGACGATCATCTCCGCATTCGCCAACGCGGGCTTATCGCAGATACAGATCACCTCGAACGTCGGCCTCGTCATCTCCGGCGGTATGAACGAGCCCCAGCATGCGGTCACAAGCGCCGTGTGGGCGCTCGGCGGCCATCCGGACCAACGCGAACGGACACTGGCCGATCCGGCTTTGTGGCCGACGGTGTTCGACGAGACGTTGCGATGGCTATCTCCCATCGGCATCTATCCACGCAAGACGACGCGCGAGGTCGTGCTCCAGGATGTGCGGCTACCCGCGGATGCACCGATTTGCGTCGTGGTCGCCGCGGCCAACCGCGATCCCGCAGAGTTCGAACGCCCGAATGACTTCGACATCAGCCGACCGAGACGGCCACATCTCGCCTTCGGCAGCGGTGTGCACCTGTGCGCCGGTCACTGGGCCGCACGCATTGCCATCGGTGAGATCGCGATACCACTGCTGTACGCCAAGCTTCCCGGGCTCCGCCCCGACCCGCGTCGCCAGGAGACATGGTTCGGCTGGGTGTTCCGTGGGCTCACCGCATTTCCGGTGACCTGGGACTGACAGCGTCGCCGCCGGCGTAGTTGAGAACACGAATCTCACGGGCAACACAGGAAAGGATGGTCGTCGTGCAGCTACTGAGGGGACAGGTCGCCGTCGTTACGGGAGGTGCCAGCGGAATCGGTCGAGGACTGGTCGATCGATTCGCCGCCGAAGGAATGAAAGTTGTTATCGCCGACATCGAGAAGGACGTCCTCGACCGTGCGGTTGACGAGGTAGTCGCCGCCGGAGGGCAGGCAATCGGCGTTGTAACAGACGTCTCCGACCGGGCTTCAGTCGAGAGGCTTGCCACAGCGACCATCGACACGTTCGGGGCCGTGCACCTTCTGTGCAACAACGCCGGAGTCGAGACCGGGGGTTCGTTCGAGACCATCGGGCTCGCTAGCTGGCGCTGGGTGATCGACGTCAATTTCTTCGGCGTCGTCAACGGCTGTCAGGTGTTTCTGCCATTGTTGCGCCAGCAGGCCGAAGCTCACATCGTCAACACCGCCTCCGTGGCGGCCTTCGATACGAGCATGCCGACAATGGCCCCGTACATGGCCTCGAAGCACGCCGTGCTGGGATTGACGGAGAACCTGGCTCGGGAGCTCCAGGCCGCCGCATCCCCCGTCCGGGTGTCGCTGTTCGCGCCGGGCTTCGTGCGGAGCAGGATCACCGAGGCTGAGCGGAACCGCCCCGCCGACGTTCCCTCGATAGTGCACGACCAGGCACGGCGATCGTTGATCGATCAACTGAGCGGCCTCATTCAGACGCAGGGAATGGATCCCTCCGAGGCTGCTGAGCTGGTCGTGCAGGCCCTGGGCGAGAACCGATTCTTCATTTTCACGCACCCTGAGATCCCGGTCGACGGAATGCATAACCGATTGCGCTGGATGAGTCCGGTACTGCGCCCGACGGCTTTCCCGTTGCCGCACCGTAGGACTCCACATCGCGGCTCGGCGCCCCTGCTTCGCAGGTTCATCATGCATCAAACACATAGCCTCTTGTCCGGCGGCATAGCAGACGCCCGTCGGAGTCGCCGCTGCAGCTGCTCCTGTGGTCATCGACTAGCCAGCCTGCTGGGCAGGCTGGCCAACGGCTCGAGGCTGGGGAGGCCCGGTGGGTCAAACCTGCATCTGTCCCTCAACTACGCCGGAACCTGCGGCGATGCGTCCGGTGCATGGCCTGCGCGAAGTTTCTGGGTCTTTACATGCCCCTACGCGGATCCGCATGCTGGCTTTAGTCGCTTTGTGATGGCAGTCACGACATCCACGGAGCCACGACGCATCACGAGGCACTACGAGAGAGGCACACACCCATGACTGAGTTGCTGAGCTCCGCAACGTCGGACATCGACCATCCCGACGCCGAGGTGGTGAGCCGTGCCTCGAGTTTGGTCCCGCTGATCCGCCAGCACGCCGCGCAAGGCTCGGAGGCCCGTCGAGTGGCACCGGAGGTGATGACAGGCGATGGAAGACGCGGGCCTGTTTCACCTGCTCGTGCCCAAGCGGCTGGGCGGCTCCGAGGCGACGTTCCGCACCACGGTCGAGGCGGTGGTGGAAGTGGCCCGTGGTGATGGGTCCACCGGATGGGTTGCTGCCTTGTTGGCCTCCGCGATCGGTTTCACCACCACCGTCTCCGACGAGGCCCAGCAGGAGGTGTTCGGCCCGAACCCGAACGCGAAGGTATGCGGGATATTCTCCCCGGCCAGCAAATCGGAGCGGGTCGACGGGGGCTACGTGATCAGTGGTCGCTGGCCGTACGCCTCCGGTTCCTTTGCCGCCGACTGGGCCAGCCTGGGGATGACCGTCGAAGGCGACGACCCAGGGGGATGGCCTTGGTTCCCGCCGAGGCCTGGACGATCGAACCGACGTGGTTCGTCACCGGCATGAAGGGCACGGGCAGCGACACGATCGTGGTCGAGGACCACTTCGTGCCCGATCACCGCGTACAGCGGGTCAAGGACATGCAAGAACTTCGCTATCAGACGCCTCACAAGGATGAGCGGATGGCGTCGATCGCGTTCAAGGCTGTGGCGGCCTCGATCCTTGTCGCGCCGCAGATCGGTCTCGCCCGGCACGCTCTGGAGATCACCAGGGCCAAGCTGCCCGAGAAGCCGGTCGCGTACACCAACTACAACAAGGCGAAGTTCTCACCCACCCATCAACTCGGGGTCGCGAATGCGGCCACGAAGCTGCACATGGCCGAGTTGTTGCTGAACCGGATCTGCCTCGACATCGATCAGGCCGCCGATGAGCGCCGGCTGCCCGATCTGCAGACCCGGGCACGGCTTCGCAACGACACCGGAGTCGTTGCCGAACTGGCCAAGGAGGCGATCGACGCACTGCTGACCGCCAATGGCGCCGGCTCGTTCGCGGAGGCCAACGTAATGAGCCGGATCTGGCAAGATGCCGAGACTGCGGCCCGGCATGCCCTCGTCACCCCGGAGATCGGCCGGGAGGCCTACGGCCGGCTGCTGCTGGGCAACGACGAGCCGACGATCGATCTGTGAGCGGGACGACCATGGCATCTACACCTGCGGACACCATGACACCCAGCGGCTCAGTCGCGGTCGGCGACGCCAGCGACTACCGGCGCGTTCTCGGACACGTACCAACCAGCGTGGCCGTGGTGACCGCGAACGCGAGATCGGGGCCGGCTGGGATGACGGTCGGCTCGTTCACCTCGGTCTCGTTGGACCCGCCGCTGATCGCGTTCTTCGTCGACCGGTCGTCCAGGACCTGGCCGCGCCTCTACGAAGCGAGCTACTTCGGCGTCAACATCCTCGGCTATGGACAGAGCGATTTGTGTCAGGCGTTCTCCCGACGCAGTGAGGATCGCTTCCTCGGCGTGGACTGGAGCGCGTCGGCGCGCGGTGTGCCGCTATTGGACGACGCCATGGTCACCTTGGAGTGCACGAGGTTCAAGGTCGACCTGATCGGCGACCACTACCAGGTGGTCGGCCGGGTCGAGGCAATGGAGCTGCGCGCCACCGAACCACCGCTGATCTTCCTGCGCGGCGGGTTCGTCGACCTTGGTAGCCCGGGGCGGGCCGAACGGGACGCATGATCTACGAGCACGCCGAACTCCGTATTCACCCCGGAGCCGGCTTGCGGCTTGAGGCGGATTTCGCGGCGGCCAGACATCTACTGCTGGAGGCGCGGGGGTGCCTATCCGCCGAGCTGCTCGCCAGCGTCGATCACCCCGACACCTACTTGCTCCGGGTCGGTTGGGACAGGCTCGAGGATCACACCAAGATCTTCCCCGGAACACCGCAGGCGCAGGCGCTCGCCGAAGCGCTGGCGATGCACTGCATTGCCAAGCCGCGGGTCGTCCACTACGCCGACAGCGACAGCTGAGCCTTTCCCTGCGTTGACCGTCACTCCAAATGACAACGATTACAGGGTGATTCGTCATCGGCGTTGATGGCAACCCGGGTCCTGGCGATCGTGTTCGTCATCGGTATGCCAATGTTCGGGGCCGATGTGCTGGAGCGCATCGGGTGCAGCCCCAGTTGAGTCGGCGTCGGCGCGGCGGTGGTGGCGACCATTGGCGCCCAAGCCCTAGCGCCCATATCGACACCACGGTTGTCGATGGGTCTGTCATGGCGGGTAAGCACAGCCGTGGTGTCGATCTCGGCGATAGCTGTGTGTCCCTTCCTGGGGACGCCCCGCGGTGTGAAAATGGGTTTGGGTCGCCTGCCGACGCCGATTCGTCGTTGGGTGTCAGAGCGCATCCGTCATAACGGGCAATTGTGACCCGGCCGAACCGGGCATCACCACTACTCGACTTCCACTGGGCAGCGGCGAGGCGGCGCCTCGCCACCGGGGGTGACCAGTCTCAGTGCCCGCGTCTGTGCGACAGTGTCGCTGATCTTGATGGCTCGGTAGTACTTCTGCGACACTGTCGCACCGAGGCGGGCACTGAACACATGGGGCCGACGGGGCTAACGCCACATCCACAGCGCCCCAACACACCCGGCCCCACAGCATGCCGCAGAGTCACCTCGCGCTACCCACTCACCTTGGGTCATTTTCCGGTCAGCGCCACGCACAGCACGGCGGCTACGAGACGCCCGTAGTTATCTGGTCATACCGCTTCGACTTGACGCGCTCCATCACCGATCGCAAAGACTCAGGCTGTTGTGCCGTGATGTGCTCCACGTGGTGAGAGAGGATGGCTTGGTACCCCTCGGCCATTGCAATTTCAGCAGACACCAATTCGTCACTGGCCCACATATGGCCGTCGGGACTCGGAGGCATGTTCGGGTCATAGGTTCGAGGAATTCCGATGGAGTCGAAGAATGCCAAGCGCTCTTCGGCCGACACCGCGACATACTTAATGGGAACGCCGTGCACCTGCGAACCCATCAACGCAATGTCATTGAAGTTCAGCATCTCTGTACCCGTGATTTCATAGACGGCAGCGGCATGCCGTTCGGGCTGTAGCAGACACGTTGCGGCACAGCGCGCCACATCTGCCTTCGCTACAGGTGCGAGGTATCCGTCGCCAGTCGCCTGTTCCATCACACCGGTTTCCGCCGCGGGTGCCACCAGAATGTTGCTGACTATCTCGGAGTAGAGAGAGTTCCGCAGAATGGTGTAGGTCAATCCTGAGGCGCGCAGATCGAGCTCAGTCTGATAGTGATCTTTGGCTGATAGAGCTGGGTTATTCGGCTGCACGCCTCCCACCGAGGTATAGACAATGTGTCTGATACCGGCTCGCTGGGCCGCGGCGATGGCATTTCGGTGCTCGGAAACCCTTCGCCCGAGGTTCAATCCGCTGATCAAGAAGAGGGTGTCGCCGCCGCTATATGCGGCGTCTAGGGAATCGGCTTCCTGGTAGTCGCCTCGGCAGACGCGGAGCCCTTGCGCGTGACGGTGACCAAGGTTTTCCGGCCTGCGTGTCACAAGCGTCAGATCAACGTCTGCATCCGCGTTCAATAGCAGATCAGTGACACGACGCCCCAAATCTCCTGAGGCCCCGCTGATAACGATCCGACCCATGCGATGTCTCCCATTCCTGATTTCGGCTGTGCCGTTGCCACCAGAACCACCTCGCCGACGTGACGTGAAGGGGAGCCGTGATTTCTTGATCGGCAACATGTTCTTCTGTCCGCGTTCAGGCGGTTCCTGTGACAGCAACCACAGTGCCTATAAGAGTCACATCGGTGGCCGCCGCTGTCCACGGCCACAACTTCGCCGCGGCTATGCGTCCAGTGCATCGGTTCGCCTCGGCTCCGGCTGTCAATCCGATCGCACCCGGGGTGGATACGCCGAAAGGTACGTCCCTGCTGGTGCCGTAGGCCCGACGCCATTTAAGTCACCCAGAAGGCCATGGCATTCACGCACATGGGTGAAACCGCTTAACGCTCAACCCTTTTCGGCGGCCAGCCTGGCTCGCTCCGCCATCGAGGCGATCACTCCGCCGTCGTTCAAAATATCGGTGCCGGTGAGATACCCGGCCTTGTCACTGACACAAAAGGCGAGTAGCTCTGCCATCTCCTCCGGCGTGCCCCACCGCGGGACCGCGGCGTCAGCGACCATCGCACCGGCCCCGGCCTGCTCCTCCAGCCGACCCATCTCGGTGTCGATGGACCCGGGGAAACCGAGACGATCCGCAGCCCCCGACCGTTGAACCTCTCGGCCTGCGACGTGCAGTACCACCGGACGAAGCTCTTGCTCACCGCGTAGGCGATGCCGGACCGCGCGTCCTCAGGAACGATGTCACACACCGACATCATCTCTTTCATAAAGGCGTCGTCATCCTTCAGGGCGATCGGGAACTGCTTCGTCGGAATCATCTCCTGCGGCAAGATGTGGGCCGCCATCGACGCGACGTTGACGATCGCGGAGCCCTCGGCGGCGGTCGCGTAGAAGACCTCGTTGACGTTCACCGTGCCGAGCGCATTGGTCCTCATGACGTAGTCGGCGTCGCCCATGCTGGGGCTTACCCCCGCGGTATGGATCACCGAGGCGACCGTCCCGAGGCCGGACGCGGTCTCGAACAACCGGGAGACCGCCTCGCGGTCCGTGACATCACAATTGACGGCCGTGGCCGTCACTCCGAGGTCCTTCAGCGTGGCGGCCGCGGTATCAAGCCGGTCCTGCCTGACATCGCAAAGGACAACCGTGTGGTCGCGGCCGACGACTTTGGCCGTGGCCAGACCCATGCCACCCGCTCCGCCCGTGATCAGCGACACTCGACTCATACCTGGACCGTATCCGGCTGCCGTTACACATCGCGCGGCGGGTGTCACGCTCAGTTCGGCTTCGGATACCTCACGCCGGTGAGCTGTTCGGAAATCTCCCACAACCGGCGGGCGTCGGCTTCGTTGTTGGCGTGAGCCGGGATCTTCGCTTCCTGCACGCCTCCGCCGGCCGCCTCGAAGAGTCCGTGCGGGCCATAGAACGCACCGCCTGCGGCCTGCGGTGAGGTGGCCGCGTACAGCGCGGGCTTGATGCCTTCGTCGATCTCCTGCCACATGAATGGCATGAGCTTCTGACTCAACTTCATGAACCGTTCATTCATCGAGGGCGGTCGATCTGTCCGCTGAACTGTGGATCGGGCTTCGACATACCGGGATGCGCGGCATTGGACAACACGCCCCACCCTGCTTCGCGGCTGCGCCGATTCAACTCGCGGGCGAAGATCAGATTCGCGAGCTTGGATTGACTGTAGGCGCGCATCGGCGAATAGCCACGCTCGAAATGCAAGTCGTTGAATCGAATTCGGCCGCTTCGGGCGGCCATGGCGCTGAGTGTGACGACCCGTGGTGACGGTGCGGCCCTCAGCAGCGGTAGAACTCGTCCGGTAAGTGCGAAGTGCCCGAGATGGTTTGTGGCGAACTGCAGTTCAAATCCATCGGCGGTGGTTTCGCGCTCGCGATGTGCGATCACGGCGGCATTGTTGACCAGGATGTCGATCGGCCTGCCCTCAGCGTTGAGTTCCTCCCCAAGGGCGGCGACGCTGGCCAGCGACGCCAGGTCGAGTTGCTTGATGGTCAGCTTCGCATCGGGCACGGTCGCGCGGATGTGTGCGACCGCACGTTCACCCTTGGCGCGGTTTCGGATCGCCATGATCACCTCTGCGCCGGCGGCGGCGAGCCGGGTGGCCAAGCCCAGTCCGACACCCGAGGTGGAGCCGGTGACCACAGCGAGCCTTCCGTGAAGATCGGGAACAGTGACCGCGGTCTCGTGCACGGGCATAGAAACTCCTCGTTTATCGGTGGGTTGCGATGATCCGCGTGGCAGCTTCGACGGCGGCGGCACGGCGGCGCGCGATGACGGCGGGGTCGTCGGTCAATGAATCGGGGTGCGGCGAGTGCGCCCAGGCCATGCCGATGCCCAAGCAGTAGGGCAATAAGGTCGGTGGGCTCCCATATCCGGTCCACGTGGCCGGCCGCCTGGGCCGCTTCGATCGCGGCGAGGGTATCGGCGAAGACAGGTTCACCATCGGCACGGGGCTCGTCGAGGGCGAAGCCTTCCAGCCGTGCCCACGTGATCATGCGAAGGTGCTCGGGGTGGTCGCGGGCCAGTCGTAGACGTCGCCGACGAAGTCGGGAACGGTCCTGCGGCGCAAGCTGATCGCTCGGAAGAACTCGGCGCTGTCGGCCGCCAGAACCTCGCGAAACAGGGTCTCCTTGTCGCCGAAGTGTGCGTAGATGCGTTCCTTGCTGGCCTGGGCGGTGCGCGCGATGCGGTCGATCCGGGCCCCGGCCAATCCGTACTGGGCGAACTCCGCCCGGGCGGCCGCCAGGATCACGTCGCGAAGCTCGGTCGTACTTCTCACAGGGGAATCATATGCCAAACGAACTCGTTCGTTCGGTAGGGTGGGGGCAACGACAAGAAGGAGTCCCGATGGGTGAGGCGATGACGGTGGATCCGGTCATTGCGCAGATGCCGCGCGGCGGTCCAAACGCCTCGTGGCTGGATCGGCGGTTGCAGACCGATGCGCTGGAGTACACCGACCGCTACGACATCCCCGATGAGGTCAAGCAGACGGTGATCTCGGCGCTGGATCGAATGGGCTCTCGCACCGGCCAGCACGAGAAGCATGCCCGCACGGCACTGGATGTGGTGGCAGACATTCCCAACCCGCGCGTGCTCGAACTCGGTGCCGGACATGGCAAGCTGTCGGCCAAGATTCTCGAGTTGCACCCCACCGCGACGGTGACGGTCAGCGACTTGGACCCGACGTCGGTCGCCAACATCGCCAATGGTGAACTCGGCGCCCATCCGCGGGTGCGCACCCAGGTCGTCGACGCCACCGCGATCGCCGCCGACGACCACGCCTACGACCTGGTGGTGTTCGCCCAGGCCTTTCATCATCTGCCGCCGGCAACCGCCGTTCGTGCGATCGCCGAAGCCACCAGGGTGGGTAGGCGGTTTCTGGTGATCGACCTCAAACGTCCATCCCCGCTGGGGCTGATCCTCACGCAGCTGATTGTGGCGCCGTTGGCGGCGGTCGCGGTGCTGGTGCGTCCGTCGTTCAGGCACATCATGCACGACGGTTTCATCAGTGCGCTGCGCGCCTACAGCCACCCTGCGTTCGTCGCACTGGGCAAAGCGGCCGACCCGCAGATGCACATCGAGTTCCTGCCGACGGCGACACGGTTCGGCCCCAAACCGACCAGCCTGGTGTTCTCCCGGCCGCAGCGACGCCCAGAGGAAACACTGGAGTCCAAGGAGTCTCAACAGTCATGACCACGGCGAACACCGACGCGATCATGAATCAACCGGAGCGGGTCCAGGCGTTGCGCCGTGTCGCCGAAACGGTCGCCGACGGTGCCGCACCGCTCATCGACCTGTACCGCCCCTACGTCGACGGGCTGCATAACTTGCCCGCCGATGGCCGATTCCTGTTGGTCGGCAACCACACCCAGTTCGGCGCCGAGGGCCTGTTGATCCCCTTGCTCGTGCGGCGCGCGATCGGCATGCGGGTGCGTCCCCTGACCGACAGGAACTTTGGCCGGATGGGCGGCCTGCCCGGCGATCTACTCGCCGCCGTCGGCGCCGTCGTCGGAGCCCCGGAGACCGCCCGCGAGTTGATGGTGCACGACGAACCCATTCTCGTGTTTCCCGGGGGTGGTCGCGAAATCGCCAAGTTCAAGGGCGAGGAGTACACCCTGCGCTGGCAGGGCCGAACCGGATTCGCGCGCTTGGCAGTCGAATACAGCTATCCGATCGTGCCCGTCGGGCTTGTCGGCGGGGATGACGTGTACCGGAGCATGACGACGCGCGAGGGGCGATGGGGACGGCTGAGTCAAAGCCTCACGGAAAGACTGTCCGGGCCGCTCCGACATGGCAATGCCGCTCATGCGTGGGATCGGCCCCACGCTGATTCCCCGGCCGCAGCGGATGTACCTGCGCTTCGGCAGCCCCATCGACACAGCCAAACCCGCGCGCGTCACCGAAGAGAAATGGGGCACCACCGTCAAACAGGACGCCCAGCAATCACTGGAGCAGATCCTGGCCGACCTACAAGAGATCCGCCGCAGCGACCCCTACCGTGAACTGAATCCGTTCGCTTGGCGCAACGCCACAATGCCATCAACTGAGCACTGATAGCTGACGAATATCTGCATTCCAAGTCCTTCCGATATCGACTCTTTAACCGACTGCGATATGTGAGGAAACATGACTGTCCAAACACCACCGCTCAGCACCGCCGTCGCCCACAACGGGCGCCTCGCCGGCAAGCGAGTCCTCATCACCGGAACCGGCGGAGGTCAGGGCGCGGTCGCGCAAGAACTCTTCTGCAATCACGGCGCGCACGTGATCGGCTGCGACGTCCGACCGGGCGCCGCGGCCGCCACCGCCGCAGCCCTGTCCGCGCAAGGCCTGTCGGCCGAGGGCCACGATGTCGACCTCGCCGACCCCAGTGCTGCCGGCGAATGGGTGGAAAACTCCATCTCGACACTCGGCGGCATCGATGTCCTCTACAACAACGCCTCAGCGGCCGCCGTCGCACCATTCAGTGAAATGACCCTCGACCAATGGCGATTCACGCTCGCCAACGAACTCGAGATCGTGTTCACGGTGACACAGGCGGCATGGCCCGCGCTCCTCGAGAACGGTGGCAGCATCATCAACATCGCATCAAGCGTGGGCTCAATCGGCCTGCAGGCCTTCGGTTTCGCCGCACATGGTGCCGCCAAAGGCGGTGTACTTGCTTTGACACGCCAACTCGCGGCCGAGGGCGCGCCACATCGCGTCCGCGTCAACGCGATCACTCCCGGCTTCATCGCGACCCCTGGCACGAGCGCTATACCCCAGGCTGCCAGGGACTTCGTAGCCGGTGGGTCAACCTGCTGGACGATCCCATCGAGCCGATCGACGTCGCCTACTGTGCGCTGTTCCTCGCCTCCGATGAGAGTCGGTTTGTCACCGGCGCCGATTTCGCCGTCGACGCCGGGTCAACCGCGGGGCGCCCGGCCTGACGCCGTCGACTGTAGGGCCGTAGTTCACCTGGTCGTCGCAAGGTGTCACGACCTTGTCGGTGCCTGCTGGGATGCTTCGTGCGAGCGGAGCTGTCAGCAGGCGTAACCTGCTGGCAAAGGGATCTGGAGGTGTCTGATGGCGGGATTGGCCGACGTTCCTCACGACCTGGTGACGCTCGAAGAGTGGGACGCGCTCGAGCTGGATGAGGCGCGTCGCTGGGAGCTCGTCGAGGGGGGCATCGTCATGACACCGCGGCCACGTCCGCTTCACCAGGTCGTGTCGGGCAATCTTCGGCAGTTGATCCGAGAGAACCTGCCTGCCTCGCTGGCCGTGCTGCAGGAAGTCGAGATCACCGTCGAGGCACGCTTCCCACCCACGGTGCGCGACCCCGACCTGGTCGTGGTGAACCGCAGTGTGGTGGATCTCAATCCGGTGCGAGTGGACGCGGTGGATGTCGCTCTCGTTATCGAGATCGTGTCACCTGGTTCGCGTCGCACCGACCGGGTAATGAAGGCCTACGAGTACGCGAAGGCCGGCATCGAACACTATTGGATCGTCGATCTCGACGCTGATCCGGACGAGCGATTCCTCGCCCACTCGCTCCGTAAAGGGGCCTATCACAGGGTCAGGGCTCTCGTCGGTGACCGGGTACGAGTTAAAGAGCCTCTGACGCTGGACTTCGCACTCGACGAGCTAACCCAGCCGTGACTCAAAGCGTGATGGTCAACCGCTGTTGTGCTAGCATCCGCTAGTTCGTCGATCAGTCACGGCGACCCATTCGGAAGGGGCCAGCATCGCCGAGGCGCTGTCCGCCGTCGATCACGAACGTCTCCCCCGTCACCCAGCTCGCCGCATCCGAGACCAGGAAGGCGATGGCTGAGCCGACGTCTTCGGGTTCACCGATCCGCCCCAGTGCGGTGGTCGAATTCAAATGGCTCTCATGCTCTTTCCACAACGCCTCAGCCAGTTTCGTTCGCACCACACCGGGTGCGACGGCGTTGACCCGCACTTTCGGCGACAGCTCGAGCGCCAGCTGCTTGGTCAGGTGAATCAGGGCTGCCTTCGAGGCGTTGTAGATCCCCAGACCGGCTTCGAATCCCATCCCGCCGATGGACGCCGTATTGATCACGACGCCGCCATGCTCGGCCATCCACGCCCGCGTCGCCAACGATGTCCACAGGATCGGTGCCCACAGGTTCACGTCGAAGGTCTTGGTGACGCGTGCGTAGTCCTGATCGATGACCGGGCCGTAGGACGGGTTGGTGCCGGCATTGTTGACCAGAATGTCCACGCTGCCGAACGTTCGAGCGTCAGGTCGATACAGCGTTGGGCGGCTTGCTCGTCGACGGCATGAGCGGCCACACCGAGCGCGTTGCCGTTCACTTGGGCCGCCGCGGCATCCGCCGATTCCTGGTTGCGCGACGTCAAGACGACGTTGCCGCCGGCTTCCGCGATCGCTTGCGCCGCAGCCAGACCGATGCCTCGGGAGGCGCCGGTGATGATGGCCGTACGGCCGGTGAGATCTAGAAGACTCATATCAATGCCCGTCCAACGCCAAGATGAATTTGCCGAGGTTCTCGCCGCGGAATAGCTTGAGCAGTGTTTCGGGAAAGTCGCTGACGTCACCATGTTCGACGGACTCCCGGGAACGCAACTCGCCGGTGTTGATCCATTTTGCCAGCTGTTCAACACCTTCCGGATATCGCTTGGCGTAGTCGAAGATGACGAAGCCGGTGAGCGACGCGCGGTGGATGAGCAACTGCATGTAGTTGGCGGGTCCGTGCGGGGCGCCGTTGTACTGCGAGACCGCGCCGCTGAGCACGATGCGCGCGCCGCGGGCCAGCCGATCGAGAGCGGCCTCGAGCGCCTTTCCGCCGACGTTGTCGAAAAACACGTCGACCCGGTCAGGGGCGTGGGCCTTGAGTTCTGCGCGCAGATCGGCAGTCTTGTAGTCGATGGCGGCGTCAAAGCCGAGCTCGTCGACAAGCCATCGGCACTTGTCCTCGCCACCGGCGATACCGATGGTGCGGCAGCCCTTGATTCGTGCGATCTGGCCGGTGATGCTGCCCACCGAACCGGCCGCCCCGGACACGAGGACGGTCTGCCCGGGTTGCGGGCGCCCGATGTCAAGCAGACCCGAAGTAGGCGGTCAACCCGCTGATTCCCAAGGCTCCCAAGTGCACCGGCGCCGGCGCCGCCGTGGCATCGACCTTGCTCACGCCGACGCCGTTGGACACCGCGTAATTCTGCACACCGAAGATGCCCGACACCTGATCACCCACCGAGAAACGGTCGTGTCGGGATTCGACGACGGTTCCGATCGCCATCGAGCGCATCACCTCGTCGATCTTCTTGCGGGCATGTAGGTATCTCCGGCGTTCATCCAGACCCGCATCGCCGGATCAATTGACAGATAGTCGACCTCGATGACGAATTCACCATCGCCGGCAGCCGGCAGCTCCTGCTGCACGATGCTCCAGTCATTGGCGGTGGGTAGCCGGGCGGCCATCCGGCATTGGGTGTTCATCCGGGTGATATTGCGATCTCATTTTTCGATGGGATGTGTTGGTAGCTCGATGCACAGGACAGTGCGGCCCGACCGCCGGGGTCTTCGGCAGTAGCAGGAGCTACCGCACGGTGTCCGCGCCGGCATCCAGATACTCTTGCAGACGTGCGCTGATCTGTTCGGCGTCTCCGATCGCAGCGACCTGCGCGACGAGTTCGACGGGAATGTCCGCCGCCAATTCCAAGCGCCGCTGCCCGGCACGGGCGCGGGAGACCAGATCAGCGAAGCCCAGTTCGCAGAACATCTCTGCGTAGCCGGGTGGGGCCAGGTACACGGCGAGCTGACCACTCACTTGCTTCATCGCGGCGTGTCCGGGTGACAGCGCGAGTGGCATCCACACCGTCAGCTGCGGCGGTGTGCGTCCAGCTGCTGCAGCGTCGGCGTCGATTTGGCGGCGTACTTCTCGGACCCGTTGGAGCGACACGAGATTCAGTACGACCTCGTCGGCGAGCTGCGCCGCGACCCGACACATCTTCGGGCCGAATGCGCCCACCCCGATGCGCGCCTCGGGCAGTGGGTGTCGTAACCGAAAACCCTTGCTCCGTACGAAATTGCCTTCATAGGCTGAGCGCTCGCCGGCCAAGATTGGCCGTAAACATTCGATCATCTCGCGCATCCGGGCAGCGCCATGCCCCCAGTGGCGTCCGTGCCAACCTCCAACGATCAGCGGGCTGGATGCCCCCAGCGCGACATCCACCGAGCTGCCGGTTAGCGAGGCGACCGAGCTGGCCCCGAGCGCGACCGAGACCGGATTGCGCACGCTGATAGGCAACGGGCCCACCTTCAGGTGCAGCCCCGGCGTGCGTAGACCGATCGCGGTGGCCAGCGCGAAGCCATCGAAGTTGGCCATCTCGCCGATCCACAGCGTGCCCAGCCCGACCTCGCGGGCGGTCTGCGCGATATCGAGGGCTTCTGCGTCTGGCCGGTCCAGCCATAGCGGAAGGGTGACCTGTATCCGCTGGTTCATAACTGTGCGGTATTGGTGGGCAGCCCGAGCAGTAGCCGGCCACTCACTTCACGGGACGCCTCATTGACCTGAAAGTGCGCGGTGGCGGTGAAGGCGTCGCGAAAGCGGCGCTGCAGCGGGGAATCGTCGTAGATCGCGCTGCCGCCGGCAAGGTCGTACATCGAATTCACGACGGTCGCCGCCGTACGGACACCGTGCGTGGCGGCAAGCCGCAGCCGGTTACGCGCTTCGACGGGCACCGGCTCCGTCCGCTGAGAGGCTTGCCAAGCGTCGTCGATGGCCTGGTAGTACAGGGCGCGCGCGCCCTCCAGCGCCGATTCGGCGGCGGCGACGGCCGCCTGGGTGGGTGCGCGCTCGGCCAGGGTGCGACTCGATGCGCCGCTCTTCTTTCCGGCGGCGAGCTCGATCAGGTCGTCGATGGCGGCGCGCGCATTGCCCATCGCCGCCGCGGTGATAGCAGAGAGCGAAAAATCCCAACGGCGGGAACCGATACAGTGCCCGGTCGATCAGCGGCCCGCCAGTCATCGCGAACACGCGGTCCGCCGGAACGAACACCTCGTCGGCCACCGAATCGTGGCTGCCGGTGCCGCGCAAGCCCAGCGTGTGCCACGTGTCGAGCACCTGCAGGTCAGATTTGGACACGGCCACGGTGTGGTGTTGGTCGTCGAGCATGCAACCGAAGAACAGCACGTCGGAGTGGCCGATACCGCTGCAGAACGGCCATCGCCCCGAGACCACGACGCCGCCAGAGACCCGCCGCGCCCTGCCGCGCGGCGCCCACACCCCTGCGCCGACACCGCGGCCGGCGCCGAACAAATCTCCCGGCTGGAAGCCGGTAGGTAGGCGACCAGCAGGCTGCTGGTCATCGCGATTGACACACACCAGCCCGCCGATGCGTTCCCGCGCGCCACTGCCTCGGCGCACCGCAACGCAGTACCCGGCGATAATTCCAGGCCGCCCACCTCGGTCGGCGCACAGGCACGCAGCAACTGCGAATCCCGCAGCAGCTCAACGAGTTCGGGGGGCAGTCGACGCTCGGAGTCGATCAGATCTGCCATGCCCCGCGCAGCGTCGCCGATGCCCCGGCGACGGCCTCGAATGCCGTGTACGGCCGCAACGGCCGAAGTACTCAAGTCGGTGGTCATAAGTCCCTCGCTTCCAAGCGGACGATGAATAGCTGGTTCAATATTCTTACCACTTACGGTTCAATTTGTGAACCGGTACATTTGGAGAACCATGGCCTCAGATGATTTGTCGCATCGCTTCGACGGTGAATCCGTCGCGCGCACGCTCGAAATTGTCGGCGAGCGATGGACGATGCTGATCATGCGCGAGGCGTTCTTCGGCGTACGACGCTTCGGTCAGCTCGCGCGCAACCTCAACATCCCCAGGCCGACGCTGTCGGTACGGCTGCGCACGCTTGTCGACGGCGGTCTGCTCGAGCGTGTGCCCTACTCACATGACCCCGATCGCTACGAGTACCGCCTGACCGACGCGGGCCGAGAGCTGTTTTCCGCGATCGTAATCCTGATGCAATGGGGCGACAAGCATCTGCCCAACCCGAGGGGCCGCCGATCGTGCTGCGCCACCACGTCTGCGGTGACATCGCCGAACCGCGGCTGGACTGCGCACGCTGCGGGCAGGAGATCACCGCGCGCAACGTCACTCCCGAAGCGGGACCGGGATTCCGAATCCCGCATGGCCCACTGAGCAATTCAAACGAAGGGGCTAACCACCGGCTGCGCAGAGTCCGTCGAATGAGCGTTGCAGGCATTCGGTGTACAGCGCGGGATCGGGCAGTTGGTCGCGGTCGGCGTCGAAGGACACTGTGACTTGCCCGCAGTAACTGGTAACGGGATGGATGATTCCCAAGCCATCCCAGACCGGGCCCCAGGCGTCGTAGTGGCGCATTGGCGCTCCGGCGAAGTGCAGCGGTTCGGGCGAGCCGGGCACGTTGGTGATGATGGTGTTGAACAGTGGGCGGTGACGGTTGGCCAGGCCGACCCGGCTGTAGGTAGTCGTGGCCAGCCCGGCCAGCGTCCCGGGAATGTACTGCGCATAGTCGATGAGCACGCTGGCGGGCACTGCGTGGGTGAATTCCTTTTTCGCCGAGGCGATACGGTGCACGCTGCGTAGCCGCTCGACCGGGTCGGCGACCTGGGTGCCGACGTCGATCATCGCGAACAGGGCCTTGTTGCCTGCGCTGCCCTTGGCACTGTCGGATCGGATCGAGATCGGGCAGCCCGCCACCAGTGACTGTTCGGGAAGTTCGTCGTACTTCTGCAGGTACTCGCGCAACGCTCCGCCGACGATGGTGATCACAACGTCGTTGATGGTGGCGCCTGGCACGAGGGCTTTGATACGGCGCAACTCAGTAAGCGGGAAAGTGCGGCTGTCATGGACGCGGTGGGGTCCGACCGCGCGGTTGAGTCTGGTGCCGGGGACGTCGCCGGTGAACAGCGGCATCTCGCGCAGACCACGGTAGAGCGTCTCCCGCACGATCGGCAGGGAGTCATACACGGTGCGCGCCAAGCGAAACGGAACGGTGAGGCCGCTGAAGGCTGCGCGGGCGAGCATCTCGACGGTATCGGGTGCCGTCAGCGGCGCGGCGGGTGTCTCAGGTGCGGCGATAACGGTCGATGGGTCGCGGTCGTGCAGCGCGTCGACCATTTCCCACGCCGATATCCCGTCGACAGCCGAGTGGTGCAGTTTGAACAGCACCCCGAACGACCCGGGCGGGATGCCTTCGACGTTGTCGATGCCTTCGATGATCCACAGCTCCCACGGCGGGCGGGTCAGGTCAATCGGTCGGGAGTGCAAGCGGCTGGTGTCGATCATCAACTGGCGCCGGTCACGTGGTTGCGTCAGGGCGATGTGTCGGACGTGAAATTCGAGGTCGAAGTCTGGGTCGTCGATCCAATATGGCTGCCCGAGATCAAACGGCACCCGGGCGAGCTTGCTGCGGAAGCCGGCCGACAGGTGCAGCCGGCTGCGTACGTGCTCGAGAACATCCTTGAACCGGAGGGCGCCGCCGGGCAGATCGGATTGATCGTAGATTCCGAGTCCACCGATATGGAGATGTTGATTGGGAGTCTCGGCGTAGAGGAACGCTGCGTCGAGTCCCGAAAGCTGTTTCATCACGGCGTGGGTTCCCTGTCGATTCGAAGTTGACGTTTGAGAATTTTTCCGGTGGGACTGTAGGGCAGCGAGTCGAACGAACTCGACGGCCTTCGGACACTTGTATCCAGCGAGTTTGGACTTGGCGAACGCAATCAATTCGTGTGGTGTGACAGGTATTTCGATGTTCAACACCGCATAGGCTGTGACGATCTCACCCCAGCGGTCGTCTGGGCGGCCGACAACGGCTACGGCGTCGATGGCGGGGTGCTCGGCGAGCGCGGCTTCGACCTCGGCGGGGTAAACGTTTTCGCCTCCCGGTGATGATCATGTCGCTTGAGCCGGTCGCTGATGAACAGGAAGCCCTCGGCGTCGAGATGGCCGATGTCTCGGGTGTGCAGCCAGCCGTCAGGGTCGATGGTCGCGGTGGTTTCCGCCGGTTTGTTGTGATATCCGGGAGTGTTCTGCGGGCTCCGGACGCAGATTTCGCCGTCTTCCCCGATGGCGCACGGCTGACCGTCACCGATGCGGACGATCGTGAGCTCCACCCACGGGTAGGGCCGGCCTGCTGACCGCAGCAGGTGCGCGCGCGGGCCGACTGGGTCGTGATCGTCGGCGTCGAGTTGAGTGATGGCGCCATGGGTTTCGGTCAAGCCGTACACCTGAAATAGGGGGGCGCGTGTTGTCTCGAGCGCCCGGCGTAGCAGAGCCGGGGTGATAGGCGAGGATCCGTAGGCGATGCTGCGCAGCGACGAATAGTCGCGTTCAGAGGCACCCGGCAGATCCAGCATCATGCCGATCACCGACGGCACCAGGAACGCATTGGTGATGTGCCGTTTCTCGATGAGGTCCAGCAATTGGCGAGGAACGACATCGCGAACAACGACATTGTGTGCGCCGTTGGCCAGCCCGACCAGCGTCCAGCCCAGGCCGCCGATGTGAAACATCGGGGTAGCGCACAGGCTCACCGATGAGTCGTCGAAACCCCACGGTTTACCGCTGGCCGTGCACGAACCCAGGTTCGCGTTGGTGCCCAGCACTCCTTTGGGGACCCCGGTCGTTCCTGAGGTGTACAGCTGCAGGACGACGTCGTCGCTGTCTCCGCGGTGGCCGGGGTCCATCGGCTTGGCGGCGGCCAACCACTGCTCGTAATCGTCGCCGATGATCACCACACGCTGGCCGCCCATTAGTTCCGAGCGCACCTGTTGGGTGGTCGCGGCGAAATCTCGATGGGCGACAAGCACATTGGCCTCGGCGTCCTGGAGCACCGCGGCAAGCTCGGGTGCGGCGAGACGCCAGTTCAGCGGAACCGTCACTGCACCGATCTTGGCCGCACCGAGCAGCACCTCGATCACCTCGATGGAGCTTTTGTCCATGACCGCGATGCGGCTGCCCGGCCGGGCACCGTCGGCCAGCAGAGCCTGCGCGATCTGGTTGCTGCGCGCGTCGAGCTCGGCGTAGGTCACGGTCCTCTCGCCGGCGGTCAGTGCCGGTCGGTCACCACGGGTGCGGACGTGCCGGCGAGGCTCATCGGCCAGGCGATAGTCGGCTCCGTTCACGACTTGTGTCCGTGCGCACTGGCGGCGCCGCTGGTATGCATGACGGGGCAGCCACCACCGCGCGGGAATGTGCCCAACTGTGCGATCTCGTACTCGTCCGGGTAGCTGCGGATGTTGGCCATCTCTCGGGCGAACAGCGGCTCCATCCGCGGCCGCATATGCCGAATGATCCGTCCTCGCATGCGAAGTGCGCCTCGCCCGATGGCCCGCTCAAGGCGCGACGGGCTGCGGTAGTGGAAGGCCTCCAGCAGCGGGTTGTCCATCAGGGCCATGGCGAATCGCCGAACAAGTGCCTTCGGCGCGCGGCGGTTGGGGGGGAATGTCGCCATCAGGTCGAGCGTGGCGTCGGATACCGACCGCGCTCCTGCGTCGTACCCGAAATTTCTTACGCTCGTAGGTGTCCATAAACGAGGCGAACTCGTCGTAGGTCGCCGGGATGTCCTTGATGTTCATGTGCCGGCCGAGCTCCCGGTAATAATTGGTGTTCGCGGTCCGTTCGGCCGCGGTGAGTGTGCGCCACCCGAAGTCGTCGAGCCAGCGGACCGGCACGACGATGAACGTCGCGAGCACATAGCGCATGTCGTCGTTGCTGATGTCGTAGCTGCCGTGCATCTGATTCAGCCGGCGCACCGCCGCGCGTCCCGGCGTGCTCTTGATCCCGTGCTCGAGGATCCCGTCGAGGATCAGCCCGGTGTCGTCGTAGCGCTTCTGCGTGCGCTCGGTGAACTCGCCCGTCTGATAGAGAAGCCGTCCGATGCTGGGAACCGCAAACGTGCGGAAGAGCGCAAACGACAACGACTGATTGAAGTCCCACGGGAATTCATGGGCCACCAGAATCTGGTAAATGCGATGGTAATCGCGGTCAGGATCGAGTCCCTCGATCTTGCGTGACCAATATCTGCGATCCATCGTCCACCCTTCACCGGTATCAAACAGTCCACCCTGTTGGCGACTATCTGCACCGATGCTAGCGGGAATACACCTGAACAGTCAACTATGACTGTTCTAGCAGAGCCGAGTTGCGAAGCTAGATCTCCAGCAGGACCAGCGCAGTGTCCTTCCACTGCGCCAAATGCGGATCTGTGTGGGGATCGCGGCGGTCGAACCCGTAGGTCAAAGCGACGCCTCGCATGCTGGTCAGAAGCAGTTCGCGCAGTTGCGGATAACGCGGGTGGCCGCTGAGCGTCGGGCCGAACATTTCATCGACCGAGGACCGGATGACGCCGCCGAGACGGCGTTCCTCGGGCAGGAGCGCCTCGGCAATGGCGTCCTCGGTGCGCGCGGCCGTCCACAGTTCGATGGCCGCCCAGTAGTGCGGCTCGTGAAAACTTGCCCACATCAGGTCGATCACAAGGTCCACCCGGTCGCGCTGGTTACGCGTGCTCTGCAGTTCAATGGTGACGCGCTCGGTGGTGGCCGCGACCCGTTGCGCAGCCAAATACTCCGATGCAGCCACCAAAAGCAGTTCCCGCGAAGGGAAAGTGGTGCAATAGCCGACCGCGCGACACCCCGGCGCGGGCCTGAATTCGCAGCGTCGAAGCGCCGTGGTAACCGTTTTCGATGAGGCTTTCGACGGCGGCATCGAGGATGCGTTGACGGCTGTCGGCGGTGCGCTGCTCGCGCCGGGTCGGGTCAACCGAGGGTGTAAACACGCTGACAGCGTACCCGTCCGGGCAGCGAAGCAGTCAGTACTGATCTTTCTCGCGGCCCGCGTCCCGCAGCAGCGCTCGTGTCGAGACGTCGTCAAGCTGGTGAAGAGTGTGCGTATAGGCGGCGCTGCTGATCTGCTCGGCGCAGCCGGAGTCCAGAAAGTTGATCGGGTAGTCGGCCAGCTGCGTGGCGCCGGGGCGCAGCAGCAAGACCCGAGCGCCGCGGCGGCTCACGCTCGAGCGCCTCTCGGCGTAGATCGCGGTTGATCGGCACACGCAGTGCGCGGCGTAGACCACGCGGCGGCTCGTCCGGGTCATAGGCCATCGGCGCGATGCAGATAACCGTGCTCGGCGCGGCCAGGCCCGCGAGGTCGAGGTTGGTGGTCGAGTGCACACCTCCATCCACCAAGACCCGGTTGCCGAACCGCACAGGGGAGAAGACGCCCGGCACCGCCGTGCTCGCGCGGATCGCGCGGGGAAAGGGCTCAGCCTGGTCGGCCGGAGTGCCTGCCGAGCAGCCACCCGACGTCCACTCTCGAGGTTGACCGCCACGGCCCACATCGGTCGCTGCGGCCACTGCTGGGGCAGGTCGTCGATGTTCGCGGGGTCGTGCGGCGTGGCCAGGGCGCCCGGGAACATGCGGCTGAGCGCAGCGGGTGGACCCGGGAACGGCAGCCGCAGCACCGACCGGCCCAGCACCCAGCCGGCGCCGGCGGCCCTCGCGGCCAACTCGGTGCGTGAGCGCCAGGTGCGCGACAGCGTGGGCGCCTGCCCGATCAGCAGCCGCTGCCCGATCGCCCGCTCTGCCAACTGATCGACCGGGCATCCTGACCGAAGCAAGGCGCCGGTCAATGCGCCCGCACTGGTGCCGATCACCAACTTGGCGCCGGCGGGATCAAGCCCCCGGTCACACAGCGCCGTCAGAGCACCGGACAGATAGGCCAAGCCGGGCACACCGCCGCCACCCAAAACCAGGGTGAAGCCAGGCGTTAACACGCAAATTCACGACCCTGGCGGTTCACGGAGATAGGGGACGACTTGCCCCCAATGCCGGCCAGGTCGCGCACATAGTTGACGTCGTCGGCACTGCGAACGCCCATCCGCGGATCCTTTCGATCTCGAGCTCCTCGCTCGTCCTGACGCCCAGTACGCCGGTTGACGGCCCCCATCACTGTGAAAGTCGGCGTTGCGGCGGACATACACCACGAAGGACTATAGCAGTCAGATCTGGACTGTTCGCCGTTCGGTCATCGAGCATCGGATACAGCAAAAGCTGTGCAGCCAAAGCGATCTCGCGGCGGTCGCGCGCCAGAAGGGCCAACGCCGCAGCGAGCCCTCCCCCGGCACTCGGCCCCTGCGACCGCGAAGGCGACTTTCGTCGACCCGAAGGCAGTCCGGCGAGCGACACCAACGCCGCATAGCAGTCCTCCAGCGGTGCGGGATACGGATGCGCTGGCGCCAACCGGTAATCGACGGCAGCGACCGTGATACGGAGCTCGCGCGCAAATCGTCGGCATAGGCCATCGTCCTGGGTGGCACTGACCCAACATGTATCCACCGCCGTGGATCCACAGCAGCGCTGGGCCCCTAGCCGCGGCACCAGACGGCCGGTGCAGGCGAATAACGCTGCCGTTGGGTGCCTGCGATTTTCGGAGCCGCGCCACCGTAGTTGAAGACCTTGAGAGTCGTCGGTGTTACAAGTGTTCGGGGCAGGAATCGGGCGTGCTGGCGTAGCTCGGGATGAAACGGATTGGCACCGGCTCTGCGAATCACGGCAGGACCAGCCGCAGCCTTTCCCAGCCTCGAACGGTCGACGTCGGCGCCAATTGCGCTGTCTCGTAGTCGATTCCCCACTCCGGCCAGCGGTTGAGCAGCTCGTCGAGGGCGACGCGGCCTTCCAGCCGCGCCAGGTTCGCGCCGAGGCAGTAGTGCACACCCTTGCCGAAGGTGACGTGCGAGATGTTGTCGCGATGGATGTTGAACGTGTCTGGATCGGTGTACCGGCGAGGGTCGCGATTGGCCGCACCGAACAGCAGCAGCATCGCGCTGCCGGCCGGCACCGTCGTGCCGTAGCACTCGAAATCCCGTGCCATCCAACGGGCCACATGCGGACCGGTCGGTTCGAACCGCAGCGTCTCGTCAACGGCTCGAGTCAGCAGCGAGCGGTCCTGCTCGATTTCGCGGCGCTGGTCGGGATGTTCGGCCAGGACCTTGGCCAGCCAGCCGATCAGCCGTCCGGTCGTCTCGTTGCCTGCCCCGGCGACGACCTGGGTGTAGCGCAGCACCTCGTCGCGGGTCAGCTTGCGCGTCACGCCGTGTTCGTCTTCGAACTCGACGGTGAGCAGCGCCGTCATCAGATCGTCGGACGGGTTCTTGGCTCGCCAGTCGATGTAGTCGGCGTAGATGCGGCCGTCGGCGATCTTGTCGGCGGTGACCACCTTCATCGGCGCGCCCGGCTTGGTGCGCAGGTTCGCGTCGTTGGCATCGCGGACCGTGACTTGCTCCGACTCGGGGATGCCCAGCAGCATGCCGATGACGCGCATCGGCATCATCGAGGCGAGTTCGGCGATGATGTCGAAGCCGTCCGAACCGACCAGCGGGTCAAGGCAGTTGACGCAGTACCGCCGGATCTGGTCCTCGATCGCGGCCATCCTGACGCGGCGTGAACACTCGAGACATCAGCCCGCGCAGCATCGTGTGCACGGGCGGGTCCTCCATCATCATCACGCCCTTGGGCATGTCGAAGTCCGACTGGACCAGTTCGAGGATGTCGCCGCGGCTGTTGGAGAACGTCTCCCAATCCGCAAGTGCCTTCTCGACGTCGGCGTGCCGCGAGATCGCCCAGAAGTCGTAGCGTTCGTTGTAGTAGATCGGCGCTTCGCTCCCGTAGCCGGGCGTAAACCGGATACGGGTTGACCACGATCTCGACGTCATAGGGGTCGTAATAGACGTCCGTACTTTGCGAGGTCGTCATGCTGCTTCTGCCTTCTGTCATCACATAGCGATGCGGATGTTCTTGATCTGCAGGAACTCCTGCAGACCCTCGAGACCGCCGGTGCGGCCGAACCCGCTCTGCTTGTAACCGCCGTACGGCCCACCCGGAGAGATATCGCTGTACTTGTTGATCCACACCGAACCCGATTCAAGCCGACGCGCCACTCGATGTGCCCGACCCAGATCGGTGGTCTGGATGAACGCGTTCAAGCCATACGGCGTGTCGTTCGCGATGCGCACGGCCTCTGCTTCGTCACTGAACTTCATCACCGAAACGACAGGTCCGAAGGTCTCGGTCTGCGCCAGCGCGGACGCGTTGTCGACGCCTCCGAACACCGTCGGCTGAAGGTAAAAGCCCTGCGCCAGTTCGCCGCCGAGCCGCTTGCCTCCGCTCAGGAGGTCACCGGCACCCGTCGCTACGGCCTCGTCGATCACGCCGAGAATGCGGTCAACCGCGCCCTGGCTGATGACGGGTCCGAACACCACTGCAGGGGTCGAGCGGGTCCCCGATCGTCGAGGCTTCGACCACGGCAACGAACTTCTCCAGGAACGCGTCGTAGACCGATTCCTGCACCAGCACCCGGCTGGCGCACGCACAACTCTGCCCCGACTGCATCAGTGGCCCCTGATGCGCCGACAACATCGCCGCGGCGTCCAGATCGGCATCATCGAAAATGACGTTGGCCGATTTGCCGCCGAGTTCGGCCACCACGGGTGTCAGATTGACCGCCGCGGCCTGGAGAACCTTGCGCGCGGTGCCGCCTCCGCCGGTGAAGTGGATCTTGCGGATGCCGGGGTGACGCACAAGCGCCTCACCACCCTCCGGGCCCGCCGGCACGACATTCACCAGCCCGGCCGGAAGCCCGACCTGGGTGCACAGTTCGCCGAACCGCAGGCTGGCGAGTGGCGCCAGCTCGGAGGGCTTGAGCAGCACGGCGTTACCGGCCGCGAGCGCGGGCGCCACACACGACGCCGTCACGGCGAGCGCGCCGTTCCACGGGGTGATGACGCCGACGACGCCGTACGGTTCGCGTTCGATCAGGTTGACGTCGAAGGACCAGTCCACCGGCGCGCTGGAGCCGTGAGGCTTGTCGACGTAGCCGGCGTAATAGCGCAGGAACCGCTCGAGCAACAGCGCGGTGCCGGCGAAGGAAATCGGAACCGCGTAGTCGTGCACGTTGAGGCGAGCTAGCTCGTCGAGGTTCTCGTGCACGGCGTCCGCGAGGTCGATCAGCAGGTCTCGACGCCGGTCGACGGTGAGCGACATCCATTCCCGCTGGGCGTCCCAGGCCGCTGCGACGGCACGGTCGATCTCGGCCGCGCCGGCCAACGGCACGGTTGCGTTCGGCTGGCCGGTGGCCGGGTAGATATGAGCGTGGTATCCCCCCGACGTGTTGGTGATCCGATCGCCGCCGATGAGCAGCCCAGTGGCTAGCGTGTCCGCGATCGAGGTCATCAGGCTTCCTCCCGCCACTCGTTCAGGACACGCTGCTTCTGCTCTTCGATGGCCTGCTGCAGGTTGGACGCCTTCGCCCATCCGTAGTAGGCGCCGAAATGCAATGCCAGTTCATCCATTTCGTCGAACGAGACGTCACGGCTCTTCAGCGCGGCGTAGACGTGGCTCATGATCGGATAGGGCGCGTCCTGGAACGCGACGCATGCCACGGTGATCAGCCGTCGTTCCTTCATGCCGAGTCCCGGCCGCAGCCACATCTCGCCGAAGACGAAGTTCAAAATGCCCGCACCTTGATACGGGTTATCGCGTTGCGGCGCGAACGGTAGGCAGTTGATGTCCTTGAACGACTGTTCTCCAGTCAGCAGCCGTTGCTCCGGGTCGCTCGGCGTCACCAGCGGCAACAGCGGTTCGGGCGGTGGCACTGTCTGCCCCCGCTCGCGGTGGATGCGGTCCCACTGCGCGTCGACCACCATGTTGAACCGAGACGCCTTCGGCCAGCCGCTGTACACCGCGAAATGCAGTACGGTTTCCCGCATTTCGACAATGGTGAGATCACCGCTGTTCAAGGCGGCGTACACGTGATCCTTCAGCGGCTCTTCCGCGTCGGCAGCCGCCACGCACGGCAGCGTGACGAACCGCCGATCCCGCCTGCTCAGCCCCGGGCGCGACCAGACTTCTCCGAAGACGAAGTCGAGCAATCCATTCGTCGTCGCCGGGGTTGAATCCTCTGGCGGAGGAAACGTCATCACTTCAGCGAATACGCGCCTGCCGCGCTCGGACGCCTGCACGTCAATGGTTGTCATCTGATGGTTACCCCCGCATCGACCTTGAATTCGAGCCCCGTCACAAATCGCGACTCATCCGACACCAGGAACAGCACCGCGTTGCTGATATCGATCGCTTCGGCCATCACAGCAGGCAGGGCATTGAGGAAGATCGGGACGAGATCGGGCCGCTGCTCGGCGAGGAGGCTATGCAAGGAAGCGGGCTGCATGCCCGTCTCGACTCCGGTCGGATGCACGGTGTTGACCCGAATATTCTGTGCGGCAAGCTCGTTGGCCAGCGCCCGGCTCAGGCCGACGACGCCGTGCTTGGATGCGGTGTAGGGCAGGTGCAGCGGTGTGCCCTTCAGCCCGGCCGCCGAACTGATGTTGACCAGGCTTCCGCCGCGCTCCACCAGATGCGGTAGCGCGGCGGCACACGTGTTCCAGGTGCCGATCAGGTTGACGTCGACCACCGTTCGCCACTGCTCGGAAGTGGTCTTGTCCCACGTTCCCACCGTCAGCACCCCGGCGTTGGCCACCGCCGCGTCCAGCCCACCCAACTCGGCGACACCGGCGTCGACGGCCTTCGTCAACGCCGCCCCGTCGCGGATGTCGACGATTGACGTCACGACTTGCGCCGCCGTGCTTTTCGGCCAGTCGAGCCGTCTCGGCCAGATCCTCCGGCGTTGCCAGCGGGTATTCCAATTCGGGCAGCGACTCGCAGATGTCGACCAGAATGAGGTCGGCGCCCTCCTCGGCGAGCCGCACCGCGTGGCTGCGGCCCATCCCCCGCGCGGCCCCGGTGATCAGCACCTTCTTGCCGGCTACTCGGCCGACAGCGCGAGATTCGTTGTCGCTCATAATTTGTTGGCAGAATCCGGCGTCGACGGGGAACGTGACGCCGGTGACGTACTTCCCCGCGTCGGAGACCAGGTAGGCAATCGCGTCGCTGATGTCCTCGGGTTCCAACAGCGAGACCGGCATCGGGTTCTGCAGGTGCGGGCCGCCGTCGGGATAGTTCTCCAGGAACGACAGCATGGCCGGGTTGACGGCCATCATGGTGTTCACCGCCGTCGGATGCACGGTGTTGACCCGGATGCTATGCGGCGCAAGGGCGTTGGCCAGCGTCCGCATCAGGCCGACGATGCCGTGCTTGGACGCCGCATAACCAAGCCCGCCGCCCTGCAGCCCGCCGAACCCCCGCAACCCGGCGGTCGAGCTGGTGAACACGATCGAGCCGCCCTGTCCACCGGCGATCAGGTGCGGTATCGCGGCCTTCGCCGTGTGGAAGGCGCCGACGAGGTTCACCGTGAGGACATCGGTCCACTGTTCGAGATCTTCCTCGTCGGTGAGTTCGCGAAACGCCATGGTCGCGATGCCGGCGTTGGCCAGCACGATGTCCAACCGGCCGAACTGCTCCACCCCGGCATCGAGAGCCGCCTTCAGCGCGTAGTAGTCGCGGACGTCGGCGACCGCGGCGACCATCTTGCCGCCCGTGGCTTCCACCAATGCGACCGTCTCGTCGAGTTCTTCTCGCGTCGCCATCGGGTAGCCGTTGGACGCGATGTCGGCGCAGATGTCCACGCCGATGATCGCGGCGCCTTCGGATGCAAGCCGCACCGCATGGCTTCGCCCCTGCCCTCGAGCTACGCCGGTGATAAAGGCGACCTTGCCGTCCAATGAACCCATCGATCCTCGCTTCGTTGCGCGAAAGCCACGCCACTCGCATAGCTTCTGACGTGGTGTAACTTGATTACTGCTGTAGAGTAACCTCGTTACCAGACGACGGCAAGGGGCGTTCTCACATGACCACTGCAGAAGTGATCGACGAACCCGCTCCGCACCAGGATCGTGTGCTCAGCGTCGTGATCGACATGCTCGCGACCGAAGGCTACGACGCGGTTCAGTTGCGTGAGGTCGCCCGTCGCGCCCGCTCCTCGCTGGCGACGATCTACAAGCGGTACGCCACGCGGGACGAATTGATCCTGGCCGCCCTCGAGTGCTGGATGGCGGAAAACCGCTACGCAGGTTTGGCGACGCAGACCCACCCGCCCGATGAGTCGCTGTATGCCGGCCTGATGCGTGTGCTGCGAACGATTTTCGAGCCCTGGGAGCGCCATCCGGGCATGCTCAAAGCCTATTTCCGGGCCCGGTCCGCTCCGGGTGGGCAGCGGTTGTTGCGCCGGGGCCTCGACGCCGTTGTCCCCGCAGGCATGGAGGTGCTGGCCGGCGCCGACGAGAGCCTGGTGGCCGACCTCGAGAACATTCTGTCCAGCCTCGTGTACGGCCTGCTCGGCCGCTTTGCCGCCGACGAGATCGACATAACCGAGATCTTGCCGACGCTCGACCGGGCGGTGCTTCGGCTGACGTCGAGCTACGAAAATCCTGCCGCCAATTCCTGACAACACGCCGACGTCTTAATAACCTCTTCCACGTCGCCGGTAACTGTGTTACTCTCTGTCTGTAACCGCGTTACTGTGAGTGGGGTGGCAAAGCCGCCCGGGGGGAACTGATGAGCAACACCGAGGGTGATGGCTTCGAAATCGGCGAAGTCTCGAAGTGGGATCCCGAATTCACACACCGTGTGGTCGGCATCCTTCGTCCGGTAATGAAACGGTACTTCCGAGCGGAGGTGCGGGGGCCGGAGAACATCCCCAAGGTGGGCGGCGCGCTGCTGGTGTCGAATCACTCCGGCGGTCAGTTCTCCCTTGATGTGCCGATCCTTGCTATCGAGTACTACGACACGTTCGGCTATGACCGGCCGATCCGGACACTCGCTCACGACATCTTGTTCACGGGCCCGGTTGCCGGTGTGTTGCAGCGCCTCGGCATCATTCGGGCCAATCGCAAGAACGCCGACGAGGCGTTGCACTCAGGCAATGTCGTGGTGGTCTTCCCTGGCGGTGACTACGACGCGTGCCGGCCGACGAGTGAGCAGCATGTCGTCGACTTCAACGGGCGCACAGGCTATGTCAGAACCGCCATCGAAACCGGTGTGCCCATCGTGCCTGTCGTTTCCATCGGCGGCCAGGAAAATCAGCTCTACTTGACGCGCGGCGTCGGCCTGGCGCAGCGGCTGGGCCGGATCGCCAAGGCAGCCCGCCTGAACACGGTGCCTGTTTCGATCGGCCTGCCCTTCGGCGTCAGCCTCGGCGGCCTGTTGCCTCCGAACCTGCCGCTGCCCACCAAGATCGTCACCCAGATTCTCGAACCGATCGACGTCACAGCGCAGTTCGGTGAGAACCCGGACATCGCCGTCGTCGACGCGTACGTGCGCGAGGTGATGCAAGATGCGCTCACCGAGCTCAGCCGTCAGCGGCGGCTGCCAATCCTTGGCTGATATGGCAGCGATCGAGCGCCTTACGGGTGCACGCGGGCTTCTGTCCACGCTTCGTCGTTCGGGCTTCATCGCGCCCATGCGCCCGGACAAGTACGTCCGGATTGCGGCGGCGGCTCGACGCGAAAACATGGCGCCCACATATGCGTTCGCCGCGGCGGCACGGCGTTGTCCGGATCGGCCGGCTCTGGTCGACGAACGCGGCACGCTGACCTGGCGTGAACTCGACGAACGCTGCGATGCGCTTGCCGTTGCCCTGCAAGGGTTTAGGCTGAGCGGGACCCTCGGCATCATGTGCCGCAATCACCGAGGTTTTGTCGAGGCGCTGGTCGCGGCCAACCGTACTGGTATGGACGTGCTGCTGTTGAACACGTCGTTCGCCGGGCCGGCATTGGCTGCAGGTCGTCGACCGCGAAGGTGTCGACATCGTCATTCACGACGCCGAGTTCACCGACTCGGTCGAGCGCGCGCTCGCCGACAAGCCCGACGCCACACGCATTGTCGCGGACGACACCACCGTTGTGGACGCCTCGAGTGTCGAACGCCTGATCAAGCTGAATGCCGGTCAGCGACCCAACCGGGCGAAGAAGAAGAGCAGAACGGTTCTGCTCACCTCCGGTACCACAGGAACACCGAAGGGCGCCAAGCTCACCAGCGGTGACGCCAACGCGCTGAAGGCCATCCTGGACCGCACGCCGTGGCGGGCCGAGGAGGCCGTCGTGATCGCGGCACCGATGTTTCATGCCTGGGGCTACGGGCAGTTACTGTTCGCCGCCCTGATGGCGTGCACCATCGTCACACGACGCAAGTTCGACCCGGAAGCGACGCTGGAACTGATTGACCGACATCGCGCGACGGGCCTGGTCGTCGTGCCGGTGATGTTCGACCGCATCATGGATCTGCCGACTGACGTGCTTAACCGCTACCGCTGTCGGTCACTGCGATTCGCCACCGCGTCGGGGTCTCGAATGCGCGCCGGACGTGGTGCTCGCCTTCATGGACCGGTTCGGCGACATCATCGTCAACAACTACAACGCCACCGAGGCGGGCATGATCGCCAGCGCCACACCCGAAGATCTGCGCGCGGCACCAGATACGGCCGGGAAAGCCGTTCCAGGAACGGAGATTCGGATTCTGGACGATGATCACCATGACCTGCCGACGAACCAGATCGGCCAGATTTTTGTCCGCAGCGGCACGCTGTTCGAGGGGTACAGCACTGGTGCGGCAAAACGTTTCCACGAGGGCTTCATGGCCTCGGGCGATATGGGATACCTCGATGCCAACGGACGGCTGTTCGTGGTGGGCCGCGATGACGAGATGATCGTGTCCGGCGGCGAGAACGTGTATCCGATCGAGGTCGAGAAGGTCCTGGCGGGGCACCCCGACGTCGCGGACGCGGCGGTGATCGGGGTGGACGACGATCAATACGGTCAGCGGCTCGCAGCCTTCGTGGCACTGAGCCCGGGGACGTCGGCGGCGCCTGAAGTGCTGAAACAGCATGTGCGAGAGCGCCTTGCAAATTACAAAGTGCCGCGGGACGTCGTGCGTACTCGACGAGCTGCCCCGCAATGCCACCGGCAAGATCGTGCGCGGCCAGTTGCAGCGCTTGCTGGCCAACCGCTGATCAGCTCGCCGGCGCCGGGGCCATGGCCGTCAGCACCTCGGTCAGCTGGGTTGGTAGTCCTGCCGCGGCGCGTAATTCGGTGAAAGCCTGCACCATCGCGTCGGTGACCTCGTGCGGGTCGTCGAGGGTGACATCGTCGGTGAGCACCGAGACGTTGAGCTGATCGACATAGCTCCACACCGTGATGTTCATGCCGCTGCCGGCGAGCAGCGGTCCAACGGAATAGATTTCGCTGACCGTCGCGCCGCCGGTGCTGCCCCGTTCTCGCGGGCCGGGAACATTGGAGATCAGCAGGTTCATCATTCGGCTCTGCTTCTCCCGTCTGGCCACCCACCGGAAGATCGGCGGCGACAGACCCGGCGGCAGGTACGTCGCCCACTGAGCCATCGCCTCGGCCCCCATGAGGTGCAGATCTTCTTTGGCGGTTCGCATTGCGGACGAGGTCAGCTGCGCGCGCTCTCGCGGATCGGCGACGTGCACCGGCAATGACACGTTGAGCCCGAAGACCTCGTTTCCGGTCAACCTGTCCGGTGATGTGTCCAAACCCACTGGTACGGAAACGATCAGGGGCGCGTCGGCACGCCCGTCATGGCGCAATAACAACTCGCGTAGCCCACCGGCCGCGGATGCCAACACCACGTCGTTCATCGTGACGCCCAGAGCCTTGCTGGTTTCCTTGACGTCGGCCAACGCCAGCGTGACGGTGGCGAACCGGCGCCCCGGCGACACGACGTGGTTGATGAACGTCGGCGGCGGGCGTTGCTTGCCGAAGCCAGAGTGCTCACCCCGTTCCCTGACGCGCGAGCGGACCCTTCTGATGCCGGCCGCGGATTCTCGCGCCAACGTCGGCAGCCTGCCGAGTTGTCGGACGTGATCGCGCCAGGCGGCCCGGAGAAGCTCCCGGCTGGACGGCAGAGCCTCGCCGCCGACGTCGGGCGCGTCCTCGATGGGCTTGGGATCCATCATCTTCGCCATCAGGTTGGCCGATGCCACTCCGTCGGCAAGGGCATGGTGAATCTTGCCGATCACCGCGAATCGGTGCTCTTCCATGCCCTCGACGAAGTACATCTCCCACAGCGGGTGGTCACGGTCGAGCGGCGTGCCGGCGATTTCGCCGATGAGCTCGTCGAGTTCTCGGCGGCCGCCCGGCGCGCGCACTCGGACCCGGCGGAGGTGATAGCCGAGGTCGATGTCCGATGTCTGCAACCACATCGGGTGGTGAAGCTTCATCGGCGTATCGACGAGCTTGAGACGCAACGGCTCCAGCAGATGGAGGCGTCGCTGAAACTCCGTCCGGAAGAAGTCGAAGGTGAATTCGCCCTCGAAGTCCGCTACGTCGATGATGCCGATCTTCAGCGTGTGCTTGTGGACGTTGGGGGTTTCGCTGTACAGCAGCATGGCGTCCCAACCGTTGAGCCGCTTCACGCCTCACCTCTTCGCCGTCGATGAGTGTGGGGCTATACAACCATTTCAGCCGAGGCGAAGAGGCAGGTTGGAAAAGGTCGGTCAGGGTTGCGGTACTAACTGAGCCGCTGGAGGATCATGGCCATACCTTGGCCGCCTCCGACGCACATCGTTTCCAGACCGAGTTCGCCGTTGTGGGCGGTCAAATTGTTCAGCAATGAGATCGCGATTCGAGCGCCGGTCATGCCGAACGGGTGACCGAGAGCGATGGCCCCGCCGGATACATTCAACTTTGCTTCGTCAACGCCCAGGGCGCGAGCCGATGCCAAGACCTGTACCGCGAAGGCCTCGTTGATCTCGACGAGATCAACGTCCTGCAACGACATTCCCGCGATCTTGAGCACTCTCTGCGTCGCCTCGATGGGCCCCAAGCCCATGATCTCCGGTGACAGCCCGGTGACCGCGGTCGCCACGATACGGGCCAGCGGCGTCAGCCCAAGCTCCTTGGCGGCGATGGTCGCGACATGATCACGAGGGCGGCCGCCCCGTCGTTGAGCGGACACGCATTGCCGGCCGTCACGGTACCGTTGGGCCGAAACACCGGACGCAGCTGACTGATCTTGTCGTAAGTGGTGCCAGGTCGGGGGCTGTCGTCGCTGGAAACGACTGTGCCGTCGGGCAGAGTGACCGGCGTGATCTCGCGTGCATAGTGGTCCTTGCAATTGCGGCCTCGACCCGGTTCTGGCTGCGCACCGCCCAGTGGTCTTGGTCCTCACGAGATATGCCGGTCAGCTGCACGACATTCTCCCGGTCTGCCCATGTCGATGTAGGCGTCGGGCAGCAGTCCCTCATCGCGCGGATCCTGCCACCGGTGGCTGCCCTCGGCCGAAGGGCAGTGCGCTTCTGAGCTTCGTCGTATAGCGGGTTCTGGGTGTCGGGCAGCGAATCGGACTCGCCCTTGTCGAACCGGGAAATCGGTCTCGACGCCAGCGGATATGAAGACGTCGCCTTCCCCCGCTTTGATCGCGTGCATGGCCATCCGGGTGGTCTGCAGCGACGAAGCGCAATAGCGAGTGATCGTTGTTCCTGGGATGTGGTCATAGCCGAGCTGAATCGCCAGCGTTTCGCCCGAGGTTGAAGCCTTGTTCGCCGCCCGGCTGCCCGCAGCCCATCAAGATGTCCTCGACGCCAACAGGATCCAAGGCAGGGACTTTATCCAGCGCGGCCCGAATCATCTGCGCGGCGAGGTCGTCTGGACGCATGGCGGCCAGCGAGCCCTTCACGGCGCGACCGATCGGCGAGCGTGCAAAGCTGACAATGACGGCTTCGGTCATCGGGACTCCTCGGATTGTTCGATCACGGCCGTGCTCCGACCAGATAGGTGTCCACGCCGGACTGCAACGTCTCACCGTTCTGGTTGACGAGCGACACCTCGACGGTTACGACCCCCGATCCGGGACGCGATTTGCTGCTTTCTGACGTCGGTCACGACCGACTTTGCGTGGACGGTGTCTCCCGGGTAGGTGGGGCTAACCATTCGTCGTTCAACCGCCATGTACGCCTGGATAAACCAGTCGTCGAGTCCCTCACACTTCAGTCCACTGCCAATGGCCAACATCAACAGGCCATGTGCAATGCATCGATCGAAGTCGGTGTTGGTGCGGACCCATTCCTCATCGACATGTAACGGGTTGAAATCGCCCGACAGATCGGCGAACCGGTCTATGTCAGAACGCTCGATGGTGCGGGTCTCTGAGATGTACTCGGTTCCGACTTCGATGTCGTCAAGAAAGACTGTCACAGATGGGCCTCTCCCCCATTGACCTCCAAGACCGAGGCGTTGACGTAGGAAGAGGCATCGGAGAGCAGAAACTCGACGGCGGCCGCGACTTCCTCGGGTCGGCCGATCCTGCCAAGCAGCGTGGCTTGTTTCCACGCTTCACGAACGTTCTCCGGCACCGCAGCGGTCATCGGGGTGTCGATCGCGCCGGGGGCAACTGCATTGCATCGAATGGCGTAGCGGGCCTGTTCGATCGCCACCGTCTTTGTCAAGCCGATGATCGCCGCCTTCGCCGGCGAATAGTTCGACTGGCCGAATACACCGTGCCGGCCCGATGACGAGATGTTGACGATGCTGGCTCCACTTGTCTTGCGCAGTTCGGGAATACACGCGCGGCAGCCGAGCCAGCTGCCCTTGACGTGGACTCGAAGCACGTCGTCGAACGACGCCTCGGGCATCGAGAGCATGGATTTGTCGCGCGTGATGCCAGCGTTGTTGACAAGGCCGCGCAGCGCGCCGAACGCCGTGGCCTGGGCCACGGCCGCGGACCAGCTCGCAGCGGAGGCCACGTCCAATTCGACGACCAACACGGATGGTTCGCGCTTGCCGCCCGACAGTTCGTTCGAGACCCGTTCGGCGGCAGCCCCATCGACATCCGCACAGACAACCCGATAACCGCTGCGGTGGAGGCGCCGTGTGATGGCTTCGCCGATACCCGAAGCCCCGCCGGTGACCAGATACGTCGTGTGCGCCGACTCTGTCACCGTGAACCGCCTTCCGAGGGCGCAAAATTGCGTTCATCGACCATGATCTCGCGTTCGCTTGCCGAGATCGGCCGCGGGGCTGCCGACTGGCGGTCCCACATCACGATGGTGGTAACCGATTCGGCGACAACCACCCCTGTCTGCGCCGAGCACACCTTCTCACTCACAGTGATGCTTGTATCACCCACCCGCAGGGGCCGAAAGTGGGCCACCACGCCGCCATCCCTCTGCAGTAATGGGCTCCGATAGTCCAGCTCTATCCGTGCGACCACATATGAATCCGGCTGTGCGACTTTGACTGTCGAGTGCAGCCACGCAGTGCGGGCCTCATCAAGAAGGGTCAGAATGGTCGCGTGGTACACGTGACCCTGGTGGTCGAGATCCCGCCACCTGAGGTCCACGGGATACCCGCCACACTCATCGGTGGGACGGCTGGACTCGCCTTCTCGCATGGTCGCTTCACCGGCTCCAGGTTTCATTTCGTGCGCACGCCTCAGAGATAGCTGGGTAGCACCAAGAGCCCGCAGGTCACCACCGGTCCGACTACCGCCATCGACAGACCCCACCGGAGCAACATCGTCGTGACCCTGGGCCGCTGGGCTTCGCTGCTACTTGCGACCGCGATCGCCCCGGACGTCGAGAATGGCGTCGAGTCCACCAAGGTCGCGGATAGCGCAAGCGCAATGATCAACCCGACGCCGGATATGTCACCCTGTGCAACCAGCGGCAGAGACAGCGGAATGATCACCGGCAGAAGGGCAGTCGTCGATGCAAAGGCAGAGATCAACGCTCCGACAAAGCACAGCGTGAAGACTGCGACAAGCGGCCAGGGAATGGTCGAGGCGAGTTCCCCTAGGCGTTCCAGCGCACCCATCCGTTGCAGCAGACCGACATAGGTGACGATTCCACCGACCAATAAGATGGTGGACCAATCGATTTCGTCGATCGCTGCGCGCGACTCCTTGGGAAAGAGAAGCGATATCATCACCGCCAGTGCCAGTGAGATGGCACCGATGTTGATGCCGAGACCCAAGGATCGGCATCCCGACAACAAAGACCACGAGCAGAATCAGCGCCAGAATCGTCACTCGTTGGACGGGCGTCGCCGTTGTTCGAACAACCTCCGATTTCTTGTCGCGGGTGGCCGGCCGGGTGGCGAGGGCCACCCCGGCGTCCGAACCGGGCAGACCAGGGCTACCGTCGGTGTATTCGCCGGTGCAGAACCTGAAACGGCGTCGGGTTCAGTGAATTCGCTCGTCGGCGCATGCTCGCGAAAGATGAACTGCGCAGCGAACTGCAGCGCCACGACAATCGCCAGCACGAACCCGAACTGCGCAAGGGGGTCGAGGTCGACGCCGCCGTCCTTGCCGATGCTCACGGTCAGAATGCCGTACAGACTCGTGGGAGCGAAACACCCGGCCACAGACCCATTGATAGCGCCCAGTCCCATGATGACCGGGTCGCGCCCGTTCTGCTCGGCGAGAACCATGGCAATCGGAATGACCACCATCGCCGCGAGCGGATTTCCCATGCTTGCGATGGCCAGCGCGATGCCGAACATCAACCACGGAAGAAGAAACTTCTTCGAACCGGCGCGGCGAACAGCGCTGTCGACCAAGCGGTCGAGGGTGCCGTTACCGCGTGCGATGGCAAGCAGATAGGTCATGCCCATCAAAATGAGCATCAGGTCGACGGGCCAACCGCGCATCACCTCCGAGACAGATTCGGCGCCGAAGGTGAGGCCTACACCGACCGCGGCGGCGAGCGCCAGAGCGCCGACGTGGACATGCCGCACGCTGCCAATGGCAAAAACCAGGACCAACAAACAGATAGCGATGATTTGGATACCCGACATACTGACGCTCCGAAGTCGATGTGCTCGTTCACTCAATACCGGCCCGATGGGGTCATCGGCCTTCCCATAGCGGTGGCCGCTTCTCCAGGAAGGCGGACACCGCTTCGCGGGAATCCCGCGACAGATAACTGCTGATCACCAATTCCTCGTTATCGGTGATCTCGCTTCTGCGTTGAAGCAACGATCTCTTGGTGTTGGAAAGCGTCAGCGGCGCAAGTTCGGCCATCTCGAGCGCGATGCGCCCGGTAACCTCCCGTAGCGCTTGGTGCGATGGTGACGTTGCGACCACCGCGCCGGCCCGCACAAGTTCCTCCGTACTGAGCAACTGGGCACGCATGATCATCGACTTGGTCAGTGGCAGGCCAAGATAGTCGATCAACCGGGACAAGTTTTTCGCCGACAGGCAGTTGCCCACCGTCCGCGCGATCGGAAATCCGAAGCGGACCTCGGGCCCGGCGACGACGATGTCGCTACATGCGGTGAGCAAGGCTCCCTGTCCGATCACCGCCCCGTCGATCGCTGCGATGACCGGCACGCGCAGGTTCTCGATTGCGGCCAATGTTCGCTCGGCATCGGCCTCCGTTTTCCGGACATCCTCGGCTGATTCCAGCGCTTGAAATTCGCCGATGTCGTTGCCGGCCATGAACGCAGGCTTGGAGCCTGTGACGCCCTGCAGCACGACCACGCGGATGTCCGGGGTGTCGTTGACGAAGTCACATGCCGCAACGAGCCGCCGCTCCATGTCGCGCGTGGCGGCGTTCAACCGGGACGGGCGATTGAACGTGACCCAAAAGACCGGCCCATCCCGTTCGGTCAGTAGAGGAGCGTCAACGGAGTCCATCAGACTCATGCCCTGCTGCGACATCAGAGTTCAGCCAACCGTGCTACGCGGACCACGTCCCGGTCGGCGAGTTGATCGATGGTCTCCTGGCTGTAACCCAGCTCCGCCAGAACGATGTCGGTGCTGTCGCCCAATACCGGACCGGGGTTCTCACGCACCGTGGGCGTCTTCGACAGCCGCATGGGTGAGCCCATCTGCCGCACGCGGCGCCCATCGCCAGTCTGCGATTCCCAAAAATAGTCACGTGACAGTAGCTGGTCGTCATTGAATGCGTGCCGGTAATCGTTCACGGGAGCCACCGGTACACCGGCGTCTCGCAACCGGGAGATCCAGTGCTGTCGAGGCCTTTTCGTCGTCTCTGCTTCGATCAGTGCTATGAGCGCCGCTCGATTTCGCATGCGATCAGCGTTGGTGAGGAAACGCTCGTCGTCGATCAACCGCTCCAAACCCATGCTGCGGCAGAACGCCAACCAGGTTTTCGGGGTTGCCGCACCGATGGTGAACCACCCGTCGGATGCCTTGACCGCTTGATACGGAGCTGCTGTTTGGTGCACAGAGCCCAGCGCTTGGGGTATTTCCCCGGTTGCCGAGTACCGCGCGAATTCCCATATCGCGTAGGACATCCCCGCCTCGAGGAGAGAAACGTCGATGGACTGGCCCTCGCCGGTCTGATGGCGGTGATTCAACGCAGCCAGTACGGCGATGGCGCCATAGAGGGCACACCCGATGTCGCATATGGGGACGCCGGCTTTGACCGGGTCACCGCCGGGAGCCCCTGTGATGCTCATCAATCCGGCTCGGGCCTGGGCCATGATGTCGAGGCCGGCATCGGCCGCGAGCGGGCCGTCCTGGCCCCACCCCGAAGCAGATAGGTAGATCAATCCGGGATTGTGCTCGCGCAGTGATTCGTAGTCGAGGCCGAGGCGACGCATCGCGCCGGGACGCAGATTCTCGATCACGACATCTGCGCCGGCGACAAGCTGTACAAAGATCTCTTTGCCCTCAGGCGTTTTGAGGTCGAGGGCGATAGAGCGCTTGTTCCGGTTGAGGGTGAGGAAGGCAGCACTGTCTTCAGTGGCTTCGAACATCGGCCCGTAGGTGCGCACCACGTCGCCCCCTTGGGGGTCTTCGACTTTGGTCACGAGCGCGCCCAAGTCGGCCAGCAGCGTGCCGCAGTACGGGCCGGCAATGTAGTTCCCGACCTCGAGGACGCGGACTCCGTCAAGGGCGTGTGTGGTGGTCAAGAGATTCCTTTGCCTTGTGATCCGTTCGTCGTGAAGAAAAGTCAATCAACGAGTGAATGGTGCGTCAATAGCGACTTTTGCACGTGTATCGTGCAAATATGCATCGAAATGGGTCGCGTCACGCCCTCGCGCTGTGTCCGAATCTGGCTTACCTCGCGATGATCATCGAGCAGGGAAGCTTCGCGGCGGCGGCCGACTGAGCTGAGAATGACACCGTCGACCCTCAGCAGGGCCATTCGCCGTCTCGAGCACGAACTCGGACTTGAACTTGCCGTGCGACAGGGACGAAGTATCGAATTGACCACGTCCGGCGTGTTTCTCGCAAGGCATGCCCGAATTGCCTTGGAACAGATGCGAAGTGGGCTCAGGGACGCAGTGTTGGCCAGCTCCCAGCCGGTGATCCGCATCGGACTGCTTCGCTCGCTGGGTTCGGAATACGTGCCCACCGTGGTCGGGGATTACCTTGCGAACCGTCCGGATGTGCAGTTCTCGTTTCGCGAAGCCAGTGGGACCGACCTGGAAAAGATGCTGCTGGATCGAGAGATCGACATCGCCCTGGTGGCACCCCCGCCCCGACATGACGAGATCGCCACCACTGTGCTGTTCGAACAGAGCATCGACATTGTGGTCGCGGCGGATAGCCCATTGGCACGACGGCCATCGATCGATCTCGCCACGCTTGCCGATGAGAGCTTCATCCTCTCGGTGATCGGCTACGACACGCGCGACGTCGCAGACAGTCTGTTCGAGTCCGCCGGTTTTCGGCCCAAGGTCATTCTCGAAACCGACGACATGACGATGTCCGTTGCTCTCGCCGCAGCGAAAGTCGGCATCGCCCTGGCACCGCCGACGCCAGAGGCGCTCGGTGAGGTGGTACGAGTGCCATTGGATGACCCACGGGCACGACGCAATGTCGCGGTTTGTCACCTGATCGGCGCACCGTTGGCCTCCCACGTCGCGGACTTCCTGCAACATCTGATCGCCCATCCCGCCAGCTCACGTGGACAGACAACCGCTTGAGTCCCTCGAATTATGTTGCGCTGGCGACGGGATGGCGATAGACCAGCCGGGGAAGCTTGTCCACAGTGACATATCCGGCAGGGGCGTTGAGGACATCCGGAATTCGGTTGACGAGCGTCGAGCACGTTGTCATGTCGGTCGGAAGGTCGGTGCTGACGATGTTCAGATTTGGCTCGCCGGTGATCGCCCAACAGTTCATGTCGGACTCCCCCTCGACGTACACCTTGCCGGTCATGCGCATCGTGAGAGTGACACCCTCACTGGTGGTGACGGTGTCGACATCGGTGAACCCGATGACCCGGCCGCGTTCGACGGTGATACCCAGCGCACCGCACGGAGTGTCCACCGACGCCAGATCGGCGATGGTTTCGGTAGTGCTGTCCAGGACGGTCAATCCCGCTGTTGCCGCCAATGCGTGTAGCGCGGTGCGGCCAAAGGTCGGGGGCCGCTCAGCATGGTCGACCCATTGCGCGAACTCCTCGACGGTGGCGCCGACCTGTTGATCACGAGCGAGCTCAGCCCCGAAATCGTCGACGTTCCAGCTTGTGTCGCCTGCGACGGTGTCGATGCGGTGGGCGGTGGCCATCAGGGTGGACACCAGGTTCACCCAGTAGCCGTCCTGATGACCGGTGCAGGTCACCGTCACCGAATTGCGTTTGGCCGCTTCGTCGAGCAGCTTGGTCTTCTCCGGCGAGGTGTGCCACGAGTGCAGTAGTTCCTCGGAGAGAGACACCACGCTGCACCCGTGCTCGATACACCGCATCATGTGCGGAAAGACGTCATCCATGTAGGACGCGATCGTCATCACGACGATGTCCGGCTGACATGTTGCAAGCACCTCGTCGGGATCGTCGGAAACCACCACGTCGAGTGTCTGCGGCAGGCCCGCCACGACACCGGCGTCCTTGCCGACCTTTTCGGGGCTGCGGGCTATTGCGCCGACGATCTTGATGTCTTTGTCGGCCAGCATCCGTGCGATCAGGGAGCCCATCGCACCGATGCCGTACAGCACTGCGGTCGTCACGCGCCGATCCGAATCATCTTCTTGTTCACGAACTCCTCGGCGCCCAACCGGCCGAGTTCTCGTCCCCAGCCCGACCGCTTGACGCCACCGAAGGGCAACTCGACGCCATCGGCGCCCGTGAGATTGATGAAGACCATTCCGGTCTCGAGCTGATCGGCAACCCGAAGCGCTTGGTCGCGATCGTTTGAAAAGACGTAGGAGCCAAGACCAAACGGGGTGTCGTTGGCCAGCGCCACCGCGTCGGCCTCGGTGGCCGCGCGATGAACCACCGCGACCGGTCCGAACAGCTCCTCGTAGAAGACGTCGTTGTCCTTGCCCACGTTGGTGAGGACTCCCGCCGGATAGAAGCATCCCGACCGTTGGCCGGTGACCGCCAGGTGCGCGCCCTGTCGCACAGCGCGATCGACCTGCTCGGCGAGTCGATCGGCCGCCGCAGCCGAGGACAGCGGCCCCATTGCCGTCCCTTCAACGGCAGGGTCGCCGTATTCTGTGGAAAGCATTGCGGTGGTGAACTTCTCGAGAAACTCGTCGTAGAGATCGTCGATGACGATGAAGCGTTTGGCGGCGTTACACGCCTGCCCCGCATTGTCGAGGCGCGCGCTGACCGCTTGTTCCACGACAGCGTCGAGGTCGTCGGCCCCGAGCAAGATGAACGGATCGGATCCGCCCAATTCCAGCACCACCTTCTTGAGGTGCTTGCCCGCCAGCGCCGCCACCGCCGCGCCGGCACGCTCGGAGCCGGTCACCGAGACTCCGCGCACCCGTGGATCGGCGATCAGGCTCTCGACCTGCTCGATGGACGCGTAGATGTTGTTGTAGACGCCAGGAGGAAACCCCGCATCGTCGAATATGCGCTGAATGGCCGCTGCTGATTCCGGACACTGTGGGGCGTGCTTGAGCAGAATGGTGTTGCCGATGACGAGGTTTGGCGCCGCGAACCGTGCCACTTGGTAGTACGGATAGTTCCACGGCATGATGCCGAGCAACACCCCGAGTGAGCTTCGGCGGATCAGCGCCGAACCCTCACCGTCGAGCAAAGTGATGGGCTCGTCTCGCATGAGTTCCGCGGCGTTGTCGGCGTAGTACGCGTAGATGCTGGCGCAGAAGTCGACCTCGCCGAGAGCCTGGTCGAGCGGCTTGCCCATTTCCCGGACGATGGTCGCGGCAAGCTCTTCGCGCCGTTCGCTGTGAAGGTCCCCTACCCTGGCGACTGCGGCTGCGCGTTCGGAGATGGTCCAGTCCCAGCCCTGGTGCGCCGTCGTTGCCGCCGAAACAGTGTCGCGCAGTTCGTCGTTCGTGATCGTCGGGTAGACGGCGAGTTGCTCGCCGGACGTGGGATTGACCACTGCATACTCGGCCATCAGATCGCTCTCTTTCGTGGTTGTCATGTCAGCTTTCCTGGGTTGAGTGGACCATTGCGGTTGGAGTAGTTGCGTTTTCGCGGCGCCGCAGGTCGGCGTCGGCGACGATGGAGTCGAACAGGCGTTGCTCGTGGGGTGCGACGTCGGCGTCGTCTTCCGGGTGCCACTGCACGGCCAGCACCGGGGCGCTGCGGTGCTCCACGACTTCGATGCAGCCGTCGTCCGCACGTCCGACGACGCGTAGGCCGTCGCCTAACCGGTCGACCGCCTGGTGGTGGTAGGACGACACCTCGAAGGTCTGACCGCCCATCACGATCGCGGTCGCACACCCCGCGTCCAGGGTGACGCGGTGCATCGCCTGCCGATGGGCCACCGTGGTTTCGTTGAGGTGTTGGACGAGCGTGCCGCCGAAGGCGACGTTGAGTACCTGCATGCCTCGGCAGATCGCCAGGAACGGGATTTGCAGATCGAGAAGCGCTGTGGTGAAGGCGATGTCGTAAGCGTCCTGGACCGGGTCGGTCTCCTCGGTACCTTCATCGCGGGCCTGACCGTAGGTGGCGGGATCTAGGTCCGATCCGCCGGGTACGACGGCGCCGTGCGCGAATCGCAGCCGGTCGTGGATCGCGTCGCCGGGCGGCAGCAGGAACGGGTCGCCGCCCGCGCGAAAGATCGCTTCACAGATCTTGTCGGCCGCGACCACGCCGGACCGCCGCAGCCCCGCGATCCTTGGCGAGCGGATCGCCGGCACGGCGATGAACGGTCGGGTCACCGCGTGCTCGCTGGTATCTCGTCGTGCAGCGGGAACGGCAGGCCGGGCATCCACTGTTTCCAGACCCGCTCCAGCGAGCCGTCGGCGATCGCCTCCCGCAGCGCGGCGTCGAGTTCGTTGCGCAGTTCCTCGTTGCCCTTGGCGACGGCGACTCCCCACCGGTTGCGGGTGGCGACGGTGAACGCCACCTTGAGATCGTTTTGATCCCCGAGGGGGACCAGGGCGACATCGTCGTCGACGACGGCGTCGACCTCGCCGGCGCGCAGTGCGGACACCATGTCGCCGAATACGTCGTCCGTGGCCCCATCGAAGGCGACCGTGACTGCACCCGGAAACGTCTCGGCCAGCGCCATATTGGTGCTGCCGGCGATCGCGCCAACCCGCAGCCCGGTCAAATCCGAGGGATCGGCGATACCCGCGTCAGAACGCACCAGCACGGATTCGTCGAAGATCGCATACGGGCGGGTGAAGTCGACCACCGCCGCGCGCTCCGCGGTGATGCCCTGACCGCACCAGATCGCGTCACCACGGCCGTCGTTGACCGCCGGGATCATGTCGCTCCAGGTGGTGATCACCCACTGCACGCTGCGGCCCAGCTTGGCCGCCACCGCCTCGGCCGCGGACGGTTCATAGCCGCTGCGGGTGCCGTCGGGGGCGGCCTTGTCGAACAGCGGTGGGGCGGGCAGGTCGACGCAAATGAGTCTCAGCGGCTGATTCACAGGTACTCCAGGTACATCTCGCGATCGAAGTCGGTGACGGCTCCGCAGGCCCGCGCCCATTCGTCGAACTTCACCTCGGCGTACTGCGCGGCCAGTTCTGGTGGCAGGCTGCCGTAGATCACCGGGTTGTCGTTGAACGCCGCGACGGCGTCACCGAGGGTCAGGGGCAGTTTGGCGTGAATGCCTTCGCCGTTGTAGCTGCTGCCAACCTGGGCCTCGCCGGGATCGGTGGCGTTGTCGATGCCGTGCTTGATGGCGGCCAGCAGCGCGGTGTGTGACAGGTACGGGTTGACGCTGGCGTCGGGCACCTTGTACTCGAGGCGACCGACAGCCGACAGTCGCACGGTACAGGTCTTGTTGTCGAGGCCCCAGTTCACGGTGGTGGGCGCGAACTGGCCGCCGTCCCAGAATCGCTTGTAGGAGTTGACCGTTGACGCCATGATCGCGATGGATCCGGCAGCATGTGCGAGCAGTCCGCCCAGAGCGTGCATGCCGACCTTGCTCAGGTGCAGTTCGCGACGGCCCGGTTCGACGAAGACATTCTCCTCGCCCTTCCACAGGCTGATGTTGTGGTGGCAGCCGTTGCCCATGCACCCCTGGGCGGGTTTGGGCATGAAGCTGGCTTTGACGCCGACCTCGCGGGCGACCTGGTGGCAGATCTGTCGGTACGTGATCAACCGGTCTGCGGTGAGGCCGCAGTCATCGAAGAGCCAGTTGAGTTCCAATTGGCCGGGGTCTTCGTAGTCGCCCTCGATCATGTCCAATCCGAGATCGCGGGCGTAGGCGATCACCTTCTTGTAGATCGGGCGCATGAGTTCCAGGTTCGCGGTCTGGTAGGCAGCACTGCCTCCCGGCCGCACCGGTACCTCCATTCCCGGTCCGTACCACGTCATTTCGGGTTCACAGCCGCTCTTGAGGACGAAGCCGGTTTCCTCGGTGAAGGCGGCATGTGCACGACGCAGCGTGGCGCGGGTGTCCAGGGCCAGGTACTCGCCGCCCACGCCGGGAATGTGGTCGGGTTCGTATGCGGTGCACAGGAATCGCGCGACGCTGGTGTCCCAGGGCAGGACGGCGAAGGTGTCGAGATCGGGGATTGCGGTCAGTTCGGCAGCCTCGACGCCACCGCCGAGCAGTCGGCCGGTGCGGTCGCTGTGCAGATCGGTCATCGCCGTGCGATGGAACTGCACGCCCTTCTCGAGGTTGCGGCGAAGGTGGTGAGCCGGAACGACCTTGGCGACGGTGCGGCCGGTGAGGGTGACGACCTGGTAGTAGATGAACTCGACGTTGCGGTCCTTGATTGCAGCCTCGATCTCGGCGATGCGCGGGTCTGAGGTGTTGGTATCGCGATGAATGTCCAACGGTGTGACTGTCATGGCAGAAGTCCTTCTATTGAGGGTTGAGGTCAGGCGCCGTCGAGGAAGATGGCCTGGACGGGGCAGACGTCGGCGGCCTCTTCGATTTCGGCGCGCAGCGCGTCGGCGGGGTCGTCGTCGTATTCGAGCGCGCCGTCGTCGTTCATCTGGAAGACGTTGGGCGCGGCGATGGTGCATTGACCGTGCTCGTCACACAGGTCGCGGTCGACGCGGACTTTCATCGTGGTTCCTCAATCGTGTTGCGGTCGAAGCTGATGGGCAGGTGGATGGGCCCGGTGTTTCCGCTCAGCGGTAGCCAGGTGGCGGTGCCGTCGATGCGGGGGTTCTTGAGCCGCGTCGCCAGCAGCGGTAGGGCCTCGCTCATGTCGCTGCGCGCCACGAAGTGGCCCAGGCAGTGGTGGACGCCGCCGCCGAACCCGAAGTGCGTCGGGCGGTCTGCCAGCAGGTCGAACGGCTTGCCGTCGATGACCCGCGGGTCGGTGCCCGCCGATTCCGACAGCAGATGGATGGTGGTGCCGGCGCTGATGTGCAGGCCTTGATAGTCGAAGTCTTCCAACGCTTCTCGGGTCACCCACGTCACCGTCGGGTTGACCCGCATGACCTCTTCGACAGCCGCCTTGCCGAGTTCGGGTCGTTGCGCCAGCAGCTCCCACTGGTCGGGGTAACGCATGAAGGTCTGCATCGCCAGGCCGAGCTGGTTGCGGGTGGTGTCCATGCCGCCGAAGATCAGCAGCACCAGCGCCACCCGCAGTTCGTCGCGGCTGAGATGCTCACCGTCGCGCTCGGCGAGCACCAGGCGGCTCACGAAGTCGTCGCGCGGGTTCGCGCGCGCGGTCGGCGATCAGCTCGTCGGCGTAGCCGTAGAGACCTTCCAATGCCGCCTCGACGCGCGCGAGGTCCTGTTTGAGCGTGACCCCGAGCGCAAGCCCGATGTCGTTGGACCACGACGGCGATGCGCTGCCATTCGGACTCGTCGATGCCGAGCATGATCGCGATGACCCGCGCGGCGTAGGGCTCGGCGAACTGAGTGGCGAAGTCGCAGTGCCCGTCTGGATAGAACGCGTCGATGAGTTCGTTTGCCAGAGCCTGGAATCGGGGCACCAGGCCAGTGATCAGCTTGGGCGAGAAGGCGGGGTTCATCAGGCGTCGCAGCCGATGATGGTCTTCGCCTTCGATGTTGAGCAGTGCCCGGCTCCACCAGTGGGCGAACGGCCCTGACGTGACGCCGTTATGCGCGGGCCAGGCCCAGCTGCCCTGGCGCAGCCGGCGGTCTTTCATGAGCTTGCCGACTTCGTCGTAACGCAGCACGGCCAGGCCGTACGGCGTGCGGGCGTACCAGCTTTGCTCCCGGGCGGCGCGGACCTCGTCGGACTGCACCGAGAAGGCGGGGTCGGCAAGATTCAGAAACGGTGCTTCGGTGAGTTGGTCAGTGGACATCGACTTCTCCCGCCAGCACCGGAGTCGGAGGCCGGGGCCGCAACGCTTTCCACCGAACGGCCGGTGATGGCGTCGCCGTAAGGTGCGGAGCCGTTGTTGTGCGAACGGGCCAGCGCCATGTACAGCAGGCCGAGCGCGATCACGAGGACCGACATCAGCAGCACGGTGTAGTTGTCGTACCAAGGCGCGTCGGGCGTCCGGGGCCAGCAGATGTTGACGATCGCGGCGACACCGTAGACGAGGGCGCCGATGTTCACCGGCATCGCCCAGCGCTGCAGCCGGTACTTGCCCGTGGGGACCCAGCCCTTGACGCGGGCCCGCAGCGCTGCCAGCACCACCATCTGGAAGGCGATGTAGATACCGACCGCTCCGAAGCTGATCAGCTTGATCAACGCATCGGTGGACACGATGGAGCCGACGACCAGTGCGGCGGGGATGACGGCGGCGACCAGCAGCGCGAACGGTGGCACGGCGCGTTTGTGGTCGAAGCGGGACCACAGCCGCGATCCGATGATCATGTCGTCGCGGCCGTAGGAGTAGATCAGCCGGCTGGCGGCCGCCTGCAGGCTCAGCGCGCAGGACGCGAAGGAGATGAGCACGACGCAGAGCACGATCTTGGAGCCCACCGATCCGAAGGCGGTGGCCAGGATGGTGGAGATGGGGTCGACGTCCTCGCCGCTGATGATCGCACCGAAGTCGACCACCGACAGGATCAGGCTCAGGCACACGAAAGTGGCTGCGGCGCCGCCGATGTAGATGGTGCGGCGCATCGACTTGGGGATCTGCACGCCGGGGTTGCGGACTTCTTCGGCGACGTCTCCGCATGCCTCGAAGCCGTAGTACTGGTAGACCCCGATCAGGCTCGCGGCCAGGAACGCATAGAGGAAGCTGTGTGAGCCTTGGGCTCCGAAGCTGTCGAACAGCACGCCGAGCCCGTGAACGCGTTGGGTGAGCAGCAGCCACACGCCGACGGCCAGTGCGCCGATGAGTTCTGCGGCGAAACCGAAGATGGCGACGTAGCTCAGCGCCTTGGTGCCGGAGAGGTTGATGACGGTGGCCAGGGCAAGGATCGCCAGTGCGCACCAGATGGTCGCGTGCACCGACGGGGTGAACCCGAGCACGCTGGCCACGAAGGGGCCCGCGCCGTAGGCGACGCCGGCAATGGTGGCCAGCAGGGCGAACAGATAGACCCAGCCGGTCATCCACGCCCACTTGCGCCCCCACAACCGTCGCGCCCACGGGTAGACACCGCCCGCGACGGGGAACTGGGCGACCACCTCGCTGAATACCAGCGCGACCAGTAGCTGCCCGACACCGGCGATCACCAGGCTCCAGATCATCGGCGGACCGGCCGCGGCGATCGCGAACGCGAACACGGTGTAGATGCCGACGACCGGCGATAGGTAGGTGAATCCGAGCGAGAAGTTCGCCCACAGGCTCATGTCGCGCTTGAACTCTGATTGGAATCCCAACGCCGCGAGTTGGGCGTCGTCGTCGCTGTGAAGCGCAGGTGTGTCGGGCATAAGGGTGTCTTTCGTTGGTGGCCGTGGACGTCAGTCGTTGGCGTGCTTGCGGGTGACGTACTGCTCGGCGAAGGCCTGAAGATCGTGCACGGCCCATGTGGTGAGGGGTGCGGTGATCAGAAGGATGACCGTGAGTGTCATGTCGACCTCCTGTGGTCGGGCCTGAGGTGAAGCTGCGCCATGTGGGCCGGATCACATGACCCCTAAAACATAAACCTTCATAGTTCATAGTTCAAGTCTTAGCTGTTACGATCGTGTAAGCAGGCTCGACGTCAGGAGATGGGGTGGCAGTCGAACAGCTGGGCGGCCTCACCGCCTTGGGCGCCGTGCTGTCACCGCTGGATGGCGCCGGCCCCCGCACCGACGCCGTCGTCGCCCGGATCTCGGCCGCGATCGGCCTGGGAGTGATGACCGACGGCGAGCAGCTGCCCAGCGAGATCGATCTGGCCACACAACTCGGCGTGTCGACCATGACCCTGCGCGAGGCGCTGGCGGTGCTGCGCGAACAGGGCTTGGTCGAAACCAGGCGCGGCCGCGGCGGCGGCAGCTTCGTACGAGCATCGGCCGATGCGGTCAACACTCGCTCGCTCGCGCGGCTACATGAGCTCACCGTCGAGGAGCTGCGCGATCTCGGTGACGAGCACTTCGCCGATCGCCGGCGCCGCCGCAGTGCTGGCGGCGCGCCGCGCGGTGAAGGCGGATGTCGCTCGGCTTCGCGCGCTGACGGCTCGCCTGGCGGACAGTAATGATCCGGTTCGCAGCCGGCGCGCCGACAGCCGGTTCCAGATCGAGGTCGCGGTGTGCTCGCAGTCGGCACGGCTGACCCGCGCCGAGGTCAACCTGCAGGCCGAGCTCTCGGCGATGATCTGGCTGCCCCAGCTGGCCAGTGATCCAGCGGCCGAAGCCGCGGCGCACAGCGCTCTCGTCGACGCCATCGAGGCCGAGGACGAGACCAAGGCACGATCCCTGGCGGAGGATCACAGCGTCGCCAATGTGCGGCGGTTGATCGCGTTACGTATGGAGCTGACCCAACGATGAACCGCGACAACGAAACCGCCGATGTCGGGCTCGATCGGGTGCAGTCCACGGTGAGCGCACTGGTGGAGGACATCTTCGACTCATTGCAGACGATCGCCTCGGCGATGCGGTCGTTGTGGGATCGGCTCGAGAGCGAGGGCACGACGCCGCGGTCGACCGATTTGGCGGGGCTGCGCGCCGTGATCGTCGGCGAACTGCAGCGCCACGGTGACATGTTCAACGGCACCGGTGTGGTGGTGGCCGACGGGGTTCTCGCCGACCGTGCCCGTTACCTGGAATGGTGGCGCCCCGGCAAGGATGGACGTCCGGCCCAGAAACTCAGCCTGGACCTCAATCCGCACAGCGAGTACTTCTACGACTACACGACGATGGAATGGTTCGTGGTCGCGCGCGATCGTGGAATCCGCTGGGTGTACGGGCCGTATCTGGACTACACCGGCGTCGATATATATGTGTGCACCTTCGCCGTTCCGGTGACCTCCGGACGCGGGGTTTTTCTCGGCATCGCGGGCGCCGACGTGCCCGTGTCGTGTCTGGACGCCGCCTTGTTGCCGACGTTCACCGCCGCCGACGGAGCGCTGGCACTGGCCAACGCCGAAGGCCGGGTGATCGTGGCCAACCACGCCGACCATGTGACCGGTTCGAAGATTCGCGAGCGGCGCTGTCGGTTCTCCGCACCCGGTGCCCGCGACCCCCTGGTCGTTGGTGCCGCTGAGGTCCAACCGCTAGGGCATATCGCCGTGATGGACATCTGACAGCGCGGCATTGTCCAATTGGGCGATAGGCCGATGTGCTCGGATGTTCCTAGGCTGGCGCAGACATCGACGGAAGGACGACGACGTGACGGTGCTCGACACGGTGGTGGGCGGCCCGCAATTGCGCCAGGAACGCCGGCTGGTCACTGAGGTACCCGGGCCCCGCTCGCTGGAGCTGGCCGCTCGGCGCAGCGCCGCTCTGCCCGCGGGGCTGTCCAGCAGCGCGGGGGTGTACGCCGCGTCTGCCGGCGGCGGGGTCCTCGTCGACGTCGACGGCAACTCGTTCATCGATCTGGGTAGCGGCATCGCCGTCACCACGGTGGGCAACGCTGCACCCGAGGTCGTCGCGCGCGCCGCCGCGCAGCTGACCAAGTACACCCACACCTGTTTTCTGGCCACCCCGTACGAGCCCTACATCGAGGTGGCCGAGACCCTCAACCGGATCACTCCCGGGCAGCACGAGAAGCGCACCGCGTTGTTCAACACCGGCAGCGAAGCGGTGGAGAACGCCGTCAAGTACGCCCGCGCGGCCACCAAGCGGCCGGCCGTGGTGGTGTTCGACCATGCCTTCCACGGGCGCTCGCTGCTGACGATGACGATGACCGCCAAGAATCAGCCCTACAAGCACAGCTTCGGGCCGTTCGCCCCCGAGGTGTACCGGGCGCCGATGGCCTACCCCTACCGATGGCCGTCGGGGCCCGACAACTGTGCGGCCGAAGCATTCAGTCAGTTCGCCCAGCTTGTCGACGCGCAGATCGGCGCCGACGCGGTGGCGTGCGTGGTGGTCGAGCCCATCCAGGGCGAAGGCGGATTCATCGTCCCCGCCGACGGGTTCTTGCGGTCGGTCGCCGACTTCTGCCGTGACCGCGGCATCGTGCTGGTGGCCGACGAGGTTCAGACCGGAATCGCGCGCACCGGAACGTGGTTCGCCAGCGAGCACGACGGGATCGTGCCGGATCTGATCACCACCGCCAAGGGACTGGCCGGCGGTCTGCCGTTGGCCGCGGTCACCGGCCGCGCCGACATCATGGATGCCGCGCACCCCGGCGGCATCGGCGGCACCTACAGCGGTAACCCGGTGGCCTGCGCGGCCGCGCTCGGTGTGTTCGAGGAGATCGAGACCCACCAACTGCTCGACCGGGCCCAGGTGATCGGCGACATCCTGGTGCGCGAACTCCGCGACATCGCCGCCACCACCGAGGTGATCGGTGAGATCCGCGGCCGCGGCGCGATGATCGCCGCCGAACTCGTCGTGCCCGGAAGCCGTGCCCCCAACCGCGACGCCGTCGCAGCGGTCACCCGGTACTGCCAGAACAACGGCGTATTGACCTTGACCGCAGGCACATTCGGCAACGTGCTGCGCTTCCTTCCGCCGCTGTCCATCTCCGATGCCCTGCTCACCGAAGCGCTCGGCGTCGTGCGCGACGCCTTCGCCACCCTCTGACCCCACGTTTCTCACGAAGGAGCCACCCATGACCGCCACCGCCGCCCCGCCGGCCGCCAAGACCTACGCGCCGCTGGAACTGTTCGACACCGACCGCCTTCTCGACGACGACGAACGCGACATCGCCGCCACGGTCCGCAAGTTCGTCGACACCCGGCTTCGGCCCAACGTCGAAGACTGGTTCGAATCTGCAACGCTGCCACGGGAACTCGCCAAGGAGTTCGGCGGCCTCGGCCTGCTGGGCATGCACCTCGACGGCTACGGATGTGCCGGCACCAACGCCGTCAGCTACGGCCTGGCCTGCCTGGAACTGGAAGCAGGCGACAGCGGGTTCCGCAGCTTCGTGTCCGTGCAGGGCTCGCTGTCGATGTTCTCCATCTACCGCTACGGCTCCGAAGAGCAGAAGAACGAGTGGCTGCCCAAACTGGCCGCCGGCGAGGCGATCGGTTGTTTCGGCCTGACCGAGCCGGACTTCGGCTCCAACCCGGCGGGCATGCGTACCCGTGCCCGCCGCGACGGCAGCGACTGGATCCTCAACGGCACCAAGATGTGGATCACCAACGGCAACCTCGCCGACGTGGCCACCGTGTGGGCCCACACCGACGACGGCATTCGTGGTTTCCTCGTGCCCACCGACACGCCTGGCTTCAGCGCCAACGAGATCCACAAGAAGCTGTCGTTGCGCGCCTCGGTGACCTCCGAACTGGTGCTCGACAACGTGCGGCTGCCCGCCTCGGCGCAACTGCCCCACGCCGCCGGGTTGAGCGCTCCCCTGTCCTGCCTGAACGAGGCCCGCTTCGGCATTGTGTTCGGCTCGCTGGGGGCGGCCCGCGACAGCCTGGAAACCGCGATCGCCTACACCGGCGCACGCGACGTGTTCGACCGGCCGCTGTCGAGCTTTCAGCTCACCCAGGAGAAGCTGGCCAACATGACCGTCGAGCTGGGCAAGGGCATGCTGCTGGCCCTGCACCTGGGCCGCATCAAGGACGCCGAAGGCCTACGGCCCGAACAGGTTTCGCTGGGCAAGCTCAACAACGTCCGCGAGGCGCTGGGCATCGCCCGCGAATGCCGCACCTTGCTGGGCGCCAGCGGCATCACCCTGGAGTACTCGCCGCTGCGCCACGCCAACAACCTCGAATCCGTGCTGACCTACGAGGGCACGTCCGAGATGCACATGCTGTCCATCGGCAAGGCCCTCACCGGCGAAGCCGCCTTCCGGTAACAGCTCACTGCCGCACCGTGATTGGATTCCAATGACCGTCTCCACACCCGTATCGCTGCAGCACCTCATCGCCGGCCGATGGATCACCGGCGGCGGTGAGGAGCTGCGCAGCGTCAACCCCGCGCGGCCACAAGTGCTCGTCGCTCACGGGCAGCTCGGCTACTGCCGCAGATCTGGATACCGCCGTCGCCGCGGCCGTCCAGGCGCGGGCCGGCTGGGCCGCCACCCCGATCCACCAGCGCGGTGCGGTGCTGCTGGCGGCCGCAGAGGTCATCGAGCGCAACGCCGACGACTGGGGACTCGACCTGGCCGCCGAGGAGGGCAAGACCAAGGCCGAGGGCGTCGCCGAAGTGCGCCGGGCCGCACAGATCCTGCGCTACTACGGCAACGAAGGCGACCGGCAGGCCGGTGAAATCTATGCTTCTCCGCGCGCCGGCGAGCAGATCCTGGTGACGCGCAAGCCCGTTGGCGTGGTCGGGGTGATCACGCCGTTCAACTTCCCCATCGCCATCCCGGCATGGAAGATCGCACCCGCCCTGATCTACGGCAACACCGTGGTATGGAAGCCGGCCAGCACGGTTCCGCTGCTGGCCATGCGGCTGGCGTCCGCGTTGACCGCCGCGGGGCTGCCCGCAGGCGTGCTCAATCTCCTCATCGGCGGCTCCCACCTTGGGGACGGCATCGTCAACCATGCCGGGGTCGACGCCGTCACCTTCACGGGATCGACCGGGATCGGTCGGCGCATCGCCGCCGCAGCGGCCGAGCGCGGGGTGCCCGCGCAGTGCGAGATGGGCGGGAAGAATGCCGCCGTCGTTCTCGACGACGCCGATGTGGAGCTGGCTGTCGAGCAGGTGATGCTGGGCGCGTTTCGGTCCACCGGGCAGAAGTGCACCGCGACGTCACGGTTGATCCTCACCCCTGGCATCGCGGACCGTTTCCTCGACGAGCTCACCGCCCGCGCGCAGGCCCTCACCGTGGGCGACCCCACCGACGACGCCACCCAAATGGGTCCCGTGGTCAGCGATTCCGCGCATAAGACGATCGCGACCGGGATCGAGACCGCCCGCAGTCAAGGCGCCGCCGTGCTGGCCGGCGGCCAACCCTATAGCGACGGGCCGCTGTCGAGCGGGTACTTCATCGCACCCACCGTCGTCGAACTCACCGATCGGCCGGCCGACATCTGGACCGACGAACTGTTCGGCCCGGTGCTGGCGGTGCGGCGCGCCGCCGACGCCGACGAGGCCTTTGCGTTGGCCAACGACAGTCAGTTCGGACTCTCGGCGGCGGTGTTCACCCAGGATCTCACCCGCGCACTGCAGGCGGTCGAGCTCATCGATGTCGGTGTGCTGCACGTCAATTCCGAATCCGCAGGCGCCGACCCCCACGTGCCCTTCGGCGGCGCCAAGAAGAGCGGCCTGGGCCCCAAGGAACAAGGCGCCGCGGCCCGCGAGTTCTTCACGCACACCACCACGGTGTACCTGCGCGGCGGGGAGGTGCGAGGGCATGAGCACCGCAGCGCTGCGACGGGGTCGTCGTCGTGGACTTCAGCCGCGTGCTCGCCGGGCCCTACGCCACCATGCTGCTCGGCGACTTCGGGGCCGACATCATCAAGATCGAACGCCCGCACGTCGGTGACGACACCCGCGAATGGGGACCACCGTATGACTCCGACGGAGTCGCCACCTATTTCAACGCCGTCAACCGCAACAAGCGCTCGGTCGTGCTGGACCTCACCGATCCCGACGACGTCGCCCGCGCTCGCGAACTGGTGGCCGGCGCCGACATCGTGGTGGAGAACTTCCGGCCCGGAACCATGGAGAAGCTCGGCCTGGGCTACGACACCCTGCGCACGCTGCGGCCGGACCTGATCTATTGCGCCATCACGGGATTCGGCCGCAACGGCGGCGCGGACCTGCCCGGCTACGACTTGCTGGTGCAGGCCGTCGGCGGTCTGATGAGCATCACCGGTCCCGGAGCCCGGCGAGCCGACGAAAGTGGGGGTTGCCGTCGTCGACGTGCTCGCCGGACTGCACGCCGTTGCCGGGATTCTGATCGCGTTGGCGCACCGCGACCGCACGGGGCAGGGCCAGCGGGTGGACACCGATCTGCTGTCGGTGCTGTTGTCCTCCATGGTCAATCAGGCGTCCGGCTACCTCGGTGCGGGCAGCGTCCCGGCCATCATGGGCAACCGTCACCCCAGCATCGCGCCGTACCAGACGTTTTCGACGGCCGACCGGCCCATCGCCGTCGCGGTGGGCAACGACAAACAATTCAAGCTGTTGGCCCACGCGCTGGAACTGCCAGGGCTCGTCGAGGACGAACGCTTCGCCTCCAACGCGCTTCGAGTCCGCAACCGCGACGCGCTGTGTGACATCCTCATGCCGGTGCTGAAAACCCAAGGCGCCGACCACTGGTACGCGTTGCTCACCGGCGTCGGTGTGCCCGCAGGACCGATCAACGATATGGCCGAGGCATTTGCCTTCGCCGAGAAGCTCGGCCTCACCGTCACCGCGGCCGTCCCCGGCAGTCCGACACCGCAAGTGGCCAACCCCATCTCCATGTCGGTAACACCGCCTGCCTACCGCAGCGCCCCACCCCGACTCGGAAGCCACACCCGCCGATGACGGCAGTCCAACCGATCACTCTGGCCGAGGTCATGCCCGCTCAGCCGGTAGCGGCGCCCGACGCCCCGCTCGTCGGTGTGGTGGTGCCCCTCAACTATCCCGACCTCACCGACGAAACTCGGGAACTGGTGGTCCGATTCACCCGTACCGCGCTGAGCACATTGACCGATCTCGGTGCGCGGCTGCTGATCATCGATCCCACCTCCGACGCACCGGCGAGCCTCGATGACGAGGTGGACGGGCTGGTGTTGCTCGGCGGAGGCGATGTCGATCCGAGCCTCTATGGCTACGTCGGTGAGGTGCCCAACCTGTACGGCGTCGATCGTCGCTGCGACGTACGCACTTTGGCGTCGATCAATCGGGCCACTCGAAAGGCAGATCCCGGTCTTGGGGATCTGCCGTGGCGCGCAGATGATCAACCTCGCCTATGGGGGCACACTCATCCCCGACCTCGGACCCGACACCCCGCACCACGGGCACGGCGACGACCCGCTGTTCCTCGACGACACCGTGTTCGTCGAAGCGCAGACCCGGCTGGCTCGACATCCTCGGCCGTACCACCGTCACCGTCCGCAACGGCCACCACCAAGCCGTCGGCGACGTGGCGCCACAACTGCGCGTCGCCGCACATGGCGTCGACGGCGTCATCGAGGCCATCGAGCACCGCGACCCGGACACCTGGGTACTCGGCGTCCAGTGGCACCCCGAAGACACCGACGGGCCCGCAGCCGACAGAGAAGCACTGTTCAGGGCGTTTCTCGTCAGTGTCGACACCGATCGCCGGGCGTCTAGCGCGCCATGGCAATGACGGTGCGCCGGTTGGCGCAGCAACCCGACCTCGGCCTGTCGCTGGTCGCCGGCCGGGATAACGGCGACCGCACGATCGCCTGGGCCCACGCCATCGAACTCGTCGACCCCACGCCGTACCTGTCCGGCGGCGAGCTCGTCATGACCACCGGCATGAACGTCGGCACGACCGAGACAGAACAATTCGAGTACATCGCCCGACTGTCTGCGGCGGGCGTGGCCGCGTTGGCCTTCGATACCGGAACCACTTTCGCGCAGGTGCCCGACGGGGTCATCACCGCGGGAGACGCGCTCGGCATGCCCGTTCTCGCCGTGCCCGCAGACACTCCGTTCATCGCCATCACGCGCGCGGTCATCGACGAAGTCACCGCAGATCAACTCCGGTCCGTGCAGCGCATCGTCGACCAGCAAGAAGTGATGGCGCGCGAAACACTCAGAAGCGGCATCCCCGCGGTGGTCACTGCGCTGAGCAAGTCGTTGTCAGCGACCGTCGTCGTCCTGGCAACTGATGGCAGTGCCCTGGCAACCCATGGTCCCGACGCCGAGCGTGTCGCTCACTTCTGCAGCCAGCAGGTCCAGGGCGAACTCGCGGCAACCGCAGCCGAGTGTTCGCCGACGGTGACGGATACTGCACCTTGCAGGCCCTTCGGGCGACACAGACGCTGCGCGGCTACCTCGCAGTTAGATCCGACGAGCCACTATCGGCCCACGATCGTGTCCTGGTCGCCCATGCCATGTCGTTGATCTCCATCGAAATGGACAAACCCGCAAAGGTTCTCGACGCCGAGCACCGGCTCCGCGCAGCGGTGACCCAGGCGCTTTTGGCTGCGCCCTCCGTCAATGATCCAAGTGTGCTGCGGTACTTCGGCTTTGATCCCGACGAGCAGGTAGTCGTGTTGGTACTCACCAACACCGGTCCAGCGCTTGCCGCAGAGATAGAGGCTCAACGCGTCCTCGACGCCACTGCTCGTGCCTATTTGATGTGCTCGCGCGAGGGCGAGTTGCTTGTTGTACTCCCGGCGGACGCCTCCGTCGCGGCGCCGGAAATTCGACAGGCGGTCGGAGCCCAACTGCAGCGGCGCCTCGGCGGCGGGCTCAGCCTGCCTGGATCATTCGAAAACCTGCCGGTGTGTGTCAACCAAGCGCGCGTTGCCGCACGCACCGGCGAACGCGAAGGTGGCTTCTGCGCATTCGCCGAACTAGGTGTCTTCAGCATGATCCTGGGCAACCGCAGCATCGGTGAACTCGAACTCTTGGCGCAGCAACTCAATCCGCTGGAGGAGCACGACCGTAGATCAGAACTCGCCCGAGACAGGCCTCGTCGCAACTCTTGAGGCATACCTGCGCAACAACGGCCATGTCGAAAGCGCCGCAACCAAATTGGGAATCCACCGGCACACCCTGCGTAACCGCCTCGCAAGGATTCGCGAGCTCACGAACTGTGACCTCGAGTCGGCAGACTCCAGGACGGAGTTGTGGTTGGCGATCAAGGCACGGGAGATGCTAGCGATCGGCGAGGCGTCCCCGGACTGAGCGCCCTAGGAGCAAGGCCGCGGGTACTTCGTGGCCGTGACTAATGGCTGCGACGGCGCATTGCTGTTGCGGCTAGTGCCCGGGGTGCGCACCGTTGTGAGAATCTGCGGGCTCGATCTGCAGTTCGCCCATCGCCGCCCATCCATCCGAGGGGATCTCAGTGTGGATGATCTGCGGTGTTTGAGTCAGCGCCGGTCGCATCGCCGCCAGCCCTGCCCGGAAGTGCTCGGAATTGACATGCGCCGCGGCTGCCTGCTGATCCCGAAATGCCTCTACCAGAACATATTCGGACGGTTTCTCGAGGCTTCGGGACCACTCGAACCAGAGGTTTCCCGGTTCGCTCCGAGTCGCCGCGGTGAACTCGTTGGTGACGGACATCCATGATTCGCGATAGCGGCGGGCGACGTCGAACTTTACCACGATGAAAATCATCAGCACACTGCCTCTCAGTAAATGTTCGATGGGCGGACCATGCCCTCCGCGAGGTCGCCGAAGCCGGGCGCCATAATGGTGCCGGGTTGTCCGGCGACCTGCTCGACGACTGCGGTCTCGGTCGTGATCAGCAGCGCCGCGATGGATGCGGCGCTCTCCAGAGCGGCGCGGGTCACCTTCAGCGGGTCGATCACGCCCTCGTCGAACATGTCACCGTATTCGCCTGTTAGAGCGTTGAATCCGTGGCCCAGCGGCAGATCTTCCACGATCTGCACGACATCGTCGGCCTCGAACCCCGCGTTGAGCGCGATCCAGCGCAGCGGCTCGGCCAGCGCACGGCGCACCACCTGGGTGCCGATCGCCTCGTCGCCCGGCAGCCGCAAGTCGGCCAGCGCACGGTGCGCCTGGGCCAGCGCGGTGCCGCCACCCGAGACGATCCCGGCCTCCAGCGCTGCCCGCGTCGCGGCCAGCGCATCCTCGACCCGCAACATGCGTTCCTTGAGCTCGACGCTGGTCGCTCCGCCGACGCGGATCACCGCGACTCGACCGGTGAGGCGCGCTATGCGCAGATCGAGACTGTCGCGGTCCGCGTCAATACGGGCCCGCTCGCGTTGGGCCTCGAGCTGCGCGACGCGCGCATTCACGAGCCGCTGCTCGCCTCGCGCACCGACGATCGTCGTCTGGTCCTCGGTCACGGTGATGCGGTCACACGAGCCCAGGTGCTCGAGTGTCACCTCGGACAGCTCGATACCGGTGTCCTTGGCGATCACATGACCGCCCAAGGCCACCGCCAGGTCCTCGAGCTCGGCGATGCGGCGGTGACCGAATCCCGGTGCGCGCACCACGACCGACAGCATGGTCTTGTGCATATTGCCGCCCACCAGCAGCTGCAGCGCCGGGCCGTCAACGTCCTCGGCGAGTACCACCAGCGGCCGATCGGCGCGCTTGGCCACCTCGATGCTCGGCATGATCTCCTGCACCGCGGTGATCTTCTTGTTGGTCAACAGGATCACCGGGTTGTCCACGACGGCTTCCATGCGCTCGGGGTTGGTGACCATGTACGCCGAGATGTAGCCGTGGTCGAACTCGATCCCGTCGACCACGTCGACGGTCAGCCCGAGCACCTCGCTCTCCTCGGTGGTGACCACCCCGGCCTCGCCGACATGCTCGACGGCCCGGGCGATGATCTCACCGATCGCTTCGTCGTCGCTGGCTGCCAGTGTGGCTATCCGCAGCAGGTCGCCACGTCCACCGAGGGCAACGGAGTGCTCGGCCAACGCCTGCAGGACGACGGGGACGGTGCGTTCGATGCCGCGACGCACCCGCATTGGGTTGGCCCCGGCGTCCACCGCACGCAACCCTTCGCGGACCATCGCCTGCGCGAGCACGGTGGCGGTTGTGGTGCCGTCGCCGACCACCCCATTGGTTTTCATCGCGACTTCCTTGACCAGCTGCGCGCCCATGTTGGCGAACGGATCCGACAGCTGGATCTCGCGGGCGATCGTCACACCGTCGTTCGTGATTGTCGGGGGTCCCGTCAGCTTCTCCAAGACGGCGTTGCGTCCCTTGGGACCCAGCGTCACCTTCACGGCGTCGGCCAGTGCGTTGACGCCCTGCTCCAACCGTGTTCGCGCGTCGGCGCTGTACCGCAGCTCCTTTGCCATGGTCTAATTCCTTTCCGATTTCAGGGGACCAAAATCGCGCGGCCACGCACGCGGCCTGCGTCCAGATCATCGATCGCTCTTTGGAATTCATCGAGCGGGTACTTGATGGTGTGCAAAGTGACCTTGTCCTGCGCGGCAAGCACCATCAGCTCCTGCAGGTCGTTATAGGAGCCCACCAGATTGCCGATGAAGTTGATTTCAGTTGAGATGATGTCGATCGTCGGGACGTCGATGTTCTCGCCGTACCCGACGACGAAGTAGTTGCCGGCCCGACGCAACATGGCCACACCCTCTTTGGTCGCCCCGCCCTCGCCAACGAAGTCGAGCACCGCCTCGGCGCCGTGCCCGCCCGTGAGGTCGAGTACCTGCTGCACATGGCTGCCGTCGGCGACGATGCCCACGTCAGCGCCGATGCCCTGGGCGAGCTTGACGGCGTCGGGGTTGCGGTCCACGACGACGACGGTGACTCCCGAAATCGCTTTGAGCACTTGGATTCCGATGTGGCCGAGACCGCCGGCACCGATCACCACGCAGACATCGCCGGGGCGGGTCACACGCGCCACCTTGGCCGCCGCGTGGTAGGCGGTCAGACCGGCGTCGGCGAGCGCGGCGACATCGGCCGGCTCGAGAGAGTCGTCGATCCTCACGACGCTGCGCGCGGTTGTCCGCAGGTAATCCGCGTAGCCGCCGTTTGTGTCGATGCCCGGGAATTGGTTGTTGTGGCAGTGAACGTCGTCGCCGAATCGGCATGCGCGGCAAAGTCCACAGGTGATCAGGGGATGCAGGATCACCTTGTCGCCCACGCTCACGTTGGTGACCGCATCCCCTATGGCATGCACCCATCCGGCATTCTCGTGGCCGATGGTGTAGGGCAGGGCGACCCCACTCTTGTCCGCCCACTGCCCTTCCAGAATGTGGATGTCGGTGCGGCACACCCCCGCACCGCCGATCCGGACGATGACGTCGAGTGGCCCTTCGATCTTGGGTTCGGGTACGTCGGTGAGTTGTAGTTTGGTGTGGTATCCGACCACCTGTACGGCTTTCATCGTAGGCTCCCGGTTCTGGTGTTGGTGAATTGCGGTGTGGCGGCGCAGCCGTCGTCGTAGCGGGTGGCGAGCAGGCCGCGGCAGAAATGCGCGTTGCCTTCCATGGAGATCCGCACGGACCTGGCGAAGCGCAGCCGCATCGGCACGGCCTCGGCAGGCAGCAGGTGGCCGTCATCGTCGACCACCACCTTGCTGTTCGGGCACATGCTGAGACCGAGGGCGAACCGACGGCGCAGCAGCGCCGACTTCTCCCTTCCATCGGGCAGGTCGCGCAGGATCAGCCGGTGAAGATCGTCGGCGGTCAGGCGGTTCTGCCGCATCAACACCGAGACGCACCGCTCCATCGCGGCGGTGTGCGCCTTGCGCAGGAACGTCCTACGCAGCTCGTCGAGGCTCTCTTTGGCCTCCGCGCCGAACGTGCCGACATAACCGGCCTCGGCGGCCAACCCGGCGTTGATCTTGTCGCTGTCATGGTGATCGTCGAGCAAGACCCGAACCTCACCGATACCGTCAAGTGTGCGCAACGCGTCGTAGGCGTCGGAGGCCATCAGGTAGGCGAAGTTGGGCGAACAGAACGCCGTCGGCAGCCGCATATGGACAGTGACGCCGACGTCGTCGACGGCTACCGACCGAACGAAGCCCAGTTCGGTGATCGGCTGGTCCAGTTCCGGGTCGGCGACCGAGTCCAACGCCGCCAGAATCTTGGACTTCAGGGACACCAAAGTGATGGTCATAGCGGCACCGGCTCCTTGGCGCCGGCCGCGACATCGACCTTGTCCTGCCCGGGGACGGCCAGCTGAAGCTCCGCGGGCACATTGATGTCGTAGAGCGCAGCGGCGTTGAGGCCGAGGATCTTTCGCTTCTGATCAAGTGTGATAGGGGCGTACTCCCCCAGCATATCCTCGGGAATCTGGAAGTCGACGAACTTCTCGACCAGCCACTTCGGTGTCCACAGCGCGTAGTCGCTTCCGAAGAGGATCTTGTCTTCTCCGATCCAGTAGAGCAATTCGCCGATGATCTGGGCAAAGTACCTAGGGCGGGTGTGGATGAACGGGATCGCTACGGCCAACCCGCCGTAGACGTTGGATTCCTGCGTGGCGATCCAGCAGAAGTCCTCCAGCCGTGGCAGACCGACGTGCTCGACGATGAAGTTCAACTCCAAGTAGTCGGTTGCGACCTTGTCGACGTCGGCGACGTCGAACGCATCGCGGTCCAACGGCCGGATGGTCGGGCCCTTGTGCACGTGGACATTTCGGATTCCCAGCTCGATGCACTCTTCGAGATAGCGTCGTGACCACGGGTCGTCGAGCCTGTACCCTCGTGAGTCGCCGTGCCATTCCGCGGTGTAGAGCTTTACGCCCTGCAACTTCATCCGCTCTGTGTCGCGGCGCAACTGGGCCAAGCCCGCTTCGCCATTACGCGGGTCATAGGCGTGGTTGTAGGTCAGCTTGTCGGGATGGCGTTGCGCCAGATCGAACGCCTCCTCGGTCTGTCCGAACCCGTTGACGTAGAAATCACTCAGCAAAGTCGCCTGGAAGATGGCGTGGTCGACGTAGCCGTCGGTGAACAGGTCGTGCATCAAGCGCTCGCCGCCGTAGTAGGTGTAGGTGTCGTAGTCCCACACCACTTCCTCGGGACTGAGGTTTCGGTGGTAGTCGTAGAAGCAGTCGATGAACTGCTTGCCGTGCACATTCTTAAGGTTCGACGCACGGCCGTCCCATATGTGCACGTGACCGTCGACGATGAAGTAGGAGTTGCCGTCTTTTTGATACATCGCAAAGTCCTTGTCCGTTGGGCTGTTTCGGGTTGGCTTATTTGGCGGTGAGATCGAATCCGATGTACTCGGCCGCGTCCTCGGGGCTGGCGAACAACATGGTCTTGTCATCGAGGTGCACCATGCGCCCGTAGTGGGTGGAGCTGATCTCCTCGAAGATCGACCCGTCGAACTCCTCGCCCAGCGCCTCGGTGAGCTCCGCGTAGTCGAAGTTCAGCACCCGCTCGCCGTCCACCCGGATCATCGACGGATACTCGGTGAGCTCCACTCCGTCCTTGGCTCCCATCACGTCGGCGACGACGCGGCCGATCGGTGTGTTCATCAGCGTCACCCCGCATTTGTTCGAGAACTCGGTGGCGGATCCGAATTGCATGGTCACTTCGTCAGCTCCTCAGGGGTGTTGAGCTCGATCGACTCGAGCAGGGATGCGAACTTGCCTTCGGCGGCGCCGAGGCTGGACGCGAAGGTGACGGCCTTCTCGCCCGGCTGCGACCACAGCGGCTGAAGCGCGCGGGCGGCGTCCAGGCACCTCGGCACCCAGGTGGCCAGCCACGTCGAGAAGAGCTCCTTGTTCGACTCGCCATACTGCTCGTCACGGGTCAAGAGCCGGAACAAGTTTCGCGTGTACGACAGGTCGCGGTCGTAATCGTGCTCGCCGGTGCCGACGATCGTCGGGGTGATGTAGTCGCCGTTGCGGGCCGAGATCTGCATCACCAATTCACTGCGGAACAATGAGCCCACCAGCTGTTCGAAGACGATGTTGGTGGCGAACAGCAGCTCGCACCAGTCACCGAGGGCGGTCAACCGCTCGACAACCTCGCGGGTCGGCTGCCACTCGGTCGCGGATTGCCAGACTCCGATGTGAGCACCGCCGTCGAAGCCTTCGGCCTCCTCGGACAGGTCGAGGTTGAACAGCGCCAGGTCTTGGGCGAAGCGCATCTTGTGGGCAGCGTTGACGGCGACTGCGGTGTTGATCATGTTCGTCGGCCCGGACCGCTGGATGGAGGTGAACACGTGTAAGGCCAGACCGTTTTCGGCGTGCATCCACGCACCCAGGTTGTGTTCGAGGAACTTCAGCCATGCCGAATTCCAGCTGTCGTAAGCGCGGGCACGCTTGGCGTTCTGCAGGCACAGGTCGACCTGGCGCACCACCGCGGAATTATTGCGGTAGATGGTCTGGTCCCATTCCTCGTTCGGGTCGAGGAACGCGTGCCAGTTCGAGGATTTGGCGGCCGTCCAGTCCTGCGGATAGCCGCCGGGCCCGTCGCCGAAGCCGTAGATCCAGCCCTGGGACAAGTGACGATCCGGGTCGGGCTGCACGTCGACGGTGACGTCCTCATACATCGTCGACCGCAGCTTCGCCGGCTTGTAGTAGGTGAATTTGCGGCTCTTGCTGCTGGGGAATTCCAGCGCACCGGCCTCCGAGTCGGTGAACTCGATCTTGGGGAAGCTGCGCTGTTTGGCGGGTGCGGACATCGGCGTTTCTCTTTCTGTTGGGCTGCAACGGGTTCAGTCGAATGCCGGGCTGGTGAACTTGTCGTAGAAGATCTGGTCCTTGGGCACGTTGTGGGAGTCGAGCAGGGCGAGCGCCGCGTCGACCATGGGCGGCGGGCCGCACATGTACACCTCGGCCTTGCCGATGCCGGGTTCGTTTCTGGTGACGACGTCCGTGACGTTGCCCTCCTCAACACGGACCGAACCGGGAACCGAGCCGTCCATCGACTCCGAGAGACAGGCGACGAAGTCGAAATCGATTAGGTCCTTGCCGATCTCGGTGATCTCGTCGAGATAGAAGAGATCGGCTGCGGTGCGGGCGCCGTAGTAGAAGTGGACTGGGCGCGGGTTGGCGGTTTCGCTCATGTGGCGCAGCAGCGCCAGAATCGGCGCCATCCCGGCACCACCACCGATACACACCACGGGCAATACGTGGCCCTCTTTGAGGGTGAACGAGCCATAGGGTCCGGTCAGGTAGATCTCGTCACCGACCTCGATACCGTTCTCCAGCAACGCCGCGAACTTGCCGCCCGGGTACTTCTTGATCAGGAACTCCACCTGACCCGGGGTGGACTGGGTGGTCGCCATTGAGAAGGACCGGTGCTCGTCGCTGCCTGGGATGTGAATGTCGGCGTATTGGCCGGGTTTGAACTCGAAGGTCAGCGGTTCGACCGCCGTCAGCTTCAGTGACACGATGTCGCGCGTCATCGGCTGCAGTGCGGCCACCTGGGTTCGTACCTCCTGGATCGGCACGCCGCCGAGCAGTTCGTCCTCGTCGAAATTGAGTAGCTCGATCGTGCAGTCGCTGAACGCGTGCGACCGGCACAGCAACACATAGCCCCCTTCGACCTCGGCGTCGTTGCAGGCGAACGTCGAGTAGTTCTCCATCTGGATGTCGCCGTCAAGGACGTAGGACTTGCAGGCCGAACAACGGCCTTCGCGGCAGCCGTGCATCAGATGGATGCCCTGCCGGAACGCGGCGTCCAGGATGTTCTCCTCCTCGCCCACTTCCATCTCGATGTCGACGGGCTCGAAGTTGATGCGATGCGTGTCAGCCACGGAATCTCCTCGGGCTTCGGGGTTTCGGCGTTGGTGACCGGTGGGTGGCCCTGGGGGAAAGCGCCACCCACCGTGCGCGTCAGGCGGGGACGGTGCCTGCGCGGTATGCGGCGACGTGCGCCTCGCGTTCCTCGTCGGACATCTCGTTGAGCAGCACATTGGGGCTGTTGAACGTGTTGCCGCGGACGTCGTCGAGGGTCCACATCTTCTTCGGATCGTCGAGATCCAGATGCGGCTGGCCGATCAGTGTCTTGCCGTCGTCGCGCACGTATCCGAGATCCGAGACGATGTCGGCCAGATCGTTGCCGTGGTGCAGGGTCTCCCACTCCCGGAATCCCGTGAGGCGTCCCATATTCGGGGTCGGCCGCCCCTCGTACTCGCCCCGGAATGCGACGGCGTCGGTCCAGTAACAGGTCTCCGAGCAGTAGGTGCGCCATTGACCGTCGACCTTGTCGACGATCATGTCCTCGCGGATCAGTGCGGGCACCATGCAGGTCCAGCAGCGGTGCGGGTATTGGTAGCCGACCTCTTCAAAGGCGATGGGCTTGTTGCGGCCCGGGTAGGCGAGCCGGTTGTAGTCCTCCCACCAGCGACCGAACTTGTTGTACCAGCCGGGGTACTTCTCCTCGAACCACTCGAAATCCTTGTCGGTCATCGCGTCGATGCGCCAGTAGTTGACCGGCCAGCCGGTGGCGAAGAATCGTGCCACCTCGTGCACGTAGTGCTTGTCGACGATGCGCTTCCAGGCTTCCTCGACCAGATCGTGCGGTATGGTCAGGCCGTACTTCTCCAGCGGCAGAAGGTAACTGCGGTAGTAGTCGTCGTAGATCCAGCGGCGCCACATCTCGGCATAGCTCTCCCGGTCCTTGCGGCGGTCCTTGGTGCCGTACTCGATGAAGGTGCCGATCGCGGCATCGACCACGCAGTGGTTGTTCCACCAGGCGTAGCGCATGTCGCGTTCCAGCAGGGGCCGGTTGCGTTCGTCGGCCAGCGCCATCAGCAGGATCGAGTAGCCGTTGGAGATGTGGCGCGATTCGTCGGACTGCACCGAGTGGAACACGGTCGGCAGCAGGTAGTCGCCGTTGGCGGCGGCCTCGTCGGGCATCGCCACGAAAAGAGTATTCGTGAAAGCGGTTTCGGCGACCACCGTTAGGTAGATGTTGGCCGCGGTGATCGCGTCACCGGTGATGAACCCCTCGCCGAACTGCCGTCCGATCGTGCCGGCGTAGTTGTTGGCGAATGCCTTCTCTGTGATGTCGAAACCCGCCGGGTCGATGTAGTTGTTCATGTACAGCTTCTTGAGGTTCATCTGGATGGTCGAATGACGAACCTCGTCGATCATCTGCACGGCCAGCCCGTTATGGATCTCCGGGTTTGGTACGGCGTCGATGGCCATCGGCATCGCCCGGGCGGCCGAGATCTCGGGGAACGGAATGATCGACAGGAACAGCTTCTGCCATTCCAACCACCGCTGCTGCACCTGACGGAACATGTTGCCCCGGATCGCGCCGTCCATTGCGCCGTAGACGCGGTTGTCCTTCTCCTCCTCCATCGGGAAGTAGGACCGCATGATCTGCTTGAGCGGATCCTTCTTCGGGGCCTTCTCGAAGGTGTAGTCGGTGCCGAACCGGTTCGCCGGCGTGGCGAATGTCGGGTCCCAGGACAGTTCGGTGATCTTCGCGTGAGCCTTGGTCAGGCTTTGCCTACTCAAAGTGCGCCTCCTGTGTACGAGCCGGCCAGCTGACGGCCGGCGAACGATGCACACAGATGCAACCCTGTGATCTAGCTCATGAGCGTCTCACTATGAGACGACAGTCACATCAAGGGGTTGGACAGCCCAGCGCTCGGGTCGTCTCAATTTGAGACGCAAGTCACATGACAGGCGACTACGCTGCGACTACAGCCACTCAGGACCGAGGTACAGCCACGATGGCTCGACAAACCGACAGCTCCGAAGGCTTACAGCGAGCCAGGGAGTTGTTCCTCAGCGCCGGGTCGCTCAATAAAGACCTCGTCGCACCGGGGGTATTGGATTCGTGGCGCCGTTCCCGAGACCTGCACGTACATCCCGATCGGGTGGATCTGCCGTATGTCCGTGATCCAGACACGGACACGCCGCTTGTTCACGCCGCGGCTCCGGTGCTGCAGCGGATCGCCAACGACCTCGCCTTGCAAGCCGTCAGCGTGATTCTCACCTCAGCCGACGGAGTTGTGCTCGAGCGGGTCGCCGCCGATCCAACGCTCCTGGGCGCACTCGACGACGTCCGATTGGCCCGCGGCTACAGCTACGCCGAAGAGTTCACCGGCACCAACGGCATCGGCACCACACTGGAGACGGCTCAACCCACCTTCATCCAGGGCAGCGAACACTACGTCGGGACCTTGGGTCGGCTGTCCTGCGCCGGCTCGCCGATCCGCGACCCAATCACCCGCCGGATGATCGGCGTGGTCGATCTGACCTGCTGGGCACACCAATGCGACCCGCTGCTGTTCGTGCTGGCCAAGAGTGCCGGCAGCCAGATCGAAGACCGCATCAGCGCGTGGAAGACCCAACACGAGGCCGCTCTGCTCGAGGCATATCTCAAGCACACCCGCCGGTATCCCGGTGGCGTTTTGGCAATTGGCGGCGACGTCGTGCTGATGAATCCGTTTCTGCGACAGACGCTCGATGCAGCCGATCAGACAGCACTACTCGATCAAGCCGCCGACCTCGCCCGAGCCCGCAGCGCTAGAACTGCCATCGCGACCTTGCCCAGCGGCAGCACCGCCAGGATCTCGGCTGTCGAAGAAGTCAGTGCGCGTGGACGTAGCAGCAACGTCGTGATGCACGTGCACATGCAACCAACGGCAGAGCGCGCCGCCGTTCACCGCTCGATACAACCGATACCGAGCCTCGGGGGTCGCAGCAGTTCGTGGCGGCGCAGCTGTCAACAGGTTGAGCGCTGCTACCGAGACCGCGACTGGGTCGTGATCGAAGGAGAGAACGGAACCGGACGCACGAAGCTCGCGCAAGCCGTTGCCCAGCACGCGACTCCGGAGCGCACCGTTCGGGTCTTGCGCCTCGAGAACTTCTCCGCTGCCGACGAATTCGTCGACGAGGTGCGGGCCGAAATCGATAGCGACGACTTCGCCGTCGTGATCGCTAACATCGATGAACTACCCGAGGAAGCGCTCGAACCTCTCGCCGGGGTGCTGCAGACCCGAGCTGGCCGTGGCTGGATCGCTGCAACAATGGGCGTCGGTACGCATCCACCGGCGGTGGACATCCTGGTCTTGCCCTTCTTCACCCATACGGTCACGGTCCCAGCATTGCGACACCGCATCGAAGATCTCGAGGAGCTGGTGCCAATGCTGTTGCGGGAGTTGACTCGCGGAGCCGACGTGCGCCTCGCACGCGAGGCCATGCGCCAACTGAACAAACTCCCGTGGCCGGGGAATGTCACCCAATTGCGCAACGTGCTGGCCGAAACAGTGGCTCTGCAGCGCTGCGGCACGATCGGAATGGACAAATTACCCCCCGAATGCCGCTCGGTGGCGCGGCGCAGGCTCACCCAGCTGGAAGCGCTCGAACGTGACGCGATCGTGCGGAGCCTTCAAGAGAACGACGGCAGCAAGGCCGACGCGGCCGAGGCGCTGGGAATGTCACGCGCCACCATCTATCGCAAGATCAAGGAATTCAACATCGCATAGTGCGACGAGTGAAGCCGCGAACCGGTCATCGAGGGTTTCGACTTCCTGACCGATACGAGAGCCGTTGCGCAGGTGAGCGATCGAGATCACGAATCGCCCCGACCCTTGCGTGATACGAGCGTGTACGCGGCCCATGCCCACGCGAAAGGCATCATGCCCATTACGCCGTACATCGTCGCCATCTGTCTCATCCCCTAAATCGGTTGGTGGTTACCAGTGTTCGTGGGGCAGGCTTTGCCCACTCATCGTCATCCTCCTGACTGGACGTAGGTGCAGCACATCCCTTATGGCCCATGACAAACCCGGGGGCATGCACTGAGCGTCTCAATGTGAGATTCATGTCACATTGAGGCGGGTTAGCGGCGACTAACCCGGTGTTGCAGCTGACTGTTAGTCCTTTATTCGCGGCCTCGGCCTAGGCGCCCAACATGACCAGTCCGCCGTCGACCGCAATCAGTTGTCCGGTGATGAAGCGGGATCCCTCGCTGCACAAGAACACCAGCATCGGCCCGAGGTCGTTGACCGGATCTCCGAGCGCGCCGCCCAGCGGAATCGTCGACTTGATCTGTTCATCGATGAAGTCGGCGGCCTCGGGTCCGAGGAATTCGCGCAGGCGGTCGGCACCAGGTGTCCTGACCGCCGGAGCCAGCGCCATCACCGACACCTTCTCCGCCCCCCACGCCTTGGCTGCGGAGCGCGTCCAGGCCTGAACCGCTCCCTTGGTCGTGGCGTACAGGGCCGAAATCGGACTGCCCATCACGGCCTCGGCCGACCCGAAGTTGATGATCCGGCCCCCACCGTCCTTTCGCATGACGGCATACGCGGCCTGGTTGGTGAAGATCGTTGCCTTGAGGTTCGTGTCGACGAGGAAGTCGATGTCCTCACCGCTGATCTGACCGGGAATCCCGGCCTGCCACAGCCCCGCCGCATGCAGCAGCACATCGAGCCCGCCGAGCTTTTCGGCCGCGCCTCTGACCATGTCGTCGACGGCTGCGGCGTCGCGCACGTCGCACCGCAACCACGTCACCCCGTCTTGTGAGGGCGGCGGCGTCCGGTGATACGTCGCGACGACGGCGGCCCCCGCCTCACTCAGCACTTGACCCGCGGCCGCGCCGATGCCCGTCGCGCCGCCCGTGACGAGTATGCGTGTAGGTGCTCAAGCTTCATGTCATGTTGCGGTCCGCTGACCTGCTGCAATGCAAATTGTCTCACCTGATGTCATCTGCGGTTTGTCTCATATTCCTGTCATTTCTTCGCGGCGCACTGGTGGCCTTCGGTCGGTGGAGGCGCACGTAGCTCGCAGGCGTCCGGGTCCTGATACCGCGATTCGTCACGTGACAGCAACGCTCAATAGCGCTCGCAGGGCCGCTCAGAGGCTTCGAAGAAGCATGCCGCAGCATCTCGAATATTCTTGAGGCGCACGGAGATTGGGCGGTGATTACGGTATCCCATTATGTTGGCGATCTCCGTCAGGTTTGATGATGCCGTTGCGTCAGCTCGACGAACCGGAGCTTGGCCTTGGAACGCTTGCGGTAGAGCTTGCGTTCGAAGTCCTCGCGGGCATGGGTCCAATGACCGGAGAAGTCGACGCGATGAGAAAGGACGCATCTAAGATGGCGCGCATCTGCGTGACCGGACATCACCTCCTCCAACAGGGCCACAGGTTCTCTGGTGAGCAGAAGCGCCTTTCCGTCAGATAGTTCGATCGTTCATGCTTGGGCCGAGAGCCAAGTTCTCGCCGATCGCGCACAGCGCACACTCGAGGTGTCGCCGAGCGTGATATCCGAGCGATTAGAAACCCGTTGCCTGCCCGATCGGACGTCACTCGCCCCCGAGTCTCCTCACGGGCGCGCGCACGACCGTCGCACAGTGCGGCGAGCGGTTAACGGCTTGCCCGACAACGGCTTCGGAGGCACGGGACGCCAACGGGGCGGGGGTCATTCCCAGCCCGACGGGTCGGTCGGCGCGAGAGCGCATCCACGGTGGGGTGGTGTCGACGACGGGCGGACCGTCCAGCCACTGGCTCTGCGACGGGCCACCATATGACGTCTCGAATTCAGCATGAACCATCATGGTGAATTCTTGACAGGCGGGGGTAAGGTGCCACACACTGAATTCGTCATGGTGAATTACGGAATGGGTCGTAGCGAGCTGACGGTACTCCCCGAACATCGGCGCATCGGCAGATCGCCGTGGTCTGGCACAACTGCGGACGCATCGGACGTTCCCGGCGCGCTGGCCCGTGACTGCACCTCACGAAGGAGACAAGCATGACTCAGACCACCGAGAGCGTGGGGCCGGCAGACCAACAGGCACGGCGCATTCCCCCACCGTCCGGACACCGTGAACCACTGAAGGTCAACGTGTTCGATTTCATGACCGGAGCGGCGTGCCAGCTTCTGCCGTTGTTCCCCTACCACGACGCTGGTGCCATCGTGCCGTGCGGAGCCGTCTTCACCGGCGACCCTCACGACAGCGACTTCGGCCACTTCTTCCACTACAACACCGTTCAGGAAGTCGCGGTCACCTTCGGCGCCAACAACGGGATACTGCAAAGCGGGCAGATCTTCGTCACCCAGCCGCTGCATGGGGTGAACTCATTTCTGCGCGACCCGGCCGACCCCGAGGCGTTCATTCTGATGACCATCACCCAGCATCAGTCCGAGGAGGGTGATCAAGACGAGGCGATCGTGTTCCGCTGTCAGAAGTGCCACGAGGAGTTGCTTCGGCACGAGTACAACGCGACGCCCAAGGGCATCGAGGGCTACGACCCGTCGCAGTGGGGCGGCTCGGTCGACGACGAGCTGCCGCCGTTCATCACATTGTGGGGCACCAACAAGGCTGCGGTCGACTACGAAGACGAATCCGTACGCACCTGCTCGAAGTGCGGCCACGTCAATTCTCCTCACCCGCTTCATAAGTCGGGTTTTCAGCGTTATCTGAGTCAGGTCCGCTCGGCTGAGTCGGCGAAGCGGGCATTGCGTGTGGCGGCACCGTCGGTGACAGCAACCCAGGAGGCGTGATCATGGACAGACGCAGGATGTTGCACACGTTCAAAGCCGCACTCGAGGTTGGCAATTACGAGGATGTACCGGTTCTGCCGACGTCGGTCGACCCACAGTTGTATATGTCACGCAATACCGTGACGCAGCCGTTCTATCTGATCTGTGGCAAGGACACCGTCCTAGTGCAGATGTCGGGTTCCGCCGACGTGTATCTCAAGGACTCCACGGTGAATCTGTTCCACATGGCCGTGGGCGATCATGTCTACATGCCGGCCGGGACGCCTCACCGGGTCGTGCCGTTTGAGGAAGGTGTTCAACTGCGATACAAGGCGCGTTCCGCGGGACTCGAGGGCATCGCGTGGTACTGCCCCGGGTGTGACCGTGAACTGCGCCGTGTCGAGTGGGACACCGCCGAAACCGTATCGCAGCAGGTGTATTACGACGCGTGCATCGCGTTCAGCGACGACGAGGCGCTGCGTCGGTGTACCGATTGCGGCGCCCAGCACCCGCGGGTCGACCTCGAACCGTTCACTTCCTGGCAGCCGCTCGCCGAGCAGTTGCGCGACGAGTTGCTCACCACGTGACTGTCCGTCACCGCGAATCCGTTCAAGAAAGGCAGACGTTATGGCCACGTTCCTGACTACTCACTCGTCTCCCGGCCTGTCGGCCGAAGAGATCGCGAACGTGGCACCCGACGTCGCCGAGTCGAAGTACGCGACGTTTCGCTATCTGCTCCACCCAGAGACGTTACTCATCGAAGAAAGGAACTCTGCATCACATGACTGCCACAGCCGCCGGTGACCTTAGCGCCGATTGGATGACCTTGACCACCTCCGATGGTCCGATGCGCATTTACCGAGTGCGCCCGCGGGCCAGTCAGGCCGTGAATCCCCCGGCGGCGGTGATCGTGCTGCAGGAGGCCTTCGGCGTCAACGATCACATCCAGGACGTCACCCGCCGACTGGCAGCGCAGGGTTACCTGGCTGTCGCTCCCGACTTGTTTCACCGGTCGGGCAAGGAGACCGTCGAGTACACCGATTTCGATACGGCGATGGGGCTCATCGGCGACCTGGGGCCCGAGCAGATCAATGCCGACGTCGGCGCGGTCCTGACACAGGTGGCCGGCGATGATGGGATCGACACTGACAGGACGGCGATCGTGGGATTCTGCTTTGGTGGGCGAGCGGCATTCACCGCGGCGACTGCATTCCCGGTCGCCTCCACGGTGGTCTTCTACGGCCCGGGCATCGCCAGCGGGCCTCATACGGTGGTGGACCGGACCGGCCAGATCAGCGGGCCGGTTCTGATGTTTGTTGGTGACGCCGATCCGACGATTCCCGACGAGGATCGGCTCGCCATCGAGTCGGCGGCACAGAAGTCCGGCATCGACCTACGCTCGGTCGTTGTCGCGGGTGCTGGTCACGCGTTCCACTGTGATGCGCGACCGAATGCCTATGTGGCCGACGCCGCGCAACAGGCATGGCGCGACACCACCGCGTTCCTGGCGCAGACGCTCCCGCCGCAGTTGTGACCGAACCCACGGCAACCGTCGGCGCCGGGCTGTAACCCGGAAGCGGCTTTGGCAGTCCGCTCGGTGACCGCCTCTCCCAGTGCGTGCGCCATCGGGACGCCAACCCTCCTGTCACAGCTGGTCTTTGAGTCAACGGCTGTCTGAAAACCAATCGAAGTCCGAAGGAGTAAGCCATGCAGGGAGTTCGCGGGGTGCAGGGTGTTCTTGGCATTCCCGCGCCGATCAACGAGCCGATGTTCAGCAGGTCTGAGCGGGACCGGCGGTGGGCTCGATTGCGGCAGCTGATGGCGCAGGAGGGCGTGGAGCTTCTCATCGTGTTGCCGCAGTGGATCAACTCCGACGCGCTCTACGTTAGCGACACCGAAGGCGTGACGCTCTTTCCTCTTTCGGGAGATCCGGTCTTGATCCTCGGCGGCGAGTCGAGTAACTACGCGGCAGAGTTGCCGCAGTGGATCGACGATCGAATCAGCGCCACTGAACTCGGCTCCACGGCCGTGGAGTACGGCCGGGTCACGGCCGAAGTGCTGAAGAACCGAAACCTCGTGGGTCGGCGTACTGCCATCGCCGGGCTTCGCGGCGGCGAGTTCTCCTCAGTGCGGCAACCTGACGGTTATGTCGCGCACACGACGGTCAAGCACATCGCCGAAGCGGTTGGCCTCGAGCACGTTGTGGACGGCACGGGAATCGTCGGTCAAGCCAGGTACGTCAAGGGTGCCGAGGAGATCGAACGGCTTGGCGCGACGGTTCGTATCGGGGAGGCCTCCCTTGAGGCCATGGCCGCCACGGCCGCTGCGGGCATTGACCAAGCCGAGGTCTACGGGCAAATGCTGCTGGCTCAAGTCAGGGCCGGAGCCGATGAACTCCATGTCGCCTGGTGTCCCGGGTTCTGGGGCGACAAGCGGCATCGGTACGTGACGACTCCCCCGGGTGTGCTGGAGTCGGGTTTGTACGTCTCGACTGAGTTGATGCCCGAGATCCGGGGATATCAAGGCCAAGTCGCCCAGCCGATGGTGATCGGCGAGCCCAACGCTCAGGCACGAGAAGTCTTCGAGCGAAACGGTGCTGCCTTCGACGCCGGATTGGCCGCGATGCAACCTGGCAGGCGATGGGGCGACGTATTCGACGCCGTCACCGCGGTGATCGGGCACGTCGACGGCGAGATGTTCACGTTGCTCCACGGCCGCGGGCTAGGCAACGACGGTCCGCTGGTGATACCCACCGCCGCGCATGAAACCGGCATAGCTGAGCAGCCGATTCTCGCGAACACGACGTTCATTTTGAAACCGTTCCTGAAGGTGCCGGAGGCCCCGGTGGCATTCGCCCGCACTCACGATGTGACGTGGGGGGACACGGTCGTGGTTACCGAAGCGGGTGGACGACGGCTGGGTAGACGACGGCGCGAACTGACCGTGATCGGCGACTGATCACTGCAGTGCGGGGTCGCGACGACCTGCTGGCGCGAGCAGGCGAGGGTAGTTGTGTCAGAGGCTCGTCACGCGACATGACTGGCGCGCGCCGGATGTGGCTCGACAATGTCGTCCCATCGGGCATCGACCCGCGCCACTGCGTGATGGAAGGGCATCGATCGCTGCTCCAGCCTCAACTGCCGCTGCACCGGCGAACGATTCACGGCAGTGGGCCATCGACCGACCTCTCCGTCTAGCAGGTACCGTCTCTGTCATGCAGAAAGCTGGAGAGCGTCGGCCCTCCTCTCACGGTGCAGCCACAGACCCTCTGTTGCCGCAATATCCGATCGAATCGGTAGACAAGGCGTTGAAGCTCATCCTGCTCTTGGCAGAACAGCCGCAGGTCAGGTTGAGCGAGGCTACGCGGTATCTGGATGTCGCCTCCTCAACCGCGCACAGGCTGCTCGCGATGCTGCAGTATCGCGGTTTCGTTCGCCAAGACCCGGCGACGAAGGCCTATCACGCAGGTCCGGCAATAACCAGCGTCGCGTTCGCGGTCCTCGGTCGCATCGACCTCCAGGGAACGTCAACGCCAGTCATGCGTCGACTCAGTGAACGGCTACGCGAATCAGTACACATGGGCATGCTCGAAGGTCCCGCCGTTCGTTTCGTCGCCGCCGTCGAGGGGCCAAGCGCCGTGCGCGTCGCATCGCGGCTTGGCTTGACCATGCCGGCGCACTGCACCTCGACAGGCAAGGCGATGCTCGCCCAACTGTCCGACGCGGAGGTTCAACGACTTTATCCGGACGACGCTCTCGACCGAGTCACAACCCATTCCATCGGTACCCGGATCGAGCTGCTGAAGGAACTCGGCCGAATTCGTCGACGAGGTTACGCGGCGAATCGCGAGGAGAGTGAGGAAGGCGTTGCGTCAGTTGCTGTGCCGATCCGCACTCGCGCGCCCGGTTTGCGATTGGCCCTCAACGCCGCCGCTCCGGTAAACCGTCTCAAGGCGTCGCAGTACCCCATGGTCGCGGCGGGGCTCGTGGAGGCCGCCAAGGAGATCGGCGACCACCTCGGTGGTTCGACGTGACCTGCTATGGGTTTGTGATACGGGCGATCTCGTGCCGCCATGCCGCGTCGGCAGTGAAACTCGGTCCCAGGTCCGGCAAGTCAGCCCAATCTGCGTCGTCGATGTCGCGCAGCATGCCGCCAGCGGAAAGCACTCGCAACGACATGCGGGCCAGTTCGTCAAGGCTGATGGCTTGTAGTACGGCCTGCTGTACCGTCGCTGCGGCACTGACGATTCCGTGCCCGCGGCAGATCACCACCGGCCGGTCCCCCATCGCAGCAACCATCTCCTTGCCCAGCTGAGCGTTGCGGATCAGTACTGCACGCTCGTAGACCGGTACGCCGCCACGTGCCAGCCAAGCACCCGGAATATCGAATGCACCGTAGATCGGCCGGATGGTGATTCCGGCGAGATCGGCGGCGACAACTCCAGGTGGATGCAGGTGTGCGACCGCCCGGTGCTGCGGGGCCGCCAGCAGGGTTTCGGCATGGATCGGGAGTTCGTTGGGCACTCGATAGCCATCGAGTTCACCTGCGGCACCGGCTGTTCCGTCGAAGCGCACAAGCCGGATATCGGCCGGACGGGTGTATGCAACGCCGCTATCGGCATCGCTGCGGCAACGGAGCAGCAGGTTTTCGTCGTCGATACGGAGACTGATATGGCCGAGGATGCCGTCGACCAATCCTCGAGCAGCTGCGACTCGGCACGCCTCGGCCACCAATGAGCGTCCCTGTTCCAACCCGTCTGTCACGTTGTGCTCCTTAGCAATAGTGTGTTGTGTCCGCGCAAGGTGCTCGAGCGCATGCGTGCTGTTCCTTCGCTAGCTGGGGAGCACCGGTCTCGGCGCGCCCATACCGAATCCGCCGTCGGGGTGGGTCGTGCCGGCCGTGATGCCGCGGGACCGGTCTGATGCCAGGAATACAAAGCTCCAAGCGTGGTCTTCGCCGGAGAGCGCGACATGCAACGGGGTCCGCGCGGCGAGGGCATGGGCCCGGCCCGGCGTGTCGTCGAGCCGAATGCGGTCCAGCGACAAACTTTGCAGACCACGGAGATCGGTGTTCAAGGTGCCGCCTGGTGCCACGCCGTTGACTCGGATATGCGGTGCCAATTCGTACGCCAATGTCGTCACCAGACCGCGCACCGCGAACTTCGAAGCCACGTACAGCACTCCGCCGCGACCCGGGTAGAACGACGACGCCGACTCGGTGAGCACGATCGACGAGCCGGGCTGCGCCCGAAGCGCAGTTACCGCGGCCTTGACAGACTGCAAATGGCTCAGGACGTTGGTGTGGAACATCTCGTCGAACGCCTTGCTCAGGTCATCGGCGTCGATGTCGGTAATCCCCTTGTAGAAGTCGAAGATTCCAACGCAGTTGACCAATGTGTCCAACCCGCCGAAGCTCTCGACAGCAATGGCGACAGCGTCTTCGTTGGCCTCGCGCGATGTTGCGTCGCCCTCCACCACCGGAACATCCGGGAGCTCGCCGCGGAGTCTTTCGCATTTGCCACCGTCGCGTTCCAGCACGGCAACCCGAGCACCTTCGGCGCGAAAGGCGTCAACGACTGCCCTGCCGATGCCGGAACCGGCGCCAACGACCAAGGCGCGCTTGCCCTCAAGCCATCCAGTCATCGCAGGCTCTCGTCGTCGGGGAGCAGCGGTGCAATCATGTTGCCCACCATCGCCGCAAGAGTGCGGGTGTTCTGCCGCGTCAACGCCTCGACCTCGAGCGCATCGAGCGTGATCCACTGCCCGGACTCGGGCGATGTAATCAGCAGTCGCGATCCGTTTCTGGTGTCAACACGGCGCACCACGACTTCGGCGAATTCGTTTGCCACCGTGAGTGGTTCACCGACGGCGCCTTCCAACAGTTCGGACAGCTCCTGCGCCGCCCGGCGGGCCGCCTCCGCGTCTTCGCGTTCGCCTTCCCACTCCACGCTCATAAGAACATCGCCAGGTTTTGCATTCGGATCACCGACTCGTCGATCAATACGGTGCGCCGAGCCAACTTCCATTGGTCTTGTTCGAAGCGCAACAGGTCTTCGCGGCCGCAGGAAACCAATGCTGCCTCGTTGACGTCGCCACGGCTGCGAAACAGTAGTTCGGCCGATTCGACAACCAGGTGGTCGTCGTCGTCGGTGGCGAACGTGCGCACGTTCGTGACGTAGTGGCGCAGCCGCGACGGCGGATCCTCGGTCCAGGCATGCTCGGTGAGAAACCGCGCCACCCGTCGGCTCAACGAGTACTTGTTCTCATCGAAATGGGCCATGCCCGGTGAGGTATCGAAGCCGGCGCCTCGCGCGGTCGTCACGCGAACCGGCATGAGGTAGTGGATGTCGTCGGTGAGCAGGTCCAGCCATTCGTGGTACTGCTGCGCGTCGAGCAGGTAGGCCTCGTCGACGAGGAACTGATGCGCTTGTAGGTGCCGTTCGTCTTTGAACGGCAGCGGCTTTCCTACCCGTTGCTGGCGCGGCGCGTGATCGCCGAGGACGGCCTGCTCGGAATGGGTCGTCATCGGCCCGCTCCCGTAGTCACCGGCGCAGAGTGGTTCGTCTGCCCAAGCGGCGTGATGCCATCTGGATTGTGGGTACCGATATCGGTTCGGCGGATCGACCCCGTAGGCGATTCGAGATGGTCAGCCCACAAGTTGCAGTAGGGCGCGTTGGTTTGACTCGTTGTAGCCGACCCGCGCGACACCGGGCCCGTGGAACCGATCCGGCGGTAACGACTCGACGACGGGCCGGTCATCGCCGAACAGGCCCATCCGACTGTTCAAGAGGAGTCGACGTGCCATCGAACCCCCGGCGGTGTTGGTGAGCGAAACCCAATTCTCGACGTCATCCTGCTCGAACATGCCGGTGGAACCGAAACACATGAGATAGGCCTTGTACGAGTTCTTCTTGAATTGCTCGGGCGCGGCCGAATCGACCGCGAACCACGAGTACACCTCGGTCTCGTGCTCATTGATCGGCTGCCACATCCGGATCGAGATGAACGGCAAAACGTCGTCTCCGTCTTCAACCTTGGGCCAGTTGTGCACGAAGCTCAGGTTCGGAAAGCACGATGCCGCCGAGATCATGAAGCCGTCCTCACCCACCACTTTCTGCTGCTCTGTGGTCCAGACTTCTTTGATGCGGTCGATCATGTCGTCGGTGTAGCCGACATAGCGCATCCGTTCTTCGAACGTCCCCGGGGGAAGCTTGTACGTCGTTCCGCCGCCACGATGCGCCCAATAGGTCGCGCCGTCCTTGCGCTTTTCGGCCTTGGGTTCGCGAAACAAGCCGATCTCCACGACGGACGCATGGGTCTGCGGCGTGTGGTACATGTCGCCGGCGAAGTTCTCCACGCCGATCTTCCAGTTCGCCTTGATCCGCCACCGTTGCGGCCCACGGACTTCCAGCCCGTGGTTACTCTGCCTGGTGTAGAAGTCGAGCTAGAATTTGAAGTCACCAAGGTAGTCCTCGAGCGGCTCCGCGTCCGGATCAAGACTGATGAAGATCAGGCCGTTGTAGCTCGCCAAATTCGGTGCAGGCAGCAGGGTTTGGCCCTTCTTCTGGAACCCCTCCTCACCGCCGTAGGCAACTTGGTGGAAGGGCAAGCCAATGATCCGGCCGTCGTTGCGGTAGGACCAGCCGTGATAAGGGCAGCGGAAGTTCGAGGCGTTGCCCATCTCGGCGCGGCACACCTGCATTCCGCGGTGTAGGCACATGTTGAACATCGCCCGGATTTCGCCCTTGGAATCGCGGGCGATGATGAACGAGTCGTTCAGGACCCGCCTCACGACGTAGTCGCCATCCTGGGGTATCTCGGACTCGTGGGCCACGAAAAGCCACGCGCGGCTGAAGATCCGCTCCTTCTCGAGTGCGAAGATCTCCGCATCGTTGTAGATATGCGCGGGAATCATCCCACGACGCACATCGTCGAGGGCCTGCCGCTGATCAGCCATACCAGTCTCCAAGGACTATCTCGGTGCGCAGAGAAGCGCTCTCTGCCAAATAGAGCATGTTTCTTCTACGGAGAAATCGTCAACTTGTTCTCTGTAATGCAGAGAGGTGTGGTCAACCAGCCGATGCCTGCAGACATCACGTGCCGTCGCACCGCGCCAGGGGAATGACGATGACGATCATCGATTGTCTCCTTGGCTCTTGCGTACCAGGTATTGGTAGCCGGCATCGAGTTGGCCCGGGCCCCAGCACTGCTCGAGCTTGAACGCTGCCTCTTCGGAATCTGACCAACTCACCGGACCACCGGCCGCCATCGCCATCAGCTGTGTGCGGCACGCTCGCTCAAGCAAGACCGCGTACATCACCGCGGTAGCCACATCGGGGCCTACCGTGGCCGCGCCATGGTTGGGCATCAAGATGGCCGAGGCGTCGCCCAGCTGTGTCGCCAAGGCCCGGCCGAGATCCGGAGTGGCGACCAACGCCCCGGTGACGGTGAAGCGCGGCAGTTGCGCATCGAAAGGCACCGCGTCGTGTGAGATCGGCCGAAGTGTGGTGTCGAGCGAGGCGAACGCGGTCAACGCGGGCGCGTGGGTGTGTACCACGCATCCCACCGCTGGGCGCGCCGCCATGATCTCGGTGTGAATCGGATACTCGAGGTGCCGCTGTCCATTGCCTGCCGCCACCTGTCCGTCCGGTGTCACCAGCGCGACTCGGTCAGCGTCGACCTCCTCCAGTCCCCATCCATTGGCCTTCATCCACACGCCGTTGCCGCCGCGGTCGCGCACCGATACGTGACCCCAGACCATGTCTGTCAGCCCTGCCGCCGCCAGCGCACCGCTGGCTGCCATAACTACTTTGATCGGGTCTTCCATTCCTGTCCTAACCGCCGGCCGTCTGATAGAGCCGCTGCAGATGCTGGTAGTGCTCGTCCAAACCGCCTCAAGCGGAAAACAATTGGGCTACCACGTTCGACCGCTAGTTCCCCGGCGGAATCAGCATCGACTGCCATGTTCTTTCCGACGGCGCGGTTTGGGAGAGGTTGGCCTGGCTGTACAGCCGCCCGTCCGGGCCGACGTAAGTGCCTGTGGCCGGGTCGTATTCGGCTGCCGCGATGGGCGCCGGCGCAGGTCCCGGCGGTGTGTTGGGATCAGCGGCTGGTTCGGGCGGGAGTTGCGGAACGGCCTGCCCGGACATCGTGGCGTTCGGGTCGCCCTTCCAGTTGTAGCCGTCGTTGAGCGGCACGTACTGCTCGTCGCTCTCGCACATCTTCGCGCTGGGCGCCCGCTTACCGGGGACGGTCAGGCACGGATAATTCCGTGCGCCGCGGACATTGAAGGGCGAATCCTGCGGCACTCGGCAGTACAGGTCACCGGGGGGACGGTTCGGGTAGTCCTCGAAGCTGGGCGTTCGCTGTTGTTGTGGTGGCAGGAAGCCGGTGTTGCAGACGGGCGGCAGGTTGAGGTTGAGGTTGAAGTCGAGGAACAGGCCCTTGTAGTCCTGTTTGGTGTGTCGGTTCGCGGTCATCATTCCCTGTATGTTGGCAACAGCCTGCGGAAACAGGACGAGCAGTTGCTCGATGGCGGGTTGATACGCCACGGCGACTTCACCGATGCTGACCAAGTTGGCCAGCAATATCGGCAGGGTAGGTTGCAGCCGCTGGAATAGTTGGCGCGCCTCATCGGCGGCTGGGCCGCCCTTTTGCAGAACGCCGGTGACGGAGTCGTTGGTGGAGGCCAGTTGATGTGTGATCGATGCCAGGTGTGCCGCCCAGGCGTCGATGGCCTCAGCGCTGTTGGTTTGGGAGTCCAGAACCGGCTGTGACTGGTCGATAAGGGTGATCAAGGACTCGAGGTTCTTGTCGGCGTCGATGGAAAGATCGGTGGATCCGTTGACCAGCCGTGTCAGCTCGGGACCCAATCCGCCGATGGCGGTGTAGCTTTCGTCGATCGCGGTCTTGAGGTTGTCTTGCGGTATCGCCGCAAGGCCACGGTTTGTGGCGTCCAGCAGCGAATCGATGTCTGGTGGCACGGCGGTGTCTGCCGCCGGTATGACGTCGCCGTTCTTCAAGGCGGGGGCATCTGTGGTGCTGGGCTGCAGGTCGACGTACTGCTCGCCGATCGCGGACTGGCTGTGCACTTCAGCGCGCAGCTGGGAAGGAATCTTGTACGCGGATTGCAGCGACAACTCTGCCTGTACGCCGGTGTCGGTGAGCTCAACGCTTTCGACGCGCCCGACTACGGTGCCCTGGTAGGAGACATTGGCGCTGGGATACAGGCCACCGGCCCGGGTCAGTTCGACAGTGACGTTGTAATGGCCGACGCCGAACACCATGGCCGGCACATTGATGTAGCGGAAGATCATCACGCCCGCGGCGCCGAGTGCGATCACCGTGAACAGCGCCAGCCGGATCTTGATGGGTCGATCAAGGTTCATGTCAGGGTCCTTGATCGCGGTGGTAGGGGATGACCAGGGGGTTACCGGCGGTTGCCGGGCTGGGGAGTTGGCCGATGGTGCGGCCCCATTGCATCTCTAGCTCGGTGAGGTCGCCTTCCCATCGAGTGCCGGTGAACAAAGAAGAGTCCAACCGGCTCAAGGTCATATCGATGACCATGGTGATATTGGCGGCGTCGCCGCGGAAGAACTTGTGGATGTTCTCCTTGGGCCACGGGAAGGTGGTCAGCAAGCTCAGCGAGCGGGTCAAAGCGGGGCCGGCGTTGGCGAGCGAATCCAGCACCGGGCCAATGTCTTCGAATTCTCGAACCAGAGACTCGTGGGTTTGGCTTGCCGAGTCAGCGGCCAAGGCGCTGAACTTGCCGAGCCGGTCGAAGGTCTCGGCGAGGTTATCGCGTTGATCCTTGAGCACCGACAAGGCGTCAGGGATGGTGTGCAACGCGCGGTCGAGGACGGGTTGTTGTGCGGCGAACTGGCCGGCGAGGTTGGTGATGCTCTCGTTGGCGGCGATGATGTCGTTCTTCTGCTCGTCGAGGTGGCCGATGAACTCGTCGAGTCGCTGAATCAGGCTGCGCAGGTCGTCTTCTCGGCCGGCGAAGGCGGTGCTGAACGCCTTGGTGATGTCCTGGACCCGGCCGAGCCCTCCCCCGTTGAGGAACATCGACGCCACTGACAGGGTCTGCTCGGTGGTCGGGTAAGTGCCGGCATTTGACAGTGGAATCATCGATCCGTCGTGCAAGCGACCTTCTACAGGAGCGTCGGCGGGCGAAGCCAGTTCGATATGCAAGGTGCCCAGCAGGCTTGTCTGGCCCACCTTGGCGGTGGCGTTGGCCGGTAGGTTGACGTCGCCGTTGAGCCGCATCGTGATCAACGCGTGCCAATCTTGCCGCTCGATTTTGGTGACGGTGCCCACGGTCACGTCATTCACCCGCACCCGTGAGTTGGGTTGGATGTTGGTGACGTCAGGCAATTGCGCTTGCACCACGTAGGAGCCGGGACCGCCACCTTGGGTGCCCGGCAACGGCACTGAGTTCAGTCCGCGCCACCCGCACCCAGCCAGGCCGGCGGCGGTGACGGCGATGACGAGGGTGATTCGCGTGCTGCGCAGGGTGTTTCGCATCATGGCCCGACTCCTGGCGGAATCATCATGCCCGGCAATCCTCCTGCGGGATCAGTGGCTGCCGTGGCCTCCGCCGGTAGTGGGGTGCCGTTGGGGGCCGGTGGCGGCCCGGAGTCCGGCGGCGGTGCGTCGGGCTGGTGGTCCGGCCGCATCCAGTCCTCGCTGTAGGTGACTTCATTGGGGCGGGCTTGTGCGTTGACAATCGGATTGAGACCCACGGGCAGGAAGTTGTATTGGCGGTTCTTCACTATTGGGGCGAGGTATTGCACGCAGAGTTTCGCCGATTGCTCGTTGTTGAGCCGTGATGCCGCCTGAATCGCCCCACACAGGAACGAAATCGGATTGGCGAAGTTGTTCACCGCGAGAACGCCGCTGATCGAGCCATGGGCAGGCTCATAGATGTTGACGAAGTTGGACACCACGTTGGGAAGTGTGTGCAATGTTTGTTTGACATCGTCGATGCTGTCGACGAGGGCCTGGGAGATCGATGCCAGTTTGTCGGATGTGGTGCCCAAGGCCTCGCGGTTGTCCGCGACGAAGCCGGTGACATCGCTGACGGCGGTGTTGAGGTCGGTGACGGCTTGAGCGACCTCATTGGGGTTGTTGGCCATGAGTGCGGTCACCGAGGCCAGATTGTTGTTCAGTTGTCGCATCAAATCGGCACTGTCGTGAAGGGCCGACACCAACGTCGAGAGCTTCTTCACAGTGGTGAAGGTGTCGTTGCTGTGATCGCCGAGCGCCGAAACGGCTTGCGACAGTTTGATGATCGTGTCGCGGATGTGAGCGCCCTGGCCTCGCAGGTTGTCGGCGGCGGTGTTGATGAGCGCGCCCATGGGGCTGACCCCATCGGGTTGGGTTGGCTGCAGACTGTCGGTGAGTTTCTCCAGTTGTTTGCGGAAGTCGTCGAACTCGACGGGAACCGCGGTGCGGTTCTGCGGTATCACCGCATGGTCGGCGAGCGTGGGGCCCTCGGTGTAGGCGGGTGTGAGCTGGATGGCGCGCGAGGTGATCAGCTTCGGTGACACGATGACCGCGTTGACGTTGGCGGGCACCTTGTATCTGGTGTCGAACCAGAAGGTGATTTTGGCGCGCTGCGGCTGGGGCTCGATGGTGTCGATCTCGCCGACCTTGACCCCGAGGATGACGACGTCGTCGCCCGCGAAGATGCCGTTGCTGTTGTCTAAGTAGGCGACAACCTGTGTCCTGCTGATCTTGGGTGCCGAATGCACAACCACGATGCCCATGGCCATGGTCAACACCAGTGCGATCGCGAGCGCGATCCTGGTGATCGGCCGTCTCATTGGGGCACCTGGCCGGTCGTATGTTGGTCGGCCGGTGGTGCTTCACCGGGGGCCGGCACGAAGACCGGTGACGGCGCGGGTTCTGGTATGGAAGCCAGTTCCGGTGGCGCCGGTGCGGGGGGACCTGGCGGTGGGCCGCCAGGTGGCGGTGCGGGCAGCGGCTGTCGGTAGGGGTAGCGCGGATCACCCGGATTGCCTGTGATCGCGTCGGGCAGATTCAGGTGCGGTTCGCCGCCCTGGCCCGTACGCGGGTGCGGCACCGGTAGGGCCGGTGTTCCGGGCTGGCCGATCTGCGGGTCGTTGCGCTCAGAAGGCAGCAACACATTCGGGTCGAGGCCGAGGTCGGAGAACGCCGCGTCCACGAACGGCTGCACGAATTGGCCGGGCAGCAGGTTCGACAACGTAGGCCTTGAAGAACGGGCCGGATGAGACCGACTCGCCCAGCGACATCGCATAGGTGTTGAGCAGCTTGATCGACTTCTGCACTCGTTCCTTGCGGCTCTCGACGATAGTCAACACGCCGTTGAGCTTGTCCAGTGCCGATCGCAGTTGGGCCCGGTTGTCGGCGATGAATCCCGAGAGTTGTCGGGACAGCGCTGAAATGTTTCCGGAGATCTCGTCTAGGGCCGAGCTCTGCGTTTGTAGTTGCGCCAGCAGCGCATTGGTGTTGACGATCAGGTTGACGACCTGGTCGCTGCGCTGGGCGAGCACGCTGGTTACCTTGTTGGCGTTGGCGAGCAGATCGCGCAGCTGGGCGTCGCGTTCGTTGAGCGTCTGCGAGAACCGGGCTAGGCCTTCTACAGCGTCCTTCAGTTGCGGTGGGGTGTCATGGAATGTCTGCGCCAGGGTGCTCAGCGATTCGTTGAGGCGATTGGTGTCGAGTGCGTCGATCGTTTCGGCTAAATCCCCGAGCGCGTCGGGTAATTGGTAGGCCGGCGTGGTGCGGTCTATCGGAATGGGACCCGACAATTGGCGCTCACCACGCGGGGTGATCTCCAGTACCTTGGCGCCCAGAAGGCTTCTGGCCTTGATCGCTGCCTCGGTGCGATCACCGAGCGGGACGCTGTTGTCCACGTTGAACTTGATCAACACTCGTGCCCCGTCTAGCTCGACGCCGGTCACTGCACCGACTTGGAATCCCGACACCTGCACGTGCGCCCCGGCGGTCAGTCCACTCGATTCGGCGAAGTAGGCGGAGTACTCCTTTTTCTGCACAGTAAAGATGGGCAGTTTGTCGTATTGCAATGCGCCCAAAACGAATGCGGCGATCACCGCCATCCCGATCGCGCCGATGATCGCCAATTGTCGTCGCGTATAGGTTTTCATTTCGGTGCACACCTCCCCGAGGCTTGGCCCGCGACCTTCACGTACACCGGTTGACCGCCTTTCCCGTTGAGCTTGAGCACCGCGTCGCAGAGATAGAAGGTGAAGAAGTCGCCGTACATCCCTTGCCGGGCGAGCGCCTGATACGCCTCGGGCAGCGTGTTGAGCAGGTCGTCGAAATACTCGTGGTCGGCGAGCACGATGCTGTTGGCCCGATCGGATTGCACCACAGTGTTTTTGAACGGGGGCCGGACCTGCTGCAGCAGATCGGCGATGGACGCGGCAGCGGCGTTGCTGTAGGCCAGGGAGTTGCTGATGTCGGTCTTGCGGGCAGCCAGGCGCTCGATCAGGCCGGCCAGCGACGTGAGTGCTTTGTCGAATTGCTGGCTTTGATTGCTCACCGAGCCCAGCACGGTGTTCAGGTTGACGATCACTTGGCCGATCAGCTCATCGCGGTTGGCAAGCGTGTTGGTGACCGCGGCGGTTTGAGCGAGAAATGAACTGATGGCGTCGCCTTGTCCCTGAAACGCTTGAATCAGTTGCCCAGTCAGCGCATTGACCTGGACGGGATCCAGCGCCCGGAACAGGGGCCGGAAGCCACCGATCAACGCATCGAGATCCAGTGCGGGTTGCGTGTGGTCGGCCCGGATGGTCTGGCCGGGAGCGAGGCGCTTTATCCCGCCGGCGCCTTCTTGTAGTTGCAGGTATCGGTCGCCGACGACGTTGTCGTACCGGATGAGCGCTTGAGTTCCTTCAGTGAGAGCGACGGTGTCGTCGGCGGAGAACTCGACCACGACGATGGTGTCGGGCCGTATCGAGATGTGTTTGACCTTGCCGACCTCGACCCCGGCGATGCGGACGAAGTCGCCCTGCTTCAAACCGCTGACATTGGTGAATTCGGCCGTGTAGGTCGCCTCGGCTTGAAATCGCAACTGAGCGAACACCATGAATAGGCCGAAGGTGGCAAGCCCGCAGACTGCAGCGAAGACAGCGAAGCGCCATACAGCGCTTACGAGGTTGTCTCTCACAGCAGTTTTCCCTTACAGGTTGAGTCGGTCATGGTGATGGCGGCGGTGACGCTGCGGGCGACGGCGGGTACAGCGGTGTGCCGTCCGGGCCGTACAGCGGCGCGCCGTACGGAGGCGCTCCGGGATAGGGCACGGGTCCGATGGCAGGAGGCCCGGATCCGCGGATGCTGGGCGGTTCGGGCACTGCGCGCGTGACTGGCAGGAAGTTGACCCACCAGGGATGGCCGATACCGGGGTTGGGCCGAATGTCGAGGCCGGTTCCCCAGCCTGTGTTGGTGATCAGTTGGCGCACCGGAAAGTTCTTTGAGGTGTCGGGCAGACCACCGCAACTCGGCTTTCCGCCGGGACCGCCCTTGGCCGCCACGATCGGCAGATTGTCCGGATAACGGTACGGATCGTCACCGAACAAGAAGGCGTCATCGAGGATGACGGTGCGACCGTTGCCGCCGGTGACGTCGTAACCGCCCTCGTCGAGCCAGAGTTTGGCGCCCGTGAGAAGACAGGTGTATTCGGGGTTGTACTTCATCAGAAGGTCAGTGGTCGGCGCCAGCACGTTGACGGCCCGGATGAGATTGTTCTGGCTGGGGGCGAGCAGGTCGATCCCGGCCTGGGAGAGTCCAATCGTGTTGAGCAGCAACGCGTCCAGATCGGAAGCGTGGTCGGTGATCGTTGCGCTGGTCGTGCTGAACGCGTCGATGGTGGCCAGAATGTTCTGCGCCGCAGTACTGTAGGCGTCGGTGGCGCCCTTCAACGAGCGCCAGTCTTGTTGCACAGTCGCCATCCGCGGAGTTGATTTCGCCCAGCACATGGTTGGCGGCGGCGGTCGCCTCACCGATACGATCGCCGCGCCCGCGGACCGCTTCGGCCATGGCGCTCAGAACGGCATTGAGCTTGGGCGGCTCGATCTTGTCCAGCACGTCGACGAGGCTCTGGAAGACGGTATTGACTTCGGTGCTGACATTGCGAGACTCGAGCACCGCGCCCGCCGAAATGTGTTGAGCGCTGGCACGCTCCGGATAGATCAGGTCGACGTACTTGGCGCCGAAGATCGTGGTGGCGCGGATCTGGGCCTGTGCGTTGGCGGGAATGTGCTTGATCTGGTCGGGGAAGAGCTCCAGCTTCAGACGAACCGGATTGCTGCCGGGCTCAACGCCGACGACACGACCCACCGGAACACCACGCAGCTTGACCTTCGCGCCGGACTCCATGACCAAGCCGGCACGGTCGGATGTCAGTATGACCGCGACGGACTTCGTGAGGGTTCCGGCGAACAGTGCCGAGCACAACCACACGAAGATCGCGATCACCGCGATCAGCGTCGCCGTCCACCACGCGGGGTGGATTCGACTAAATCCAGCTTGGGCGTCCATGTCTCAACCCGACAGATTGAAGCTGCCCGACTGGCCGTAGATGGCCAGGGAGATGAACACCGTAATGACTCCCGCAGACACCAGGGAGCTGCGCACGGCTCGGCCCACAGCTTCACCGACGCCGGCCGGACCACCGGTGGCCGTAAAGCCGTAGTAGGTGTGCACGAGCATGATGACGATGGCCATGGAGATCGCCAGCAGGAAAGACCAGACGAGGCTCATCGGGTACAGGAAGGTGTTGAAGTAGTGGTCATATACGCCGCTGGACTGTCCGTAGATGAGGGTGGTGCACAGTCGTGCTGAGAAGAAGGCGGCGATGACGGCCACGCAATAGAGCGGGATGACCACGATCACCCCGGCCACCAACCGGGTCGATGCAAGGTAGGAGATCGAGCGGATGCCCATGACTTCGAGGGCATCGATTTCCTCGTTGATCCGCATCGCGCCGAGTTGCGCTGTGGCGCCGGCACCGATGGTGGCGGCCAGGGCGATGCCGGAGGTCAGGGGTGCGGCCAGGCGCACATTGAAGTATGCCGAGGCGAACCCGGTCAACGCTTCCACGCCGATGTCGGCGAACTGGTTGTAGCCGATCACCGCCGCAAGTGCGCCGGTCGTGACGGTCAAGAAGGCGACGATGACGACGGTGCCGCCGATCACGGCAAGTGCGCCGGTGCCCAGTCCCATTTGCGCAATGAGCCGCATCAGCTCGGTCCGGTAGTAGAGGAAGACGTCGCCGCTGGAGGCGATGGTCTTGGCGTAAAACTGTGTCTGCGTGCCGATCCGGTTCCATCCGGCGACCCATGCTCTGGTCCTGCGCGACAGTCGCGGCAGCCGTCCCGCCGCGACGCTCACAGTGTGACCTTCACGCCGACGGCGGTCGCGATGATGTTGATCGCGAACAGCGCGACGAAGGTGTAGACAACGGTTTCATTGACCGCGTTGCCAACGCCGGCTGGGCCGCCACCAACGGAGATGCCCTTGTAGCAGGCGATGAGCGCGGCGGCCAGCCCGAACAGCGCCGCCTTGATGATCGCCAGCATCATGTCGGGCAGTCCGGTGAGCACGGTCATGCCAGCCACGTACGCGCCAGGGGTGACGTGCTGGACGAATACCGAGAAGAAGAATCCCCCGGCGAGGCCGACCGTGATCACCACCGAGGACAGCAGCACAGCGACCAGAGTTGCGGCGAGCACCCGCGGAACCACCAGCGCCTGCACCGGGTTGATGCCCATCACCCGCAGCGCATCGAGTTCCTCGCGGATTGTTCGTGCGCCGAGGTCGGCGCACATAGCCGTCGCACCAGCGCCGGCCACCACCAAAACCGTCACAATGGGGCCGACCTGGGTGACAGTCGCGAAGGCAGCGGTGGTGCCGCAGAAATCCGCGGCGCCGAACTCCAACAACAAGATGTTGAACGTGAACACCACCAAGACGGTGTAGGGCATCGCCAACATCAGGGTCGGCAACAACGACACGCGCGCCACGAACCACGACTGCACAAAGAACTCTCGCATTGCGAACGGTCGCCGGGGTATCAGTAGCAGGGTCTCCCACGCCAGGGCGAAGAAGCCGCCGATGGCGACAGCCGGCTTCGATGCGGTTGTCAGCGTGATCATGCTCGGCGGACGGGTCGCCGCACGGGCGCGTGACGGCAGCTAGCCGCCGCTGACCGCTGTACCTGAACCATCCCGGGGTTACCGCCTCCCATAATTCACCATGCTGAATTGGCTTGGTCAGAGTCTGGGGTGATCACCATCACTTGTCAATAGATTCGGCCTAATCGAATATGATGAATTTTGGCTAGGTGTCCTACCTGGTGAAACTCGTTTCGAGTGGGAAGATGAGAGTGATGACTGCCGATCCCCCCGCCCTTCGCCGCACCGACTGGGAGCCCCGGTCCAACCGCGGCCAGTCGCGCCCGGACCAGGCAGCCGACCAGTTGGCTGCGATGGCAATGGCTTCGCAACCCGGTGAGCGGCTCGGAACAAAAGACGAACTAAGGGCGGCCTGTGGCGTATCGGTCGGCACATTCAATGAGGCGTTGCGGATGGTGCAAGCCCGTGGACTTGTGACAGTCCGGTCGGGGCCGGGGGGCGGACTGTTCGCCAGTCGGCAATCACCCATGGTGCGCCTCGGTAATTCGATGTTGGCTCTCGGCGACGAGGCTGCCTCGGTCGCAGACGCTTTTCGGCTTCGACACGCGCTGGATCCGTTGCTGGTCGAAGATGCCTTGGAGCACGCCTCGGCGCACGACATCGCGGCCCTGCGTGCGGAGTTGGACCAGATGAAGATCGCGACAGGAAACGGTGACAGCGCCGCCTTCGTGCGTTCGAACTGGGCGCTGCACGCCAGGATCGCAGAGATCAGCCCGAGCGCCATGCTGCGCTCGTTCTATCTGAACCTCCTGGAAATCACCGAGTCACACCTGCTGGCGGTGATGCCGGCCGACGAACAGCTCCGGGAATACGTGCACAGTCGCTACGAGCTGCACGTGGCTTTAGTCGATGCCATCGCCGATCATGACGTGCGTGCGCTGGACCTGCTCCATGAGCACAACGTTGGCGGTCCGATGGTCGGCGAGGCCGCAGGCAGTGTATGAGTGAGCCGCCGTCGCCTGCTATGCGTTCGGCGGCGGCGAGGCCGTATTGGTGCCGCCGAACTGCACCGCCGATCGTGCCTGCAGGTGCGGCATCACCAGATTGCTGATGATCCGTTGGTGTTGCGCAGACGCCATGTATGCCAAGAACGCTTCTTCGTCGGTGAAGACCGCATTGATCGCATAGTCGGCGTTGCCGTCGCGAATGTGTAGATCGGAGCCGTGCTGAAAGACAACGGCATTCGATTGCGGCCCAAGCTCATCCAGTGCCGCGGCGAGCTCGGATACCACCGACTCGGCGGTCTCCGGCCGGAAAGTCAGGGTGACGACGTGCACGACGGCCATCGTCAAACCATCATTCGCGAGGTGTTCACGACAGGGCGCTCAGCCTGCACTGTGCGCGCCAGTCATCAAGGCCCCCAGGTCGTCGGGTGACAAAAACGACGGCGGTGGCGGTGGTCCCCAATTGAACAGGCCTCGCGCACCCTCATGGGCTTCCGGGGTCCACAACTGGTCGTCGATGATGCAGTCCATGTCGGAGTAATACTCGCTGAAGTTGCCAGCCGGATCCTTGAGGTACCAGAAGAAGTTCGAGCCCGCATGGTGTCGACCGAGTCCCCAGACGTGACGTGTCGGATCGGCTTGCAGCATCGCCGACGCGCCACGACCCACCTCATCGATATCGTCGACTTGCCAGGAGGTGTGGTGCAGGAAGCTCACCGGGGCGCGCAGCACCAACACGTTGTGATGATCGGTCGAGCAGCGCAGGAACGCCCCCGCACCGTCGATGAGGTCGCTCACCTTGAAGCCGAGCCCATCAACGAAGAACCCTTTGGTCGCTTCGAAATCGGTTGTTCCCAAGACGGCATGACCAAGCTTGCGCGGTCGTACAGGCCCCTCGCGCAATACGCCGGGTGCTCGTTGTCCTGTCCGTTCCAGCCGACCTGGTCCGTTGTAGGCGTTGGCGGGTACCGTCGGTTGAACGATGCGGTCCGCGACCGCGACAGTTGCGCGCACGCCGGTGATCGGCTCGATGGCGCTGACGCGCTGCGGCTCCCGGTCGCAGTGAACACCAAATGCATGCAGCTTGCTCGCGACGCGTCCGATGTCATCTTCGTCGTCCGCACCGAGTTCCATCTCGATCAGCCGCCGAGTCGGCGCGTGAACGATACGCAGTTGCCGGCCACCGTCGAGGGTCCTGAACCAGCCACCGGACGCCGGTGTCAAGCCGAAATCGGTGTAGTAGTCCTTCGTTTCATCGACGTTGGGCACCGCGATTGTGACTGCGGCGAGGCGGTGTAGGCCCATAGCGGTCTCCTGTCTGTCGGAGTCAAACTCTAGGAAGACGGTTGATTGGACTGGTCTGCTTCGACGAAGCGCTGCCGAAGCTCGCCTACCCCGCTGACGTAGCTGACGAGTTCATCGCCGGCTGTCAGGAAGCGCTGCGGCGTTCGGCCCAGGCCTACCCCTGCCGGCGTGCCGGTGAACAAGATGTCGCCGGGCAGTAGTGGAAGCTTTTGTGACAGATTGGAAATCAAGGCTGGCACCGAGAACACCAGGTCGCCGGTCCGGCCCTTTTGCATCTGCTCGCCGTTTATCGCACAGCCCAGTTCGAGGTCATCACGGTCATCCAATTCATCCGGTGTAACCAGCCAGGGACCGGTTGGGCCGAATCCGGGCAGCGACTTGCCCAGACTGAATTGCGGTGACGGGCCGCTGGATTGGGTGATGCGTTCGGAAAGATCCTGTCCGACGGTCACTCCGGCGACGTGGTCCCACGCCTGCTCTTCTGCGATTCGATAGGTGAAACTGCCCATCACGACGACCAGCTCCACTTCCCAGTCTGTGTGACCGCCCTTAGGTAGCTCAACCGTCGTAACTGGGCCTGTGAGACATGACGGCCATTTGGTGAACATCACCGTCGGCTCGTCGGGCACATCGAATTTCGACTCGGCGGCGTGGGCTCGGTAGTTCAGCCCGATGGCGAAGACCTGCTTAGGGGCCGGCGCCGGTGCCCCCAGAGCGTCCAGCGCGAACGGGGTGGCGGCAGAGAGATCCATGGTCGACGCCCACGACGTGAAGTCGCCCCACTGATCGTAGATCTGTTGGGGGTCCGACCCGAAGCGGCCATTGCTGGCTTGGCACACGTCGAGCGCGACGCTCCCGTCGGCAGTGACCAGCACTAGCCGACCTCGAAGATTTGCGATTCGCACCTGAAGATTCCTCCTGAAATTGATGGGTGGGCTCAGACGAGGGGGGTAATGCTGTCTTCGACTCCCAGCAGCGCCTTGCCGTACACCTCATAGCCGACCGTCGGCGACACCACCGCATGTCGCGCAGCAGTGGCCGAGTCACGCCAAATCCGTTGCAGCGGATTGATTTCGGCAAATGAACCCGCACCGTGGGCAGAGAGCAGAATCTCGATTGCGCGGGTGATGGACTCCGCGACATAGCCGGTGTCGGAACGGACCCGCGCACGGGTCACGAAATCGGGGTACACCCCGCGGGCTGCGGCCTCGTCGATGTCATTGGCGGCGCGGTAGGCGTGCAACTGCGCCGTGTCGATGAGCCTCGCCGCTTCGGCGATCTGCAACTGGAAGGCAACGGAGTCTTGTTGCGTTTCGTAGAAGGTATAGGAAATCGGCTTCTTCGCGGCCTTGCTGATCACGTAATCCAGCGCGGCCTTGCCCATGCCCAATTGCGGTCCGACAAGCACCAAAGCGAGAATCGGGACGAAAGCCGAGCGGTACAACGCTTCCGTGGCGCTGTGCTCGGCCGGGTACTTGCCCTGAATCGCGTCGGGCACACGAAGTATCCGGTGTTCCGGGACGAACACGTCGTCTGCGATCAACGCGTTGCTGCCCGTCGACTTCATGCCGGCGACAAACCAGGTGTCCTCCAACTGCATTTCCGAGCACGGAATAAGCGCGAGTGCCTGGTCGACGACTTCGCCCGCATCGTCGGTGACGGGAATGCCCAGCACCGACCAAGTCGAGTGCCAGGACCCCGAGTTGTAATACCACTTGCCACTGACCCGCCAACCTCCGTCGACCCTGCGTGACTCCGAGGTCGGCGCCAGCACACCGGACACTTTGGCATCTGGGTCCGCGCCGAAAACTTCGTCTTGGGCTTGCTGTGGGAACAAGCTTGCCATCCAGTTGCAGACGTTGATCAGCGTGACGATCCATGCGGTGCCGCCGTCCGCCTCGCCGACGGCCGCCGAAACGTCAAGCATTGTGCGCATCGACACCTGGTGCCCGCCATAGCGTTTCGGCACCGTCAGCTTGAACAAGCCAGCATCGGTCAGCGCCTGGATGCTCCCCTCCGCGACCCTTCGGTCCTTCTCGCCAATGGGTGCGTTCTTCGCCAGGAGCGGATACAGCTCCTTGGCCCGAGCGATGAGCTCGGCTGCGTCGGATGTCGAGGTGTCGTTGTCCACGGACGGCTCGGCGGTTGCCATATCAAATCACTCCTCGGTGTTGGGCATGCTGCGCTCAGCGTGTGCAAGCGGCGATCAGGTCGATAACCGGTCTGCGGGGCCGCTGCTGAAATCGCGAATGCGTACCAAATGTGCGGTGCCCGTAGATCAGCGGTGGCTGCGGCGACGAAACAGCGTTCTGGACCAGCCCGATGAGCAGCAGGTGATCGCCGGCCGACACCGTCTGATGCACCTCACATGCGGCCCATCCGACGGCGCTATCCAGGCGGGGCAGTCCGTCGGCCGTCGACCAGCCAACGTGATGGAACCGGTCCACTCCCCTACTGGCGAACAACGTCGCCACGTCATCTTGTGCGCAACCGAGCACGCTCACACCGAACCGCCCGCTGCCAAGAATCCGCGACAAGAGGTTGGACCTGCGGTCCAGCGCGATCGAGATCAGCGGGGGCTGCAACGACACGGAGGCAAGTGAACTGACGGTGGCACCGTGGGGCCCGTCCTGATCCGAGGTCGTCACTATCGCGACCGGAGCACAGACCGCTGCCATGAGGTCACGAAACTGCTGATCCAGTACCACGGCGGGCCTTCCGATAATTCACCATGCTGAATTGATGCTTCTTGCAGTCTGGGGTGACAGCGCTCACCTGTCAATAGATTCGGCCATATTCATCATGCTGAATTTTCGATCCTGCCCGTCCCCTCCCGCCAACGAGCATTGCGTCGTAATCGTAGGGAGCGCATGTCCCGACATTGAAAATTCGATGTCCTGACTTACAGGAGTTGTGCGATGTGGCTCGATGGCGATTCGAATCGGCGTCAACGGACGCCTGTCACCCCGACGCCTACCACCACGCAGGATGGCCGACCCGTTGTGCGCGTGGTCGCGAGAAGACTGGCGCGGGCAGGTGTGGAACGGGCAAGTGTGGAACGGGCACGATCAACCGTTGAGGTAAGTGCCGTCCGGGATGTGCATCGGCTACGCACTCGCGGCAGCAAGACAAGCGAGTGCACCCAGCGCCACGACAGTGCGGGCCCAGTGAAACCGGCGCCACATAATCCTGAGCTGTTCGGCACCCTCAGGCGCCTGACCCTCGGGGAGCCGCCGAAACTTCGAATTCATCGGCTCTGCAAGGGTAATGGAAGCAATCATGACCACTGCGATCAGTGCGACGCCGATCCAGGCGAGCAGCGCCCCATGGCCCTCGCTGTTCAGTGCGAAGACGACTGCGCCCAGCGCACTTAGCGTTCCCATGATCGGTAGCAGAGGATCTAAGCGGTACAACGAACGACGAAAGTCGATCACGTACTGATCCACAGGCATTCGCCGCCAAAGGTTGACCCTTTCCACCCCGACGACGAGGATGCCTCCGGCGAAGAGCCCACCGAAGGTCACCATCAGCCAGGCGGCCAAATGCGAAATCGTCATCGTGCCGTACTCCTATCACCATCAGGCGATGGCGCATCTCGTAGTTTGGTTTCGTACGGAGACGATGCCGCAACATGTCGGCCGTCGGGGGTGAAGGTGACGATTTTTCGCCACAGCAAGCGCACGCGATTGTCGTTCCACAGGGCCTCGACGGGATCAATTCGGAAGAAGGTCTGGTGATGGGCGGTGCCCTTGGCGAAGGTGTCGAGCATGGACGTGTCCTGCATCCAGAGGAATTGCTCGCGGCTGACCTCGATAGCCCGCTCGATCTCAGCTTGCTCGGTCACCGGCGTCGCGAGGCCATCGACCTGAATGGCGCGTAGCTTGCCACGGCCATAAAAGCCGTCTGGCGGGAATTGCGGCGATCGTGTAGCTCACTCGCGGATCCCGCTGTATCGCAACGTGTTTGCGTGAGTAGGTGAAGGTGTGCACGTACACCACCAGACCGTCCGATGCGAAGTGCATCATCGACACGGCAGGCGCCCCGCCCGGGCCGACGACTGCCAGCGAGCCGATTTCCTCCTCGCGGAGCAGCTCCGCGATGGCTTGTTCGATGTCGTCGACGCCTGGATCAGTTGTCGCCACCGTGGGTGCCCTCCGATTCGGAGATGGTGTCGTGTGCTTTGAGTACTGGGATCAGCGTGTTGTCGACGAAGTCGGCTTGGCCGATTTCGTCGAAGCCGTTGCCTTGCAAAACGAATCGCACCATGATCTGGCCGATCGCAGTTTCGAACAGCACCGTGGCCAGCCGCGGATCCCGCAGTTCCCCGCGGCCGATGGCCCGTTGGATCACATCGCGGCAGTCCGCGCGGCGTGGTTGGAGTGCGGTGGTGCGGACTGCCGCGGCGATGGAGTCATCTCTTTGGGCTGCGGCGAGCAGGCTCGCGAAAGCGCCCGCGTCCTCGGTCGCGCCCAGCTTGGCCATCAGCGCGATCAGTCCCAATAGGTCATCGCGAAGATTGGTGGCGTCGGCGGGCAGGTCTGGCTGCGACTGGCTCGCGTCGATCAGTGCGGCCGAAACCAACGCCGATTTGTCGGGCCATCGTCGGTAGATCGTCGTCTTGCTGGCCCCTGCGCGGGCGGCAACCGCGTCGACGGTCAGTTGGTCGTAGCCGACCTCGCTCAGCACTTGCACGGTCGTGTGCAAGATCGCCGCCGCTCGTCTGGCGCCTCGATGTCGCTCCGAGGGTGCTGGATCGGTTCTAGGATCCATAGTGTACGGGAGCGTATCGTTACTAATCGCAGCTTACAAGCCTTCAAGTGATGTTTCAGGAGAAAAGAGTACTTCGACGTATCACTATCCTCGAATGTCAGCCGAGCGTTGCGTCGTGTTGGGCGATCAGCCGCATGGCTGCCGCCCTGTCCTGAGTGGCGATCGCGTCGACCAAGCGCGCGTGCAGTTGGTACCGCTCGAGCAGGAACTCGGGCAACGATTGCTCCGCTGCGGGCAACACTGCCAGCGTGTGGGCCTCGATAACATCCAGAAGGCCGACATAGATCGAGCTCAGAATTGCGTTGGGGCTGACCCTTGCGATCTGGGCATGCAGCGCGCAGTTGGCGTGCAAGAACGCGATTCCGTCGCCGCGCTTCGCCGCGCTGGCCATGCTCGCCAAACACTCACGCAGCGCGGCGATGTCGGCCGCGCCGGCGTGCCATATCGCGTCTTCGATCAAGAGCACATCCAGCGCGTTTCGTATCCGCACCGCATCGGCGACCGACGCGCGGTGGGAATCCAGCGCCAGCATCAGGTTGCCAAGGCGCACCATGGGGGCCGGCTCGCTGGCGAACAGTCCACCTCCTGGTCCCGACCGAACGGTGACCAGGCCGCGTGCCTGCAACAGCCTCAACGCCTCGTTCAGCGTGCCCACCGAGACCCCGCACTGAATCCTGAGCTCCTCTTTCGTGCCAAGGCGCCCGCCCGGGCCGATCCCCTTGATGATCGCGGCGATTTCTCGAGCCGCCATCTCAGAGCGCGATGGCGGCGTCGGTTTGGCAGTCGCCGGTGCGGGTCGCCACTCGCCCCGCCGCAGTGCGGGCGCATCTGGGGCGCCTTCTTGCGCTTTACCTGCAGCGTTCATCGAGTCCTCCGAATTCAGCATGACGATTATGCCGAATTCTCTTGACACGCGCTGCAGGACGGCCCGCACACTAATTCATCATGATGAATAGGAGCCAGCGGTGCTAAGCGGGGTCGACGCGACAGCTGCTCCTACGGGGCCGGCGCGGCCCGATAGCGCTCCGAGTCGGTGGATCGGCGAAGACGATGTGGTCGGTCTGGTGTCGTTGCCGAGGCCATCGACGCAATCCGGGGCGCCTATCTGCGCGCCGCAGCGGGCGAGATCGTCGCGATGCCGAAGACCTATGCACTCCTGGGACGGCGGCACCCTGCATGCCATCGGCGCGGTCGCATCCTCGACCGGTCTCGCCGTGTCGAAATCGTGGGCGCACACCGGTGGCGGGGCCACACCACTTCTTGCAGCCTGGGACTCGTCCACCGGACAGATACTCGCGGTCATCCAGGCGTTCGCGCTTGGCCAATTGAGAACCAGCGCGATCAGCGGGACAGCTACCTCGATCCTGGCGGCCGACCGCGGCCGGTTGCTTGCGGTGATCGGCTCGGGAAAGCAAGCAGAAGGTCAGATCGCTGCCGTGGCCGCAGTGCGCGACATCGACAACATCATGATGTACTCCCCCACTGCCGCACACCGGAAGTCGTTCGCAGCCAAGATCGCCGAGCGTTCGGGCATCACCACCGGCGCGGCGGAGTCCGTTGCCGAAGCGGTAGACCAGGCCGACATCGTCGTCACGGTCACGCGTGCGACCGAACCGTTCTTCGGCACGTCGATGCTCGCAAAGCGCGTGCACATCAACGCCGTTGGCGCGATCACACCCGAACGTGCCGAACTCGAACCCGCGGTTGTTGCGCGGGCCCGGCGGATCGTCGCCGACGATGTGGCGGCCGCGCGTGAACTCGCTCCGCGAGAACTGTCGGCATCCAACGCCCCGCACGTACTAACCCTCGGGGCTGCGCTGCTCGCTGACCATCAGCTCGACGGGCACGGCGTCACGATCTTCAAGGCTCTTGGCTCAGGTATTTCCGACCTGGCGATCGCCGAGTTGGTCCTGGAGCGGGCCAACGCGGCAGACGTCGGACGGCCCTTGTCGGTCTCTCCCAAGTTCCAACCAAAGATGTGGAGCGCATGATGTCGCTGTTCGTTGACGTCACGGACCGTCCGGGCCCGTCCTCGCTGGACTTCTGGGAGCCAATCATCATTCGGCGGGCGGACATTGAGGTCGAAGCCGCCCGGTTGAGCCAACTGGACCCGCCGGCCAACGGCAGGCGCGAGTCGCTGATCGTGCATCCCAGGGCGACGGCTCCGGGCAACGGCCTCGCGCCGGGCATCCGGGTGACGCTCTCGGTGCTGTCTGCCCGGCGAGAGCACCGCGCCTGTGCGGCACAATTCGACGCAGGTGTCGTTCTGCATCGACGGTGCGGGCACCGCCGTGGTGGGCAACAAGAAGTTCAGCTTCGGGCAGTTCGACGTGTGGAACCACCCGTCATGGACCACCTACCGCCACATCAACGACACCGATGCCCCGCAGGTGCGGCTGACCTATTCAAACGCGGCTCTGCTCGACCAATTGGGTGTACACCTGGTGGAGGAAACCCTCCGACGATCCTGCCGACGCGGTGGCCGAGTCTGAGGAGCCGAGCGCGGATAAGCAGAATCCGTTCGGGGTATTCCAGCTGACCGACGAAGGTGCGTGGCTGATGCCTTACGAGAAGCTCATCAGCCCGCCAAACGTCGACAGTCCGGTGCTGCATTGGCCGTGGCAACGGGTCAAGGACAACCTCGACAAGCTGACCGCGCTGGGTCCCAGTTATCAGGGTCGGCGATTGTATCTGTTGTACAACCCCGCTACCGGACGCACGAACGGCACGACGCCGAACTTCTTCGCCACGATGACGATACGTCCCCCGAAGATCATCGACCGCCCGCATCGTCACGTCTCGGCCGCCATCAACTACTACTTCCACGGCTCTGGGCACAGTCTGGTCGGAGGAAAGCGGTATGACTGGGAAGCCGGGGATCTGATGTTCTCCGCCCCCGGCTGGGCCGTGCATCATCACGCGAGCGGTCCCGACGACTACGTCAACGAGCTCACGATTCAGGACCAGCCGTTCCACCTCGCGCTGGAATCACTGCTGTGGCAGGAAGACTTGAAGCGTCAGGCGCGGCTGCTGGGGGTCCAGGCTGGGTTCGACACGAATCGGCCTGCGCAATGATCTCTTTGGCGCCCGAACAATTACGCGGTTCGTATCCCCCGCTGGTGACTCCGTTCCGGTCCGGGCGCGTCGACCTGGAGACCTACGAGTCGCTGGTGGACTTCCAGATCCAGTCGGGCAGCCACGGCGTCGTCGTGGCCGGCACTACGGGCGAACCCGCATTGTTGACTCTCGACGAGCGTAAGGCGCTCGCGGCGAGCGCGGTGTCAGCGGCCGCCGGTCAGATCCCGGTCATGGTTGCCACGGGAGCGCCATCGCTCGCCGACACCGTCGAGTTGACCGTGCATGCCGAGAACATCGGCGCTGCAGCCGTACTGGTCGTCACACCTGCGTTCACCCGCCCACCCCAACGAGGTCTTGTCGGGTTCTACGAGGCGGTGTGCAACTGCACCAGCAAGCCGGTGCTGATGTATCACATTCCCGGCCGTTCGGCGACAACGGCGACAGTGGACACCCTCGAGGCAATCGCGGAGCGTTGCGACAACTTCGTCGGCGCCAAACATGCCTCCACCGACCTGGCCTGGGTCACCGAGGTGTTGCTGCGCCTGGGTGCAGACTTCAGGATTTTCGTTGGGCTCGAGGAACTTTCGTTGCCGATGCTGGCTGTGGGCGCCGCAGGCATGGTGAATGCGGTGTCGAACGTGTTTCCCGCCGCGATCGCCGCGCTCTACCAGGCGGTCCAAGACGAAAAGCTTATCGAGGCCAGGCGTTTGCACCAGAGTCTATGGGAGCTCAACAAGTCGGTGTTCTTTGATACCAACCCCATTCCGATCAAATACATGATGCGTCGGCGGGGTCTCCTTGCGAGCAACGAGGAGCGGCTCCCGATGGCGGCCGCCACCCCCGAAACCGAGCGGCGCTGCGATCTCGTTCTCGCCGCCGTAGACGGATTGTGAAATGACCATAGATCAACCAGAAGGGAGACGGAAATGACGCACACCGTGACAGGTACAGCGTCGGAAACCGAGAAGGCGCGACGGATTCCTCCGCCGTCCGGAGCACGTGAACCGTTGAAGAACAACGTGTTTGACCTGATGGCCGGTGCGGTTTGTCAGTTGTTGCCGCTGTTTCCATACCACGATGCCGGCGCCATGGTGCCATGCGGGGCGATCATAACCGGCGATCCCGATGACAGCGAGTTCGGCCACTTCTTCCACTACAACACCGTCGAGGAAGTCGCGGTCACTTTCGGCGCCAATGAAGCGATGCTGCAAACCGGACAGGTCTTCGTCACCCAACAACTGCATGGCGTGAACTCATTCCTGCGGGACCCCGCCAATCCTGAGGGGTTCATCCTGATGACGATCACCCAGCATCAGTCCGAGGAAGGCGACCAAAGTGAGGCGATCCTGTTCCGCTGCAAGAAGTGCCACGACCAACTACACCGCCACGACTACAACGCAACGCCCAAAGGCGTAGAGGGTTATGACCCGTCGCAGTGGGGCGGCTCAGTCGATGACGAGGTGCCGATGTTCCCAACCATTTGGGGCAGCGACAAGGCAGCTGTCGACTACAACGACGAATCGGTACGCACCTGCGCGAAATGCGGTCATGTCAACGTCGAACACCCACATCACAAGTGGGGCTGGCATCGGTACGTCAATCAGGTACGGACCGCAGGATCGGCCAAGCGGAGGTTGCGATCAGTCGGCGCCGAGGCCGCACGGGAATCGAAGGGGGCGTGACCATGGACAGGCGCAGGATGTTGCACGCTTTCAAGGCGGCGCAGGAGATCGGCAACTACGAAGAAGTGCCGGTGCTGCCAACCAAGGTCGATCCACAGATGTTCATGTCGCGCAATTCTGTCGCACAGCCCTTTCATCTGATCTGCGGCAAAGACACTGTCGTTGTGCAGATGTCGGGCACGGCGGACGTGCACTTCAAGGACTCCTCGGTGAACCGCTTCCACATGACTGTCGGTGACCACGTGTACGTCCCGGCCGGAACCCCGCACCGCATCGTGCCGGCCGACGAAAGCGTTCAGATCCGGTACAAAGCACGGTCCGCCGGATTGGAGGGCGTGGCCTGGTTCTGCCCCGGCTGTGATCGTGAACTGCATCGTGTCGAGTGGGATACCGCGGAGACCGTTTCACAGCAAGCCTACCTCGACGCATGTCTGGCGTTCAACGACGACGAGCAGCTTGCGGCACTGCGCCGACTGCGGCGCACAACACCCGCGTATCGACATGGGACCCTTCGCCGCCTGGCAGCCGCTGGCCGAACAGCTACGCGCCGAACTCGTCATCCCGTAACAGCAGCCGTATAACGATCTGAAAGTCACAACCATGCCCACGTTCCTCACCACCCACGTGTCCCCCGGCCTTTCCGCCGACGAAATCGCCAATTACGCACCCGATGTCGCCGAATCGAAGTACGCCACCTTCCGCAACCTCTACGTCAACATGTACACCGGGTTCATCGTGACGATTTATGAAGCCGAGGATCAGGCCGCCCTGCAACGCGAATTCGAAAGGGTGGGCTTCCCATTCGAGGAGATCCATGAACTCCAATTCATGCTCGACGCCGCCGGGCTGCAGGCCATGGTCCAGGGCAGTGCCGCCTCGTGACGGAGCCGAGGGTTGACCGAACGATCACCCTGACCTTCCAGGGCGACTGGGGCCAAGCCAACCTTCACCGCATCTGTGGATGGCTCAGCCAAGAAGTCGGCGATCGATCGGCGCCAGGATCACGCATCTTCATTCGCAACGGACGTGGCGGCAAGGACGCCATTGACAATGTGCTCTCCGGCGAGGTCGACGTGGCGCTCATGACCCCCACCGCCGCACTGGCCATGGTAAGGGCCGAGATGGGTCCGCTCGCGGTCGAGGGCGCAGACCGGCTGCGAGCGCTGGGCACCTTGCCGCAGCGCGACCGGTTGGTCACCTGCGTGGACGCGGCGCTCGGCGTGTCCTCGGTGAACGAGCTCGTTGAACGGTCGCCGCAGTTGCGCATCGCGACAAGCGCGGACGATGGCGTCAACCTCATCGGTCTCGCTGCACACCGTGTGCTGCTAGCCGTTGGTGTAGAGCCGGCGGCACTGCGGAAAGCCGGTGGCGAATTCATATATGACGAGCGCCCGTTCCCGGCGATCGGCGCCTTCCGCGATGGAGCCGCCAATGTCCTGATCCACGAAGCGATCATGACGCCACACTGGCAACGCATTACAGAAAACAAGCCGGTCGCCTATCTCGATGTCACACCCGAGGTGCTCAACGCGTTCGACGAGTGGCATTGGCCGTCCGCCGTTGTGCCGCGGGGCTTTCTTCCCGAACTCGAACATGACCTGACCGCCCTAGAGTTCTCCGATTTCCTCGTGCTCTGCACCAAGGATCTTCCCGACGACATCGCGTCCTTGATCGCCTGGTGCATGGTGACCACGCGCGACGCACTCGAGGTGCAGTACCGCCATATCCCGCCTGACCGCAGTCCGGTCACGTATCCCCTTGAACCGAAGGCCATCGCCTCGGCGCCCATTCCGATGCATCCCGCTGCCGAAGCGATCTACGGCGACATGCGATCCGATGAAGGCTCAGCCAGGGAGTTGATCTGGACCTGAATGCGACCGGCGCTCAATCCCTAGGAAAGGAACCGTTAACACATGACCGCCGTATCCGGTGACCTCATCGCAGACTGGCTGACCCTCGAAACGGCCGATGGGCCGATGCGACTGTACCGAGTTCGCCCCAACGGCGACGGTGCCGTCAGTCCAACTGCGGCCGTGATCGTTCTGCAGGAGGCGTTCGGCGTCAATGAGCACATCCAAGACGTCACCAGACGTGTTGCGGCGCAAGGCTATCTCGCGGTAGCACCTGACTTGTTTCATCGCTCAGGTGTGGAAACAGTGGAGTACACCGACCGCGAAACTGCCATGTCCCTGATCGCCGAACTTGGTTCGGAACCCATAGTCACTGACGTGAGCGCGGTCCTCACTCATCTTGGCGAAGCCGAAGACATCGGCCCCGACAGGACTGCGGCCGTGGGCTTTTGCTTCGGTGGCCGAGCCGCGTTCACCGCAGCGACAGCGCTGCCCCTTGCCGCGACTGTGGTGTTCTACGGGCCAGGCATCGCCGGCGGCCCTCACGCCGTTCTGGACCGGGCAGCCAATATCGCCGGTCCGGTGCTGATGTTTGTCGGCGATGCGGATCCCACCATCCCCGCGGACGATGTGGCCGCCATCCAGGACGTCGCGCGACGGGCGGGCATCGACCTGCGTGTGGTCGTTTTCGCCGGCGCTGGCCATGCCTTCCACTGCGACGCGCGGCCAGCACAGTATTTTGACGATGCAGCGCGAAAGGCCTGGCAGGACACCACCGCATTCCTCGCACACACCCTCCGAAGGGACAGTCATGAACTGTCCTGATCCTCCGACAATCGAGACTGATCTGCTGATCATCGGCGCGGGTCCCAGCGGCCTGTTTGCCTCGTACTACGCGGGTCTGCGGGGCATGTCCGTCGCGCTACTCGACTCTCTCCCCGAAGCCGGCGGCCAGCTGATGGCGCTGTACCCGGACAAGCCGATTTATGACGTTGCCGGACTGCCCGAAATCACCGGCTCAGCCTTGGTCACCTCGCTGATCACCCAGGCCGAATTAGCGCGGCCGACATGGGTTCTCGGTGAGCAATCGGCGGAGCTGATCCCCGTGGAGGAAGACTCCGCGGGGTGCCCCGGTCCGCCGCGCCGCTACACCGTCGTCACCGACAAAGGCAGCCGGATACGCGCGGGCGGCATCATCGTCGCGGCCGGCGTGGGCAGCTTCCGCCCGCGCAGGCTCGTCGCCGCCGATCCTTACGTTGACCGCGGCGTTCAGTACACCGTCCGCGACATCGCTTCCTATCAAGACGTCGACGTCGTGATCGTCGGAGGAGGGGACAGCGCGGTCGATTGGGCGAACATGCTGTGCCCGGTCGCGAGGTCGGTGACGTTGATACACCGCAGGCGCACCTTTACCGCACATCCCATGTCAGTCAAGCAACTCCAGGAAAGTAGCGTCCGAGTGATTCTGGAGAGCGAAGTCATCGAAGCCCATGGCACTGACCGGCTCGAGGCGGTCAGTGTGCGCACCAGCGCGGGCGACGAATCGGTGAAGACGCAAGCTCTGATCGCGGCACTAGGCCATATCGCCAACCTAGGCCCCCTGCTGACGTGGGGTTTGGCGACCGAAGGCCGCCAAATCGTCGTCGACACCACCATGGCCACCAACATCCCCGGAGTGTTCGCCGTCGGTGACGTCACAACATATCCCGGCAAGGTCCGCATCATGGCCGTCGGCTTCGGAGAGGCCGCGACGGCGGTGAACAACCTTGCAGCCCAGATGAACCCGGGTCAGCCGATCTTTCCTGGCCACTCGACGGAATTGATGGGCCCCGGCACGGCGCAGGAGTCGACGCGCGCAAGCCGCCTTCCGACGGTAAGAGAGCGGTGATCACATGGCGTACGTGATCGGACCAGGGTGCATCGAAGAACTCAACGGGTCATGCGTGGATGCGTGCCCCGTCGATTGCATATATGAGGGCGCGCGAAGACGCTACATTCAACCCTCCGAATGCATTGAATGCGGTGCATGCCTTCCCGTTTGCCCCGTCAAAGCCATCACGAGCGGCCCCAATGCAGAACCCGAGTGGGCCAACGACAACGAACAGTTCTTCCTCACCGTGCTACCAGCACGCTCCGAACCCCTCGGCTCGCCTGGCGGCGCATCACTCGTAGGCAAAGTCGGTGCGGACACCGAACTAACAGCGGCCACCCCGGCGCCGCCTGCCAGTATTTCCTAGAAGGGACACAATGACCGACACCGATTCATCGACAGCCACCGGTGAGACGCCAAACCTGGCAGGTGTGCCCCTGATCGGCATCGATGAACTGGATCCCGCTGTCCGGCAGCGGCTTCAGTCGAAAATCGACCGGCTCGGCTATCTCGGAGGGTTCTTCCAACTCACGGCACACCAGCCGGAATCGCTGGCTGCATTCATCGACTACACCGACGCCACCAAACGCGCCTTACCTGATGACTTGGCCGAGATAGTTGCGCTCACCGTAGCTACCGCTACGGGCAACGACTACGAGCGCCACCAACACGAGCGGTTGTCGGTGAAGCTCGGTTTCGGCGAAGACTGGGTCGCTCGTGTCGAAAAGCTCGATCCCGAAAACGCGGACCTGACACTTGAACAGCGGGCTACCCAACGTTGGGTACTGGCGATCCTCAAAGCGCACGGTCGTGACACCGCGTCGGAATTGGACGGGCTGGTGCGCGGGCTCGGACCCAAAGCGGCCATCGGCGTCGCCTTGATGTGTGGGCGATACGTCGCACACGCAACTATTTCCAACAGCTTCGGGATTCAGCCGCCTGTCCCATCGATCTTCGCCACGGCGGACAGAAGCTGACACCAGCCCCGCAAGAAGCGGTCGAAAGAGCCACTGCCGTCAGCCGTCATGGTCGATTGTCATGGCCTGGTAACCGCTCGACCCCGCTCGGAAAGGACCGCATCACGGCCACGATAACGACGGTGAACCCGCCAACGGGCATGAAGGCTTGCGCAGAAGGTCAGCGAGTTGTCGATCCGGGGCGGGCACAGCGGTTGTTCGCCCGGAACGAGCTTCACGCTGCCGCAATTCAGCCGCTTCTTACGAGCCCAACATGACGAGTCCACCGTCGACCGCGATCAGCTGACCGGTGATGAAGCGAGATCCCTCACTGCACAAGAACACCAGCGTCGGCCCGAGATCGTTGATCGGGTCTCCGAGTGCACCGCCGAGGGGAATCGTCGACTTGATCTGTTCATCGATGAAGTCGGCGGCCTCGGGTCCGAGGAATTCACGCAGACGGTCAGCGCCGGGTGTCTTGACCGCAGGCGCCAGCGCGATCACCGACACCTTCTCCGCACCCCACGCCTTGGCGGCCGAGCGCGTCCAGGCCGAACCGCTCCCTTGGTCGTGGCGTACAGGGCCGAGATGGGACTGCCCATCACCGCCTCGGCCGACCCGAAGTTGATGATCCGGCCGCCGCCGTCCGTGCGCATGACGGCATAAGCGGCCTGGTTGGTGAAGATCGTGGCCTTGAGGTTCGTGTCGACGAGGAAGTCGATGTCCTCGCCGCTGATCTGACCGGGAATCCCAGCCTGCCACAGCCCCGCCGCATGCAGCAGCACGTCGAGTCCGCCGAGCTTTTCGGCCGCGCCGTTGACCATCTCGTCGACAGCCGCGGCGTCGCGCACTTCGCACTGCACCCACGTCACCCCGTCTTGTGAGGGCGGCAGCGTCCGGTGATATGTCGCGACGACGGCGGCTCCCGCCTCGCTCAGCACGTGAACCGCCGCCGCGCCGATGCCCGTCGCGCCGCCGGTGACGAGTACGCGTCTGCCCTGCAGTGAACTCATCTCTAGATAGTTAGACAAGCGTCAACTATATGCAAGGGCCAATATCGCTGTTACAGTGCGATGGTGCCCGTAAACAGTGCTGCAACCGTTGCTGACGGTGGTCAGCGCCGCGCGTCATACCAACGTGCGCGGTCGCACGAGACGAAGCGGACCCTGGTGCAGGCGGCAATGGCGTTATGGCGCACGAACGGCTATGCCAAGACCACGGTCGCCGACATCTGCCGAGCGGCGGGCGTGTCCCGGGCGCTGTTCTACTTCTATTTCCCGGCCAAGGAGGACATCCTCTTCGAAGTCGGCCTGATCTCGACGCGGGCGGCGCAGAAAGCTGTGCGGGCGCGACTGAAAGCCGATTACGAGGTGGAGTCGGTAATCGCCGACGCACTGCGCAGCCTCGAACGGTCGATGGCGCGCAACCCACGCGACCTGATCGTCGAGACGATCCTCGAGGGCTATCGCCAGGAGCACCGCATCCTCGCCGGCGGGCGGTCGTACGACTCGGACGCCGACATGTTCGGCGACCTGTTCGCCAAGGCGCAGCAGGACGGCAAGCTGGCGGCCCACGTCGACCTCCCCCACCTTTCCCGCCTGGCTCAGATGCACGTGAGCGAAGGCGTACGGCATTGGGCCGGAGGCGGTTTCGGCGACCGCTCGTTCGCCGAGGTCGTCACCCGCGACATCGTCGCGCTTATTGCCGGTTTCAACCAACTTCCCGCTTAAGGAGCACTCGATGAAGGTGTCGGTAGTGACAGCGCCTGGCGAAACCCAGGTCGTCGACGCGCCGAAGCCGACTGTCGGACCCGCAGACGCGCTGGTGAAGATCCGGGCCTGCGGAATCTGCGGTACGGACGCGCTTTTCATCTCGCTGGGCGGTTTTCCCGGCTTCGAGGCAGGCATGCCGTTGGGCCACGAACCGGCAGGCGAGGTCGTCGAGGTCGGCGGCGACGTCACCGGCATCGCGGTGGGCGACCACGTCGTGATCAACCCGATGGGCGCGCCGGGCGGGATCATCGGCAACGGCGGATCCAGCGGTGCACTGTCGGAATACCTGCTGATCGAGAACGCGGTGCGGGGCACGAGCCTCGAGGTCGTGCCCGACCACATCCCGTTCGAAGTCGCCGCCCTCAACGAACCGATGGCCGTGGCCCGCCACGGTGCCAACCGGTGCCGGCCCAAGCCCTCCGACAACGTCGTCGTGTTCGGCGCCGGGCCGATCGGGCTGGGCGCCACCATCGCGTTCAAATCGCTTGGTGTCAGCCACGTCGTGGTCGCCGACCTTATTCCGGCGCGTCTCGAGAAGGCGCTGGCGGTGGGCGCCGACGCGGTGATCAACTCCGCCGACGAGGACGTCGCGGCCCGGCTCGTCGAACTGCACGGCGCCGGCGAGTCGATGTTTCCCGGGAAGGCAGGCACGGACATCTACTTCGACGCCGCCGGGGCGCCCGCCGTGATCAACACCGCGCTGGCGGCCGCCAAGTCCGGCGCCCGCCTCGCAGTCGTCGCCGTGCACAAACAGCCCGTACCCGTGGACTTCGTCAACATCATGAGCAACGAGATCACCATCGTCGGATCGATGGGCTACCCCGACGAAATCTTCGAAGTCACCAAAGACCTCGTCGCGAACTGGGAAAAATATGCCCTGATCGTGAGCCACACGATCCCGTTCGACGACGTCGACGAAGCCCTGAAGACCGCCTCCACCCCCGGTGCCGCCGACAAGGTCGTCGTCACCTTCAACTGATAGGAGCCCCCAATGTCGTGGGATTTCGAAACCGATCCCGAGTACCAGAAGGTGCTCGACTGGGCCGACGAGTTCGTCCGCGAGGAGGTCGAGCCACTCGACCTGGCGTTCCCGCACTTGCAGTTCGTACCGTTGGAGGGCAAGCGACGCGCGGCTATCGACCCGTTGAAGGAAGAGGTACGCCGGCAGGGCCTGTGGGCGACTCACCTTGGACCCGAACTCGGCGGGCAGGGATACGGGCAGCTCAAACTGGCACTGCTCAACGAGATCCTGGGCCGCTCGCAGTGGGCCCCGATCGTGTTCGGCTGCCAGGCACCTGATACCGGCAACGCGGAAATCATCGCGCACTACGGCACCGACGAGCAGAAGGAGAAGTATCTGAGGCCCCTGCTCGATGGCGAGCTGTTCTCCTGCTACTCGATGACCGAACCGCACGCCGGTGCCGACCCCACCCTGTTCAAGACGACGGCGGTGCGCGACGGCGACGACTGGGTGATCAACGGCTGGAAGTTCTTCTCCTCCAACGCTAGAACCGCATCCTTTTTGATCGTCATGGTGGTGACCAACCCGGAGGTGAGCGCCTACAAGGGCATGTCGATGTTCCTGGTGCCGACCGATACACCGGGGGTCAACATCGTCCGCAATGTCGGTTTGTACGGCGAACGTGAAGGTGAGGGCTCGCACGCCCTGATCCACTACGACAACGTGCGGGTGCCCGCCGAGGCGCTGCTCGGTGGCGAGGGCCAGGCGTTCGTGATCGCGCAGACCCGGTTGGGCGGCGGCCGCATCCACCACGCCATGCGCACCATCGGCCTGTCACGCAAGGCGCTCGACATGATGTGCGAACGAGCATTGAGTCGCGAGACGCAGGGCAGCCGCCTGTCGGACAAGCAGTTCGTGCAGGGTTACATCGCCGACTCCTACGCGCAGCTGCTCCAGTTCCGCTTGATGGTCCTCTACACCGCGTGGGAGATCGACAAGTACAACGACTACAAGAAGGTCCGCAAGGACATCGCCACGGTGAAGGTCGTGATGCCGACGGTGCTGCACGACATTGCTTGGCGGGCAATGCAAGTGCACGGTGCGCTCGGCGTGACCAACGAGATGCCGTTCATGGGCATGGTCACCGGCGCCGCCGTGATGGGTCTGGCCGACGGTCCGACCGAGGTGCACAAGACGACGGTGGCCAAACAGGTGCTTCGCGACTACCAGCCCACCGACGACACATGGCCCACCGAATGGACGCCCCGGAAGCGTGAAGCCGCCATGGCGAAATACGCCGACTATCTGGAGAACGAAGTGGGGAACCTGTGAGCGAGATTGACGTTGCGCGGCTTGCCGATTGGATGGACGCCGCCGCGTTGCCCGGCAAGGGTGAGCCGCTGGAGGCCCGCTTTCTTTCCGGCGGGACGCAGAATGTCATCTACGAGCTGCGCCGCGGCGAGGAGCGTTGCGTCATCCGCATGCCACCGCCCAGTGCACCGCCCGACCGGGACAAGGGCATCCTGCGGGAGTGGCGGATCATCGAGGCGCTCGACGGCACCGAGGTCCCCCACACCGCCGCCGTCGGCGTGTGCCCGGATCCCGCGGTGCTGGGCCGCCCGTTCTACTTGATGGGGTTCGTCGACGGCTGGTCCCCGATGGATCTGGACCAACGGCGATGGCCGGAGCCGTTCGACAGCGACCTCGACGCGCGCGCCGGCCTCGCGTATCAGCTGGCGGAAGGAATTGCTCTGCTGTCCAAAGTCGACTGGCAGGCAAAGGGACTGCAGGATCTCGGCCGCCCGGACGGGTTCCATGAACGCCAAGTCGATAGGTGGATCGGCTTCCTCGAACGGATCAAGAAGCGCGAGTTGCCCGGGCTCGAGGTGGCCACCGACTGGCTGCGGGCACACAAACCGCTCGACTACATTCCCGGCCTCATGCATGGCGACTATCAGTTCGCCAACGTCATGTATCGCGACGGCGCGCCGGCACAATTGGCGGCCATCGTCGACTGGGAGATGGGTACCGTCGGCGACCCGAAACTCGACCTCGCCTGGATGGTGCAGGGTTGGCCAGACGACACGACTGCGCCGGAGGCGAGCGAGTCGGGCTACGTGGACATGCGCGGAATGCCCTCTCGCGCAGACGTGATCGACCACTACGCCAAGGTATCCGGCCGGCAGGTCGACGACTTGGACTACTACCTGGTGCTCGCGAAGTGGAAGTTGGCGATCGTGCTGGAGCAGGGCTTCCAGCGCGCAGGCGATGACGAGAAGCTGCTCGCGTTCGGCCCCGTGGTGACCGACCTGATGGAATCGGCGGCCGAGCTCGCCGAATCAACCGACTACAAGTGAGAGCCGCGGTCTGCCCGTCCTACGGGCCGCCCGAAGTGGTCCGTGTCGAGGAACGTCCGTCGCCGACGGTCGAGACGGGACAGGTGCGCGTCCGGGTCGGTGCAGCGGCGGTGAACTTCCCGGACGTCCTGCTTGTCGCCAACGAGTACCAGATCAGCGTGCCGACGCCGTTCGTGCCCGGTAGCGAGTTCGCGGGTGAGATCGTCGAAACCGGCGAAGGCACAGACGGTTTCGCTGTCGGCGACCGAGTGACGGGCACCGGGCTGTACGGCGCGTTCGCCGAGGAAGTCGCGGTGCCCGCGGCGGGCCTTGCCCGCATTCCCGACGGCGTCGACGACCGGACCGCTGCGGCCTTCGGCGTGGCCTATCGCACGGCGTATCACACGCTGCGCTCGATCGCCCGGATTCAAGCGGGAGACGAGTTGGTGGTGCTTGGCGCCGGCGGCGGTGTGGGTCTGGCGGCGGTCCAGCTTGGCGTACAACTGGGTGCGTCGGTGACCGCCGTCGCGTCGTCGGCCGAAAAGCTCGACGTGGCAGCCAGTTACGGTGCGAAGCACGTCATCAATCACCGCTCGGCGGATCTGCGCGAAGCGCTGCGCGAGGCCCTGCCCGACGGGGCGCAGGCGGTCATCGACCCGGTCGGCGGCGAGTTGTCCGAACCTGCGCTGCGGTCACTGGGGCGCGGCGGGCGGTTCGTCACCGTCGGATATGCCTCCGGGGTGATCCCCCGCATCCCGCTGAACCTGGTGCTGGTGAAGGGCGTGCACGTGTTGGGCTTCCAGTTCCAAGACGTCCCGCCGGACGAATTCGCCCGCAACGAGGACGAATTGCGCGATCACCTCGCCAGCGGGAGGGTGGCACCACACGTCGGCGCGGTCTATCGTCTGTCCGAAACCGCGCAAGCGCTAAGACATGTCGCCGACGGGCGCGCCATCGGCAAGGTGCTCATCGACTTCGCCTAGCTTCGCGAGCGTGCGTGTTTGCCGGCCGACACGCCGTGAAACGGCAACACTTTGCGCACGCTCGCGCCCCCGCCGGACCCATACTTCTCCACATCGTCAACAGATGCTGACGGCTGCGGAAAAGAAGTGTCGCTGGCGGCGCGCGCAGACATAGAATCGCACTCTGCGACTCGATTTCATGCGATTCTGCGTTCCCCAGCTTCGCGTGGCCCAGCTCGCGCAGAGTTCTCAGCTCGCCGGGACTAGGTCTGCGGCGACCGAGGCCATCATCCCGCAGCGGAAGGTCTCGATATGTCCGGCAGCCGTGGCCGCCGGATCGTTCGCCGCCGCAAGGGCCTTGGCCTTGAAAGCTCGTGCCGCCGCGCTCAAGTGGTGCTGCACAGAATCGACGCTGCTGTCCAACTCCGCGGGCAGTCGCTCGCCCCACAGCGTCACTTCGGTGGCGCCCTGGTCGAGCGCGTTGCGCACGTGCTGAAGTACCCGTGCATCGCGATCGAAGAGATCCGCGGCGACGGCAACCGTCTGTGGATGGGGCCGGTCCTCCCACGACGCCAGAACCGAGTCCAGATCCAGAGTCTCGGCACCGAGGATATGCAGGGGCCGGACGTCGTCCGGGTTGGCGACCAGAACGGTGACGTCCCATCCGGCCGTCACCCGGTCATACACCCAGCCGCCGGCGAACCTCACCGCGTCGAGCACAGTGGGGGCGACCACGTCGAGCCGGTACCTCATGTCGAGCTCGAGGGTGACAGTTCGCGGCCCAGCGACTCGGCGTACCCCTTGAACACCTCGGTCAGCGGGATTGAGCGATCGAGTAACCATAAGGTCTCCATTCCGTTGATAAAGGCGAGTATCTCCACGGCCTTGATGGCCGCGTCGACGTCGTTGCGGTACAGCCCGTCTCGCTGGCCCCGCTCGATGATGCTGGAGATGATGTCGATCGCGTCGCGATACCGCTTGTGCATGCGATCGTGTAACGGTGCGTCCGGCGCGATGTTCTCGACGAGAAGCACCGTGAACGTGCCGATGAGCTCCGGCGCACGTTCGAACCGTTCGGGCACCCGGCTCAGCTCGGTGATGAGGTCACCGGTGCGGTAATCCGCGTGGGCGTCGTCGTCGGCGTCGCGGGCATCGAGCACCGCGTTGAGCAACTGCTCCTTGGACTCGAAGTGGTGCAGCAGGCCCGCCGGCGTCACCCCGGCTTCCTTGGCGATCTGAGCCAGCGAGGTGTTGCGCCATCCGTTGCGGGCCAGCAGCCGCTCGGCCACGCCGAGAATCCGCTGCCTGCGGTCCTCGCCCTTAGCGAGCAGCGACGCATAAGGCCTCGGGGACTCCACCGCTGACACAGAACTCCTTCAGTCAACCAACCTAGTGAACACACAGTAGGTAGGTTTGCGCCGTGTGACAAGGGTCTCAGCGAAGCAATTTCTTGCTGGGTGTCTCACCGCAGGTCAGACAGCGATCGCCGGCCCCGACTTGCCCGCCCTGGCAGCCTCCCTTCTATCGGCCGCCAACGGTTGAAAGGGGTTCAGGGACCTGCCTCCTATTGATCGAGCGATCAAGCTCCGTGGCCAACTCGGTGCGCGCACTGTCGAACGACAGCCATTTGCCGCGCATCGCGGTAAACAGCGGGCCCGCTGACCGTAGGGCCGGCTAAGCGGGATTAGCTGCGCAGAACGGTGGATATCGCAGTGAGAGCATCGATCTGCCGCTCGACGAAGCGGCACATCTCGTCGCCCTTCATCGTTCGCGGTGGCGCTGTTCAAGATTGCCGAAGCCAGGGGTTGACCGGAAATTTCGGATCGTGGTAGACATGCGCCACCTTACTGTTTGATCGATCGATCAAAGGTAAGCCCCACCATTGGAACGCCATCGGAGTCGAACCCATGACCGATATCCATCTGCCCGTCAACCCCCTGTTTGCTTCACCCTCGTCAAGCGCGTCGACGACACCCAGGCCGTCCCGAAGAGCGGCTCAGGGCGCCGCAAAGCTCGGCGGATACGGCGGCATGGCGGTGGCGGCGTGGCTGGTCACCGCGGTGGCGACCGGCCATGGGTTGGCCGCGGCCGACACCACCGGGACGTCCTCGGAATCGTCCACGTCGAGTAGTTCGACCTCGACGTCGTCCGGTGAGTCGTCCGCTGGATCCGCAACCACGTCGACCACGGGAACTGACGCCTCGTCCACTGCGACGACCGGCACCGGAACGACCGCGACCGACACCGCGACGACGTCAGGCACGACGACGTCAGGCACGACGTCTTCGACCGATCAGGTTGCACCCGGTGTCACGGTCGGCAGCAGCGGCGGAGCACACACCAGCACACCAGAATCAGCAGCACCGACGGCTCCTGAGACTCCACCGGATTCGACCGAACCGGCCACTTCGGGCGAGACGGCCGAGCCCCCGCAGGCGAGCACGCCGCCGGCGACCCCGGCACCGGAGACCGAGCAGACGACGTCGAATTCCGCCGAGCCCGAATCGAATTCGTCACACGCCGCCACCGTCAACACCACGACACCGTCCACCGCGTCGACACCGTCGGCGACCGCAGCCGCCGTTATCGACACAGATGCCGACGCCGACGCCACCGTCGCGCAACCGTCCGCCAAGGTCACCGAATCGAGTGAAGTGCCTGCCGCACAAGCGTTCAGGGTCAACACCACGAGCAGCGCGCTGACCACCCAAACAGTCGCCGCAGCCGCGGTTACCGCACCTGCCACCCCGCCGGCCCCAGTCGCCACTCCGGCTGTCGGCATCGTGGGATTCCTCAACGGCATCGTCACCAATCTGCTCAATCCGTTCCTCGCACCGGCGCCCTCGACGCCCGAACCCGCTACGCCGGTGATATGGGCGGTGCTCGGCTGGGTTCGACGCCAACTGTTCAACCAGTCGCCGACCATCACCTACAACCCGATCACTTCGGTGCAGACCGGGCAGACCGTCACCGGCAACATCGGCGCCACCGACCCCGAGCGCGACGCCTTGACCTATACGGTCACAGAGGCACCGCGGCACGGCACCCTGACGATCGACCAGGCGACCGGAAACTTCACCTACACGCCCAACGAGATCGACTACGACTGCGGCGCAACTGGATTCGTTCACCATTTCCGTCACCGACGGCAAATTCAACCTGCTGAGCCTGTTCAGCCCGCACAGCGACCAGGAGACCATCGGAGTCAATGTGCTCAATCCCACCGTCGAGCGCGTGATCCTGAACATGCCCGACGGGCGTCACGAAGCCCGGTCAATCCGCGCTACTCGGAAGACGGAAAATCCATCTACTTCTCCGGCACACCGGCCGCCGGCGGTCGCGGCGAGATCTATCAGATCAACGTCGACGGGACGGACGCCAAGTGCCTCACCTGTGGCCTTGCCGCCCCAACAGTTGCGGGGACGGACCCCGCATCGCCGATCAACATTCTGAAACCCGTTCCGTTCTACGACGGGACCGGGCGAGTCGTGGTGCTCCTCAATAATCCGGATCCTCGCTATGCGATCTTTGAGCCGGCCGGCTACAACGGCATAGGCTCACCGGCGCGGATCGTAAACGTCATCACACCCGATGGCGGCGGGGCCACCCTGCCCGGCCTGCCCCCCGGCGGGATTCTGAACCGTGAGCGGGAAATGAGGCCGTCACCGGATGGCACACACGTGCTGTTCACCCGCATCGTCTTCGGGCAAACCGGTAACTTCCAGGCCCTTCCGATCGTGGGCGCGTTGACGGCGAACGGTGATCACTACGAGGTCACCAACGCGCGGGTGGTCTGGCCCACCGGTGAGTCCAAGCAATGGACCCCCGACGGCAAGGGCGTGATCATCCAAGGCGGGGCAATCGATGCCGGCAATATCGACGACATCATGGTCGACCTGTCGGGCCAAACCGGGGACATCCTGTTCCCCGGCAGCCCCTTCCGCGGTACCCGGGTGACCGGCAACCTCGATTACGACGAGGACATCGACATGTCGCCCAACATGGCTTGGATCACGGTCGGAAGCACGCGCGGACTCGAGGCGCTCACCCCGATAACCAGGATCGTGCGGCAGAACTTCCTGCCGGTCTACCTCCCGCGCCGATCTACGACCAGTATGCGGACGGGCAAGTGCGCAACGTCTCGAACCAGAACTGGGCGGTCGCCGTCGAGGACGACCTCAACGGCGAGAACGGAATTCCGCTCTTCGTTCAGGACGACCCCACCACTCCCGGGGTGGACGAAGGTGACGGATGGATTTCCCGAAGCATGCCCAGCTGGAATGCCGACGGCACCGCGGTCACGTTCTGGGAGTCCGGTAACGGCGACGAGCACGGAATAGCGCCGACGGAATCACGAATCGTCATCGCCAACCTGAAGTACACGACCAGCGTCGGGCCGGTCGGGGATACGACGACAGTGTTCAACCCGTCGAGCGTTCCCGGACCTGACAACCTACGTCGCCAAGACGACACCGCTGCCGCCGACCGGAACCTACAACGGCGTGGGCGGTGGCACCGCGGTGGTCAGCGAGGTCATCAACCCGACGACATTCCAAACGACCCGCACGGTGCAGTACTCCAATTACGTCAATGAGGACGGATTGATCCTCAACGGCACCGAATCGGCGATGTACGGACCGTCCCAACTCAGCGTGACGTACCTCGCCGACATCGATGTCACCGACGCCACCGGAGCCAACAGGGGCAGCTTGGACGCCAACGCTGTGGTCACCTTGCTGCCCACCCAATCGGTGACCGGGTTCATCACCTCGACCCTCGACGGTGACACGCAGACCATCCCGGATCCGGCGAAGGTAGAGGCCGCGAAGACCGGCGCCTAGCGGGAGCCGGGAAGGCCGACCAGGCCGTCGACAACTCAATAGCTGTACGCGGGGTGCGCCACTGGCGCATCCCGCGTACTCGTATGAAGTCGATCATCGCCACGTCACTCAGACGAATCGGTGGCGAGGCGGTCGTATTCCTCCCGGGCCACGGCCACGTCGCCGCTATGCACGAACGCCCACTGCGTCAGTTGACCAACGAGCGCCATGGAGACCGCGCCCGAGGTCGGTCAGTTCGTAGTCGACGCGCGGCGGTACGACCGGCGCGACGGTGCGACTGATCAATCCGTCGCGTTCCAGCCCGCGCAGCGTCCGGGTCAGCATCCGTTGTGAGACAAGGCCGATCGACCGCTTAAGTTCCATGAATCGCATCGATCTTTCACCGAGCAGCGTGAGGACCAACACTGACCATTTGTCGCCGATCCGGTCCAGCACATCGCGCACCGGGCACGCCCCGAGGACTGTGGGCGGCATCACGGCAAGCCACTCGCTCAAGGGCGGTACCTGCACGGTTACCGCGGTGTGCCTGACGGACGCCAAAGTGCCTTCTTGCATGTTCTCTCCCGGTTCCTCACGATGGGGTCAGTATCAAACAGTAACCGATCACGCGATGGAGCGGAACTACAATGACAGTCATCGGGATAACCGGCGCCTCAGGCGGATTGGGCCGACGTACCGCACAGCACGTTCTGCAGGCGCATCCGCCGTCGCAGGTCGTGCTGTTCAGCCGCACACCGGCCTCGCTCGCCGAATTCACCGCGGCGGGTGCAACGGTGCGGCAAGCCGACTTCAACCAACCCGACTCCCTGGTCGAGTCGTTCCGCGGGGTCGATGTGTTGCTACTGATCTCAACCGATGCGATCGGGCATCGCCGAGCTCAACAGGAAGCGGCAATCAGCGCGGCGGCGGCCGCCGGCGTCGATCGCATCGCCTATACCTCAACGGCCAACGCCGACAAGAATTTCCCCGCCAAACTACGTCCGCTGTCCGACGATCACGCCGCGACTGAAGAGGCGTTGCGACGCGCCGGCCCCTCATGGACGCTGCTGCGCAACGCGCTTTACCTCGAAGCCATTTCCGGCGGGTGGGCGCAGGCTGCTGCCACCGGAAAACTGGTCACCAACAACGGATCCGGCCGCCATGCACCAGTGTCACGAGACGACTGCGCCGCCGCCGCGGCCGCGGTCCTGCTCGGCGACGGTCACGACAACACCATCTACGACATCGCCGGAGAGCGCCTGCTCGACGACGCCGCCGTCGCCGCGGTGTTGGCCACGCACCACGGCCGGCCGGTCGAGGCGGTCACCGTGACCGACGACGACTACGAAAAAGGGCTTCTGGCAGCCGGACTGCCCGCCGAGCTTGCCGGCCTGCTGACCGGGTTCGGCGCCAGCATTCGCGGTGGTCTCATGGAGACCCCGCTGGGCGACACCGACAAACTGATCCTTCGTGCCCCGACGAGTATCGAGCAATTCCTCGCCAAGAATCAGGCACGGCTCCTGAGAACCGTCACAAGCCCAGCGACTTGGCGATGATCACCTTCATCACCTCGCTGGTACCGGCGTAGATCCGGGCCACCCGCGCATCCGTGTACAGCCGGGCGATCGGGTACTCCATCATGTAGCCGTATCCGCCGAACAGCTGCAGGCATCGGTCGACCACGCGGGCCTGCATCTCGGTGCAGAACAGCTTGACCCGTGCGGCATCGGGCGCCGACAGTTCGCCTTCGACGTGCAGCGAGACCGCCCGGTCCAGCATCGCCTGCGCGGCCTCCACCTCCGTCGAGCATGCCGCCAGCTCGAACTTGGTGTTCTGGAACGACGCCACGGGCGTGCCAAATGCCTTGCGGTCCTTGGTGTAGTCGATGGCCGCGGCGATCGCCGAACGCGCCTGCGACACCGATCCGACGGCGACGGTCAGCCGTTCCTGCGGAAGGTTGTGTCCGAGGTATCCGAATGCCTCCCCCACCTCCCCCAGCACATTGGCGGCCGGGACGCGGACGTCGACGAACGACAACTCGGCGGTGTCCTGGACCTTGCAGCCCATCTTCTCCAGCTCGCGGCCGCGGGTGAACCCGGGCATACCATCCTCGACGACGAACAGCGTGAGGCCCTTGCGCCGGTTGTCGGGGTCGGTGGACGTTCGGGCGACGACGATGACGAGGTCGGCCTGCATGCCACCGGTGATAAAGGTCTTGGCGCCGTTGAGGATCCAGTCGTCACCATCGCGCACCGCGGTGGCGCGCATGCCCGCTAGATCGGACCCGGTGCCTGGCTCGGTCATCGCGACGGCCGTCAGCAGCGTGCCCGCCGCCAGGCCGGGAAACCACCGTTGGCGCTGTTCCGCGTTCGCGTAATGCAGGAAGTACGGCAGGATCACCTCGAGCTGCGTGCGCACCGTCGACAGGGTGACCAGTGCTCGGGCCGCCTCCTCCTGCAGAACGACGTAGTAGCGGTAATCGGGCATGCCGCCACCGCCGTACTCCTCGGGGATGGCCATGCCGAGCATGCCGAGCTCGCCCATCTGCTTGAACACGTCGCGGGGCATGCGGCCGCCCTTTTCCCACTCGGGATAGTGCGGTACCACTTCCTTCTCGACGAAGTTGCGGGCGAGTTCGCGGAATGCCTCGTGGTCTTCGGTGAACAGATCGCGGCGCATGGTTCTCCTTTTACGAGATGAGTTCGACCAAGGTGGCGTTGGCCGTGCCGCCGCCCTCACACATTGTTTGCAGGCCGAAGCGAATCCCGTTGTCGCGCATGTGATTGACCATCCGTGTCATCAGCACCGCACCCGACGCGCCAAGCGGATGGCCGAGCGCGATCGCCCCGCCGAGCGGATTGAGCTTCGCCTCGTCCGCGCCCGTTTCGGCCAACCAAGCCAGCGGCACCGGCGCGAACGCCTCGTTCACCTCGAACACGCCGACCTCGTCCAGCCGGACACCGGCCTTGTGTAATACCTTCTCGGTGGCCGGAATCGGGCCGGTGAGCATCAGCACCGGGTCCGCGCCGGTGACCGCGCCGGCGCGATACCGCGCGATCGGCGTCAGGCCCAACGCGATGGCGCGCTCGGCGGTCATCACCAGCATCGCCGCGGCACCGTCGGAGATCTGCGACGAGTTGCCGGCGTGGATGACGCCGTCCTCCTTGAATGCCGGCTTCAGCCCAGCGAGCTTCTCGGCGGTGGTGCCCCGCCTGATGCCCTCGTCGGCCACCACCGGCTCGCCGTCGGTGAATACCGGCATGATCTGCGACTCGAAAGCGCCGGCGTCCTGCGCGGCCGCCGCCAGTTCGTGCGAACGCGCCGAGTATTCGTCGAGCCGGGCCCGCGAGAAGCCCCATTTCTGGGCGATCATCTCGGCGGAGATACCCTGATTGAACGAGAAATCGCCATAGCGGGCAAGGACTTTCGGCCCGTACGGCTGGCCAGTGGCCCTGGCCGCACCCAACGGCACCCTGCTCATCACCTCGACGCCGCCGGCCACGACGACGTCCTGCTGTCCCGACATGACTCCCTGCACCGCGAAGTCGAGCGCCTGCTGACTCGACCCGCACGCGCGGTTGATCGTCGTGCCTGGGATGTGCTCGGGCCAGCCCGCGGCCAGCACCGAGTACCGCCCAATGTTGCTCGACTGGTCGCCGACCTGTGAGACGCACCCCCACACCACGTCGTCGACGATGCCGGGGTCGACGCCCGCGCGCTCCATCAGCGCGTTGAGCACGATCGCGGACAGGTCGGCCGCGTGCACGTCGGACAGGCCGCCGTTGCGCTTGCCGACGGGGGTGCGCACCGCGTCGACGATTACCGTTTCACGCATCTTGTCACTCCATCTTGTCCCGCGAGCAGACGCAAACTCGCACGAATCGCCTCGGAACTATGCGATTTTGCGTCTGCTCAGCCGATTCTGTAGACATCAGGGGTAGGCCGGTCCTATCACGCCGCGGTCGCGCAGCAGAGCCACGTCGTCTTCGCCGAGGCCGAGCTCGGCGAGGACGGAGTCGGTGTGCTGGCCCAGAGCGGGAACCGCGCCCATCGGCGGATCGTATCCGGCGATCACCGGAGGGGGCAGCAGCGCCTGGATCGGCCCCTCGGAGGTATCGACCTCGCGCCAGCGGTTACGCGCGGCCAGATGTGGATGCGTCACCACCTCGCTCGGCACGTTGTAGCGGGAATTGCCGATTCCTGCCGCGTCGGCGATCTTCTGTATCTCCACGAGATCACGCTGCGCGCACCAGGCGCTGATCGCCTCGTCGAGCACCGCCCGGTTGGCCACCCGATCCGCATTCGTCCGGAACCGCTCGTCGTCAGCCAAGGCGTTGCGCTGCAGGATCTCTCGGGCCAGGCGCTGCCATTCGCGGTCGTTTGTCGTGCCCAGCACCACGGTCTGGTCGTCGGCCGTGCGGTACGACCCGTACGGCGCAACCGCAGGCGAACTCATGCCGAGCGGCTGCTGGTCGATGCCCGAATGTTGGGTGTAGGTGAGCTGGTAGCCCATCACGTCCATCATGGTGTCGAACAGGCTGACGGCGACGCTCGTTTCCGCCCTCGCTTCGGCCGGTGTCACGCGAATACAGCAGCGCCATGATCGACAGCGCCGAGTACAGGCCGGTCGAGAAGTCGGCGACCGGCGGCCCCGGTTTGGCGGGTGCGCCGGGGTGCCCTGTGACCGCGCATGTCCCCGACTCGGCTTGGATCAGAAGGTCGTAGGCACGCTTGTGCGACAGCGGCCCACCGGGCCCGTAACCGTCGATCTCGACGGCGATCACATTCGGATGGCGTTGTTCCATCTCGGCGGGGGTGATACCGAGTCGGCCGGTCGACCCCGGCGCCAGATTGGACACCAGCACGTCGGCGCGGTCGAGCAGGCGGTGCAGGATGTCGAGTCCCTCAGTGGTTTTCAGATCCACCGTCACCGACTCTTTGTTGCGGTTACACCAGACGAAGTGCGCCCCGAGGCCATTGACGACGTCGTCGTAGTGGCGGGCGAAGTCGCCGCCGTTCGGGTGCTCGACCTTGATGACCCGGGCGCCGAAATCGGACAGCACACGAGTACACATCGGGGCCGACACCGCCTGCTCGAGCGTGACGACCGTGATGCCCGCCAATGGCGTCTGCGACATCACATCACCATGCCGCCGTCGACCGGCAGCACCTGTCCTGTGATGTAGGAAGCGGCGTTCGACGCCATGAACACGAATGCGCCGGCGATCTCCGACGGGTCCGCCCAGCGCTTCATGGGGATGCGGTTCATCATGTTGGCCGCGAATTTCTCGTTGGTGCGGATGGTTTCGGTCATCGGCGTCGCAGCCAGCGGGGCCAGCGCGTTGACTGTGATGCTCTTGGTGGCCAGTTCACGCGCCAGCGATTTGGTGAAGCCGATGATGCCGGCCTTGGCTGCCGAGTAGTTGACCTGGCCGAGCGTACCGGTCAGCCCGGCCGCCGAGGTCACGTTGACGATGCGCCCCGTGCCGTCGGTCGGAATGTACGGCAGCGCCGCCTGAGTGACGTTGAACGCGCCCATCACGTGGATGTCGAACAGCAGCCGGAACGACTCCTGCGAGAGCTTGTCGAACATCGCCGGCTTCGTGACACCCGCGTTGTTGATGACGATGTGCAGCGCGCCGTCGGACAGCCCCGCCGCTTGGTCAGCCGCGGCGTCGGCGGATTCCCGGTCCGACACATCGAGCGCGGCGGCCTCGGCCCGTCCGCCGCTGGCCGAAATGCGTTCGGCCACAGCGGCGGCGGCGTCCTTGTCGAGGTCGGTGACGAGAACGGCGGCGCCCGCGTCGGCCAGCGCCTGAGCTACAGCCGAGCCGATTCCGCCCGCCGCCCCGGTCACCAGCGCCGAGCGCCCGGACAGATCGAAATACGAGCTCATCAGTAGCTCCTCGGCATTCCGAGCACATGCTCGCCCAGGAAGTTCAGGATCATCTCCTGGCTGACCGGTGCGATCTTCATCAGCCGCGACTCACGGAAGTACCGCGACACGTGGTACTCCTCGGAGTAGCCCATGCCCCCGTGCAACTGCAGGGCGCGGTCGGCAGCACCGAAACCGGCGTCGGCGCACAGGTACTTCGCGGTATTCGCTTCCCGCCCACAGGGTTTGCCGTTGTCGTAGAGCCAGGTCGCCTTGCGCAGCACCAGCTCGGCCGCATCCAGTCTGGCCAGCGAATCGGCGAGCGGGAACTGCAGGCCCTGGTTCATGCCGATCGGCCGATTGAACACCACGCGCTCGTTGCCGTACTTCACGGCCTTCTCCAGGGCGACCCGCCCGATGCCCAGCGCCTCTGCGGCGATCAGCATCCGCTCGGGGTTGAGCCCGTCGAGGATGTACTTGAAGCCCTTGCCCTCTTCGCCGACGCGGTCCTCGACGGGCACGATCAGGTCGTCGATGAACACCTCGTTTGAGCTGACGGCGTTGCGGCCCATCTTCTTGATCGGCCGGATGTCGACGTGGTCGCGGTTCAGGTCGGTCAGGAACAGCGTCATGCCGTCGGTCTTCTTGGTGACCTCGTCGTAGGGCGTGGTGCGGGTCAGCAGCAGAATCTTCTCCGACTCCAGCGCCTTGGAGATCCAGACCTTGCGGCCGTTGATGCGGTACGTGTCGCCTTCACGTTTGGCGAATGTGGTGATGCGTGAAGTGTCCAGTCCCGCACCGGGTTCGGTGACTCCGAAGCAGACGTGCAAGTCGCCGTTGACGATTCGGGGCAGGGTCGCGGCCTTGAGCTCGTCGGAGCCGTGCTTGACCACCGGTTGCATCCCGAAGATCGACAGGTGGATGGCGCTGGCGCCGTTCATCGCCGCCCCGGAGCGCGCGATCTCCTCGAGCAGCAGCGTGGCCTCCGTGATGCCGAGCCCGTGGCCGCCATACTCCTCAGGGATGGTCATGCCGAGCCAACCGCCCTTGGCGAGGGCGTCGTAGAACTCCCGGGGGAATTCGTGCGCTAGGTCCTTCTCCATCCAGTAGTGGTCGTCGAACTTGCCTGCCAGCTCGGCGACGGACTTGCGGATCAGCTCCTGATCCTCGGTCAGCTCGAAACTCATCCCGCCGGGCACTAGCTCTCCTCTGGTCAATCCCACACAAACCAGTGCGCCGGCACGTGAACGGTCTTTTCCGCACCGGCGCACTCTCGACTCTATTCCCGGCCGTCAGCCGGCAAACACCTCAGTCCTTGTTGCCGGTCAGCTCCTTGGCGTTCGCGGCGAAGTCGGCGAAGTTGGCGCCGCCGTGCTCGTGCTTGCTGAGCGCCTGGATCGAGACGTCGTGGCCCTCGGCCGCCTTGCGCAGCGCGCCGACGGTGGCCTGTTCCTTCGGGATGTGGCTGAACGGGTCGAAGTGATACCAGCGCATCGCGTTCTCAAAGGTCATCTTGTTGACCTCGTCGTCGGGCACGTTGTTTTCCGTGAGCACCTCGTGGAGCTGCTCGGGCGCGCCGGGCCACATCGAATCGCTGTGCGGGTAGTCGGCTTCCCAGCAGATGTTGTCGATGCCGATCATGTTGCGCAGCTTGACCCCGACCGGATCGGAGATGAAGCACGTCAGGAAGTGCTCGCGGAACACCTCCGACGGCTGCTTGCCCTTGAAGTCCTGGCCCGTCCACGTCGAATGCATCTCATAGGTGCGATCCGCGCGCTCCAGGAAGTACGGAATCCAGCCCGTCCCGCCCTCGGACAGCGCGATCTTGAGGTCGGGATACTTCTTGACCGGCTTGGACCACAACAGATCCGCGGCGGCCTGCACGATGTTCATCGGCTGCAGCGTGATCATCACGTCCATCGGCGCATCCGCGGCGGTGATCGCCAACCGGCCAGACGACCCGATGTGCACGTTGAGCACGGTGTCGGTGTCGACCAGCGCCTCCCACAGCGGCGTCCAGTAGTCGTCGTGGAAGGAGGGGTAGCCCATCGCGGCGGGGTTCTCGGTGAACGTCAATGAATGCACCCCGCGTTTGGCGTTGCGGCGCACCTCCTTCGCGCACGCCTCGGCATCCCAGATCACCGGCAGCGTCATCGGGATGAACCGTGCCGGGTAGGCCCCGCACCACTCCTCGACATGCCAGTCGTTGTAGGCCTGCACCAACGCCAGGCTGAACTCGGGGTCCTCGGTGGCGAACAACCGGCCCGCGAACCCGGGGAACGACGGGAAACACATCGAGCCCAGGATGCCGCCGGCGTTCATGTCCTTGACCCGCTCGTCGACCTGCCAGCAGCCCGGCCGGATCTCGTCGAGACCCTGCGGTTCGAGGCCGTACTCCTCCTTGGGCCGGCCCGCCACCGCGTTCAACGCGACGTTGGGGATCACCGTGTCGCGGAACTGCCACGTGTCCGAGCCATCCGGGTTGTGCACCAACTGCGGCGCATCATCGATGTACTTCTTGGGCAAGTGGTTCTTGAACATGTCCGGCGGCTCAACGATGTGGTCGTCAACGCTGATCAGGATCATGTCGTCCTTGTTCATGCCTGTTCCTTTCGTCGAAGGTCCCCGGCCCCACGAACCAGTTAGGTTCTCAATGTGAGGAAACTATCTTCTCACCGTACGAGAATCAATGTCCGATAGCCACCCTAGGGCCATCTGGCAGCACCGTTGCACCTCGGCGGGCAGGCCCGTGACCGGCGGATCTGGCGCTCGGCATTGACCATCCGCGCAAAAGGTGGAAACCTATTGGCGAAATATGAGAACCTGATTCTCGTGAACGAGAGGAGGCGGCCTGTGCGGGTGCCACCGCTGCCGGCGGACGAGTGGGACGACGACGTCGACCACGCGCTGTCCGTCCTGATGCCTGCGGAGCGGCGGAACCCCGACGGATGCGGGGAACCTGCTGGCGACGCTCGTCCGTCATCCCAAGCTGACCCGCGCATTCCTGCGTTTCAACAACCATCTGCTGTTCAGCTCGACGCTGCCGCCGCGGCTGCGCGAGCTCGCGGTGCTGCGGGTGGCGCATCGGCAGACCTGTGAGTACGAGTGGCGCCACCACGTCGATATGGGCCGAGAGGTCGGATTGACCGACGAGGACATCGACGGCGTCCAGCGCGGCGAGGCCGCAGATGAGCTGGACCGAGCGGTGCTGAACGCGGTCGACGAACTTCAGGACAAGTCGGTCGTCTCCGACGCGACTTGGGCAGTGCTGTCCGAGCACCTTGACGAGCGCCAACGCATGGATCTCGTCTTCACGATCGGCTGCTATGGCGCACTGGCCATGGCAATCAACACCTTTGGCGTAGTACCCGACCACGAGAGGTAGAAATGGCACATTTCCCGAAACCGGCTGCCGGCAGCTGGACAGAGAACTGGCCCGAACTCGGCACCGCGCCGGTCAACTACGAGGACTCCATCGATCCCGAGCACTTCAAACTCGAGCAGCAGGCGATCTTCAAGAAGACGTGGCTCAACGTCGGCCGCGTCGAGCGCCTCCCCCGCAAGGGCAGCTACTTCACGAAAGAGATGCCGTCGGCCGGCGCAGGCACGTCGGTGATCATCGTCAAGGACACCGAGGGCGAGGTGCGGGCGTTCTACAACTTGTGCCGCCACCGCGGAAACAAGCTGGTGTGGAACGACTATCCGGGCGAAGAGGTCTCAGGCAACTGCCGCCAGTTCACCTGCAAGTACCACGCCTGGCGCTACAGCCTCAAGGGCGACCTGACGTTCGTCCAGCAGGAGGGCGAGTTCTTCGATCTCGACAAGGCGAACTACGGCCTTGTCCCCGTGCGTTGCGAGGTCTGGGAAGGCTTCATCTTCATCAACTTCGACAACGACGCCATGCCGCTGACCGAATACCTCGGCGATTTCGCGAAGGGCCTGGAGGGCTACCCGTTCCACGAGATGACCGAGCACTACAGCTATCGCTCGGAGATCAACGCGAACTGGAAGTTGTTCATCGACGCGTTCACCGAGTTCTACCACGCGCCGATCCTGCACATGAAGCAGGCGGAGAAGGAGGAGGCCGAGAAGCTGGCCAAGTTCGGCTTCGAGGCGCTCGCCTACGACATCAAGGGCGACCACTCCATGGTGTCGTCCTGGGGCGGGATGTCGCCGCCGAAGGACCTGAACATGGTCAAGCCCATCGAGCGGATCCTGCACAGCGGCCTGTTCGGGCCCTGGGACCGCCCCGACATCAAGGGCATCCTGCCCGAGGAACTGCCGCCGGCCATCAATCCGTCGCGCCAACCCACCTGGGGCACCGACTCTTTCGAGTTCTTCCCCAACTTCACGCTGCTGTTCTGGGCACCGGGCTGGTACCTGACCTACCACTACTGGCCGACCGCGGTGGACAAGCACATCTTCGAGGCCGATCTGTACTTCGTGCCGCCGAAGAACACCCGTCAGCGCCTCTCGCAGGAACTGGCCGCGGTGACGTTCAAGGAGTACGCGTTCCAGGACGCCAACACGCTGGAGGCCACCCAGACGCAGATCGGCACCAGGGTCGTCACGGACTTCCCGCTCTGCGATCAGGAGATCTTGCTGCGCCACCTGCACAAGACGGCCTGGGATTACGTGAACCGGTACAAGGAAGCCAAGGCCAGCGGGAACGGGGCCGCCAAAGCTCAGTCAGCCGCGAAGGCCAGCGAGAAGGACCACGCAAATGTCTAAACTGCCAGAAGAATTCGCCGACCTGGAGCGGTTCACCGACTGGTGCCTGCCGACCGAGGAGGAGCGCTACGCCAAGCGCCTGAACTCGACGATGGCCGAGATGCAGGAGCTTTACGACGCCGGCATGGCGCGCCTCGAGGACATCATGGTCTACGTCGACGCGCGCTTCCCGCTGGAGGGGATGCCGGAGGATGCCAAGGCGCTGGTGCACCTCGGGCAGTCAATCGTCATGGTGAGCTTCCCGATCGAGGTCTGGAAGCAACCGCGTGTCCTCGACAGCGGCGCCGCGTATATCGAACTCGTCAAGGAGCCGGTGGTCTGACTCGTGCTGACGCTCAAGGCAGCAGGACTACTTGACGTCGATGCCGGCGAGATCGTCCGGCCGGGAATCGTTCGCGTCGAAGACGACCGGATCGTTGGAATCGGAGGCGACAGCCGAGGGTGAGGTGATCGATCTCGGGGACGCCATCCTGCTTCCCGGTCTGATGGACATGGAGGTCAACCTCCTGATGGGCGGCCGCGGAGAGAATCCCGGCCTGTCCCAGGTGCAGGACGATCCGGCCACCCGGGTGCTGCGCGCGGTCGGCAATGCCCGTCGCACGCTGCGCGCCGGGTTCACCACCGTGCGCAATCTCGGATTGTTCGTCAAGACAGGCGGTTACCTGCTCGACGTCGCTTTGGGCAAGGCGATCGACGCGGGCTGGATCGAGGGCCCGCGGGTGATGCCTGCCGGTCACGCGATCACCCCGACCGGCGGGCACCTGGACCCGACGATGTTCGCCGCGTTCATGCCGGGCGTGCTGGAGCTGACGGTCGAGGAGGGCATCGCCAACGGCGTCGACGAGATCCGCAAGGCCGTGCGCTACCAGATCAAGCACGGCGCTCAGCTGATCAAGGTGTGCTGTTCCGGTGGCGTCATGTCGCTGACGGGAGAGGCTGGCGCGCAGCACTATTCGGACGAGGAGCTGCGGGCCATCGTCGACGAGGCGCACCGCCGCGGGCTGCGCGTCGCCGCGCACACGCACGGTGCGGAAGCGGTCAAGCACGCCGTCGAGTGCGGCATCGACTGCATCGAACACGGCTTCCTGATGGACGACGAGGCCATCAAGATGCTGGTCGACAACGACCGGTTCCTGGTGACGACGAGGCGGCTGGCCGAGGCGATGGACGTCTCCAAAGCGCCAAAGGAGTTGCAGGACAAGGCCGCCGAGATGTTCCCGAAGGCGCGCACGTCGATCAAGGCCGCGTACGAGGCCGGGGTGAAGATCGCCGTCGGCACCGACGCGCCGGCCATCCCGCACGGCCGCAACGCCGACGAACTCGTCACGCTCGTGGAATGGGGTATGCCGCCGGCTGCGGTGCTGCGCGCGGCCACCGTTGTTGCGGCGGACCTGATCAACAAGCCCGATCTCGGCCGCATCGCCGAGGGCTATCTCGCCGACATCATCGCGGTGCCTGGCGATCCACTGGCCGATGTTACCGTTACACGAGCGGTCAATTTTGTAATGAAGGGCGGTAAGGTCTACCGACATGACGCGAACTGACGATCTCGTCGAGATCCAGCAACTCCTCGCGAAGTACGCGGTGACGATCACCCAGGGCGACATCGAGGGCCTCGTTTCGGTGTTCACTCCCGACGGCACCTACAGCGCGTTCGGTGAAACCTATGCACTGGAGCGCTTTCCCGTACTGGTCGACGCCGCGCCCAAGGGCCTCTTCATGACGGGGACTGCGCTGGTCAACCTCGACGGCGACACAGCCACGGGTACCCAGCCGTTGTGCTTCATCGAGCATTCGCAGCACGACATGCGCATCGGCTACTACAACGACACCTACGTCCGCACCGACGACGGCTGGCGGTTGAAGACCCGAGCCATGACGTTCATCCGGAGAAGCGGCGACCACGATCACGGCAGGCCGCACGCCATCGGCAGGCCGCCTGCATGAACGTCGCCGAGTTCCGGTCGAACCTGCGTTCGTGGCTCGACGAGAACGACCTGACCCCACCCCCAGACCAGACGCTTTCGGGACACATTCGTCAGTTCGCCCGGGTGCAGCGGGCGCTCTACGACGCCGGCTGGAGTCGCTACGGCTGGCCCGAGCACGCCGGCGGGCTCGGCGGTCCGGCGATACTGCGGGCCATCGTCGGCGAGGAGGTGGTGGGCCGGCGACTGGCCGAGCCGGGACCGTACTCGATGCTCGAGGTGCTGGCGCCGACGATGATCGACTACGCCCCGCCTGAACTGGCCGCCGAAATGGTGCCGAAGCTGCTCAGCGGCGAAGAGCAGTGGTGCCAAGGGTTTTCCGAGCCGGGCTCAGGCAGCGACCTGGCGTCGCTGACCACACGTGCCGTGCAGCAGGGCGATCAGTGGATCATCAACGGCCAGAAGGTGTGGACCAGTTTCGCCCAGTACTCGCACCGGTGCATCCTGCTGACCCGCACCGGCGACGCGGACACCCCCAACCACGAGGCGATCACCGCCTTCTTCGTCGACCTCGACACCCCGGGCATCAGCGTGCGCCCGTTGCGGACGATGCACGATGTCGACGAGTTCTGCGAGGTGTACTTCGACGACGTGGTGGTCGACGCGGACCGGATGCTCGGCAAGCCCGGCGACGGCTGGCGGCTGGCGATGGATCTGCTGCCCTACGAACGCTCGACCTGCTTCTGGCAGCGCATCGCCTACCTGTACTCGCGGTTCGACGCGCTGATCCATGACGTCAAAGGGGTTGGCCAGGCCGCGGACTCGGATCTGGGTGCCGCGTATCTGGCCCTGCACACCCTGCGCTGCCGCTCCCGGGCCACCCAGCACCGGCTGGCCGACGGTCACAAGCTGGGTCCGGACACGTCGATCGACAAGGTGTTGCTGGCCGGCGCCGAACAGCAGCTCTACGACACCGCGCGCGATCTGCTGCCGGGCGTCATCGAACTCGACGACACCGACTGGCGCACCGAGTTCCTGTATTCGCGCGCGGCCACCATCTACGGCGGCACCGCCGAAGTGCAGCGCAACATCATCGCCCGCCGGCTGCTGGACCTCGGGAAGGAGTGATCATCGTGGACCGGGAATCACTCGAATTGCTCGAAGACGCACTGCGCAAGACGATGCTGTCGGTCTCGGGTGCCGAGCTGGACGCGGCGCTGGCCGATCTGGGCTGGGCCGACATGCTGTCCGACATGCCCGATGTGGCGATACCGCTGGTGTTCCGGCTGTTGGGCGAAACAGGTTCGCACGCTTCGGTTCTCAACGATGTGGTGCTGGAGACGATCGGGGGCTTGCCCGGCGGGACCCCGCCCATGCCGTACGGCAGTGGCTGGGTGGTGTGGGAACGCGCGAACATTACGGACCCGGCGCACCCGGTTCTTGGGGGGCTGCCGCTGCGCCGGGTGCCCAACGGCGAGACGATGCGGCTGTTCGAGGCCCGCCGGGCAGTGGGCTGGTGGCTGGTCGGGACGGCCAGGGCGATGCTGGCCCTGGCGCGTCAGCATGCGCTGGACCGGGTTCAGTTCGGCCGACCGATCGCGTCGTTCCAGGCGGTCCGGCACCGGCTGGCCGAGACGCTGGTGGCCATCGAAGGCGCCGAGGCGACGCTGGGCCTGCCCGGCGCCGAAAACCCGGATCTCACCGCGCTGCTGGCGAAGGCCGCCGCGGGCAAGGCCGCGCTGACCGCGGCCAAGCACTGCCAGCAGGTGCTCGGCGGCATCGGCTTCACCGCCGAGCACGACCTGCACCACCATGTGAAGCGGGCGCTGGTGCTCGACGGATTGCTGGGCAGCTCAAGGGAACTCACCCGCAAGGCCGGAGCGGGGCTGCGCGCGCGCGGCTCGGCCCCGCGCCTCGCCAACCTCTGACCCGCATTCGCGCGAGCGTGCGTGTTTGTCGGCCGACACGCCGATTTTTGTAGGCATTTTGCGCACGCTCGTGCCGTGTCGACCGTGCGCATTTTGCGCAGAGTTCGCGGCGTGTCGCAGGACTGGGCCCACCGCTGGCGAGGGGAACACGCGCACTCGCGGATTGGTGAGGGTGCGCAAAGTTCGGTATTTTCCCGGCGTGTCGACCGCAAACACGCACGCTCGCCGAGGGTGGGCCCACGCTCGCGCTACTTGTGGTGAGCCTTCATCTCGTCGAGGTTCACCAGAACGGGCCAACCGCTGACGCTCAACGCGTTGCCGTGGCCGGTCTGATGAATGTCGAACACCGACTGGATGGCCGCGTAGAAACCCTGCACGTCGAGGGTCTGGTTCACGGCGCGCTTGGCCTGACGCAATGCGAACGGCGGCATCTTGGCGATCTGCTCGGCCAAAGCGCGAGTCTCTGAATCCAGCTGGTCGCGCGGCACGACCCGGTTGACCATGCCGGTGCTCAGCACCTCGTCGGCCGTCATCGCCCGACCCGTGAACAGGATCTCCTTCGCCTTGCGGGGACCCAATTCCCAGGTGTGGCCGTGGTATTCGACGCCGCCGATGCCCATCAGCACAACGGGGTCGGAGAACTGCGCGTCGTCGGCGGCGACGATCAGGTCACACGGCCAGCACAGCAGCAGTCCGCCGGAGATGCATCGCCCCTGGACCGCGGCGATCGACGGCTTCGGGACGTTTCGCCAGCGCAACGTGTACTCGAGGTAGCGCTTGGCCTCATGCTGGATGATGAAGTCGAGCGTGATCTTGTCGGGCACCGGGCCGCCGCCCCGCATGTCGTGGCCGGCGGAGAAGTGTTTCCCGTTGGCGCGCAACACGATCACCGATACGTCGCTGTCCTCGGCGGCGCGTGTCCATGCGGCGTCGAGTTCGTCGAGCAGCTCGGCGTTCTGGGCGTTGGCCGCCTCGGGCCGGTTGAGTGTGATGGTCGCGATGCGATCGGCGACGTCGTAATCGATGTACATGGCTAGTCCTTAACTTCGAGGCAGGCCCAGCACCCGCTGGGCGATGATGTTGCGCTGGATTTCGGACGTTCCGCCCGCGATGGTCCCGCCGAATGAACGCACATAGCGCTCGAACCACCCGCTCACGTACGCGTCGAGGTTGTGCGCCGAGTAGCGGCCCGAAATGCTGGGGTGCGCCAGGGCTTCGACACCGGCCGAGGCCAGCGCGTACTCGGACGCGTCCTGCGACGCTTCCGAGCCGAAGAGTTTGAGCACGGACAGGGCAGGAACATCCTCGTCACCGCGCGCCGCGCGGGCCAGCGCCACCGACCCGAGCAAACGCAGCGCCTGGTTGTCCATCACCAACGTGGCGTACCGGTCACGGTCGAGGGCGGAGGAGGGACGGAAATCCTCAACGAGCTCCTGCAAGCGATCGGCGTAGCTGAGCCACAACATGTTCCGCTCGTGCCCGAGCGATCCGTTGGCCACCCGCCAGCCCTCGTTCAGAGGTCCGATGAGGTTCGCCGCGGGCACGCGGACGTCGTTGAAGAAGACCTCGTTGAAGTCCAGGTCATCTTGGTCGCACGCCGACGCGAACGGCCGTCGCACCACCCCGGGAAGGTCAGTGGGGATCATCAGCACGCTGATGCCCTTGTGCTTGGGGGCATTCGGATCGGTGCGAACAAAAGTCAACAAGACGTCGGCATCGTGGGCGCCCGACGTCCAGACCTTCTGCCCGTTGACAACGAAGTCGTCGCCGTCCAACACCGCCCTGGTGCGCAGGGACGCGAGGTCCGATCCGGCGCCTGGTTCGCTCATTCCGAGCGACGCGGTCATCTCGGCCCGCAGAATGGGCACCGCCCACCGGCGCTGTTGCTCGGGAGTTCCGAAGGAGATCAGCGACGCGGAGATGATGCCGACGCCCTGGGGGTTGAAGGTGAGGTAAGCCCTTCGACGGGCCAGTTCCTGTTGATGGACGTACTGCTGCAGGATCGTCGCGTTGCGCCCGCCGAATTCAGGCGGATTTCCGGGCAGGAGCCAGCCGTGGTCGAACATCAGACGCTGCCAGTGGCGCGCCCATTCGGGAATGTGACTGCTGGACCGCGAACGCTCGACGGCGTCGGCCTCGGGCGGCATGTGCCCCTCGAGGAAGGCGACGAACTCCGCGCGGAAGGCCTCGACGTCAGCGTCGAACGTCAGCTGCACGGCACTCCCGAGGGAAGAAAATTAGAAAGCCTTCTGTTATCACCAAAATGAGAATACTATTCTCATGATGAGAAAGTTACAATCTCTGACACGTTGGCCGCGAGGGGGTCGAGGACCGCAATGGCAAGGCGTTCTCCGGTACAGTCAGTTCATGTTCTCCCCACTCGGTCCGGATCCGAGCCGCCGGTGACAAGTCCCAGCGAAGAGCCCGCCTGGAAGCAGCGCGCGGTCGAACGCTCGATCAAGACGGCGAAACTCCGGGCCGCGCAGCGCGTGCAGCGATTTCTCGACGCCGCGCAGGCGATCATCATTGAAAAGGGAAGCACCGACTTCACCGTGCAAGAGGTCGTCGACCGCTCACGGCAATCACTGCGAAGCTTCTACCTGCAGTTCGACGGCAAACATGAGCTGTTGTTGGCCCTGTTCGAAGACGCGCTGAGCCGGTCAGCCGAGCAAATTCGCGCCGCAACCACCAGCGAGGACGAGCCCCTCGAGCGCCTCAAGGTCGCCGTCACGCTGCTGTTCGAGTCCTCCCGGCCAGATCCCACCGCGAAACGCCCGCTGTTCACCGACTTCGCGCCGCGACTGCTGGTATCCGCACCCGTCTGAGGTCAAGGTCGCCCACGCGCCACTGGTTGCGCTGCTCACCGAACTGATGGAAGAGGCCAGCGCCGCAGGTCAGCTGCGTGAGGGCATCAACCCGAAGCGGATGGCGGCCATCACGATGCAGACCGTCATGTTCGTCGCCCAGTCCAGTGGCGACTCCGGGGACGGCACCCTTCACCCCATCACCGCGGACGAAGTTTGGGACTTCTGCTCCCACGGATTCGCCGCCAGCTAGCTGAGAATCACATTCTCGTAGAAGTAGAACCCCGCTTGCACTGAGCGGGTGCCCGATCTCTCATGCTGTCGCGTCGTCCCAGTGGTCGACGGGCACCGTCAGCGTCCGCGGCGTTGCCCGCGATCGTCCTAAAGCCCCCGTCGAAACTGAGGTTATGCAGGAGAATTCGCGCTATTTCCCTGCACAAGCTCAGGTTCGGCACGGTCATCGCATCGCTCTCATGAGAAGGCTGTTCTTCTAAGCGGAGAGTACAAATTGTCGAAATCGATTCGCCGGTTGACACCCGTGCTGAGCGGGTGCCAAAGTTGTGAGACAGATAGCAGCCATATGTCTTACGCAACCGTTGGCCGGCGAGAGGCAACACCGTGACAACCAGTACGCAAAATGAAGTCCACTTCGACCCTTACGACGTCGAGCTCAACGCCGACCCCTACCCCATGTTCGCGCGTCTGCGTGAAGAGCAGCCGCTGTACTACAACGCGCAACACGACTTCTACGCGATCAGCCGCTTCGCCGATGTCAACAAAGCCTTGGTGGACCACGAGACCTTCAGCTCCGCGCGTGGCGCCATCCTCGAGTTGATCAGGTCGGGCATGGAGATGCCGTCGGGCATCCTGATCTTCGAGGACCCGCCCCTCCACGACATCCACCGCAAACTGCTGGCCCGGATGTTCACTCCCCGCAAGATCAATGCACTCGAAGACAAGACCCGCGAGTTCTGCGCCCGCAGCCTCGACCCGATCGTCGGCACAGGGCGCTTCGACTTCGTCAAAGATCTTGGGGCGCAGATGCCTATGCGGGTGATCGGCATGCTGCTCGGCATCCCGGAGGAGGACCAGGAGGCCATCCGGGACCACTCCAACGAAACGATGCGCACCGAGGCCGGCAAGCCGATGGCCGTCGCGTCCGAGGGCTTCGACTCCGGCGAGATCTTCGCGCAGTACATCGACTGGCGCAAAGACAACCCGTCCGACGACATCATGACCGAACTGCTCAACGTCGAGTTCGAGGATGAGACCGGCACAGTTCGCAAGTTGACCCGCGACGAGTTGCTGCTCTACGTGAACGTGGTGGCCGGGGCGGGCAACGAGACCACGACCCGGCTGATCGGCTGGGCCGGAAAGGTTTTGGCCGAACATCCCGACCAGCGCCGCGAGCTCGTCGAGAATCCGGACGCTGGTTCCGCAGGCCATCGAGGAGCTGCTGCGCTACGAGCCGCCCGCCCCGCACGTGGCGCGGTACGTCACCCGCGACGTGGAGTACTACGGCCAGACGGTGCCGGAGGGCAGCGTGATGATGATGCTGATCGGGGCCGCCAACCGCGATCATCGTCAATTCCCGCCGGACGGCGACGTTTTCGACATCCGCCGCGAGGCCCGCCAGCATCTGACATTCAGCGTCGGCACCCACTACTGCCTCGGCTCGGCGTTGGCACGGCTGGAGGGACGGATCGCGCTCGAGGAGATCCTGAAGCGGTTCCCCGAGTGGGAGATCGACTTCGACAACGCGGTCTTTGTCTCCGACGTCGACCGTTCGGGGCTGGGACGCGATGCCCGCAATCATCAACTGAAAACGACTCGAGCACTGAGGAATTGAGGTAAATCATGGCGGGACGTGTTGAGGGCAAGGTCGCTTTCATCACCGGCGCGGCGCGCGGACAGGGCCGTGCACACGCGGTGCGGCTGGCGCAAGAGGGCGCCGACATCATCGCCGTCGACATCTGCAAACAGATCGACAGCGTTCAGATTCCATTGTCCACGCCGGAGGACCTGGCCGAGACCGCGGATCTGGTCAAGGGTCACAACCGGCGCATCTACACGGCCGAGGTCGACGTCCGCGACTACGACGCGCTGAAGGCCGCGGTCGACGCGGGCGTCGAGCAGATGGGCCGACTCGACATCATCGTCGCCAACGCCGGCATCGGCAACGGCGGCGAGACGCTGGACAAGACCAGCGAAGGCGACTGGACCGACATGATCGACGTGAATCTCGGCGGCGTGTGGAAGTCGGTGAAGGCCGGTGTCCCGCACATCCTCGCGGGCGGTCGCGGCGGCTCGATCATCCTCACCAGCTCGGTCGGCGGCTTGAAGGCCTACCCGCACACGGGCCACTACGTGGCCGCCAAACACGGTGTGGTGGGCCTGATGCGGACCTTCGCGGTCGAGTTGGGACAGCACAACATTCGCGTCAACTCGGTGCACCCCACCAACGTCAACACCCCGTTGTTCATGAACGAGCCGACGATGAAGCTGTTCCGCCCCGACCTGGAGAACCCGGGCCCGGACGACATGAAGGTGGTCGGCCAGCTGATGCACACGCTGCCGATCGGCTGGGTCGAGCCGGAGGACATCGCCAACGCGGTGTTGTTCCTGGCGTCGGACGAGGCGCGCTTCATCACCGGCGTCACGCTGCCGGTCGATGGCGGAAGCTGCCTGAAGTAGACCCATGTCCGACACTGTGCTCGTCACGGGCGGCTTCGGCCTGGTGGGGTCGGAGACCGTCAAACGGTTGGCGGCCGATGGCCGTCGGGTCGTTGCGACCGATCTCGACACCCCGGCCAACCGCAAGAAGGCAGCAGGCGCTGCCGAACGGGCGTCGAGCTCGCTGGGCAGACCTGACCGATCCCGCGCAAGTTCAGCGCCTGATTTCTGAGGTCTCGCCCGCCGCGATCATTCACCTGGCCGCGATCATCCCACCGCTGATCTACCGCAATGCCGGACTGGCGCGACGGGTCAATGTCGAGGCGACGGCGACCGTGGTGCAGGTCGCCGAGGCCCAACCCACTCCGCCGCGTTTCGTCCAGGCGTCGAGCAACGCCGTGTTCGGCGCCCGCAATCCGCACCGCAACCCCGAAATACCTGCGCGCCGACGACCCGATGCGTCCCTGCGACTTGTACAGCGCGACCAAGGCTGAGGCCGAGGAGATCGTGCGGTCGTCGAGCCTCGACTGGGTCGTGCTGCGCTTCGGCGGCGTGCTCAGCACCGACTTGTCGGCGCTCCCGCTCAGCCTTGACGCCTTGTTCTTCGAGAGCGCACTGCCGACCGACGGCCGGCTGCACAGCGTCGACGTCCGTGACGTCGCGTTGGCGTGCGCGGCGGCGACGACTGCCGACGTCGGCGGGCGAGATCCTGTTGATCGCCGGCGACGAGTCACACCGCCTGCGCCAAGGCGAAGTCGGGGCGAGCGCTCGTCGGCGGCGATGGGCATTCCGGGTGCACTGCCCCGGGCCGGCCGGGCAACCCCGACAGCGACAGCGACTGGTTCGTCACCGACTGGATGGACACCAGCCGGGCGCAGGAGGCGCTGGAAGTTCCAGCATCATTCGTTGCCCGACATGCTCGCGGAGTTGCGAGGCGCAGGCCGGATGGAAGCGCTATCCGGGTCGACTGATCGCGCCGTCGTCCGGGCAATCATGAAGCGCCGGTCGGCTTATTGGAAAGCACCCGGCCAATACGCCGACCCGTGGGGCGCGATCCGCGCCAAGTTGGGCGAACCCGCTCCGGTTACGCCATAGAACGCGCCTCGACGGCATAGTGTTCGCGCCGTGGAGAGTTTCGAAGGGCGCGGGACGGTCATCACCGGCGGCGCCAACGGCATAGGTTTCGCCACCGCCAGAGAATTCGCCAGCCGAGGCGCGCGCGTAGTGCTGGCAGACATCGATCAATCCGCGTTGGACGACGCGGTCGCACAGTTGCGCGACGAGGGCGTCGACGCACACGGCGTGGTGTGTGACGTCCGCAAGCTGGACGACGTCGAGCGACCTGGCCGATGAGGCGTTCCGGCTCCTCGGTGCCGTGCATGTGGTGTTCAACAACGCGGGCATCGCGTACGCCGGGCCGATCGCGCAGACCACCCACGACGACTGGCGCTTCGTGATCGATGTCGACCTGTGGGGCCCGATCCACGGTGTCGAGGCGTTCCTGCCGCGACTGATCGAGCAAGGCGAGGACAGCCACATCGTGTTCACGTCGTCGTTCGCGGGGCTGATTCCCAACGTCGGGCTCGGGCCCTACTGCGTTGCGAAGTATGGCGTCGTCGCGCTCGCGGAGACCCTCGCGCGTGAGGTGCGGGCCAACGGCATCGGGGTATCGGTGCTGTGCCCGATGATCGTGGAAACCAACCTGCTGGCCAACACCGAGCGGGTAAGGAGCGCGGAGTACGGGCCGGCCCACTCGGAGGCGGAGACCGTCGAGCAGCTGGCGTCCGCGCCGGATGACGACGCCGTGCTCAACGTCGAAGACGTCGCGCGACTGACGACCGAGGCGATCCTCGCGAACCGCCTATATGTGTTGCCGCACAAGGCGGCACGCGCCTCGATTCAGCGCAGGTTCGAGCGCATTGACCGCACGTTCGACGATCAGGCCGCCGAGGGCTGGAATCACTGACTAGCCGGGCCCAGCTGGTAGTCGCCGGTCTGCGGGTTGTGATACCAGCCGCTGGAGGCCTGCGTTCCACCGTCGACATGGATGGTCTGTCCGGTGATGTAGCTCGACATGTCCGATGCGAGAAACACCGCGGCGCCGGCCATTTCGTCGACGTGCCCGGCGCGGCCCATCGGGATCATGTGGCCGGCATTCGATGACAGCCCGTCCGGTGACATGCGCAGCAAGCCCTCGGTCACGGTCAGGTCCGGGGCCAGCGCATTGACCCGGATGTTGTGCGGGGCCAATTCGAGCGCCGCGGTCTTGGTGTAGTTGATGACGCCGGCCTTGGCCGCCGCGTATGCCGCGTAGCCCGGCGCGGCGCGCGACACCCTCGATCGATGTCACGTTGATGACGCTGCCCGGTCGACCCGCGTCGACCAGACGGCGCGCCACCCGCTGCGTGCACAGCAGCACATGGCGAAGGTTGCTCTTGTACAGCGCATCCCAGCCGTTCTCGGTGGTGTCGAGCAGTGGCGAGTTGAACACGCCGCCGGCATTGTTGACCAGGATCGACACTTCGCCGAGCTCGTTGACCGTGCGCTCCAACGCCGCATCGACCTGCTCGCTGTCGCGGACGTCGGTCACGATGCCCAGCGCGCCAATGGCTTCGGCGGTCGACGTACAGGTGTCAGGGTTGCGCTCCCAGATGGCCACCGACGCGCCGAACGCGGCGAGCCCTTCGGCGATGCCGCGCCCGATGCCCTCTCCCCCGCCGGTGACGACGGCGACGCGGCCGGTGAGCAGGATGTTGGACGGATCGATGGCCATGGTGATTCGAGGTTAGCCGACCTTCGCGCCGCCCATCGCGGGCGCGCTGCCGATCACGCCTTGAGCCTCCAGTTCGGCAATCTCGTCGTCCGTCAGGCCCAGTTCGGACAGCAGCTCATGGTTGTGCTGTCCGAGTAGGGGCGCGGGCTGAACGTGAACGCGGTCTGGTCCGCGAGAGAGCTTGAACGGCAGGGTGCTGTGCGGAGTTCGGGGATTCACCGGATGATCGACGTCCTCGAAGAAACCGCGGGCCGCCAGCTGCGGCAGTTCGGTTTGGCGATGCGGCTGCATCACCTTGCCCACCGGCACACCGTGACTCCACAAGGCCTCGACGATGTCGTCGCCGCTGCGCTGTCCGCACCACGCGGCGAGCTGCTCGTCGATGACGTCGTGGTGCTCGCGTCGCTGCCTCGGCTGTGGAGAACTCGGTCGCCCAGTCGGGCCGTTCCAGCGCGGCGCACAGACCAGCCCACTGCTCGTCGGTCGCCACCGCCACCGCGACCCAGCAGTCTTCTCGGCCGAACTCGTCGATCTCGTTGGTGCGGTACAGGTTCTGCGGTGCCGCCGTCGGCCCCCGGTTTCCGTCGCGCTCCAGCAGCGCGCCGTAGGCGGAGTACTCGATCACCTGCTCGGCGGCGATGTTGAGCGCCGCATCGACCATCGCCGCCTCGATGAGCACTCCCTGACCCGTACGACGCCGGTGCTCCAACGCCAGCAGCAGCGCGTTGAGCGCATGGATGCCGGCGTTGGGGTCGCCGATCGAGTACGGCTCGTAGGGGTTGCGGTCGGGATAGCCGGTCAGCCAGCTGATTCCGGCCGCGGCCTCGATGACATAGGCGAACGCCGGGTTGTCGCGCCACGGCCCGTCGAGGCCGAAACCGGGCATCCGCAGCATGATCGCGTCGGGCCGAATCGCTTGGACGGCCGCGAAATCCAGCCCGATCTGATCGAGCACGCGTGGGGTGAAGTTCTCGACGACGACGTCGCAGGTCGCGATCAGCCGGTTGAGGACGTCACGCCCGGCGGCGCTCTGCAGGTCGAGCGTCAGACCCCTCTTGTTCGTGTTGAGGCCCGAGAAGATCGGCGACTTCTCCCACCACTGGTCTTCGGTGACCGGGATGCCGGCGATCAGCCGGGTGCCGTCCGGCCGGCGGGTCGACTCCACGTGGATGACGTCGGCACCCAGCATGGCCAGAATGTGCGTGCACGACGGGCCCGCCCAGAACGTCGTCATGTCCAGCACGCGCAACCCGTCGAACGGCAGCTGGCGCCGAAACTGGACATTTCGGCGTCAATCCGGCTGCCACTTTGCGACCCGGAATGTCCATTTCGGCGATAGTGCTCGGTGTGCTCGCCGAGGCGTGGCGCCGGCTGTGGTGGACGAAGCCGTGCGGGCGTCATGCGGTACGGGGGGCCGGGCTGACGAAACCCGTCGCGGGGGTTGGTCACGAACGACCCGCGCGCCTGGAAGTGGTCCAGCGAATCGATGTTGGCGCCGTTGGCCACCGGCGCGTTGGGGATCCGGAACGCCGATGCCAGGTCCCGGATCTCGTCGACGGTGTGGTCTGCGACCCAGGCGTAGAGCTCGTCGGCCTTCTCGTTGGCCTGCTCGGTGATCGACAGCGGCGAGTCCTCGTCGATCCAGTCCTGGTGGCCCGTCATCGCGCACAAGTCGAACCACTGCTGCGCCGTGCCGCAGCCGACGTCCACCAGGCCGTCCTTGGCGCGCGCGATTCCGGGCACGGTCAGTCGTCGCGCATCCCGCCACGGCCTGCCGAGCATCTCGAAGTAGGTCACCGGATAGTAAGTGAGACCGAGGATTTGGGTCTCCAGCATCGACAGGTCGATCGAGCTCGCCGCCGCCGCGCAGTCGTGAGGCCATGGTCGCCGCGCTCGCGTACGCACCGGCCAGATACTCACCGACCTGGCCGCCGACGTACACCGGCGCGCGATCGGCGGCGCCGCGGCCGAGGCCGACGATTCCGCCCGACCATGCCTGCAGCGTGAACTCTGTGGCCGGTTTGTCCCGCCACGGGCCATCGAGGCCGAACGGCGTGATCGACGTGACGGTCAGGTGAGGGTGCTCGCGCAGGATCTCGGCCGGGCTGAAGGCGGGATGCTCGCTTAGTGTCGAGCCGCGGGACCACACCACCGCGTCGGCGTCGGCGAGCAGTGCGTTGACGAGATCGATGTCGGCGTCAGACCCGGATCGGCGACGACGCTGTGCTTCGAACAGGCCAGGAATGAGAACAGCGCCCCGTCGCTGCCGGGTTCGATCGCGGCACCGGAGGCCGACCACCGCCGCAGCGGATCCCCTTCCGGCGGTTCAACTTTGATGATCTCGGCGCCGCCGTCGGCGAGCAGCTTTGTGCAGTAGGCGCCTGCAATGCCGGTCGAGAGGTCGATGACGACGTAGCCGTCAGTGGGCTGTTCACGTGGCCTGGACGGGTCCTGAGTCGCACAGCATGTGGTTGCACTGTCCAGTGCCAGCCTGTCGCGCCGTCTGCAAAGACGCTCACGCCGCTAGTCCTTCTTCTTGCGGTTCGACTTGCTGAGCCGGAAGTCGGGCGGGAACTTGCTGTCGTTGTCGTTGACCGCATCGGCCAGCCCGCTGTCGATGGCCTCGTGCATGTCCATGTCGTCCGTGTCGTCATTGGCGACGCCGCTGCCCATCGACTCGAAGAACGCCGACAGCAGGCTGCCCATGTACTCGCCCTGGTGCTGCTTGAAGATCTCGAAGAACATCTTCTGCTGAAAGACGGTGTCGACCGGGCGGTTACGTGCGCACGCCCGCGCGTACTTGTCCACCTCGGCCTCGAGCTGATCGCGCGACACCACCTTGTTGAGGAAGTTGCACGCGTACATCTCCTCGGCGGTGAACGGCCTTCCGGTGAAGACCATCTCCTGGAACTTGCGCAGCCCCATCATCTGCACCCACGTCCACATCCGCGGGCCCCAGCCGTAGTAGCGGAACGACGGATGGCCGAACAGCGCGTCGTCGGACGAGATCACCAGGTCCGCATCGGCGCACTGGTAGAAGTGCCAGCCGTAGCAGTAGCCCTTGGCCTCGACGATGCTGATCTTCTTGAGCTCCTGCAGCGGCCGGTTGCCGGCCTGCACGTTGGCATACCACGCGCTGATCGTCGCGCCGTGCCGGAACGATCCCTTCGGCGGATAGGTGACGTCGCCGACGCCCTCGTCCTCCAGTCGCAGTTCCGCGAGTCGCAGTTCGGTGTTGTCGTTGCCCTCCATGAACTCCGGAAGGTCGGCGCCACTGCCGAGGTTGTCGCCGACGCCGCGGATCACGACCACCTTGACGTCGTTGTCGACGGTGGCCGCGCGCAGCAGATCCGCATAGCGCAGCCGCGCCGCCGACGTCGGTGCGTTCAGATACTCGGGACGGTTGAACGTGATCGTCGCGATCTTGGTCTTCGGGTCCTTGTCGTAGAGGATCAGTCTCCTCGGGCTTCGGGCGACTCGTCTGACATGGTCTCTCCCTCAGCCGATTCCGACGCCGGCGTGACTCCACGACGGGCTCGACGTCAGCACCTCGGGCCCGTCGGCGGTGACGAGCACGGCCTCGCGGCCGAAGACCGCGCCCACACCCTCCTGCCAGACATAACCGGTGACCGCGAGCACCATGCCGGGCTCGAGGATCTCCGAGGCGGCCGTGGCCCGCAGCTGCGGCGTCACCACCGGCGAGTCGAACCCCAACCCGAGGCCGTGTGCGACGGGCATCGGTGGCAGCGGCTCCTCCGCCGCTTCGTACGCCGAGAGAAGGCCGCTCGCAGGACTGCCCGGCGTACACGCGGCGGCGAGCTTGTCCCACAATCCATTCCAGCGGTCGTAGAGCGCTGAGGCATCGACGTCGCCGACGGGCCAGGTGCGACCCACCTCGCCGACATAACCGTCGGCGAGCACGCCCGCGGCGAACGCCACCAAGTCACCGGACTCGATACGCCCGCCGCTGCGGGCCCGCCGCCACGGGTGTTCGCGTGACGTCACCCACGCGCCGTCCTGCGTCGCCGGCGTGCTCACGCCTCCCGCGGCCTGCGCCTCGAGCATCACCCCGGTCAGCGCTTGCTCGGTGGTTCCCGCATGCAATTCACGGACCGCGGTGGCCAAGGAGTCCTCCGCCACGCGCAGAGCCCCGCGCAGAGCGGCCACTTCATCCGGCGTCTTGATCCGGCGGGCAGCCCGCATCGCGATCTCCCCGTCGACGAGCTCAGCGTTGGGGAACGCCATCGGCAGAAGCTTGGCGAATGACGGTGTGAGAGCGTCGGTTCCCACCCGGCGTGCAGTGGCCGCACCGTCGATGCCCTGCAGCACCTCGATCAGCGTCATCGGATTCCACGCCAGCCCGTAGAGGTGGTCGTGCGGAATGTCGTCGGGAATGCCCTCGTCCCACGTGCTGTTCAGGTGGATCTCGCCTGTGGACCGGACCACGGTGCAGATCGGTCCGAATGGTCGGGTGCCCGCGACCCAGAGCTGCGGCGCCCCCGAGAAGTACCGCACGTTGGCCTGGCGACCGAGCACCAGCACGTCGAGGTCGTGCGCTTCCATCTGTGCCAGTGCGCGCTCGCGCCGGCCGCGTCGCAATGCCCGCGCGTCGGGCAGGATCTCAAGCGCCATAAGGGGCATAGGGGTAGTCGGTCAACGGCACGAAGCCGTCCTCGGTGATAACCACGATCTCCTCGCTTCGATAGCCGCCGGTGCCGTCCTCCCAGACCACCGGCTCCAACACCAGCACCATGCCGGCCGGGAACACGAAGTTGTCGTCGAACTCCTGTCCCAGATCCGTTCCGATCATCGGCATTTCGGCGGCGTTGGTGCCGATGCCGTGGCCGAGATAGAAGTGCGGCAGCCACGGCTTGCGGCCGCCGTTCGCGGCGATCGCCGCGCGCGCCAGGTCACCGCACGTGGCGCCCGCCTTGGTGACCTTCAGCACGGCATCGAGGATGTCGCGCCACTGGTGGAACTGGGCGTGCTGACGCGGCGACGGCTCATCACCTACCAACCAGGTCCGGCCGAAGTCCGAGCAGAACCCGTTGTAGGTGATGCTGACGTCGGTCCACAGCACGTCGCCCCTGGCCAGCTCGCGTTCCGTCGTCAACAGCGGAAGGGCGAGATCGCCGTGCGTCGTCCACGTGCCCTCGGCTTTGGACATCGGCATCACCTGCCAGATGGCCTCGAGCATGTTGGCGGTCGCGCCGAGTTCGAACGCGCGGCGGACGAATTGCGCCGACAGGTCGATCTGACGGACCCCCGGCGCCAGCGCCTTCTGCACGTCGACGACCGCCTCTTCGGTGATGCGGCACGCCCTGCGGATGCAGGAGATCTGGTCCGGCGTCTTCACCAGCTTGGCCGCGCCGACCACGGGTGCGGCGTCCGAGGGCGGGCCGCCGGGGAACAGCCGGTCACCGGCGCGGCGCATCGCGCCGGTCAGCTCGTCGACGGCCACCGTCGCGCCAGCCGGGATCAGCTCGGCGATGACACGAGCGAAATGCTCTACGCCCTCGTCGAATTCGAGATACAGCGGCGGGTGCAGGTGGTCGGCCGGTATCTGCGACTCCGACGAGGCGCCCTCACGGAACGGCAGGAACAGGTGCGGATGCTCGTCGTCGGCCAGCACGATTGCGACCGGCCGCTCCACATGCGACAAGCCCGCGTCGAGCAGCGGCCAGCTGGCGCCCGTGGCATACACCACGTTGCCGTTGCCCAGCAGGATCAGCGCGTCGACGCCGTTGTCGGCCATCGCCGCGCGGAGCCGTGCACCGCTCTCGCGGTACATGCGTGCCAGGTCGGGCAGGTCCGGAATGTCGATCGCCGGACGTGACCGCCGTTCGCAAAGGTGGTCATCTAGACGCCCAGGAACTTCTTGATGTTTCCGCTGACGATCTTGGCGGCGTTCTCCGGGCCGACCGCTTCGACGACCGACGCGAGCGACTTCTCCGAGTAGCCGAACGTGCTCTCGTTGTGCGGGTAGTCCGACGACCAGAACACCTTGTCGACCCCGATCCGGTCGATCAACTCCAGCCCCAGCGGGTCCACCATGAACGACGCGCTCATGTGGGTGTCCCAGTAGTACTGGATGTCGTGTTCGAGCTTGTGGTTGAACATGTGCTGATACGACGCGAGCAGGTGCTCGGCGTCCTGCAGACGCCCATGGCACCCAGGCGATCCCGCCCTCGAACCAGCCGATCCGCAGCTTCGGGATGACGGTCCAGGATGCCGCTGAAGATGTACTTGGAGAACACCTCGCGGAATCCGTCGATGTTGATCATCATGCCGACGACGACGCTGTTGAATTCGCACGGGGTCTTCGGCGGCGTCTCCCCGATGTGGTGGGTCACCGGCAGTCCGGCTTCCTCGATCTCGTCCCACACCGCGTTCATCGACGTGCTGCCGTAGTCGATCACGTTGCCGTCGTCATCCTTGCCGGGGTTGATCGGCATCAGGAACGTCTTGAGCCCCAGCGACTTCAGCTCTTCCAGCGTCCGCCGCGCACCCTACGGATCCCACCAGTTGATCAGCCCCACGCCGTAGAAGTGGCCGTTGCTGCGCTCCTGCAGGTCGGCCATGTACTCGTTGTAGATGCGGAAGACCCGCTCGCGCAGGCCCTTGTCGGGGTAGTGGAACAGCGCCAGCACCGCGTTCGGGAAAGGCCAGTTCCTTGTCGACGCCGTCCTCACGCAACTCCTGGACGCGGGCCTCGATGTTGTTGGTGGCGGCGCCGGCGAGGTCGTCGTACTGCATCAGCACCCGGCTGAAGTCGCCCGGCAGGAACGTTTTTCCCTTGGCCAAGCCGACCATGTATGCGCCGTCCTCGTACCAGATCCGCGGCGCCTGGTCCTTGAGGTCGTCAGGGAACTTCTCGTAGAAGATGTCCTCGGCCACGGAGATGTGGTTGTCGGCCGAGAACACCTCGGTGCCCTGCAGGCAGCCCGATGTCCGCCCTGGCCCGCGTGACCCTGCCGGTCCTTCGGCGCGCCATGGCCACCCGGTGGGTAGAGGGTGCTCGTTTGGGCTGTCATCATTGATGCTCCAATCACCAGGTAACGGGAAGTTCGTAGACGCCGTAGGCGAGGCGGTCGTGCTTGAAGGGAACCTCGTCGAACGGGACGGCAAGCCGTCAGCGTCGGGATCCGGCGCAGCAGGGTGTGGAACACGATCTGAAGCTCGGCGCGAGCGAGCTGCTGTCCGACGCACTGGTGGCGGCCGTAGCCGAAGCCCAGCTGCTGCCCGGCGTCGCGGGTGATGATCCAGCTTGTCGGGCTCCGGATACGCGGCCGCGATCCCAGTTCGCGGGGGCGAGGTCGATGATGATGCCCTCACCGGCGCGGATGGTCTCGCCGCCGATCTCGATGTCATCGATGGCCACCCGACGCTGACCGTTCTGGATGATCGACAGGTAGCGCATCAACTCTTCGACGGCGTTGGCGATGAACTTCGGGTCGTCGGAATCACGAAGCAGCGCAGCCTGTTCGGGGTTCTCCAGCAGGGCCAGCACGCCGATGCCGATCATGTTGGCGGTGGTCTCGTGCCCGGCGATCAACAGCCCGGTGCCCAGCTGCGCGGCTTCCTTCACGCTGATCTCGCCGGCATTGACGCGTTCGGCCAGGTCCGACACCGCGTCCTCGGATGGGTTCTCCATCTTGGCCTTGACGAGGTTGCTCAGGTACTTGGCCAGGCCCATGGCGCCCTTCTGGCCGTCTTCCGCGGTGGCGTAGCGGGCGAGCCCCACGTTGGCATGGTGCTGGAAGAACTCGTGGTCTTCGTATGGGACGCCGAGCATTTCGCTGATCACCCTGGTGGGAACCGGCAGTGCGAGCTTGGTGACGATGTCGGCGGGCTGCGGGCCGGCCAGGATCGCGTCGATGCACTCGTCGGTCACCTCTTGGATGGCGGAGCGCAAGCCCTCGACGCGTTTGAAGGTGAACGGCTTGGACAGCATCCGGCGGAACCGGGTGTGCTCTTCGGCGTCGGAGGTGAACACCGACCGGGGCCGCTTGTTCACCGTGGAGAGCATGTGCTCGTTCCAGTGCGGGAAGCCGTCGCGCCGGTCGTCGACGCTGACACGCGGGTCGGCGAACAACTCTCGCGCCACCGCGTGACCCGTGATCAGCCACGGTGTGCTGCCGTCCCAGATCCGCACCCGGGAAAGCGGTTTGGCCTGGCCCATCTCGAGCACCTCTGGCGGCGGCGCGAAGGGGCAGCGGGCGTCGCGGTCCATGGGGTACTCGGGGATGTCAACTGGGGTCAGGGTTTCCGACATGTCATTCCTCGATGTCGATGGCTAGCGCTGGGCAGGCCGCCGCGGCGTTGCGGGCGTTCTCGGCTTGGTCGGGTGGTGGGCTGTCATTGAGCAGGACGACTACACCGTCGTCGTCGCGCTGGTCGAATACCTCGCCGGCATTGAGCACGCACTGGCCCGAGGAGACGCACTTGTCTTGGTTGACAGCCACTTTCACGTCACGGCTGCTCCGTGACGGGTGCCAGCCAGAGCCCGACGATGGCGTCGATGAGGCCGGATCCGACCGCCTTCCAACTGGTTCGGGGAACGGAAGCACCCTCGGCAAAGGCACGTTCGAAGTCGGCGCACGTGTGCATCATCAGATTGCGCGCCATGATGTTGCGTTCGGTGACGACGGCCATCGGCAGGTCGGGAAGGCAGCGGGTGATGCCCTCGACAACCTGCACCAGCGATGGCGAGGCGAGCGCATCCTTGATGACGATCTTGTGATAGGCGGGGTCCGTCAGCGCCTGCGCGGCGAAGCGCGCGTACCACGTCGGGTTTCCGAGCTGGGCCAGGTGCTCGGTGAGCGAGCGCACCAGGCACGCGATCCAATCCCGCAACTCCGAGGAGTCTCCGGTTTGGGCCACCATCTTCTCGAGCAGGCGCTCGATGGAGGCGCGGTGCTTCTGTTCGATGGCGCGAACCAGGTCGGTCTTGGTGCCGAAGTGGTAGCCGACCGCGGCGTTGTTGCCCTGGCCGGCGGCCTCGCTGACCTGCCGGTTCGACACCGCGAACACGCCGTGTTCGGCGTACAGGCGCTCGGCCGCCTTCAGGAT
>CAVXVJ010000009.1:0-153458 GCA_963765155.1 uncultured Actinomycetota bacterium
ATAGGCGATGCGGCGGTGCAGCGCCACCGCGTCGCGCCACGGGTCGCCGCCGAGCAGTCGGACGTTGCCGCTGTCGGCGCGCAATAGACCGAGCAGGACCCGGATGGTCGTCGACTTGCCCGCGCCATTCGGACCGAGAAAGCCGGCGATGTCGCCATGGTTGACCGTCAGGTTGAGGCCGTCGAGCGCCTTGGTGCGCCCGAATGCTTTGCATAGACCTCGGATCTCGACTGCCGGTGCGGTATTCGTCATCGCATTTCCTGTTCGATGGACTCGGCTTCGTTGACGACTATGCGTAGCTGGCGCCGAGCATCCACGCCGCGAGGCCGCTGACGACGACAAGTGCGATGCGAGTGGTGAGGACACGCGTCTCGTATCGGGTGTTCTTCGATATTTCCGGCGAGGCAAGCACGATGATGCCCTTCACCAGCGCAAGCCAACCGAATATCGTGATGACGACATGCCAGTTGAGTTCCCAAACGTTGTGCAGCAGTACGGAAGTGATCCCGAGAATTAGTGACGAGCCCGTAAGCGAGGCCGAATGCTCTGTTCTCTACGATCAGTCGTTTGACGTCGTGCAGCACCTTGGGGCGGACGAAGAGGATCAGCGCGACCGTTAACGTCAGCCAACCCCAGAACTGGGCAACGAATGTCTGTGTATTCATCAATCCTCCCTTGCTTCTTGGACGTTGCTAGCCCGCAGCGGGCACCTCGCCGTCCGCTTCGTTCGATGTGACAGGCATGCCTTTTTCACGCGCCTGGAGGAATGCGTCGTACATGGTGGAGTCGGTCATCAGGCCCTCGGTGTAGATCTCGAGGGCGGGCAGCACCATCTCCTCGCCGTAGTCGCGCAGCACTGCACGGAGATCTGTTGGGTTGTCGTGCATCTGCAGATACATCAAGAATCCGCCGCCGCTGGACATGCCGAGATACTTGCCCGGGCGCGCGGGTCACGGCTTGGCTTGATGACGCCGGACCGAACACCTTCCTCCATGTACTCCTCGGCGTCATCGATCATTTTGCGCCACAACATCTTTGCCAGTTCGCTACCGGACTGCATGCTGCGCACCAGGTATGCCATCAGCGGCGCGTACGACTCGATCTCGGCCATCTGGGCGAACCAGTCGGCAGGATCCTTGGTCTGCAGCGACCCGATTTACCGGTACGGATCTCCTCGGCGATGTAGTCGTCGCACGCCTTGCGCAGGCCTTCCTTGGAGCCGAAGTGATGGATCACCAGCGCGGCGGACACGCCGGCGCGCCTCGGCGATGCTGCGAAGCCCGACGTTGAATCCGTGCTGGCCCCACTGTTCGATCGCGGCGTCGCGGATCCGGGCGACGGCCGTTCGATCGTGTGACGCTGAACGCATGTTTAGCACACTAAACGCGCGTTCAGCGCACGGTCAAGAACCCACGCCGTCAGGAATCCGTAAAGTTCCCGCGATCTACGTCTCACTCGAAAATAGGCCGAATGCCCTGTCGGCACGAAATCAGGGCATCGCGAGAGTACGGTTTTTAGCGCTCACCCGGCGTGTCGTTTCAGAACCGCACGTCGGCGCAATTTTCATCCTTCACGCGCGAGCGCAGCTGAAGCTCGAGAAGGTCAGTCGCGGGCGGCGGCGAGCAGGCCGTCGCCGAGCGGGACGAGCACCGGGGTCAGCCGCTCATCCTCGGCGATCAGTCGCGCCGCCTCACGCACGGCGCTGACCTCGGCATCCTTGGCGTTCGCGTCGCCGGCACGCCCGCCGAGTGCCGCCCGATGCACGACGATCGCGCCGCCAGGCCGCAGCAGCCGCACCCCTTCGACGACGAACTGCGGCTGGTCGATCGGATCGCCGTCGATGAACACCAGGTCATAGGACTCGTCGGCCAGCCGGGTGAGCACTTCCTGCGCCCGCCCGCTGATCAACCGGGTCCGCGACGGCCCTACGCCGGCCTCGGTGAACGCCTGCTTGGCCAGGCGCTGATGCTCGGGTTCGACGTCGATCGTGGTCAGCACGCCGTCCTCGCGCATGCCTGAGAGCAACCACAACCCGCTGACACCCGCGCCCGTGCCGACCTCGACGACCGCCTTGGCGCCGGTCAGTTTGGCCAGCACACACAGCAGGGCGCCGACCGCCGGAGTGACCGCGCCCGCGCCGATGTCGACGGCCCGCTCACGGGCGGCCGCGACGATCGCGTCTTCGGAGATCGAACCCTCGGCGTGCGTGACGATCGACTCGGCGCGGCTGCGCGGCGCACCCGTCGGGTCGTCGGTGCTGGCCATGCCCGCAGCGTAGAGCTAACCGATGCGGGCCGCCGCCGCGACACGCCCGTGCTCGAGGCGAGAATCACACCTCGTAAGAAACACGTTTTCGCTGGTCGAAAAATGGGTAGCGATCTTTCTCAGGAAATGTTCAGTTTGCTCATATGCCAACCACACCCGGGTCGGAGACCGTATCTCGCATGGAACGACGGCGGACGCTGGCGTTATGGGAATAACCACGTGGACAAACGTGTTGCCGTCGATATCGAGCCGTCGATGCGTGATGGCGGCTGTGACCAGGAGGATCTGACGACCACAACGAAGCTGGCCCCCGTCTCGATGGCACACATCGAGCAGTACGCCGACGGGGATTGGGTAGAGCCGACCGACGAGTTGACCGGCACCGCGGTGTTCGATGCCACCGGCGACAAGACCACGATGCCGTCCTGGGACGAGCTGGTGCGTCAGCATGCCGACCGGGTGTACCGGCTGGCCTACCGGCTGTCCGGCAATCAGCACGACGCCGAGGATCTGACGCAGGAGACGTTCATCCGCGTCTTCCGCTCGGTGCAGAACTATCAGCCCGGCACCTTCGAGGGCTGGCTGCACCGCATCACCACGAACCTGTTCCTCGACATGGTCCGCCGGCGTGGCCGCATCCGCATGGAGGCGCTGCCCGAGGACTACGACCGGGTGCCTGCCGACGAGCCGAACCCCGAGCAGATCTACCACGATTCGCGGCTGGGGCCTGACCTGCAGGCCGCGCTGGACTCACTGCCTCCGGAATTCCGCGCCGCCGTGGTCCTGTGCGACATCGAAGGTCTGTCCTACGAGGAAATCGGCGCCACGCTGGGCGTCAAGCTCGGCACCGTGCGCAGCCGGATCCACCGCGGACGCCAGGCGCTGCGCGACTACCTGGCCAGCCATGCGGACGACACGGCCAAATCGGCCTGACGGTTCGCGGGTGTCGGGCCACAGGCTCCCGCGCTACATTCGAGTCAGCACCGTCGATACGACGTGAGTGAAACGAGAGGAGCTGGGTGATGGTCGACCCGGGACACGTGTTCCGCCGCGCATTCTCCTGGCTGCCCTCTCAGTTCGCCTCGCAGAGTGATGCGCCGGTCGGGCCGCGGCAGTTCGGGTCCACCGAGCATCTGTCCACCGAAGCCGTCGCGGCGTTCGTCGACGGCGAGCTGCGGATGACCGCGCACCTGCGCGCGGCGCACCACCTTTCGCTGTGCCCGCAGTGCGCGACCGAGGTGGAGGCCCAGCGTCAGGCTCGTACCGCGTTGCGGGATTCGTGCCCGATCGTCGTCCCGAGCTCCCTGCTGGGCATGTTGTCCCAGATCCCGCACCACGCTCCGCCGGAGCCGCCCGACCGAGCGGATCAGCCGCAGTTAGCTGACGGCACACCGCGCTCCCGGCGTAAGCGCCGGTAGGGTGGATGCGAAGTCGAGTGAACTGCGCCGGCCATTGCGGGCGCTCCAGTAGAGGGTGATGAACGGGTGACCAATCTGGACCAGTCCGGGCGCGAGCGCCTCGAGCCGCGCCCCGTGTCGCGTCCACCCGTCGATCCGGCTTCGCGTCGCGCGTTCGGCCGGCCCGACGGCGTCAACGGATCCTTCGTGGGTCTGGACCGCTATCGCGATCAGGGCGAGTACACACCGAAGGACCAGGCGCCAGACCCGGTGCTGGCCGAGGCGTTCGGTCGGCCCTACGCCGATGGCGACTCACTGCAGCGTCACCCCTCCGATGCCGGCGCGCTGGAAGCCGAACGCGACGGCAGGGCGCCGACGAACCCGACGATCCGTGGCGCGATCCCGGCGCCGCCGCGGCGCTGGGCACCCCGGCGTTGCCCCAGACCGCGCCGGCCCCGTCGACCGCCGCAATGGGCAAGCTCGGCGTGCGCGACGTGCTGTTCGGCGGCAGGGTGTCTTACGTCGCGCTGGCGGTCCTCGCCATCACCGCGTTGGTGATCGGCGTCGCCGGCGGCTGGGTCGGGCCGCAAGACGGCCGAGGTCGTCGAGGCGTTCACCACGTCGAAGGTGACGCTGGAAACCAACAACAACTCCGAGCCACCGCAGGGTCAGTTCGCGAAAGTCGCTGCGGCGATTGCTGATTCGGTGGTGACGGTCGAGGCCGTCAGCGATTCGGAGGGTTCGCAGGGCTCGGGCGTCGTGGTCGACGGCCGCGGCTACATCGTCACGAACAACCACGTCATCTCCGAGGCCGCCGCCAACCCCAGCCAGTACAAGATGACGGTGGTGTTCAACGACGGCAAGGAAGTGCCGGCCAACCTCGTCGGCCGCGACCCGAAGACCGACTTGGCCGTGCTGAAGGTCGACAACGTCGACAACCTGACGGTGGCCCGGTTCGGTGATTCCGAAAAGCTCAAGGTCGGCGACGAGGTGATCGCCGCGGGCGCCCCGCTGGGTCTGCGCAGCACCGTCACGCACGGCATCATCAGCGCGCTGCACCGCCCGGTGCCGCTATCCGGTGACGGCTCGGACACCGACACCGTCATCGACGGCGTGCAGACCGACGCGTCGATCAACCACGGCAACTCCGGCGGCCCGCTGATCAACATGAACTCCGACGTGATCGGCATCAACACCGCGGGCAAGTCGCTGTCCGACAGCGCCAGCGGCCTCGGCTTCGCGATCCCGGTCAACGAGGTCAAGCAGACGCGTCGAGACCCTGATCAAGGACGGCAAGATCGCCCACCCGACGCTGGGCCTGACCGCTCGCTCGGTGAGCAACGACATCGCCTCCGGCGCGCAGGTCGCCAACGTGAAGGCCGGTGGCCCCGCCGAGAAGGGCGGAATCCTGGAGAACGACGTCGTCGTCAAGGTCGGCAACCGCACGGTCGCCGACGCCGACGAGTTCGTTGTTGCGGTGCGCCAGTTGACCATTGGTCAAGAGGCGCCGATCGAGGTGGTCCGCGACGGCCGCCACGTCATCCTGATGGTCACACCGGGCCCCGACACTCCCGCGACGTAATGTTCGCCAACGTCGGCTGGGGCGAGATGCTGGTCCTGGTGATCGCCGGCCTGGTGATCCTGGGGCCCGAGCGTCTGCCCGGCGCCATCCGCTGGACGTCGGGCGCGCTGCGGCAGGCCCGCGACTACATCAGCGGCGCCACCAGCCAACTGCGCGAAGACCTCGGCCCGGAATTCGAGGATCTGCGCGAGCCGCTGAGTGAACTCAGCAAGCTGCGTGGCATGACACCGCGGGCCGCGCTCACCAAACATCTACTCGACGGCGACGATTCGATCTTCACGGGCAAGTTCGACAAGCCCGGAAGCACGAAGCCACGTCCTCGCCGGCGCCGCAGCCCGTCGCGCCTTCCGAGCCGCCGGCCACCACGCCGTTCGACACCGACGCGACGTAGCCGCTAGCCGCCCGGCGTGCGCTGGTGTCAGACGGATGACGCGCGCTGGCGTTGATCGTTGAGCGCTCGTTGAGTGAAGCGGCCCAATACCGCAGGCCGACTGCCCATCCGACGCAACGCGACGAACGCGACGAGGTTCAGCGGGAATCAAGCGCTCGGGTCATCGACGGTGCCCAGTACCGTCGCGATCTGCGACCAGGACTCGTCAACGGCTACCCAGAAGTGGAAGACGAAGCGCGCGATAGTGGCCGCGGTCCTTTGAACCGGTACAACAGCAACGCGCTGCCGAAGAGTCAGCCGGCTACTCGGTGAGCCGTCGCCGCTGATTCCTCGACGTGCAGCGACCAGAAGCGAAAGGCCATCGCGATGAGCGTGTACAGACGAAGATGGCGATGAGGTCGCCGTAGATCAGCCCCTCGGAGAAGTAATTGGGGATGCCGAGCGTGTCCGGTCTGCCCGAAGGCGGAACCCAGCGCCGCACTGACTTGAAGAAGCACCACGACCGAGGAAGAAGTAGAAGGACGCCTCGAAGAACCCTGCGCGCCGCTGGCGATGCATCGGGTAGGCGAGAAGCAGTCGACGAAGCAGTGATGGCATCGCTTCTCGTCTGCAGCGCGGTGGCGGCTTGGACGTCGGCGACGAGCGCGGCGGCTTCGTCGAGCCAGGCCTGCGCTCGCGTGGTGACCCGCTGTTCCGCGTCGGGGGACGATCGGCGAACGAGCTTGCTGGCGTTCAACCACTCCGCAGCGAACGCGACCTGCCTGCTGGCATCTTCGAAGGCCAGCTTGCGCCGTCCGTGCTTGGGTTCGGCGTTCGCGCCAGTCCCCGATCACCAGGGCGACGATCCCGATTCCTGCGGTCAGGATCGGCGTGATCGACGGTCAGGGCGATGCGTGACTGACCTGCATCGTGCAGTCCATCTGCGCCCGGCACGATGCCATCCCGCTGGACGACGTCGCCGAGATCGATATGCCAGAGCGTTAGCGGCCGGCGGGATCCAGGCCCAGCGACATGCCGGCCAGCCCACGCTTGCGGCTCGACAGCGCGTCGGCGATGCTGCGCAGCTCCTTGCCGGCGGCCGAATCCGGCGCTGACAGCACCAGCGGCACACCGGAGTCGCCGGCCGACACCAGCGCGGGGTCCAGCGGCACCTGGCCGAGCAGCGGCACGTCGGCGCCGACGGCGCGGGACAGGCTCTCGGCGACCTGGCGTCCGCCGCCCTCGCCGAAGATCTGCATGGTCGTGCCGTCGGGCAGCAGCAGCCCGGACATGTTCTCCACCACGCCGGCGATGCGCTGCTTGGTCTGCAGCGCGATCGCACCGGCCCGTTCGGCGACCTCGGCCGCGGCCAGCTGCGGCGTCGTCACCACCAGAATGTCGGCGCCGGGGATCAGCTGGGCCACCGAGATCGCGATGTCGCCGGTGCCGGGCGGCAGGTCGAGCAGCAGCACGTCGAGGTCGCCCCAGTACACGTCGGCCAGGAACTGCTGCAGCGCCCGGTGCAGCATCGGCCCGCGCCACACCACCGGGGTGTTGCCCTGGGTGAACATCGCGATCGAGATCACCCGCACGTCGTGAGCGACCGGCGGCAGGATCATCGACTCGACCTGGGTGGGCCGGTCGGTGGTGCCCATCATCCGCGGTACCGAGTGGCCGTAGATGTCGGCGTCGAGCACGCCGACCGACAGCCCGCGCGCGGCCATCGCGGCGGCCAGGTTGACCGTGACGCTGGACTTGCCGACGCCGCCCTTGCCGGAGGCGACGGCGTAGACCCGGGTCAGCGAGCCGGGCTGGGCGAACGGGATCACCGGCTCGCGGGCGTCGCCGCGCAGCTGCTTGCGCAGCTCGGTGCGCTGCTCGTCGTTCATCACGTCGAGGCTGACCTTGACGGCGCCGGTGCCGGGCACGTCGGCGACCGCATGGCTGACGCGCTCGGAGATCTCGGTCTTCTTCGGGCAGGCCGAGGTGGTCAGGTACACCTCGACGTGCACGCCGGCGTCGGCGTCGACGGTGACGTTCTTGACCATGCCGAGCTCGGTGATCGGCCGCCGCAGTTCGGGGTCGATCACCTTGGTCAGCGCGGCGCGGACCGCGGATTCCAGTTCAGTGGGAGTTTGGGACATCACGCCGAGTCTAGGCCGACTCGACGGGTGTCCTTAACCGGCCGTCAGGCAGGCGGGCCGGGCGCCGGACCCAGCGCCGGCGGGAGGACGGGCGCGGGCTCGGCAGGCGGCAGCGCCGGCGGGCTCCGGCGGCCGGACGGCCGGACGGCGGCGGTGCCTGCGGCATCAGCATCTGCGCATCACCTGGCGCCGGCGGCAGCGCGCCGGCGCCGGCGCGGCGGGAGGAGTCGTGATGCAGAACACCGCGCACTCGGGCGGCCGCTGCTGCTCTGCGGTGGCGGCTGCATCCACGGCGGCAGCCACGGCGGAGCGCGCAGGCTGCTCCGGCTGCGGCGCCTGAGGCACAAAGGCCGGGGCGGGACCAGGCAGCGGCCCAAGGGCCTGACCTGGGTAGACGGGGATCTGGCTGGCGACGTCGCCGCGCCCCATCAGCGGCATCAACGCCAGCGGGTCGGTGGCGGGCAGCCCCAGCGCGTTCAGCGGCAGCCCGGGCCCAAGGCCCTGGTAGTTGTCCAGGTGGAAATCGCCGATCGGCGGAACCGACCCGACGATCGGCGGCAGATCCATCGGCACCACACCGGTCGCATATGCGGCTGCCCAGCCCAGCACGTTGCGGGCGTAGGCGACGGAGTTGTTGTAGCGCAGGATCGCGGCCATCACCTGGCCCTGATCGCGCAGGTTGAGCCCGCCGCTGCAAAGGTAACGGGCCGTCGCCAGCGAAGAGTCGAACACGTTCTGCACATCGGCTTTGCCGTCGCCGTCGCCGTCGCTGGCGTATCGGGACCAGGTGCCGGGCAGGAACTGCATCGGACCCATCGCGCGGGCATACGTCACGCGGTCGGCGGTGCGGCTCTGCACGATGACCTCGTTGCCGGGCAGCGTGCCGTCCAGCGCGGGCCCGTAGATCGGCCGCACCGCGGTGCCGCGCGCGTCGGTGGCGCCACCGTTGGCGTGCATCGATTCGATGCGCCCGATGCCTGCCAGAAGATTCCAGCTCACGCCGCAGCCAGGGGCGGCCGCCGCCATCATCCGTTCCGCGTTGCGGTAGGCCGATAGCACTATCGCTGGAATGCGAAGCGTCCCAGGCGAATTCACTACCGCCGAGGGCGGGGGAGCGGAGGCCGTCGCGGCGGCGATGTGAAACGCGCGTCGGCGTCTTGGTGACCGCTACGACCGAGGCACCGCGAGCGATCGCCGGGCGAGGACTCGACGGCCGCCAGCGGCGTCACCGCCGAGTCGCGAATCGGCGCGACGGGCGATGGTGCGGACGCGCCGACGGCGCCGGCGAGGATGAGCGGGGTGATGATCGCAACGCCGAAGGCAGGCTTGCGTATGGCTCGCCCTGCTCGGCGCCGCGCTGCCTCGAGGGCGGCTCGTCCCCCTATGTGCACTCAACCGTCCTTGGTGTGCGGTGACTTGTGAACCAAGTCACCATACCTAGTCTCGATATCGGCCGTTGCAGCAATGGCCACAGCCGGTTCAGCCCGGCTTTTTGGACCGCCGCTCTGAACCGTCCGACTTGCTGCGCCGCATCCCCGTCGTCGCCGGCGTTGCGGCTGCTGCAACTCGGTCAACTTCTCGCGCAATTCCTCGAGTTCGCGGCGCAGGTAGTCACGGGTGGCGACCTCGCCGACGGCCAGCCGCAGTGCGGCCAGTTCACGGGCCAGGTACTCGGTGTCGGCCTTGGTCTGTTCGGCGCGGCGACGGTCCTCTTCCAGCGACACCCGGTCGCGGTTTTCCTGCCGGTTCTGCGCCAGCAGGATCAGCGGCGCCGCGTACGCCGCCTGGGTGGAAAACGCCAGGTTGAGCAGGATGAACGGATACGGATCCCACTGCCAGTTTCACCGCGAACAGGTTCAGCGCGATCCAAATGATCACGAAGATGGTCTGCATGGCCAGGTAGCGGCCGGTGCCGAGGAACCGCGCGAACGACTCGCTGAACCGGCCGACCGCCTCGACGTCGACGTTGAGCGCGAATCGGCGCGACGTGCGCGGGGTGTCCAGCCGCTGGCGCGCCGACAGGTCGCTCATGTCACCCCTTCGGCGCCGGACAGTTCGGGTTCTTCGCGCTCCCGCCAGTCGTCGGGCAGCAGATGGTCGAGCACGTCGTCGACGGACACCGCGCCCAGCAGGTGGCTTTCGTCGTCGACGACCGGACCGCAGACCAGATTGTAGGCAGCGAAATAGCGGGTGACCGCGGCCAGCGAGTCCTCGGGGCGCAGGCTCGGCAGGTCGGTGTCGAGGATGCCGCTGACCAGCTCGGCGGGTGGTTCGCGCAGCAGCCGCTGCAGATGCACGCAGCCCAGATAGCGCCCGGTCGGGGTGGCGGTGGGCGGGCGCGCCACGAAGACCAGCGACGCCAGCGCCGGGCGTCAGGTCGGGATCGCGGACCCGGGCCAGCGCCTCGGCGACGGTGGTGTCGGGGGCCAGCACCACGGGCTCGGACGTCATCAAGCCGCCCGCGGTGTCGGGGGAGTGGCTCAGCAGCCGTCGCACGTCCTCGGAGTCCTCGGGGTCCATCCGGCGCAGGAACTGCTCGGCGTCGGCCGGGGTCATCGTGCCCAGCAGGTCGGCGGCGTCGTCGGGGTCCATCGCCTCGAGCACGTCGGCGGCGCGTTCGGCCTCCAACTGCCGCAGCACGTCGGCCTGCTCGTCTTCGGGCAGCTCCTGCAGCACGTCGGCGAGCCGCTCGTCGTCGAGCGCCTTGACCACCTCGTAGCGGCGCTTGGCGGGCAACTCGCGGATGGCTTCGGCGACCTCGATCGGGCGCTGGCCCTCGAACTGTTCGAGCAACTGGGCCACGCCCTGGTCGGGCATCGCGAGTCCGGACGGCGTCAGGCCCTGCACCCGATTCCAGTCGGCGATGTGAGACGTTGCTGCGGCGGCCCAGCCTGCGCTGCGGCCGCACGGCCACCTTCGTGACGACCCAGTCGCGGGTGCGGGTCTGCTCGATGCCCAGATCGACCACGATGACATCGATTCCGGCCAGCTCCGGCAGATCGGGATCGTCGACGCGGACCCGGGTTTCGATCACCTCGCCGAGCACCAGCACCTCGTTGGGGCGCTTGGAGAACCGGCGCAGCGACACATTGCCGGTCGCGAGTGTGACCGCGCTGGGCTCGATCGCCGTCACGCGCAGGATCGGAACGAAAATCCTTCGGCGGGTGAGCAATTCGACGACGAGTCCCAACACCCGCGGCTGATGGCCGCGCGACGCCGATGCTGATCACCACATCGCGGACACGGCCGATGGACTCGCCGTCGGGGCCCAGCACCACCATCCCCGCGAGTCGGGCCGCGTAGACCCTGTTCACCGCCGCCATGTCTGTAGAGGGTAGAGAGTATGGCTGTGGAAAACGCGTATCGGCCCCGCCGAGACGCTGCCTTTCGGTTCCCGGCAGCAACCCAAGATGATCGAGAAGGCAAAGAACCTGCCCGCCGATGAGGTGTTCCTCGATCTGGAGGACGCCGTCGCGCCCGACGCCAAGGCCGAGGCCCGCACACAGGTCGCGGTCGCGCTCGCCGAGCCGGGTTGGGCGGGTCAGCTGCGCGGGGTGCGGGTCAACGACTGGACGACGCCATGGACCTACGCCGACGTCATCGAGGTGGTGTCGACGGCGGGCGCATCGCTCGACATTGTGGTGCTGCCCAAGGTGACTGACGTCTCGCACATCCACGCGCTGGACCTACTGCTGAGCCAGCTCGAGGCCACGCACGGATTACCGGTGGGCCGCATCGGGATTGAGGCGCAGATCGAAAACGCGCAGGGCCTGACCAACATCGACGCGATCGCGGCGGGCCCGCGGGTGCAGGCCTTGGTGCTGGGGCCCGCGGACATGGCGGCGAGCCTCAACATGCGCACGCTGGAGGTCGGCGAGCAGCCCGAGGGCTACGACGTCGGCGACGCGCATCACCACGTGTTGATGCGGATCCTGATCGCCGCCCGCACGCACGGCGTCCTCGCGATCGACGGACCGTATCTGAAGATCCGCGACGTCGACGGGTTCCGGCGGGTCGCCGGTCGGTCGGCCGCGCTGGGCTACGACGGCAAATGGGTGCTGCATCCCGACCAGATCGCAGGCGGGCAACGAGATCTTCAGCCCGCGGCAGGAGGACTACGACCACGCCGAGTTGATCCTGGAGGCCTACGAGTGGCACACCTCGCGCGCCGGCGGCGCCCGTGGCGCGGTGATGCTCGGCGACGAGATGATCGACGAGGCGAGCCGCAAGATGGCGTTGGTGATCGCGGGCAAGGGCCGCGCCGCGGGCATGGACCGCACGGCCGACCCGTTCCAGCCGCCGGCCTAGACCGCGCTACGGCGCCCACTGCCAACCGCTGGCGAAGATGCCGATCGAAGACGAACAGGTACAGCAGCCAAAGCCGGTGACGGGATGTCGCCGACGATGACGCCGGCGAGTGCCAACCCGTAGCCCGTCCTGGCCGGTGCGCTTGGTCTCGCGCATCGCGACGATGCCGAGGATCACGCCGACGAAAGACGGCATGCCGCAGCACAGATCAGCCCCGATGCCAGCGACATGACCAGCGCTGCGATCGCCATGCCGTTCGTGCCGGGCGGCTTGATCGGCCGGTACGGGTCGTAGCCGACGCCGGGTAGTAGCCGGGGACGCCGCGGATAGCCCGGCGCTCCGGGATACGGCGGCGGATACACCGGCGGCGGCAACCCGGCGTCGGCCGGATAGTCGACCGGCGGCATTCGGATCTGGCTGCGGCGCAGCGTTTTCCAGCGACGGATACTCCGTGCCCCGGAAAGGCTCGGGCTGATCCGGGCCGCTGGTGGTCATCGTCAACTGCCTATAAGGGCGAGCGTCCAGACGAGGCTGACAAGCAGCGATACCGCGCCGATGGCGATGCCGGCGATCGCCAATCCATGGCCTTCTTCGCGGGTCTGCTTGATCTGGTTCATCGCAACGATGCCGAGCACGATGCCGGCGATCGAGCCGAGGCAACACAGCAAATCCGATGAGCGAGGCCACCAGCGACGCGATCGCCATCGAGTTCGTCTTCTGCGCGGGCTGGCCGTAGGGCCTGCGTAGTCCGGGGCGGGGTAGCCGGTCGGCGGTGGGCCGTACCCGGGCGGCGGCGCGCCGTACGGCGGAGGCGGGGGGTATGACGGCGGCGGGTAGACGGCGCGCCGAGACGGGCGGGCCTGATAGGGCGGCGGCGGGTAGCCGGGTTGCGCCCGGGTGGCGGATAGCCGTGGCGGCGGGAAGCTCGGCGGCGGATAGCCCGGTAGCTCGTGCCCCGACGGCGGCGTGCTCTGCGGGCGCGTACGCCGGCGGCGGTGTGTAGCGGGGCTGCTCGGGCGCCTGTGGCGTCTCCTGGGACGGCGCGGGCTGCTCCTGGGACTGCTCGATGGGCGGCGCCTCGTAGCCGCTCGAGGACGGCTCTGACGACCCCGTGCTGGAGTCGGATGACGCCGTTTGGCCTGCGTCCTCGCCGGGATTTGTCATGCTGATCAAACTAGCGCACGTGCAGGTAAGCCGTGGTGAGCTGGCTGCGGGGCACCATTGCGGCCATCGGGGCGTTGGTCTTCCGGTGAGAGCAGCTGCGAATTCAGGACGCGATGAGAGGAGAATGAAGATCGATGACCAGCCCGTTCCAGTCTGGACAGAACCCGGCGCCACGCCGGCCGCGGGACGCGGTGGTCCGGCCGGGATGCCCACGCCGCCCAAGGGGTGGCCGATCGGTTCCTACCCGACGTACGCCGAGGCCCAGCGCGCGGTGGACTACCTGGCGGATCAACAGTTCCCCGTGCAACAGGTGACCATCGTCGGCGTTGACCTCATGCAGGTCGAACGCGTCACCGGCAAGTTGACCTGGCCCAAAGTGCTCGGTGGCGGCATGCTGACCGGCGCCTGGCTCGGTCTGTTCATAGGCCTGATCCTGGGCTTCTTCAGCCCCAGTCCGTGGGGCGCGTTGGCGACCGGCCTGGTCGCAGGTGTGTTCTTCGGCCTCATCACCTCGGCGATTCCGTATGCGATGGCACGCGGCACAAGAGATTTCAGTTCGACCATGCAGCTCGTCGCCGGGCGCTACGACGTGCTGTGCGACCCGCAGAACGCCGAACGCGGACGGGATCTGCTGGCGCGCTTGACCATCTGATTCCCCTTGACGGTGCGTGTCCGTTGGCCGACACGCCGCGAAAGCACCGCACTTTGCGCACGTTCGCCGCGTGCGCAGCGCCCCCCGCAGGTCACGATTGCGACGCGCGCGCCGAAAGTGTTGCAAATCACGCGTATCTGGCAATACGGTTTCCGCGCGGGATGTTCCCGCGCGGACGGGAGGCGAGTCGTGCACGCACGACGGCTGTGTGGTGCGGCCTTGGCGGTGCTGACGACGGCGTCGGTGGTATCCGGGTGTAGCTCCGGCGGCGGCGGAATCGTCATCAACTACTACACACCAGCAAACGAAGCCAATACATTTACAGCGGTTGCGAAGCGCTGCAACGAAGAACTCGGCGGACGCTTCACCATTCAGCAGATCAGCTTGCCCAAGGGCGCCGACGACCAACGGCTGCAGCTGGCTCGACGCCTGACAGGCAACGACAAGAGCCTCGACGTGATGGCCCTGGATGTGGTGTGGACCGCCGAATTCGCCGAGGCCGGTTGGGCTTTGCCACTGTCGGATGATCCGGCGGGCCGCGCGGAATCCGACGCCACGACCAATACCTTGCCGGGGCCGCTGGAAACCGCCAAGTGGAAAGACAAGCTGTACGCCGCGCCCATCACCACTAACACCCAATTGCTTTGGTACCGCGCCGATTTGATGGACGCAGCGCCGAGCACCTGGGACGGCATGGTGAGCGAGGCCACACGCCTGCACGCGGCGGGTGAACCGAGTTGGATTGCCGTGCAAGGCAAGCAGTACGAGGGCCTCGTGGTGTGGTTCAACACTTTGCTGCAAAGTGCCGGCGGCCAAGTGCTCTCCGATGACGGTGAGAAGGTCACGCTGACCGACACCGAGGAACATCGCGCGGCCACCATCAAGGCGCTGCAAATAATCAAGTCCGTCGCCACGGCTCCCGGCGCCGACCCATCGGTCACCCAGACCGACGAGACCACCGCGCGGTTGGCGCTGGAACAGGGCAACGCCGCGCTGGAGGTCAACTGGCCGTACGTGCTGCCGTCGCTGCTGGAGAACGCGGTCAAGGGCGGCGTGAGCTTCCTGCCGCTGAACGACGATCCCGCGCTGGCCGGCAGCATCAACGACGAGGGGACGTTCTCGCCCACCGACGAACAGTTCACGGCCGCCTACGACGCCAGCAAGAAGGTGTTCGGGTTCGCGCATTACCCAGGCGTGCAGCCGGATGAACCCGCCAAAGTGACGCTGGGCGGGCTCAACCTGGCCGTCGGCAAGAACACCCAGCACAAGGCCGAAGCGTTCGAGGCGATCCGCTGCCTTCGCAACGTCGAGAACCAGCGCTACACCTCTGTCGAGGGCGGGCTGCCTGCCGTGCGGACGTCGCTGTACGACGATCCCGAATTCCAGACCAAGTACCCGCAATACGCCATCATCCGCGAACAGCTGACCAACGCCGCGGTACGACCGGCCACCCCCGTCTACCAGGCGGTGTCCACCCGGATCTCGGCGACGCTGGCCCCGATCACCGACATCGACCCGGAGCGCACGGCCGACGAGCTCGCCGACCAGGTGCAGAAGGCCATTGAGGGTAAGGGGCTGATCCCATGACCACGGCCACCGCTGAACCGGCCGCCAACGCCGAAACGGCCGCTGCGCCCGCGCGAGCCAGCGAGGACGTGCGGTCCGAGCGCCGGCTCGCGTATCTGTTGATCGCGCCCGCCGTCATCCTGATGTTGGTCGTGACGGCCTATCCCATCGGCTACGCGGTGTGGCTGAGCCTGTTGCGCTACAACATGGCCACCCCCGACGACACCGCGTTCGTCGGGCTGTCCAACTACGTCACCATCCTCACCGACGGCTATTGGTGGACCGCGTTCGTCGTCACGTTGGCGATCACCATCATTTCGGTGGCGATCGAATTGGTGCTCGGTATGGCGCTGGCGCTGGTGATGCACCGGACGATCTTCGGTAAGGGCGTCGTGCGCACCGTGGTCCTCATCCCGTACGGCATCGTGACGGTGGTCGCCGCCTACAGCTGGTACTACGCGTGGACGCCCGGCACCGGCTATCTGGCCAACCTGCTGCCAGAGGGCTCCGCGCCGCTGACCGAACAGATTCCGTCGCTGGCCATCGTGATTCTCGCCGAAGTGTGGAAGACGACGCCGTTCATGTCGTTGCTGTTGCTGGCCGGATTGGCGTTGGTGCCAGAGGATCTGCTGCGCGCGGCGCAGATGGACGGCGCCGGGGCCTGGAAGCGGCTGTTCAAGGTGATTATCCCGTTGATCAAACCGGCCATCCTGGTGGCCCTGCTGTTCCGCACGCTCGACGCGTTCCGCATCTTCGACAACATCTACATCATGACCGCCGGATCGAATAACACCGGCTCGGTGTCGATCCTGGGTTACGACAACCTGTTCAAGGCGTTCAACGTGGGCCTGGGTTCCGCGATCAGCGTGTTGATCTTTCTGTCGGTCGCGTTGATCGCCTTCATCTTCATCAAAGGCTTCGGCGCGGCAGCGCCGGGAGCCGACGAGGGGAGTCGCTGAGATGGCCGACCGTGGCGGTGGGCGCACGACGGGTTGGGTGATCGTCAACATCGTGGTGATCATCTATGCGCTGTTCCCCGTGCTGTGGATCCTGAGCCTGTCGCTGAAGTCGACGGCAACGGTCAAGGACGGCAATCTGATTCCGACACAGATCACGTTCGACAACTACAAGGCCATCTTCGAAGGCGGCGGATTCAGTTCCGCGCTGATCAACTCCATCGGCATCGGCCTGATCACGACCCTGATCGCGGTCGTCATCGGGGGTATGGCCGCCTACGCGGTGGCCCGCCTTGACTTTCCCGGCAAGCAGGTCCTCATCGGCGTGGCACTAATGATCGCGATGTTCCCCCACATCTCGCTGGTGACACCGATTTTCAACATCGAACGCGCCCTTGGCTTGTTCGACACGTGGCCGGGGCTGATCATTCCCTACATCACTTTCGCGTTGCCGCTCGCCATCTACACGTTGTCGGCGTTCTTCCGCGAGATCCCTTGGGATTTGGAGAAGGCCGCGAAGATGGATGGCGCCACCCCCGGCCAGGCCTTCCGCAAGGTGATCGCACCGCTGGCCGCGCCGGGCATCGTCACCGCCGCGATCCTGGTGTTCATCTTCGCGTGGAATGACCTGCTGCTGGCCCTGTCGCTGACCGCCACCGAACGGGCGATCACGGCCCCCGTCGCCATCGCCAACTTCACCGGCAGTTCACAATTCGAGGAACCGACGGGGTCGATCGCGGCCGGCGCTATGGTCATCACCGTCCCGATCATCATTTTTGTTTTGATTTTCCAGCGACGCATCGTCGCCGGACTGACGTCCGGTGCGGTAAAGGGGTAAGTCGAATGGCCGAAATTGTGTTGGACCGGGTGACCAAGAGTTACCCCAACGGCGCGACGGCGGTGAAGGAGCTCTCCGTCACCATCGCCGACGGCGAGTTCATCATCCTCGTCGGCCCGTCCGGCTGCGGGAAATCCACCACGCTGAACATGATTGCCGGGTTGGAGGACATCTCGTCCGGCGAGCTGCGCATCGGCGGAGACCGCGTCAATGAGAAGGCGCCGAAGGATCGCGACATCGCGATGGTGTTCCAGTCGTATGCGCTCTACCCGCACATGACCGTCCGCCAGAACATCGCGTTCCCGCTGACGCTGGCCAAGGTGAAGAAGGACGAGATCGCCACCAAGGTGGAGGAGGCCGCGAAAGTCCTTGGCCTGACCGAGCTTTTGGACCGCAAGCCGGGACAGCTCTCTGGTGGTCAGCGGCAGCGGGTGGCGATGGGGCGCGCGATCGTGCGCAACCCCAAGGCGTTCCTGATGGACGAGCCGCTGTCGAACCTGGACGCCAAGCTGCGGGTCCAGATGCGCTCGGAGATCGCGCGGCTGCAGAGCCGATTGGGCACCACCACCGTCTACGTCACCCACGACCAGACCGAGGCGATGACGCTGGGTGATCGGGTGGTGGTCCTGCTGGGCGGTGTGGCGCAACAGATCGGCTCGCCCGAGGAGCTGTACAACAGACCCGCCAACCTGTTTGTCGCCGGGTTCATCGGGTCGCCGGCGATGAACTTCTTCCCGGGGACGCTGACCGATGTCGGGGTGCGCATCCCGATGGGCGAGATCATGCTGACCCAAGAGGTTCAGGACCTGCTCGCTGCGCACAAGCGACCCAACAACGTGATCGTCGGCATCCGGCCCGAGCACCTCGAGGACGCCGACGCTGATCGACACCTATCAGCGGATCAGGGCGCTGACCTTCGAGGTGAACGCCGACGTCGTCGAATCGCTTGGCGCCGAGAAGTATGTTCATTTCAAGATCGAAGGTGCAGGTGCGCGTTCGGCCCAGCTGGAGGCGGCGGCCGAAACCGAGGTGGCCGAAAACGAGTTCGTGGCACGGGTTTCCACCGAGTCGAAGGTGACCCAGGGGCAGACGATGCGGCTCGCCTTCGACACGTCCAAGATCGCGATCTTCGACGCCGACTCGGGCGTCAACCTGACCATTCCGCAAGACGGCGCCAAGGAACAGCCGCCGGCGAGCGAGCCGGCAACGCCAAGCGCAGCTTCGAGCGAGTCGGCGTCAACGAGCGAGCCGACGCCACCGCCGACCGAGTGACCGACGTCCTGGCCGAAGTCCGCGCGCACCTGCGCGAGCACTTCGCCCGGGCCGGGATCATCGCGGAGCCCGACGCGGCCAGCGTCACATTCCTGGGCACCGAACGCATCGAGGTGCTACGGTTCGGCCCCGATGATGACGGCGTCATTCACTATGTGTCACTTGGCTGTTCGCGGCACCCGATGTTCGACCCGACCGAAATGGTCACGGACGCGTTGCACGGGCCGCGCGCGGAAGTCGTGGTCGCGCTGCGCGGCCCGTCGCCCAACGGCCTGGCACGATCGCTTGCCATCCTTGCGGCGGCGCCGGCCGTGGAGGGTCTGATGCTGGAACCCGACGCGCTGGTGGATCTGCAGACACCACTGTGGGATTCGACTCCGTTCACCGCTTTCCTGTTGGGCCGCAGCGACATTGACGACGTCCCGCTGCCCGCACCGCGCCCGCCGGTGAGGGTGCTGTCGGCGACCCCGATCACCGGCAACGAGGCGGCATGGGTGCGGCTCAAGGGCGCCGATGCCATGCGTCAGGCGTGGGCACAGGATGGCGTCGACGTGCTCGACCCGTCGCGCAGTGCCGCTCGACCGAGTTAGACCCGAGCGCCGAAACGGTATTCCAGCAGAGAAAGTTCGAGTAGCGACCTGCTGGAACGCAGTTTCGGCGATCCGGCGCCGCAGCTACAGCCAGTGGTTTCGGCGGAACGCGCGGAACAACAAGGTGCATACGACCAGCATCACCAGCAGCACTGCTGGATACCCCCACACCTGATGCAGTTCCGGCATGTAGTCGAAGTTCATTCCGTAGATGCCGGCGATGGCCGTCGGCACCGCAGCGATCGCGACGTAGGCCGAGATCTTGCGCATGTCGATGTTCTGCTGCATGGCCACCTTGCCCACCGCGGCCTGCACCAGCGAGCTGAGCATGTCGTCATAGCTGGTGATCCGGTCGGAGGCCTGAATGTTGTGATCCAGCACGTCGCGCATGTACCGGCGGACCTCGATCGAGATGAGGTCGTTGTGGTCGGTGCCCATCCGCTGCAGCGCCAGCGTCAACGGCGCGACCGCGCGGCGCAACTCGACGATCTCCCGCTTGAGCAGGTAGATGCACTCGATGTTGGTCTTGCGCGTCGGCGAGAAGATGTCCTCTTCCATTGCGTCGATGTCGGTTTCGATCAGATCCGTGACATCGAGGTAGCTGTCGACGACGTGGTCGGCGATCGCGTGCATGATCGCGTACGGGCCAAGCTTGAGAATGGCCGGCGAGGCGTCCAGCCGCTTGCGCACCCCGGCCAGCCCACTGTGCTCGCCGTGACGCACCGTCACCACGAAATCTGAGCCGACGAAGATCATGATCTCGCCGGTCTCGACGATCTCGCGGGCCAGCGCCACCGATTCGTGTTCGACGTAGTTCACGGTCTTGAGCACCAGGAACAGCGTCTTGTCGTAGCGCTCCAGCTTGGGCCGCTGATGGGCGTGCACCGCGTCCTCGACGGCCAGCTCGTGCAGGCTGAACACGTCGGCCACCGCCTGCATCTGGTACTCGTCGGGTTCGTGCAATCCGATCCAGACGAATGCGTCCTTGCCTTCGCGCTCCAGATCGTGCACCTTGCTCAGCGCGGCGGCGTGGGTGTACTTGCCGGGTAGCCGTTTGCCGTCGACGTAGATGCCGCAGTCGACCATGGCCCGCGCCACGGGCACGTGAATGGATGCTGCGTCCGCACCGGCGGACTTGGCGCGCGCCATCGGTCGCAGTGATGGAGGCAACGCGCGAAACGACGGCATCGGGTCACTCTCCCCTCTGCAGCGCTGTTCCTATGAGCGTTGATCAATGCTACGCGGCACGCAGATATCGGCACCATGCTAGTTTCGTCCCGAAACCAACCGTCTGTCCAAGGAGCATCCGCCGTGAGCACAACTCCCCTCAAGGTCGCCGTCACCGGTGCCGCCGGCCAGATCGGCTACAGCCTGCTGTTCCGCCTCGCGAGCGGATCGCTGCTGGGCGCCGACCGCCCAATCGAGCTGCGCCTGCTCGAGATCGAGCCCGCACTTAAGGCGCTCGAGGGTGTGGTGATGGAGCTCGACGACTGCGCGTTCTCGACGCTGGCCGGCGTCGAGATCGGCGCGGACCCGAACAAGATCTTCGACGGTGTGAATCTGGCACTGCTGGTTGGCGCCCGTCCCCGTGGCCCGGGCATGGAGCGCGGCGACCTGCTCGAGGCCAACGGCGCGATCTTCACCGCGCAGGGCAAGGCGCTGAACGCCGTCGCCGCCGACGACATCCGCGTCGGCGTAACCGGCAACCCCGCCAACACCAACGCGCTGATCGCGATGACCAACGCGCCCGACATCCCGCGCGAGCGGTTCTCCGCGCTGACCCGCCTCGACCACAACCGGGCGATCTCGCAGCTGGCCCGCAAGACCGGCGCTGCGGTCGCCGACATCAAGAAGATGACGATCTGGGGCAACCACTCGGCCACCCAGTATCCCGACATCTTCCACGCGGAAGTCGCGGGCAAGAACGCGGCCGAGGTCGTCAACGACCAGGCCTGGATCGAGAACGACTTCATCCCGACTGTCGCCAAGCGCGGCGCGGCGATCATCGACGCGCGCGGCGCCTCCTCGGCCGCCTCGGCCGCGTCGGCCACCATTGACGCCGCCAGGGACTGGCTGCTCGGGGTCCCCCGAGGGCGACTGGGTCTCGATGGCCGTCGTCTCCGACGGCAGCTACGACGTGCCGGAGGGCCTGATCTCATCGTTCCCAGTGACCACCAAGGACGGCAACTGGACCATCGTGGGTGGTCTGGAGATCGACGACTTCTCCCGCGGCCGCATCGACAAATCGACCGCCGAGCTCGCCGACGAGCGCAAGGCAGTCACCGATCTTGGTCTGATTTAGCCTGAGCGGGGTGATCGCCCGCCGGCTCGCATTGGCACTCGTTGTGCTGATGGTCGTCGCCGGCTGCGGCGGGCAGACGGGTGCGCCGTCCATCGCGGTCGGGGCCGAATCCGACCCCGAATCGGCGCTGGTGGCCCATCTGTACGCGGCGGCGCTGCGGTTCTACGGCAGCGCCGCGCACGTGCAGTCGGGCAGTGACCCGTTGACCGAGCTCGACTCCGGCGATGTTCGCGTCGTCCCCGGATTCACCGGCCGGTTCCTGGCGCGGTTCCAGCCGGACTCCCCGGCCCGCGCGGCCGCGCAGGTGTACCGCGCGATGGTGTCCGCGCTGCCCGAAGGCGTCGCGGCGGGCGATTACACGACGTCGGCTGAGGACAAACCTGCACTGGCAGTCGCTCAGTCGACGGCCGACGCGTGGGGTGGCAGGGACGTGACGGCGGCGGTCCGCAACTGCGGCAAGCTGAGGGCCGGCGCAGGTCGTCGATGCGCTGCGGCCGGACGCCGTTGGGACGTGCGAAATGGCAAGGGTGCGTGAATATCCCGACAGCGCAACGTTGTTCGCGGCGCTACGCGCGGGGGAGATCAACGCCGCGTGGACGACGACCGCCGCGCCGTACATTCCTGGCGAACTGCTGATGTTGTCCGATCGCACATCGTTGATCCGCGCGGAGAATGTGGTGCCGCTGTATCGGCGCAACGAGCTGAGCGAGTCGCAAGTGCTCGCCCTCAACGAGGTGGCCGGTGTGCTGGACACCGCCGGGCTTGCCCAGATGCGCGCCGAGGTCGTCGACGGCACCGAACCCGGCTTGGTGGCGGCCGCGTTCCTGGACGAACACCCGCTCGGCGACTAGCCCACCCCCTCCGCGCGAGTGCCCGTGTTTGCACACCGGCACGCCGCATTTCGCGTGCATTTTGCGGTCGCTCGCCGGCAGTGGGTCAGTGTGCGTTCGGCACCAGTCGCGACATGACGGTCGAGAACATCCGCTGATACCCGGACCCGGTGGCGCGCACGATGACGTCGAGCACCTTGGCGTCGGATCCCACCAGCACACGGGCCCGGTTCTTGCGGACTCCGTCGAGGATGATCCGCGCGGCCTTCTGCGGGGAGGTTTTGGCGAGTTTCTTGTCGAAGTTCTCCGCGAGGTCGCCCTTGTCGATGCTGTCGACGGCCGTCATGTTCCGCACGATGTTCGTCTTGATGCCGCCGGGGTGCACCGTCGTCACCTTGACCGGATGGCCGGCGAGGATCATCTCCTGCCGGAGCGCCTCGGTGAACCCGCGGACCGCGAACTTGGCCGCGTTGTAGGCGGCCTGGCCGGGCACTGAGAACAGCCCGAACACGCTGGAGACGTTGATGATGTGGCCGTCGCCGGAAGCGATCAGATGCGGCAGAAACACCTTGGTGCCGTTGACGACACCCCAGAAGTCGACATCCATCACCTTTTCGATGTCCTTGAACGCAGTGGCCTCGACGTCGCCTGCGAACGCGATACCCGCGTTGTTGTAGATCTGGTTGACCTTGCCGAAGTGTTCGACGACCGCGTCGGCGTATACCTGAAACGCCTCGCGCTCGGTGACGTCGAGTCGGTCGGCCTTGACCGGCGCGCCGATGGCCTTCAACCGCTCCTCGGTGGCGGCCAGGCCCTCGCTGTTGATGTCGCTGATCGCCACCTTGGCGCCCGAGCGTGCCAGCTCGATCGCCAGCGCCTGCCCGATGCCCGACCCGGCGCCCGTGACCACGGCGACCTTTCCGGCGAAGCCGTCCATACCCACACTCCCTCGTGCCCGTTGATTCGGATCGAGGCTAGTCGGTACCCGCGGTCCCGCGTACGGCGGGCCTTGGCGAAGCCCCTTGAGCCCAAGCCCTAGGACGCCGCCGTCTCGGCGCCCGCATCGCGCCACACCTCGGCGAGGGCCTGCATCGAAATTCCGAGCGTCGCGCTGACGCCGACGACGGTGCCGAATGCGGGGGAGAGCAGCCGACCAGTCTCGATCTTGCGCAACGTCTCCGGCGATATGCCGGCTGCGGCAGCGACGTCGTCGAGGGTGCGCGTTCCGCGTGCGGCCCGCAGAGTCGCCCCGAGGCGGCGCCCAGCGGCGATCTGGTCGGCGGTGAGTGGGGTGCGGACCACGTCACCACGGTAGCGCCGGTATTCAAATACCGCTACCCTTGGATCCGGTATTTAAATACCGAAACGTCGAAAGGCCAAGGCTCGTGATCGAATTGAAGACACCCGCCGAGATCGATCGGATGCGCAACACCGGACGGTTCGTTGCGGAAGTCTTGACCGAGCTGAGCGCCAAAGCCGCTGTCGGCGTCAACCTGCTTGACCTCGAATACCATGCGCGGCAGATGGTCACCGATCGCGGCGCGCAATCGTGCTACTGGGATTACCACCCGTCATTCGGTTCCGGGCCCTTCCGCAACGTGATCTGCCTGTCGGTCAATGACGCTGTGCTGCACGGTCTTCCGTTCGACTACCTGCTGTGCGACGGTGACGTGCTGAGCATGGACTTCGCGGTCTCCATCGACGGCTGGGTTGCCGATGCGGCGCGCACCATCGTGGTGGGGGCGGCGGCCGAAGAGGACCTGCGGCTCATTCGTGCCACCCAGGCGGCGCTCGAGGCGGGCATCGCCGCGGCGCAGCCTCGCGGACGGCTGGGCGACATCTCGGCGGCTATCGGCGCAGTCGCGGATGACTACGGATATCCGGTCAACACCGAGTTCGGCGGACACGGCCTTGGCCGCACCATGCACGAGGATCCGCATGTTCCCAACCGGGGCCGACCCGGGCGGGGACTGCCGTTGCGCGTCGGCATGACGCTGGCGCTGGAGCCGTGGTTCGCCCGCACCACGGACCGGATCGTGTTCGACCGTGACGGCTGGACCATCCGGTCTGCCGACGGCTCGCGGACCGCGCATTCCGAGCACACCGTCGCCATCACCGCCGACGGGCCGCAGGTGCTCACCTGCTGACTGCCACGCGGCAATGTGGCCTACGGAGCGAAGGATTGGTCGAGGATCTCCTGCTGCTCGACCGCGTGCACCTTCGATGAACCTGACGACGGTGCGGACATGGCGCGCCGCGAAATGCGTTTGATGCCTGACAGTTTGTCCGGGCACAGCTCGGGCAGCGTCAGACCGAAGATGGGCCAGGCGCCCTGGTTGGCCGGCTCTTCCTGCACCCAGAAGTACTGCTCCGCGTTGGGATACTGATCCAGGGTTTCGGACAGCCGCCGCCTCGGCAGCGGGGCGAGTTGTTCCACGCGCACGATGCCGACGTCATCGCGTTGCTCTTTGGCCTTACGCGCGGCGAGTTCGTAGTAGATCTTGCCGCTGGTCAACAGGATTCGCTTCACCTTGGTGCGGTCGCCGTCGCCGTCGGTGTAGGTGGGCTCTTCCAGAACGCTGCGGAATTTCTGTTCGGTGAAGTCGCGGATGTCGCTGACGGCGGCCTTGTTGCGCAGCATGGACTTCGGCGTGGCCACGATGAGCGGGCGGTGGATGCCGTCCAGGGCGTGGCGGCGCAGCAGGTGGAAGTAATTTGCCGGGGTCGACGGCACCGCGATCGTCATCGAGCCCTCGGCCCACAACAGCAGGAACCGTTCGATGCGGGCAGAGGTGTGGTCGGGGCCCTGGCCTTCGTGGCCGTGGGGCAGTAGCAGCACCACGTCGGACAGTTGGCCCCATTTGGCCTCGCCGGAGGAGATGAATTCGTCGATGATCGATTGGGCGCCGTTGACGAAGTCGCCGAACTGGGCCTCCCACAACACCAGTGCCTCGGGGTTGCCGACTGAGTAGCCGTACTCGAAGCCCACCGCGGCATACTCGGACAGGGCGGAGTCGTACACCATGAGCTTGCCGCCGGTCGGCGTGCCGTCGCCGTTGGTGGTGAGCAGCTGCAGCGGGGTGAACTCCGCGCCGGTTTTGCGGTCGATGATCACCGAATGCCGCTGGGTGAAGGTGCCGCGCCGGGTGTCCTGGCCGGACAGTCGCACGGTGGTGCCCTCGGCGATCAGCGATCCCAGCGCCAGCAGTTCGGCGAACGCCCAATCGACCTTTCCCTCGTAGGCCATCTCGCGGCGCTTCTCCAGCACCGGTTTGACCCGCGGGTGCACGGTGAACCCGTCCGGGATCGCCAAATGCGCGTCCCCGATCCGGGCCAACAGGGTTTTGTCGACCGCGGTGTTCATGCCGGCGGGCAGCATCTGGTCGGATTCCACCGACTCGCTGGGCTCGATCTGGTGTTTCTCCAGTTCGCGGACCTCGTTGAATACCCGTTCCAGCTGGCCCTGGTAGTCACGCAGGGCGTCCTCGGCCTCTTTCATCGAGATGTCGCCGCGCCCGATCAGCGCCTCGGTGTAGGTCTTGCGTACCCCACGCTTGAGGTCGATCGCGTCGTACATCGCCGGCTGGGTCATCGACGGGTCGTCGCCCTCGTTGTGCCCGCGCCGCCGATAGCACAGCATGTCGATGACGACGTCCTTGTGGAACTTCTGCCGAAAATCCACCGCCAGCTTGGCCACCCACACGGCGGCCTCCGGATCGTCGCCGTTGACGTGGAAGATCGGCGCGCCGATCATCTTCGCCACGTCGGTGCAGTACTCGCTGGACTTGGAATCCGACGGCGAGGTGGTGAACCCGATCTGGTTGTTGACGATGATGTGGATCGTGCCCCCGGTGCGATACCCGCGCAGCAACGCCAGGTTCAGGGTTTCGGCCACCACACCTTGGCCGGCGAACGCGGCGTCGCCGTGCAGCATCATCGGCACCACAGAGAATTTCTTGGAACCCTCGACTTCTTCTCCGACGTCGAGCACGTCCTGTTTGGCCCGCACGATGCCCTCGAGCACCGGGTCCACGGCCTCCAGGTGCGACGGGTTGGCCACCAGCGAGACCTGAATGTCGTTGTCGCCGAACATCTGGATGTAGTTACCGGTGGCGCCCAGGTGGTACTTGACGTCACCGGAGCCGTGGGCCTGCGACGGGTTCAGGTTGCCCTCGAACTCGGAGAAGATCTGCGAGTACGGTTTGCCAACGATGTTGGCCAGCACGTTGAGCCGGCCGCGGTGCGGCATGCCGATGACCACCTCGTCCAGGCCGTGTTCGGCGCACTGGTCGATCACCGCGTCCATCGTCGGGATGACGGTTTCTGCGCCTTCTAGCGAGAACCGTTTCTGGCCCACGTATTTCGTGTGCAGGAACGTCTCGAACGCCTCGGCCGCGTTCAGTTTGGACAGGATGTACTTCTGCTGCGCCACGGTGGGTTTGTCGTGTTTGACCTCCACCCGTTCCTCGAGCCACTGCTGCTGCTCGGGCTCCAAAATGTGGGTGTACTCCACCCCGACGTGGCGGCAGTACGCGTCGCGCAACAACCCCAACACATCGCGCAGCTTCTTGTGCTCGGCGCCGGCGAACCCGTTGACCTTGAACTCACGATCCAGGTCCCACAACGTCAACCCGTGGGTCTGCACATCCAGATCGGGGTGGCTGCGGAACCGCGTCTTGTTCAGGCGCAAAGGGTCGATGTCGGCCATCAAATGGCCACGGTTGCGGTAGGCCGCGATCAACTCGATGACCCGGGCGTTCTTGTCCTCGATGGAATCGGGGTTGTCGGTGCGCCAGCGCACCGGCTCGTACGGGATGCCCAGTTCGCGGAAGATCTCGTCGAAGAAGTCGTCCGACAGCAGCAATTCGTGCACGGTGCGCAGGAAGTCGCCCGACTCCGCGCCCTGGATGATGCGGTGGTCGTAGGTGGAGGTGAACGTGACCAGCTTGCCCACACCCATTTCCGAGATGCGTTCGGCGGACGCGCCCTGGAACTCGGCGGGGTATTCCATTGCGCCGACGCCGATGATCGCGCCCTGGCCGCGCATCAGCCGCGGCACCGAATGCACCGTGCCGATGGTGCCCGGGTTGGTCAACGAGATCGTCACACCCGAAAAGTCCTCGGCGGTCAGCTTGCCGTCGCGGGCGCGCCGCACAATGTCCTCGTAACCGGCGATGAACTGGCCGAAACGCATTGTCTCGCAATGCTTGATGGCGGCGACCACCAGTTGGCGGTTGCCGTCCTTGCCCGCCAGATCGATCGCCAGCCCGAGGTTGATGTGCTCGGGGGTGATCGCGTTGGGCTTGCCGTCCACCTCGGCGAAGTGGCGGTTCATGTTCGGGAACTTCTTCACCGCCTGCACCAGTGCGTACCCGATCAAATGGGTGAACGAGATCTTCCCGCCCCGGGTGCGCTTCAAATGGTTGTTGATCACCACTCGGTTGTCGATCAACAACTTGGCCGGAATCGCCCGCACGCTCGTCGCCGTCGGCACCTCCAACGACGCCGACATATTCTTCACCACCGCGGCCGCCGCACCGCGCAGCACCTGAAGCTCATCACCCTCGGCCCGCGGCGAAGGCGCAGCCGCCTTCTTCGCAGCCGGCTTCTCCGGTTCGGGCGCCTTCTCCACAGCCGGAGCGGGCGCCGTTACGCGGTTGCTTTCAGCGGCCTTCGGCGGAGGCGCGGGCGCCGGTTCCGGTGGCGCGACCGGCGCGGCGGCCGATGGCTTTCCGTTGCCGCCCGTGCTTTGGGTCTCGGTGGTTGGTTCGGGGGAGTAGTCGACCAGGAACTCATGCCAACTCGGATCCACCGACGAGGGATCCTCGCGGAACTTGCGATACATCTCCTCGACCAACCACTCGTTCTGACCGAATGGTGAAGGTGAGCTCACGGTTGCTACTCGCCTCGATTCCTTCGCCTCAGGCAAGCATTTGTAAGGACGCTCGCCGCTCATTTTCTTTAGTTCTGCGGTTACTCCGCACTTTCGCCGCCTAAAGGCTATCGCTCCGGCATCGGCCAGACCATGGCAACTGCCTTATGGTCGTTGTGGTCGCGAAACGACTAGTTTTGCGGCGCGGGCAGCACATGCAGCGTTGCAGGCCACCGGGGCGGCGGGTTGCCGAACGCCTCGCGTGCGTTGGCGATGATCCGCTTGCCCATCAACCGGTTTCCCACGCCCCCGACGACGGCGCCGATGCCGACCGGAAGCAGCTTGCCGAAGGCGATCGCCCCGCGCTTGAGCGTGTAGCGCTTGACGAAGTACTTCAGCAGACGCGAATTGAGTTGGGACACCGCCGGCAGCGGCAACGTCGCCGCTCCGTCGGCCAGCCAGGCGCCGCTGGTGCGGCCCGGGCCGATCAGGTCGGCAACAGCGCGCTTGCTGTCCTCGCCGACGAGTACCGACAGCACCAGCGCGCGGCGGCGTTCCCGATGGTCGGCGGGGATGCCGTGCACCTCCGCGACGGCGAGCACGTAGACGGCCGTCGCCTCCAGGAACACCACGGTCTCGCCCGCGACCGCGGACAGGGCAGCCAGCGTCCCGATACCCGGCAGCGCCGCAGCGGAACCGACGGCCGCACCGCTGGCCATCACCGCGGCCAGGTAGTGCTTCTCCAGTTTGGTGACGATCTCGGCGGGCGTCGCATCGGGCTTGTGCGCGCGAAGGCGGTCGACGTAGGCCTTGACCGCGGGCGCCTGCACTCGTGCACCGCGTTCGATGATCTGGGACAGCGCCTTCGCCGCGGCACCGGGATTCTCGTCTGTGGTAGCGGGCAACTGGCTCTTGGCACTTGACCGAGCGCTCATGAGCGGCCTCCCTGTCCGAACGGCTGGTCTTCAGGCTAACGCTTGCTAAACGAACGGCAGTGCGCGGCAGGTGCCCGACAGTGATCGCGCTCACGGTCTGCTCGGCCGGGAACAAAATGTTCGGAAGCGACGCTAACCAGTTGCGTGGCAGCATCGACCGACGTGGACCTGACGGCGCCCGAATCCGTGAGCCCGGGACGGGAATCGGCGACGCCCAGTCGTGTCCGCATGATTGTGGTGCTGGGCGCCCTGGTCGCGTTGGGTCCGTTGACCATCGACATGTATCTGCCTGCGCTGCCGAAGATCGCCGACGAGTTGTCGGTGTCGTCCTCAGTCGTGCAACTCACGCTGACGGGAACACTCGCCGGATTGGCGCTGGGCCAGCTGATCATCGGCCCGCTGTCGGACTCGCTGGGTCGCCGCAAGCCGCTGATGGCCGGGATCGTGCTGCACATGCTGGCGTCGCTGGCGTGCCTGTTCGCGCCGAACATCGCATTGCTCGGGGTCGCGCGCGGGTTGCAGGGCATGGGCGCGGCCGCCGCCATGGTCGTCGCGATCGCCGTCGTCGGCGATCTGTTCGCCGAGTCGGTTGCCGCCACCGTGATGTCGCGGCTGATGCTGGTGTTGGGAGTGGCGCCGGTGGTGGCGCCATCGCTGGGCGCCGCGGTGCTGCTGAAGGCCTCCTGGCACTGGGTGTTCGCCGCGCTGGTCGTGATGGCTGGTGCGCTGCTGCTGATGGCGGCGCTGGCACTTCCGGAGACGCTGCCCGTCTCGCATCGCCGGCCGCTGAAGATACGCAGCATCGGCGCCACCTACCTCGAACTGCTGCGGGACGCGCGCTTCATCATCCTGGTGCTGGTCGGCGCGCTCGGCATGTCCGCATTGTTCGCCTACATCGCGGGGGCGTCGTTCGTGCTGCAGGGCCGCTACGGCCTGGACCAGCAGGCGTTCGCGCTGGTGTTCGGCGCCGGCGCCGTCGCCCTGATCGGTGCGACGCAGTTCAACGTGGTACTGCTGCGACGGTTCGCACCGCAGACCATCGTGCTGTGGGCGCTGGTGGCGGGGTCGGTCGCCAGCGTGATCTTTGTGGGCCTTTCCATCGGCCACATCGGCGGGATTCTCGGCTTCCTGCTGCCGGTTTGGGCGATTCTGACCCCGATGGGCCTGGTCATACCGAACGCGCCGGCCGTGGCGCTATCCCGGCATCCCGATGCCGCGGGCACCGCTGCCGCACTACTCGGCGCCGCCCAGTTCGGTCTCGGCGCTGCCGTGGCGCCGCTTGTCGGCGTGCTCGGCAACGACGCGTTCGCGCTGTCGCTGGTGATGGCGGCCGGTATGGTGATCGCGTTGTTCGCGTTACTGGCCGTCGGTGTCCCGGCGACCGAATCCAGCGATGACGTCATCGGCGACGCCGTCGCCGAGCCTGCCTGACGTTTTGCACGTGTGATCCCCGACTTGTCGGGGGTACTCCTGGGTCCGTAGCGTCGGCTGAATTGTTCAGTAACTAATCGACCCGAGATGTTCGAGACTCTGACCACCCGGCGAAGCCCCACCACCAGCGAGAACCCGTGGAATGCGCTGTGGGCGATGATGGTCGGGTTCTTCATGATCCTGGTCGACGCGACCATCGTGGCGGTCGCCAATCCGGCCATCATGGAGAATCTGGGCGCCAGCTACGACGCCGTCATCTGGGTGACCAGCGCCTACCTGCTGGCCTACGCGGTTCCGTTGTTGGTGGCAGGCAGGCTCGGCGATCGGTACGGGCCGAAGAATCTCTATCTGGTCGGGCTGGCGGTCTTCACCGCGGCGTCATTGTGGTGCGGACTGGCCGGCAGCATCGAGATGCTGATCGCCGCCCGCGTCGTGCAGGGCATCGGCGCTGCCCTGCTGACGCCGCAGACGTTGTCGACCCTCACCAGGATCTTCCCCGCGCAACGCCGCGGCGTGGCGATGAGCGTGTGGGGAGCGACGGCCGGGGTCGCCACGCTCGTCGGGCCGCTGGCAGGCGGCGTGCTGGTCGACGGGCTCGGCTGGCAGTGGATCTTCTTCGTCAATGTGCCGGTCGGCATCATCGGGTTGGGCCTGGCCGTGCGCCTGATCCCCGACCTGCCGACGGCGAAGCCTCCCTTCGATCTGCTCGGTGTGGTGCTCTCCGGCGTCGGGATGTTCCTGATCGTCTTCGCGCTGCAAGAAGGGCAGTCGCACGACTGGGCGCCGTGGATCTGGGGCAGCGTCGCGGGCGGCATCGGCTTCATCGCCGCGTTCATCTACTGGCAGTCGGTCAACACCAACGAGCCGCTAATCCCGCTCGGCATCTTCCGTGACCGTGACTTCTCGCTGTCCAATCTCGGTGTCGCGACCATCGGCTTCGTCGTGACGGCGATGTTTCTGCCGCTGATGTTCTATGCGCAGGCGGTGTGCGGGCTGTCCCCGACCCGGTCGGCGTTGTTGACGGCACCGATGGCGATTGCGACGGGCGTGCTGGCGCCGTTCGTGGGCAGAATCGTCGACCGATCGCATCCGCGCCCGGTGATCGGTTTCGGCTTCTCGGTGTCGGCGATCGCGCTGACGTGGCTGTCGTTTGACATGACGCCGACGACGCCGATCTGGCGGCTGGTGCTGGCGCTGACGGCGATGGGCATCGGCATGGCATTCATTTGGTCGCCTTTGGCGGCCACTGCCACCCGCAACCTGCCTGCGCAGCTGGCCGGCGCCGGATCGGGTGTGTACAACACCACCCGGCAGGTGGGCTCGGTGCTGGGCAGCGCCGGTATGGCGGCGTTCATGACGTCGCGCATCGGCGCGGAGATGCCGCCGATGGTGGCGCAGCCGCCGCAGGGGGAAGGCACGGCCACACGGCTGCCGGCTTTTCTGCACGAGCCATTCGCCGCAGCCATGTCGCAATCGATGTTGTTGCCGGCGTTCTTCGCATTGTTCGGGGTCGTCGCCGCTCTGTTCCTGCTCGGCTTCGGGAACCGAGACCTGAGCGAAGCGGCGCCGTCTCGGGCTGACAGTCCAGACGAGGCAGATCGCGACGCCGGTTACGCGGTCGAGTACGGCGGTGACGAGGCGTTCGTCGACGATGGGTACGTCGATGACGACGAGTACGTCGAATACACCATCTCCTGGGACGACGAACCCGAACGTGAACCCGAGCCTGAAGGCGGACCGGTGGCTGTGGTCGACGACGAAAGCGACACCGAGCCAATGCAATCGCGGCCCGAACATCTGCTGCATGCGCCGGCGGAGACTTGGCGCACCGGCCCGGTAGAGGCTTGGCACTGGGGGCACTCCCCACGCAAGCGGGGGGCCCACCCGCCCGAAGGGCAGGGGGATCTGATCCAGCCGGAGCAACCCGAGCAGCTGGCGCCCGAACCCGAGGAATGGGCGCCCGAACCCGAACCACCCCCGCGGCCTCCGGCACCGCCTCCGCGAGTCGAGCCGCCGCGTGAGTCTTGGCGCTGGGGGTACCACCCGCCCGAAGGGCAGGGGGATATTCTCGACGAGCTGCTCGGAGATGTCCCCGTAGAACCGGAGGTCAAACCGATCGGCTTTGCGCACAACGGTTTTCACGTCGATGACGAACAAAGGTTCCAGCCATTGCGCCGCCCCGACCCGATCGCCGAGCCGAAATCACCTACGACCGACGCTTACAGCGCCGACATCTCCGGTGGCGATTCGAGTGGCAGCCACGCTCGTCATGAGAAACGACCGTCCCGCCACCAACGGTCCGAGGATGAACCGCAACCGCGGCAGTTCTGGTTCGAGTCCGGAAGGCATTCCCGCGACGACCAGGACGACGCGTCGAGCTACGGACGCCATTCCATGCCCGGCCGCGATTGACCTGTGGCGAGCTGGGCCTGCTCGCGCTACCTCACGGCGTCAGCGACAGGAATGCGCCCAGGTCGATCAGGCCGGCCGGGGTAGACGGCAAATACTCGGTGAGCATCGGCGACCGCACGATGACCGCCAGATACTGAGCTCGGCTGATCGCAACATTGAGCCGATTCCTGTTGAGCAGGAATGAGATTCCGCGCGGCACGTCATCCGCCGACGACGACGCCATGGACAAGAACACGACTGGCGCCTGGCGGCCCTGGAACTTGTCGACGGTGCCGACCGCGACATCGTCAAGCCCGGCGGCCTGCAGGCAGGCCCTCAGCCGCAGCACTTGTGCGTTGTACGGCGCCACCACCAGAACGTCGGCGGCGCTCAACGGCCGGGTGCCGTCGCCACTCGTCCAGTCGTTACCCAACAGCCGTTCGATCTCGGCGACTATCGCGGTCGCTTCTTCTGGGCTGTCCGTGGTGTTGCCCTCATGCGGCACCAACAGCGTGTGCACACCTGGCGAACGGCCATCGAGGCGTCTGGCAGCCGTCTTGGAGTGGGACAGTAGGCGGTTGTCATATGACAGCGCCGAAACTACTCGGCATACGGCGGGGTGCATCCGGTGCGTTTGCTCTAGGAAGTAGCCGAACTTGTGGGGCAGCACGTCTCGGCCGTCGACGAGCCAGCCAAGCGCCGAGGTGTCCACCGGTTCCGGATGGGTGCCAGCACTGACCTGAGGCAACTGCTGCGGATCGCCGAGGAGCAGCAGGTTGTCCGCCGCGCCCGACACTGCAACGGTATTGGCCAGGCAGAACTGGCCAGCTTCGTCGATGACGAGTAGGTCCAAGCTGCCCGGCGGAATGCGGGCGGCGTTGGCGAAGTCCCACGCCGTCCCGCCGACCACACAGCCGTCTGCGGCGGCCAGGAAGGCGGCGTATTGGTTGTCGGGGATCTGTTGCCACGGTGTCGCGCGCTCACCGTCCGATGATTTCTTCTTGGCCACCTTCTGCGGGTCGACACCGCCGTCGTCGATCACGCACGCGAGTAGGTGCTCGACAACGGCGTGCGATTGGGCGACGACACCGATCCGCCAGTGATACTTATCGAGCAGTGCTGCAATGACTTTCGCCGCGGTATAGGTTTTACCGGTGCCCGGAGGCCCGTGCACCGCGGCATAGGAAGAGTCCAGATCCAGCAGTGCTGCGGCGATGTCGTCGACGTAGCCGCCGTCATGCGGCAGCGGCGCCCCGCTGCGGGTGCGGGGACTCCGGCGCGCGAGGACGTCGAAGATCGCGGTCTGCGGCAACCGCGGTGGTGATTGTCCCAGCCCGTCAGCCACCGCTGCCGCAACCGTCTCGATCGACTCGCGCAGCTTGGTGGTGCGGATGGGTGCGCCCGGAGTCAGTGCAATCGGTAGCTGATCGAATACGACACCGTCATCGCCGGTGCGTTCACAGATAACGACTTCGACTGGGACACCGCCGCTTTCGACGGTCGCGATCACCTGGGCGTTGCCGGCGCCGCGGCGATCGGGATCGCCGTCGACCATGCGCGCCGGCGCGGGCGGGTCGTAGAGGGCATACACGTCGCCGCCGAGTTCCCCGCCCGGCAGTTCGCCGCGCAGCCGAACGTGTCGCTGCGGCTTGCGCGCCCGCGGTGGCATGTGCCAGTCCTTCTCCAGTTTCACGTCCGCGGGGCTGTCCACCAGGAACACGCCCGACGTGTCCGCCCACTCGTCGACCGGATTGACCAGCCGGTCGAAATGGCCCCACCAGAACGGCTTGTCCTCCCGCTGGTGGTAACCGCGTGACGCGTTGATGAGCGCCACGGCGGTCTGCTCGGCGGTCCGCCGCTCGGTGGCGGCGTCGCCGGCAAAGCCACAGAGCGCCCGGCCGACGTCGTCCTGCTCGTCGGATTCGGCGACGGCCGGGGCGGCTGGCGTGGTCAGGTGGGTGACGCCGTGCTCGAACCTGCGCATCAGCAGCCAGTCCCGCAGTTCCCGCGTCGATCGGCAGTCGTCACGGTTGTATTCGGCGATCGAGTTCAGCACCTGCGCGGCCTGTTCGGTCTGGCCGTTGTCGCGCAGCCGGCAGTAGCGGGCGTATTCGGTGATCGAGGCTGCGGCCGTGGTCACCTCGCCATCACGCTTGCCCATGTACAGCGGCTCGAGCGCCTTGAGGCCGTAGGATTCGGCGCCTACGCGAATGCTCTTGCGCACCAAGGGATACAGGTCCACCAGCACTCCCGCGCGCAGCAGGTTGTCGACTTCGTCCTCACCGACGCCGTAGCGTCCGGCTAACCGAAGCAGCGCGGTCTTCTCGTAAGGTGCGTAGTGGTAGATGTGCATCTTCGGGTGGCGTTGCCGCCGCTTGTGCACATACGCCAGAAAGTCCTTGAGCGCCTTGCGTTCGCTGTCACGGTCGTGCGCCCACAGCGGCCGGAAGCGGCCGTTGCGCTCGAGCACTCCAAACAGATACTCGAGCCCCCAGGTCACCCCGTCTGTGGTCCACAGCGGGTCACCCTCGAAGTCGAAGAACAGGTCGCCGTCGTCGGGTTCGGGCAGCAGGCCCAGCACCTGGGCATCGACGATCTCGTATCGTGGCTCGCCGGTGTCGCGTTCAGCCATCTGCAGGGCGGCCTGAGCAACGAGGTTCGCGGTAGTGCGGGCAGGCATGTCTTTGACGTCACCGATGTGCGCGGCCAGCTGGGTGACGGTGGTGACGCCTGCGTCGATCAGCTTGGCGCGCTGGCTGATTCGCATGCCAGCGACCAGCAGCAGGTCATCGTGCTCACGCACATTGATCTCACAGTCGGCGCAGCGGAAGCAGGCCCGCACGCGCTCATCGGCCCAGTCGACCGGCCGACCGTCCGCGAGGTGTTCGTCCAGCAGCCGTTGCAGTTCAGTGCGCTGGCGGCGGTATACGGGGAACAGCTCTGCGATGGGGTAGCGCAGGGTGCTGCTGTCGCCGAGGATCAGCTCTGTCTCGGGCGCGATGGGTACACCGGCCGCGGTGAGCACGTCGGCGTACGCCGCCAACTGCAGCAGCGCCGTCACCTTCGCAGAGCGCGCCAGCTTGGTGTCGCATACCCGGTAGCGGTCGCCGTCCTTGATGAGGAAGTCGGCGAAGCCGACGAAGCGGCCGTCGTACATCGCGGCCTGGAAGATCACGGGAGCTTTGGCATCCAATGCGCGCTGGGTCGCTGCGACGGCGGCGGTCAAGCCAGATTCGGTGAACGCGGGCCGGCCGATGCGGACCACGTCTTCGCCGAACTGGCGCCGCAGGTCGTCCAACCTACGCTGCTCGTGCGCATCGCCGAGTTCTGCGGTGCGTTTGAGCAGCTCATCGTCGTCGACTTCGGGTTTGGAGCCCCAGCCGAGCTCGAAGTCGAACTTGCGCAGCAGCGAGTACTCGCATCGGGCCGCCGCCGCGAGATCCGATGCGCTGTAGATGACTCGGTCATCGACGACGAACACGCTGCCACTGTAAGCGCGCAACCCGACAGGTAGAGGTAGTGCAACGGTTGACAGGCCGGGAAACTTGCGAACGTGGACGAGCGATTTCCAGGCGAGCTGGCGACGCTGCGAGCCGACAATGCTCGGCTGCGACGGCTACTCGAGTTGAGCGAGGAGCAGGCCCGCGCCGCCGATCCCGATCAAGCGGCGTTGACCGGTGCCACGCACGGTCCAGTGGATATGCGGTCCACACCGGAGGAGAAGGTCCGCTTCTACGCGGGACTGTTCCGATGCCGAACCGACGTTTACGCGATCCGCTGGGAGAACCGCCGCGACGGTCGCTCAGGCTGGATGCCGGCGATCGCGGGCCGCTGGCGCAAAGGGATGAGTCGTGCGGACGCGCCCTACCTTCCTCTGACGGCGGATGTCGTCGGCGCGCATCTTCGAGGCGATCAGCACATCGGTCTATATCCGCTGGCCGATGATGACACCTGCTGGTGGGTCGCCGCCGACTTCGACAAGGACTCGGCAATGCTCGACGCGCTCGCGTATTTGAAAGCCGCACGTGCGCACGGGATTCCAGCCGCGTTGGAAGTGTCGCAGTCCGGACGGGGTGCGCATGTCTGGATCTTCTTCGCGCAGTCCACATCCGCCGCGCTCGCGCGCCGGATAGCGACGTGCCTCATCGGCGAAGCGATCCAGCTGCGCGGATCGATGAGCCTCACCAGTTACGACAGGCTCTTTCCGTCCCAGGACGTGCACATCGGGCGCGGTGTGGGCAACTTGATCGCCGCCCCTCTGCACGGAAAGCGCCGACTGCACGGCACCACTGTGTTTCTGGACCCGGCGACGCTCGAACCGTTCGACGATCAGTGGGCGTACCTGTCCAGCATCGCCCGGCTCTCTGAGCACGAAGCAGCTGCCGGGGCACGACGACTCCACGAGCCCAGGCTCGGTCACGAGGTGCGCAACCTCCAATTGCCGACGTCGTCCAAGATCGTGCCCCGGCCCGCTCCGATCATTCGCGCGACGTTCGCCGCTCGCCTCCGCCTAACCGCCTCAGATCTCGGTCCGGCCATGATCTCGGCCGTCAAGCACGCGGCGTCGATCCCGAACCCGGAATTCCACGCTCGTCAGCGCGCGCGCCGAAGTACCTGGGACACACCGCGATTCCTGCGCAGTTACGACGAGACGCTGGAGGGAGACCTGGTCCTGCCGCGCGGACTTCTCGCGCTGCTCACAACATTGGTGGAGTCGGCGGGCAGCACGCTGCACATCGATGACAAGCGAGTCGGCGGGACGCCACAAGAGTTCACATTCAACGCCGAATTGCGACTCGAGCAGGCTGACGCCGTGCGGGACATCGGCCGTGAGGAAACCGGCGTCTTGGTCGCGCCGCCCGGTACCGGCAAGACGGTGATGGCGTGCGCGGCGATCGCGGCGCACGCGACCACCACGCTCATCCTCGTCGACCGCAAAGCCCTCGCCGATCAGTGGCGCCATCGCATCGAAACCCATCTTGGTGTCAAGTGCGGACAGATGGGCGGTGGCCGAGCGAAAACGACTGGTGTCATTGACATTGCGCTGCTTCCTACACTGGCACGTCGGGCGAACGTCGACGAGATCACTGCTGGATACGGGTTCGTCGTTGTCGACGAATGTCACCATGTCGCCGCCGCGGCGTTCACCGATGTGCTGAACCGGATACCCGCGAAGCATTGGCTCGGATTGACCGCCACCCCTGAAAGACGGGACGGACTCGAAGACCTCATCTACCACCAACTCGGTTCCCACACCCACACGGTCGCCACCCGAACCGCCGGTGAACTGCCCACTGCCGCAGATGATCTACCGCAACCACATCCTGTGCTACATATTCATTCCACGCGATACCGCTATTCCGGCGACGCGGATCCGACCGCGCCGGGCGGAATGGCCGAAATATATCGCGCCCTGGTTGCCGACGAGGAGCGACTCGAGCAGGTGGTCACCGATGTGCTCGGAGCGCATCGTGGCGGCGCCAACGTGCTTGTGCTGACCACCTGGGTGGACCACCTCGAGGCGATCACGCGCCGGCTGTCCGATGCCGGGTGCGAGGCGACGGTCCTGCGAGGTGGCATGAAAGCACGTGAACGTCAACAGATCACACAACAGCTCGCCACCTACAGCCCTGATCAGCCGCCACTGTTGGTGGTGGGGACAAGCTCGTTCATTGGTGAAGGCTTCGACTGCCCTGCACTTGACACGCTGTTTCTGGCCGCGCCGATCACATTCAAGAATCGGCTCGTCCAATACGTAGGACGGGTGACCCGGCCATACCCGGGCAAAGCGGCCGCGACCGTCCATGACTACCACGATGAACTCACTCCGGTTCTCGCATCGTCGCTGCGCAAACGCGCTCCCGGATATACATCGCTGGGTTTCCCGGACCCGCGCAAGCGGCCAACTTGATCCGGTGATCAGTCCGGCGGCCAATGCAATCCGAGATACGGATCCGGATTAGCAGTCGCCCACTTATCGAGGAGCCGGGCCAGGTGCTCAGCCATTCCGGAGGCGGATAGGCGCGACTTCAGCACGCAGACCACCGCGAGATCCTGGTGCGTCGCGAAGTCCTTGACGTTCTCCGTCACAAGCGCTCGGTTCTCGCGAATCGCGACTGCGGCGACTTCGCTGTCCGGACGGGCGTTGACACCGCGATCGCGCACATGCACCGCATCGTGACCGCGTTGAGTCAACAGCTCGCACGCCCTCGACGGAAACATCTCGTCGACGAGGAACCGCACGCGCCACCTTTGTCAGCGGGCCATGAGATCGGCGCGGCGCTTGGCGAGTTCGCGAGCTTCCTCGGCCGCCTCGTCGTTTGCTTTGACCTCCGCGTCGATCTCGTCGCGGTGCGCGGCGGCGAAGTCGATCGCCGTCCGGATATGACGCGGGTGCAGATCGAACTGCTCAGCGAGCGCCGCAATGCGCTTCTCCGGACTGTCTTTGGTGTGCCGCAGCGCGGAAACCACTTCCCAGACATCTGGGCCAACCGCTAGTGCGGCGCGGCGCCCGGTCGGCCCTTCGCGATACACGATTCCAGGATGGTGCAACGTGTCCAGTCCCTCGGACACCAATCTCTCGAGCAGTGCGCGCTCAGTGATTCCCTCGGCGGCCGCCTGACGCTCGAGCCGCGACTTTATCCCCGGATCCAGCCGGTACGAGGTTGCACGGCTAGCCATGGATGACAGTGTAGTGCACCCGTAGTACGCGCCCTAGCGAGTCGTCCCTAACGCGGCGGATAGCCCTCAGGTCAACACACGCTCACCGAAACCGTCATCAATTGATGACGCTCGGCGAAAGGGTGTGCTGTCGTGGAGCGCGAGCGCAGGTCGCGCTTAACGACCATCGATTCCATTCCGCCGCGGCTCAGCCGGGGGTGTTGCCGATCAGCTCGACGCCGTTGCCGTTCCAGCGGAACTTCACCACGCTGTCCAGCCCGGGAATGCCGTTGGAATACCGCAGCGCGATGGTGTCGCCCGTGATCGACGAGCTGTCGATGCCATTGAAGCCATAGGTATCCGGAACCCCGGTGGGAATGAATTTGCCGAGATGGAACATCACCGCGCGGGTGGTCGGGTTCTCGGCGTTGGTGTTGGCCTTGACGATCACCGCCGACAACGGTGCACATTCGTTGTAGTTGCCCGCCAGCGGCTCAGGGTTCCAACCCTGATTGCTGCGCGGGTCGCGGGGTAGCGTAGAGACGGCCTTGGCGATCTCGGGCGCGGCCAGGTTGACCGCGCACGGGTCGGGCGCCGCCGTCGTAATTGGCGCGGGAACCAAGGGCGCCGACGAAGGTCGCGCGGTCGCTGGGGCGGTTGCGGTGACGGTCGGCTCGGGTGTTTTCGAGACGGTGGAGTCACTCGATCCGCATCCCGCGACGGTCAGCGCCGTCGCGCCAATCACGATCGCCCACTTCACAACTGAGCACCGTACCGTGATCCGGCACCCCGGTACGGCAGGCGCGGCCGCGCATATGGCCTCAGCCGACTATGTTTCGAGGAGAGCCCGGGCGTCTTGGATCGGCACCATCAAATGCAACGGATCGGTTGGAGAGGGCTGGAAGTCGAAGTAGGTGTAGAACCTGCGTGGGTCGTCGTGGAGAGCGTGCACGAGGATGGCTCGCACTCGCACGATGTCGGCCACCTGCACGCACCGTGCGACTGCGTCGCGCAATAGGTGCTTGCCGAGGCCGAGCCCCTGATATTTCGCGTCGACTGCCAACCTCGACAGCAGAATCACCGGCACGGGGTCTGGCATATTGCGCCGCACCTTTCCCGGCGCGTCGCGGCGCTGCACACTGGCTGCAGCCAGCGCGTAATAACCAGCCACTCGGCGGTCTCGGCAGGTGACAAAGCAGCGCGACGCTCCTTGGAGGTGATTGGAGAGCGCGCGTGTTCGCAAATAAGCGTCCAGGTTCGGCTCGCCACTGTCGAAGTCGGCGATGTCGTCGTCCCCGCGAATGGGTCGTGGCTTGCTGAACCCGCTCACTCGTCGTCGAAGATTGACGTCTCGGCGAACAGCTTCCTCAGTCGAGGCCTGTGCGACACCGGCTGGTCGAGCACAGCCAAGAACTCCGTCCACGCGATGTCGTCGATCGCAAATAGGCGGCGATCCGCGAGAACGTCGCGCGCATGTGCGAGCGTCGCCGTGACCGTGAAGTTGGTGAGGTCGGTACCTTCCACCTCGGCGGCGAGACGGATGTGCGCGTCCTGATCTGACGTCAGGCGCACTGCAATCCGAGAGTCTTTCGCGGCCATGCGGTCAATTGTGTGCTCATTCGGCGTAGAGATCGACCGCGGCGGGCCCATCGGCCTGCTGGCACTAGACTCTGACCCCTGATGACGTCCTCCGATCTGGCCGCGAGCACCGCCGACCTGACCTTCGCCGACCTGCAGATGCACCCCTCGGTGCTGCAGGCCGTCGCCGACGTCGGATACGAATCCCCGTCGGCCATCCAGGCCGCCACCATCCCCGCGATGATGGCCGGTTCCGACGTCGTCGGACTGGCCCAGACGGGCACCGGCAAGACCGCCGCGTTCGCGATCCCGATCCTGTCCAAGATCGACCCGGCCAACAAGTCCACGCAGGCGCTCGTCCTCGCGCCCACCCGCGAGTTGGCGTTGCAGGTCGCCGAGGCGTTCAGCCGCTACGGCGCTCACCTGCCTGCGGTGAAGGTGCTCCCGATCTACGGCGGCTCGTCCTACTCCGTGCAGCTGGCCGGACTCAGACGCGGTGCGCAGGTGGTGGTCGGCACCCCCGGCCGGGTGATCGACCACCTCGAACGCGGCACCCTTGACGTCTCGCACATTGACTTCCTCGTGCTCGACGAAGCCGACGAGATGTTGCAGATGGGCTTCGCCGAGGACGTGGAGCGCATCCTCTCCGGCACCCCCGAGTACAAGCAGGTCGCGCTGTTCTCGGCGACCATGCCGTCGGCCATCCGCAAGATCACCACGAAGTATCTGCATGATCCGGTCGAGGTGACGGTCAAGTCGAAAACCGCCACCGCAGAGAACATCACGCAGCGCTACATCCAGGTCGCCGGCCCTCGCAAGATGGACGCGCTCACCCGCCTCCTCGAGGTCGAGTCGTTCGAGGCGATGATCGTCTTCGTCCGCACCAAGCAGGCCACCGAGGAGGTCGCCGAGAAACTGCGGGCACGCGGTTTCTCCGCGGCGGCCATCAACGGCGATATCCCGCAGGCACAGCGCGAGCGCACGATCACCGCCCTGAAGGACGGGACCATCGACATCCTGGTGGCCACCGATGTGGCCGCTCGCGGCCTGGACGTCGAGCGCATCTCGCACGTGCTGAACTACGACATTCCGCACGACACCGAGTCCTACGTACACCGGATCGGTCGCACCGGGCGCGCCGGACGATCCGGACAGGCGCTGCTGTTCGTGTCGCCACGCGAGCGGCACATGCTCAAGGCCATCGAAAAGGCGACCCGCCAACAGCTCACCGAAGCAGAACTGCCGACGATCGACCACGTCAACGCGCAGCGCGTGGAGAAGTTCCGAGACTCCATCACCGACGCGCTCGGCGCTCCGGGTTTCGAGTTTTTCCGGCGGATGATCGAGGACTACGAGCGCGAAAACGACGTCCCGATGGTGGACATCGCCGCGGCGCTGGCGGCGCAGTCGCGCGACGGCGAGCAGTTCCTCATGTCGGAGCCGCCCCCGGAGAAGCGTCGCCGCGACGACCGGCCCGAGCGGCCCGACCGCGGCTCCAATCAGACGCACAAACCCGGGCAGGGCTTCGCGACGTATCGCATCGCGGTCGGCAAGCGGCACAAGGTGAGTCCGGGTGCGATCGTCGGCGCCATCGCGAACGAGGGGGGCCTGCACCGCAGCGATTTCGGGCACATCTCCATCCGGCCCGACCACTCGCTGGTGGAGCTGCCCGCCAAGCTGTCCCACGAGACAGTGAAAGCCTTGGAGCGCACCCGCATTCAGGGCATGCTGATCAATCTGCAACCCGACCGTCCGCCACGCAAGGGCGGGAAAACCAGCCGCAAATCGAAATGACCTTGTTCCGCGACGTGGACGCGCAGGGCGGGCTGGAATCCGTCAGCAAGGCCGAGCGGGTCGCCTCGCTCACCGGAATCCGCGCGGTCGCCGCGCTGCTGGTGATGGCAACCCACGCCGCCTACACCACCGGCAAGTACCCGCATGGCTATGTCGGACTGGTGTACTCGCGGATGGAGATCGGCGTGCCGATCTTCTTCGTGCTCTCCGGTTTTCTGTTGTTCAGGCCGTGGGTCGACGCCGCCGCGTCGGGCGGCCCGCCGCCGTCGGTGCGTCGCTACGCCTGGCATCGGGTGCGCCGCATCATGCCCGCATACGTCGTCACGGTGCTGGTGGCCTACGCCCTCTACCACTTCCGCATGGCCGGGCCGAACCCCGGGCACACGCCCATGGGTTTACTTCGCAACCTCACGCTGACGCAGATCTACACCGACTACTACCTGTATACGTTTCTGCACCAAGGTCTTACGCAGATGTGGAGTCTGGCGGTGGAGGTCGCGTTCTACGTGGCGCTGCCGCTGCTGGCCTTCCTGCTGCTGGTCGTGGTGTGTCGTCGTCGCTGGCGCCCGGCGCTGCTGATGACGGCCCTGGTGGCGTTGGCATTTGTCACGCCGGCGTGGCTGATCCTGGTGCATACCACGGACTGGCTGCCCGACGGCTCGAAGCTGTGGTTGCCGTCCTATCTCGCGTGGTTCGTCGGCGGCATGATGCTGGCCGTGCTGCAGCCCATGGCAGTTCGGGCGTATGCGCTCGCCTGCATCCCGCTGGCGCTGGTGTGCTACTTCATCGCGTCCACACCGATCGCAGGCGAGCCCACCACGTCGCCGAACGCGCTGCGCGAGGCCTTGTTCAAGGCCACCTTCTACGCGGTGATCGCGACGCTGGCGGTGGCGCCCTTGGCGCTCGGCGATCGTGGCCTGTACGCCAGATTCCTGGCCAGCCGCCCGATGGTCTTCCTCGGCGAGATCTCTTACGAGATCTTCCTGATCCACCTGGTGACCATGGAATTGGTGATGGTGGAGATCCTGCGCTGGCGGGTCTACACCGGCAACGTCGCCGTCGTATTCCTGGCGACGCTGGTGGTGACTGTCCCGCTGGCCTGGCTGCTGCACCGGTTCACCCGCGTCCGCCCCGGCGAGCCCGCCGGCTCGGCCAAGAGCCGCCCGCCTTCGCCATGAACTTAGGATAAGCTGCCCTAAGTAATCGATACGAAAGTTAGGGCAGATGTCGGACAAGAAGCCGTCGCGTGGGTGGAACGGCGCAGTGCTCAAATTGCTGCGCGCGGGTGATTACCAGTTGACCGTGACCGGCAGGCGGGAGATCAGCCCGCACTTCCTGCGGCTGAGCTTCCAGGCGGGCGGCATGCTCGCCGAGCGGCCGCTGCACCCGACGATGTGGATCCGTATGTGGTTCGCCGACGGGGAAAAGCAGCATCAGCGGGGCTACACCCTGGTCAATCCCGACCCCGAGAACGACACCGTCGACATTGAGTTCGCGCTGCACGACGGCATCGCCTCGCATTGGGCCCAGAACGCCCAGCCGGGCGACACCATCGAGGTGACGGTCCTCGGCAGCAACTTCACGCTGCCCGAGCCGCCACCGGCCGGCTACGTCATCGTCGGCGACACAGCTTCGCTGCCGGCGATCAACTCGCTGCTCGAAGCGATCGGGGACGCCTCGGCGCGGGTGTTCCTCGAAGCGGGGTACGACGATGACAAGCAGTTGCGGGTGGCCCGCAGCGCCGATGTGGTGTGGGTGGACCGCAAGAACGCCGGCGAGGCTCTGGTGCAGACGGTGAGCTCGTCGGCGTTCGACGCCGCCGACCACTTCGGCTGGGTCGCCTGTGACAACCGGACCACCCGCGCGGTCGCAAAGGTGTTCCGCGAGGAATACAACATCCCGCGCAAATCCATTAAGGCGCAAGCGTATTGGGTGGCATGACAGCCGCGTTCAGGCGGTAAACACCAGGTCGCGGGTAGCGGCGGGTGAGGTGGCGGTGGCGAATCGGAGGTTCTCGTCTTCGACCGGGCCCTCACGCAGCATCTTGGCGTCGGCGTTGTAGTCCATCGTCATGCGCCAGGGACCGTCGTCGCCTTGGCGGGGGAACTGGTCGATCGCCCGCTTGACATAGCCGGAGCCGATGGCCCACAGGGTCTGGGTGGCCATCTGCGGGTTACTGATCTGTGGGTAGCAGATGTTGTGGCCGTTGGCGTCCATATGGGCGAGCAGCCGCGTGAAGTGGTCGCCCACCAGGCCGACCTTCAGCGTCCATGATGAGTTGGTGTAGCCGATCGTGAACGCGAAGTTCGGAACGCCGTCCAGCATCAGGCCTTTGAACGCCACTTTGTCGGCGACGTTCACTTCGGCGGCGTCCACCGTGAGCGTCATGCCACCGAAGGCCTGCAGATTCAGGCCGGTGGCGGTCACGATGATGTCGGCCTCGAGTTCGCGACCGGATTCCAGCTTGATCCCGCGCTCGGTGAAGGTGGCGATGCGGTCGGTGACCACCGAGGCGTCCCCGTCGCGGATGGCCTTGAAAAGGTCGCCGTCGGGCACGACGCACAGCCGCTGGTCCCACGGGTTATAGGCGGGCTTGAAGTGCTCGTCGATGGGATAACCCTTGGGCAGCCGCTGGGCATTGAGGTAGCGGATCACCTTCTTGGCAGTGCGGGGATATCGCTTGCACAACTGGTAGATCGCGCGCTGCTGAATGACGTTCTTGCGCCGGGTGATCGCGTAGGCCAGCTTCGCGCCGAGCAATGTACGCAGCCCGTTGGCGATGGCATCCTCCGACGGCAACGGGACGACGTAAGTGGGCGACCGTTGCAGCATCGTCACGTGCGCGGCCGTGCCGGCCATCGCGGGGATCAACGTGACAGCGGTTGCGCCACTGCCGATCACGACGACGCGCTTCCCGCTGTAGTCGAGGTCCTCAGGCCAGTGTTGGGGATGGACGATACGACCGCCGAATCGGTCCCGGCCCTCGAACTCGGGCGTGAAGCCTTGGTCGTAGCGGTAGTAGCCGCCGGCACAATACAGCCAGCCGCAGCTCATCGTTTGCCGCTCGCCGCTGTCGGTACGCTCGGTCTCGACGAGCCACCGGGCGTCCTCGGTCGACCAGGAGGCGCTGAGCACCTTGTGGTGGAGCCGAATCTTGTCGTCGATTCCGTTCTCGGCGGCGGTCTCACGCAGATAGGCGAGGATCGCGGGCGCGCCGGCGATCGCCTTGTCGTCCTCCCACGGCTTGAACTCATAGCTGAAGGTGTGCAGGTCGCTATCGGAGCGGATGCCCGGATAGCGGAACAGGTCCCACGTTCCACCCGTCGCGCCGCGGGCCTCCAGGATCGCGAACGTCTTGTTCGGCTGCTGGGTCTGCAGGTAGTACGCCGCCCCGATACCGGAGATGCCGGCGCCGACGATCAGCACGTCGACGTGCTCGACGTTTGTCGTAACTGGTGTTGTGGTCATGTGATGCGTCTCCTATGCGGTGAGCGCCGTGCTAGCGGTCTCAATGATCGGCGAACGCGGCGGCCCATCCAAGGTCAAAGTGCATCGACATTGCCCATTTCTAGTGCATGATGCACCACGGGTATAGCGTCTGACGGATGAACCGTGATCGGCCATCCGATCGTGTGTGCGAGCTGTTCCGGCTCGGCGCCCAGATCGTCCTCGACGCGCACTCCGAGTGGCTGGAGGAACTCGACCAAGCCACACTGTCCGCGGCAAACGTGCAGGAGCTTGCCGACGATCCCGTCCTCAACGCGGCGACCCGCAGAAGCACCCGTGCGAATCTGTTGCATTGGGCGACGGCCAATGTCCGCGATCCCGGGGCGCCGGTGCCTGCCAACCTTGGGCCTGAGCCACTCGCCATTGCCCGGGACCTGGTACGCCGAGGGCTCAACGAGTCGGTCTTGCAGGCCTACCGCGTCGGGCAGAACGCCGCCTGGCAGCGGTGGATGTCAATCGCCTTCGGTCTCACCTCGGATCCCGACGAGCTCCACGAATTCCTCGACGTATCGGCGCGGTCGTTATTCGAGTTTGTCGACGCCACGATTGCCGGTATCGCCGAGCAGATTCAGATCGAGCGCGACGAGCTGACCCGCGGCACCCACGCCGAGCGGCTCGAAGCCGTCGCGCTCATTCTCGACGGCGCGCCGATCAGCAGGCAGCGAGCCGAGGCGCGCCTCGGCTACAACCTCGAGCAGGCCCACACCGCCGCAGTGGTCTGGAGCGATGAGCCGGAGTGTGATTCCAGCCAACTCGACCGCGCGACGGAGGCGTTGGCACCCAGCGCCGAAGCGCAGCGCCCACTCAGCATCATCGCGAGCGCCGCTACCCGCTGGGTCTGGATACCGGGCAAGGCCGCGACAGACCTCAACCGGCTGGAAGATGTGGTGAACCAGATTCCCGCAGTTCGCGTCGCCGTCGGACCGACCGCCCGCGGTGTCGAGGGCTTCCGACGCAGCCACCTCGACGCGATCACCACACAGCGGATGCTGGCGCGGCTGAACTCGACCCAACGCGTCGCCGGCTTCGAGGCTGTCGAACTCGTAGCCTTGGTCAGTCAGGAGCGCGATCGGGCCGACCAGTTCGTCACCCGGACGCTGGGCAAACTCGCGACGGCCAGCCCCGAACTCCGCACGGCGGTGCTTGCCTTCGTGAACGAACAGTGCAATGTGTCGCGTGCGGCGTCGCGGCTCTACACCCACCGAAACACCTTGCTGCGACGCCTTTCCCGGGCAGAGCAACTGCTACCGCGACAACTCGGCACGAACAGCGTGCACGTCGCCGTCGCTCTGGACATCGTCCGCTGGAGCGGCGGCAGCGACTCCTGAAGCACGCCGCTTTCGGCGCCTACGTCAAAATTGCTCCTTTGACGGGTGAGTCGGCTTAAGCTGACACCATGCCAATCGCTGCCGGTTTGCTCACCAGGAGGAAACCCGTTGTGCTGACCCGTTATTTATCGCGGTGAACCGCTCCAGCGGTTTTGCTGTTCGGCCGCCTAAAGGTCGGTGATTGTTCAAACGCCATCGCGGGATTGCGGTGATGCGCTCGCACGTCAGGCACCTTCGAGGAAGGACCATGATGGCCAAGTCTGTGCAAGGTAACGGTCAAGCGGGTGAGCTCAGGCCTGAGCAGCCCACGGTGCGCCGCGACATCCTGCCGATTCCCGACGTCGCCCACATCGGGTTGACGACGTATGACGCTAAGGACCCGGAGACGAGCTATCCGCCGATCAGGGATGTGCGTCCGCCTGCGGGCGCGCCCAACGTATTGGTCATTCTGATTGATGATGTGGGCTATGGCGCCAGTAGCGCCTTCGGTGGGCCGTGCGATACGCCGAACTTCGAGAAGCTCGCCTCGGGCGGGGTCAAGTACACGCGGTTTCATACCACCGCGCTGTGCTCGCCCACGCGGCAGGCGCTGTTGACGGGTCGCAACCATCATTCGGTGGGGATGGGCTGCATCACCGAGGCCGCCACCGCTGCTCCCGGTTACAGTTCGGTGCTGCCGAACACCAAGGCGCCGTTGGCGGTGACGCTGAAGCTCAACGGTTATTCAACGGCTCAGTTCGGCAAATGCCACGAGGTTCCCGCCTGGCAGACCAGCCCGGCCGGCCCGTTCACGGCATGGCCGTCCGCGGGCGGTGGCTTCGACTATTTCTACGGTTTCATCGGTGGGGAGAACAACCAGTGGGACCCGGCCCTGTACGAGGGCACCACCCCGATCGAGCCGCCGAAGACACCGGCCGAGGGTTATCACCTCACTGAGGATCTGACGGATAAGGCGATCAGCTGGGTGCGCCAGACGAAGGCGCTGCTGCCCGACAAACCGTTCTTCATGTATTTCGCGCCCGGTGCCACGCACGCGCCGCACCACGTGCCCAAGGAGTGGATCGACAAGTACAAGGGCAAATTCGCCCACGGTTGGGACAGGCAGCGCGAGATCACCTTTGAGCGCCAGAAGGAACTGGGCGTCATCCCGCCCGATGCCGTGCTGACGCCGCGCCACGCGGAGATCCCGGCCTGGGACGACATGGACCCGCGGCTCAAGCCGGCCCTGGAACGTGAGATGGAGGTGTATGCCGCGTTCTTGGAGCACACCGACCATCACGTCGGCCGGCTGCTCGACTCGCTGGGACCCGTCCTGGACGACACGCTGGTCTACGTGATCATCGGCGACAACGGCGCGTCGGCAGAGGGCACGCTGCAGGGCGCGTTCAACGAGATGGCCAACTTCAACGGCATGGCTGAGATCGAGACCCCCGAGTTCATGATGTCCAAACTCGACGAGTTCGGTGGCGAAGGGTCCTACGGCCATTACGCGGTGGGCTGGGCATGGGCGATGGATGCGCCCTACCAGTGGACCAAGCAGGTGGCATCGCACTGGGGCGGCACGCGCAACGGCACCATCGTGTCACTGGCCCAGGGGGATTGAGGACAAGGGCGGCATCCGCAGCCAGTTCTGCCATGTCATCGACTTCGCGCCAACGGTTTTGGAGGCAGCGGCCATCCCGGAGCCGACGATGGTCAATGGGGTGCTGCAGAGCCCGTATGAGGGTACGAGCATGCTGCTACAGCTTCAACGACGCCGCCGCACCCGAGCGGCACGAGACTCAATACTTCGAGATGTTCTGCAACCGCGGTATCTACCACAAGGGTTGGAGCGCGGTGACCAAGCACCGCACGCCCTGGGAAATGGGCGGTGCGGTGATGCCGGCGTTCGACGACGATGTGTGGGAGCTTTACGACGGTAACTCGGACTGGACGCAGTCGAAGGACCTGTCGAAGGAGAACCCGGACAAACTGCATGAGCTGCAGCGCCTTTGGCTGATCGAAGCGGTGAAGTACAACGTGCTGCCGCTGGATGACCGGCAGATCGAGCGCTTCGTTCCTGCCATGGCGGGGCGGCCCACACTGATCAAGGGCAACACTCAGCTTCTGTTCGGGGGCATGGGGCGCCTGTCGGAGAACAGCGTCGTCGACATCAAGAACAAGTCGTTCGCCGTGACGTCCGAGCTCGAGGTGCCGGCCGAGGGAGCCGAGGGCGTGATCATCGCCCAAGGCGGCCGATTCGGCGGCTGGAGCCTGTACGCCAAGGACGGCCGCGCCAAGTTCCACTACAACGTGCTGGGCATCAAGTCATTTAGCGTCGACGCGACGGAGCCGATTCCGTCCGGCACGACCCAGGTGCGCATGGAGTTCGCCTACGACGGCGGCGGTATGGGCAAGGGCGGCAATGTCACGCTCTACTGTGACGGCAAGGAGGTCGGCACCGGCCGGGTCGATCAAACGCAGGGCGTCGTCTTCTCGGCGGACGAGACAACAGACGTCGGCCGTGAGACCGGGACCACGGTCAGCCCCGATTACACCGCCCACACCAGCGCATTCAGCGGCAGGATCAACTGGGTGCAAATCGATTTGGGCGAGGACGCCGCGGACGCCGATCACTACATCGACCCCGACGAGCGCTTCCGGATTGCGATGGCGCGGCAGTAGGGGCGGTCTATCCCGTCCGCGCTACCGGCACCAGGATCGGCACGAGGAATTCCTCGAGCATGGCGCGCTCGTCGGATTCGTCGTGGCCGGGGAAGACCAGCAATGAGGTCATCACCCGCACCAGCCACCGGGCCCGGTGCGCGACCACTTCTGGGTCGTCGGGCGCGAGTGAGATCACGAAGGCCTCGGTCAGTGCCCTGATCACCTCGGACTGCTCGGCTATCTCGCCGCCGATCGGTCGCTGGGTTGTGGCGAACCACGATGACAGTGCGGGACTTTCGCGGACATTGCGCAACGACGTGATGATGCCCTCGATGAGGCGCTGCGCCGGATCGGCCACACTGGCGATCTGCTCGGTCATCTCGCGGTACAGCCGGTAGCTCTCGCGGTGCACATAGGCGGTGTGAAGCGCCTCGCGGTTCTCGAAGTACCGATACAGGGTGGCACGCGAACACCCTGCCGCCGAGGCGATTTCGTTCATACCGACGGTGGCGGCCTCCTGCCGGGCGAACAGCTCGTTCGCGGCGTCCAGGATCCGGTCGGCGGCCACCTCGGTGCGTCGCGAGGCTAGCCAATCGCCGGCCATCAGGACGTCACCCGCACCGGTACCGACAGCGGGCGGCGGACGTAACTGCCGCCGGCCCACACGATTCCGGACTCGTCGACCTCGAAATCCGGGCAGCGGGCCAGTAGTTCGGTCAACGCGATGCGGGACTGCATGCGGGCCGCCGCCGCTCCCAGGCAGAAGTGGGCGCCGTGGCTGAACGTCATGATGTTGCGTGGCCTGCGTCGCACGTCGAGTTCCGCGGCGTCCGGCCCGTATTCACGTTCGTCGCGGTTGGCCGAACCGTAGAGCAGCAGCACCCGTCGTCCCGCCGGGATGGTGGTGTCGCGGATCGTGACGTCACGAGTGGCGGTGCGCGCCAGGCCCTGCACCGGCGACGTCAGCCGCAGGAACTCGTCGACCGCGTCGGGAATCAGGTCGGGGTCGTCGACCAACAGCCGTCGCTGATCGGGCCGCTGGTGCAGCAGCTGCACGGAACCGCCGAGCATTCCTGTGGTGGTGTCGTTCCCGCCAGTGACCATCGTGAAGGTGAATGCCAGCACCGACAGCGTGCCCTGGATGTCGCCGTCGGCGCCGACGCCGGCCGCGACCAGATGCGAGATGGTGTCGTCCCCGGGCTCGCGGCGGCGGAGCTCGATCAGCTCGCTGAAGTAGCCCATCATTGAGCCCACCGCGTCGCCCACCGTTGCCATCGCGCCGGTGATGCCTTCGGACGTGGTGTTGGCCGCGACAATCGCCTCGGTCCAACGGTCGAACTGCGCGCGGTCGGATTCTGGGACGCCGAGATAGTGCGCGACGACCATCGACGGCAACGGCTTGAACAACTCGGCGACGATGTCACCGCCGCCATTGGCGCGCAGCCGCTCGATGCGCTCGACGACGAAGTCCCGCACCGCCGGCTCCACGGCCTGCACCTGCCGTGGCGTGAAACCCCGCGACACCAGCTTGCGAAACTCGGTGTGCACCGGCGGATCCTGCATCACGAACGGCGGATTATCCTGCAGACCAATGATTTCCAACTCGCCGTAGTTGACCGTCAGTCCCTGGGCCGAGGAAAAGGTCTCGTTGTCGCGGGCGGCTTCCCATACGTCGGAATGCCGGGACAGCACCCAGTAGTCGCGGTCGGGGTGGCCCGCCGGGACGACGTGATGCACCGGGTCGTGGTCACGCAGTGCGGCGTACATCGGCCACGGGTTCGGCCAGGTGTCGGCGTCGGCAAGCTGAAACCGGACCGGCGAATGATGAGACAGAGTTGCTGTCATGTCTCATTGGTACGACAGTTGCCCACGCTGTGTCAATAGCTACCGGCTACGGCAGCACCGTTTTCATCAACATCACGTTGTATGCAGACCACAGCGACAGGTTGTAGTACAGCTCTCGACCCGTAGACCAGGGGTGGAGGTAGGGCGCATAGATGCCGCCGGGGAACTGCATTGAGGGCACTAAGAGTTGCTCTGGCCCCCAGGGTCCCTGCGGAGTCGGCGCAGTCCGTGCGACTACGTCGTTGGCGCCGTTGCCGTACATCACCAGGTACTGCTTGAGATAGGTGTTGTACTGCGCCGACATTTCGCCAACCGGGCCCGGAATCACGGGCGTCGCTGCCGCCGGATTTGCTGGGACCCAAGCATTTTGGTCTGCGTTCCAGTATTCGTACTTTCTGAGATCCGGCACATAGGCCTGTGGAACCCGCGCCACGTACGCCGAACCGCTGCGTCCGGACGGTGTCCCGAACGAGTAGATGTAGGGGTCGCCGGGCCCGGGCTTCATGAACGCACCCATCTGGAAGTTCTCATTGCCTGGGACGTGTTGGGCATTCGGGACGTTCCCCGGAGCGGACGTGCGGACGGAGTCCGGGTAGACTCCCCAGCGCTCGCCATTGTCGGGTGACACCGCGATCGCTGAGAAGTTCGTCGTCCATTGGCCGGGGCTGTCCCATCGTTTGATGGACATGAAGTTGATGTATTGCTTGCCACCTACGGCGATCCCTGCGGTTGGAATGATCCCCGTCTCCGCCGGCGCCCACTTTGTGCTGTTGATGATCTGCTTGGAAAGGCCGGGGGCCCATAGCGGCGAGCCCGAGTATTGGTTGGAGACAACACCATTCGGCACACTGACGGTCTTGGCCAGCGCTCCGTCTTGGCTGCGGAACAGCGTGTTGTACCGCCATTGCTGGCCGCGGACGCTGCAGTAGCCGTACGTGTCGCCGAAGGCCATGAGCACCTGACGGTTGGCGGGATCGCCGTTGTCCCACATGATCCCGAGGTCCGTGCCGGTGATGGCGAACCGTCCGACGGTGTCGTTCGGGCTGTCCGGCCCAGTCACCCAGCCGACGAGCGACGTTCCCGGTGGTGCCGCAGGTGCCGGCGGTGCGGCGGCGGCTGCGTCCGGAGCGACCGCAGTTGCGTTGGGGGACGGCTGATTACCCATGCCGGGGGGAACGGGAGCAGGTGTCACGCCTGCTTGCTGTCGCACCGGTGCGGAGCGCGGAGTGACCGCATTGAGAACCGCCCTCGGTAGTTGCCCCAGTCTGGGTAGCGGCGCGTCCGCGTCTGCGTTGCGAGGCCTCTGCCCGATCGGTCGGCGATCGGACGTCGAGGGCAAGTCCGGTGTCGCCCCGGTGTTCGGCGCCGCGGGAGGTTGGGCGGCGGCGGCAGCGCCGGTGCACGGATCCGCGGTCGCGGGTGGTGCGAGGCCGATCGGGAATGCTAAGTCCGATGGTGAGTGCCGACGCGATCGATATCGATGCGATTCGAGAACGCGGCGACATGTCACACCTTTCCAGGGGCGGACGTCGCATTGACGTCAGCAGTTGGCTGATGTGACGATAGTGATTCGTGGGACTCTTGTGATCATTGATGTACGGATAGGTATGCATCCGTGACCGTGTCGCAACCGACTACGACGGTCAGATCGCGGCGCCCGGGTTGAGAATGCCGTCGGGATCGAGCGCCTGCTTGATCCGGCGATTGAGCTCCATCGCCTCGGGGCCGAGTTGGCCCGCCAACCAGGGCCGCTTGAGCCGTCCCACGCCGTGTTCGCCGGTGATCGTGCCCCCAAGCCCGACGGCCAGGTCCATGATCGCGCCGAACGCCTGCTGGGCGCGCTCGGCCATTGCAGAGTCCGTCGGGTCGTACACGATCAGGGGGTGCGTGTTGCCGTCGCCGGCGTGCGCGATCACCGAGATCATCACGTCGCACTCGGCGGCGATGCGGGCCACACCGCTCACGAGATCGCCCAGGGCGGGCAGCGGCACGCCGACGTCTTCGAGGAGCAGCGTGCCCTTGGCTTCGACCGCCGGGATCGCGAACCGGCGGGCGGCGACGAACGCCTCGCCCTCGTCGGGGTCGTCGGTGGAGAAGACGTCCTTCGCGCCGTGCTCGGCGAAGATGCCGGAGATCACCTCGGCATCGTCGGTGGCCGAGCGGCCGCGCTCGTCGGAGCCGGCGAGCAGCAGGGCGGCGGCGTCACGGTCGAGGCCCATCTTCAGCTTGTCCTCGACCGCGTTGATCGCGACGGAGTCCATGAACTCCAGCATCGACGGCCGCATCCGCCCCGAGACTGCCAGCACCGCGTCGGTGGCGGCGTCGACCGTGGCGAAGTTGGCCACCACGGTGCTCGACCGGTGCTGCTTGGGCAGCAGCCGCAGCGTGATCTCGGTGACCACACCGAGCGTGCCCTCGCTGCCGACGAAGAGCTTGGTAAGACTCAGTCCCGCAACGTCTTTCAGGCGCGGACCGCCGAGCCGCACCGCCGTGCCGTCGGCCAGCACCACCTGCAGGCCCAGCACGTAGTCGGTGGTGACGCCGTACTTCACGCAGCACAAGCCGCCGGCGTTGGTCGCGATGTTTCCACCGATGCTGCAGATCTCGAATGACGACGGATCCGGCGGGTACCACAGGCCATGCTCGGCGACGGCCTTCTTGACCTCAGCGTTGAACAAGCCGGGCTGGCACACCGCGGTGCGGGTCACGGGGTCGACGGTGATGTCGCGCATCTTCTCCGTCGACAGCACGATCCCGTCGTCGAGGGCGGTCGCTCCACCGGACAGCCCGCTGCCTGCGCCACGCGGCACAACCGCAACCCGATGCGCGCTGGCCCACCGCATCACGGCCTGCACGTGTTCGGTTTTCAGCGGCCGCACCACCGCGAGTGGCTTGCCCGCGTTCGGGTCTAGCGCCCGGTCCTGCCGGTACTTATCGGTTTTGGCTGGATCAGTGACGACCATGCCTTCTGGCAACTCGGCGATGAGACTGGCCACTGCGGACTCCACGCCACAATCGTAGGTTCCGGCGGATCGGGCGGGCGACGACTGGCCTGTTGCCCGCCTCCAAGCGCCGGAGCGGCGGGTGGTATCAATCCGGTATCATGCGGGCATGGGAATGACTCTGCGCACCAGTGCTGAGCAGACAGAAGCACTGCGCAAGCAGGCCGCTGCTGAGGGGCGGTCGATGCAGGCCGTGGCGTTGTCGGCCATCGACGAGTACATAGAACGGCGAACGCACAAGACCAAGGTCGCCTCCGCACTGCAGCGGGTGGTGCGGGAGGAGGCCGGGGTTCTGGAGCGCCTTCGGGACGCGTGACCGAGTATCTCGATCTCGACGACTTGCTCGACATCGCTCGGGTGGCGGTTGGCGAGGACGTCGTGGTCGGGGACTATGGCTTGCTTGAGTCGGCATTGGCGCGCCCCCGCGCGTCGGTGTTCGGACAGGATGCCTATCCAGATTTGCATCTCAAGGCCGCGGCGCTGCTGCACTCGCTGGCGCGGAACCAGGCGCTGGTGGATGGAAACAAGCGACTGGCGTGGACGGCCTGCCGGACGTTCCTCGCCATCAACGGGCACTGGATCAGCGCGCCCGAGGATGACCGCTTCGAGTTCGTCATCCGGGTCGCGACCGGTGTACTGCCAGATGTCGCCAAAATCGCCGAGCAACTGAACGCCTGGAGTTACCAGGAGGGCTGAGCGCTTTAGGTTGTGCGAGTGAGGGATTCGACGATGGCCAGCACGTGTGCGGCACCGTCTTCGGCGGCGATGGCGCCGGCGAGTTGTTGTGTTGTGTCCCGGATCCGGCGGTCGGTGACCGCGACATGTATAGCATCGGCCAGCCGGTCGGCAGTGAGTTTGCGTTGCGGAATCGTTGCCGCACTGGCGCCGAGTTCTTGTAATCGCTTGGCCCAGAAGGGTTGATCACCGGCAGGGTTGGGCATCGCGATTGTGGGGATCCCGGCGCGCAGACCGGCGGCCATGGTGCCGGCACCGCAATGGTGTGCGACGGCAGCCATTTGGGGGAAGAGCCACTCGTGGGGGACGTCGCCGATGGTCAAGACGTTGTCACCGGTGACGTTAAGGCCCGCCCAGCCGGCCTGGATGACACCGCGAACGCCCGCTTGACGGAGGGCGCGCGTGATGATGTCGGCGAGCTGTTCGGTGCGTTGTTTGGTGGTCGTCGTGCTGCCGAAGCTGACGAACACCGGCGCCGGACCCTCGGCCAGGAAATCTGTCAGAGCCTCGGGCGGCTGCCAGTGGGGCAGTGGTGCGGGCCACCAGTAGCCGACGACCTGTAGTTCGGGTCGCCAGTCATTTGGTCGAGGCGACACACTGGGTGAATAGCCGTGGAGGATGGGCCATTTGGCTTCGGTGCGTTGCCGCCGCAGCGCGCGTATGGATGCGTTGGGCAGTCCGAGGTCGCGGCGGAATTCGGCGACAACGCCGCCATACAGACGGTCGATGGCCCAGGCGCCGACTTCGGCGGCGGAACGGTTACCGACAGATCCGGCCGACCAGGCGCCGAGCACCGTCGGCGGATGGGCCGCGGTGGCTGACACCGGTTGCATGCGCAGCCCTATCGACGGGATGCCCTTGGCCTCGGCGAGGGGATGGCCGGCCAACTCCGATAGCGGTGGGAGAAGCAAGATGTCGGCGGGTACGTCGCGCAGTGCCTCCAGGATCTGACGGCCCATCTTCTGCATCCCACTGGGCGCGAAGAGCTCCGCAAACGCTTTCGCCAGATTGTCCGCGTGGTCGCTTCCGGGGGTGAAATCGACGGGCAGCTCACGAAACTCCAACCCGCAGCCGGTGATCAGCTCGCCGAACGGCGTATATGCGGCCATGACCACCCGGTGGCCGGCCTGCTGCAGCCGCACGCCGATACCGGTGAGCGGGGCGACGTCCCCACGGCTGCCAACGGCGGCGATGGCAACGGTACTCATCGCGCGCTCCGTACAGCGCGGCCGAAAATCTTCACGAGGTCCTCGCCGTAGCCGCGTGCGTCGAATTCAGGCTCACGCAGAATCTTTTCCACCACACCGTTGACCGCTGCGCGTAGTGCGATCGACATCGAATCCACTGGAAAGTCGGCGAATTCGCCGTCGTTCTGGCCGGTGCGAAGAATTGGTGCGGGATCGAGAGCGGCCAGCTGCTCAGCCATCTCAGGGCTCATGCCCAACTCATCGAATCGGCGCCCATCGCTGGGTCGATAGTTGCCCCCGAGCGAGGTCAGCGCGAGCAGCTGCACGCGATGGGTGTCGAAGTACTCGATGCTGGCGCGGATGTAGGCGTTGAGCTTGTTCGTCGCTGTTCGTTCGGCTTCCACCGCCGGGGCCACGACGGCAAGCGCCGAGCGGTACATCTCCTCGACGATGGCGTCGACCAGATTGTCTCTATTTCCGAAGTGGTAGAGAACCGCGCTCATGGCGACTCCAACCCGGTCGGCAATCTTGCGGATCGACGCCTGTGCGTAGCCCACCTCGGCGATTACCTCGATCGCGCAGCGCACGATCTGCTCCCTACGTGCGGCCTGAGTGAACGTTGGCGGTCGAGCATCTGTTGATCGCACGCTCTGATATTAGATCATCTGATCAGTAAGTGAGCGTCGGTTGCACATTGGCTTTGCGAACTGGCCCCATATGGTGGAGCGCAAATTGCGTCGCCTCGCACCGATCGGCGTGACGGGCATGCTGGAGGCATGTCGGATCGATGGTCTGCCCATACCGACCGCCCCCGGGCCGGAGCTTTTGGTTCCGCCGCAGAGCAATACGACCTGTACCGACCGCGCTACCCGCGGTCTCTCATCACAGACCTGATCACGCGTCGCGGTGTAAGTGTCCTCGACGTCGGAGCGGGGACCGGCATCGCGTCGGAGCAGTTGGTGGACGCTGGCGCAGAAGTCGTTGCCGTGGAGCCAGACCCGCGCATGGCGCGCGTTGCTGCCAGCAAGGGAATCCCGGTCGAGCAAGCGACGTTTGAGGACTGGCACCCGGCCGGCAGGTCATTCGATCTCGTCGTTTTCGCCCAGTCGTTCCACTGGGTGCGGCCACAGACCGCGCTGAAAAAGGCCGCGACAATCCTTGGCCCAGGCGGTCGCCTGGTACTGCTGTGGAACCGCATTACACCGATGGCGCCGACACGGCAGGAGCTAGACGAGGCCTATGTCGGTTATCTCGAGTTGTTCTAGCGGCCGGCCGTCGACTCCGCCGATGACGGCGGCCTTGCCAAGATGATCGACGAGTGCGGCTTCAACATCGAGCGGCGGCACGTCGTCGAACCTCTGCACTATGCCACCAAGGACTGGATCAATATGGTTCTGACTTATTCCAACGTACTCACGCTCGACCCAAAAGCGCGCGCCGAGATAGGTTCTCGGCTTGAACACCGTATCGGCGTCGCCGGGGTAGATGCACAAAACGACGCCGTCGCGCTCATCTGCACGCCGCACCCGCTCGACAAGTCTGCTGCCGTCGAGCGACACGTGCGAAATTGACCTAGCGCCCATCCCTGCCGCGCGGTGATGACCGTTGGCGCCGGCGCTAGCGTCCATTTCGACGTGAGGGTTGTCGATTAGCCTATAGCGCGGGTGAAGCACAGCCGTGGTGTCGATCGCGGCGATAGGACCGCCGAAAGCCTCTCGGTCGGCCGACCCGATATGCGCCCAGCGCGCCGCCGGCAAGCAACTAGGTCGCCAATTTTAATGCGCGGCAACAGGAGTCACGACCGAAGCGGCCCCAGCTCTAATCGAGTGTCTCCCAGAACCGGGTGAGGGCCGCGGCGCCGCGTGCCGGGTCTTGCACCATCCACCAATGCCCCAGCCCGTCGAGCACCTCTGTGTGGGCACCCGCCCGTTCCGCTGCGCGACGCCGGATCTCATCCGAGCCTACGTATGAATCCTCGGTGGCCAGCAGTGAAAGGCCCGGCCGAGCCCGAGCATTCTCCAGTCCACGCCCGGCCTCAGCCACTGCGGGTTGGCGCGCCGACCGATACAACGACAGGATCGCCCGGCCCATCTCAGGACCCTGGGCTTGAGCCATCGAACTTGCGATGTCCATCGGTATGCCCAACGCGGTCATCTGCGCGGCGCGGTCCTCGACCGTGCCACCCATCATGGTGTCGACCAGCTTCTCGCCCTCGCCGGGCGTCTGCCATACCTGGGCCAGGTCATGCCAGACGTAGTCGGGGTCGAACAGTCCGACGACGTCGCTGGCCCAGCTGCGCACGAGTTCGGGTCGGTGCATGACCACGTTCACAACATGACCGCCGCCCCAGTCGTGCCCGACGAGGTCGACCGGTCCTTCTATGTCCTCCAGCTCGTCCTCGAGCCAGTCACGGTATGCCAGATGCGTGGCCGCGAAGCCCTCGGGCAGCGCGGAGCCGAATCCCGGTGGGGACAACCGCACCACATCGTCGCGTCCGAGGGCATCGACGAGCGGGCCCCAAATCGCTTCACTCTCTGGATTGCCATGCACCAGAACCACAGTCATGAGCAACATCCTTGCACGGCGCCTCGGCGAGGCTGCTCACGGTTCGGTTGCCCGTGCGTGTGCGATGCGCCTTCGCCACTGTTGCATGTTCTTTGCGATCATCTTGCCGGCCAGCGCAGGGCTCAAGCGGTACAGCCACCACAGCGCATGCATCCCGGCGGTGAGAACGATGATGGCGCGGTCGCGCTCGATACCCCGCAGAATCAGTTCGGCCGCACGGTCTGGTGACATCATCCGGGTACCACGGAGCCCTTCGTTGACGACCGACCGGGGAGCTCCGACCACGGGCGCTGTGTTGAAGATGTTGGTGTCGACCACGCCGGGGCACACGACGTTGACGCCGACGCCGTAGTGAGCGGCCTCCGTACGTAACGACGTCGAGAGCCCCACGACGCCGTGCTTGGCAGTCGTGTACGGCACTCGGAGGCCGGCGGGGACCAATCCGGCACCGGAGGCGATGTTGACGATCCGACCGCTGCCCCGCTCAACCATGGCCCGGTACGCCGCGGTGGTGACGTGGATCGCGCCCCACAGGTTGATGTCGATGGCGGACCGCCAGTCGTCGTCTGAGAGGTCGTTGACTTCGCCGACGAGGGCAGTTCCAGCACTGTTTACGACGAGGTCGAGCCGCCCATATTTCTCCGTGCCGCGATCCCGCGATCCCGTTGTCAGTGAACTGCTACATGTGTGCGCTCGCGCAGGTGAGAATCCTGCTGATCGCGATGGCTGCGCCCAACGGCCTGGGTAGTTACTTGCCCGCCTCCAAGCGACTACCCAGCGACTGTTGAGGACTCTCGGCGGTTGTCGCTCGCAAGTCGCTCAAAGGCGGGCACAAGAGAGTCAGTCCTTTCGGCCGCTGTCCGCGCTGTTTGATGTCGTTGGAAAGTGTTGGCCTGTAGACAGTTCCGCTCGTTCTACTTTTCGGCGGCACCACGTTGTCGATCCATGGCGGCTTCTCCCCAACAGCCGTGGGCGACTTCGTTTGTCCCATGTACAGTCCAGGCGGCCTGGCGTTACCCGGCAACCTCGCACACGCCGTCCACGGCCTCATCGGTCGCCGTGCAGTTCAACAGCCGGCGAGACTGCCGAGTGGGAAGCCGGCTAATTGCACCCGGCGGCGTTGACCCAGCGGCCGTTGTAGCTCACACACCCGGTGACGTTCGGGGGCGGCGGTGGGTCGTAGGGCATGGGAGCGTAGTACGCCGGTGGTGGAACGTAAGGCGCAACTGCATCGGCGATATTCGCGCAGCCGCTCACAGATACCCGTCGGCCGCCGCTTACGCATACATCGGCGTCGGCAACCCCGGATCCCTGAATTGTCACGATCGCCCCGGGGACGGACGCGAGCGCCAAGACCGTCGCCGCAGTGGCGGTCCATGACCGCTTCCACTGACTCATCTTGCTTGTCTCCTCTCCGGCCTGACTGCCGAATTCATGTCCCTGTCGGCCGCGACACCATTCTGGTGGCTGTCGATCTACTCGGGTGGTGCCAACTCACAGCGACTCCGCAGGTCGGTAAGGGGTTGGCGGATCCCGTTGATCTCGGACTCAACCTGCGGGTTGGCGTTCATGTAGTTCTGGACTTCGCCGCGAATCTCCTCGTGTGGCCGTCCACGCAGGCTGGTAAAGAAGTTGTTGACGTCCGGATGGGTGAACAGATAGTTCCCCATCGCCGTCCCGACTGTGCCCGACACCTGGGCCAGGTCGGCGGCCGTGCAGCCCGGCACCGGTGCCGCAGGGGGCGGAGGTGGCGGTGCGGGCGTGGGCTGAGCAAGCGCCACTGATACGCCGCCAAGCAGCATCGCACCGGCCACCGTCCCGGTACCGATCGCTCTGACTAACGCATGGGGCACGCCGCGGCCTGATAGCAACATCGTTAGCTCCCTCCATCCTGTGTTGAGGCGCCCTAATCAGGACGGCTATCAACACCGAATAGCCAAGCACAAGCGAACAAGCCAATGTTGCGAATGGCCAAGCGCTCGTGGATCACAGTGCTGAGCGGCCATCCGAACCAAGCTCAGCGTCGCGCGGACTGTCGAGCTCGCGCAGCGCGGGTAGGAACACGGCGGCCACGCCAAGCACCAACATCGGCAGCGACAACGCCAGAAACGTCGCGTGCAGACCGGCGGAGTCGGCGAGCGGGCCCGCGACAATCAATCCCAATGGCCCTGCGGCGTAGGCCAGCGACCCCATCACCCCAACCACGCGGCCGCGCAGATGGTGCGGCGCACGGGTCTGCATAACGTAGTTGTAGATCGGCGCGATCGGTCCGTAGACCAGGCCGACGACAGCGGACAGCGCCAGAATCAACGGCAACGGCGGCAGGAACGCGATGATCGTCATCGCCACCCCCAACGTCAGTACCGCGGTCAGCATGACGGCGCGTCGGCTCATGTACTTCGAAAGCACGGCGTAGCCCAGCGCGCCGATCAAACCGCCGATGCTCAACGCCATCAGCACCCACCCCAGCTGCGCCGGCTCATTGCGGTCGGTGAAGTACTTCGGGAACAGCACGCTTTCCATCGGCATGTACAGGCCGGTGGCCGCGAGGTCGATGAACGCCAGCGTCCGAAGAACCTTGTTGTTCCAGACGAACCGCAGGCCCTCGACGACTCCCGCCCACACGCGCTCGGGCAGGGCCGAGCGGTCAGGCTTGCCCGCGCCCTCGAGGCGCAGCACCGCGACCGCAACGATCGAGAACCCGAACGCCGACGCGGTCACCCACATCGTGTTGATGCCGCCCAGCGTCGCGATCAGCACACCGCCGATGCCCGGCCCGACGATGTACGACAGGTTGAAGACTGCCTCGTAAACGCTGTTCGCATGGTCCAGAGTCCAGCCGGCTCGCGTGGCCGCCTCCGGCAGCATCGTCTCGCGGGCCGTCATCCCCGCCGGGTCGAAAAAGGCCCCTAAAGCGGCGAGCGCGGCGAGCACCGCAACGTTGATCACGTCCACGCCGAACGTGAGTGCCAGCACCGGCACCGCCGCAACCGACAAGGCGGACAGCACGTCCGAGATCATCGAGACCCGCCGTCGTCCGATGTAGTCCACCGCGGCGCCGGCGATCAATGTGGCCACCAGCAACGGAAGCGTTCCGGCCATCGCGACAACCGACGCCTCTACAGCGGATCCGTTGCGCTGCAACACAAGCCAGGGAAACGCGACGAGCGAAATGCCGTTGCCCGCACCGGCCATCAGCGCGGCGAACAAAATCAAGAACAGGGGGCCGCGCTTGCCATTTGTCATGAGTATCGCGGCCGAATGTAACAGCGGCTGGGTCCCGTCGGCGACGAATTTTCCGCAGGATGCACAGTGGTTGGATGAAGTTGGCCCATCCACGCACCGGCGCGACGTTCGACTCCCCGGTGCCACCCGGCTCGGGCTGGCCGGGCGACCCGGCCACACCGCGTACAGCGATAGCGGACACTGCCGCGCAGGTCGAGTCGATGGCGGCGCAGGTGCAGACCGTCGAGGAACTCGACGCCGAAGTGTCGGTGTGTCGCGCGTGTCCGCGGTTGGTGGCGTGGCGCGAAGAGGTGGCCATCGTCAAGCGAAAGTCGTTCGAGGATCAGCCGTACTGGGGCCGGCCCGTGCCGGGTTGGGGGTCGCCGCGCCCGCGGGTGTTGATCGTCGGGCTGGCGCCCGCGGCTCATGGCGGCAACCGCACCGGGCGGGTCTTCACGGGCGACCGTTCCGGCGACTTTCTGTTCGCGGCGCTGCACCGGGCTGGCCTGGCCAACCAGTCGCTCTGTGTGGACGCAGCTGATGGGTTGGCGCTCAACGACACTCGTGTTGCCGCCGCGGTGCGCTGCGCGCCACCGGGCAACGCGCCGACTCCCGCCGAACGTGCTACGTGTGCTCCGTGGCTGGACGCCGAGTGGCGCCTGACTGGTCCGGACGTGCGAGCCATCGTCGCGCTCGGTTCGTTCGCATGGCGGGCGGCACTACAAATGATCCGCAACGGCGGCGGCACGATTCCGACGCCCGCGCCACGGTTCGGCCACGGCGCGACGGCGACGCTGGGCGAGGTGGCGCTCATCGGCTGCTATCACCCCAGCCAGCAGAACACCTTCACCGGCAAGCTCACTGCGCAGATGCTCGAGAAGATTTTCGCCGCCGCCAAGGAGAAGGCGGGATTGCGCTGAGTCGGTGACCAATGTTGCGCCGAGACTGCCAAACTATTTCGCCCGGCTAGGGAACGGATGTGGGTATAGCGGCGTTGTGGAAGCCATGCGGCTTTCCGTTCTCGATCTCGTGCCCGTGCGGACCGACCAGACGACGTCCGATGCGCTGACGGCGACGACCCACCTCGCGCAGACGGCCGACCGGCTGGGCTATACGCGGTACTGGCTGGCCGAGCATCACAACATGCCCGCCGTGGCGGCCACCAGCCCGCCGGTGCTGATCGCGCACCTGGCCGCGCACACGACGCAGATGCGGCTGGGGTCCGGCGGCGTGATGCTGCCCAACCACGCGCCGCTGGCAGTGGCCGAGCAGTTCGCCCTACTGGAGGCTGCGCATCCCGGTCGCATCGACCTGGGCATCGGCCGCGCACCCGGCTCTGATCCGGTGACGTCGATGGCGCTGCGCGGGGCGGCGGGTCGCGACGATCATGACATCGAGGCGTTTCCGGATTATCTCGACGACGTTGTCGCACTGATGAGTGCCCGGGGCGTGCGGGTGCCCCTACCGCGCGACCTGATGCGGGAGAACTACACCCTCAAGGCCACACCGGCCGCGGTCAGCGAGCCGAAGCTGTGGCTGCTCGGGTCGTCGATGTACTCCGCGCATCTGGCCGCCGCCAAGGGCCTGCCGTACGTGTTCGCCCACCACTTCTCCGGTCAGGGCACGGCGGACGCGCTGGCGGCGTACCGCTCCGAATTCCGGCCCAGCGACCTCGCTCCTGAACCCGTGACATTCCTCACGGTCAACGCTGCCGTCGCCGAAACCCATGATGAGGCAATGGCTTTGCTCTTGCCCAACCTGCAGATGATGGCACGGCTGCGAACGGGTCAGCCGCTCGGCGCGCTCGATCTCGTCGAGGATGCCGAACAGAATGAGCTCAGCCCCCAAGCCCGGGCGATTGTCGAGTCTGGACGCAGACGCGCGGTCGTCGGCTCGCCCACAGAGGCCGCCGATCAGGTGCGTGCGCTTGCCGACGAGTACGGCGTCGACGAGGTGATGGTCAACCCCGTCGCGTCGGCACACCGCGGCACCGATCCGGCGGCCGCGCCCGCCCGCGTCACCACGCTGGAACTGCTGGCGAAAGAGCTCTTTTGAGCGCGCCGAAAGTACGGTATATGACGCATTCTGGCCGGATTTCGTCATCTTCCGTACTCTCGGCGAATCAGGCGGGCGTCAGCCTGACCACCGGAATCGGCCGCGTTGTCCGCTTCTGATATCCGATGTAGCGGTTCTTGTTGCCCCTCATGTTGTTGACGATCTGCCACAGCCGCGGATAGTCGGGGTCATCGGGCAGCACTGGCTTGGCTGTGACACCGAATCGCTTTGGGCCGACATTGATCTCGACGTTCGGATTGGCTTTGAGGTTGTGATACCAGCCGGGCGCCTTGGGATCGCCGCCCTTGGATGCCACGACCAGATAGTCGTCGCCGTCTCGGGCGTAGCTGAGTGTATTGGCGCGTTTCTGACCGGTTTTCGCGCCGATGGTGTGCAGGATCAGGTTCGAAGGACCGCCGGGGATCGTGTGCCCGATACGCCCGTTGGTGCGCTTGTAGATCTTGTCGTGCAGCATCAGCAGCGGGGCGCCGATCCGTTGCTCGACAAACCGGGAGATGTCCATGGCGTCAGTCTTGCTCTGCGGCGTCCACTTGCGCTAGGGCGTCCCGCAACAGCCGACCCGATTCTTCGCGGTCCGGGTCTCGCCGCAGCAGCATGCCCTTGGCGAACGACAGTTTGTCGCCGTCACGACGCGGAAGCACGTGCAGATGGATGTGGAACACGCTTTGGAACGCGGCCTTGCCGTCGTTGATGACGACGTTGTTGCCGTCGGCGTGCAGGCCGGATTGCCGTGCCGCCTTCGCGATGCGTTGCCCGATGGCCACCATCCCTGTGATCGTTTCCGGTGGGGTGTCGGTCAGGTCTACGGTGTGGCGCTTGGGGATAACCAGGGTGTGGCCGCGGGTGAACGGGCGGATATCGAGGATGGCCAGGTAGTCGTCGTCCTCACAGATCCGGATGGCCGGTGCCTCGTCGGCGACGATGTCGCAGAACACACAGGACATTCCGTCACGTTAGCGCGTCAGCTCTGTGGATAGAGCGCGGGCACGCGCCATGCCCGCCGCGTGGCTACGCTCATCCGCGTGCATGACGACCCAGACCTTGACGATGAATTCGTGGATGAGTCCGAAGACGACGATGCGGCGATAGCGGACGACAACGCACACGTGCTGTCGATTCGTCGCGCAACCGGCGAAGAGGTACTGAGCATCTTCTCGCCGACGCAGGAGTGGAGCGTCTACCTCCAGCCCGGCGGCGCAATGACGAACGCGTTCGTCGGCACACCAAGCGACCCGATCGTCTGGGTCAACACGACGAATCGGCAGGTTGAGCGCGACGAAGACGGCACGTTCGTCATCCGCATCGACTGAGCCGGATCTAGGTATCAAGATCGATTGGTGAAGCCCGCCGCCCGGCGGGATGTTTTTACGGCTACGCAACAGCCACCTCTTGCTGTTCACCCGCAACCGTGGGTACCTTCAGATTGTCAACAAAACTACGAGCCTGATTCTCTGTGGTGTTGGTCACAGCCTGCTCGCTCGTGAGGTGACCCGGGACTCAGAGTCGATGGACGACAAGGAGGATCCCGTGGGCACCGAACAGGCTCATCCGCCCACCGCCGAGCCCGAGGCGGCCCCGGGCGTCGTGAGGAAAGCGATCGCCGCATCCGCGATCGGAAACGCAACCGAGTGGTTCGACTACGGCATCTACGCCTACGGCGTGACCTACATCTCCGCGGCGATCTTCCCCGGGGAGGCCGGGACCGCGACCCTGCTCGCGCTGATGACATTCGCCGTCTCGTTCCTGGTCCGGCCGCTGGGTGGACTCGTCTGGGGTCCGCTCGGTGACCGGCTCGGCCGCAAGCGAGTGCTGGCGATCACGATCTTGATGATGGCCGGCGCGACGTTCTGCGTCGGGCTCGTCCCGACGTACGCCGCGATCGGGCTGTGGGCGCCGATACTGCTGGTGCTGCTGCGGATGATCCAGGGCTTCTCCACCGGCGGCGAGTACGGCGGCGCCGCGACGTTCATGGCGGAATACGCGCCGTGCCGCAGGCGCGGTTTTCTCGGCAGCTTCCTCGAGTTCGGCACGTTGGCCGGATTCTCGCTCGGTGCGCTGCTGATGCTCGGATTCTCGACAGTGCTCGGTGACGAGCAGATGCACGCCTGGGGCTGGCGGCTGCCGTTCCTGGTCGCCGCGCCGCTCGGCCTCGTCGGTATCTACCTGCGCACGCGGCTGGAGGACACCCCGATTTTCCGTGAGCTGGAGGCGAAGGGCGAGAAGGAGGAGGAGACCACGACCGAGTTCAAGGATCTGCTCGCCGGTTACTGGCGGCCGATCCTGCAGCTGGGTGGCTTGGTCGTCGCACTGAACGTGGTGAACTACACCCTGCTCAGCTACATGCCGACCTACCTGGAGGGCGAGATCGGCCTGATCGGCCGACGCGTCGTTGGTCGTCCCGATCATCGGCATGCTCACGATGATGGTGTTCCTGCCGTTCGCCGGGGGGCTGTCGGATCGGATCGGGCGCAAGCCGCTGTGGTGGTTCTCGCTGGCCGGCCTCTTCATCGCCGGCGTGCCGATGTTCCTGCTGATGGGCACGAGCCTGGCCGGCGCCGTGATCGGGTTCGCCGTCCTGGGTCTGCTGTATGTGCCCCAGCTGGCGACGATCTCGGCGACCTTCCCGGCGATGTTCCCCACCCATGTGCGGTATGCCGGTTTCGCGATCGCCTACAACGTGTCCACCTCGCTCTTCGGTGGCACCGCGCCCGCGGTCAACGAATGGCTCATCGGCAGGACGGGCGACGGCCTCGTTCCGGCGTACTACATGATGGCCGCCTGCGTGGTCGGCGCGATCGCGCTGCTCAGGGTGCCCGAGACGACCCGATGCCCGATCCGTGGCAGGGCCATCCCGGGTACTCCGGAGGCCCCGCCGCCCGTGGACTACCGCCGCACTCCTGCGCCGGCCTGAGCACGAGGGGTTCGCCGCTGGGAGTCGTCTGATGATGACGGCGCCCACGGCGTCAGTCGCAGCGTTGCGGCAAATCAATGTGTCGCAACCGGTTTCAGCGGCGATGTGCGTGCTGCGGGTTAGGGCGCACTCGTGTGTTTCTGTGCCAGCGTGGCGGCAGTATGAAAGCCGCTCCGGTTTCAACGCCAGGGCGGTCCGGCAATACTTGCCGAATATACGGTCCCGGCCGCTTCGGCGATCGCCGTGGATGCAGAGCGCAGGTAAAGGAGTCGCATGTCGCAGATGGCGCAGTCAGCACCCGACGATCACGCCCACGAACCGACCGAGATCACGTTCGCCGAGCATCTGCATCCCGCTCGTCCGCGCACGCTCAGGTTCCGACCGCGGGTCAAAACGCCCATTCACACGCCGATCGCTCGCCCAAAACGGCCCGGCGGTCGGCGACAATCCCTCCTACGTCGTCTGGCTGGTATCGCAGTCGATGCTGGCTGACGCCAACGAAATCGGCCAGCAGTTTTCCGGGCAGGGATCGATGTGGCAGAACCCCTACGCCACTCCCAATGCCCGCGCCGCGGTGGAGACGGCGTCGGTGTGGTTTACCGCCTACCCGCTGTCGCTGATCACCCGCTCCGACGAGTCGTTCCTCAAGGCGCTAGCCGACGAGCAGATGTGGCAAGCCTTCGCCGAGATCGGGATCGAGGCGATCCACACCGGCCCGGTCAAGCGCGCCGGCGGCATTTCCGGGTGGCAGCACACGCCAAGCGTCGACGGTCATTTTGATCGGATCAGCACGCAGATCGACCCTGCGTTCGGCACGGAGGACGAATTCCGCGAGATGTGCGGGACGGCCAACTGGTATGGCGGCACCATCATCGATGACATCGTCCCGGGCCATACCGGCAAGGGTGCCGATTTTCGGTTGGCGGAGTTGAAGCACGCCGACTACCCGGGCATCTACCACATGGTCGAAATCGATCCGCGCGACTGGACGCACCTGCCCGACGTACCCGTCGGGGCCGACTCGGTCAACATTGACTCCGCAACGGAGGAGTGGCTGGACGATGCCGGATACATCATCGGTCGACTCCAGCGCGTGATCTTCTACGCAGAAGGGGTCAAGGAAACCAACTGGAGCGTGACCCGCCCAGTGATCGGCACCGACGGCGTGGCGCGCCGCTGGGTGTATCTGCATTACTTCAAAGATGGCCAGCCCTCGATCAATTGGCTTGACCCGTCGTTCGCCGGGATGCGCCTGGTCATTGGCGATGCGCTGCACTCATTGACCGACCTCGGATCAGGTGCATTGCGGTTGGATGCAAACGGCTTCTTGGGAGCGGAAAAGAGCGCTGCCGAGGACAGTCCCGGATGGTCGGAGGGACACCCGCTCTCGGAAGCGGCCAACCACCTCATCGCCAGCATGGTGCGCAAGCTTGGCGGGTTCACCTTCCAGGAACTCAATCTGGCCATCGACGACATCCGCCAGATCGGCGAAGTCGGCGCGGACCTGTCCTACGACTTCATCAATCGGCCGGCCTATCAGCATGCGCTCGCCACCGCCGACACTGAATTTCTCCGCCTGACGTTGCGCACCACGTTGGACGTTGGCGTCGATCCGGCCGCGCTGGTTCACGCGCTGCAAAACCACGACGAACTGACCTACGAACTCGTGCACTGGTCGACGGTGCACTGCGACGATGTGTACACCTTAAAGGGTGAGCAGCTCACTGGCCAAGCCCTCGGCGAAACCATCCGGAGTGACCTCACCCAACGGCTCACTGGCGAGAACGGCCCCTACAACCTGGTTTTCACCACCAACGGCATCGCTTGTACGACCGCCACCGTGATCGCCGCCGCGTTGGGGATCACCAATCTCGACGCGATCGACGACATCGCACCGATCCGGCGCGCGCACCTGCTGCTGGCCATGTTCAACGCGCTGCAGCCCGGAGTGTTCGCCCTGTCGGGGTGGGACCTGTGCGGGATGCTCACCCTGCCCGCAGGGAAGGTGGCCGACCTCGTGCGCGGTGGTGATACCCGATGGATCCACCGCGCGGCGCACGACCTGATGGGCGTCAACACCGAAGCCACCCGATCGATGGCAGGAATGCCGCGCGGGCGCAGCCTCTATGGCTCGATCCCCGACCAGCTCGCCGACGAATCCAGCTTTGTGCGGCAATTGCAAGCTATCCTGCGCGTTCGCTCGCACTACCGAATTGCGACCAGCCGGCAAGTCGACATTCCGGAGGTTTCCCATCGCGGCATGCTCGTGATGGTCCACCAGCTCGACGACCCCGGCCGTTATCAGTTGACCGTGCTCAACTTCGCCAACGAGAACATCGCCGGCACCGTGCGTTCCGACACCCTGCCACCGGGGGCGCGCGTGTCGGACATGTTCAGCGGCAAGCCGCTTGCAACCATCGACGATCTGCACAGCTTCACCGTGCAGATGCCCCCGCACCACGGGATGTCGCTGCTGGTCGAAGCTGACGGCGAGGATGCCAGCGCCGTGTGACGATGCGGGCCCTCAGCGGAGCGCGACCGCGCTCACCGCGTCGGCCCAGATGCCGGCCGCCTCGTCGACCTGCTCGGCATTCACGACGAGCGCCGGGATGAAGCGCACCACCTGGCTCCAGGCCCCGCAGGTCAGCAGCAGCAGCCCGCGCCGGGCCGCCTCCTGCTGGGCGGCGGCGGCCGTGGTCGGGTCGGGTTTGCCGTCGGCGTCACGGAACTCGTTGCCGATCATCAGGCCGAGGCCGCGGACGTCGGTGATCTGCTCGTGCTTGTCCGCGACGGTCTGCAGCGCCTGCTTCAGCTGGGCGCCGCGCTCGGCCGAGTTCTCGACCAGGCGCTCGTCCTGGATCACGTCGAGCGTGGCGATGGCGGCGGCGCAGGCCACCGCGTTCGCGCCGTACGTGCCGCCCTGTGAGCCCGGCCAGGCCTTCTCCATCAGCGCCGACGATGCCGCGATGCCGGACAGCGGGAAGCCCGACGCCAGCCCCTTCGCGGTGACCAGGATGTCGGGCCGGGCGTTGAAGTGGTCACCGCCCCAGAACTTTCCGGTCCGGCCGAAGCCGGTCTGCACCTCGTCGAGCACCAGCAGGATGCCGTATGCGTCGGCGCGCTCGCGCAGCCCGGCGAGGAACCGCTCGTTCGCCGGCACGTACCCGCCCTCGCCCAGCACCGGCTCGACGAAGAACGCGGCGGTGTCGGCCGGCGCGCTCAGGGTCTGCAGCACGTAGTCGAGCTGGGTCGAGCGCGAAGTCGGTGGCCTGCTCGACCGGCCAGCCGAAGTGGCCGGGGTCGGGGAACGGCGACACGTGCACGCCGCCCATCAGCGGGCTGAACCCGGACCGGAACTTGGTGCCGGAGGTGGTCATCGAGGCCGCGCGCCACCGTGCGGCCGTGGAAACCGCCATGGAACACGATGACGTTCGGGCGGCCCGTCGCCTGGCGGCTGAGCCGCAGCGCCGCCTCGATCGCCTCGCTGCCGGAGTTCGCGAAGAACATCCGGTCCAGGCCGGGCGGGAGCACCTCGCCGAGCCGCTCCACCAGGGTGAGCAGCGGGCGGTGCATGACGGTCGTGTACTGCGCGTGGATCAGCGTCGCCACCTGCTGCTGCGCCGCTGCGACCACCCGCGGGTGGCAGTGCCCGGTGCTCGTCACGCCGATCCCGGCGGTGAAGTCGAGGTAGCTGCGGTCGTCTTCGTCGTAGAGCAGAACGCCCTCACCACGGGCGGCGAGCACGCCGGTTGCCTGCTTCAGGATCTGCGAGAGCTCGGCCACGGCCTTCCCCTTGCCTGTCGATGGGTAGATTGTCAACAATCAGAGTATCTGACGTGCGACTGCGTCGGTGGAAGGGGTTCACGGATGAGCGAGCAGGCAGAGACCCAGCGTGGTCGGCGCCGTCGAGAAGCGGCTGTTCATCGACGGCAAGTGGGTCGACGCGGCGGACGGCGCGCACCTTCGACGTCGTCGACCCCTCGACCGGGACGACGCTGTGCGCGGTGGCCGACGCCACCCCCGCGGACGGTCAGGGCCGCGCTGGATGCCGCCGTCGCCGCCCAGCCGGCCTTCGCCGCGACCTCACCGCGCGAGCGGGCCGACATGCTCACCCGGGCGTTCGAGCTGCTGCACGAGCGGATCGACGACCTGGCCCTGCTGATGACACTGGAGATGGGCAAGCCGCTGGCCGAGGCCCGCGGCGAGATCGCCTACGCCGCAGAGTTTTTCCGCCACTTCGCGGGGGAGGCGGTACGGATCGACGGCGGCTACCAGACCGCCCCGGCCGGCGGCGCGCGCTTCCTGGTCACCCGCCAGCCGGTCGGTCCGTGCCTGCTGATCACGCCGTGGAACTTCCCGATGGCGATGGGCACCCGCAAGCTCGGCCCCGCGATCGCGGCCGGCTGCACGAGCGTGATCAAACCCGCCCACCAGACGCCGCTGTCGATGCTCGCGCTGATGGACATCCTGACCGAGGCCGGCGTGCCTGCCGGCGTGGTCAACTGCGTCACCGCGATGGACGCGGGCGCGGTGATGGAGCCGCTGATCCGGTCCGGCCTGGCCCGCAAGCTGTCCTTCACCGGCTCCACCCGGACCGGCCGACTGCTGCTCGAGCAGTGCGCGGAGAAGATCCTGCGGACCTCGCTCGAGCTCGGCGGCAACGCGCCGTTCATCGTGTTCGAGGACGCGGACCTCGACGAGGCCGTCGCCGGCGCGATGGCGGCCAAGATGCGCAACATGGGCGAGGCCTGCACCGCGGCCAACCGGGTGTTCGTGCACTCGTCGGTCATCGACGAGTTCGGCCGTCGCCTGGCCGAGCGGATGGCGGCGATGCCGGTCGGCCGGGGGACGGACGACGGGGTCCAGGTCGGACCGCTGATCGACGAGGCCGCGCTGCAGAAGGTGGAAACACTGGTCGCCGACGCGGTGGGGCGCGGCGCCACCGTGTTGACCGGCGGATCGGCCGTCGCCGGCGGCGGATACTTCTACCCGCCGACGGTGCTCACCGGCGTACCGCGGGACGCGGCGATGGCCGACCAGGAGATCTTCGGCCCGGTCGCTCCGCTCACACCGTTCGACACCGAGGCCGAGGTGGTCGCGGCGGCCAACGACACCGAATACGGGCTTGGTCTCTTACGTTTTCACCAACGACCTGCGCCGCGCACTCCGCGTCGCCGAGGCCCTGGAGACCGGCATGGTCGGCCTCAACCAGGGCGTCGTCTCCAACCCCGCCGCGCCGTTCGGCGGCGTCAAACAGTCCGGCCTCGGCCGCGAGGGCGGCGCAGTCGGCATCGACGAGTTCCTCGAGACCAAATACATTGGGATCGCGATGAACTAAGCACCGGCGGCGTCGGTGGCGCCAGGGGCGTTCAATCGGTTGATGGCGTCGTCCATGTGCGCGATCAGCAGTTCGTCGGCGAGTTTGAGGTCGCCGGACCTGATCGCGGTGGCCACGGCGCGGTGCTCCTCGCCGCGGACCTCCGAGACGGAGTACGACTCCTCGAGCGCGTGAATGCACATCCGCGTCTCGGTGATGAACGTTCGGTGCATCCGGGTCAGGCGCGGGCTATCGGCCAGCTCGACCAGGCGGACGTGGAAGGCGATGTCCAGCTCGCCGACCTCGGCCGGCGTGGCCGCCGCCGTCATCTGCTCGACGATCTCGAGCAGCGCGTCGCCGGCCGCAACGTAGTCGCCTTCGAGGATCTTGCGTGCGGCGGCGCGCTCGATCGCCTCGCGCGCCAGGTACATGTCGCGGACGTCGTCGGGCGTCATCTCGATCACGAACAGGCCCGCGGTTGCGGATCGAGACCAGCAGGCCTTCCTGGGTGAGCCGCTGCATGCCCTCGCGCAGCGGGCCGCGGCTGACCCCGAGCTTGCGGGCCAGCTCGGCCTCGCTGAGCTGGGCGCCGGGCTTGAGCTCGCCATGGCCGATCGCCTGGCGCAGCTTGTCCGCGATGATGCTCGGCGTCGACTGCTGCATGAGCGGCTCGATGAAGCTGGTCACCGTCGCTCCCCGAAGAGCGCGCCCAACCCCGGCAGGGCAGGTACCGGTCCGAGGAGCTGCAGGCCTTTCCAGACGGTCACCTGGTTCGCGGTGAGGACCGGCTTGCCGATCGGCCGCCTCCAGCTCGTCCGATGATCGCCAGCGTGTGCATCGCGGTGTCCGGGACCAGCACGGCCTCTGCGTCCGGATGGTCGGCCGCCGTGACCATCGCGACCACCTGCTCCGGCTCCAGAGTGCCGACCTCGGCCGCGGTGACGATCCCGTGACTGCCCATCGCCACCACCTCGACGCCGCCTGCCCTGAGGAACCGGACGAAGTGCTGGGCCACGTCGTCGGGGTACGACGCGGCCACGGCAACCCGGCGCACGCCGAGGTGCCTCGCCGCGTCGACGAAGGCGATCGAGGTGGACGACGCCGGGACACCGGCGACGGCGGCGACCCCGGACGCCTGGTTCCTCGCCCCCTCGGGGCCGAAGACGAAGCTGCCCGAGGTGCAGGCCCACATCACCGCATCCGGTTTCTCCGCGGCAAGCTGCGCGGCGCCGTCGGCCAGCCGCTCGGCGCTGCCGAGGTCGAGCAGGGCGTCCACCCGGTGCGCGTCCTCGCCGACGGAGGTGATCACCACCGGAAGCCGGACCGCGCCGCCGACCCGGGACTCCAGCGCCGGGAAGTCGTCCTCCGCGCTGTGACCGGGGTAGAGGAGGCCCACTGTGACCATGCTGTCTCCCTGGCTGCTCGTCATCGAGATAGGTAGATTGTCGACAATGATAACCTCCGCCTCGTACGACGTCCGCCGGCTCGCCCGGGCACTCGAGGCGGAGCTTCGCGGGTCGGTCGGCGACGACGCCCGGAGCTCGGGCCCTGTACGCGGCCGACGCGTCGAACTACCGCGCCGTGCCGGATCTGGTCGTCGTCCCGGCCGATCGTCGAAGACCTGGCCACCGCGGTGACGCTGACCGCCGCGGCGGGTGCGCCGGTGACCCTGCGCGGCGGCGGCACGTCGATGGCCGGCAACGCGATCGGCGGCGTGGTCATCGACGCCTCGCGGCACGTCAACCGGATCCTCGCCATCGATGGCGACAGCCCGGACCGCGGTCGTCGAGCCGGGCGTGGTGCTCACCGACCTGCTGGCCGCGGCCTCGCCGCTCGGGCTGGCGTTCGGGGCCGACCCGTCATCGGCCAGCCGGGCGACGCTCGGCGGGATGATCGCGAACAACGCCTGCGGCGCGCATTCCGTTGCCTGGGGCACGACCGCGGACAACGTCCGATCGCTCGACGTGCTGCTTGCCGACGGCACCCGATGCACGGTGGATGCCGTCGGGAACCGCGCAGCAGCTTGCCCGCAGGCCTGGCCGGGAGGGCGAGCTGCACCGGCAGCTGCAGGCTTTCGTCGACCGGCACGAGTTGGTGATCCGGCGGCGGTTCGGGCAGTTCACCCGGCAGATCTCCGGGTACGCGTTGCACCGGCTGCTGCCGGAGAACGGCTACGACGTCGCGGGGTTGCTGTGCGGCAGCGAGGGCGGTTTCGCGACGACGCTGCAGGCGACGGTCGCGCTGACCCCGTTGCCTGCGGCAAAGGTGTTGTGTGTGCTCGGGTTCGGCGACTCGATCACGTCGGCGGAGTGCGTGCCGGTGGTGCTGCGGCACGGTCCGCTGACGATGGAGTCGATCAACATCGACCTGGTCGAGCGGCTCCCGGCCGAGGTCCGCGCCGCCGCCGATCGAGGCGGGACTTCCGGCGGGACGAGCGTGGCTGCTGGTGGAGATGGGCGGCGCAGGACCAGGCGTCGGCCGCTGGTGGCCGCCGAGAAGATGCTCGAGGAGCTGCGCGACTCCGGCTCGCCCGCGACCGCCTCGCTGGTCACCGATCCCGGGGCGCAGGCGAGTGTTGTGGCGGTGCCGGACGGACGCGGCCGGACTGGCGACCCGTCGGGCCGACGGCGCCGAGGCCTGGGGTGGTTGGGAGGACGCCGCTGTTCCGCCGGCGCGGCTGGGCGACTACCTGCGCGGGCTCGACGAACTGCTGGGCCGGCACGGATTCTCCGGGGCGTCCTACGGGCACTTCGGTGAGGGCTGCATGCACATGCGGATCGATTTCGACCTGCTCAGCCGGCCCGGCCTCGCGACCTACCGCGAATTCGTCGAGCAGGCAACGGATCTGGTGGTCGCGCTGGGCGGCTCGGTTTCCGGTGAGCACGGCGACGGGCGGGCGCGCTCGGAGCTGCTCGGCCGGATGTACGGCGCGGACGGGGTGCGGCTGCTCGCCGAGATGAAGGACATCTGGGATCCGGGCCGGGTGATGAATCCCGGCGATCATCGTCGACCCGCCGCCGCTGGACGCCGGGATCCGGCACGACGGCCCGGCCAAGGACCGAAAGCCGTTGACGCTCTTCGCCTATGCCGACGACAACCACGACTTCGCCCAGGCGCAGCGCCGGTGTGTCGGGATCGGCAAGTGCCGGCAGAACTCCGGCGGGGTGATGTGCCCGAGCTATCAGGTCACGCGCGAGGAGCTGCACTCGACGCGCGGGCGGGCTCACCTGCTCTGGGAGATGCTGCAGGGCGATTTGGTCACGGACGGCTGGCGGTCGACCGAAGTGCGCGACGCGCTGGACCTGTGCCTGTCCTGCAAGGGATGCCTGTCGGACTGCCCGGTCAACGTCGACATGGCAACGTACAAAGCCGAATTCACCCAGCACCACTACGCCCGCCGGCCGTGGGCCCGGCCCCTGTCGCACTGGTCGATGGGCTGGTTGCCGCTGTCGTCGCGGCTCGCCTCCCGCGCGCCGCGGCTGGTCAACCGGTTGGCGCGGCTGCCGCTGACGAAGCGGTTGGGCGGGATCGCGCCGGAGCGGGAGATCCCCGCCTTCGCCGAGCAGACCTTCACCTCCTGGTTCGCCGGCCGACAGCCCAGCGCGAAGGCGCGAGCGGGCAAGGTCGCTGCTGTGGCCGGACACCTTCACCAACCACCTGGCGCCTGAGGTCGGGCGGGCGGCGGTCGAGGTGCTGGAAGCCGCCGGGTACCAGGTCGTGCTGCCGGAGAAGGCGGTGTGCTGCGGGCTGACGTGGATCTCCACGGGCCAGCTGAACAGGGCGCAAGAAGGTGATCGAGCGCTCGCTGGCGACCTTGGCGCCGTCGCTGACCGCCGGAACGCCGATCGTCGGGCTGGAGCCGAGTTGCACGGCGGCCCTCCGGCACGACGCTCCGGCGCTGCTGCCGGACAACCCGCTTGCCGCTGCGACGGCGGCCGCGACGCACACCTTCGCCGAGTTCCTGAACCGAGTCGGGCTGGGAACCGCCACAGGTCGGGGGAGAGGCGCTGGTGCAGACCCATTGCCACCAGCACGCCGTCCTCGGCTTCGACGCCGACCGCTCGGTGATGGCCGCCGCCGGCATCAACGCGACGGTCCCCGACTCCGGATGCTGCGGGCTCGCAGGCAATTTCGGCTTCGAACGCGGCCACTACGAGGTGTCGAAGGCCGCCGGTGAACGTGTCCTGCTGCCTGCCGTGCGCGACGCCGCACCCACCACCGCGATCGTCGCCGACGGCTTCAGCTGCCGCACCCAGATCACTCACGGCACCTCTCGGCAGCCGGTGCACCTCGCCCAGCTGCTGGCCGACGCACTGCGTCAGGACTGAGTCAGCCCAGCAGGCGCAGAGCTGTCAGCGCGTAGGCGCGGGCCGCAACGATCAGCTCCTCGATCGCGACCGATTCGTCGGCGCGGTGGGCCTGCGTGGTGGCGGAGCCCGGGCCGAGCACGACCACCGGGATGCCGAGATCGCGGGCCACGAATCCGCCGTCACAGGCGGCCGTCCAACCGCCCAACGGCAGGCCGGGTCCGCCCGCGTCGGCCAGCGCGGCATCGGTTGTCCGGGCCAGCTCGGAATCGGCGGGAGTCTGGAACGCAGGCATCTCCATCGGCATCGCCACGTCGACCGTCAAACCACGGTCGGCCAGCCGCAGACCCTCCACACGCTCGCGAAGACCGTCGAGCACGGACTCGGGTCGACTCGCCCGGCAGCAGTCTGACGGTCGGCGACCACCACACATTCCGCAGGCACGATAGAGCCGCCGGTGCCGCCGTGGATCTGCCCGACGCTCCAGGTGGCCGGCCCCAGCAGCGGGTGAGGCCGCTGCGCGAGCTCGGCGTGCATGCGCTCGATCTCGGCGACCACCGCGGCCGCGCCGTAGATCGCGTTCGCGCCGTCGTCGGGATTGCCTGCGTGACAGGCCTTTCCGTGCACCTCGATGCGCAGCGTAGGACGCACCACGAGCGCCGATGATGGTCTGCAGGTCGGTTGGCTCCGCGGTGATGCAGCCCAGGAACGGCGGCTCGGCGCGGACTCGACATAGGCGCGGATGCCCTTGCCGGTCTCCTCCTCGTCGACCAGGGCGGCCAGCTCGACCGGGCCGCTCAGCCCGACGCCGCGCAGTGCCGCCAAGGCGGCGAGCGACGCCGCGAGACCGCCTTTCATGTCGGAGGCGCCGCGGCCGTAGATGCGGCCGTCGTGCACCACACCGCCGAACGGGTCCGTCGTCCAGCCCTCGCCGACCGGGACGACGTCGGTGTGGCCGAGCAGCAGCAGGCCGGGCCCGCCGCCGCCCTCCAGCGTGATGCGCACGTTGTTGCGGCCCGGCTCCACCGCCGTCTCGACCACGTCGAGCCCCAGCTCGGCGGCGGCCGCGGGCAGCACATGAACCGTCGCCGCCTCCTCGCCGGGCGGATTCTGCCCGGCCGCCCGCACCAGCGCCGTGGTCAGGTCGACCAGCGATGCTTCGTCGATCCGGTCCAGCACCGCCTGCTCTGCGGCTGACACGCCCATCCGCGTCAGCCCTTCGCGAGCAGGTCGACCGCCCGTCGCAGCCGGGCGACTCCTTCGTGGATCCGGTCCGGCGGGGTGGAGGCGAAGCAGAGCCGCAGCGCGTCGGTGAACCGGCCCGGTCGGGGAGAAGGCCGGCGCCGGGGATGAAAGCCACGCCCTCGGCCAGTGCCCGTGTCGAACAGTTCGGTCGTGTCGACGCCGTTGTCGAGCGTCACCCAGCAGGAAGAACCCGCCCTCGGGATCGGTCCATCGGGCGATGTCGCCGAAGTGCTCGCGCAGCGCCGCATGCATGGCCTCCTTGCGCCGCTTGTATTCCGCCCGCTGGGTCACCAGGTGGTTCTCCAGGTGTCCGCCGGTGAGGAACCCCGTCAGCAGCCGCTGCGCCGGGCAGGTTGGTGCACGTGTCCATCGCCTGCTTGGCGTTGATCAGCAGCGGCTGCAGCTCGGGCACGGTGTCCACCCAGCCGACGCGCAGGCCCGGCGCGACGATCTTCGAGAACGTCCGCACCGAAAACACCAGCGGGTCACCGCCACCGAGCTCGCGCAGCGTCGGCAGCGGATCGCCCGCGAAGCGCAGCAGACCGTACGGGTCGTCGTCGAGCACCATCGATCCCCAGGCGCGAGCGAGGTCCAGCAGCCGGTGCCTGCGTTCCAGCGAAAGCGTTACGCCGGACGGGTTCTGGAAGGTCGGGATCGTGTAGATGGCCTTGGGTGTGCGGCCCGCGGCCGCGACCAGTTCCTCCAGTGCGTCGATGTCCATGCCGTCGTCGTCGACCGGGATCTCCAGCAGGGTGGCGCCGTACGAGAGTGCGGTCGCGCTGCCGTTGGTGTAGGTCGGGGACTCGACCGTCGACGAGGTCGCCTGGGTCCACGAAGATCTTGCAGAACAGGTCGAGGCCCTGCATGCCGCCGGCGGTGATGGTCAACCGGTCCGCGGTGGTCTCGTCGCTGGTGCCGCGCAACGTCTCCAGTAGCGCCGCGTGCAACGGCGGATCGCCCTCGGTGGCGGCGTAGTCGTAGGCGTGCGGCTCGGCGAGTTCGACCGCCGCGATCGCGGCCAAGATCGCCGACGGCACCGCCTCGGCCGCCGGGACTGCCCATCGCGAACCGGACGACATCGTGAGTCTGCTTGTGCAACAACGACGTACTCGAGTCGATCACCGACCCGACCAGCCCGGCGGCGCGCGCCGCATACGGGAGGGTTAGGGAAGTCACGTGCTACCTCCAGATCGTGAGTTCATGCGGCAGGTCGGTCAGGCGTTCAACGCCGTTGGGGGCGACCACGATTGGCTCGGACAGCTCGTAACCCCAGTCGTCCATCCACATCCCGAGGATGATGTGGAACGCCATGCCCGCGGCCAGTTCGGTCGTCTCCCCGTGCCGCAGGCTCACGGTCCGCTCACCCCAGTCGGGCGGGTAACCGATGCCGATCGAGTAGCCGATCCGCGAATCCTTGCGCAACCCGTGTGCCCGGATCACTCGGTCGAACGCCTGGTGCACCGCATCGCCGGTGACGCCGGGGCGGATCGCCTCCAGCGTCGCGTGCATGGCCTCGGCGACGATCTTCGCGGTCTCGGTGAGCCGCTGCGGCGGGTCGCCGAGCATCACGGTCCGGGCCAGCGGCGCGTGGTAGCGGCCGAACGTCGCCGGCCAGCTCGATGGTGGTGGCTTCGCCGATGCGGAACGGCTCGGTCGGTCCAGGTCAGATGCGGCGTTCCGGCCGCCTCACCGGTCGGCAGCAGCGGCCATAGAGCCGGGTAGTCGCCGCCGTGTTCGGGTGTACCGGTCGCCTGTGCGGCCAGGATCTCGGCGACCAGGTCGCATTGCCGGCGGCCCGGCCGCAGCCCGTCGAAGGGCGGTCCGCATCGCGCGCTCGGCGATCGCGCCGGCGATCCGCATCTGCCCAATCTCGTAGGGGGACTTGACCAACCGGACCCAGTTCACCAGCTCGGCCGAATCGACCAGCCGGTTCGTCGGCAGACCGCTGTCGAGGGCGAGGTAGCCGCGCGGCGAGAAGAAATGCGCGTCGGCCTCGACGCCGACCAGCTCACCGGCGGGCACCAGCTCGCGGGCCTCGGCGGCGATCCAGTCGAACGGGTGCACGTCCGGCCGGTGCACCAGCTCCTCGGGGTAGCCGTGGATCTGTTCGGCGGGCAGGTTGCAGGTGAAGGTCGCGCCGTTCGCGTCCTGCGCGCGGGCGAACAGATGGAGTTCGCCTTCGGCCGGGACGACGAGGCATTGCGGCGTGTAGAAGGACCAGGCGTTGTACCCGGTCAGGTAGAAGAGGTTCGCCGGGTCGCACACCACCAGCGCGCCAAATGCGCGCTGCGCCATGGCTTCTCGGACCCGCCGCAGCCGCTCCGCGTACTCCGCGGTGTCGGGGGTCATCGCGCCAGCAGCTGCTGGCCGGGGCCGACGGCCTTGCGGCCGGCGATGGTCAGGGCCGACCACATCGTCACCTGGTTGGCGGTCAGCACCGGCTTGCCGAGCTCCGCCTCCAGCGGGGCGATCACGTCGTACGTCGGCAGGTTGGTGCAACTGATGAAGACGGCTTCGGCGTCGGGGCAGTCGGTGTCACGGACGAGTTGGGCGGTGACGTCGTAGGGCACCGTCCAGATGTCGGAGGTCAGCCCGAGCCCGGAGGCCGCGACCACGTCGACACCCGCCTCGGCGAGGTAGCTGGTCAGTCCGGCGGTGAGGTCGGCTGTGTACGGCGTGGCCGTGGCGATCCTGGTGATGTCGAGGTGTCTGAGCGCGGTCAGCAATGCGCCGCTGGTGGTGACGGCGGCTGGGGCGCCGGCCTCCGTCATCGCGGCCACCAGCGCGGTCTCGCCCGCAAGGCCGCCGACGAAGCTGCCCGACGTGCACGCGTAGGCGGTGACCAGCGGGGAGACGGCCTTCACCTCGGTGGCGCCGTTGGCGACCAGCGCCGGGTCGGAGACGTGGATGGCCATCTCCATGGTCGCGGCCAGCGGGACGTAGGGCATCCGGGTCAGGTGCAGGCTGATGTCGTCGGGCACCCAGCGCCACAGTTCCCGGTCGAGGGCGAAGTCATACGTCACGACGACACCGATCCCGGTCTGTTCCAGCGGAGGGGACGTGTCCATGGCCCCAGTCTGGGGGGACGCCCGGCGCCACCGCAACCGATTGTTGACAATCGGACAGTTTCGTTCCTAGCCTCGAACGTCGTGCCGCACCCGACCGGTAGTTGCGGTGCTCTGTGAGCGGGCGACTGACAGGCCGCCGGGGCTCGACGGATTGGACGTGGACTTCCGGTACTGCGCCGCCGACGGGCTGGCCGAGGCGGTTCGCGGGGCACGCGGGTTGCTGCTGTGGGACTTCTTCTCCACCGCGGTCAAAGACGTCTGGGCCGACGCGGGCACCGTCGAGTGGATCCACGTCACCGCGGCCGGTGTCGACACCCTGCTCTTCGACGAGCTGAGGGACTCCGACGTGGTGGTGACGAACGCGCGCGGGGTGTTCGACCGGCCGATCGCGGAGTACGTGCTCGGCGCGGTGATCGCACACGCCAAGGACAGCCGCCGCAGCCTCGACCTGCAGCGGCGGCACCAATGGCAGCACCGCGAAACACGCGAGATCGCCCGCGCCAAGGCGCTGGTGGTCGGCACCGGTGGGATCGGCCGGGAGATCGCGCGGCTGCTGCGCGCCGCGGGGATGGAGGTCCGCGGCGCGGGCCGCAAGGCGCGCGACGACGATCCCGACTTCGGCAAAGTGGTTGCGAGCGGCGATCTTTCGGCCGAGGTCGGCTGGTGCGACCACCTGATCCTGGCCGCACCGCTGACCGAAGCGACCCGCGGCCTCGTCGACGCGGACGTGCTGGGCGCGATGAAGCCGGACGCGCACCTGGTGAACATCGCGCGCGGCCCGCTCGTCGACGAGTCCGCCTTGCTCGCGGCGTTGACCGAGGGCCGGATCGGCGGTGCGACACTCGACGTGTTCACCGAGGAGCCGCTGCCCGCCGAGCACCCACTGTGGGACGCACCGAACGTGACGATCACCGCGCACATGTCCGGCGATGTCGTCGGCTGGCGTGACACTCTGGCCGCGCAGTTCGCGGAGAACGTCCGGCGCTGGCTGGCCGGCGAACCGCTGCTGAACGTGGTGGACAAGAAGCTCGGCTACATCCCCGGAGGGTCGGCCGATGATCCCGATGGCCGACCGACCTGGTCGAGGCGTACCGGAAAAAGGAGCTGTCGCCGGTCGAGGCCACCCAGGCCGCGCTGGACGCGATCGACCGGTACGACGAGCACGTCAACGCCTTCGTGCTGGTGGACGCCGAGGGCGCACTCGCCGCCGCGAAGGAGTCGGAGGCCCGGTGGCACGCGGGTGAGCCGCTGGGCCCCGGCGACGGCGTCCCGACGTCGATCAAGGACGCGTTGTGGACGCGCGGCTGGCCGACGCTGCGCGGCAGCACGCTCATCGACGAGGCGGGCCCGTGGGAGGAGGACGCGCCGAGCGTCGCGAGACTGCGCGAGACGGGTGCGGTCATCCTCGGCAAGACGACCACCCCGGAGTACTCGTGGAAGGGCGTGACCGACTCCGTTCCGGTACGGAATCACCCGCAACCCTTGGGATCTCGGCACGACATGCGGGCGGGTCGAGCGGCGGCAGCGCGTCCGCGGTCGCGCTCGGCATGGGGCCGTGGTCGGTCGGCACGGACGGCGGTGGCTCGGTTCGGATCCCCGCGGGGTTCACCGGCACGGTCGCGCTGAAGCCGACCTACGGGCTGGTCGCGCACTACCCGGCGAGCGCGTTCGGCAGCTTGTCACACGTCGGACCGATGACGCGGTCGGTGCGGGACTGCGCGGCGCTGCTCGACGTGATCAGCGGCTTCGACGCCCGCGACTGCACGGCCATGCCGACGCCGACGACGTCCTTCCTGAACGGGCTCGACGACGGGGTCGCCGGCCTGCGGATCGCCTTCTCACCCAACCTCGGGTTCGTCCGCAACGATCCTGAAGTCGACGCGGCGGTACGCGCCGCCGTCGACGTAATCGCCGGTGCCGGAGCCGAAGTCGACGAGGTCGATCCGGGATTCGCCGATCCGGTCGAGGCGTTTCACGTGCTCTGGTTCTCCGGGGAGGCGCACGTGCTGCGGGGCTACGGCGATGCGGTCGATGATCGGGTCGACCCTGGGCTGCGACGCACGGCCGCTGTAGGCGCGGGATACTCCGCGGCGGACTACCTCGACGCGACGGCCGTGCGGATGGACCTCGGTGTGCGGATGGGCACGGTTCCACGAAACCTATGACGTGCTGCTCACCCCGACCCTTCCGCTGCCCGCGTTCCCGCGCCGGGCAGGACGTGCCGGACGGTTGGAGCTCGCCGGACTGGACCAGCTGGACGCCGTACACCTATCCGTTCAATCTGACCCAGCAGCCCGCGCTGAGTGTGCCGTGCGGGTTCACCTCGCGCCGGGCTGCCGGTCGGCCTGCAGGTCGTCGGCCCGCGGCACGCCGACGCGTTGGTGCTGCGGGTCGGCCAGGCATACCAAGCGGCGACCGGCTGGCACCTGAGTACTCCTGCACTTCTGACCGAGGAGGTTCGATGAGCAGGTTCATCACGGTGTCGTTGGACAAGCGCGGCGTCAGTTGCGTCGCCCGGTTGCTCGACGACGCGGCACCCCGGACCTGCGCGGCCGTCTGGGATGCGCTGCCGCTGTCGGCTGCGGTGTTCCACGGCAAGTACGCGCGCAACGAGATCTACACGCTGCTACCGGCTTTCGCGCCGAATGACCCCGGCAAGGAGAACACCACGATCACGCCGATACCGGGTGACCTGTGCTGGTTCTCGTTCGACTCCGACGAGCTCGGCAACCCGGCATACGGGTATGAGAACACCACCGGCACCGGGACGACGGGCGCGATCATCGACCTGGCGCTGTTCTACGGGCGCAACAACCTGTTGATCAACGGTGACCAGGGTTGGGTGCCGGGCAACGTCTTTGGCGCCATCGTCGAGGGACTCGACGAGATGGCCGAGGCCTGCCAGGACCTCTGGATGGGCGGCGTGCGCGGCGAGACGTTGAGCTTCAATCGCCGCGACTGACAACGGAAATGCCTGTGGCACCGGTTAATCAGCATTTCTCGTTGGAAGAGTTTCACGCGCGCCAGAACGCGACCCGCGACGAACTTGCCGCCCGCGGCCTCGATGGGCTGCTGCTGTTCAAGATCGAGGACATGTACTGGCTGTCCGGCCTGGACACCGATGGCTTCTGCGTCTTCCATGCCATGTTCCTCGGTGCAGACCGGGGGATGGCACACATCAGCCGCACCGCCGACCTCGCCAATATTCATTACTCGTCGATCTGCGAGGACATCCGTCTGTGGATCGACGGGGCCGACACCTCGAAGTCGGCGACGATCAAGGACACCCTCGCCAGCCACAGCATGGCGGGGAAACGGCTCGGCATTCAACTGGACACCATGGGCCTGACACCGCAGTTGTACCGCGAACTGATGGATGAGCTCGACGGATGGTGCGAGGTCGTCGACGCGTCTGATTTGGTCAGAACCCTGCGTCTGGTCAAGAGTCCAGCCGAGCTGGACTACATCCGTCGCGCAGGCCAGATCGTCGACAAGTGCCGCGATATCGCCATCGCCGAAACCGCCCCGGGCGTCGACGAGGGCGAAGTGATGGGCAGGCTTTGGTACACCGTCTTCAGCAACGACGGCGATCCGCCGGCGCATCGATCGCCGATCGGCAACGGCGCCTCGGCGCTGAATACCCGCTACACGACTCGGCGGAAGCAAATCGGCGAGAACGACCAGGTGACATTCGAACTCGGCGCCGGATACCGGCACTACCACGCCGCCGACATGTTCGTCGTCCTCACCGGGCCGAAAGTCGATCCCCGGCACCTTCGGATGCATGATGCCTGCTGCGACGCACTGCAGGCGGTCCAGGACAAGCTGCGGCCGGGAAACACGGTTGGCGACTTGTACGAGGCGCACCGCGCGGCCATGGCCAAACATCGCTATGTGCACGCGATCCTGGCGGCCTGCGGCTACACCATGGGGGCGACGTGGCCTCCCACATGGATGGAACAGCCGATGATCTACGCGAACAATCCGGTCGCCCTCGAGCCGAACATGACCTTCTTCACCCACATGGTCCTCACCGACCATGACGCGGGACTAACCATGTCGCTGGGCGAGCAGGCGATCCTGACGACGGGTGACCCCGAAGTCGTGACTACTGTCCCGCGTGAGCCGATCATCGTTTCCGGCTAACGCGACCACACTCGTCCGGAAGAGCGACTGGCTACGCTACGGCGGTGGATCCTCGTGACCTCGCCTTCGCCGGCGCCGCCGAGCAGGCACGCATGCTGGCCGCAGGCCGTATCACCGCACCCGAACTTCTCGAGCTGTATCTGGACCGGATCGCGCGACTCGACCCGCAACTGCGGTCGTACCGCGTCGTGCTTGCGGACTCCGCGCGGCAAGAGGCCGGTGTTGCGCAGGACCGGTTGAACGCGGGGGAGCGGCTGCCGCTGCTCGGCGTGCCGATCGCCGTCAAGGACGACGTCGACGTCGCCGGCGAGGTGACGACATACGGCACCGCCGCGCATGGACCGGCCCCGACCCAGGACGCGGAGGTGATCCGGCGACTGCGTTCGGCCGGTGCGGTAATCCTGGGCAAAACGGCGGTGCCGGAGATGATGATCTGGTCGTTCACCGAGACAGTCACATTTGGGGCGACGCGCAACCCGTGGAACACCGACTACACACCGGGCGGCAGCAGCGGTGGCAGCGGCGCGGCGGTGGCGGCGGGCCTGGCGCCCATGGCCCTGGGTTCCGACGGCATGGGCTCCATTCGTATCCCGTCGACCTGGTGCGGGCTGTTCGGCCTCAAACCACAGCGGGACCGGTTGCCGCTGGCGCCACACGACGACGCGTGGAACGGCCTGAGTGTCAACGGCCCGATCGCCAGGACGGTGCTGGACGCCGCGCTCTTCCTCGATGTGACGTCAACGGCCCCCGTTCCTGATGGCGGGTTCGTCACAGCCGCGACTCGTCAGCCCGGTCGATTGCGAATTGCCTTGAGCACCAAGGTTCCACCTCCGCTGATGGCGCGCGTCGGGAAGGCGCAGCGGGCGGCAGTCGACGAGGCAGGCGCGCTGCTGCGCGACCTCGGCCATGAGGTGATCGAGCGGGATCCCGACTATCCGCCGAATGCGGTTGCACACGCGCTGTCCCGCTACTTCCGCGGGGTGTATGACGATGTGAAGGCGCTGCCGCACCCGGAACGGCTCGACTCCCGTACACGGGCCTTCGCGAGGATCGGCGGGCTGATCTCCGAACGGCGGATGGCGGCGATCAGGGGAGCGGAAAGCATAGTGGCCGAACGCATTCAGTCAATCTTCGATGACGTCGACGTGGTGATCACTCCGGGGACGGCGACGGGCCCGTCGCGCATCGGGGCGTATCAGAAGCGAGGCGCGGTGTCGACGCTGACGTATGGTGGCCGCCCGCGTGCCGTTCCAGGCGATGTTCAATGTGACGGGCCAGCCGGCGGCTGTCGTGCCGTGGGGGTCGGATGCCAACGGAATTCCGACGTCAATCCAGTTGGTGGGCAAGCCGTTTGACGAGGCGACGTTGTTGTCCCTGAGTGGCCAGATCGAGAAGGCGCGCCCGTGGGCGCACCGCCGCCCGCCGGTGTCCTAGCTCTCCACCCTTGCCGCGTGGGGCCCACGCGGCGATCATGGCATCGCCTCCCGCCACGCCGCCAGCTTGTCCTCGTAGCGCATGGTTTGCGCGGGGCTGGTCGACGGCAGCCGCTGACACCGCGGACCTGGACCAATTCGGACCAATCGGTTGAAGTTCTTCTCCGCCGCGGCGCCGTTGAACACCACGCGCTCGATCGTCGGATACGTGTCGAACAACCAGGCAAAGTCGTTGGGTTCCATGCTGTCTGGCTCGACGGCCGAGTCCAGGCTGCCGACGCGGCGGCACGACCGCAGCACATCCCACACCGCGACGCCGTGAGCCCGCAGCGCCGCAGTACGCGTCTTCGTATGGCGCCAAGGCATTGAATCCGAAGATCTCGCCCATGATGCGCCAGAACCCGTTGCGGGGATTGGCGTAGTACTGCTGCGCGGCCAGCGACATCACACTCGGCATGTTGCCGAGGATCAGTAGCCGGGCGCCGTCGTCAATGATCGGCGGCAGTCCGCGCAGGAGCGGCGTGGTCATCAGCTCAAATGATGCACCTCTTGCAGCCCGTACACCGGCGTGGGGATGCCCTCATGGCGGGCCTTCAATTGCAAGGACAGGTACAGCGAATAGTGCCGCGACTGATGCAGGTTCCCGCCGTGGAACCACAGGTTCTCCTGTTGCGTCGGCTTCCACATGTTGCGCTGCTCGCCTTCCCATGGCCCGGGATCCTTGGCGGTGCCCGACCCCAGACCCCACACCTTGCCGACCTTGTCCGCGACGTCCTGGCCGATGAGGTCGGCGGCCCAGCCGTTCATCGACCCGAAGCCGGTGGCGTAGACCACGAGGTCGGCCGGCAGCTCGGTGCCGTCGTCCAGCAAGACAGAATCCTCGGTGAGCCGCACGACCTGGCCTTTGCGCAGTTTGATGCTGCCGTCGGCGATCAGGTCGGACGCTCCGACGTCGATGTAGTAGCCGGACCCGCGCCGCAGATACTTCATGAAGAGGCCCGAATCGTCGTCACCCCAGTCCAACTCGAAGCCCGCTGCGGCCAGCCGGCCGTAGAACTCCTTGTCCCGCTCGCGAATTGCGTCGTAAATCGGCTTCTGGAAGTCGGCCATGATCCGGTAGGGCAACGACGCGAACGTCAGGTCCGCCTTCTCGGTCGTCATACCCGCCGCGAGCGCCCGCTCCGAGTACAGGTCACCCAGACCCAGATCCATCAGCGAGTCCGACTTGACGATGTGCGTCGACGAGCGCTGCACCATCGTCACGTCGACGCCGTTCTCGTACAGCGCCTTGCAGATGTCGTGCGCAGAGTTGTTCGAGCCGATCACCACCGCCCGCTTGCCGACGTAGCGGTCCGGTCCCGGATGCGCGCTGGAGTGATGCTGATCGCCACGGAAGAGCTCCTGGCCCGGCAGCGTCGGCACATTCGGCTTACCGGACATGCCGGTCGCCAGCACCAAGTGCGTGGGGCGCAGCGTGACCCGTTCGCCCGCGCGGTCGACCTCGACCGTCCATTTGTTGTCGGATTCGTCGAACTTCGCTGACACACAGGTGGTCGAGCTCCAGTACGGCACCTCCATGATGCGCGTGTAGAACTCCAGCCAGTCGCCGATCTTGTCCTTCGGCGAGAAGACCGGCCAGTTCGGCGGGAACGGCAGATACGGCAGGTGGTCGTACCACACCGGGTCGTGCAGGCACAGCGACTTGTACCGCTTGCGCCACTGGTCGCCGGGCCGCTCGTGGCGATCGATCACGATGGCCGGCACCTGCAGTTGGCGCAGCCGCGCGCCGAGCGCGATGCCGCCTTGGCCGCCGCCGACGACCACGACGTAGGGCTGCTCGCTGTAGCCCAGATTCAGCTCCTCGTCGAGCCGCTTCTCCGCCCACGACCGGGTGTCGGGCTCGGAGCCGTGTACGGCGCCAAGCACCCGCTTTGGGCCCTTGCGTTCCTCGTACCCCTTGAGCTCCTGCATCGTGGTGAGCAGCGTCCACGCCTGCTCTCCCTTCAGGCGAAGATGGCCGACGCCTCGGCCGACGGCGGTCTCGAATTCGATAAACGCCGACGTGGTCTGGCCGTCCGCGGTCGGCGCTTCGCGGGTCCGGAAACCCGACGGGTCGGTGTCGGCGAGCCGAGCCGTCAGCATGCCGGCAATGCCGTCGCGGCCCTCGACGGTCTTGATGTTCCAGGTGAACGCGATGAGATCGCGCCAGAAGCTGTCGACGGCAAACTTGCCGACGGCGCGGTCGATATCGCGGGCCGCTAGCGCGGCTTCGAAGTCGGCCAGCCAGGCGTCGACGCGCTCCTGCGGCGACAACGTGGCGGGGAGGCATCAATGGTCTGAGTCATGTGAGCCAGCACACACCCGCAGCAGTGGTGGTCACAAGAGTTGCAACCCGTTGCAACTCTTACCGACTGTGCGCCCCGTCACATAGAACACAACCATGAAAGCAGCTGTGTACCACGGACCGAACAAGGTCGAAGTGGCCGACGTGCCCGAACCCGCACCCACCGAAGGCACCGTCAAGGTCAAGGTCGGATTCAACGGCATCTGCGGCACCGACCTGCACGAGTACTACGCCGGACCCATCTTTGTGCCGACCGAACCGCATCCGCTGACCGGCCGGGCATTGCCCCTGACCATCGGCCACGAATTCGCCGGGGTGATAACCGATGTCGGCGCCGGCGTCACCGGATACGCGGCCGGTGATCGGGTGGCGATCGAACCGATCTACCGGTGCGGGCAGTGTGGGCCGTGCCGGGCGGGCACTTACAACATTTGTCAGCGGATCGGCTTTCACGGCCTGATGTCCGACGGCGGCATGGCCGAGTACACCGTCGTCCCGACGAACATGCTGCACCGCTTGCCCGACAACGTTTCCCTGGAACTCGGCGCCCTCGTCGAGCCGATGTCCGTCGCCTATCACGCCGCCACCCTCGGCGATGTCGCCCCAGGCGACACAGCCGTCATCTTCGGTGCCGGACCCATCGGAATCGGTCTGTGGTTCGCGCTTCGCGGTAAGGGGCTGGAAACGGTGGTCGTCGTCGAGCCGTCGGCCACCCGGAGGGCGGCCATCGAGGGTCTCGGCGCGCGGACGCTCGACCCGACGGCGGTCGACGTGCCCGCGTTCATCGCCGACGCCACCGACGGGCGCGGCGCCGATGCGGCCTTTGATGCGGCAGGCGTTGCGCCTGCGATCGGGGCGGCCCTGGCCAGCGTCGGCGCGCGCAAACCCACGATCAGCGTGGCCATCTACGAGAAACCGCTGACCACGCCGCTGCTGAACCTGGTGATGAACGAATCCCGCATCCAGGGCTCGCTGTGCTACACGTCCGCCGACTTCGAGGCGGTCATCGCGCTGATGGCTCAAGGCGGCTATGACACCACCGACTGGGTGACGCGCATCGCGATCGACGACGTCATCGACGAAGGCTTCGAAGCCCTGCATGCGGGCAAGAAGATGAAGGTGCTCGTCGACCCGACGATCTAAGGAGATGGAAGAGGCACGTCTACCGGTGACGCCATGGTGGCGGCAGGCTGTGACGTGGAGCACAATCGGCTGTGATGACCGCTCCTGAGCCCGCCGTCGCCGTCGGTGAAGACCCGCGTCGGTACGCCATGCTGTTGTCGGCGGTCTACGACGCCACGATGACAGGCAACCGCGCGCCAGCGCGGCCCAGGCAAGTCGTTGAGGAATCCTGGAATCGCTTGCTCGCCAAAGGAATTGACCCGGATCACCACACACCCCCTGTCGTCGACACCAGCGGTCTGGACATGTTGCGCCAATCATCGGGGCTGATGGCCGTTCTCGATGATGTGTCGCGCGGGCTGGAGCCGCTGATCGAGGAGGGCGACAACATCCTGGTGATCGCCGATGCCCGCGGCCGCGTGCTGTGGCGGTCCGGCTCGCCGCGGGTGCTTGGCCATGCCGACCGGCTCGGATTCGTCGAAGGCGCGCACTGGAGCGAGACCGCGGTCGGCACCAATGGGATCGGCACGGCGCTGGTGTCGCATCGCGCGGTGCAGCTGTTTTCCGCCGAGCACTTCCTTCGCAGTCACCATCCGTGGACCTGCGCCGGAGCCCCGATCAAGGATCCGCGCACCGGCCACGTGATCGGCATTGTCGACGTGTCAGGCCCAGCGGTAACGGTGCACCCCACCACCGTCGCCCTCGTTGATCTGGTGGCGCGACTGGCCGAAGCCAAACTGCGCGAGGCACACGATCGCACCCTAAACCGGCTGCGGACCGTGGCGGCGCCGATCCTGGCGAGGATCGGTCGGCCGGCGCTGGCCGTCGATCCCGACGGCTGGGTGGCCGCAGTGGACTCGCTGCCGCCGCATAACCGAATCCTGTTGCCGAACAACGATGTACCGGGACGAGTGTGGATTCCTTCGCTGGGAACCTGTGACATTGAGGCCCTGCCCGGCGGCTGGCTGGTGCGGCTGGCCGAGGACGGCGAGCCCGGTCCGGCAATCTCGCGGATCACGCTCGACCTGCGGGACGCGAACGGACCGGCTCTGGAGATGGTGGGGCAGTTCGGGCGTTGGCGCCATGACATTTCGCCGCGGCACGCCGAGATCCTGCTCGTGTTGGCGAGGCACCGCCAGGGCCGCTCGGCGCCGGAGTTGGCCGCCGATCTGTACGGCGATCGCTCCCGAGTGGTCACGGTGCGCGCCGAAATGTCGCGTCTGCGTAAGCAATTCGTGGGGCTAGTGGTCGGCAAGCCGTATCGCTTCCCGGACTCTGCGATCGTCGACGTCCGCTATCCCGACGACATGACCACGTTGCTCGCCTCCTCGACCGCCCCGGCCATCCGGGCGGCCCGCGGTATACGTTGAGCCCGTGGCCGAAGACGTCGACATCGAGGCGGCAGGCCTGCTCGACGGCCTCGAGGGGCAGGCCCGCGCCGAGCGGGCAGAACTCATCGACTGGCTGCTGGGCAAGGGCTTCACCGTCGACCAGATCCGCGGCGAGGTCGCACCGATGTTGTTGCCGGCCGGACGCATCGTCGGCGATGACGGCACCTATGTGTCGGCCCGGCAGATCTGCGACGAAACCGGCATCGACCTCGAACTCCTGGAAGCGATCCAACGCGCGATGGGCCTGCCGAGGGCCGACGACCCCGACGCGGTCGTTCATCTGCGGGCCGACAGCCAGGCCGCCGCCAACGCCAAAATCTTCAGCGACATGGGATTGAGCCGCGAACAGGTGATCGCGGTAGCGCGGGTGCTCGGGCAAGGGCTGGCCCAGGCGGCCGCAGTGATGCGCGGAGTCGTCCTCGAGCCCGTGATGGAACCCGGCGCCACCGAACTGCAGCTCGCGCAGGCCTACGAGGCCGTGGTGCAGCGATTTGCCCCGCTGCTCGGACCGTTGTGCGACGACATGCTGCGCGTGCAACTGCGACGCACGTTGGAGACCGAGGCTGTCAGCGCCGCCGAGCGGGCCGCCGGCACCGTCCCCGGCGCACGCAACATCACGGTCGCATTCGCCGACCTGGTCGGCTTTACCCGACTGGGTGAAGCGCTGCCGCCCGAGGAGTTGGAAGATCTCGCCAGCCGGTTGTCCGACCTCGCCCACGAGGTCGTCGCGCCACCGGTGCGGTTCATCAAGACAATTGGCGACGCCGTGATGTTCGTCAGCACCGATCCGGTCGGCCTTGCTGCGCACCGCGCTGGCACTTCTCGACCGCCGCGGAGAAGTACGACGACTTCCCCCAGCTGCGTGTCGGGCTCGCTTCGGGGCTGGCGGTCAGCCGAGCCGGCGACTGGTTCGGCAGTCCGGTGAACATCGCAAGTCGCGTGACCGGACGTGGCGCGTCCCGGCACGGTACTGGTGTCTGAATCCGTCCGTGACGCGATCGTGTCCGCCGACGGGTTCGACTGGTCGTTCGCCGGCGCCCGGCACCTCAAGGGCGTCAAGGGCGAGGTCAAGCTGTTCCGCGCTCGCGCGGCCGGCGAGGAATAGTGTTGGCGTCATGGCCGCAGACCTCGATATCGAAGCGTTGGGCCTGCTCGACGGCCTTGACGGGCGAGGCCCGGACGCGAACGCGCGGAGCTGATCGCCTGGCTGATTGACCGGGGCTTCAGCCTCGACCACATCCGCTCGTCGGTCGCGGCGCCCCTGATGCTGCCCGCCTTCAGAGTGCTCGGCGACGACGGAGACTTCGTGTCCGCGCGTGAGATCTGCGAGTCGACAGGGATCGAGCTCGAGCTTCTGCAGCGATTGCAGTGCGCCATCGGCCTGCCCAGGATCGATGATCCGGATGCCGCCGTGCTGCCCCGTGCGGACGCCGAGGCGGTGTCGCGTGCGAAGTTCTTTCTCGATCTCGGCTACGAACCCGACGATGCGGTTGCCGTCATGCGGGTGCTCGTGGAGAGCCTGCGTCACGCCGCCGCGATGATGCGTGAAGGGGCGCTGAAGACGCTGTTGAGGCCCGGGGCTTCCGAGATCGAGCTGGCCCAGGCCTCCGAGGAGCTCTCCGTCAGGGCGGCTCCGATGCTCGGACCGCTATTGCACGACCTCATCCGGCTGGAGCTGCGGCAATCCTTCGCAATGGAGGCCGTCACCGCCGCCGAGCGGGCGGCCGGCCTCCTGCCGGGCGCGCGTCCGGTGACCGTCGCGTTCGCGGACCTGGCCGGATTCACCCGCCTGGGCGAGGCCCTCCCGCCTGAGGAACTGGAACGCGTCGCCAGCCGGCTTGCCGAATTGGCGCACGACGTTGCGATGCCTCCGGTGCGGTTCGTCAAGTCGATCGGCGACGCCGTGATGCTCGTGTCCTTTGAGGCGGCGCCGCTGTTGGCGGCCGTACTGGATCTCGCCGAGGCGGCGGCGGCCAGCGACTTGCCCCGCCTTCGGATCGGCGTTGCGTCCGGGTGCGCGGTCACCCGGGCGGGTGACTGGTTCGGCAGTCCCGTCAACCTGGCCAGCCGCGTGACCGCGGCCGCGCGTCCCGGGACTGTGCTGGTTGCGGAGTCGGCGCGCGATGCCGTCGCGAATGCGCCGGGCTTTGATTGGTCGTCGGCGGGCACGCGCCACCTGAAGGGTGTCAAGGACGACGTGAAACTCTTCCGCGTCGCCCGAGCCTGACCTCTCAAATCACTTGCATCACTTTGGTTTCAACGTATGAATGGCGCCGTGTCGGCGCACCATCACCATGGCCGGGGTCGAAGAGCTGAGAGCCGGGAGCTGCTCTAGCTACTTCCACCATGCTTCCCGCCGTGACGCAATATCCAAAGGCCCATGTCCAGGATTCCAGCCCCAGTTGCCCCAGGGGTTCCAGTCAACCCAACCTGGTCCTGACACGCAGGCGCTCCAGATCCAGCCGTTCCAGCACAGGCTGGGGTCATCGTTGGCCTGGGCGCTTCCGGCCCCGGCGAGTGCGATTCCCGCCGACACCGCGAGCGTGGCCAAGGTGACGAGGATCTTCTTCATGGCACACACCTCCTCTAGGTGTGAACCCAGTTTAGGCCAGCCGGTAGCTGCATAGTCAGGTCAGCTCTTGAGAGATCTAGGCCAGTGAGGTAGTCAAGCGTTGACCTGACTAGGAACTGCTCGTGACCAGCGCCGATAGCACCATCAGCGCCAGTCAGGTCAAAACGGCGCGTTTCCGCCCGAGACGCGATTTCGCAGCTTAATCGGCATGATCGCTGGCCTGGCGGTGTCGTCGGCCTGGTCGTCGCCATCCTCGGGCAGCCGCCACAGCGTCCGCGAAGGCTTTCAGCCGGGCAGGCGACTGGTTTGGCAGCCCCGTCAATGTGGCAAGCCGCGTGACCGCCGCGGCGCGTCCCGGGACAGTCCTGGTTGCCGAGTCGGCACGCGATGCCGTCGCCAATGCGCCGGGCTTTGACTGGTCGTCGGCGGGCACTCGCCGCCTCAAGGGTGTCAAGGACGACGTGAAACTGTTCCGCGTCGCCCGAGCCTGACACGAATTAACCTGCGTCGGTGCGCGTTATCCTGCGTCACCGCGCGCCGGCCCGATCTTGAGCGAATCTTCACATTGCCAGTGATATGACGGCATCGTCTGCGGGTACCCCCGTTGGGTATATCGACTGAGGAGGCGAAATGGATGCAATTGGCCATGCCCTCTCCGTCGCTGGGTCGATGACCTGGGAAATCCTTTGGGCATTGATCCTCGGGTTCGCGTTGTCGGCCGTCGTGCAGGCCGTCGTCCGCAAGTCCACGATCGTGCAGCTGCTCGGCGATGACCGTCCGCGGACCCTCGCCATCGCGACCGGACTGGGTGCGGCATCGTCTTCGTGCTCGTACGCCGCTGTCGCACTGGCGGATCACTCTTTCGCAAGGGGCCACCCCGCGATGGCGTTCGAGATCGCCTCGACCAATCTCGTGATCGAACTCGGCATCATATTGGCGCTGCTTATGGGATGGCACAATTCACCGCCGCCAATTCACCGGACCCCGAGATTGCGGTGATGTTCCGGGTGTTCGTGCGGTCGCGTTGATCGACCCGCGCGAGCCCAGGCCGATGTTTCCGGCGCCATGGAAGGCCACGCCGCAATGGACATGTCCGGCGAAGGCTCGTTGCTGCGGCATCGGGCATGATGTCCGCGATGACATGACCGTGATGCAGAATGCGCAGGGTCGTTGACGCCAGCAGGCTGTTCCTCCGCTGATGTCGGCCCATCGTCAGGGCGCAATCACCATGGCGCAGAGCGACGATACTGACGGCCCGATCATCGGCCCGTTTGACGCGATGCCTGGCTCTTCGTCTGACTCTATCGGCAATGTGGCACTGATCGCCGCCTGTGGAACGGCGGAATCAGTTCGGCGGGGTGGTGGCGTTCATTTATGCCGACCTGCTCGTCCGGCCCATCCTCAACATCTACCGAGGTACTACGGCATGAAGATGACGCTGGTCCTGTTCGGGACCTTCTACGTCGCGATGGTCGGGGCGGGGTACCTGTCGAAATCCTCTTCAGCGGCAACCGGTCTCATCCCTGAACACCGCATGGCAATGGTCATGGCGGCCGGCATATCGTGGAACTACACGACCTGGCTCAACATCGCGTTTCTGATCCTCGCTGCGCGGCTCGTCATCCGCTTCCTGCGAACCGGCCGGGGTCTCGATGCTGCGGATGATGGGCGGCGCTCCTGGCTCCGGCAGCGGCGACCACGCTCACCGCTGACCAGCGCCGCCGACACGAGCGGATGCCGCGGCTGTCCATGATGAGGCCTTGCCACGGGCACCCTAGGCGGGTAACGTGGTCATATACCCCTAGGGGGTATATGACCTGAATCACCGACAAGGAGTTCAAGGTATGGCCGTTCAATCGCACGACCATGACTCCGGGCAGCTTGGCGAACATGCCCATCACGACATGAACGTCAACACCATGGCCCTCAGCGCGACGCTGCACTGCCTGACCGGCTGCGCCATCGGTGAAATCGTCGGTCTCATGATCGGTACGGCCCTCGGACTCAGCAACGTGGCGACGATCGCCATCGCTGTCGCCCTGGCATTTCTGTTCGGCTATTCGTTGTCAACGCTTCCGCTGCTCAAGGCGGGACTGGCGGTTGGGGCGGCGCTCAGCGTCGTCTTGGCCGCCGACACGCTGTCGATTCTGACAATGGAGATCGTTGACAACGTCGTTATGGCGGTGATTCCCGGCGCGATGAACGCCGGACTGGTCAACCCAATCTTCTGGATTGGCATGATGATCGCGCTCACCGCCGCCTTCGTGGCGGCCTACCCAGTCAACCGCTACCTGCTGAATAAGGGCAAGGGACACGCGCTGACGCACGAATACCATGACGCCAGTGGTGAATCCAGTGGCGTCGCGTCGGTACATTCCGTCGTTGAGCACCGGGGCGCTCATTGCGGCGATCATTGCCTTCATGCTCGGCGGGCTGGTGGTGTCGATTGCCGACGGCCTCAGTGGCCCCGAAACCCCCACCGGCCATGCGCAACAGCCGATGACGAACTTGGCGATCCACATCGATCGATGACGCGCCGGCCCGGTGCATCAGCTGGCGCGTGAGCCCGCCATCTGCAACAAGGTTGCCGCTCATAGAGCTGATTAGGGCCTGAATCAGCAGCGGAGGCACCAACCACTGCCACAAATACCCTAGGGGGGTATGGTATGAATCAGATTTCGGACAAGGAACGACTCGAAAGGGTTCTTAGATGAGCACCGTCACCGTCACCGTCACCGGGATGACCTGCGGCCATTGCGCGTCCTCGGTGCGCGAAGAGGTCGGAAGCATTCCCGGCGTGACCGCCGTCGACGTCGATCTTGGCCAGCGGCAAGGTCACCATCGACAGCGACGCGACCGAGTCGAGGCCGACGCGATCAAGAGTGCCGTCGAAGAGGCCGGCTACCAGCTGGCCGGCTGAGAACCGCTCGAACACGAGAAAGGGGAAACCCCGTGAACGCACCGCAGAAGATCGCCGGGTTCATCCTCGGCCTGGTGGTGGTGTTCGCCGCCGCCTTCGGAGTCGGGGCAACCCTCGGCCCCGATGGCGGCGTCAGCCACTGAATCGTCCCAGGCCCACGACGACATGCCTGCGGCCGACGGCAGGAGGCGGCGGCCGACGAACTTCCCGGCGGACTGATGTCCACCGAGAACGGCTACACCCTCGAGTTGGCGAGTACCCGCGTCGACGCCGGCAAGAATGTGCCCCTGCGCTTTCGGATCACCGATTCCACCGGCGCCGCGGTGACGCAGTACATCGACAGCCACGAGAAGCAGCTGCATCTGATCGTCGTCCGCCGCGACATGGTCGGGCTTCCAGCACGTGCATCCGGTCCTGGACGGCAACGGAACATGGAGCGTCCCAGTCGATCTGAGCCGAGCCGGCGACTACCGCGTGTTCGCCGACTTCGTCCCCGCCGGTGGCGAGGCGCTGACTCTCGGCGCCGACTTGCATGTCGCCGGTCGCTACGATCCGCGGCCGTTGCCCGTCGCCCAAACCAGCACCGTCGTCGACGGCTACACCGTCACGCTGAGCGGGACGCCCAAGGCCAACGAGGCATCGATGCTGACGCTGTCGGTGAGCCGCAACGGCAAGCCGGTCACCGATCTGCAGCCCTATCTGGGCGCCTACGGCCACCTGGTGGCGCTGCGGGCTTCCGACCTGGCCTATCTGCACGTCCATCCGATGGGAGAGCCGGGCGACGGCACCACTCCCGCCGGCCCGGAGATCGGTTTCCACACAACGGTTCCGAGCAACGGCGATTACCGGCTGTTCCTGGACTTCAAGCACGACGGCGTGGTGCGAACCGCCGAATTCACGGTGTCGGTCGGCCCGGCCGGATCCGTCGAAGCCTGCCGCGCCGACATCTGCGCCTGCGCGCGAACCGGCATCCGGCCGGACACGGCCACTGACCGCCCGATCCGCAAAGGAGACACACGATGACCCGTCACCGACAGTCCATCAGCCGGGCAGATCGAACTGCAGATCGGCGGAATGACGTGCGCCTCCTGCGCGGCCCGAATCGAGAAGAAGCTCAACAAGATCGACGGCGTCACCGCGACGGTCAATTTCGCGACCGAGAAGGCCCGCGTCGACTACGTCGGCGACGTCTCGCCGGATCAGCTCGTAGCGGCGGTCGAGCAGGCCGGATACAAGGCGGAACTGCCGACGCCCGAGCATCGCCGATGCCGAGGACCGCGCGACCGCTGCGGGGCGAGCAGGACCCCACGGCGTCGCTGCGTCAGCGGCTGCTCATCTCGCTGGCGCTGACCGTGCCGGTGATCGCGATGGCGATGGTTCCCGCGCTGCAGTTCACCAACTGGCAGTGGCTGTCGCTGACCCTGGCCGCGCCCGTGGTGGTGTGGGGTGCGCTGGCCGTTCCATCAGGCGGCGTGGGCCAACCTGCGGCACGGCACCGCCACCATGGACACGCTGATCTCGATGGGCACGATCGCCGCCTTCGGCTGGTCGATCTACGCGCTGTTCTGGGGCACTGCCGGAATGGCGGGCATGACGCATCCGTTCGAGCTGACCATCGCCCGTACCGACGGCACCGGCAACATCTATCTCGAGGCCGCTGCCGGGGTGACGACGTTCATCCTGGCCGGCCGGTTCTTCGAGGCCCGCTCCAAGCGGCGCGCCGGCGCCGCGCTGCGCGCGCTGCTCGAACTCGGCGCCAAGGACGTCGCGGTGCGCAGAAACGGTGTCGAAGCAACGGATTCCGATCGACCAACTCGCGGTCGGTGACGAGTTCGTGGTCCGGCCCGGCGAGAAGATCGCCACCGACGGCGTGGTCATCGAGGGCACCTCGGCGGTGGACGCGTCGATGCTCACCGGCGAAGTCGGTGCCCGTGGAGGTCGGCCCCGGCGACCAGGTGGTCGGCGCCACCGTCAACGTCGGCGGTCGACTCGTGGTGCGCGCCAACCGGATCGGCTGCCGACACCCAACTGGCGCAGATGGCCAAGCTGGTCGAGGACGCGCAGACCGGCAAGGCGCAGGCGCAGCGGCTGGCCGACAAGATCTCCGGGATCTTCGTGCCGATCGTCATCGCCCTGTCGGTGGCGACGCTGGGGTTCTGGATCGGCACCGGCGGATCGGTCGCCGCGGCGTTCACCGCGGCCGTGGCGGTGCTGATCATCGCGTGCCCGTGCGCGCTGGGCCTGGCGACACCGACCGCCCTGATGGTCGGCACGGGTCGCGGCGCGCAGCTCGGAATCCTGATCAAGGGGCCCGAAGTGCTGGAGTCGACCCGGCGCATCGACACGATCGTGCTCGACAAGACCGGCACGGTCACCACCGGCACGATGACGCTGCTCGACGTGATCGCCGCCGACGGCGAACGAGCCGACGAGGTGCTGCGACTGGCCGGCGCGCTCGAGGATGCCTCCGAGCACCCGATCGCCAAGGCGATCGCCAACGGCGCCCGCGACAAGGTCGGCGAGCTCCCGCCGGTCGAGGACTTCACCAACCTCGAGGGGCTCGGCGTGCAGGGCGTCGTCGACGGTCACGCGGTGGTGGTCGGGCGGCACGGCTTCTCGCCGACTGGTCGCAGCACCTGCCGGAAGAGCTCGGCGCAGTCGCATGCGCTCAGGCCGAATCCGACGGCAAGACCGCCGTCGGCGGTCGGCTGGGACGGCAAGGCGCGCGGGGTGCTCGTCGTCGCGGATGCGGTCAAGCCGACCTCGGCCGAGGCGGTCCGGCAGCTGCGCGCGCTCGGCCTGACGCCGATCATGCTGACCGGCGACAACGAGCGCCGCCGCCCGCACGATCGCCGACCAGGTCGGGATCGACGAGGTCGATCGCCGAGGTGCTGCCCGCAGGACAAGGTCGACACCGTCAAGCGGCTGCAGGCCGAGGGCAAGGTCGTGGCGATGGTCGGCGACGGCGTCAACGACGCGGCCGCGCTGGCCCAGGCCGATCTCGGGCTGGCGATGGGCACCGGCACCGATGTCGCCATCGAGGCCAGCGACCTGACGCTGGTGCGCGGTGACCTGCGGGCGGCGCCCGACGCAATCCGGCTGTCGCGCAAGACATTGGCCACGATCAAGGGCAACCTGTTCTGGGCATTCGCCTACAACGTCGCCGCGTTGCCGCTGGCGGCCGCTGGGCTGCTCAACCCGATGCTCGCCGGCGCCGCGATGGCTTTCTCCTCGGTGTTCGTGGTGAGCAACAGCCTGCGGCTGCGCCGGTTACCGATCGACGGCGAGGTGACGCCGACGGTGAAGAACGAAAGCAAAGCAGTTCATCAAGCATCCCGCCACGCGGGCGGTTGCCCGATGTGGGCGTGATGTGCGCGGTCGGGGCGCTCGAGCAGCACCGCCGACGGAGGCCGACGACTCGCGCCGTGGAAAACGATGCGTTGTCCGGCGACGAAGCGCCTGATCAAATCTTCATCAGACGACTAGCCGAGCCGCATTGGCCGTCGGAGGCTTGGACTGCCCCGCTGCTCGCTAGCGGGAGATCGACACCATGAATGGCATACCTCGGCTCGCTCTAGACGTCTGGGCCGTCCTGGCGTACCGGCAATGTGACGGTGAAAGTCGTGCCGGTGCCAGGGCCGGCGCTGCTGACGGCGATGCGGCCACGATGAGCGTCGACAAGCGCTTTGGCGATCGCCAAGCCGATGCCGGCCCCGCCGTGGTCGCGGTCGCGGGCGGCGTCGGCGCGGTAGAAGCGATCGAACACGTGTGGCAGGTGTTCGGCGGCGATACCGTCACCGCTGTCGGTGACCGTGATGGTGAGCTGGCCGCGGTCGGCGCTGGCAGCGACGTCGACCCGCCCGCCGCGAGGAGTGTGGCGCAACGCGTTGTCGAGCAGGTTGCCCAGCACCTGTGCGAGCCGATCGCGGGTCTGCCCACAACCGGGGCAGATCATCGCTGACGTGCGACGTCAGCGTTACGCCCTTGGCGGCGAAGCGGTCTGCCGCGGCGGCGACTGCGCGTTGCTATCGAGCGTGTCGGGAGCGACCGATGTGGGCGCGATGGAGGCCTGGCCCTCTTCGGCCTGCGCGAGTGCGGCGACTTCATCGGAGAATCGCACCAGCCTGTCGGGTCTGGTCGCGCAGCATGGTGACGGTCTCGGGGTCGAGGGTTTTCACGCCATCCTCGACGGCCTCGATGTAGGCCTCCAGCACCGAGACGGGTGTGCGGATCTCATGGGCGAGATCGCCGAACAGCCGTCGGCGAGTCGTCTCGACCGACTCGAGCCGGCTCGGCCATCTGGTTGAAAGCCGTTGCCAGGGCATCGAAGTCGTCACCGAGATGCGGCGGGGGAACCCGGATATCGTAGCGGCCGTCGGCGACGGCCGCGGCGGCAGACGACACTTCGGTGACGGAGCGTTGCAGGCGCCGGCTGAAGTACCAAGTCACCACCAGCGCCGCCAGCGCCGACACGGCCAGTGCCACCCCAATGGAGATGGCCGTGGCGTAGGTGTAGGCCTCCTCGGCGTGCAACTGCTCGTCGGATTCGGCCGGCACACCGGCGCGGTGCAGGTGTTCCCGAAACAGCGGTGGGCCGACGATGGCGGCGACGATCCACGGTGGTGGCCGCGCCAGCGACCAGCACCAGCGTCTGTGCGAGCAGCAGCCGAACTCCGATGCCGCGCGGCGCGAGCGCGCGTCACTCTCCGGTTCCCATCCGATATCCGACGCCGCGCACGGTGATCACATAGCGCGGTGTGGCGGGGTCATCGCCGAGCTTGCGGCGCAGATGGCCGATGTGAACATCGACGAGATGCTCGTTTCCGACCCACGACTCTGCCCAAACGGCCTCAAGAAGCTGCCGGCGACTGAAGACCACGCCGGGCCGTGCCGAGAGCGCCGCAGCACGTCGAACTCGGTGCGGGTCAACATGATCGGCTCGCTCGTCGATGAACACCTCACGACCCGCGACGTCGATCCGCAGCGCGCCGAACGCCCGTGGCGGAGGTCGCCGTCGTCGGCCGGCACGGGCGCCGCGACGGTCCGAGGCCGCCGCAGCATGGCACGGATCCGCGCCACCAGTTCGCGAGGACTGAACGGCTTGGTCACATAGTCGTCGGCACCGACCGACAAACCGATGATGGTGTCCATCTCGGCGTCCCGTGCGGTCAGCATCACCACGTAGGCGTCGGAAAAGGTGCGCAACTGGCGGCACACCTCCAGGCCGTCGATGCCCGGCAGCGCCAGATCGAGCACCACGACGTCGGGATCGATCTCACGCGCCAGGGCCAGCGCATCGTGGCCGTTGTAGGCCACGGCTGACGTCGAAGTGCTCGCGCTCGAGGTAACTGGCCACTACCTGCGGCCAGTGGGACTTCGTCGTCGACCACCAACGCCCGATACCCGCCGATGCTCCGGCGCGCGTTCCATGGCGTTCATGGTGCCCTGCGCACGCCTATATCGGAGGACGGCCCGCGGCAACGGCCCAGTCTTGAGCAAATCTTCACAGAACCCACACCGATTCACCTGCGAACCGACCGCAGGCTGACGAGTGAGGGAAAGGCAAACCGAGTTGATGGCAACTAGTAGTCCATCGACGTCGGATCGGGATGGCTCAGCTGGGTCGCGTGGTGGCGATCGTGCTCGTCGCGTTCTGGGCGATCCCAATCGCCGGGACGCTGGCGCTGTTTCGCGGCAGCGCGTCCGCGCACGCGGCGGAAGAGCGTCCGCGCCGCCAATGCAGGATGAGTCGCCGGGACCTTTGTAACCGCCGCGCCTGGCGTCCGGGCTGGCGGTTGCCGCCGGATGTGGCCGCAGCACCAGCCTGGCGATCCCGAATGACCGAATCGCTGCCGTAGAGGCGAAACGGCCGCACACCGGGCGCACGGTCGTGGCGGAGCTGAACCCGCAGCGCGCTCAGATCGACCTGGGCGGCGCTCGACGCCGCGACCTTCGCATATGGCGACTCAGTGCCAGGCCCGGTGATCCGGGCCAATGTTGGCGATGAGCTGGCGGTCACCGTCAAGAACCGGCTCAACCACTCGACATCGGTTCATTGGCATGGCATTGCATTACGCAATGACATGGACGGCGCGGCACCGGCCAGCCCGGACATCGACCGCGGGCACCGACTTCGTCTACCGGTTCTCCGTGCCGCATCCGGGAACGTACTGGGCGCACCCGCACACCGGCCTGGACGCCGACACCGGTCTGTATGTTCCGGTCATTGTTGACGACCCGGCCGAGCCGGGCGCACTACGACGCCGAATGGATTGTCGTACTGGATGATTGGACCGACGGTATCGGCTCGACACCGCAGCAGATCTACGACGGCCTGCGCGGATCGTCCATGGCGCACGGCAACATGCCGGGCATGGACGATATGCCCGGCATGGGGCAGCATGCCTGGAGCCGCCGGCGATCGGAGCAGCAATCTGCTCGGCGGCGATGCGGGCGACGTCAACTACCCCTACTACCTGATCAATGGGCGGATTCCCGCGGCGCCCACCACGTTCGCGGTCCAAGCCCGGGCAGCGGGTTCGGATCCGGATCATCAACGCCGGCTCCGATACCGCCTTCCGTGTGGCGCTGGCCGGGCACCGGATGACCGTCACCCACACCGACGGCTTCCCCGTCCGGCCGATCGACGTTGATGCCCTGCTGGTCGGGATGGGCGAACGCTACGACGTGATCGTCACCGCCGGCGATGGGGTGTTCCCGCTGGTGGCCCTGGCGGAAGGCAAGGACGCGGTGGCGCGGGCGTTGCTGTCCACTGGAGCCGGGCACTCCACCCGATGCCGCGTATCGGCCGCCCGAACTCAATCGGCTCGTGGGCACGGTCGATTGTTCACCGCCACGCCAGAAGTCGACTTGGCGTCCACCGAGCCGGACACGACACTTCACGGCGGAGTTGTCCGGCGGACATGATGGCCTACGACTGGACGATCAACGGACGGCCGTTCGCCGACAGGCAGCCGCTCACAATGCAGGCAGGGGCAGCGGGTCAGCCTCACGTTCTCCAACATGTCGATGATGTGGCACCCGATGCATCTGCATGGCCACACCTTCCAGGTGGTCAAATCCGACGGCAGCCCCGGCGCGCGGAAAGACACCGTCATCGTTCTGCCGATGCAGAAGCTGACCGTCGATCTCATAGCCGACAATCCGGGCGAGTGGATGCTGCACTGCCACAACACATATCACCAGGAAGCCGGCATGATGACCAGCCTCAACTACGCGGCCTAGCTCGTCCAATGCGCGCGAGCGAAGCCGAGAGGATCTTCGACGCGGTCATGTAACGGAAGCAGATGGCTTGGTCAGTAGTCGATGAGCCGGGTGACATACGGCATCATGCCGCTGGTGCGAACCGGCGACACCTTGACTTGAGACCCGGTGTAGGGCGCTTCCAGCATCATGCCGTTTCCGAGGTACATCGCCTCGTGCTGGCTGGCGTTGGGGCCGTAGAAGATTAGATCACCACGTCGCATCTGCGCGGATGGGATCTTGCGTCCGGCGTTGTACTGATCACCCGAGTAGTGCGGTCAGCTTGATGCCGACACCCGCGAATGCGTACAAATACAGCCCGGAGCAGTCGAAGCCGACGGTGTTGGCGCCCTGGTCAATTCCGCGCGACGGCCCGTTGGCATTTCCGCCACCCCATGAGTACGGCACCCCAATCTGTGACATGGCGCGGCGGATCACGAGTTCAGAGGCTTGCTGGCCGTAGACGCGGGGAATGCGGCCGTTCGTAATGCCGGGATCGGTGGCCGCCACTGGCTCGGCAAGGATGCCGAGCTTGGTCAGGAACTTGCGGCCCATGTCGGCAGTGACCTGTGCCGACGTGGCCGAGATTTGAAGCACTGAGTTGATGATCGCGACCGGATCTCCAGCGACGTTGGCGCTGGGCACCATTGGCAGCGTGGTGTCCCATTGACCGGTGTTGGCCGGGGCGGGGGAGCCCTGCGGAGCCTGAGTGTCCCACCGGTCGACGCCGACAGGGCCCTGGCCCGCCGAGCTGGTAACAGGGGGGCGTGCTGGGCGGATGGCGTCGAGGCGGGCCTGTGCGGCGTCGCGCTCGGCGACGAGCCGGTCGACCGCAGCCTGCTGGGCGCCGAATTGCTGTTGCGCGGCGGTCAGAGCGGCCACAGCGGCGTCCTGGCTGCGCTGAGCGTCGACAGCGGCCTTCTCGGCACGTTGTTGGGCCGCGCGCGCTGCCGATGCCTTGTTTGCTTGTTCGGTCCGCGTGCGCTGCAGGTCAGCAAGTGCCTGCTGAAAGCTGAGGGCCAGCGCCTGGTCAGCGCCCGCGGTGGCGATCATGTCCTCGGGGCTGCCCGCGGTGAGATAGGAGCCGGGCGGGCCGTTGACATATGTGGCCGCGGCGAAGTCGTCGAACCGCTTCTGCGCGGCGGCTATTGCCACATTGGCATCTGCCACTCCTTGCTCGCTGGCCGCTACGTCGCGGCGGGCCGTCTCGGCCGCATCGCGAGCGTTCGCAACTTCCACCAGGGCCTTGTTCACGCCCTCTTGGTTGGCTTGAATCTCGGCTCCGATGTCGGCGACTTGCTGGTTGGCCTCGGCGACCTGAGCGATGAGCGTCGTGATGTCCGTAGCTTCAGAATGCACAGTTCCGCTGTGCGCAGCCTGCGACATGCCGGTGGCATTGACGACCAGAGCCGCGCCCACCAAACCCGTCAGCAGGTGACTGACATGACGGCGCGAAGGCCTCATTGGATCTCCCTCAGATGGGGGCGCGCGGGCGCGTCACCGTCGGCAGGTCGTCCATCCGGACTCCCTCTAACACAACTACTATCTCGGTTAGTACGTAGTAGAAACGTACATCACTTCAGCCTCAGCAGAAACGTCTGTCACAATCTCATGTTGGTAACAGCTGTGGGGACGCTCTGCGCCCATTCGAGGTCTGTCCCAGTTGTCAGCGCAGATGCCCTGGGGCACAAGGTAGTTGACTGCCACATTAAGGCCGGGAAACTTAGTGATCGCAGCGGGATAACGACACGGCGTCGACGAGCCGGCTGCCCGATTGGACTGCCGGCAGCGCCCATCTCTGCGTCAGATGTTCGCGTTACCTGCCCGCCACTGCTCCCATGGAATGTTCCAGTCGCCCAAGCCATCCGTACCCGACAGTGTCGGACCGACGGTGTTGACGACCTCGACGATGTCGCCACGTTTGGTGTTGTCGTAGAACCAGATCGCGTTGCTTGGACTGACGTTGAGGCAGCCGTGGCTGACGTTGCTGCGGCCCTGGCTGCTGACGGACCATGGCGCGGAGTGCACGTAGATGCCGCTGTAGGACATCTGGGTGGCCCACTCGACCTCGAGACGGTACCCCTCGGGTGAGTTCACCGGCACACCATACGTCGACGAATCCATGATGAGTTCGCGGTAGCGGTCACCGACGATGTAGGCGCCATTGTCGGTCGGCGAGCTGTTCTTGCCCATCGAGAGCGGCATCGTCTTGACGACCTCGCCGTTGCGCCTGACGGTCATCGTCTTCGTGGCATCATCGGCGGTCGCGATGACTTCGTCCCCGATGGCGAAGCGGGTGGTGACGTTCTCCTGACCGAACAGGCCATCACCCAGGTCGACGCCATAGGTGTTGACCGCCACGTCGACGGTCGTGCCCGGCTTCCAGTACTTCGCTGGGCGCCAACGGACTTCGCGATCGTTCAACCAGTAGAACGCACCCTCCACTGGGGGATTGGTGGTGACCGTGATGGCTCGCTGGGCCGCCAACCGGTTGGGGATGTTCTCGTCGAACCGGATCGCGATGGGCTGGCCGATGCCGACCACCTCGCCGTCGTTCGGCAAGACATAGGGCATCGTCAGATTCTCGGGCGACTGTGTCTGGAAGGTCATGCTGTTGCGCGCCAGACCGCCCAGCCCGAGCGCCTCGGCGGTCAGCGTGTACTCCTCGTTGTAGCCCAGCGGCTCGGCGGTCGACCAGGTGAGGCCGTCCGGGCTGAGCCGGCCAGGCACCGGCTCGCCCGCTTCGTTGATCATGCTGACCGGACCCAGCACACCGTCTCCCGCGCTCACCGTGACCGGCGAGTCCACCTCGACGCCGACGGCGCCGTCGGTCACCGAAGCCTGCAGCTTCGGCATCAACAGGTTGTCGTAGGGGTCTCCCTTATCGGTAATCACCTGTGGCGGCGCCGGTTCAGGGTTGGCGTTGCATGCGCTGAGTGCCAGTGCCGCCGCCGAGACAGCTGCAACCGCCGTCAGCCAGAAACTGAGGCGACGCCGACCAGTCGCCGAACGGACCTGCCGCATGCCTTGCTCCCTGTGTTTCCTGACATCAGTTCATACCTTCACAGTCTTCGTACCGCCGATGTTCCTTGACTAGTCCTTTGATGAAGATTTGATGAACCGCACTACAGGCGCAGCAGCCGCTCGACCGTGCCGTGCGCGAGTTTCTCGCGGTCGCTCGGGCTGATTGGCGCAGTGTCGAGCAAGGCACGGGCGGTTTCGTTGTCGGTGTATGGATAGTCCACCGAGAAGATCAACCGGTCGATCCCCAACACCGACAGTGCACACTGCAGCGGGGGAAAGGTCGTGTACCCGCTGGTGGTCAGAAAAATATTGGTCTGGAAGTAGTCCGCCACCGGCCGGCGTAAACCGGCGACCGGACTGAGCACGGTATTGATACGGGCCAACGCAAAGGGAATCATTTCCCCCAAATGCCCCACAATGATCTGCAATTCGGGAATCCGGTCGAACACACCGCTGACCACAAGCCGAAGCAGATGTATCGCCGTTTCCGAGTGCCAACCCCAGCCCGCAGTGGCTAGATGGTCGGCCAGTACCGGTTCGAGACCGCCGTAATATGTGCGGGCCACGGCCTCTGGCGGAAACGACGGATGCAAGTACACCGGCACACCCAGCTCGGCCGCCTTCGATAGCACCGGCAGGAACACAGGGTCGTCCAGGAACCGGCCCTCGATGAGACCATTGACCATGGCGCCCCGGAAGCCGAGCTCAGCTACTGCCCGTTGTAGTTCCGACGCCGCGGCGGCTGGATCGCGCATCGGCAGGGCAGCGAAACCGGCGAACCTGTCCGGATGCGCACTGACCGTCTTGGCGAGGCTATCGTTCGCACTTCGCGCCGCCGGTAACGCGCGTTCCCGGTCCAACACCTCGGCGCCGGGAACGGTGTGTGACAACACCTGTAGGTCGATACCGGCCTCGTCCATGTCGGCGATCCGGCCCGCGCCGACGTCCAGGAGCTTGTCCTGAATACGTGCAAGCTGCGGGTGCTTCCGCAAGTTGGCCAGCGCCTCCGCGGATTGCAATGCCGGGTGGGCGTAATGCTCCTCAATCGCAATGACTCGCATGCCGGTTCTCCTCGTCTACCAGTCGACACAATTACCCGTACCCCGCTAGGGTATATGTCATGCAATGAAATCGTATCGATGCGCAGTGAGGTGTTCGCCATGTTTGCCTTCATGGAAGCAATCGTGATCGACGCGCCACCAACAGCCGTCTGGCGAGTTATTTCCGACGTTGACGGTTGGTGGTTGGCTTCGAACCCCGAGCATGAAAGCCTGGAGCGGCTTGACAGCCGCCCAGTGACGGAAGTCGGTGCAAAGCTTCGTATTCGAGAGAAGGTCGGCGGGATTCCAGGCGAGGCCGTCGGGACCATCACGTCTGTCGAACCAGATTCCGCTGTGACGTGGGAGGCGGAAGCAACATATCGGTGGCTGGGAATGAAGCTCACCGTCGAGGAAGGCGTCACATGGCGGGTGCAACCGCAGGACAATGAAAAGTCCCTGCTTAGCGCTCGGGTATGGGCCGCATTCCCACAAGGTGCACTCCGCCGTCTGGCCGCAATCAGCTTCGTGCACTTGTTCAACGGAGAAGAGAAGGATCGCGAGCACGCACGCACCGAATTGCGCTACCTCAAGCGCGTCATCGAGGGCGCAGACCCGCCCGGGTCGGGTCCGGAGTCGCCGACTTGATGTTTTCCTATTCCAGTTATCTACTATGTTGCACGTACTATCCATGGCAGTAGGTGCGACGTACTGATGGCGCGTGTTGAGACCCGAGTAAACCGCTGTCACCCACCAGGCCGCAGACCGTAAGTGGAGGTATGTAATGCCGCGACCGGCGCAGCGGCTGTTCGCTGCTGTTTTCTCTACGGCTGGGCTGTTCGTCGGGGTGATCCTGGGCAGTGCACCCGCACTGGCTGAGCCAGCGCCCAATGATCCTGCGGTGCTCGATGCCCCACAGATACCGCTGGCGCCGGTTGAACCGGTTGCGCCGCCCGATCTGCTGCCGCCGTTCGAGGGTCAGCCGCCGTTCGCCCCGCCCACCTTCGATCCGCCAAACGGTGCGAAGGTCGGTGTCGCGAAGCCGATCGTCATCACGTTCCAACATCCGATCGCGGACCGTCCGATTGCCGAGTCGGTGATTCGGATCTCCCCGGCCGTGCCGGGCAAGTTCTACTGGATGAGCGACAAGCAGCTGCGGTGGCGTCCGATCGACTTCTGGCCGGCCAACACACCGGTGACTGTCGACGCTGCGGGCACCCGATCCAGCTTCACCACCGGTGACGCACTTGTCGCTACGGTCGACGACAAGACGCATCAGATGGAGATCATGCGAAACGGCGTGCTGGAGAAGACTTTTCCGGTGTCGCTGGGCAAAAAGGGGTATGAGACCCGTAACGGCACGTATTACGCCAGCGAAGAGTTCGCCGACATGTGGATGGATTCCTCGACGTACGGCGTGCCGATTGACGCTCCTGAGGGTTATCGCCTGAGGGTTCTTGACGCGGTGCGCTTCTCCAAGAGTGGCATTTTCGTCCACGGTGCGCCGTGGTCAGTGTCGGACCAGGGCAAGCGCAATGTCAGCCATGGCTGCATCAATCTCAGTCCAGCCAACGCCCAGTGGTTCTTCGACAACTTCGGTCCTGGAGATCCCCTCGTGGTCAAGAACACCAGCGGGGGCCTATTCGAGAATGACGGCTACGCCGACTGGCAACGCTAGTAATTGCCGCTCCTCGGAGACGTTGCATCGGGCTTGTGGCGGTCGGATCAGCGAGCGAAGAATTCCGCGGTTCGTTGTGTCCACGTCTTGACGTCATCGACCGAGTGTGCGACGTGCAGCGTGGAGTCGGGGATCAGTGCCTGGAGTCGTTCCGCGGTGGATATGGGGTGAAGGGGATCGGTGTCCCACGTGCCGTTTCCCCTTCCGCGCATACTCTATACCCCTACCGGGTATAAGCAGTCACGACTGCTATTTCTCGTGATTGGAGGTTTGTGGTGTCCGAACGGACTGCGATTGTGATCGGCGGAGGTATTGGAGGTCTCGCTGCGGCGGCCGGACTGTCTCGTACAGGGTGGCGGGTGACGGTGTTCGAGCAGGCGCCGCGGTTCGCAGCTGTCGGTGCCGGTATTGCTCTCGCGCCCAACGCGGTTCGGGCCCTGGACTGGCTCGGTGTCGGCGCGGCGCTGCGCGAACGCAGCGTGGCCACCGGCGCCGCGGGATTGCGTACCGAGTCCGGCCGCTGGCTACTACGTACGACCGTCGACCAGTTGACCGCCCGCCACGGGCTGCGGGCCTTTGTGCTGCATCGCGCCGACCTGCTCCAGATGCTGCTCGATGTGGCCAGCGGGGCCGATTTGCGCACCGGGCACCGGGTCACCGGCATAACGAGTGGCGCGAACCAGGCTGAAGTCAGCTACGTCGCCGAAGAGCGGCCGGGTGCCGCGCGCGCGGATCTGGTGGTGGCGGCCGACGGCGTGCACAGCGTCAGCCGCCGAGCGCTCTTTCCACACCATCCCGGGCCTGCCTTCGCCGGGTACGTGACCTGGCGGGGACTGGCCCCGGCCGAAGCCGCGCCGACGGGCCTGCCTGGCCTCACCGAGAGCTGGGGACGCGGACAGCGGTTCGGCGTTGCGCCGCTCGCCGACGGACGGGTGTACTGGTTCGCCACGCGGACCGCGTCCGAGGACGCGGACGTCGACGACCTTGACAAGGTTGCCGCCTGGTTCGCCGGCTGGCACGAACCAATCCCCAACGTGCTGGCTGCCACCCCGGACGACGCTTTGCTGCGGCACCCGATCTACCACCTGGCCTCACCCTTGCCCGCGTACAGGTGCGAGCGGGTGGCGTTACTCGGGGATGCGGCTCATGCCATGACGCCCGACCTCGGCCAGGGCGCCTGCCAGGCTTTAGAAGACGCTGTCGTGCTGACGGCGTGCGCAGCAGCCGACGTTCCGGCAGCATTGGCCGACTATGACCGCGCCCGTCGGGAGCGTACCCAGGAATTGGTGCGCGCCTCGGCCCGCATCGCACGGCTGGCCAACTCCCGCAATCCCGGTGCGGCCTCGTTACGCGACCTAGTCGTACGGGCGCTGCCCACCACGGCGTATCTACGGGCATCCGCCGACACATTCGGTTGGCAGCCACCGTCCCGGCCGCAGCTCATACGGCAAGGCGGGTAAGTCAGAATGGTGATGAGGTGAACTGCCATGGCATCGACTAAGGACCGTACTGCCCGATGGCAGCGCTACTGGGACAAGCACTCCGGCTCGTATGACAAGCAGATGGGGTTCTTCGACCGACACGTCTTCGGCGATTCCCGCGCTTGGGCGTGCGGACAAGCGGCCGGCAATGTGCTGGAAGTGGCCGTCGGCACGGGGCTCAACTTCGAGGCCTATCCCGACGACATCACACTGACCGGCATCGACTGGAGCGACGCTATGCTCGACATCGCCCGCGACCGGTCTAGCCAACTCGGGCGGACCGCCACGCTGCAACAGGCCGATGCGCACGAATTGCCGTTCGACGATGCTTCTTTCGATACGGTCGTCTGCACGTTCGGGCTCTGCGCCATCCCCGACCACACCAGGGCCATCACCGAAATGTCCCGGGTGTTGCGACCCGGCGGCCGACTAATTCTCGTAGATCACATAGAAAGCACGTCGCGGGCTGTGCGTGCGGTGCAGCGATTTCTGGAGATCTTCACCGTGCCACTGGGCGGGGAACACTTCCTACGCCGGCCGATGAATCAGGTCCGCGCGGCGGGATTGGAGATCGACAAGGTCGACCGGTTCAAACTGGGCCTAGTCGAACGCCTCGTCGCGCAAAAGCCCGCGTGATCGGGACTCTGCGGCTAAAACTGTTGGAACAGCGTGAATGTCGCGCCGTCATCCGTACTGCGGTGGATGGCGCGCTTGGTCGGGTGGTCATCATGGGCATAGTCTACGTACCGAGATAGTAGATGAGTGATACCGCGATCGCCGATGCTGCGGTCGTATGCTCTACCCGGCGACAGGAGACAGCTACATGCGAGCGCGCGGATTCGGAGAGCTGGAAGCGGTCATCATGGACCGCATCTGGAACCGCGGTGCCACCACTACGACGGTCCGCGAGATCTTCGATGAACTCGCCGCCGAACGCGAGATCGCCTACACCACCGTGATGTCCACCATGGACAACTTGCACAACAAGGGTTGGCTGGCCCGTGAAAAGGATGGTAAGGCGTATCGGTACTGGCCGACCTTGACCCGAGAAGAACACAGTGCACGGCTGATGCGGGAGGCCCTCGACGCCGGTGGGAGCCCGGAGTTGGTGCTCAACCACTTCGTCGAGCAGATCGGTGCAGAGGAATCCGCTCGTCTTCGGGCGGCATTGCGCAGAATCGCGTCGCGAACGCGCAAGGCGAACAAGTGACCGTCGCGGTCTGCCTTCTGCTTTACAGCGTGGTCGTACTGATGGCCAGCCCTCCGGTGCTGCGCAGATTGACACAAACGGGTGACGCCCCACGGCTCGGTGTCGCTGCCTGGATGACGACGATTGGGAGCGTCCTATTGTCGTGGGTCGCCGCGATGGTGCTCGCCTTGGCCGACCTCGCACATCACTGGAGGCATCCGGGTGGAGTGCTGGCCAGCTGTCTGGAGGCGTTGCGTGGCCTAGCTGCCGGCAACGCAGGCACGGTTCTGCAGGTCGGACTGCTCACGCTGGTGGGATTCGGTGCTGTGGCGATCACGATCAGCGCGGCACGGTTGGTGCGGACCCTCGTACGCATGCGCAGCCGGACCCATGGGCATGCCTCCGCGGTGCGTCTTGTCGGCCGCCGACTCATTGGTCTCGACGCTGTCGTCATCGAAGCGGCCGAGCCCGCCGCCTACTGCATTGCAGGCCGACCGCACGCCGTGGTCGTGACCAGCGCCGCGCTGGATGCCCTGACGAAGCCGCAGCTGGACGCAATCCTCGCCCATGAGCGCGCTCACCTTGATGGCCGTCATCCCGAAATCATTGCCATTGCACGGGGTCTGGCGGCGACCTTCCCGAACCTCAAATTGATGTCTGAAGGAGCGCACCACATTTCGTGGCTGCTCGAGATGTGCGCCGACGATAGCGCCGCTGGTCAATATGGAGCGCAGCCGATTCTGGGAGGCCTTCTCGCGCTCACCGGCGCCGTGCCTGTTTCTTCTGGAGCACTCGGGGCGTCCGGGATTGCAGTCCTTGCCCGCGCCGAACGTTTAGCCGCCACACGCCGCTCTGGATTCGGCGGCGCCGCGCTGACCGCCGCCGTCATCGCAATCACCGCGTGCGGCCCCGCGGCGACCGCGGTGCTCGCCGCCGGCGGCGTGCTCATGTGTGGAATTCGATAGCGGTTCCGTCAGTTTTTGCGCGCCGCGCCGACAAAGAGCGCACCGCCGTAACGGCGTTCGATCCTGCCGGTGCCGTGGAGTCCGTGCTTGGCGAGTTCGGCGCCGAACTCTTCTGCCTCGAACCGATTTTCGCGGGGATGAACTGTAAGCGTCCGGAACGCCCAGGTGTCCAGCAGGTGGCGGGGGATTTCCTCGAAGAGCAGTAGCCCGCCGGGCCGCAGAACCCGCGCGATCTCGGTAATCGACTGCTGCCAATCCGGTACGTGATGAATGATGCCGAAGTCGACGACCGTGTCCACGCTGGCAGACGGCTGCTCGATGGCGCAGACGTCGCCCACCGACAGCGACACCGGACGGCCACGCAGCCGTCGTTGAGCCAGGTCAACCATGGACTCGTCGAGATCGAACGCCGTCACCCGTTCGGCGCCGAGCCGGTCCAGGATTACCTCCGCCCCAACGCCTTGGCCGCAGCCGATCTCCAGCACGTGCTGACCTGACAGGTCGCCGCCTGCCAGCCTCCGAAACCACGTTGCTTCCCTGTGGTGCTGATGCGCCGCTCGCACCGGGTTGTTCACAAACGCGCGCTCGATGGAATTGAGCTTCATATGCGGGAATGTACCCCCGTAGGGTATAGGCCGTAAGGCCTACGTCCCCGCGGACATGGCAGCATCAGCGACCATGCGCGTTCTGGTGCAACGAGTGACCTCAGCCGCGGTCAGAGTCGACGGCGAGGTGGTCGGCGCCATAGAGCCGACTGGACAGGGTCTGCTCGCCCTGGTCGGTGTCACCCACACCGACGATGCGGACAAGGCTCAACGACTGGCCGAAAAGCTTTGGCAGCTGCGCATTCTCGACGACGAGAAGTCGGCTGCCGACGTCGACGCACCCATCCTGGTGGTCAGCCAGTTCACCCTCTACGCCAACACCACTAAAGGGCGGCGACCGACTTGGAACGCCGCCGCGCCGGGCGTCGTCGCCGAGCCGTTGGTCACCGCGTTCGCCGAAGCGCTACGCAGACTGGGCGCGCAGGTGGAGACCGGCGTGTTCGGTGCGCACATGCAGGTCGAGCTCGTCAACGACGGCCCGGTGACGGTGCTGCTCGAGCTGTGAAACCTACTGAGCTGTCGCGACCTGGATGCCTTCGGAGGGCTGGACGATGACGAAGCCCTGGCCGTAGAACGACACCTGCATCGCCTCGCCGGAACCACGACCGATCAGCGCGCCCGCCTTGAAGCTCGTCTTCAGCTGCGTCTGCAGGTTGGCGGACCACGCCACTACTGCATTGGTGTCGGCGAAAGTCGGCGCCTCCGCCGCGTTGAGGACGACCGGCGGGCCGTCGGTGGTCAGCGCTACCCACCCGGTGCCGCGCAACATCGTGTTGAACAGGCCGCCCGCCACCATGCTGCCGCCCTTCACTCGCTCGATGTTCCAGTCCAGGCTCGAGGAGAACGCCAGGACGTTCTTGCCGCTGATCGATAGGCCGGCGTTGTTGAGGTTGAGCATGTGCACGTCGTAGGCCCGCTCGGCCAGGAACACGTCACCCTGGCCTTGGCACCGCATCAACGGCAGGCCCTCACCGGTCAGCGCCTTCTTGATGAACCTCGAGGCGCCACCGCCCTCGAAGGAGAAGTCCACGTTGCCCTGATAGGCGACCATCGACCCTTGTCGTGCCATGAACGGCTCACCAAGGCGAACGCGCAGCAGCTTGGAGTTCTGGTTCGCGATCGGTTTGGCCTCTTTCTCGCTGAAACGCCCGTCAACCAGATCGCCGGTGATGCCGGCAAATCCGTCACCTTGGGGCTGGCCGACCGCGGCGGCCTGATGCCGAGGTGGACCGCCCTGCTGTTGGGGTGGACCACCCTGCTGTTGCGGCCCACCCTGCTGTTGGGATTGCGGCGGGCCACCCATCGGCGCCCGGCCGACCTGACCTTGATGATGGATCTGATCGGTCCAGTGCTGCCCATCCCACCAGCGGAAGTCGTAGCGGCCTTCGGGATCCGGCTGCCAGCTTCCAGGTCCTGTTCCTGTCATGGCAACCAAACTATGCCAACCGCTGGCATCCTTGTGCCATGGCAAAGGAAATCGACCGGGTTCGGGCGCAGAGCGCCCTCGCGGTCATCAAGCAGCACCCGGGCATGGTGCTGTTCGCGCTCTCGCCGGCGATCGTCGTGGCGGGCCTCGTGTGGTGGTTGGTCAGCCCGGCGTTGGCCGTGCTGTTGCTGATCGGAATGGTGGTCGGTGGCGGTGCCGTCCTGCTCATGAAGCGCAAGTAAGACCAAACGGAAACGGAGACTGTTCGCTGGCGGTGAAAGCCGTCCCAACAGCGCTGTAACGGTGTAATCATGTAATCATGAGACACCATCCATTCCATGGCCGACGGTCAGGCCGCTCCGGCGGTTGGCAACAGGCCCAACAGCCCGACGCAAGCGACGCCGCCGACTGGTTCGCCGGTCGACTCCCCGACGGCTGGTTCGCCGGCGACCCGAAGGTCGTCGTCGACCGCGAAGAAATCACCGTCATCGGCCGCCTTCCAGAACCCGAGGGCCAAGAAGGCGCGGCTGGCCCCGAAACCGAAGCCCACGCATCGGGGCGTGTCGCCCGTTTCCGCGAGGAGACCCGCCCGGAGCGCATGCGCATCGCCGACGAAGCCGAGGACCGCTACGGCCGCAAGGTGGCCTGGGGCGTCGAGGTAGGCGATCCCGAGTCGCCTGAGCGAATCCTGTTCACCCACATCGCCGTACCGGTCATGACCCGTCTGCGGCAGCCGGAGCGTCAGGTGCTCGACACGCTGGTCGACGCCGGAGTGGCCCGGTCGCGATCGGATGCACTGGCCTGGTCCGTCAAGCTCGTCGGCGAACATGCCGATGAGTGGCTGGGCAAGCTGCGCGACGCGATGAAAAACGTCGACGACGTCCGCGCCGAGGGCCCTGGGGTCTAATTTTGTCCGGCGAGCAGACGCAGAATCGCATAATTGGGCCGCGGGTAATGCGATTCTCTGTCTGCTCGCGCTCGATCAAGCTTGCGTCATCGCCCAGTATTCGCCGCGGCGGGCCAGCAGTTCGGCGTGGCTACCGCGTTCGACGATTCGACCGGCCTCCATCACCAGGATGACGTCGGCGTCGCGGACCGTCGAAAGCCGGTGCGCGATAATGAAACTCGTCCGATCGCGGCGCAGCTCGGCGGTGGCGTGCGCGATCAGCAGTTCGGTGCGGGTGTCGACGGAGCTGGTCGCCTCGTCGAGGACGAGCAGCTGCGGTCGGGCCAGGAACGCCCGTGCGATCGTGATGAGCTGCTTTTCGCCCGCACTGATGTTGCCGCCGTCATCGCTGACCCACGTCTGGTATCCGTCCGGCAGCGTGTGGACGAACCGGTCGACGTAGGCGGCCTTGGCGGCTTCGATCACCTCGTCCTCGCCGGCCTCCGGTCGTCCGTAGGCGATGTTGTCGTAGATGGTGCCGCCGAACAGCCACGTGTCCTGCAGCACCATGCCGATCCGGGAGCGCAGCGACCGCCGGCTCACCGACGAGATATCCACGCCGTCAACGAGAATGCGTCCCGAGTCCACCTCGTAAAACCGCATCAGAAGATTCACCAGCGTCGTCTTGCCCGCGCCGGTCGGCCCAACGATCGCCACCGTGCTGCCCGGTTCGGCGACCAGTGACAGGTCCTCGATCACCGGCGTGCCGGGGCGGTAACTGAAGTTGATGTCCTCGAACTCCACCCGGCCGGTGCGGGCTTGCCCGTCGGGCGACGGCAGCGTGCCAAGTGAGTCCGGTGACTCCTCGTCAGAGTCGAGCAGGTCGAAAACCCGTTCCGCGCTGGCGATCCCGGACTGCAGCGTGTTGTACATTCCAGCGACCTGGGTCAGCGGCTGGTTGAACTGGCGCACATATTGGATGAACGCCTGAATGCTACCGAGGGTGATCTGGCCCGTTGCCACCTGAATGCCGCCGACCACCGCGACCGCGACGTAGCTGAGGTTGCCGATGAACGTCGTCGCCGGCGAGACCAGGCCTGAAAAGAACTGCGCCCCAAAGCTGGCGTGGTAGACGTCGTCGTTCAGCTCGCGGAATTGTTCCTGGGCATGAGCACGGTGGCCGAACGTCTTGACCACGGTGAAGCCGCTGTAGGTCTCCTCGATGTGGGCGTTGAGCCTGCCGGTGTTGGCCCACTGCGCCACGAAATGTCGCTGCGATCGTCGCGCGATCGAACGGGTCGCCCACAGTGACAGCGGCACCGTCAGCACTGTGAGCAGCGTCAGCAGCGGCGAGATGGTCAGCATCGCCACCAGCACGGCCACCAACGTCAGGACCGAGGTGAGCAGCTGGCTGATCGTCATCGACAGCGACGTCTGGATGTTGTCGACGTCGTTGGTGACCCGGCTCAGCACCTCGCCGCGCCGCCGGGAGTCGAAGTACCGCAACGGCAGCCGGTGCACCTTGTCCTCGACGTCCGACCGCAGCGCCACCATGGTGCGCTGCACCGCGACGTTGAGGAGTCGCGCCTGCAGCCAAATCAGCAGCGCAGCAAGCAGATACAAGCCGAGCGCCAGCAACAGGGTGCGGCCGATGGCGCCGAAGTCCACCCCGTGGCCAGGCACCACGTTCATCCCCGACAGCAGATCCGCGAACGTGTTGTCACCACGTTCGCGGGCGGCTTCGATGGCCTGCTCCTTGGTCAGGCCTGCCGGTAGTTGCCGCCCGATCACGCCGTTGAACAGCAGGTCGGTGGCATGGCCGAGGATCCGCGGGCCGACGACCCCGATGGCGATCCCCGCGATGCCCAGCAGGATCACCAGCGTGGTCAACCCGCGCTGCGGCGTCAGCCGCCTTACCAGACGAAGAGCCGACCCCTTGAAGTCCCGGGACCGTTCCGTCGGCGTTTGCACAACGCCGCGGATGGGCCGGCCCATCGGCCCGGTCACTGCGCACTCCCCTCGCAAGCGGTGGGCCCACCCACTCGGGCGCCCAGCGACTGCGAGTCGGCGAACTCGGCGTACGCCGGGCAACTAACCAGCAGCGTCTCGTGGTTGCCGATGCCGACAACGCGGCCGTCATCGACGACGACGATCTGGTCCGCTTGTGCGACCGTCGAAATGCGCTGCGACACAATCACGACCGTCGCTCGGGCGGACACCTCGCGCAGCGCGGCGCGGACTCTGGCGTCGGTGTGCACGTCGAGCGCCGAGAACGCGTCGTCGAATAGGTAGATGGCCGGCCGGCGGATCACGGCACGCGCGATGGCCAGCCGTTGGCGCTGCCCGCCGGAGAAGTTCATACCGCCCTGGGCGACCGGCATACCCAGCCCGTCGGCGTGGGCACGGACGAAGTCGTCGGCGGCCGCCACCCGCAGTGCGTCCCACATCTCGTCGTCGGTCGCATCGGCCTTGCCGTAGCGCAGGTTGTCGGCGACCGTCCCGGAGAACAGATAGCCCCGCTGGGGCACAAGCCCGATCGCCGACCAGAGCTGGTCGGTATCGTAGTCACGAACGTCGACGTCGTCGATGAGCACCGACCCGGCTGTCACGTCGTAGAGCCGGCAGATCAGCGACACCAGCGTCGACTTCCCCGATCCGGTGGACCCGACGATGGCCGTCGTCGTGCCGGGATGTGCGGCCAGCGAAACATCGTGCAGCACAGGGCGGTCAGCACCGGGATAGCTGAATGCTGCAGCGTCGAGCCGGATTTCGCCTTCGATCGAATCCGGACGTGTCGGGTTGGCGGGGCTGGCGATACCGGGCGTCGTGGACAGCACCTCGGTGATCCGTTCTGCGCACACGGACGCGCGCGGAATCATCACCAGCATGAACGTCGCCAACAGCACGGCCATCAGGATCTGCATGAAATAGGACAGGAACGCGATCAACGAGCCGACCTGCATCTGGCCGTCGTCAATCCGCAAGCCCCCGAACCAGATCAGCGCCACACTGGAGATGTTGATCACCAGGGTGGTCACCGGCAGCATCAGCGCCTGCCACCGGCCCGCGTCCAGAGCGGCGTCCGCCAGCGCCTGGTTGGCCTCGGCGAACCGGTTGCGTTCGAACGGCTCCCGAGCGAACGCGCGGATGACGCGGATGCCCGAGAGTTGTTCGCGCATCACCCGGTTGATGTTGTCGATGAGCCGCTGCAGACGTCGGAAGATCGGCAGCAGGTGCGACACGATCCAGTAGTTGGCCGCCGCCAGCACCGGCACGCTGACGAGCAGCAGCCATGACAGTCCGGCGTCCTGGTGCACCGCCATGAAGATGCCGCCGATCGACATGATCGGCGCGGTGATGAGCATCGTGCAGCTCAGCTGCACCAGCAGCTGGACCTGCTGGACGTCGTTGGTGGTGCGGGTCAGCAGCGACGGCGCGCCGAAGCGTGCGGTTTCCTCGGCCGACAAGCCGGTGACGTGATGAAAGATCGCCGACCGCAGATCGCGGCCGAAACCCATGCCTGCCCGCGACCCGAAGTACACCGCACCCACGGCGCAGACCACCTGCACCGCGGTCACCGCGAGCATGATCCCGCCCAGGTCGACGATCTTGCGCAGATTGCCCACGGCGACGCCCTCGTCGATGATCGCGGCGTTGACGGTCGGCAGGTACAGAGAGGCCATGGTGCTGATCACCTGGACCACCGCAACGACCGAGAGCAGCCCTCGGTACGGCCGCACGTACTGTCGCAGCAGCGCCCAGAGCATCTCGTTACTGTCGCACATGGACCTGCCCGAGTTGTGTAGGGCGCCAACAGCTGTGAATTGGATAAAAAGCCAGGTCAATCGACATGCCGTGGTTGAGGCATCGGGCTGCCGCTACAGTGCATGGCGTGACCCCGAGCACGTGCGCGACCGGTAGGAGCCGGAAAGCGAAGGCGCTGGCCGTAGCGGCCGCCGCCGTGATTCCGGTGTTTGCCGCCTGCTCCGATTCCGAGCCGACCACTCCCGAGGTGCCGCAGACCACCGCACCGCAGCAGGACGCGTCGCACGGACCGTTCTTCCCGCAGTGCGGAGGTGTCAGCGACCAGACGGTCAGCGAACTAACCCGCGTCACCGGACTGGTCAACACGGCGACCACTTCCGTGGGCTGCCAGTGGCTGGTGGGTGGCGGCATCCTGGGGCCGCACTTCTCGTTCACCTGGTATCGCGGCAGCCCGATCGGCAGGGAACGCAAGACCGAGGAACTCTCGCGAGCCAGTGTGGAGGACATCAACATCGAAGGCCACGACGGATTCATCGCCGTCGGTGAGCTTCCGGGTGTCGGCAACGAAGCACCCGTCGCGAACCTGTGCGAGATCGGCATCCAGTTCGGCGATGACTTCATCGAATGGTCGATCAGCTTCGCCGAGGAACCCTTCCCTGATCCGTGTGAGGTAGCCAAAGAGCTGACCCGACAGTCGATTGTGAATTCGAAATGAGCAGGGGTTCTTACCGCCGCCGACTGCTGGTGGCCCTGGTCGCCACACTGGCGGCGCTCGCGGTGCTGACCGGCTGCACCCAGACGGTCGAGGGCACGGCGGCCAAGTCGGGAACCGGCGATGTCCCCCGCAACGACAACTCGGAGAAGACGTACCCGAACCTGCTCAAGGAATGCGAGGTGCTGACCACGGACATCCTCGCCAAGACCGTCGAAGCCGATCCGCTGGACATCCAGAGCACGTTCGTGGGGGCAGTGTGCCGTTGGCAGGCCGCCAACCCGGCGGGCCTGGTGGACATCACACGGTTCTGGTTCGAGCAGGGCAGCCTGGACAACGAGCGCAAGACCGCCGAGGGGTTGGAGTACCGGATCGAGGATCAGACCATCGCGGGTGTCCAGTCGATCGTGATGCGGCCCAACGACCCGAACGGCGCATGCGGGGTGGCCAGTGACGCCAGCGGCGTGGTCGGCTGGTGGGTGAATCCGCAGGCTCCCGGCATCGACGGCTGTGCGATGGCCATCAAGCTGATGGAACTGACGCTGGCCACCAACGCCTAGCGCGGGGGGGAGGTGGGCACGTGGAACGTGACCAGCGTGGCGCTGTCGAGCGCGAGGCGGTCCCACGGTTCAGATGTGCGCAGCACCGCGATGGCGGAGGTCGGAAACTTCGTCGAAATGCCCTCGGCCGCAGTGGGATTGCTGCCCTCCTCGGTAGCGATTCCGAGAGCCACCTGTGACATCGCCGGTTCATGGCCGATCACCAGCAGCGTCTCGACGCTTGGGTCGACCTTGTTGATCTCCTCGATGATTGCGCCCGGTGTGGCGCCGTAGAGCCGGTCGCTGAACTCCACTGGCGCGTCGATGCGCGTCCGCGCCAGCGTCTCGCGAGTGCGGGCGGCCGTCGAGCACAGCACCGCGTCGACGGCCGGCGCGTGTGCGCGCAGCCAGTCACCCGCCAGCCCGGCCTCCCGGACACCCCGCGGCGCCAGTGGCCGGTCGTGATCGGCCACCCCCTCCGGATAGTCCGACTTGGCATGGCGAAGCAACAACAACGTGCGGTACCGGTCGGTCACCTGATTAACGGTAGGGCATGCCGACGCGCGTCCCGGGACTTGTCGGCGGCCGGTCCTACACTCGCCTTGCCCAGCTAACGGAGCGAGCAGAAGGGAAGGGCCGAGATGCGATTCGTGCACACCGCCGACTGGCAACTCGGCATGACCCGGTACTTCCTGAACGGCGAGGCGCAGCCGCGGTATTCGGCCGCCCGGCGCGACGTCGTGGCTGGTCTCGGACCGCTCGCCGCCGATGTCGGAGCCGAATTCGTCGTCGTGGCCGGCGACGTCTTCGAGGACAACCAACTCGCGCCGCGCGTCGTCAGCCAGTCGCTGGAGGCCATGCGCGCCATCGGCATCCCGGTGTACCTGCTGCCCGGCAACCACGACCCGCTCGACGCGTCCTCGGTGTACACCAGTGCGCTGTTCACCGCCGAGTGCCCGGACAACGTCATCGTTCTCAACCGTCCAGGCGTGCACGACGTCCGGCCGGGCCTGCAGATCGTCGCCGCGCCGTGGCGGTCCAAGGCGCCGACCAGCGACCCGGTCGCCGACGTGCTGGACGGGCTGCCTGCCGACGGGGTCACCCGCATCGTCGTCGGGCACGGCGCGGTCGACATCTTCGTCCCCGACAAGGACAGGCCGTCACTGATCCGCCTTACCGCGCTTGAGGCCGCCATCGCCCGCGGCGCGGTGCACTATGTGGCGTTGGGCGACAAGCACTCTCGCATGCAGGTGGGGTCCACCGGCCGGATCTGGTACTCCGGCTCGCCGGAGGTCACCAACTACGACGACATCGAAACCGACCCGGGTCAGGTCCTCGTCGTCGACATCGACGAGGACGACCCTGCGCGGCCCGTGCGTGTCGATGGGCGGCGCGTCGGCAGCTGGCGCTTCGTCACGTTGCGCCGCTCCGTGGACAGCAGCCGCGACGTCGCCGACCTCGACATCAATCTCGACCTGATGCCGGACAAGGAGCGCACGGTGGTGCGGCTGGCGCTGACCGGGTCAATGACCGTGACCGACAAGGCCTCGCTCGACGCATGTCTGGACAAGTACGCCCGGCTGTTCGCTTCACTTATGTTGTGGGAGAAGCAAACCGACATCGCGGTGATTCCCGCCGACGGCGAGTTCGACGACCTCGGTATCGGCGGGTTCGCGGCAGCGGCGGTCGACGAGTTGGTCACAACGGCTCGGTCCGAAGGTGAGGACGCCGACGACGCGCGCGCGGCGCTGGCCCTGCTGCTGCGTCTCGTCGACAGGGGTGTCGCATGAAGCTGCACCGCCTCGTCCTGACCAACTACCGCGGCATCACCCATCGCGAAATCGAATTCCCGGACCACGGTGTCGTGGTGGTCAGCGGCGCCAACGAGATCGGCAAGTCGTCGATGATCGAGGCGCTCGACCTGTTGCTGCACTCCAAGGACCGGTCGACCAAGAAGGACGTCAAGCAGGTAAAGCCCACGCACGCCGACGTCGGCGCCGAGATCACGGCCGAAATCTCCACCGGTCGTTACCGATTCATTTACCGCAAGCGCTTTCACAAACGGTGTGAGACGCAGCTGACGCTGGTGACCCCGCGCCGCGAGCAGCTGACGGGCGACGAAGCGCACGAGCGTGTGTTGGCGCTGCTGGACGAAACCGTCGACATGGATCTGTGGCAGGCCCAGCGCGTGCTGCAGGCCGCGTCGACCGACGCGGTGGACCTGTCGGGGTGCGACGCGCTGTCGCGCGCGCTGGACGTCACCCCCGGCGACCTATCAGGGGCCGAACCCCTGCTGGTCGACCGGATCGACGACGAGTATCTGCGCTACTTCACGCCAACCGGCCGCGCGACGGGCGAGTGGGCATCGGCGACCAACCGGCTGCGCGCCGCAGACGACGACGTGGCCCGGTGCGCCGCGGCGGTCGCCGAGGTCGACGACGCGGTCCGCCGGCATGCGGCCCTGACGCAGGATCTTGCCCGGCTGGCCGACGAACGCGCCGACGCGTCGAAACGGCTCACTGAAGCGCGTGCTGCTGCGGAGGCTGTTGCGGCGCTGACCCAGCAGCTCAAGCAGGCCGAGGTCGTCGCCGAGGCCGCGGACGCCACCCACGCCGCCTCGACGGCGGCGCTCACCGAACGGCGGCGGTTGCGCGCCGACATCGACGCGCGGGCCGCAGCGATCGCGGGCCTGGAAGGCGCCGCGGCCGAGGCGGCCGAAGAGTTGGCGGCCGCCACCGAGGTGCAGGAAGCGGCCGCGGCCGCCGCCGACGAGGCGCGGACGGCGGTGGAAACCAGCCAGACCCGCGTCGACGCCGCCCGCCGCGCCGTCGAGCAGCAGTCGGACCGTGACGAAGCCGACCGGCTCTCGGCGCGGCTTACCAAGATCGACGTGGCCCAGCGCGAGCTCGAGCGCATTGACCGCGGACTCGCCGGAATAGCCGTGACCGATGCGTTGATGCGAACCATCGAGGATGCCGCGGCCGCGGTGGAAATGGCCGCCGGTCAGGTCGAGCTGACGTCGGCCCGCATCGAACTCGTCGCGGTTTCGGATGTCGAAGTAAAGGTCGACGGTGAGTCGGTGGTGCTCGGCGCCGGCGCCACCTGGTCATCGAGCGCCAGCGCGCCGACCGAGATGGAGCTGCCGGGCGTGCTGACGGCGCGTGTCGTACCGGGAACGCCGGCCTCGGAAACCCGGGCCAAACTCGATGCGGCCCAAGAAGTTCTGGCGTCGGCGCTGGCCAAAGCTGGCGTCGACGATGTCGCGGCCGCGCGCGTCGTCGACCAACAGCGCCGCGAGTTGTCAGGCGCCCGCGACCGGTTCCGCGCGAGGTTGGAGGCGCTGACCGCCGATGAGGGTCCCGACGATCTGCGGGCGCGGCTGTCCGAATTGCACGAGAGAAAGCCGGCCGAAACAAGCCTGTTTGATCTGGAAGTTGATGTCGCGACGGCGCGGGCCGAGCTCGACGCCGCGGTGGCCGCACACCAGAAGGCGATCGGGGAATGCGAGACGCGGCGCAAGGTCGCCGAAGCCGCGGCGAAGAAGCTGGGGGAGAGGTCGACCCACGCGAGCGTGGTGCGGGAGAAGCTGGTCGCCGCGCAGGCCGAACTGAGCGTCGCACGGGAGCGGCTGGCCGCGCAGCGGGCGACCGTCGGCGACGATGAGTTGGCCGTCAAGTCCGAAGCCGACGCCGAACAGGCACGTCGCGCTGGTGGTCTCGTCGCGGAGCTGCGGGCCGAGTTGGCCCGAACAGAACCGGAGGCCGTCACCGCCGCGCTCAGCGACGCGGTGCGGACCGCAGAATCCCTGCAACGCCGCCACGATGAGGTCGCCGAGGCGCTGCGCGACGTGAACGCGGCATTGAAGGTGTACGGCACCGAGGGCCGCAAGGGTCAGCTGGACGCGGCGGCTACCGAGCGGGAACACGCCGAAGCGGAGTATCTGCGCGTCCACCGCCGCGCCCGGGCTGCGCAGCTGCTGCGGTCGGTGATGGCGCGCCATCGCGACGCCACCCGGTTGCGTTATGTCGACCCATTCCGCAATCAGGTGGAACGGTTGGGCCGCATCGTGTTTGGCGACAGCTTCGAAGTCGAGATCGACAGCGCGCTGCGGATCTGCAGCCGCACCCTGGCAGGGCGGACGGTGCCCTACGAGTCGCTGTCCGGCGGCGCGAAGGAACAGTTGGGCATCGTCGCACGACTGGCCGGGGCGGCACTGGTAGCCAAGGAGGACAGCGTGCCCGTCGTCATCGACGATGCGCTGGGCTTCACCGACGCCGACCGGCTGACCAAGATGGGCGCGGTGTTCGACGCTGTAGGCGATGACGGTCAGGTCATCGTGCTGACGTGCAGCCCGCAGCGCTATGCCAGTGTCAACGGCGCGCACCACATCGAGTTGACTGCGTAGCCGAGCAAATCCCGACGTCTTCGTGGCCGACCGGTGCCATAGTGGTCACAGGGGTGGCGACGGTGAACGTTGGCGAAGTTCGAAGGCGGCTGGGGACCGATATCTGGCTCCCGGCGGCGCTGCTGATTCTGGCAGGCCTGGGCTGGTGGTGGTCGGCCGTCACCGCCGGTGAGATGGGCGGCGACGGGATGTCGATGGAGCCCAGCATTCCGATGGAGCCGGGCATGCCGATGCCGCCGCTGGCGGCCATGTCGTTCGTTGCTTTCATCGTGGCTTGGGTCGCGATGATGACGGCGATGATGTTCCCGGCCGTCGTGCCGGTGGTTCGGCTGTACGGCAGGGCGGCGGCCAACGGGCAGGCGGCCCCGACCGCGTTGTTCGTCGGCGGGTACATCGCGCTGTGGAGCGTCGTCGGCATTCCCGCGTACTTCGCGTGGAGTCGGCTCAATGAACCACTCATGGAAGGCACACCGTGGGCGGGACGCGTGGCCGGCGCGGTAGCGGTCGCCGCAGGCGTCTACCAACTGACGCCCCTGAAGACAGTGTGTCTGCGGCACTGCCGATCGCCACTGTCATTCTTCCTGCGCCACGGCAAGCACCTCGACCGTCCCACCGGGGCGATCGTAGCCGGTGGGCGCCACGGCTTGTTCTGCCTAGGCTGCTGCTGGATGCTGATGGCCCTGCTAATCGCTTTGGGCACAATGCAATTGGTGTGGATGCTGGTCCTCGCGGTGCTGATTTTTCTGGAGAAGGCCGCGCCGTTCGGTGAACAGCTCGCCCGCGTCACTGGGGTGGCGCTGCTGATTCTGGGTGTGGCGTTGCTGGCGCAGCCCACGTTCGTTACCCATCTCGTCTGATCGAAAGGCACAGCCATGACAACCACCGAACAACGCACCAAGTGGTTCCTCAAGGGCCGCGGGTATGAGTTCTGTAACTGTGCGCCAGGATGTGGCTGCAATTTTCACGGGTTCCCGACGTCGTCGGATGGCAGCTGTAAGGCGATGGTCGGCAACCACATCCTCGAGGGTTCCTGCGGCGACGTCGACCTGTCCGGTGTCAAGGCAATCGCGGTGATCAACTGGCCGAAAGCGATCCACGACGGCAATGGCAAGGCGGCGTTCATCGTCGACCCTGCCACCACCGACGACCAGATCGACTGCCTGTCCCAGATCTATACCGGCCAACTCGGCGGCGACCCGTGGGGCATCCTCGGAACGACCTATCTGGTTGCCGGCCTGGTGAAGGCGCCGATCAGCTTCGACGGCGCCGGCGTGAAGGTGACGATGACGGCCGAGGGTGTCGGTCAGGCCACGGGTGACACCTTCAAGAATCCGGTGACCGGCGAGCCTCATCAGGCTCAAATTGTCCTGCCTGACGGGTTCATCTGGACGAAGGGCGAATGCGGGATCGGGACTTTCCAGGTCGAGGCCGAGGGTATGCGACTGGACTTCACCGACACCAACTGGATCTACTACGAGTTCGACTGGTCGAACGACTGAGCGCCGCGGCCCGCTGATAGGTGCGTGGCCGTTGTGAAGATTGCACGGAGGGTTGTGACTCCCGCTTTTTCACAGCCCTAGATGCAATCTCGACGACGGGACGGCGCTGGCTCCTTGCTCGGCGGCGTTGAGACTGCGGTGAGGGCGTGGACCACTCGCACTTCCGCGCCCTAGCCGCAGAGTCAACGCACTAGGCGCGCAGTAGCCCGGGATCTCCTGACATCTGGAAGGCCGTGCGCATCGCGTCGACCGCGTCGCGCTCACCGTCAAACTTCACCTTGCGCAGGGCGGCCTTCCGCTCGGCCGCCGTCGACGCCAAGCGTGCGGTAATCAGGTCCGCCGCTGTCGCCGTCACCGTCACGGCGGGGTGGCCCTGCGCCGCGGCGAGACGCTCACTCTGGACGGCGAATTCGAAACGGCGGTCGTCGATGTCGAGTCGGTACGACGCATTCAAGCCGGTAGTGCGATCGAAGGGGAGCAGGATGCCGGCGAGGAAGCCGTTCAACGGCGTCAGCGCGCTCTCGGTCGGCTCGACCATCTCCAGCCCGAACGCGGCGAGGGCCTGGACGACGGGGGGGACCTTGAGCCAGCCCTTGTCGCTGAGGGTGTAGACGGTGCGGGCGATCGGCGGCGGTAACTCCTCGCGATCGACGAGGCCGGCGTCCTCGAGCTCACGAAGCCGGTCGGCCAGCAGGTTGGTGGCGATGCCCGGCAGCTGGGCGCGCAGGTCGCCGTAGCGGCGGGCGCCGCCGATGAGCTCGCGCAGGATCAGCAGCGTCCATCGCTCCCCGAGCACGTCGAGCCCCAGCGCGATCGGGCAGTTCTGCTGGTAGCTCCTCGGCATGGGAATATTCTATCACTCACACAAGTATCTAGTCATATCACTTGAAAAACGTGTCTGAGAGGTTTACGGTCATGTCCATGAGTAGCCGAACGCCAGTCTTCAAAGATCATCCGATCGCCGCGCTTGCCGTCATCTGCCTGAGCGTCTTCGTCGTCAGCGTCGACGCCACCATCGTCAACGTCGCCCTGCCCACGCTGTCGCGTGAACTCGACGCCGACACCGCCGATCTGCAGTGGATCGTTGATGCCTACACGCTGGTCATGGCCGGCCTGATGTTGTCCGTGGGCAGCCTGAGCGACCGCTTCGGCCGACGGGACTGGCTCAGCGCAGGGCTCGCGCTGTTTGCGATCACGTCGGTCTATGCGGCGCAGGTGGAATCGGCGGATGCGCTCATCTGGGCACGCGCGGCGATGGGCGTCGGCGCCGCGGTGATCTTCCCGACCACGCTCTCACTGATCACCAACATCTTCGTCGATCCCGTCAAGCGGGCGAAGGCGATCGGACTGTGGGCGGCGATGGTGGGCGTCGGCGTGGCCGCCGGTCCGATGAGCGGTGGCTGGCTGCTCGAACACTTCTCGTGGGGCTCGGTGTTCATGGTCAACGTGCCGGTGGCCGTGGTGGCCATCATCGGCGGCATTCTCTTCGTGCCGACGTCACGCGACCCTGCAGCACCGCCGGTCGACGTCCCCGGCCTGATCCTGTCTTCGATGGGCATCACGGCGCTGGTCTACACCGTCATCGAGGCGCCCAACTGGGGGTGGGGTAGCGCGCACACCGCTGCGGGCTTCGGGATCGCCATCGCGGTCCTTGCCACCTTCGCGTGGCTGGAGCGGCGCAGTTCGCACCCGATGCTCGACGTGTCGGTGTTCGCCAACCGGCGGTTCTCCGGCGGTAGCCTCGCCGTGACCGCGGGCTTTCTGACCCTGTTCGGCTTTATCTTCGTAATCACCCAATACTTCCAATTCATCAAGGCCTACAGCGCATTTGAGACGGGGCTTCGGCTGCTGCCGGTCGCCGTCTCGATCGCGGTCGCCAGCATCGTCGGACCGCGCATCGTGCAACGGATCGGCACGACGGCGGTCGTGGTCGCGGGTCTGTCGATCTTCGCCGCGGGATTGGCGTGGGCGTCGACCGTCGACGCGAGCACGTCCTACGCCCTCATCGCCGCCCAGATGGTGCTGCTCGGGGGTGGCCTCGGCCTGACGACGGCGCCGGCCACCGAGTCGATCATGGGCTCCCTGTCCGCCGACAAGGCAGGCGTCGGCTCGGCCATCAACGACACCACCCGCGAACTGGGCGGCACGCTCGGCGTCGCGCTCGTCGGCAGCGTCTTCGCCTCCATCTACTCCGGCAGGCTGGGCAGTGACTCAGCGGTCGCGGCTCTGCCCGCTGAGGTTCGCGGCACGATGGAGCGGTCGGTGGCCGCGGCGCAAGAGGTCGTCGCTCAACTCCCGCGGGCCGTGGTTCCCGATATCCGCGCCGCCGTCGACAATGCGTTCCTCGACGGCATGCAGGTGGGATCGCTGGTCGCCGCAGGTATCGCGCTCGCCGCGGCCGTCGTCGTCGCGTTCCTGCTGCCCGCCCGGGCGCGAGAAGCCGCGCCCGCCGACATCGAGCAGAGCGAACCCGAGGCGGTGTCCGCATGAGCACTTACACCGACACCTGGACGGACGGCCACGGGTCGGTCGAGTACTTCACTCGATCCGACGGTTCGCGGCTGCGCTACTTCAGCGCCGGCAGCGGTCCCGCGCTGGTGCTGATGCACACCATCCGCACACAGCTGGACTACTTCCACCGGGTCATCCCGCTGCTGTGGAATTCCTTCACCATCTACGCGGTTGACCTGCCCGGCATGGGATGGTCCGACATCGTGCCCGGGGCCCGTTACGAGGAGCCGGACCTGCGGGCCGCGGTGGTCGAGTTCGTCACCGGCTTGGACCTGCACGACGTCACCCTGGCCGGGGAATCGCTCGGTGGCGCGCTTGCGCTGCAGGCGTCTGTCGACCTCAAGGACCGGGTGAGCCGGGTCGTCGCCTTCAACAGCTACGACTACCCGAGCGGGCTGGAACGCGGGAATCTCTTTGCCCGTTTCATCGTCTCGTCCGTTCGGGCACCCGTGATGGGGCGGATTTTCGCCCTGATGGAGAGCCGGCCGATCATGAAGGGCGTGATGCGCGGCGGCGTCGTCGACAAGAGCACGCTGCCGGCCGACTTCATCGTCGAACTCCGAAAGAGCGGGCGCCGCAAGGGCTATCCGCGAGTGTCGCGGGCGATCTATCGCAGCCTCAAGGGATTCGAGAGGGCGCGCGACCGCTACCGGGACGTGTCGGTTCCCGTGACGCTGGTCTACAGCGAGCACGACTGGGCACGGCCGGCGGAACGCGACTATGTGGCAAGTCTGTTGACCGAGGTGGAACGGATCACGCTTGCCGACACCGGCCACTTCTCGGCGCTGGAACGCCCGAATGAGGTGGCTCGGATTCTGCGGCGCGTGAATTGACCGTGTAACGCGTGCCGGACTCATAGACTCCGGCAAATGGATGCCGACTACATCGTTGTGGGAACGGGCTCTGCCGGATCGGTGGTGGCCAACAGGCTCAGCGCAGATCCCTCCGTCGAAGTCGTCGTGCTGGAAGCGGGACCGCGGGACAAGGACAAGTTCATCCACATTCCCGCGGCATTCGCGAAGCTGTTCCGCAGCGAGGTGGACTGGGACTACCTCACCGAGCCGCAGAAGGAGCTCGACGGGCGCGAAATCTATTGGCCGCGAGGCAAGATGCTCGGCGGCTCGTCGTCGATGAACGCGATGATGTGGGTTCGCGGCTTCGCAGCCGACTACGACGAATGGGCTGAGCACGCCGGAGAGCAGTGGAACTACGCGAACGTCGAGAAGTACTTCACCAGAATCGAAAACGGCCCGCTCGTCATCTCGCCCCAACGCAGCCCGAGGAGTTCGACGGCGGCATGGCTGACCGCCGTGCAGGAGTGCATCGATGCGCCGCAAGGATTTTGCGAAACACGCGTCACTCAGCGCAGGGGAGCGCGGTGGAGCACGGCGGACGCTTACCTCAAGCCTGCGCTTCGGCGGCGGAATCTGACGCTGCACACCGAGGCCACCGTGACCCGGGTGATCTTCGACGGAAAGCGCGCAGTCGGTGTGGAATTCGAGCAGCTTGGCGCCCGACGCGTTGTCAAGGCCCGTCGCGAAGTGGTGCTCGTGCGGCGGCGCGATCAACAGCCCGCAGTTGCTGATGCTCTCCGGTATCGGGGACCGAGACCAGCTCGCCGAACACGGCATCGACGTGGTCGCGCACTCCCCGGAGGTCGGCAACAAAATGCTCGACCACCTCATAGTGCCGCTGGGTTTCGACGTCCCGAATGACACCCTGTTCGCCGCCGAGAAACCCCTGCAGTTGGTGAATTATCTGGTGCGGCGGCGCGGCATGCTCACATCCAATGTGGGGGAGGCGTACGGCTTCGTGAAAAGCCGTCCGGATCTGGACCTGCCCGATCTGGAGCTGATCTTCGCTCCCGCACCCTTCTTCGACGAAGGCATCGGCGACCCCTACACCGGACACGCCGTCGTCATGGGGCCGATCCTGCTGAAGCCGCACAGCTGCGGCACCATCACATTGCGGTCGGCGGATCCGAAGGACAAGCCGATCATCGACCCGCGCTATCTCACCGACGACGCCGGCATGGACCGCGCGGCGCTGATGGCGGGCCTGCGGATGTGCGCGGAGATTGCCAAGTCACCGGCGCTGAAGGGCGTCATCGGCACGATCGCCAGGCCGCTGGGGGCGACCGATCCTCGATGACGAGACACTCGAAAAGGCGCTGAACTCGTTGTCGCACACGCTCTATCACCCCGTCGGTACCTGCCGGATGGGCAGCGATGACGCCAGCGTGGTGGATCCAGACCTACGCGTGCGCGGCGTGGAGGGGCTCAGGGTGGCCGACGCCTCGGTGATGCCGACGATCATCCGCGGTCACACGCACGCGCCGAGCGTGCTGATCGGCGAGAAGGCCGCCGATCTGATCCGCGCGTCATGATGGTCATATGGCCGAGCGTGATCGCGACGAATCCGGTCGGCCGCGCAGCACCCGTCCGCGCGACGAACTCGGCCGACCGCTTCCACCAGGCAGTGCCGGCGTGCCGCGGATTCCGGATGATCTGGAGCTGCCGCCGGCCGAGACCCTCGCCTATGCCCAGGACCTGCTGGACCGGGGCCTGGCATTCAACGCACATGAAGTGCTCGAGGCCGCATGGAAAAACGGCCCCGACGAGGAACGAATTCTGTGGCAAGGCCTGGCCCAGCTCGCCGTCGGCATCACCCACGTCCAGCGCGGCAACGTCAAGGGTGCGGTCACCGTGCTTCGCCGCGCGTCCGCTCGCATTTCCTACGACGACCGGCCGGCACCGCATGGCATCGACGTCACCGGGCTCGTCAACTACGCCGACAAGCTGATCGCCGACCTCATCGCGGGCGCCCAGATCACGGCAGACCGGCTGCGACCCCGGCTGATGATTTAGGCGGAGCTGATCCGCGGCCGACAGCCCCGGTGACGGCAGTGGACAATCATCGAATGACTCCTGTTGTCGTGGGTATCGGCCCGGTCACCTTCGATGAGGTGCTCAGCGTGGCGCGCCAGAACGCTCCCGTCGTGATCGCAGACGACGCCCTCGCCGCGATCACCACGAGCCGCGCCCACATCGAGGCCCTTGCGAGCATCCCCACTCCGGTGTACGGCGTTTCGACCGGCTTCGGTGCCCTGGCAACCCGCCACATCCCGCCCGAGCGGCGAACGCACCTGCAGCGCAGCCTGATTCGCTCGCATGCGGCGGGCTCGGGCCCGGAGGTCGAACGCGAAGTCATCCGGGCGATGATGCTGCTGAGATTGTCGACGCTTGCCACCGGTCGCACGGGTGTACGCCCCGAGGTCGCCGGGGCATATGCGCAGTTGCTCTCGGCAGGGCTGACGCCGGTCGTGTACGAATACGGCAGCCTCGGCTGCTCCGGAGATCTCGCGCCCCTTGCCCACGTCGCGCTCGCGATCATGGGGGAGGGACACGTCCGCACCGCCGGCGGTGAGCTTGTGCCAACCGCGCAAGCTCTCAGCGCGCACGGCATCCAGCCGATCGTGCTTGCCGAGAAGGAGGGCCTCGCCCTGATCAACGGCACCGACGGCATGCTTGCACAACTGGTCCTGGCGTTGAACGATCTCGACCGGCTTCTCGTGCTGGCCGACATCTCGGCGGCGATGAGTGTCGAAGGCCTCCTGGGCACCGACAGAGTTTTCGCGGCGCACCTGCAGGCGCTGCGACCCCAGCAAGGCCAGGCCGTCGCCGCCGCGAACATGACGCGAATCCTGGCCGGTTCGCCCATCGTCGCGAGCCACTCCGGGCCGGACTGCTCGCTGGTCCAGGACGCGTACTCGCTGCGGTGTGCTCCCCAGGTGGCCGGCGCCGCGCGGGACACCGTTGCGCATGCCCGCACCGTCGCGGTGCGGGAATTGGCAAGCATCATCGACAACCCCGTCATCACCGATGAGGGACAGGTCGAATCGAACGGAAACTTCCACGGCGCACCGGTGGCCTACGTGCTGGACTTCCTGGCCATCGTCGTCGCCGATCTGGCCAGCATCAGTGAACGCCGCACAGACCGATTCCTGGACGCCGCGCGCAGCCACGGCCTGAACCCGTTCCTCGCCGACGATCCGGGTGTCGATAGCGGCCACATGATCGCCCAGTACACGCAGGCGGCCATCGTTTCCGAGCTCAAGCGCCTGGCTCAGCCCGCCAGCGTCGACTCGATTCCCTCGTCGGCGATGCAGGAGGACCACGTCTCCATGGGCTGGTCCGCCGCCCGCAAGCTGCGAAAGGCGATCGACGGCCTCACCCGCGTCCTCGCGATCGAAGTGCTCACCGCGGCAAGAGGAATCGATATGCGAGCACCGCTGACGCCGTCACCGGCGACCGGTGCCGTGATCACTGCCGTGCGTGCGCGGGTCCCGGGGCCTGGCGCCGACCGCTACCTCGCACCCGAAATCGAGGCCGTCATCGATCTCGCCAGGGACGGGTCACTCGTCGCCGCGGCGGAATCGATCACCGGCCCGCTCGCTTAACGGTCTTAGGCAAGGGTGTCCGCCGGAACGAGGCCGCCGATGTCGTCGAGCAGCGACTCCGCCAACGCGATGTCACCCCGGAGATCGCGGTCCTCGCTGCTGCGGGGCAGGACCGATGTCAGTTCGAGCGCGTCACCGACGACACCGGAGAACATGCCTTCGAGTCCCCGCTGACGCAAGAGCCTCACCGCGCCCACAAGTTCACAGCATTGCAACACCCTGTAAGCCGCGATGGACCGCTCGAGTTGCTGCGCGCCCTGGGACGCGAAGGTGGCGTCCTCTTCGGCGCCCCTCGACAGCACGAGGGTACCCGCCGAGGCCGGCTGAGCAGCGTTACGAATCTCCGCGATCGCGCCCGCCGCGACGTATTCGACCATCATCAGGCCCGATGATCCGGCCGCGTCGGCGGCCAGGAAAGCGTTGCCGCCGTTGGTATCCGGATCGTTGAGCATTCTGATTCGGGAATGCGTTATGGGTGCGGTCAGGGCCAGCGCGAGGGTGGTGCCGTCCAGTTCCAGTGACAGTGCTGCTTGATAGAAGGCGCCGTGGTGGACAACCTGATCGCCGTCGATATCGAAGAGCGGATTCTCCTGGGCGGTGTTGAGCGTCCGCTCGAGCTGTCTCTCGAGGTTGTGCAGCGACGCCACCACACTTGCATGCGCAACCGGGTACACCCGCAGCCCATACGGATCCTGGATGCGCGCCGGGCGGCACTGCGGTCCGCCATTGGCCGCCAGCAGCGAGCGCAACCGGCTCGCGATGGTGTCGACGTAGGGGGCCGCCGATGCCCGCGCCGCCGCCGGCGAAAACGCTTCGAGGTTGCCGTCGAGCGCGAGGAAGCTCAGCGCATAGACCACGCTCGACGCCCTTTCCAACCGCGAAAGTTCCTCCAGCGCAAGGCAACCGCGGCCAACGGTCAGGGCGCTGCTGCTCATGAACGGCAGCGCGCTGTCGGCGCCCCACGGCTCCATCGGAGTCAGCGGCTTCGATGCGGGCCGTTCGCCGATCAACGTCAATGCGGTCCCGGCGAGGGGAGCAAGGTCGCCAGTGCCGATGGACGCGTATTGGCGCAACTCGGGCAGGGCATCGTCGTTGAGCATCGCCACGAGTCCCGCCATGATCTTCGGGTCAAGGCCCGCGCCGGGCGCGCACAGCTGGATGAGTCGCACCGCCAGCATCGCGCGCACAGTTCGGTCGTCGAGGGGATCGCCGGCGTCGACGGCGTGGCTGCGTAGCAGCCGCATCCCGTATTCGGTGTCGGTGGGCGATACCGGCGCAGCTCGATTCGCCCCGACACCGGTCGTTCGGCCGTAGATCGGGAATCGGGTGGACAGCTCCGCCGCGACCTGGTGCGCACGGTCGACGGCCTCGATGACCGTCGACGAAACCGAGACCTGCTCGAGGCGGTCGGCGAGCGCCACGACGTCGGCGATACCCGCGGATCCGCTGAGCACAAGCATGAAATTCTCCTCGTTCTCTATCGCAGACGCGCGATGCGTCCTATCATCACCGAAACAGACCATTGCCGCTAGATGGAATTTAAATTTTACTTAGTGGCAATCGATCGTGAGCTGATTGCAACAACGGCCTCGTAGATTCCGTCCCGACGAGAGGAGGTCACGGTGGCCGAACCGTCCACGCGGACCGTGGAACGCGCCCTCGCCCTGCTCGCGACCATCTGCGACAGGGGCGGCGCGAATCTCGCCGATAGCGCACGGGACTGCGGCCTTGCGCCGAGTACGGCACTTCGGCTCCTGCGCACGCTCGAGAACACCGGATTCGTCACCAGGGAGGAACTCGGCACGTACCGGCCGGGTAGCCGCCTCATCCAACTGGGCGCCCAGGCGCTGTCCAACGAGTCGCTGGTCGACCTGGCCAAACCCGTGATGGAGAAGCTGGTCGCCGAGACGGGGGAGTCCGCGTATCTCAGCGTCGAGGGACATGGTGCGACGGCGCTGTACATCAGCATCGTCGAAGGCACCCACTCGGTCCGGCACGCGAGCTGGGTCGGCCGCACAGTTCCGCTCGACATCTCCGCCGCGGGACATGCGCTGCGCGGCCGTGTCCCGGATGACGGCTACGTGATCGTCGAACGCGGCGTCGAGGCCGACGTCACCGCGATCGCGTCGCCGGTGCACTCCGAGGCGCGCATCGTCGCCGCCCTGAGCCTGGTCATTCCGAGCTACCGGCTCACGTCATCCGAAGCGTCCGAATACGGCCGAACGATCGCCTCGGCCGCGGCTTCACTATCCGCCGCACTGAGTCGCCCCAAATCAACTCCTTCAGAAGGACAGTCATGATCACGTTCGACAATGTCTCCAAGGTCTATCCCGACGGCACCGTGGCGGTCGACAACCTGACGATCAGCGCTCCGAACGGGAAGATCACCACGCTGGTCGGGCCGTCCGGATGCGGCAAGACGACCTCGATGCGGATGATCAACCGGCTGATCGAGCCGACGTCGGGCACCATCGAACTCGACGGTGTCGATACCCAGACTCTCGACAGGGTCGCGCTACGCCGCAGAATCGGCTACGTCATCCAGAACGCCGGCCTGTTCCCCCACCGCACCGTGGTAGACAACGTGGCCGCCCTGCCGCGGCTACTCGGTGGCGGCAAGAAGGAAACCCGTTCGGCGGCAATGGAACTCCTGGAGCGGGTAGGTCTGGACGCGAAGTTCGCCAAACGGTACCCATGGCAGCTCTCCGGCGGCCAACAGCAGCGCGTCGGCGTGGCGCGGGCGCTGGCAACGGATCCGCCCTTCCTCCTGATGGACGAGCCGTTCAGCGCCGTCGACCCTATCGTGCGAAATCAGCTTCAGGACGAGTTCCTGCGCCTGCAGGCCGACATCTCCAAGACCATCGTGATGGTCACGCACGACATCGACGAAGCGCTCAAACTGGGCGACCAAGTCGTAGTCCTTCGCCAGGGCGGAACACTGGCACAGGCCGCCGCCCCCGCCGAGCTGCTCGCCGCACCGAACGATGCATTCGTCGCTGACTTCGTCGGTTCCGCGCGCGGCTATCGGGCGCTCGGATTCCACCATTGCGATAGCCTGCTCCAGTTTGCCGATGAGCCGACTATCACGGTGGGACAAGCGGTATCGACGATTCCGTCCGTCAACGGGCGGTGGGTCCTCGCCGTCGACGCCAACAACGCGCCGATCGGCTGGGTCGACACCACCGCGGTCCGTGGCGACCACGTGCAGGACGGCGACGTCAACCTCAGTGCCACGTCGGCCACCCGGGGCAGTCCGCTGCGCGACCTGCTCAACTCGGCGCTGTCGAGCCCGAGTGGTCGCTGTGTGGTCACCGATGAGACGGGAGCGGTGGTCGGCACCGCCACCGACCACGACGTCATCGACGCCATCAGGCGCGCGAAGGAAGCGAGGTCCGTTCTAGCATGAATTGGATCTCGTCGAACATCGACCGCATCGTGTCATTGACGATGAGTCACGCTTGGCTCACGTTGGCGCCGACCATCATCGGACTCCTCATCGCGCTACCCATCGGGTGGTGGGCTCACCGATTCAAGCGCGGACAGGCCGCCATCGTCGGAACTGCGGGCCTGCTGTACACGATTCCCTCGCTGGCGCTCTTCATCATTCTTCCGATCATCCTCGGCACGAAGATCCTCGATCCGATCAACATCGTTGTCGCGCTGACGCTTTACACCCTGGCTCTGCTTGTGCGGGTGGTAGCCGATGGCTTGGACTCGGTGCCACACGACACTGTCGCGGCCGCCGAGGCGATGGGTTACCGCGCCTGGCAGCGGTTCGTCCTGGTTGAACTGCCCGTTGCGGTCCCGGTGATCGCCGCGGGCCTGCGGGTTGCGGTCGTGTCGAACGTCAGCATCGTCACGATGGCGGCCCTGCTGGGTATCCCGCAACTCGGGTCGCTGTTCACGCAGGGGTTCCAGCTGCGACTGTACGTCCCGCTCGTCACCGGCATCGTCCTGTGCGCCGTGCTCGCGATCGTCTTCGACGGCCTGATCATCTGGCTGAACAAGCTGTTAACCCCCTGGCGGCAAAGGACGGTCACGTCGTGAACATCTTCGGTTGGTTCGCCGACCCGGCGAACTGGAGCGGCTCGGGCGGAATCCCGGCCCAGGTCGGCTATCACCTGCTGTACTCGGCCATCGCGTTGCTCTTCGCGCTTGCCATCGCGGTTCCGCTAGGGATCGTCATCGGCTACACGGGGCGTGGCGAGGCGTTGGTGGCCGGGTCCGCCAACGCATTGCGCGCGCTCCCGTCGCTGGGGCTGCTGGTGCTGCTGTTCCTGATCATCTCGCCGGTCTTCGCCGGGAAACTGGTATACGTCCTACCCACCGTCATTGTGCTTGTCCTACTTGCGGTTCCACCGATTCTGACCGGAACGTATGCTGGGATTCAGAACGCCGACCCGGACGCGGTTGGAGCGGCTCGTGGCATGGGTTTCACCAAGCGGCAGATCCTGCTGCGGGTACAACTGCCGTGCGCATTGCCGCTGATGGTCTCCGGGGTCAGGAGTTCGACGCTGCAGATCGTTTCGACGGCCACCATCGCGGCGTATCTCGGCTTGCAGGGCCTCGGCCGGTTCATTCTCGACGGCAGGGCGCAGTCCGACTTCAGCCAAATGGCAGGTGGGGCAATCCTTGTCGCCATCTTGGCGATCGTCCTCGAGTTCTCGTTCGCGTGGCTCGGCCGCGTCATCGTATCGCCGGGCCTGAGACGCACCGCCACGAAATCCAGCTCACCAATTTCCACGACCGTCCTCGAGCCGGCCACCACCTAGGTGCCGTCCGACCATCACATCAGGAGAAACACCATGAAGAAACGCACGCTGCTGTCGGCCCTGGCCATCACCTCTGTTCTCGCGCTGTCCGCATGCGGTGGCGGCGGCGGTGATCCACTGTCCGGCGGCGGGAACGACAGCGGATCGTCGGGTTCGCAGGTCATAGTGGGATCCGCCGACTTCACCGAGAGCCAGTTGATCGCCAGCATCTACTCCCAGGCGTTGCAGTCTGCCGGCGTTGGCGTCGAGGAGCAGTTCAACATCGGCAGCCGCGAGGTGTACATCGCGGCGCTCAAGGACGGCTCGATTGACCTGGTGCCGGAGTACTCCGGCGCCTTGCTCAAGTATCTCGACGAGAAATCGACCGCCACCACCACAGACGCCGTGCAGGCCGAGCTCGCTACCAAGCTGCCGGAGGGGATTTCCATGTTGAAGCCGTCGGCCGCGCAGGACAAGGACGTGCTGGCCGTGACGAAGGCCACCGCCGAGAAGTACAACCTGAAGACGATCTCGGACTTGAAGCCGGTAGCCGGTGAACTCGCGCTCGGCGGACCGCCGGAATGGAAGACGCGCGTCAACGGCGTAGTCGGGCTGCGAGATGTGTACGGCCTGAACTTCAAGGAGTTCGTATCGCTGGACGCCGGCGGCACCTTGACGATGACGGCGCTGGTCAACAATCAGGTCCAAGCCGCAGACCTGTTCAGCACCGACCCCGGTCTCGTCACGAACAACCTTGTCGCACTTGAGGACGACAAGTCCCTATTCGCCGCGGAGAACGTCGTCCCGGTGATCAAGACAGCCAAGCAGAACGACACCATCACCAAGACGCTCGACGCGGTCTCGGCGAAGCTCACGACCGAGGACCTCATCTCGATGAATGCCGAAGCAGCCAAGGGCACCAACCTGTCCGACATCGCCAAGAAGTGGCTCGCCGACACAGGTCTGAGCGCATGACAGCCACCACCGGTCCCCGTCCCGTCCGTGCCGCGCGCGGAACCGAAATCTCTTGTAAGGGTTGGCAACAGGAGGCCGCCCTCCGAATGCTGATGAACAACCTCGACCCCGAGGTCGCCGAGCACCCCGACGACCTCGTGGTGTACGGCGGCACCGGGCGGGCCGCGCGCAGCTGGGAAGCGTTCGACGCGATCGTTCGCACCCTGCGGTCTCTCGAGGACGACGAAACCATGCTCGTGCAGTCCGGTAAGCCCGTCGGCGTGTTCCGGACGAACGCCTGGGCGCCCCGGGTGCTGCTGGCCAACTCGAACCTGGTCGGCGACTGGGCCAACTGGGAGCAGTTCCGCAAGCTGGAAGCCGAAGGCCTGATGATGTACGGCCAGATGACCGCCGGCTCGTGGATCTACATCGGCACGCAGGGAATCCTGCAGGGCACGTTCGAAACCTTCGGCGCCGTCGCACGAAAGAGGTTCGGCGGCACCCTGGCCGGGACGATCACGCTCACCGCAGGCCTGGGTGGAATGGGCGGTGCCCAGCCGCTGGCCGTCACCATGAACGAGGGCGTGGCGATCTGCGTCGACTGCGATGCCAGCCGGATCGACAGGCGCATCGCCCACCGCTACCTGGACACCAAGGCCGACAGTCTCGACGATGCGCTGAAGATGGCGACCGAAGCTCGTGATGCCAAGCGGCCGTTGTCGATCGGGCTGGTCGGCAATGCCGCGGAGGTCTTTCCGGAACTTCTCGAGCGGGACGCTCCGATCGACGTCGTCACGGACCAGACCTCGGCGCACGACCCCCTGTCCTACCTCCCGCTGGGCATCGAATTCGAAGACATGAAGAAGATGGCCGAGAAGGACCCGGTCTATTTCACCGAGCAGGCCCAGCTTTCGATGGCCAAACATGTCAAGGCCATGGTCGGTTTCTCAGATCGTGGCGCGGAGGTGTTCGACTACGGCAATTCGATCCGGGACGAGGCCCGCAAGGGGGGGTATGACCGTGCGTTCGCGTTCCCTGGCTTCGTTCCCGCGTACATCCGTCCCCAGTTCGAGGAGGGGCTCGGACCCTTCCGATGGGTTGCGCTGTCGGGAGATCCCAGCGATATCGCCGCGACGGACAAGGCCATTCTGGAGTTGTTCCCCGACAATGCCCATCTGCGCCGCTGGATCACCATGGCCGGCGAGAAGGTGGCGTTCGAAGGGCTGCCCGCCCGCATCTGCTGGCTCGGATACGGCGAGCGGCACCGCGCCGGGCTGAAGTTCAACGAGATGGTCGCGTCCGGCGAACTGTCCGCTCCCATCGTGATCGGCCGGGACCACCTCGACTCGGGCTCGGTCGCCTCGCCCTACCGCGAGACCGAGTCCATGCTGGACGGATCCGACGCCATTGCCGACTGGCCGCTACTCAACGCGCTCGTGAACACGGCGTCGGGTGCGTCATGGGTCTCCATCCATCACGGCGGCGGAGTGGGCATGGGCCGCTCCATCCATGCGGGCCAGGTGTGCGTCGCCGACGGTACCGAGCTTGCCGCGCAAAAGCTTTCGAGGGTGCTCGTCAACGACCCGGGTATGGGTGTCATCAGACATGTCGACGCCGGATACGAGCACGCCGCGGAAGTGGCGAGGGAGCGCGGAGTTCGCATCCCGATGTGGGAGAACGGATGACGGCGTTCGACACGCTGTGGCCGACAATTCTCGATGTCGGCCGGGACGCCGGCACGGGCGGGTATCGGCGGTTCGCCTGGACCGACGCCGACCTGACGTTGCGCGAATGGTTCGTCGACTGTGCGGACCGTCGTGGTATGGACGTCGAGGTCGACCGCAACGGCAACATGTGGGCGTGGTGGATGCCGCCGCGGTGGAGCGGAGATCCGCACGACGCGTTTGTGACGGGTTCACATCTGGACTCCGTACCCGATGGAGGTGCTTTCGACGGGCCGCTCGGCGTGGTGTCGGCGTTCGCGGCGATCGACATGCTGAGGGAGCGCAACGTCGAGCCGGCTATTCCGGTTGCGGTAGTGGCATTTTCGGACGAGGAGGGGGCGCGGTTCGGCGTCGCGTGTGTCGGGTCGCAACTGTCGACCGGTGCCCTCAGCCCGGACCGGGCGCGCGGCCTGCGCGACGGCGACGGAATCACGTTGGCCGAGGCGCTTGTCCGGGTTGGCCGCGATCCCGGACAACTCGGCGAAGACGCGCACCTGGTTGACCGTGTCGGTGTGTTCGTCGAGCTGCATGTGGAGCAGGGCCGTGCGCTGGGCCCACTGAACGCTCCGCTGGCCGTCGCATCGTCGATCTGGCCGCACGGCCGGTGGGAATTCACGTTCGGCGGCGAGGCCAATCATGCGGGCTCGACGCGTCTCGTCGATCGCCGCGACCCGATGCTCGCCTTCGCGTCGGCGGTGCACTCCGCGCGGGCCGCCGCCGCCGCGCACGACGCCGTGGCAACGTTCGGCAAGATCATCGTCTCACCTAACGGGGCCAACGCGATTCCCTCCGAGATTCGCGCATGGCTGGATGCCAGAGCGCCCGACGAGGCGACGCTGACCTCGCTGGTGGATAGCATCTCGACTGACGCGCAGCGCCATGCGGAATCCGATTCCATCGCCCTCGAGGTCGTCGCCGAATCGATCACCCCGATCGTCGAATTCCCGGAAGGGCCCCGCGCGCGACTGACAAAGGCGCTCGGCAAGCTCGGTGACATCCCGATGCTTCCCACCGCGGCGGGACACGATGCGGGCATCCTGTCCGCCCGGGTGCCGACCGCAATGCTGTTCGTGCGCAACCCGACTGGCGTCTCTCACTCGCCCGCAGAACACGCCGAGATGGCCGACTGCAACGTTGGCGCAACCGCGCTCGCCGACGTCATGGCCGACTGGATATCCCCGTGACCGCGACGTGGTGGTGTGAGTACGCATGGCTCGGCGGCGACACCGTCGATGCCGGGGTGCTGATCACCGTGGACGAGGGACGAATTGCGTCGATACGCTCCAACACCGAACCGGAACCTGCATCGAACCGCTTGCACCGCCTGGTGATACCCGGCATGGCCAACGCCCACTCGCACGCGTTCCATCGAGCTTTGCGTGCGCGTACCCAGCGCGACAGGGGGTCGTTCTGGACCTGGCGCGACCTGATGTACCGGGCCGCGAACCGACTTGACCCCGACCGGTACCTTGCGCTGGCGCGCGGTGTGTATGCCGAGATGGCACTCGCGGGCATCACCTCGGTCGGTGAGTTTCACTACCTGCACCACGACGTCGGCGGCCGACGGTATGCCGATCCGAATGCGATGGGCCACGCCCTGATCGAAGCCGCTGCCGATGCGGGTGTGCGACTGACCCTGCTCGACACGTGCTATCTCAGTTCGGCTCCCGACGGGTCGCCCCTTCAAGAGGGACCCCAACTGCGTTTCGGCGACGGCAGCGGAGGCCAGTGGGCGGAGCGCGTCGAGACGTTGCACCGGCAGATCCAGCGGCCAGACGTGCGAGTCGCCGCGGCGCTGCATTCTGTGCGAGGAGTGCCCGTCGAGCACATACCTGCGGTGGTGGAATGGTCCGAAGCGAATCAGAGCCCGCTGCACGTTCATTCGTCGGAGCAGAAGGCCGAAATTGATCAGTGCATGGCGGTCTACGGGCGCACGCCGACCGCGGTACTGCGCGACGCGGGTGCACTCGGGCCACGGACCACCGCCGTCCACGCCACGCATCTGACCGGCCAGGACATCGCTGACCTGGACGAGACGGCGACCGGTGTGTGCTTCTGCCCGACCACCGAACGCGATCTCGGCGACGGCATCGGCCCGGCGCCCGCCCTGCTCGACGCCAGCGGGTTGTTCAGCCTGGGCTCCGACAGTCACGCCGTGATCGACTTGTTCGAGGAGGCACGGGCGGTCGAACTCGACGAGCGCCTGGCGCGCCAAGCGCGCGGTGTCATCTCGGCGTCACGTCTGCTGCACGCGGCGACCGAGGACGGCCAGCAGGCGCTCGGTTGGACGGACGCGGGACAACTGCGAGTAGATCAGCGCGCGGATTTCGTTGCGGTGGATCTGAACTCGGTGCGAACGGCCGGCGGCGAACCGACCGCGGAAACCGTCGTATTCGCAGCGTCTGCCGCTGACGTCACCGATGTGGTGATCGACGGCCAGGTGGTGGTGGCGGAACGGAGCCACATACGCATTGACGTCGCAGCCGAGTTGTCATCCGCTATTGCCGAGCTCATGGATGTTCCGCGGGAGGCGTTGCAGTCGTGAGCACGCTGTATGCCGGCATTGCCGAGCTGGTCACCAACGACCCGGCCCAGGGCGACGGCAGCCTACTGGGCGTCATCGAGGACGGCGCAATCCTCGTCGCCGGTGACACGATCGAATGGGTGGGCCGTTCGCGTGAAGCGCCGGCCGCCGACGACCGTACCGACTGGGGCGGTGCCGGCGTCATCCCCGGCTTCGTCGACAGCCATGCTCATCTGGTGTTCGCCGGCGAGCGTTCGGCCGAGTTCGCCGCCCGGATGAGCGGCCAGCCCTATGCGGCGGGTGGAATCGCAACCACCGTGGCGGCCACCCGCGCTGCCGACGACACAACATTGGTCGCCGGGGTGAACAGACTTGCCTGTGAACTGCTGCGGGCGGGTGTGACGACGTTCGAGACGAAGAGCGGATACGGGCTGACCGTCGACGACGAAGCACGTTGCCTGGCGGTGGCACGCCGATTTACCAGCGAGACAACGTTTCTGGGCGCGCATGTGGTGCCCGCCGAGTTCCGCGACGATCGCGAGGGTTATGTCGACCTGGTGAAGGGCCCGATGCTGGACGCCTGCGGTCCACTCGCGCGGTGGATCGATGTGTTCTGCGACCGGGGCGCGTTCGACGTCGACGAAACGCGCGTCATTCTCACCGCAGGACTTGCCGCCGGGCTCCAGGCCCGCGTGCACGCAGGGCAGCTCGGGCCCGGCGCGGGCATTCAACTCGCGGTGGAGCTCGGCGCCGCGTCGGTCGACCACTGCACCCATGCGACCGATGAGGACATCGAGGCGCTGGCGTCGGGCACCACGGTGGCGACGCTACTGCCGGGCGCGGAGTTCTCCACGCGTGCGCGATGGCCCGACGCTCGCCGGATGATCGATGCCGGTGTGACCGTTGCGCTCGCCACCGACTGCAACCCCGGCAGTTCGTTCACCACCAACATGCCGTTCTGCATCGCCGTAGCGGTCAGGGACATGAAGTTCACACCGGCAGAAGCGCTTTGGTCGGCGACCGCCGGCGGCGCCGCCGCGCTGCGCCGCGACGATATCGGAGTCCTTGCCCCGGGAAAGCGGGCGGACTTTGTGCGTCTCGATGCGCCCAGTTACATCCATCTGGCCTACCGGCCAGGCGTACCGCTGGTGCGCGACGTCGTGACAGCAGGTCAGCTTGCCGCTACGTAGAGTCGGCTCGAAGTACCTGTTGGCGGGCGCGGGTGGATTCATGTCGCCCTATGGGCTGGTGTCGGGATCCCGGGATGATTCGCGCGCAGCCCGTGCAAGTACCTGCGGCCCGGTCGTCAGCGCCTTCCTCCATGGCGCGACACCGTCGACCTCGATCTCGATGGTGATGCTCAGCACCGTCCGAATCAGCACAATCATCCCTAGAACGGCCGCATCGGTCAGCGAGGGCGTGGACGTGACGGTCTTGACGATATCGGCGGCGACGAGCAATTCCAGGCCGAGCAGAATCGCCCCGCCCAGCGAATCTCGCAACGTCTTGAAGGCACGACCACCGTTACGGGTGCGCCTCCACGTCACTACGGCCAGGGCGAATGCGAATACAAATCCCACTACCATCGACGAAACGCCCAGTACTTCAAACGTCTGCGTTGCCCGCTCGAAGAACAATTCCAGTTGCATTGTCCCGTGACTCTAACGCTGACGAAACCGTCGCCAACCTGCTTTCGCAGGCAGAATGAGCGTTGATGACGATGAACGCCAAGCGTCGCCGGGCGCACGACAAGCTGGCCGCGTTGCCCGGCGTGCGCCCGGTCCGCCGGCCCGTGACGCCCGGTGGTGAGGACGGGTTCGACGTCTATTTCGTCCGCACCGGACGCAAATCGGCACATCCGCTCGTGGTCATCCCTGGCGGTCCCGGTGCCGCGTCGGTGGCGCTCTACCGGGGCTTTCGGCGGCGTGCCGCGGCCGACGGCCTCGACGTGATCATGGTCGAGCATCGCGGCGTCGGGATGTCCCGGCACGACGACAACGGCCAGGACCTGCCTGCGGAGGCGCTGAACATCGACCAGGTCGTCGACGACGTGGCCGCCGTCCTCGACGACGCCAAGGTGGACAAGGCCGTCATCTACGGCACCTCATACGGCAGCTATCTCGCCGCCGGTTTCGGTGTGCGACACCGCGATCGGGTGCACGCGATGGTTCTCGACTCGCCGGTGTTGTCGGCGAACGACATCGACGCGGTCCGCGAGGAGACACGCCGGCTGCTGTGGGACGGCGACGACCCCGACACCGCGGCCTTGGCGCCCAAGATCCGGCAGCTGGTCGACGACGACGTGTTGACCCCGGCGGCCACCCAGCTCGCCGCGGCGGTCTACGGCTTCGCCGGGCCCGCGGTGCTGCACCGTCAGCTCGATCTGCTGCTGGCCCGGCGACGGTGGTTGTGGTCGGCGCTGGGCCAGGCCGCCCGGTTTGTCTTCGACCGCAACGCGCCGTACCACCACGAGCCCGACCTGGTCGGGCGGATCGGGTATCGCGAACTCAACTTCGCCGCGGTTCCCGACGGCAAGCCGCTCGATCCCGCCGTTGCCTACCGCGAGTCCGCCACCGCCACAATGGAGTTCGAGGCCGAACCCTACGACCTGGTCGCCGCGATGCCGAACTTCACCTGGCCGACGGTCGTCATCTCCGGCGGCCGCGATCTCATCACCCCGCCGCAGGTGGCCCACCGGATCACATCACTGATCCCGGGTGCGGTACTGGTCAACCTCGCGACCGCGGGCCACAGCGCCATCGACCTACGTGAGCGCGCCGTGCTGGACATCGTCAAGGCCCTATATGACGGCACCAGCGACGGTCTGCCTGCACGCGCCGCCGCACTCGACGCGACGCCGGGTGGCCGCGGGGTCCGGCTGCTGGTGTGGGGAGTCGCCGCGGCCGCCGCTGTCGAATCCGCGCTGCCGGCCGCGATTCCGCGTGCCGTGCAACGGGTTACGGCTTCATGAAGCCGATCTTGGTGACGTTCAGATCGCCGATTCCGGCCGGGCCGAAGTTCGCCAGATTGCTGCGCACGGCGACGTTGCCCGCCGACTGGAACAACGGCAGGCTGTGGCCTTCGGCCCAGATCAGCTTGTCGACTTCGTTGGCCAATTCGCGCGCCTTCGCGGGGTCCAGTTCGCCCATGGTTTCTGCGGCCAACTTGTCGATCTCCGGACTGCTGATCTTGCCGTAGTTGCTGTCTGCGCCGGTGGTGTACATCTGATTCAGGCAGCACAGCGAGAATGCGTCGCCGACCCAGGAGAACTGAGCGATGTCGAAGTCTCCGACGCTGATGTAGTTGGTGAAGAAGCCTCCGCCCGACTTCACGTCGAGTTCGAGTTTGACGCCGATCTGCGCGAGATTGTTCTGTGCGATCTGGGCGACCTGTCGTGTGGTTTGTGCCTCGGCGAGCACGTCGCGGATCACCAATTGGCGGCCGTCCTTTTCGCGGAATTGCCCGTTGAGGCGCCAGCCCAGTGCGTCGAGTTCCTGCTTGCCTTCTCCTGGTCGAAGGCGACGACGGCACTGTTGTCCTGGTAGCCCTCCTGGCCGGCGACGTAGATGTGGTTGTTGAGCGGCACCGGGTTGTCGGCGAGCCCGCGCTGGCTGATGTTGGCGATGCCCTGCCTGTCGATGCCCTTTGAGATCGCCAGCCGCAGCGCCTTGTCCGCGAGGATCGAGCCGGGCGCGCCGTTGAAAGTCATGTGGTACCAGCTGGCACTGGGAGCGCGCCGAATCGAGATCCCCGGGGTGTTGCGCGCGATCGTCAAGTCGTCGAGCGAAGGCACGCCGGTGGCGTCGATGGTGTTGTTCTGCAGTGCCGGGATAAGGGCCGCTTCGTCCAGAACCAAATAGGTGATGCTGTCGAGCAGCGGCGGGGTACCCCACCATTTCGGGTTGCGGGTCAACGTGATGCGTTGGGCCGTGCGGTCGAGCGCCGAGATCATGAACGGTCCGGCGGAGGGGCCGGGGCCATTGAGTTGTCCCTTGTTGAACACCTCGGGGTTCGCGGTCATGGTCTTGGGCAGCAGCATGGTGTTTCCGGCGAACATGCCCCGCCACTCCGAGAAGGGTTCGGCGAACGTCATGATCGCCTGGCGATCGTCCACACCGCGCCGCACGGAAGCGACCCGATCGCTGCCATTCGTGCTGGCGATGGCGAAGGCCTTGTCCTTGCCGCTGGTTGCCCTGATCTGAGAGTCGATGTCTTCCCATGTGATTGGCGTTCCGTCGCTCCACACCGCCTTGGGGTTGATGGTGTAGGTGACTTCTTGCGGGTCGGTGTTCGTCAACTCGACGCTGGTGAAGAAATCGGTGTTGACCGTCGTCGAGCCGTCCGATCCGACCCAGAACGCGCGCGGCAACGTCGCCCGCAGCATGGCGCCCGCGTCGGCCACGTTGCCGTCGATGTGCAGCGAATTGAAGTTCGACGGGAACTCGGTCAGCGCCAGCCGGAGGTTACCGCCCTTTTGCAGCGTCGCAGGGTCCTGCGGGTTGATATCGCTGGTGTTCCCGACTTCCGCCTCGCCGCCGGCCGCTGGGGCCTCCGGGTCCCCACTGGAGCAACTTGTCAAGGTCAGCGCGACAACGAATATTGCCGCAGCGAAGCGTCGGATCTCCATGCCAGCGACTTTAACTGCGATCAGGGGTCTGGTTGCGGCACTGCTTCAAGCAATCGCCGGGTGTAGTCGTGCTGCGGGTTGGTGAACACCTGGTCACCGTCGCCCTGTTCGACGATCTTGCCCTTGTACATCACCGCCACGCGGTGGGCGAGGTGCTTGACCACCGACAGGTCGTGCGACACGAATAGGTACGACAGGCCGAACCGGTGCTGCAAGTCGAGCAGCAAGTTGATGATGCCGGCCTGGATCGACACGTCGAGCGCCGAGAGCGGCTCGTCGAGCGCAAGGATCTTCGGCTGCAGGGCCAGCGCCCGGGCGATGCCAATGCGCTGCTTCTGCCCGCCGGAGAACTCGGCCGGATAGCGGCTGGCGTCCTCGCGGCGCAGCCCCACAGTGCCCAGCAACTCGGAGACGCGCTCGTCGATGCGGCTCTTGTCAAACCCATTGGCCTGTAACGGTTCCGCGAGTACATCGAAGATGGGGAGCCGCGGATCCAGCGATGCTACCGGGTCCTGGAACACCACCTGCAGATCGCCCCGCAGTGCGCGTCGGCCACGCCGGTCCAGAGTCGCGACGTCGGAGCCAAGCACCTCGATCGAACCGCCCTGCGGGGCAGCCAAATCCAAGATCTGATGCAACGTCGTGGACTTGCCGGATCCCGATTCGCCGACGAGGCCTAGCGTGCGGCCTTGCTGCAGCTCGAAACTGATACCGTCGGCCGCGCGCACCTCGCCGACCGCGCGGCGAAACACTACGCCCTTAGTCAGCTTGTAGGTCTTGACCAGATCGCGCACCCGCAGCACCACCGGCGCGTCGCCGGTCGGCTCGACTGGCGGTTCGGTGGAAACGCCATATATGTCGGCCGCGCTGCGCCCGGTGACGTGCTCCGTGCGGATGCAAGCCGCCGCGTGGTCGGGCCCGATGGTGATCAGCTCGGGTTCGGCATCGCGGCACTTGTCGATGGCGAGCGGGCAGCGCGGCGCGAACGGACACCCGGACGGCAGGGCAGCCAGCGACGGCGGCGCGCCGGGGATCGGAACCAGGCGTGCGCCCTGCGCGGCGTCCAGCCGCGGCACCGAGCCGAGCAGCCCGACGGTGTACGGCATGCGTCGATCGCGGTACAGCACGTCCACATCGGCCACCTCGACGGCGCGGCCCGCGTACATCACCAGTGCGCGATTGGCGAACTCGGCGACCACCCCCAGGTCGTGGGTGATGATCAGCACGCCTGCGCCCGTGACGTCTCGCGCGGTCTTGAGCACTTCGAGAATCTGCGCTTGCACCGTCACATCCAGTGCGGTGGTGGGCTCATCGCAGATCAGCAGGTCGGGATCGTTGGAGATGGCGATCGCGATGACGACTCGCTGACGCTCACCGCCGGACAGTTCGTGTGGGAAGGATCGGGCCCGGCGCTCCGGCTGGGCGATGCCGACCAGTTCGAGTAGTTCGATGGCCCTTGTCCGGGCAGCCCGTCTGTTGATGTCGCGGTGGTGTACCCGCAGTGCCTCGGCGATCTGGTCGCCGACGGTGTAGACGGGCGTGAGCGCCGACATCGGGTCCTGGAAGACCGTGCCGATCTCCTTGCCGCGGATCCGTGACATCTGCTCATCGGCCAGGCCGAGTAACTCGTTGCCGTGCAGCCGGATTGAGCCCGAAACTTCGGCGTATTCCGGTAGCAGGCCGACGACGGCCATCGCGCTTGCGGACTTTCCCGCGCCCGATTCACCAACGAGTGCGACGACTTCGCCGGGGTCGACGTGGAAGTTCATTCCGCGCACCGCAGCGACCCGCTCGGTGTCTGTCGGGAAGGCGACGCTGAGGTCCGTCACTTCGAGCAGGCTCACTTGCGATGCCTCCGCCGCAGCGCGCGACTGCCGGGGTCAAGTGCGTCGCGCAACCCGTCACCGGTCAGGTTGGCGCACAAGGCAATCAGCACCAGCACACCTGCCGGGATCAAGAACAGCCACGGAAACGTCGTCGCCGACTTGGTGCCGTCGGCGATCAGCGTGCCCAGCGACACGTCGGGCGGCTGGATACCGAATCCCAGGAAGCTCAAGCCAGTTTCACCCAGGATGGCCACGGCGACGTTGAGCGCGGTGTCGATGATCAGGATCGACGCGACGTTCGGGACGATGTGTCGAACGATGATGCGCCAGTTGCTCACGCCCATATACCGTGCCGCCACTACGAATTCGCGCACTCGCAGGCTCATCGTCATGCCGCGCACGATGCGCGAGCTGATCATCCAGCTGAACAACGAGAACAGCACGATCAACCAGAAAACGCGCGCGCCCTGCCCCAAGCGCGGCGTGACGATCATGATCAGGATCAGGCTCGGCACCACCAGCAGCAGGTCGACGATCCACATCAACGTGCGGTCCCGCACGCCGCCGAAGTATCCGGCTATCGATCCCGCGGTGGCGGCAATGAGTGTCGAAATGAACGCCACGCAGACCCCGATGAGCATCGACTTCTGCATTCCGCGCAGGGTCTGAGCCAGCAGGTCCTGGCCGAGCGCGTTGGTTCCGAACCAATGGTCGGTGCTCGGCGGCTGCTGGAGCGCGTAGTAATCGAGGTCGGTGTAGGAGTAGGGCAGTAGCGGCGGCAGGGCGTAGCAGCCGATGAACATCAGCGCGAGCAGCGCCAACGAAGCTACGGCTGGTTTGTTGCGCAGGAACCGGCGCAGCACCAAGGTGCGGCGGGACGCGAACCGGGCGACATCCACGCCGGCCTTGGCGGTCGTCGCGGTTTCTGTGGTGACGGGCTCGGTCACGACACACGCACCCTCGGGTCGAGCGCGGCGTAGATGATGTCGGAGAGCAGTCCTCCAAGCAGTACCGTCGCGCCGGAGAACACGGTGACGGCGGCGATGATGTTGGTGTCCTGAGTGGCGACGCCCTGCACCACCCATTCACCCATGCCGTGCCAGCCGAAGATCTTCTCGGTGAACACAGCGCCGGTGACCAGCCCGCTGACGCCGTACGCGAAAAGCGTGGCCATCGGGATGAGCGCCGTGCGCAGGCCGTGTTTGAACAGCGCCTGGCGTCGGGTCAGACCCTTGGCGCGGGCGGTCCGGATGAAGTCCTGGCCGAGCACGTCCAGCATCGCGTTGCGCTGAAAGCGGCTGAAGCCGGCGATCGCGGTCAGCGCGAGCGTGAAGGTCGGCAGGACCAGGTGCTGCAGCCGGTCGACGAACTGGCTCCACGCCCCCCCGATGGCGTCCGGCGACGTCTCCCCGGTGTACTCGAACAGCTGCACCCCGAGGATCGAATTCACCCGCAGCGCAGCGAGAATCAGCAGGTTTGCGATGACGAACGTCGGTGTGCTGATCACCAACAGCGCCAGGATGGTGATGACCCGATCGGACAGCCGATACTGGCGGATCGCGCCCCACGCGCCCACGACAACACCGATCGCGGTGCCCAGCACCGAGCCGATCACTACTAACCGCAGGCTGACACCAATGCGGCGCCCCAGCTCGTCGGTCACAGGCTGCCCGGTCACCGTGGTACCGAAGTCCCCGCGCACAGCGCCGGACGCCCACCGGACGTAGCGGACCGGAATCGGCTTGTCGAGATCGAGCTCGGCGGCCTTGGCATCGATCGCGGCCTGTGGCGGTCGTGGATTGCGCTGCAGCAGGCTGTC
>CAVXVJ010000010.1:0-331767 GCA_963765155.1 uncultured Actinomycetota bacterium
AGGAATGGCCAGGTCCAGCAGCTGCATCAAGGTGTGACGCCGCCGTCACTTGGGTGCTGCTGGACATGATCCAGCGGCGGCGCCACCGATGAAGTCAGGCGACGACAGCACCCGGCCTTCATCCATCACGGCCACCGCCAACACCCTGGACAACCACTTCGTCGTGCTGCGCGACCGCATCGCCGTGGCGTGCCACCCCGGCCCCTTCGGCGTTGATGCGCACACCCATCGCGAACAGCGTCGGCAGCCCGGCACCGACCACCAGCCCGAAGACGAGGATCTTGATCGCCGCGGCGGAGTTGAACCAGGCACTCACGGGGTGACCTCCCGAACCGGCTCGGCGATCGGCTCGGCCGACGCGGAATCCTGTTGCTGAGGGTTTTCGATACCTGCGGTCAGGTGGCCTTGCCACTCGTGGGTGACGTTCTTGTGGGTGATCGGCGTCTGACGCGACTTCAGCCAGATCCCGGTCGCGACGGCGATCAGCAGCCCGAAGCCGATCGCCGCACCGGCGTAGCCACCGATGCCGTGGACTAGGTAGTAGGTAGTCGCGCCGACGATCCCGGCAGAGGGCAGCGTGATCAGCCACGCGGTGACCATCCGGCCCGTGACGGCCCAGCGCACCTCAGCGCCGGGCTTGCCGACCCCGCTGCCCAGGATCGAGCCGGTCGCGACGTGGGTGGTGGACAGCGCGTAGCCGAAATGGCTGGACAGCAAGATGATCGTCGCCGACGACGTATCCGCCGCCATGCCCTGCGGTGACTCGATCTCGACCAGGCCCTTGCTCATCGTGCGGATCACCCGCCAGCCGCCGAGGTAGGTGCCCGCCGCGATCGCCACCGCGCACGACACGATCACCCACAGCGGCGGCATGGTGTCCGTGCTGCTGGCCGCGCCGTAGGAGATCAGCGCCAAGAAGATGACGCCCATCGTCTTCTGCGCGTCGTTGGTGCCGTGCGCCAGCGAGATCAGCGACGCCGAGCCGAGCTGACCGTAGCGGAAGCTCTGCAGCTTGCGCTTTTCGGGCACCCGGCGGGTGACGCGGTAAACCAGCCAGGCGCCCACTGTGGCGACTATCAGGGCGATCGTCGGCGCCAGCAACGCCGGCAGGATGACCTTGGAGACCAGTCCGTGCCAGATCACCCCGTGCCCGCCGACCGCGGCGATCATCGCGCCGACGATGCCGCCGATCAGCGCGTGCGACGAGCTGGACGGGAGACCGAGCAGCCAGGTCAGCAGATTCCAGACGATGCCGCCGACGAGGCCGGCGAACACCAGCTCCAGCGTCACCAGGTGGGCGTCGACCAGACCCTTGGCGATGGTGGCGGCGACCGCGATGGACAGGAACGCCCCCACCAGGTTCAGCGACGCCGACAGCGCCACCGCGGCCTTCGGCTTGAGCGCGCCGGTGGCGATAGAGCTGGCCATTGCGTTGCCGGTGTCGTGGAAACCGTTAGTGAAATCGAAGGCAAGCGCGGTGACCACCACGATGAACAACAAAAACAGTTCAAGGGTCACGGGTTTAATTCTCGCTATCGTTTGGTTGCATGTCCCACGATTCAGCAACAAATTCGGTGGTTCGACCGTCCCGTTGTGGACGGGGGTAGGCGTAAGTCGATCGGCCAGTAGGAAAGTGAGACGCTGCAACAGCAGGCACAGAGCAACTCCCTGGCGGCGATCATCTACAAGGGATTGAAGGCGGCCGGGTAGGCGTTCGTGCGGCGAATGCGCACCTCGCCATAGTGAACGGCCTCGTCGTGGACCCGGTTGACCGACCGGGATGTCCTCGTGAGGCTACTGACCGAGCAGTTTGTGGCGGCATATTTTGTCGTGCCCACGATCCGCCAGCTCCGGGCGATGGCCCGTAGCTGCCGCTCACAGCCAGTTTTTCACCTGCCGCAATCCGAGGCCCAGGGCATGGCACCCGCTGCTAGCGCCCCCCCTCCCCTCCCCGCCGAACGTCGCCGATGTTCACCGGATGCATGCGCTCGCTCGGCATGTCGCCAAGATGGCAAGGCGACGCCACCCGGACCACGCTGTGCCCGAAGATGTCAACGGCTACTTCGCCGAGATGGGGCGCATCGCGGTCGACATAGGTAACGATGCCAGAGACGTTGTGCTTTCAGGTGATCCGTCCAAGGCCGCAGAACTCGATGACGACGACGACTCCATGGACGACTTGCACCGCCATCTATTCACAATGCTGATGAATCAGGATTGGAAGCATAGCGCCGCCGCCGCGGTCGACGTGACACTGCTCGGACGCTACTACGAACGTTTCGCAGACCACGCCGTCGAAATTGCGCGCCGAGTGATATTTCAGGCCACTGGCCAACAAGGTTGAGCACAGAAAACGGTTCGGCCCACCGCCCAAGCACGATGACGGGCCGACGTAGAGATGTTCCTAGGATGCCGCCGCCGCACGCTGCCACGCCTGCGCGATCAGCAGCACAGCCAGCGGCCCGCCGGAACACGTCGATCGCGAGCATCTCGGCGCACTTGATCGCTCGCAGCCGACCGGCGGCCGAGAGGTGTTGCCCAGCCCTTACTCCGTTCCCGTTGGGTGTGCGGCAAGGAAGTCCTCGATCGCGGTGACCAGGAGGTCGGGCTGGTCTTCCGGGATGAAGGTGCGACTGTGGGTGATCAGCTCGAATCGGCCTTGCGGCAACAGTCGTGCCAGCCGTCGTCCATGGTCGCGGGGGAAGATGGTCACAAGACGGTTGGCGCGGCGCTGCGCTACCAGCACTCCCAGGACGGGAGTGCCGTTGGGCTACCTCGAGAGCAGAGTCCAGGCGACGCCGAAGACCGCTACCAGGGAAACGAGGGTGAGCGCGACGCCGAAGCGAAAGAAAGTGCCCGACGAGTACCCACCAGGCTGCATCACCATCAGGTTCGTCTGATGGCTGAACGGGTTGAGGAACGTAAACGAGATGCACGTGCCGAGCAGCGTGAGTAGCAGCACCGGATTCAGACCGGTGCTTGCGGCGATCGCCAGGGTGACCGGGGTCAGAATGGCGGCCGCCGCGGCGTTGGTGATGACATTGGTCAGCAGGGTGGTAACGACCGCGATCTCTAGTACTACTAGTGCGGTGCTCCCGCCCGACAGATCCAGGATTGCGCCGGAGATGTAGGCGCCGAGACCGCTTTCCACGACGATCGTCCCCAGACCGACCGAGCCGGCGATGATTGCCAGGATGTTCCAATTCAGGGCGCGCACCGCCGACCGCGGCGTCAGTACACGGGTGATCACCATGAGGGTGGCTCCGGTGACGGCAATGAGTTCGATCGGGACCAGACCCAAGGAACCCGCGAGGATGACCGCAGCCAGGATGGACAGCGCGATCCACGTCTTCCCGGTTTGCGGGGCCTTGCCGGCCACCTTCTGCCACAGCCCGACCATCTGATGGTCGGTCAGGGCATCGGTCGAGCTGGCCGTCACAAGGCACAACTCACCGGGCGTGGCGGGGGTTTTCTTGAGACGTTTGGTGGTCTGCGCGGCGATTACCTGAATGTCTTCGCCTCCTCCAGGTCGCGAACCGTCGCTTCTTCGTCGGTGGAGATGGACACCAGATACAGAGCCTGTGGAGACAGCCCGAACCGCGGGCTGGCCCACAGCATCCGCACCCCGGCCTCGGTGGCCCGGTACATCAAGACATCGGCGTTGTCCAGGACGGTGTCGGCGCCGACCTTTTTGCCCGATCGCCGGACGTCCAGCAGTTCGAAGTCGGGCGTGGTGCCGATGCCCAACGCTGCTGCGGTTCCGCCGACGGCGTTGGCGTTCGCCGAGAGTGGGATCTCCGCTCGCCACGACAGATCACGTTCGGGTACGTCGGTTCGGCCGCGCAGCATTAGCGGCGCGGTGACGAGCAGCACCGCCCAGCCGACGAGGGCCACCGGAACTGCGATTGGGACGAACGAGAACATCGTCAGCTCCACCCCGTGCGGCGCGGCAAGGCCGGCGATCAGCAGGTTGGAACTGGTGCCGATGAGCGTTGCCGACCCGGCCAGCGTGGTGGCGTGGGCGATGGGCAGCAGCACCCCACGCGCCGGGACCCGGAATGCTGCTCGAGTTCGTGGGCGGCGGGAATGAGCATCGCCACAATGGGCGTGGTGTTGATCAGCGCGGAGACGAATCCGACCGGCGGGATGAGCCGGCGTAACGCCTGGCCAGGGGTAGTTACGCCGGCCAGCAAACGATAGGTCACCCGCGACACAACCCCCGTCTGCAGAACGCCTTTGGCGATTACCAGCATCGCGGCGATCGTGATTACGCCTGCATTGCTCAACCCGGCGAAAAGCTCTGCGGGGGTGGCGATTTTGATCAGTCCGGCCACCACCAATGCACAGATGAGCGCCAACACGGCCGGCACCCTCCCGGTGGTCATCGCCACCAGCGTGACGATGACAATCACCGCTGCGACAATTGCCATACCGGGATTATCGACCCTTGCGATGTGTGCCGAACACTGTTCGCAGGGCTTTCACCGTCGCCCGAATAGCCGCCGCGTATACCGCATCACCGGTCAGGTGCGTGGAAGTTGTCGCCTGCTCGGCCTCGTCGGACCCACCATGACCACCTACGCCACCAGATCGGATACGACAAGCTGCTGATCGCGCTCCGCGAGGGCGGCACGACGAAGACGAAGGGTAAGTCCCGGCGGGCGTGCTCGGCCCGCTCGCTGAACAAGGCCGTCGATGCTTGGCGCATGATGCTTGCCTACGGCGTTGAGCGCCGGGAACTTTCGCACAACGTGGCCGCGTGAAGTCGATGAAGAAGGTTCCGCGTGTGCGCCGGGAGATGGCGACCTACACGCCCGACGAGATTCGCCGCGTGCTGCGCGCCGCCGACAAGGACCGTAGCGGGCACCTGTGGTATCTGGCGCTGAGCGGCCTGCGGCTGGGCGAGATCGCCGGGCTGCGGTGGTCGGATATTGACTTCGGCGCCGGCGCGTGGCACTGGGCTACCGCAACCGCACCGATTTGGCCGACAACCTGCAGTTCACCGTGCGCACGCTGGCCGACATCGAGCACGGCGTGCGTCAAGGCCAGCGCGGGCACCTACGCCATGCTGGAGAACAAGCTGGCCTGGGCGCCGGGCAGCATCGACACCATCCTGGCTGGCGGGGAACCCAACGAAACCGTGGTCAAGCAGCGCCGCGCCACCCACAACCCGCTAGCCCACACCGCCACCGAAGCCCCCTCCCGCGCCTCCAGCGAGGAGTTGCTGCTGGAGCTGCTCTGCCTCGCCGGTCGCCAGCCCTATCCGCACCGGCAACTCCAGCGCGCGCTGCGCAGCGACAGCGGCGTCAACGGCGAATTTCGGCGAGGCGAACGCGGCACATACCCCATCGCCGGTGTGCTTGAACAACCAGCCCTCGTGCGCCTCGATCGAGGAGCGCAGCACCTCGTCGTGCGCGAGCAGGGCCGCACCGTGCCACCTCGACGCGCCGCGCGACCTCGAATTGGTCGCGCCCGTATGGCACGACACACACCGGTACGCCATCCGACAGCGTGGTTCCCGGCGATCGAAATCGGCCCTCACGGGCTCAGCCGTCCTTGTCATCGTGGTCATCAGAAAGAGGTGGCAGCCCAGCGGCTTCACGCAAAATGTTCACCGCACGCAGAGGATCGTCCATCGGCAGGACGAAATGTTGCAGTCCCTCGGCGTGATCGGAAGTCACAGCCCTTGGGCGAGCGCCTTCTGCGTCACGCCCATCCCACCGTGTGTTACCGCGCACACGGCCTGGTCAAGAACTACGCCATGTGGGTAACGATAACGCTCCGGACCGACGCGGCCAGCGAGCAAGGACCAACTCCTGATAGGTACTGAATCACCCGCCGTCAGCGATCCTGCTCAGCAGCTTGGCCATCGCCTGGTCTCGCTGTCACGAGAGTGTCACAACTCATGCCCAACACCCCCGAACGTGGGAGAACGCTCGCGAACGAAATATGCTGCGGCACAGAGAGAAACGACCACTCACGAACACCGGCGAACAGATATTAGCGGACTTAAAATCCGTCCAGTGTCGGTTCGAGTCCGACTGGGGGCACCGTGCGTTGCCGACGCCCGTGGTGACCAGCTAATCCTGTTGACCGATGGTCTGGGCGTGGGTCTTGCCATACGGATCAAACATGACCTTGCAGCCATCCAGCCACGCCGCCTTAAGCTCGGGCGTGGTGGTGTCCCAGTCGGGCCGGCACCGGCGCGTAATCTCGCGCATGTCCTGGCGAAGTTCTTCCAGCGTCGGGCGGCCGAAGAACCAGTAGCCGTTGTAGATCTTGTAGATCACCAGGCCCGGCTCAAGAACGATCACGTGGGGATCATCGGGTTGTGCGCGGCATCGGTGTACTCCGCAATGTCCAGATCCTTCTGCACTTGCGTCCAGCGTCGGACAAGAACGGCCGGTTGGCGCCCACTCCGGTGCGGTATTCGTTGGTCTCGGTGATGTTGTCGGTACTGATCGTGACCAATCTGCAGTAGCCGACTTCGAGTTCGCGATGGAGTTGCACGAGTCCTTCCGCCTGCCGGCGGTCCTTCGGGCAGAATCCGTGACTCAGCGCGAGGATCATCGGATGCTGCCCTTGCAAATCGGACAGCTTCCGCCGTTTCGCGGTGTGGTCGGAGAGTTCGTAGTCGGGGAAGACGGCGCCAGGCACGATGTTGGATCGCATGCGAATTTCCTCGGTGGGATGCAGCGTCTGCAGTCAAGTATCGATGGCTGGTCGCCGTCCGTCCGCGAATCAGAACCGGAGGTCTGTGGAGATGTTTCCCGCCCGTTGCCAGTCGAAGTTCAGGGGCGGGTGAGTTGACCATCGGGCTCGACGTGCACGTCGCCGTCTTCGTGCGCTCCCGGCGTATCCGGCATTTCGTGCCGACCACCGGCGGACCGGCGCCGCAGTAACCACACCAGGCCGCCGACCGACGACACCCCGGCGGCGATCACCGTCGGCCATACCAGTACCTCAGCCAACCAGAGGCGCCGCTGGACTTTTACGATCCGCCGCTGCGCATGCCGAACTCGGGTCAGCTTGTCCATGCGCTCAGGAATGCCCACGACCAGCTGGATGAAAACGGGCGACATGGCCCATGTGCGTGTCCAGGCGATTCAGCTACCTATCGCGCCTGGTCAGCGGGCCGCCGCGAGCGGCCTCTTGGTAATCCGTTGGTCGCGGGTTCGAGCCTCGCCCGCCCCACGGATGAATACCACGTCACACGGGCGCCTCACCCGGTCTGAATCGGGTGTTTCGTCTGTTGCCGCAGCGCCTCGAAGTTCTGCTGCATCAGTGGCCGAGGCCGACGGATCTGCCAAGGGTTAGATGTGTCGGGCGTGGTCTCGACAGCACCCCCGGCAACGGTGTTGAACCGCAGTGGAATGCCACGATCCGTACTCCCCGGGGAGTCGGGCGGTTGTTCGACTCGCTTAAGTTGTGGGCGTGACAGCTCGCGCCGTCCTGGTTACCCCACTGTCGGGGCCGCTGGCCAGATTCGGGAAAGCAGGGGCGAGCGCCCTTGCTCTCTGGGCCGACCGTTCCGGAGTAAGTCTGGAGGTCATCGACGCTTACCCCTCTGCGGCGTCCGCGATACGGGCCGCCGAAGCTAGCCGGCCCGACGTGGTGTTCGGGCCCTACGGTTCGGGGCCCGCCCTCGCGGCCGCGGCCGCCAGCAAAGGGGTCGTCTGGAACCACGGTGGCGCCACCGCCCGGCTGGCGCGGCCGGCGTATCCGCGTGTCGTCAACGCGGAGTCTCCCGCTTACCGCTATCTCGCCGCAGTGCTCGAAACCCTTGTCGCCGAAGGTCTTGGTGAGGGCTCGGAGGTGGTAATAATGCACGTCGACACGGGGTTCGGCCGCGAGGTGGCCGAAGGGGCGGCGGTGGTGGCGCGGCGACTCGGTCTCCTGCGGCGGTCGGTCACTTTTCGGCCAGGCCGGGCGAGAGACGTGCTGGCGCAAGTCCCGGCGGGCGATGTGCTGTTATCGGCCGGTTCCTTCGACGATGACGTCGCCATCGCGCAGTGGGACAGCGAATACCGTTGGCGTGCAGTTGGATTGGTCGCCGCGGGGGTCGGTGAGCTCCGGCACGCCATCGGTGATCTCGTTGAGCGGCTTTACGGACCGTGTCAGTGGTTCGACGACGGGACAGATGATCCCGCGGACGGACCCAACAGCGAGTGGTTCAGCCAGTGTTACCGGGACGCGAACGGTACTGAGCCGCCGTATCCGGCTGCTGCGGCCTTCGCCGCGGGTGTAGTTTGGCAGCGCTGCGTGAAGGAAGCCGGCACTGTTGAATCCCTGCCGGTGCTGGCCGCGTCACAACGACTCGATACCACCACCTTGTTCGGTCGGTTTCGTGTCGACCCGGTCACCGGCGTGCAAACCGGCCATCAGATTCGTGTCGTTCAGTGGCGAGGCGGACAGCGGGTACTGGTTGATCGGCCGCTTCGTCGGACGTGAGCGTCGAAGGCACATCCGCTCGTGCATGGGTCGGCGTGTCGGCGGCGGTCGCGCCTCAGCTAGCTAACACCGCGCTGCCGCACTCACCCGGCGTCACCCCGGCGACCGGGGGCGATTCATAGCCGTACCGTAGCCGTACCGGGATCGTACCGGCAACGGCCAAATTCGTTGTCTCACAGGGGATATAGGGAAGCTCGATGTCCGCGGCCCATCACCAGGGAGCGGGTGGCGGGGCAGGGGCCCATCTGGTATTGACGTTAACACCAACGACGCGGTTTGGAGGGAGGACACCAGCCAAGAAGGCCGCGGCGAGGACACCAGCCAAGAAGGCGGCGGCGAAGACACCAGCTACGCCGAACGTCACCCCTGGACGCGAAACCGCCCCGGATGTCGAGGCGGCCGCGGAGCGAGGCGTTGCTGATCGCTTGACCGGCGGCAACGGTGTACAGCCGCACGAGTGCCGCGTCGAACGGATGAACGTGCCCGTGGCAAGTGGACGACTCCCACTGACGAACGAGGACACGGCACATTGATGCCCGCTGCGGAGGTCGTAAGTGCTCCACGGTTAGGTGATTGGTCTACTCACGGGTAGCGTTCCAGGTATTGGTGCTCCAGACACGGGTATCAATTCAATCCGGGCGGTCCTGCTTCTCGATATGCCGTGAGCCTCAGCTCGACGCCGGACATCATTTAGCCAGTCAACAGCGGTGGTGCGACGAGTCGTACCATCCGGCGCATACTGCGTGGCTTACCAAAACGCATCAGCACACGGGCCGAAACACGGTCTCTGCCAAGTAATTTGGGCATACCACCTGTTGAGGCTGACCCCTTCACCCTATTCACAGCACCGGTCGACACACTATCGGCCGCGTCAGAAGGAGCACTACATGACCACCAGTAATCCCACTTCTAATCCCACTTCGGCCCATCGTCCGAACGCCCCCACTGCCTACAGTGCCGAGGGTACACGGCCGGCTCGTGTGGCCCCCGGCGTGGCAGCGAGACGAAAGCTGCTTTCAAGACAACGGAATTCATCGCTTATGTCGTGGCGGTCGTCGGCGTGCTTATTGCCTCGTTTGTCGTGGGTGCTACTGACGCACATGAGGACTACTTTCGGGCCGACCGGGCATGGTTCTTCGTCGTGCTGTAAGCATCGGCTACATGGTGAGCCGCGGTCTGGCGAAGTCCGGTAGCCGCCACCACGACGACGCGTGACCCTCCACAGAGACCCCCAGTTGTTGAAAACAATGCAACGACACGAGGGTCGAGGGCGATAGCCTCCACCCGATTCGATGCCCCCGCCAGTGCTGTCTTCAGTGGCGGGGGCCTCTTCGCCCGCTTCTCACGACCTCCGAAAGCCCCCCACGCCCAGGTTTTGGTCAGAGCCGAGGTGTCGTCTCGCTCACTTCGCCGTTGTGCGGAGTCACACGCGGAGGCTGCTGTGCCTACCTACGACATCGAAGTGACACGTGATGGCGGCTGGTGGATGATCCACATACGCGCCCTCGATGGTCACTAACTCAGGCCCGCTTCCGGGCGAGATCGAGGACATGGCGCGCGATTACATCGCGCTCGTCACTGAAACGCGCTTCGAGGATGTCCGCATCAATATCCGTCGCTGACATGTGTTCGGCCCGCCACCTGTGGGATCTAGGTGGCGGGCCGAATCGATTCGAGGCGACGTCCAGGACGCCGGTCTGGTTGATGACGCCCTTAATGGTGTTGCTCGTGCCGGCCCGGAGTAGTTCGGGTTGGCGGTAGTGGTTTCAGATGCCGCGGTGAAGTCCTAACGGGTGGAAGGGGATTCGGTCCCCGTGCCGCCAGGACAACTATGGGGCCGCGCACCAGGCGCGACCCTTTCACTATACCCCCTTGGGGTACTCTGGTGAGATTGACGCTAACTCCGGTGAGATTGACGCTACGACCCCCGACTCATACTCCGCCATGGCGGTTGCGCCTTCGTCCGCCAGCCTTGTGCTGACCTCAGTCGAAACGACCATCGAGTACGCCTGGGCGAGCTGAAGCAACTTTAGGTCACTGGCCGTTCGCGCTTGGTCTCGTATTGCTTTGAGTAGTTCTTCGGCGGCTTGGTCGGCTAGGTCTGTGAGGTCACCCATGTTCCCTCCTGACGGGCTCGTTGTGGCAGAAGTGCGGCAAGGTCAACGCTACTCGCGGCCGGCGGTGAGGCTCCTGCCCGATTTCACCGGTCGGCTCGACGGGACGCCAAGTGTGGCTTGCGGGCCAGCAGATCGTCGACGGCGGCGGCCAGGGCGTCGGGATCGTCGAGGTGGTCCTCATCTGAACTCGAGGTCGGTAGGGTCGGCTAGCTGGCCGGCTAACGCCTCCAACCAAGTGCCAGTGAGACTCTTCTGACGTTTTGACGACCGCCTCGCGAGGTACCCACGAGGTCCGGGACGTTGGCCGCACGGGCCGATTTCCGCTAAGTAGGAGCAGAGACTGTGAGCGGTACGGATAAGGCGAAGAACAAGGGCCAAGAGCTTGGCGGTAAGGCCAAAGAAGCGGTCGGCAAGGTTACCGGCGACAAGAGCACTGAAAACGAGGGCAAGGACGACCAGACGAAGTCCAACCTCAAAGGCGCCGGGGAGAAGGTCGGAAAGACGCCTTCAAAAAGTAGTTAGTCCCAGGAGGAACCTCGACGGATCGGCCTCGGTTGCGAATCGGCCCGGCCTCTCGAGCCGAAGGACCCGCTACTCGAGGACGAAGGTGACGAGCAAGTTGACGCGGTAGGCAACGATCGTCCCGTTCTCCACATCCACTGACTGCTCCTTTATCCAGGCCGACTTGACACTACGCAGCGTCGCGTTGGCCCGATCAAGGCCAACATTCACGGCGTCTTCGAAACTGGTGTCGGACCTGGCGCTGATCTCGGTGACGCGAGCGACTGTGCCTGACACGATGACCTCCCAGAGTCGACGTTGGATCGGGCGATCCCAGACTGTGACCATTTAACTCCGGCCGCGACTGATGGAACCCTCGTATTGCGAACAGAGCCGGACTTCAACCGAAGTCCGGGGTCAGTCTTTGATCTGATCTTCGCGTCCGCCGTGCTGTCGGTCGGCCGCCCGAAAAGAGGCCCACGAGCGCGGGGCAACCGGGTCATCAGAATCAGTACGTCGCGCCCAACGCACCCGTGGCGCCGAGCCAGGTCGGTACGTTCGAGCAGTTAATCCCGACGACCACCCAGGTCCGCGACTTCTTCGCGTTAATCCAGCAGTTCCGCGGGCCCGCGTCAATCTACCGCCCACCGGATGAGCGCCGGGCTGCCCGCCACCCAAAGAGGATAACGGCCAAGCGCACCCTCTTTCACGTCAAGTAGAACAGTGCAACCCGACTCTTTGACCTGGCGCAGGCGACGGCGGTGGTGAAAGGCCGCTGGCGACAACAGCTTTGATCAAGGATGTACTAGTCGCAGTTTCTCGCCACGAAGTTGGCCCGCCACCAGGGAGCGGGCTGCGGGCCGAACCAATAGATCAGACGTTGCACGGGGGCATCCGGATCCATGGGCCGCAGTGGGGCTGCAGCGGGGCCGCAACGTCTCAATTGCCACCAACGCAGCCAACGCGAAACCTGCTGGTAAAGCAGGCTATTCCAACGCCGCCAACGTTGCTCAATATCTGTAAACGTCGAGAAGAACGGACTTTAAAATCCGCCCAGTCTGGGTTCGAGTCCCAGTGGAGGCACCGCCGCCGCACTCGACCGCATCGCCCCGGAGACCGGATAGGTCACGCGGGCACTGCGACTAGTGGTGCCACCTCGACCACGCCGCCTGCTTGGTAGTACCCGCAACACCCGCGACATCGCCCCACGACTGGGATTCGGCCAGGGTCCGGGCTGAAAGTCCCAAGCACTCGCCGAGGTATTGACTGAGCCCGAGCAGCGCCTGGAAGGCCGCTGGGTCGCTGTTGGCGGTGAGCGCACCGAGCAGCGTGCGCACTTCGGCCTCGATATCGCTCGGGTCTCGGTTCATGCCAACCGGACCTCGCGGATGTCATCCGGGTCGTCGAAGCCCCGGGTCCAGGACGTCTCAAGCCAGTGCCATGTGGCTACCTGGGCCGCGGGCTGATATTCGGCCGTGTACAGCGTGCCGAAGCCGACCTCGAACTGATCGTTGCGTATCGGGGGTGCCAACATTGCCGCGACGAATTGCCTGCTTGATGGATTGCCGGTTCGCAATTCGTCCAATCGGGACAGTCGTCCGACACTGTTGAATCGAGCGGCGTGGGTGGGATGCTCGACGTGATCGAGCCGGTGGTTGGTCGTCGCGTGCAGCTCACTCACCTCGGCAGGTTGTCCCGGGGCGACGAAAACGGTCGCGTGATCGCCCGCGCTGTCAACCAGAGCGACGTTGTAGGACTGCGAAACGGGGATCCGCCGAAGTGCGCTGACCGCCTGCTCGACGGTGGCGCAGGTCTCCAGGACGTAGCGCAGCACAATGGGGATACCGAAGCCTTCGCCGACATCGAGGCGGCCACCGAACGTGAGCGAGATCGCCAGCCCGTCCTCGTTCATCCCGTCCAGCAGTCCCCAGAGCATGTCACTCGTGCCGAGCACCCGGCGGCGCCCGGAGTAGTCAGTGGACGCAATCACGGCTTCGAAGAGCGCCTGGTTGTAGTCGTAGTTGCGCACCAGAGCCGGCCGTTCGCCCGGCAGCACTACTTGGGAGCAGCCGACGGCGAATGCGGGAAGACGCCACATCGACAGCATCCGTGCGGCGACGGAGTCGTCACCGCTGAGACGGCATAGACGCTCCCAGGTCGGGACCAATTCGGGGAGATATCGGGTGAGCGCACGGCGACACTCCCGTAGCGATGGCCGGGCGGCCAGCCCCTCCCGGGTGTACCAGCTGCGGTAGGCCGGCCAGGTCGCGTCGTACAACGCCCGCCAGCGGGGCCCGGGTTCGGTTTCTCGGTAGGCGTGCAACGTCATGAAGCGGCCGCCGTCGACCACGGCGGCGCGTGCTGAGTCGGCGATCGGCGGGCGGGCCGCGGCCCAGCACAACCCGTAGGTGGCCCACTCCCGCCAGTGGCTGTCGGGTGCGGGGAGTGGCAGGGCGGCAGTCGCGAGGACTGCGTTCATGCGTCAAGGTTTACTTGACGATCATCGATTCGTCAAGTTTCCCTTGACGGAAAGGAAGAATCGACGAGGACCGAGTGAATGTGTCGACGCAGGAATCAGCGGACGCGAACCAGCAGGAAGGGTGTCATCAAACCGGCTCCGGCAGAGCACTCTCCGGCAAGCGGAGTACTTCGACCTAGCGCCAATCATCGAGCGGTATGTGAAGGCAGCGGGCCAGTTCGCAGCATGGTTCTGGGCGGAGATCGATGCCCGCAGCGCAGAGCTGATCAACGAGATCACCACTAGAGCTATGGAGTTGAAGCTGTGGCACGACGAGAACGTCGGTACCCCGGATTGGTTCGATAGGGGCCTGCGTGAGCCACTGCCCGGGTGGAACGGTCGACTCTGGAGGGCGGGGCAGCGCCGGGACCGATACGCGCATGCACACGCGGGTTCCGAGTCTGGGAGGTCCACATCGACGGGGTCATCGCGCTCGTGGAGGACGACGTCTGGACGCCGTGCCGCGATACTGCGCTGACAGCGAGCCAATGGGAATCGAACCCTCGTCTCCTGATTTCGCCATCAGACGCTCTACCGCTGACCCTTGGCCCCGCCGCGCGGCACGAGCCGCGCAGGACTTGCCAGTTTTACCCAAGATTGTGGGGGGCTCTAGCTAACCTCGCCCGCGCCGGCTCGCCCCGGCTTCACCCCGGCGACCGGGGGCGATTTGGAGCCGTACCGGTGTCGTACCGCGTCCGTACCTGCAACGCCCAAATATGCTCTCTTGCAGCCAATGTGACTAGTTTCAGCGACCTGTTTTCGCTGGTCACTGTAAACCCCCCCGACGTTCTTAAAATCCGCACAGTGTCGGTTCGAGTCCGACTGGGGGCACCGGCACTGCGGGTAGAGGCGCTGTCGCTCCGTCCTTCGGTCGCGGTTAGGCCGTTCATCCCGGCGTCGCCCCGGCGGCTGGGAGACGCCGGGCGCGGAGACCGGTGAGGTTCCGCGAAATGCTTCACGAACTGCATAAAGGGTCGACTTTTGCCTCTGGGAGTGATCACATTCTGGAGACATGAAAAAGGGGGCCGCCATGGCCAACATCGACCTGAAGCTCGAGATCGTCGTCATTCCCGTCTCGGATGTGGACCGCACCAAGGAGTTCTACGCGCAGCTCGGCTGGCGCCTCGATGCTGATTTCGACAGCGGCAACGACTGGCGCGTCATTCAGTTCACGCCGCCCGGCTCCGGCTGTTCGATCATCTTCGGCGAAAACGTCACCGCCGCGCCGCCGGGCTCTGCCCAGGGCCTGTACCTGATCGTCTCCGATATTCAGGCCGCCCGTGCCGAGCTGCTCGACAAAGGCGTCGCTATCAGCGAGGTGTTCCACGACTCCGCCGGGGAGTACGCCGGCCCGGATGAGCCCTACCTGTTCGGGCGGCTCCGCGTCAGTGGCCCGGCGGCCGAGCCTGCGAGCTACCACTCCTTCGCGTCGTTCCATGATCCCGACGGCAACGGCTGGCTGCTGCAGGAGGTGACGACGCGTGCGCCCGGGCGCATTGAGACCGAGACCACCTTCGCATCCGTCGCCGACCTTGCGGGCGCGCTTCGTCGGGCCGGGGCCGCGCATGGAAAGCATGAGGAGCGGACCGGCGGGCAGTACGACGAGAACTGGTCGGAGTGGTACGCCGAGTACATCGTGCGCGAGCAGTCAGGTGAAGAACTGCCGCAGTGAGTCTCAGTCGGTCGGGTGTGCAGGTGGCGCGGCAACTCAGACCGTGCAACCGTGCCGAGTCGGGTTCCCTTGCACAACCCTGCGGGGGTCGGCAATTCGTTGATTTCTGGCAAACGAACCGCGCAAGAGGCGTAATTTGCGGCCCAGTACATTCACGCGAAGTTGCGATGTAGGGGCTATGCGGCGACGACAGCAGCAACAGGCAATTGCTCCCGAGCGCGCGCCCACCCCCAGCGCCCGCACCGTCTCGACCGGCATTGCAGTGCCATCAACAGTGCCCGCAGCGCATCGCGCTGACGACATTCCTGATCGCTCGGCCAGTTTCATCTAAGGAGAACCGTCATGGGTTACGCCAGGCACATCGGTCGCGTCGGAGCATTAGCGGTGACTCTGGGAGTGGGAGTGGCCATCGCGACCACTCCGGGCATCGCGTACGCCGACCCATCAGTTTCGTCGACATCAACAGGGCGACTCTTCGTCGTCGGCTACGTCTTCGTCGACGGGTACATCCTCGGCGGGTACATCCTCGGCGGGTACTGATGCGGCGTCGACTGATGGGTCTGATAACACCGACTCGTCGGCTTCGGATGTGGAGTCGACGTCGGGCTCAGCCGATGAATCCACCCTGGACAGTGACATCCCCGCCGACAACGACACCGCCGAGGGTGTCGAAGACGCCGAGGAAGACGCCGACGCTGACGGGCCGAGACAGCGGCGGCGATGGCGAGGAGACCCCGACCAGCGCGGGTGCCGAGGACACTCCGCCCACAGCGGGTGCCGAGGACACCCCACCCGCAGATACGGCGCCGGCGCAGGACGACGACTCAGTCCAGGCCTCGGCGAGCGGCGATTCGGCCGAGAAACAGGTAGCGAGCCGGTCAGCGAGCCCGCACGCCTCCGCCCTTCCGGACGCGTCCGACGACGTCGGCTCGACGGTCACCGAAGCTGCCGGACAGTCGACGCCGTCTGGTCGCCAGCAGACGTTCAGCATTGCCGCGGTGGCCGACGCCCCCGCGAGTTATTCGTTCGCGCCGGACTCGGCGGATGCGCTCACGACGGCCGCGACGACGTCGACGGCGACAGTACCGGCGCCCGCGCAGCCACAGCAGCGCCCCACCCTGGTCAGTATCGTGTCGGACTTCGTGGCTGCAGTACTGAATCCGTTGCTGAGCCCGGGTACGGGTTCTCCGATTCAGATACCAATACTGACCGCGGTGCTGTCCTTGGTGCGAAATGAGCTTGAGCGGATCTTCTTGCCCCGCAACGCGAATAGGGCGTCTCAGAAGACCGTCGCTCTGGTCGCGGATCCCCCACCACAACCTTCTCTGCCCGAGGATCCCACACCAAACGTGCTCGTGATCGGCGTGGACGGCACGAACTTGAGCAGAATCCTGGCCGACGACGAGAACGACAACTTCTTCGCCCTGATGGATGACGGCACCACTGCCGCGTCGAGCATCGTCGGGCATACGACCATCTCCAACCCATCGTGGTCGGCCATCCTGACCGGTGTGTGGGGCGAGCGGACCGGCGTCATCAACAACGTCTTCACTCCGTGGACATACGACAATTGGCCGACGGTGTTCAACCAGCTAGAGGCGCACAATCCGAACATCGAGACCACGACCATCGCTGACTGGAACGTCATCAACGCTATCTCCGGCGCCGGCTCGATCCCCGTCGACGAGAACATCTTCATCCCTCAGATCGAGGGCGACACAGACTGGTCGCTGACCGATGACGCGGTCGGCGATGCAACCGTCGATGCGATCGAAGATACCGCCGCAGGCACCCCGAGCTTTGTCTTCAGCTATTTTGTCGGGGTCGACGAGAACGGGCATATGCACGGCGGCGCGTCGCCGGAGTACGCGGAGGCCATCCGGAACGTCGACGAAAACCTCGGCGAGATTTTGGCCGCCGTGGAGGCATGGGAGGCCGTCCACCCGGAAGAGGGGGAATGGACCATCATCGTGGTCACCGACCACGGTCACCAGCCGCAGCTGGGCTTCGGCCATGGCTTCCAAACACCAGATGAGACAGCGACATTCGTCATCGCCAGCGGCCCGGATTTCAATGACGGCTTCGTCAACCCGGACTACGAGATCGTGGACACCACGCCCACATTGTTGACTCTCTTCGGCGCGCCACCGCTGGCTGATTCCGACGGCGTGTCTCTGACGACACTCGGCGGGAGCGATGAAGGTACCCTCGATCAGGATCAACTGCACGACGCGCTCGAGGCGATGATCGCCACGAACCAATCTCCCGACTTCATTACCGACGTGGCCCTGAGTCTGCGCACGATCTTCGCCACGATCCCGTACTACGTGTACAACTTCACAAGCGGCGGCACGATGCCGATTCCGATCCTCGGCGACCTTCTCTATGTGGCCACGAATATCCCCGCGCAGATCGTCGCGCGGTTGACGGGCGTGACCGGCGCCAGCATCTTCCCGATCTTGCCACCGCCGCCGCCGTCCTGGCCGGGACAGGAGGAGGCGACGACGCCAAGCATCATCTTGGTCTGCGGCGGTACGCCCGGATCGGCCGCAGTGTTATGCGGCGAACCAAGTGTCGCGTGACGGGCCACAGTCACCCGGCCTGTGCGTTCCTCGCTCATTTTGTCGAGGTTGTTTAGAGCGACGACGAGCGCCCGGACTCAGGCATCGACTGACGGCAGGTCAACCGGTTTCGCCGGGGCCGAACTAGATTCGAACAGCGTGACCACCCTCCACGACCCGACAGTCCGGGGTTTCGCCTCCGACAACTACTCCGGAGTGCACCCCGAGGTGCTCGCCGCGATCGAGGCCGCCAACAGCGGCCACCAGGTGTCCTACGGCGAGGACGTATACACAGCCCGACTGCAGGAGGTGTTCGCACGGCACTTTGGTGAGGGCGTCGAGGCCTACCCGGTGTTCAACGGGACCGGCGCAAACGTCGTCGGGCTCCTGTCCATGCTGCCCCGCTGGGGAGCGGTCATCTGCGCAACGACCGCCCACATCCACACCGACGAAGGCGGCGCACCAGAGAAGACCGGCGGCATCAAACTGCTCCCGATCAGTACGCCCGACGGCAAGCTCACGCCCGACCGCATCGCCAAGGAAGCGTGGGGGTGGGACGACGAACACCGGGCGCAGCCGCTCGTCGTTTACATCACGCAATCGAGCGAGCTCGGCACCGTCTACTCGCCCGACGAGGTGCGAGCAATCACCGATTACGCGCACGGGCGCGGTATGCGTGTCTACATGGACGGCGCACGCCTGTCCAATGCCGCTGCAGCGCTTGACCTTCCGCTGCGCTCCTTCACTACCGACGTTGGCGTCGACGTCTTGAGCTTCGGTGGCACGAAGAACGGCGCGCTCGGTGCGGAGGCGATCGTTGTGCTCAACAGCGAGGCGTCCAACGGACTGATCCGCCTGCGCAAGCTTCAAATGCAGTTGGCATCGAAGATGCGGTTCGTGTCTGCGCAGCTGCTCGCACTGCTCGACGGCGACCTCCATCTACGCAACGCCCGTCACGCGAACGCCATGGCGGCGCGGCTGCGATCGGGTCTGGAGGCCGGCATCGCCGAAGACGCCATCCGCGGCATCGAGTTCACCCAGGCGACGCAGGCGAACGCCGTCTTCGCTTCCTTACCACCGGGAATCGCCGACCGGTTGCGTGAGCGCGCCCGTTTCTACGATTGGGACGCCTCCAGAGGGGAAGTGCGCTGGGTGTGCAGCTTTGACACGCTGCCAGAAGACGTCGATGAGTTCGTTACGGCGGTCGCTCGGTTGACGGCTTCGCCCTGACATAGCGCGACCGCCTGTGCAATTTAAGCCAATGGCGCCACAGGCACCGGCGGTGCTCCTGAAGCCGCCGGGCCGGGAGGGGGTGGCGGCCCCGGAAGTGTCTGCGGCGCCGACCCGAAATGCTCTGGCGGCCTTCCACCTGCAACGGGCGCCGATAGCGGCCCGGGCGTGGGTGACGTCGGTGCTGGAGCAGGTGTCGACGGCGTGGCCACGGCAACCGGCCCCGGCCAAACCGGCGACTCGTGGCGTTCGGCTTCACGACCTCCGCCACACGTTCGCGGTGTTACAGCTGTCGGCGGGCGTTCACTTCATGCAAGTATCAAAGTGGCTGGGCCACAGTACTTTCACGCTGACACTCGACGTGTACGGCGACTACATTCCCGAGCAGGACGGTGGCGCGCTGAGCACGCTGCCTGAGCCGCCTGCGCCATGCCGAACGCGGCGTCAAGGGCCTGCCCTATGTACGGGGTACCGGTCCCGGTCGCACCGATGGCTGTGTCCCAGTCGATTGGGTTCAACCCGATAGCTCGGAGGAACGTGAACATAGCGTCGCGTGCCGCTGCGTTGCGACCGTGCATACAGGGTGACAGCCCGCCGTACATGCCGCCGTCGTCAGGTGCGGCATACCGGGCGTGGCGCGGCGTCAACCCTGCGCCCCATGACAATTCGCTTGGCTGGCCGCTGTCTCGGAGCCCCAATACCTTGTTGTCCATTGCACGCGCCTTAGATCGGAATATCAGTCGGCTCGTATGTTGAGCCGGTGGTGACTTGGACACAGGGCGCACCGCCCCGGTCGTCACTGACGCGCCGAGTACATCGCGCGCGAGCAGTCAGGTGAAGAACTGCCGCAGTGAGTCTCAGTTAGTCGGGAGCTAGCTACCAACGCGCACTCAGCATTCCGCGACCCGTCGGGCAATAGCGTGCGGCTGACGCCGCTCAACCCCTAGAAGGTGGCGGTTCGACCTCTACTTTGAAATCGCGTCTCCCCAGACGGCACCCGTCAGGTTCAGGGTGGTGTCGGTGACCTGGCACCAGCCGTTGTTGGGGTCATCCGGATTAGCAGGATTCTGGATCGGGCACGGACCGTTCAGCGTAACCGCATCACCTTTCTTGAGCTCCCCGATCACGGTGCCACTGCCGCCCGGCGTTTCATACAGCTCTACGTCGGCAATCACGGTGTGGCCAGCCGGCGGAGGCGGTGCTTGCGGTGGTGGATTGCCGCCGAGCGGCTCGCCCGGCGTCACCTCCAGGGTCACGTCCGGTGCCGGAGCGCACTTTTGGCCGGCCGGAACGGTCTTGGTAGGCGAGTCGGGCGGACATTTGACCGGCTCCGGCGGCCTGTACGTGTAGTCCGCGTACCGCGTGCACCAGTCACCTTCCAAGTCCTTCTTGCGGCAGGCCTGGACCCCGAACGTGAACGTCGAGTTGGGGTCGATGTTGAGATTCCAGCTGACAACCTGACCGTTGATGCAGCGGAAGGGGTATTCCTCCTGATGCCCATTGATCATCGTGTGCAGGGCGTCGACGACGTAGTCGCCGTGCACCCGCGGGCAGCCGCCGGGCATGGTGACGCATTTCACGCGACCATTGGTGTTGTCCAGAAAGCAGTCGATGTCGAGCCCGTTGCTCAGCGGAACGGTGTTTGCAATCGGAGCGACCAGTATCACCGCCGCCCAGCAGAGAGAGGTCACGGCGGCGACGGCAGCAGACCGTTTCACGGCGTATGGCCGGATCTTCAGGTCTCTCGGCATGAGGTTTGCTCCGTTCGACATCGCTCGGTTTACGCGTGTCAAGACGCGTTGTCACCGACGGTATCGAAGGCACCAGTGCGATTAAATAGGGCGTTTCCCTATGTTTTGATGTTCTGACCACGTCGTGGGCCAGCTCGGTGGGCGTAGCGGCGAGGTTCGCGAGCTGATCCTCGAATGCCACTCCCGGCCGCTCACGACGTCCGGATATCCCCCGGGCTATCAGCGCCTCAGTATCTGTGTTCGCTCGAACGTGTTAGCGCGCTGCCGTTGATCCTTCGCCCTCTCTTTCGGGCGATCTCGACTTGCGACGCACGCAAGCCGATTAAGTTTGCCCTCATCACGGCGCGCAATGGCGACGTCCGTTTGGACAGTGGATTGACCGATTCGTTCGGGGGGCTAAGTGTCGAACAGCCTTACGGGAGACTTCGACGCAGTGCTGCAAGTCGGTAACACGACTCTGGACCGGCTCTGCGCGGCCATGCACCAGAACGGCTTTCCCCATCAAGACCTGCCGAGCCTGCCCCACGTCGGGTACTTCCGTGTCGAGCAGGCAGAACATGGTTCGGTCGCCGCGCAAATCGGTTGCCCGCACGTCGTACTGGTCGATGGCTCAACCGATCGGTTCAAATTGGAGATCGGATTTCGGGCCGCCTTCCACGCCGATCCCGGCAGTGAGCCGCTGGCCGACATCATCAACGGAAGGATTCACGCGACCTACCGAGTGCACGACATCGACCCGACCTGCGAGGGCTGGCAGACCCTCGCCGATGACTACGTATGGCTACGAGCCATTCGCAGCTCCGTCATCTTTCACGGGAGTGCCTACAACGAATCCAACAGGTTCGTCCTGTCCGCGGTCACGGACCAGTCTGCGCTCGCGGCGCGGATTTCCAAACATCTCGCCTCGTTGCTCGCCGACGGGTTTGCGCCTCGGCCACACCCGATTGGTCGACGGTTCAAGCGCTTCCGGTCCTTGGTCGAAAATCAGCGGCCGGGCGGATCGGCACTGGCCTTCCCGTTCGCGCTTGACAACACCGAGCCCACGGGGGCGCTCAGCACGATTACCGAGTTGTTCCTCGACGGCTCCGACTTCGCCGTGGCGGTCAGCGGCGATTTCCTCGTCGAACACATCATCTCTGAGCTGAGCGGTATTGAAGGTCAGCAGCGGAACTTTCACATCCACGGCGACGCCGGCTACGGCGGCGGACTGGAAATCGACTACCACGCACGCATCGATTCGGTCGATGTTCAATGGCTCGGTTCTGCGCCGTTCGGGATGCCGATGGGCATCGTGCGGATAACGGCACGGGGACGCGGCTGGGCCAGTCGCTTGTATCGCAGCGGCGTGTTCAACATCGGCTCGGTCAGCCTCGACGACATCGACATGGCCTTCACCGTTGAGCAATACCTCTCGGTGCAGTTCACTGCCGCCGGGCAGTTCGCGGTGGCCGCCGCTGGGGGACCGCTGACCACTGTGCTCTACGACGGCCCCTTCGCCAGCCAGGTCTCGAACACGGCACGTCAGCGAATCTCCGAACTCGTTGAGCCGCTGGTGAAGTCGAGGCTACAGAACGCGGAGAACACCCTTCGGCCCTACGCCGGTCCAGAGAAGATCACCGATCTGGTGAACGCGCTGAAAACGGTAGATCCTGCGGCCGGCGCGAGATTCGACCGGGCCTCGTTCCGGCACGAGGGGCTGGTGCTTCACGGCAGCGTCACTCTGGCATCGCGCTGGAGCCCTCGAATACGGTTCGCGAAAACCGGCACGGGGAACGGGTTTGACGCGATTGAAAGCTGGATACCGGGTGGTCGCGTCGACCGGTTCGAATGGAGCTGGCGCTGGTACACCAACCCCGTGCAGGCCCCACCGGGCCAGCCAGGCACCGTGACGAATGAGGACAGCTTCCGCTTGAGGCGGCCCCACAACAACCGCAACCCCTTCGGCCTGATGACCGGTGTCGAGTCACCGCTACCCGGGCTGGACGGGCTGGGCAGGGTGTGTCTGAGGATCACGGGCCACCACGTCGACCCTGTTACCGGCGGATGGGTCCCAGTTGAAAGCACAAGTGAATGTGCGGTTTTCGGCTACGAGTTCAGGTTGCCTGTCGAGGTCGGGCCGTACCTGAGGATCTGCGATCCGCTGCGCCGACTCGACGGTCGCGCGGCTGAGGTCGGCGTCATGCCGGTCGCGGTCCCGGAAACCGATCGGGCGACCAATGCGCTGGTCGGCTACGTGCGGCAAGGTTGGGATGTCCGGGCCGCGGAGGCGGTCATGTCAGGACTGGCGGCTTGCCGCCGCAGAGACGCGGGCCTCATCGTCCTCATCCTCTGCGACGAGGGAGTTCTCGCGTCCGCCCCTGCCGAAACCATCGCGCGCCTGCAGAACCTTAGTGAGGACGCTGTCGCCCCCGTCCTCGTCGCAGAGGATGTCGGCGGCCGATGGGCCCAGCACGTCGGTGCGGATGCCGGTGCAACGAGCGTTCAATGGCGACTGCTGGATCCGGCCGGCGCAGTGCGATGGGCGCCGGACACCGAGTTTGACGCCGAAGAAGTCACGCGAATCCTCAACGAACGGTTGACGACCAGCAGAAGGGCGGATCTCGCCGCGGTCCGACCCGGTCCAACGGTCGGGTCCCGCTTGGAGGTGGAGTTGTCTTTCGGACGGTGTCCGCCGATTCCGGTGAAGCGTCCGGACGGACACCCTGCTCGAATACTTTTCGCCGACATGGGGCCCGCCTCCGCGGATTTCGTCGATGCGCTCGCCAAGCAGAGAGGCGCTGACGAACCATTGATCGCGGTGGTCGTGCGCGATGCGTCGGTGGACGAAACCCACGTGATCGCAGCGAAGTTCGACGGGCAGGTCCCCGTCGTAGCCGATCCGACGGGAGCGATTTCTCGACGGGCGGGCATCGGATGGACCCCGGCAGTCGTCGGTTTGGACGCTGGTGGGCATGTCACGGAACTGGTCACCGAACCGACACCGACCGACCGCACCATGATCGCGCGTTGAAGGGGGGCGCTGTGGCCATCTACATCAACCCGTACCTGGGAAGTGAGAGCCGCATTTTCGACATGCTGTTGATGATCTCTCGTTGTGACCCCGGGCTGTCGTCGATACCCGACGTCGACGTCTTGGAGGTGGAGTTCGCGCCGAAGGGGGCGCCATCGTTCTCTTCCGGACGACTCCAGGAGATCATCGCCAGCCCGAAAGCAGTGTTGATCAACGGCGTCGATGACTCGTTCATCCTCCCGTGGGGCGGGGTGATGATCGATTACGGTGGTGTCAGCCTCGGCGACAGGACGGCGTCCACTGACACAGCGTGGGTATGGATTGACGTGACCGAAGCGGGTGGACAGGGATACCGCGTATTGGACGCCAACGGAAACTACATCTATGCACCGATGACGACAATCCTCTTCCACGAATTGGCGCACGTTTACCACGCGCTGATCGTGGAGGATACGCCCGGCGACAAGACACCCGACCAGTTGCTCGCCATAGCCGACGAGAACCAGTACCGAGGCCAGCTGGGACTTCCGTCGCGGAACCCGACTGTCACCATTCACGACATCACCGGGCCGCCCACCGTCGGCCCCACAACGTTGAAGGGGTGCAACGAAACCCTCTTTCCCGACCTCTGTAAGTGCAACATCGCGACGGTGGCTCTCAGTAGTCCGATTGCCCGCCAGATCGCCGAATTCCGCCGAGCTAAGCGGGATCTTGAGTCGCTAACTTTCCGCGGTGCACCGGTTTTGGCGCCGATGTGGGACGCCTATCAGGTTTTCAGTCCACTGGTGGCGGGGCGGATGCTCGCCGACCCCTCGCTTCGCGACCTGATGCTGCACTTCGGCGTGCGGTCCGCGGCTCACCTGCTTCGCGTCGTGCGCGCCTACATGCGGACCACGTCGATTGATGGCGGACTCGTCGCCGACCTTGAACGGATCGTCACCGATTACCAGTATGGGACTGTCGGCTCCCGTGAGGCTCAATTCGCCGCGGCCGCCGCCGCGAATCGAGCGGCCGCCACGCTGCGCTCAGGCCGCACCGTGAAGCCGCCGAGGTGGTGCGCAACAGCTGAGGATCTCTTCGGGGCCATTGCATTCCACGTCCAGACCAGCGGTGCCGACAGCCACGGCACAGCGTGGGTGCTCGACGGCATCGCTTGGTTCCTGCGCGTTGCCGTCGACGAACGCGATTGGGCCGGGGAGTTCGGGCCGACCGGGGGCTTCGGCCGGTGGCTTACTAACGTGCCCCTGCCGTCCACCCCAGCAGACATCCGACGGGTCGAACTCGCCGAGGAATTGACGCAGCTCTCCGCTCGCGTCTTTCGTCATCCCGAGCTGCGGGGAATCTTCGCAGACAGGATTCTCGCGGAGTTCCCCGCGGATGCGCCGGTCTTGCGAGACGCGCTGCAAGCTGCGCAATACCTCGCTACGCCGGAATCATCGGTGCTACAGGTGAACTGATGACTGAACTGCTGACGGTGGACAACATCGAAATGAGCCGGCTGCCCGGGGAACGGACGATGCTATTCCCCGCGAAGGCGGAGGGAAGCTGCTATTTCCTGCTCCGCGTGATCGTCACCAATCACTCACCGCACGAAACCGTCTACGCGACCGGGGCGGTAACCGGCGTCGACTACGACCCCGAGGGCCGTGTGCTCCACGTTCGCTTCCATGCACCCGGGGGATCGCCCGAGGGGCCACGCACGATAGTGGTTGAACACCTTCCGGTGGGTCCCGGTGAGACGATCGTGCTAGAGGCCCGAATCGCATCACCGGTCACTTTTCTCGATCGCCATTCGGAGCTGCGTTGGGAACCGCGCATGGTTCGCCTCGATACTGAGGTCGACCGGATCGAGCTGACCATCACGTACTCCGATACAGCGCCGCCACCGCGCCTGAACCTCGCGGCGGAAACCTATGGAAGCAAGGCCATCTGGCGGGAAGCGCACTCGTCCCTGCCTATCGAGACTCACCCGTAAGGCATCGACCGACCGCACGCGTTCCGCGGCATGTTCGTGACTTCCCTCAACTGCCGTTGTGCGACCGAGATCGGCCCCGGCCCCATCTGGTCTTCTTCGGCGGTTGATACAAATCTTGTGTCCACTCGTCCATCATTGCGTTGGCGTCGCCGTGCACACGGTTATTTGTCACCTGCAATCCGAGACGTTCAATCTCTGTCGTGCACCACCGGATGAAGGACCCGTCAGCGCCGAGTTCCTGTGCGAGATGAACCCTTTCATCGGAATCCAGCTTGTCGCTTATCGCCTCCATACACTTCTTCACACGCCAGAAAGGAACGGCTTCATCGGATCGCCGACAGAGCGCTAAGAGTTCTTTTCGGGCTTGGTCAAGGACGGATGCCGGCGTTGCTTCGCCTTGTTCTGCGGTCGAGTCGCCCTGCGGCGTTCCGCCAATCTCACCGCGACTCTCAGCGTCCTCGCCGCTCAGATCTTCTCTGCCTTGCACGGAACGTTGTAATCCGGCGACTTGATGACGCTGGTTCTCGACGTACTCCGCTAGCTCGCGATACTTGACGCGCAGCTCATCAAGCTCCGCCGTAGCCGCCTCAGCTCTCTCGCGCCACCATATGAGGTGGTACTCCGCCAGCTTCGCCTCACAGTCAGGGCAAACCGAGCCTGGACTGATTGTCGGGCCTAGCGGGGCTAGATTCTCGAACGTTACGCCGCAGAGCGCGTGGTCATCACGGCGGTTGAGGTAGTCCCCGTGGTGCACCACCGAAGAGGACGACTCGTGCACGTAGCTGTGGGGCGGTTCCACACAGCAAAAATAGTCGACCAGCGCTGACACTACGTCAGTTCTGTCAAATGGCCGGCAGCTGTGCGTTTTCACCGACAGGAACGGTGAATGACTACCCGGAAGCTCAATGAGGTCCGCGCCGAACCGGTCGCGGGCGGCCCGCTTCCCCCACTCGCAGGGGACCATTAGATCGTCGGTACAAACGACGTACGGAGGCTGTTAGTCAGTGCTGGAAGTCAATGGCTAGGCGGGGTGGCCCGTCGAGCACGGCGACGCGAAAAGGTATCTCGGCTCTCAGGCCGGCCACCCAAGTCAGCACCGCCTCGAAGTCACCGGCCTCCTTCGCCTCGGTCACCACCGCGGTATTGGCGATGACCGTCGACGGTCCTTGGTAGTCGTGGTTGTTGAAATCCGAGTCCGCAGCGGCCGGTGTAAGCGTGACCTGTACCAAAGCGCTCGCCCCAGGCAGCGGGATCTCGTGGCCGGAGCCGTCGGCACGAGCCGGCAGCGGCCGGTAGCCGACGGTGTATCCGGGCACTCGGTCGACAAACTCGAACACCAGCCGGTCGTACCCGTCATGGCCCGCCAGTCGCACCGCAACCAAGTGCGCAGTGTCTCCTGACCGAACCTCCTGCACATCGAAGGTGGTGGCGTTGGGTAACGGCGGGTTGGCGGTGTTCGAAGGCGGGACAGACGTACTCGTCGGCGCGACAGCTGGTGGGGTGCTCGTTGGTGTCGACGATTTGTTGATTTCGTCGGGAAGCGCTGTGCTGCAAGCCGAGATGAGCATCGCGAGGGCGATGAGGGCAGCCACAGTCGTGCGGCACATAATCTCAGAGCTTAGCTCTGCTCTCTACCGCAATCCGCGCTTCCCTGACGCAACCGTGACGGCACCCTGCGGGGTCAGTCATGGCGGATCGCGCGACAGCAAACAGCCCGCCATCTGTCGCTGCGGACCTCCAGGCATCACACAGCGACGAAGTGGGGTAGTCCACTACTCCATACAAGCCCGCTCTGTGATCCGAAGATGTCCCTACGAGACCAACGGGGTGTCGTATTTGTTGGGATCGGTAGCCGCTCCCGCGGGAGGTACTTAACGGGCGACGCCAGCATCGGCGGCGCCTCACGAAAGGAGCCAGCCATGAACCCAATTTCGCGGTTCGCAGCGGCCGTCTTAGTGTCTGGCAGTTTGGGTCTGGCCGGTTTGGGGCTCGCCGCGGGTACCGCCCAGGCCCTACCCGGCGGTCCCGCACCGCTAGGAAGTTGGCCCGGATGTCCGGAAGACAACCCATCGGGCCCATGTCGTTGGTGCCCAGGGGATCCCCCGGTGCAGACCGGCAATCTCCGTGTGAATCCAGTGGTTTGGGACAACAACGTCTGCCACACCTACTGGTACGTCTACCACGGGCAGGGCAACGTCGCTCAGAACATCTTCGAGGGAGAACTTCCCCCGCCGCCGCCACCACCCCCGCCGAACTTCACTCCGCCCCTTCCGCCGGGGCAGTGCTGGTACCTGTTCATTCCGGGGCCCTGCTAGCCGGTCCAACCCCGATTGGCTCGCTAGGGGATTCATCGGCCCGCCTGTAGACGGGCTCCAGGCGACTATCGCTTCGGTCAATAACCTCATACGGCAACGCCCCGTACCTCACCCAATTAGCATTCGCCCTGTTTGCCGAACTTCTCAGGGTTGGGGATGTATATGGAGGTTTCTCTGCGACCGTGGTTTACCACGGGAGTTGCGATCGTCGGCGCCGGAGCGATAGCGATGGCTCCGATCAGTCCGATCACTCAGTCGTCGCGGGCGTTGGACATGCGGGCTGCCACGGCTGCCATCTCGTCGGAGGTCCAGCTCACCGCCTTCGAGATTCCGTACATCCTGACTTTGCCGGTGGTTCGGCAGTCCATTCGCAACTGGGCCGAGAATTGGGCGGTCTACCTCGCCGGGCTCGCAAAATCCGGCGTCGGGCTAGCGGAGTCGCTGCTGGCGATCCCCGGCGTGACCGTGGAGATCATTCAGGAGGTGTTGGCCCTCGATTTCGTGGGCGCCTTCGATACCTTCACCGCAGCGGTTCGCGATTCGGTGGTCGCTGTTGGACAGCCGCTGCTCGATTCGCTGATCTGGCGCAACCAGAAGTACTACGCAGTGCAGACCGCGCTGGAGGCCGCGGTGCCCCGAGCGTTCATCGATGTGGCCAACGGCTTCCTGGAGGCCGGGAACGTGGTTACGACCTCGCTGATCCAGGGCACACAGGACTTAATCGCCGCCGTCCTCACCCTCAACCTCAGCAACATCATCGATGCCGCCCTCGGCGGCACAAGGAATTTCATCGTCGCCCTCGGTGACGGTGCCGTAGCGATCGTCGACGGGATCGAGGCCGCGCAGCTGGGGATCGCGACGGCGCTGGCGACGGAGCCGCCGCCCGTCCCCGCGGCGGATGACTCAGCGCTGCGCACCCTTGCAGTCGAGACGACCCGCAGCCCCGCCGGGGCGTCGAGTGCCGACCCGCTCGATGCCATTGTCTCGACGCGAGTACGGCCGACCACCTCCGCTGCAGAGGTCACCGTGCTGGTCGAGAGCGCCCCCGGACCCGCCGGGGCGTCCAGTGCCGGCACCGACGACACCGTCCGCCCGCCGGAAGCGACGGTCGGTGAGGTGGAAGTGCTGGGCACTGGCGCCGAGGCCGAACCGCAGGACTTACCGGAAGAGCCTGACGATGGCGCACTGGCGGGCGACATCTCGCACGAAGCGACCGCCCCGGCGAGCCCTACTCCAAAGGAGCCAGTCGGCACCACCGCGGTCAAGGATCCGAAGGACGACGAAAAGACCGTCAAGAAGGTGACCACCGGGGTCGGCGATCAGAAGGACAGCGGGGTGAAGAACGCTGCTGGGAGCGCCGAGAAGCCGGCTGCAGACGCTGACGACGAGTAGCACCGAGCGGCTCAATTTTGTTGTGCGGCAACAGATGATAGCCCGGTTTGGGGCCGGCTAGACGGCTTTGGACCGCGACCGAGCATGCGCGACTCTGTTGCGGTCTTCGCATGAACTGCGGTAGTGGTCATATCAACACACCGCGTAGTCGAGTTCGAGTCCGACTCGGGGCACAGTAGTCGGACCTAATAGGTTGAGCGCGATGTCTCAGCCACCGCCCGCCACTCCTTCGGGGTCGTCGTTCCCGCGCGGCATGGCTCTGTTGGTGGCCGGCGCGTTCTTCATGGAGATCCTCGACGCCACGATCATCGCTCCCGCGATCCCGCTCATCGCCGACTCATTCCGTGTCGAGGCAGTCGACGTCAACGTCGCGATCTCGGCCTATCTGGTGACGGTCGCGGTGCTGATCCCCGCCAGCGGATGGATGGCCGACCGGTTCGGCGTCCGCCGGGTATTCATCACCGCGATCGGGGTGTTCACCATCGCCTCGATCGGATGTGCCGCCAGCGTGTCCCTGCCGATGCTGGTCGCCATGCGCGTACTGCAAGGCATCGGCGGCGCGATGATGGTGCCCGTCGGGCGACTCGCGGTCTTGCGCTACTCCGACAAGTCCGACCTCGTCCGCGCCATCGCCCTTCTCACCTGGCCGGCGCTCGCAGCACCCATCCTTGCCCCGGCACTGGGCGGCGCGATCGCGACATTCGCATCCTGGCGGTGGATCTTCTTGATCAACATCCCGATCGGCCTCGTCGGATTCTTGTTGGCGCTCAAGCTAGTACGGGGCGAGCCGACGCCCTCGGTGCGCGCTCTGGACTGGCGCGGCCTGCTGCTGATCGGGCTCGGAATCTCGGCGGCACTCATCGCGCTCGAGCACATCCGCGTCAGCGGGACCGACTGGCTGTTCGTCGGGTTCGGCGGTGCCGTCGCGACGGTGCTGCTGGTCTGGGCCGTCCGGCATCTGCTCCGCTCGGACACGCCGCTCGTCGAACTCAAGGTTCTGCGCGTGCAAACGCTGCGGATCACCGTCACAGCCGGGGCCTTGTACCGCATGGTGATCACCGCGGTTCCGTTCCTGCTGCCGCTGCAGTTCCAGCTTGAGTTCGGCTGGTCTCCGCTAGCGGCCGGCCTCATGGTCGTCGCACTGTTCCTGGGCAACCTCACGATCAAGCCGGCGACCACCCCGCTGATGCGCAGATTCGGCATTCGCCGCGTGTTGATCGTCAACGGCATCGCCTCGGTCGGGTGCTTCGGGCTCTTGGCGCTGCTGCAGCCGGGACTGCCAGTCGTCGCGATTGCGGCCATCCTCTATGTCAGTGGCGCGTTGCGCTCCATCGGGTTCACCGCCTACAACAGCCTGGCGTTCTCCGACGTCGATGGCGACGACCTCACCCACGGCAACACCCTCAACGCATCGGTTCAGGAACTCGGCGCCGGGCTTGGAATCGCCATCGCGGCACTACTACTCAGCGTGCTGACGTCCTATCCGTACGCGTACTTGGTGCTCGGCGCACTACTCGCCGTTACGCTCATCGAGTCGCTGCGCCTGCCGCGCGATGCGGGGTCGCACGTCAGCGGGTGATCGGTTCCGACAAGCTGTTTGCCGCGATGGTCAGCGGCTAACGAGTGATCCGGCGCCAAGCAGGCTCGATACCTTGCGCTTATCCGGAGCACTGGACCCCCCGGCAAGAACGTTGTGCGATAGCCGATCTCACGGCCGCAATCGAGACCGTCATTTTCGTCTGAGCGTCCACGTAGGTTCGACTTGAGAAGCGCCAAATAGAAAGGGTTCCTCATGCCGCAGACAGGGCCGTGGACCGGAGATCCAGTCTGGCTGCTCGACGTCCTCCGGGCCGAGGGCGTCAACCCCGTCGAGTATCCCGGCTGGCGAGAGCGCGGCCATGGAGACTTCAAGGACATCCGCGGCGTCATGGTGCACCACACCGGATCGGACACCGCCAGCGCCGCGTCGATCGCCAACGGCCGCCCCGACCTCGCCGGGCCCCTGTCCCAGCTCCACATTGCGCGTGACGGCACCGTGACCGTCGTGGCCGTCGGCGTCGCATGGCATGCGGGCAGGGGCATGTACCCGTGGCTGCCGACCAACATGGGCAATTGGCACCTGATCGGCATCGAATGCGCCAACAGCGGAACCAGTCCCACCGCACCACACCGCCAAAACTGGCCCGACGCACAGTATTTCGCGATGGTTCGTTGCTGCGCGGCGATCAATCGACGGCTGGCCCAGACCTCCGCCCGCACCATCGGGCACAAGGAGTACGCGGGTCGCGTCCAAGGCAAGTGGGATCCGGGCGCCATCGATATGGAGATCCTGCGTCGTGACGTCCAGGACCAGATCGGCCGCATCGCCAAACCTGCCCCGACACCGAGGCCGCCCGTCCCGGTCGGTGAGTACGCCGACATTCTGTTGTTCCGCGGGTCGGAAGGGCCTGCGGTCGCCGAACTCCAGCGCCGGCTCAACGAGCTCGGCGAAAAGCTGAAGGTCGACGGGATCTTCGGCCCGAACACCGAAGCTGCCGTCAGAGCTTTTCAGCGCCGCACGCGCGGCCTCAAGGTGGACGGCATCGTCGGCCCAATGACCGCCGCCGCGCTGCGGTTGAACCTGGGCCTCTGAGCCACGCAGCGCAAATTCGGCCCGCGACACCTTGAATAGGTCCGCAGCAAACGGCTGACGTCGTCTAAGCTCGTCGGCGACCACTGTCGATAGGGGTGCGCTGTGTGGCCGAACGCCCTTTCTGGACGCGCCATCGTCTCACCTCTGGGCGCCTTCGCCATGTCTTTCGTTGTCGCGTCGGGTGTTGCGCCACTCCTTGTCGCGCCTCAGGCGGAGGCGGCTCCGCGGACGGCCACCGTTAACACCGGTTCGGCAGATCTGACCGTGCGTTCGGCGCCGTCGGCAAAGAGCCGGAAGATCGGTTCGATCCGCAACAAGTCGCGCGTCGTCATTGTCTGCTATTCGCGCGGAGAAATGTTCTCCGGCGGCCCTTACCGATTGACGACCAACATCTGGAATCGGCTCGACACCGGCGGCTTCGTCACCGATGCGATGCTCGACACGGGTTCGGACGACCCGGTGGTTCCGCAGTGTGGTGGCGAAAACCCTTCGCCCGCAAGCCCTGCCCGCGCGACGGGGCAGAAGTCCTCGAAGAATTCCGCACCCTCCGGCAGTGCCGCATGGGGCGCGCTAGCAAAATGGTTCCAGGTGTCCAAGGAGAAGTCTTATCCCGCGCTGACGGGTCCGCCGAAGGACTGGGCAAATGCGGCGCGGGCCACCGGATGGACGGTTGTCGAGAGCCCCGAACCGCGGTCCATCGTGGTGTTTGCGCCCGGCGTCGACGGCGCGCCACCGTCCGGGTATGTCGCGTGGGTTGACACCACTGCCAGCCGTCGCGACGGCCTCTACATCGGCATCACGGAGATGCACGGCAACGGCGACGGCCTCAACTCCTGGACCAGCCGAGAGGTTAAACATGGACCCGGCATGTCGTACATACTGCTGCCCTGACCAGGCGAAAGCCGAACCGCGCCCCGACGCCGGGCGTCGACCCTGACTATGGACTGATGTGGTCGAACTGGTGGTCGGTTCTGCTTGGCGTCCTTGCTGGGGTGCTGCTGCTCTGGGTCGCCCTTGTCGTGGTGTTCTGGCTGGCCAAGCCGGATGACTACGCGATCCGTGACGCCATGCGGCTCCTGCCCGATGTCGTTCGTCTGATCAAGCGACTCGCGGCCGATCCCGAAACGCCACGAGGCGTTCGGCTCCGACTGGTTCTCCTGTTGGGCTACCTGGCCCTTCCGATCGACCTGATACCCGACTTCATCCCGGTGCTCGGCTACGCCGACGACGCGATCGTCGTCGCGCTCATTTTGCGCTCCGCGGCGCGACGGGCCGGAGTCGACGCGCTCACCCAACACTGGCCCGGCACCCCCGAGGGGTTGGACGCCTTGAAGCGTCTGTGCCGACTCAACGACGCCTGAACACCGGCGATCCAGCGAACACGCATCCCACCGCGGGAACGCCTCACCGGGCGCTGCACGGCCGCCCTCGCGCGGCGACGACGCCGGTATAGCGGCGACGCCGGAATTTGCTGTCGTGTCGCGTTGTGATTTACCGCTCACTTTCGCTCAGAAAGCTAAGAATCCGACGTTTATTCCCAGCCGATCGCTTATCAACACCCAATAGCCGTAGCTGATCATAGAGCGCAGGTCAAAGCAGTAATCGGCATTGCTAGATAAACATAACAACTGCATAACGAATAGTTTTCTAAGCGAGGCCTGAGAAGACTCGGCGACTGGCGCCCAATCCGCGTCCGTGCTATCTCGGCGCATGAATTTTCGTCGCTACACTCGATCGAGATCGCGCCGATACAGGCGCAGAGCGAGTTGCAAATCTAGGCCGGTGCACGCCATACCGGCGGAGGTACCGATGAAGATGGCTAACTTTTTGATGCCAAAGAACACTACTGCGTCGCAAGTGAATAACGAGGCGGATGTGGACCCGGACATCACACCTGTGGGCGAGGTTGCCGTGCGTCGTGGACCGATCGGCGACATCGCCGCTGGTGCCGCGGCCGTGGTGGTGACGAATTTCGGTGACGACACTGTCTCGCTGCTCAACGCAACCACCCTGGCCGTGCAGCGCACCCTCGCCGTCGACGGCGAGCCGTTCGCCGCCGTCGTCACCGACGACCGCGCGTACATCACCACCTCGTCGACGAATTTCGACGCGGTCTCGGTGATCGACACCCACACCAAGGCCGTCCTCGCGACCTACCCGCTGGCCTTCGGCGTCACCGCCCTGGCGGTCAGCCCAGACGGCAAGCGCGTCTATGCCGGACGCACGGGACGCGACCACGTCGACGTGGCCGTCATCGACACCACCGCCGAGCGGGTGGGCACGATCGACATCGCCACCGGCGCGGGCATCGGCATCGACGCCGTCGACGTCGACCCCAACGGCAAGCGCCTCTACGTGGCGACAACCGACGCCGGCGGGAGCCAACTCGTCGTGGTCGACACCGAGACCGCCCGCGTGGCGCGCACGGTCTTCGTCGGTTCACCGATCCGCGACCTGGCAATCGGCGACGGAAAGGCCTATGTCCTCACGTCCGACCGGTCCCGCGGCGGCGCTGTGAGCGTCATCGACCTTTCGACGGGCCAGATCACCGACACCGTCGAGCTGGGCGGCGCCCCGACGCAGATGACCCTGAGCCCGGACAAGACCCGCGCCTACATCGTCGACTACGACCATGTCGCGGTGCTGTGCACGCTGAGCCTCGAGGTGGTCAACTCCATCACCGTCAGCGCCCGGCCTTCGTGCGTCGCGACGAGCCCGGACGGCGGTCGCCTGTACGTCGCCGACTACGCCGGCACCGTCGCGGTGTTCACCGTCGCATCGACCATGCCGCTGCTGTATTCGCAGTTCATGGCCACCGACCCCATCGCGCTGCCCCAGCCTCGTGAGCTGGAACCCGCACCCGCCTAGGGGCAAACAAGCAGGTAGTCATAGACCCTTCCCTGAAGGGAAGGGCAAATTGCTCGTCCCTTGCGTTCTGGCCTGCCAATAGGCTTGCTGCTGCCGCCCTAACTGGCTGTCAGGGTGGGCGCTGCGTGTGGGCGCATGACTTCGCCCCAGCGCTTAACACCGCGGGCTGCGATGTTGATCGCTGCGTTGTGGTCGGCGTGCCCAACGAAGTCACACCGGCCACACTCGAATGCCGCTTGGGAGCGGCGGTTTTTCTTGTCGACCCAGCCGCAGGCGCTGCACATCTGCGACGTGTACGCCGGGTCGACTTCGATGAACGCCACCCCGGCCTGTTTGGCCTTGTAGGCCACAAATGAGCCGAGTTGGGCGAACGCCCACGAATGCAGCGTGGCCCGTTGGGGCTTGCGAAGCCGTACCCGCTCACGGATCCCCGTCAACTCTTCGACGGCGATACCGTGCCCGGTGCGTTCAGCCTCGGCCACAATGCGTTTGGAGATCTGGTGATTGATGTCGGCGGCGAAGCGGGCCTCCTTGCGGCGACGCTTCTTCAACAACCTGCGTGCCGAGCTGGTTCTCTTGGCCTGCAACCGCTTCCGCAATCGCGCCTGCCGCTTGCGGTAGCGGTTCAGCCGGGCGCCGGATGCTTTCTCACCGGTGCTGGTGGTGGCGATGTTGACGATGCCCATGTCGACGCCGAGGAACCCGTTGGTGGGCTCGGTCAGTGGGGCTTCGGGTGCCTCGATGGTGGCGTGCAGAAACCAGTAGCCGTCGCGGTAGATGAGGTCGGTTTCGCCGATCGCGCGGGTGCGCAACAGCATCAGCTGCTTCGGGTTACCCATGATCGGAACGTTCTTCAACCGCCCTGCGATCGTCCAGATCGATATGGTCGCATCCCGACTCACCTCGTCGGGGAACCGCCAGGATAAACACCGCGCGTCGAACGGCTGCGCCGCGAGCCCCCGGAACACGATCGGAGATTCCTCGACCTTGCGGCGCCGGTCGGATCCGGGTGGCCCGTGGTTCCCGGCGGCGAGGTTGGCGCTCAGCGCGGCGTACGCTTCGGCGACCTTGCCGATAACCCGGATCGCCGGCTGCGCTGCAAGCCCGAATCGGCCACGCAGCTCGGTATAGAAGCGGTGCTGGGCATCAATCTTGCGAAATACCCGCGCAGTATGCATCTGCGCCGACAGCCACGACGCCGCCGCATTACACGTAAGCAGCGTCTCATTCATCGCAGCCGCCTGCTCGCCAGTTGGCAGTACCCGCAGCTTGACAACCTGCTTCACACTCGGCACGGTAACGCTGACCACTGACAATCGAACTGCGACGGGCGTTTGGCGCGCTCCTATCAGCGAGGCGCCCAGGAGTGTCTGGACTGATCCCATAAGGGTTAAGGCCGCGGAAACAGGTAGTGAACTACGCGTGTGGCGGCGTCGTCATTCTTCCTACGGTCTCAAGCGCAAGCAAATGAATGCGCGCAGACCAGGAGGAACGCCATGTCCCGCCTCATCGCGACCCACGAGCCGCCGCTCGACTTCGGTGCGCAGGGCGGTGATCCCAGCCGCGGGGTCGACATCGACCTCAGCACGTGTGTGAATCGCTACGGGCCTGCTCCCGCCGTGATCGCCGCGCTGCAAGCCATCGCGCCCGCCGACATACTGTTGCACCCGTATGACGCTGCACCGCAGCTGATCGACCTTTATCGCGAGCTCACCGGTGTGTCCGATGGCGCGATGATCGCCGGTCGTGGCGCAAGCGAATTCATCTGGGCCATGGGCCGCGAACTCGATCATGCGTCTGTACAGGTGCCGATGCCCGCCTACACCGACTACCTGAAGGCGTTCCCCGGCCGTGGATTCAGTCGCTTCGGCGAGCAGATCCCGTCGCTCGACCAGATCGACGCGGCGCTGAACGCGGCTGGCGCGGTTATCATTTCCAACCCGCACAACCCGACCGGCGCTCACCTCGACCCACAGGGGCTCGTCGCGGTAGCCGCCGCGCACCCCACCGCGACACTCGTCGTCGACGAGTCCTACATCGACTTCACGCCGGACCCCAACGGCTGGTCTGTGATCGGCTGCGAAGTGCCCAACATCGTCGTGCTGCGTTCGACGACGAAGTTCTACGGCATCGCCGCGACCCGCACCGGCATCGCCTGGTGTGCCGAACCCGGGCCGCTGGCATGGCTTTTCGGCCAACAGGAGAACTGGGGATTGTCTGGCATCGACGTTCGGGTGGCGTGCGCCGCCGTGCGCAGCTACGCCTGGACCGACCAAGCGCGGGCGCAGATGCTTGCCGACAGCGCGTGGCTCGTCGAAACCCTTTCCGGCGTACCGGGTCTCGAGGTATATACCAACCGCAACGTGCACTTCCAGTACGCGTTCTGCGAACGCTCGCATGACGTCGCCGACGTCTTTCGGCGACACGGCATCGGCGTGCGCGTGCTCGGCGCGGCACACGGTGTGCGGCCCGACGCGCTACGGATCGTGGCGCCTCGCCATGACGAGCGGCAGCGGTTTGCCGCTGCCCTCGCCGATGTGGTCGACGAACGTGTCGCGGCCTAAGTCCGCCGGTCTGGTCGGCGTCAGCCTCGCCGCCATCGGTGCCATCGCCTATGGCATCGCCACCGTCATCGGGCGCGCACTGGCGGGCGCGGGCGTCGATTCCGCGACGGCACTGGCCATCCGATTCGGAGTCGCGGCTCTCATCCTCGCTGTTCTGCTGCGCCTGCGCGGCGTTTCGGTACGTCCGCACCCCGGGGAGTGGGTGGCCATCGTCCTGCTGGGTGCCGTCGGATACACCTTGGAGTCGACGCTGTTCTACCTGTCCCTCGGGCACGGCACCGCGGCCGCCTGCATCCTGCTCTTCTACGCCTATCCGGCCATCGTGACGGCGATCGAATTCATACGCGGCAGACAAGCCGTGACGACGACAACCCTTTTCGCGCTGCTCTTGTCGGTCATGGGAACGATGGTCGTGGTGGTCATCGGCCGCGACGTGTCAATCACGTTTGCCGGCACCGTCCTTGCGCTCGCTGCCGCGACGGCCTACGCGCTGTACCTCGTCGTCGGTCGCGAAGTCGGCACGCATACCGACGCGATGGCGACCGCCTGTTGGGTCGCCGCCGGTGCGGCAATGTCGTCGGCGCTCCGGGGACTCGTCGGCGGCACACTGCACTTCCCGACCGGACATGTACTCCAGATCGTCGGCTACGGCGCCGCCACCGCGGTCGCATTCGGTCTCACCTTCGCGGCGTTGGCCCGGATCGACGCCAGCCACACCGCGGTGGTGATGACGCTCGAGGCGGCGTCGACGGTCGTCATCGCGGCGGCAGTGCTGGGCGAAGGCGTCACGCTGGCCCAGGGGTTCGGCGGCGTGTTGATCCTGGCGGCAGCGGCAGTGATTGCACGCTCACACGGCCGCGAGCGTGCGCAAAATGCTGGCGAATTGCGGCGTGTCGGGCAACAGACACGCACGCTCGCGCCAAGAGATTAGCGCCATTGGTAGCGGGTCTTCGGGCGGCCGGTCTTCCCGTAGTCGGTCTGCCGCGTGAGGGTGCCCTCGTCGGCCAGGCGTTCGAGATAGCGCCACGCCGTCACCCTCGAAACCCCGACCTGCTTGGCGACCTCGTCGGCGGTGATGCCATCCGCGGAATCCCGTACTGTGCGGGCGATCTCGTCGTTGGTGCCGGGCGACGCGCCCTTCGGTGCCGCGGCCCTTTCGGTGCCGGCCCGCATTTCGGCCAGCGCGCGGTCGACCTCGGCCTGACTGGCCGCGTCGGTGCCGGCGGGCAGGGCCTCGCGGTAGCGACGGTAGCGTTCCATCCGGTCCCGGAACGCCGCGAACGTAAACGGCTTGAGCAGGTAGGCCAGCGCCCCGTGCCCGACCGCGGCGCGCACCATCTCGAGGTCGCGCTCGGAGGTGATCGCGATGATGTCCGGCGCCGGCCGCAGCCCCGACATAGCCGATGCCAGCGCGATCCCATTGGCGTCGGGCAATCCAATGTCCAACAGCACCAAGTCGATTGGCGCTTCGGAAGCCGCCGCTTCCGACGCCGCACGCATCGCATCACGGGCCGTGTGCGCGACACCGGCGACCGAAAAGCCCTCCAGCCGGCCGAGATACGTCCGATGCGCCTCGGCGATCAACGGCTCGTCCTCGACGACCAGCACGCTGATCATGAGCTGTTCACCGTCGCCGTCACCACCGATCCGTAGGAAACGTCGGCGGTCAATGACCCGTTGTGCCGCTTGACCACCTGCGCCACCAGCGCCAGACCCAGGCCGTGGTGGTCCGAGTCGCCCTTCGTCGAATAGCCGCGCTCCATGGCCTTCTCGAACGTGCCGGCGTCCATGCCCGGCCCGCTGTCGGCCACCCGGATCAATAGCGTGCCGTTGTCCTGGCTCACCGTGACCTCGACCCATGGATCCTCGCGGTCGCAGGCGTCCATCGCGTTGTCGATCAGATTGCCCAGAACGGTGACCATCTCCTGACCTGTCAGTGGTACGTCGTCGGCGTTGGACGGCAGATGGGTGTCCTCGGTGATGGTCAGTTCGATGCCGCGTTCGTCGGCCTGGGCCGCCTTGCCCAGCAGCAGCGCGACCAGCGCGGGCTCACTGACCGCGTTGGACAGCCGGTCGACCAGTTGCTGGGACAGCTCGAGCTCGTTGGTGGCGAACTGCACCGCTTCGTCGGCCCGGCCCATTTCCACCATTGTGACGATGGTGTGCAGCTTGTTGGCCGCTTCGTGCGCCTGCGAGCGCAGCGTGTCGGTGAGCACCTTCAGCGTGCTGAGCTCGCCGAGCGCGCCCTGCAGTTCGGTGCGGTCGCGGATCGTCACCACTTCGGAGTCGGAGTCACTGACCCGCGAGCGGTTGACGACCAGCACCCGGTCCTCGGTGACGTGCACCTCGTCGCGCGCCCCCGGGTTGTGCGAGCGCAGGAACTCCGGCAGGTCAGAGGGGTCGACTGGGCCGGGTGCCAGGGCCAGCAGCCGGCGGGCCTCGTCATTGACCACCGCCACGCCTTTGCGGTCGAGCACGATCAGCCCCTCGGAAACCGAATGCAGGATCGCGTCGTGGTGCTCGTACATCACTCGCAGCTCGTCGGGACGCAGTCCGTGGGTCTGCCGCAACAGCCGGCGCCGGATCATCCACACACCCACCATCGAAATAGCAAGCGCCGCAAGGCTGATCGCGATGATTACCGGGAATTGCGAGCGCCAGCGGTCGGCCAGGCTCTGCTGCAGAATGCCAGCCGACACCAGCCCGACGATCTGGCCGGACTCATTGCGGACGGGCACCACCGCACGGATCGACGGGCCGAGTGTGCCCGTGAAGACCTCGCTGAACGTTTCACCGCGCAACGCCGGCTCGATGGTGCCGATGTACTGACCGCCGATCTGCTTGGGGTCGGTGTGAGTGAACCGGGTGCGGTCGGGCGCCATGATCGTGATGAACGCGATGTCGGTGTTGGTCCGCACCGCCTCGGTCACCGGCTGCAGAATCTCGGTGGCCCTTCCTGATTCGATCGCGGTCGCCGTCGACGGCGAATCGGCCAGCGCGGTGGCGATGCCGATGACCTGCTGACGGGCGGCGGCGTCGGCGTCGCGGCGCGCATCCAACAGCGCCAGCGCGCTGCCGGCCAGCACGATCACGGCGATCACCAGGATCTGCAGCGCGATCGCCTGGCCCGCCAACGATCGGGGCCCCCACCTGTTCAACTGCACGCTCCTGAACGTAATGAACTTAAACGTGACCGGGCTCACGTCGTCACTGACCATCGTTGCAGACCACATTTCATGCCGACCTGGAGGAATTCAGTCATGACAAAAGCCCTGGACCGCCCACCGGCCTCTGAGCCGCCACCCGAGAAGCCGCGCCGTGACCGCACGCACTGGCTCTACATCGCCGTCATCATCGCGGTGTTCGCCGGTGTCGGCGTCGGCATCCTCGCCCCCGAGGTGGGCAAGAGCGTCGGCGTGCTCGGCACGATGTTCGTTTCGCTGATCAAGATGATGATCGCGCCGATCATCTTCTGCACGATCGTGCTGGGCATCGGCTCGGTGCGCAAAGCCGCCACCGTCGGCAAGGTCGGCGGCCTGGCGTTCTTCTACTTCCTGATCATGTCGACCTTCGCGCTGGCGATCGGTCTCGTGGTCGGCAACCTGCTGCACCCCGGCAGCGGCCTGGCTCTGACCGACAGTTCCGCCGGCAAGGGCGCGGAACTCGCCGAGAAGGCGCACGAGTCCGGTGGCCTGATGGACTTCGTCCAGGGCATCATTCCGGACACGTTGGTGTCGTCACTGACGGCAGGCAGCGTGCTGCAGGCGTTGTTCGTCGCGCTCCTGGTCGGTTTCGCCCTTCAGGCGATGGGCAGTGCGGGTCAGCCGATCCTGCGCGGCGTCGAGCACGTGCAGAAGCTGGTGTTCAAGGTGCTCGTCATGATCCTGTGGCTGGCCCCGATCGGCGCGTTCGGTGCGATCGCCAACGTCGTCGGTCAGACCGGCTGGAGCGCGGTGACCCAGCTGCTCACCCTGATGCTCGGCTTCTACATCACCTGCGTGATCTTCGTGTTCGGCGTGCTCGGTGCACTGCTGCGCACGGTGTCGGGCGTGTCGATCTTCAAGCTGGTGCGCTACCTGGCCCGCGAATACCTGCTGATCGTCTCGACCTCGTCGTCGGAGTCCGCGCTGCCGCGGCTGATCGCCAAGATGGAGCACCTCGGCGTGGACCGCAGCACCGTCGGTGTCGTCGTGCCGACCGGCTACTCGTTCAACCTGGACGGCACCGCGATCTACCTGACCATGGCGTCGCTGTTCATCGCCGACGCAATGGGCAGCCCGATGTCGGTCGGTGAGCAGATCGGCCTGCTGGTGTTCATGATCATCGCCTCCAAGGGCGCTGCCGGTGTGACCGGCGCCGGGCTGGCCACGCTGGCAGGCGGCCTGCAGGCCCACCGCCCCGACCTGCTCGACGGCGTCGGCCTGATCGTCGGCATCGACCGGTTCATGTCTGAGGCTCGCGCGGTCACCAATTTCTCCGGCAACGCGGTCGCGACGCTGCTTGTCGGGTCCTGGACGAAGACGATCGATCGCGACAAGGTGAACGCCGTGCTGGGTGGAGAGGACCCGTTCGACGAACTCACCATGGTTGACGACGATCACTCTCCGCGCGGCGAAGAACCGGCTCAGGAGAAGGTTCCTGTGTCGGCATAGGGCGCGCGAAGGAAAGACCCGGCCGGATACCCCTCCTCGCGGCCGGGTCTTTCTTCGCGCTCAACGCAGTTCGGCGCGCCAACGTTCGCTCACGGGCGACGGTTAGCGCGCCGAAAGCGCAGCCCGCCGAAAGTTTTTGAGATTCCTTTGAACCCCCTTCGCGCATGTCCCGTTGAACCGGCTGAAGACCAACGGGGTCTACAGAAACGAAGGGAGGCGCGGACATGCGCGCAACGCTTTTGATTATGGCCGGAATCGCCGCTGCGGCCTGCGGAGCCATCGCCGCGCCGGCAGCCATTGCCTCGGCCGCGGAGTCGGCCGAGCTGACGATCGCTCAGCTCGAGGCACAAGGATTCGACGTGAAGGTCAACAAGTTCGGGAGCGCACCGCTCGACCAGTGCGTCGTCACCGACGTGCGAAACCCAAGGGAGCGAAAAGAATTCGTCCCGGTACTCGGTGACGACGACGGCGTCGTGGAGCGCGTGGTTGACCGCAATATCACCGTCACCGTGAAGTGCTAGCGGCGCTGACAAACCGAACACGAGTGGCCCGGCCGGAGCGATCCGGCCGGGTCTTTCGGTTTTAGCGGGAGCAGTTCAGCGTGACCGAGATCGACTGACTGGTGACGACCTCGATGAGGAAGTTGTCCCCGTCGCGGCCAGGGCCCGTGTACGGCACCCACTGCTTTACCTGCTGCGGGTTCCGGACGTTGGTCACCACACAATCGCTCAGGGGTCCGCTGCCGACGCGGTCGACGTTGACCGTGTAGCCCTCGCTCTGGAGGCGGTTGATCACTTCCTGCGCTGATTCCTCGGCCGACGCGAGGCCTGCCGGCGCGGCGATCACCCCGAATACAGCCGCAGCCACCGCGGCGAGCGTCACTTTTGTCCGCATGACCGCACCTCCCGTCTTCCGTAGAAGCTCATGATCCTCTACTTAAAGCGCCGGGCAAACCATATTCCTTCCCGCGCTCAGCGCGTGCAGTCAAGCGACACCGAAATCGACCGGCTCTTGACGACTTCGATGAAGTCCCAGTCGATGTTGCCGTCCTTGTCCTTGCCGTCGAAGACCCGAATGGTTTCGGTGACGGTCTGCGGGTTGCGGACACTGGTGACGATGCAGTCTTCGATCGGCGCGCTGCCCACACGATCGATGTTGACGGTATAGCCCGAGGCCTCGAGCTGGCCGATCGTGGTGAACGGCGATTCGTCGGCCGACGCCAGCGCCGCCGGTGCGACGAGCGCGCCGCCCACCGCGGCGGCGACTGTCGCTAGTAAAAGTGCTGGACGCATTCCGCGCCCCCTGTCTCTGGTCGGGACCCCCGTGGTCTCACCAGCTACATCGCCGCCCACCGCCAAAACGTTGCTGACCGCTCTAAAAAGGTCACCATTCGCCGGGCGAGCAGACAGAGAATCGCATTACCCGCCGCCGAAACGTGCGATTCTGCGTCTGCTCGCCGGGGCGAACGGTGGCTAACGCTCGGCGCGCTGGTACGCCGTGACCACCGCCGCACCGCCGAGGCCGATGTTGTGCTGCAGCGCGGCGTTGACGCCCTCGACCTGACGCGCCTCAGCGGTGCCGCGCAGCTGCCACGTCAGCTCGGCGCACTGCGCCAGGCCGGTCGCGCCCAGCGGATGGCCCTTCGAGATCAGCCCGCCGGACGGGTTGACCACCCACCGTCCGCCGTAGGTGGTGTCGTTGTTGTCGATCAGCTTCGAGGCTTCGCCTTCGCCGCACAGCCCCAGCGCTTCGTAGAGCAGCAACTCGTTGGCGGAGAAGCAGTCGTGCAGTTCGATCACCTGGAAATCGGCGGGCCCGAGGCCGGACTGGTCATAAACCCGTTGTGCGGCTTGGACATTCATGTCGTAGCCGATGAGGTTCTTGGCGCTGCCGTCGAACGTGCTGCCGAAGTCGGTGGTCATCGCCTGCCCGACGATCTCGACGGCCTGGCCCGCGAGTCCGTGCTTGTCGACGAACGCCTCGCTGGCGAGAATCGCCGCGCCGGACCCGTCGGAGGTTGGGGAGCACTGCAGCTTGGTCAACGGATCGGAAATCATCCGCGCGGCGAGGATGTCGTCGAGCGTGTACTCGTCCTGGAACTGGGCGTACGGGTTGTTGACCGAATGCTTGTGGTTCTTGTAGCCGATCCTCGCGAAATGCTCTGCGGTGCTGCCATATTGGCGCATGTGCTCGCGCCCGGCCGCACCGAACATCCACGGCGCGACGGGCATCGCGAACTCGTCGATCTCGGCCATAGCCTTGACGTGCCTGGCCATCGGCGATTCGCGGTCGTCGGCGCCGCCGCCCAGCGAGCCGGGCTGCATCTTCTCGAACCCCAGCGCGATCGCGCAGTCGGCAAGCCCGCCGCGGATCGCCTGTGCCGCCAGGAACAGCGCCGTCGACCCGGTCGAGCAGTTGTTGTTGACGTTGACGATCGGGATGCCGGTCATGCCGAGCTCATAGAGCGCCCGCTGCCCCGACGTCGAGTCTCCGGCCACGTACCCGACGAAGCCCTGCTGGACTTCGGAGTAGTCGATGCCGGCGTCGGCCAACGCGTTGGTGCCGGATTCGCGTGCCATCTGCGGGTAATCCCAGCCCTCGCGGCGCCCGGGCTTCTCGAACTTCGTCATCCCGACCCCGACGACAAAAACCTTGTTGGCCATGACATGTCCCCTTCGCTGCGCTGCGGTATGACAGCAACATACAACGGGCCGATGGCGGTGGTCAGCGGGTTGTGCGGTGGCGCCAGGCGGAGTAGCCGCCGGCGAGGTAGTGAACGTGGTCGTAGCCGAGCCGGCTCAGTTGCTCCGCGGCGGGGATCGCGCGACGGGCGGAGACGCTGCACACGACGATCTCGTGGTGGCGATCGACGTCAGCGATGCGCGCCGCGATGGCGGCCGGGTCAATGAGCAACGCCCCCGTGATGCTGCCCTGATGACGCGCGACCTGGGGGCGGATGTCCACGAGCAACGCGCCCGCCTCGCGGCGGCGGCGCGCGGTGGCCGCCGAGATGGGCTGCGGGACCGGCATTGGAGCGGTGTCGTCGTGGTTCATGGTCGGTCGGTTCTCTAGGTGGGGGTGCGGGGGCCCCGCCGCCACAGCGGGGCCCCCGCGTCGGGAGGAGGTGACATCAAGAATCCGACAGCGCCCTTGGCGGATTCTTGAAGGATTCTTGGCGGCCGAAAAGGCCTGGCCAACGGCGGTCGATCAGCCGAACTTCAGCCACCAATTGTGCAGAGCTTCCAGGTTGTCGCTCTGCGCATCGGCCAGCAGCAGATCGGCGTTCTTCGTCCACACCACGTCGGCGTTGTCGTTGTAGGTGCCGCACGCGATGCGGCCCTCCACCTTGTCCGGGGTCTGGGTGTAATACCAGGTGGTCGGCGAATCGACCCCGCTGCCGGGGCACTGCAGCACTTCGGAGTTCTGGGCGACCGACTCGTCGAAATGCCTGTCCAGCGTCTCCTGATCGGAGAACAGCGAATAGCGCGCGCTGATCGGCCCGCCGGTGGGGGAGGCCGGGCCGCAGTCCACCGTGGCCAACGCACCCGTCGCCGGCTGCGGGGCCGCCTGGCACACGCCGTCGTCGTAGCCGCGCGGCAGGACAGCCAGCAGCTTCGAAGCGAACGAATCGGGGTCCTCCCTGGGCGTCGTGGTGCGCGGCGTCCGTCGCGTGGTTTCGGTTTTCGTCGCGGTCGTGGTCGGCATGCCCGTCGACGACGAATCGTCCGGTTTGACCAGCAACCAGATCCCCAGTGCGCCCAGGACGAGCACGACCACCGCGGCCGCGGCCGCGATCGGGATCCATGGGACGCCCTTGCGGGCTGGCGGCGGACCGGGTGGATACGGGGACACCGGCGGCGCGGTCCACATCGGTCCGCTCGGTGGGCCACCGGTCGGTGGGGGTGGCGTGTGGAACGCGACGGGCCGCGGCGGTGTCGGTGCCGGGGTGGGCGTCCACTGGTGCGGCGGGGGCGTCGGCGTGCCCGGCATGGTGGCGGCCGTACTGCGTTGCAGGATGGTGGCGGCCTGGTCCTGGTCACGCTCGGTCAGCGCGTCGTTCGCTGCCGCCGCCAGGTCGCCCGCGCTGGCGTAGCGGTCGTCGGGCCTTTTGGCCATGCCGCGGGCAATCACCTGATCGAAGGTGCGCGGAACCCCGGGCCGTTCCTGCGCTTGGCCGCGGAATGGGCTGCATCAGGTGCGCGGTGATGACCACGCTGACGCTGTCACCCGTGTAAGGCTGTGAGCCGGTGAGACATTCGTGCAGCACACACGCCAGCGCGTAGATATCGGCGCGGTAGGTGACCTCGTCGTTGGTGAACCGCTCGGGGGCCATGTAGGCGTAGGTGCCGACGGCGGTCCCGAGTTCGGTGAGCTTCTCGTCGGTGGCGGCGTTGGCGATGCCGAAGTCGACCAGATAAGCGAAGTCGTCGCGGGTGATGATGATGTTCTCGGGTTTGACGTCGCGGTGCATGACGCCGCTTTCGTGGGCAGCGTCCAGGGCGGACGCGATCTGTCTCACGATCGCCACCGCCCGCGCAGGCGTCATCGGCCCATACTGTTTGAGCATCTTGCGCAGATCCGTGCCATCGATCATGCGCATGTCGACGTACAGCAACCCCTCGATCTCGCCGTAGTCGTGGATCGGAACGACGTGGGGCTCCTGCAGCCGACCGGCCGAGTGGGCCTCCCGTTGTAGCCGCTTGCGGAACACCGGGTCGTGAGAAACGGCCTCCGGCAACAGCTTCAGCGCGACGACACGGTCCTTGACGGTGTCCTCGGCCTCATAGACCTCGCCCATGCCGCCCTTGCCGAGCAACCGCCTCAGGCGATACGGGCCGATCTGGGAACCCACACGTGATTCCCGGTCGGTCTCGCCCATCAGTTGCTCCTCGAGTGCTTGCCAGCGAACACACATTAGTCCCGGGGCTATGCCTCGCGCGGGGTGATCTCGAAGGTGAATTCGTGGTCGCAGATGCGGATCCGGTCGCCATCGGACAGCGTTGCGGTGCCGCGAATCCGCTCGTTGCCGACGTCGACTCCGTTGGCCGACCGCAAGTCGGTGATCACGAAGCTGGTGCCGGTGTCGATGATGACGGCGTGGTGGCGGCTGACGTTGCCGTCTTCGAGCACGATGTCGTTGTCGTCCAGGCGTCCGATCCGGGTGGCGGCGGCCTGCAGCGGGTAGACGCGTCCCGACGCCGAGCGCAGGCTGGCCAGGGCCGACGAGGCGTCCACCGACGTGCACAGCTCGATGTTGGTGACCGTCTCCACGGCGGTGGTCTTCGCCGCCTGTTTCACGTCGAGGGGGTCTTGACGCAGGATCCGCTGGTGCAGGGCGCGCACCGTCGGGCCGGGGTCGATGCCGAGGTCGTCGGCGAGCGTCGTCTTCAGCCGCTGGTACGCGTCGAGGGCGTCCGACTGGCGCTCGGTCAGATAGTAGGCGGTGATCAGCTGCGCCCACAGCGGCTCGCGGTAGGGATGTTCGACCGTCAGGCCTTCGAGGTCGCTTATGACGGCATAGCCACGCCCGCAAGCGATTTCGGCTTCCGCGCGGGCGGTGTGCGCCACCATCTTGTCCTCGGTGAGCGCGGTGGCGAATGCGTCGACGAACTGGAAGTCGCGAAGATCCTCGAGCACGGGTCCGCGCCATTCCGACAGTGCGGCGCTCAGGTGGCGGCTGGCCTGCTCGAACCGGCCTGTCGCGGCGGCCTGCACACCCGCGTTCTTCTCGATGACGAATCGGCCGATGTCGCAAGCGGTGTCGGCGACGGCGAGCCGGTATCCCGGCGGCGCATTGACCAAGACCGACCTCGAGTCGGCGCCCACGCGTGCCAGCAGCTTGCGCAGATTCGAGATGTAGGAGTGCAGGCTGGCCCGGGCCTCGGGCGGCGGCCACTGCTCCCACGCCGCGGTGATCAACGAGTCGATTCCCACCGGCCGGTTGCGGTTCATCACCAGCATTGCCAGCACGGCCCGCTGCTTGGGCGTGCCGAGCGATACCGGCACGCCGTCGACCGTCATCTGCAACGGTCCCAGCACACCGAACTCGATCTTGGTCATCGGGCCAATTGTCGTCCGCCCCGGCGGCGATGTGGTGTAGACCGGAGTAGAACGTGTTCTAGTTTCTCTGGGAGGCGATATGGGTCTGCGGGTCGTGCAGTGGGCGACCGGAGGTGTCGGCGTCGCCGCGATCAACGCGGTGTTGGAACACCCCGACCTCGAGTTGGCGGGGTGCTGGGTGCACTCGCCGGACAAGGCGGGCAAGGACGTCGGCGAGATCATCGGCGCTCCACCGCTCGGCGTCAGGGCGACCAATAGCGTCGAGGAGATCTTGGCGCTTGAGGCTGACGCGGTGATCTATACGCCGCTGCTGCCCAACGCCGACGAGGTCGCGGCGCTGCTGCGGTCGGGCAAGAACGTGGTAACGCCTGTCGGCTGGTTCTATCCCGGGGAGAAGGAGGCGGCGCCGCTTCGGGCGGCCGCGTTGGAGGGGAATGCGACGCTGCACGGGACCGGTATCGCGCCGGGCGGCATCAGCGAGAAGTTCCCGCTGCTGTTGTCGGTGATGTCCACGGGCGTGACATTCGTTCGCGCCGAGGAGTTTTCCGACCTGCGCACCTATGATGCCCCCGACGTGGTGCGCCATGTGATGGGTTTCGGCGACACGCCTGACAAAGCCTTGAGCGGGCCGATGCAGAAGCTGCTCGACGGAGGTTTCATCCAGGCGGTGCGGATGTGTGTGGACAAGATCGGGTTTCGGGCCGACCCGACGGTGCGCTCGTCACAGGAGATTGCGGTGGCGACGGCGCCGATCGACTCGCCCATCGGAGCCATCCAGCCGGGCCAGGTCGCGGGCCGACGGTTCCACTGGGAGGCGCTTGTCGACGGGGATGCCGTCGTGCGTATCACGGTGAACTGGTTGATGGGGCAGGAAAACCTCGACCCCGCATGGACATTCGGCCCCGCCGGTGAGCGCTATGAGATGGAGGTGCGCGGCAACCCGGACTTCTCCGTCACCATCAAGGGCTTTCAACCCGAGAGCGTCGAAGAGGGTCTCAAGTGCAATCCCGGCATCGTCGCGACCGCCGCGCACTGCGTGAACTCGGTCCCTGCGGTGTGCGCGGCCGAGCCGGGCATCGTCACCTATCTCGACCTTCCGCTGATCAGCGGCCGCGCGGCCCCTCGGCTCCGGGGGTGACCACTTTCGGTGCCCGCCTCTGCGCGACATTGTCGCTGCCCGCCGACTTTGTCGGTCTGAGGTGGGCACGTCCAGTGGTGGTTCGCCCTCGGGTCGTGGGTTGACTACTCAGTGTGCCAAGCTCCGAGCGACATTGTCGCTGATCTTGTTGGGCTCGGTAGTACTTCCGCGACGTCGTCGCGCTGAGGTTGGCACTTCAGATAATGTCACCGAGTGTGCTACACCCGACTCGTTAGCGGGGCAGTAGTCCGCCGTCGAGCGTGACCACCTTGTTTGTCAGATAACCGTTGCGCAGCATGGCAATTGCCATGTCCGCGACCTCCTGCGGGCGGCCGACGCGCCCGACGGGTATGGGCACCGGTGCGGTGCCGGTCTCCCAGCCCTTTACCGTCGCGGTTCCCGCGTTTGCGACCAGGATGTCGACCTGACCTAGTTCGCTGTTTGCCTGTTCGGCCAGACGCGCGGGCGCTGACGGATCGGCCAGGTCAGCGGACGCGACCACGACACGCCGGCCCAACTCGCGCGCGTATGTGGCGACGTCTTCGACGTCATCGCCGTGCCGGCCGTACGTCAGGAAGAGGTCGACGCCCTCGTCGGCGGTGCGCGTCCGATCCCCTTACCGATTCCGCCCGACGCGCCGGTCAGCAGGGCCACCCTGCCGCCAAGTGCCAATTGTTCGCCCCGCATGGTCATTTCGCTCCCTTCACCGCGCCGCTACCATCGGATCATGTCACTGTCTCGCGGCACGCCATCTGCGACGGTGCACTGACGTGTGCCGGTTGTTCGGTCTGCACGCCGGCAGACGAGTGGTGACCGCGATGTTCTGGCTGCTGGAGGCGCCCGACAACCTCGTCGAACAGAGCAAGCGGAATCCGGACGGCACCGGACTCGGTGCCTTCGAAGCCGCGGGTCAGCCGGTGCTCTACAAGGAACCGGTAGCCGCGTGGCAAGACAGCGAATTCGCAACGGAAGCACACGAACTCACCGGCACGACGTTCATCGCCCATGTGCGCTACGCGTCCACCGGTTCGCTCGACGTCCGCAACACCCATCCGTTCCTGCAGGACGGGCGGATCTTCGCGCACAACGGTGTGGTCACCGGGCTGGACGTGATTGACGCCCGGCTGCGCGACCTCGGCGCTGACGATCTGGTGCTCGGCCAGACCGATTCCGAGCGTGTCTTCGCATTGATCACCGCAGCGATCCGCTCACACGACGGTGACGTCGGCGCAGGCATCGTCGACGCGATCGGCTGGCTGGCCGAGACGGTCCCGGTCTACGCACTCAACCTCGTGCTGGCTACGGCGAGTGACAAGTGGGCGCTGCGCTATCCCGAAACCCACGAGCTGCACATCCTCGATCGGCGCAAAGTGTTGGCGCCAGATCAGCTGTTCGACTTGCGCACTGACCGTATTCACGCGCGCAGCCGTCATCTGATGAGGAACCCCAAAGTCATCTTCGCCAGCGAGCCGATGGACGACGATCGGCGTTGGCAGCTGATGGAGCCGGGACAGCTTGTGCACGTCGACGCTGACTTGCGGATCACCAAACAATTGGTGCTCCCACAGCCGCCGAAGTATCAGCTCAGCATCGACGACCTGACACCGAAGGCCGCGGCGAGCCAGCACGCGTCAGTGGAGTGACGCTGGAGTACGGCGGCCCAGACGGTTTGTTTACTTGTTTAGCTTGCTTTGGGGGTAGTGGGCACGGCCCATGGCCGAGGCGCGCGCATTCATCCCGTCGCGCCGGAACGCTACGGCCGCGGCTGCGACGACGACCCACCTAGTCGTCGCTCTTCGCGCTGAGATCCGCATTCTGCGCGCATCCATATCGGTGCGCCCGACACCTACGTGGTCAACGGCGGCTACTACGAGGGACATGTTCCGGCCCGCGCCGCGGCACTGGTGGACAAGGCGCGGGCCCGCACCCGGCTGACGGTGCTCAGCGACCGACTCGTCCGTTAGCGCAGATCGCGACGCCGGAACGCGAGCAACCCGATGACGAGCAGCGCCGCGTCGATCAACAGCAGCCAGATCACCGGTGTCGCGTCGAAGGATTGGCCAGGCGTGCGCTGCGCGTGGGTGAACGGCTGGAGGTTGATCAGCCAGTGCGGCAGCCCGTCGAGCGACCCGAGCAGGTACAGCGCGATGAAGGCGACGAGCACGCCCCACGCGATAGGGGTGAATCGCGGGACGAGCCCAAACAGCGCGATGGTGACCGCCGCGAGCATCCAGATGGCGGGCAGCTGCAGCGCTGCGACGGCCAATACGGCTGGCAATCTCCCGCCCACGTCGCCGCTGGCGATGCCGTACGTGAGTCCGGCGACCAGACCCGCGGCGAGTATCGCCACCGCGGCCCCAGCGATCGCAATGAGGGTATGGCTTGCGGCCCAACGGATCCGGCCGACCGCACCGGCCAGAAGGGTCTCACCGCGCAGGTTGCTTTCCTCCTGGTGCAGCCGCAACGTCGACGAGATCGCCATGGCGGCTGCCGCGACGGCGAGGAAGCTGAACGAGATGGTGATGAACGCATCTTCCAAGACCTGCGATCCGCCCAACCGACTGACGATGTCGCTGATCATGCCGCTGCCGGCGACGGTGCTGCCGATGGTGTCGACCACGCTGCCGAGGAGTGCGCCGTAGAGGCACAACCCGATCGTCCACGCCAGCAGCGTCGCGCGCTGCAGCCGCCACGCCAGCCCAAAGGGTCCGCTCAGCGTGGCGGACGCGGCCGGGGCGCCGGCGCGGTCGGCGATCAATCCGCCACCGATATCGCGGCGGCGCAACAGCATGTACGCGGTGATGGTCAGCACGACCGTCGTCACGAGGTGGAGCAGGAGCACCCACCACCGCTCACCGGCGTACGGCCGCACTTGCAGTGACCAGCCCAGCGGCGAGAGCCACGACAGGGTGCCCGTGCTGGCGTCGCCGACTGCCCGCAGCGCGAAGGCGGACCCGAGTACGGCGAATGCGATTCCGCGCGCGGTGCGGGCGCCGGTGCTCAGCTGAGCCGACACCGCAGCGACGGCGGAGAAGACGAGGCCAGAGCCGGCGAGCGCGAGGCCGAACGCCAGCGAACCCGAGGCCGGCACGTCGGTGGTGAGCAGGCCGGCGGTGCCGATCAAGCCGGTGGCGATGGAGGCGCCGAAGGTGAGGATCAGCGCGGCGGTCAGGCTGGCATAGCGTCCGACAGCGGTCGAGTCCAGCAGTTCGGTGCGGCCGGATTCCTCCTCCGCGCGGGTGTGGCGGATGACGGTGAGGATGACCGCGACACCGATCAGCGCGTGGAACACCCCGGCCTTCCAGATCCCCACCGCGCCGACACTGTCGTTGTAGACGTTGCCGTACAACGCGCGCTGCGCGGGGCTCGCCATGATCGACGCTGCGAACGCCGCGCGTTGTGCGGCGGTCGGGAACACGGTCTCGATGCTGCCGATGTACACGCTCGCGAGCGGCACGGATAGCAACAACACCCACGACGGAAGCACGATGCGGTCGCGTCGCAGGTACAGCCGCAGCAGGCCCAGCGTGCCCGTGAGGCCGGAGGCCGGGCGCACCGGTTCGGGCCGACGATGACGTGGTGGCGCAACGGTCGTGGTCATGCCGACACCTCGGCATCGCGCCGGCCCGGTGTATCCACCTTGTAATGCCGCAGGAACAACTCCTCAAGGGTGGGCGGCTGGCTGACCAGGTTGCGCACCCCGGTGTCGCCGAGCACCCGGATCAGTTCGCCGAGGCTTTCACTGTCGACCTGAGCGTGCAGGGTGTGGCCGTCGAAGCTGATGTCCTCGACACCCTTGATTCTGCTGAGATCGCCTGGATCCCCGAGCATCTCGGCCCTGATCGAGGTTCGGCTTAGGTGCCGCATCGATTCCAGAGATCCGCTCTCCACAGTCTTGCCCGCGCGGATGATCGTCACTTTCTCGCACAAGGCTTCCGTCTCGGCCAAGATGTGGCTGGAGAGCAGCACCGTCGCACCGCGGTCGCGCTTTTCGGTGACGCATTCCCGGAAAACACTCTCCATCAACGGATCCAGCCCGCTGCTTGGTTCGTCGAGCAGCAGCAGACGTGCGCGCGATGACAACGCGGAGATCAGAGATACCTTTTGCCGGTTGCCCTTCGAATACGTGCGGGCTTTCTTCGTCGGGTCGAAGTCAAATCGCTCGATCAGCTCGGCGCGACGCGCCTCGTCGATCCCGCCGCGCATTCGGGCCAGCAGGTCGATGATTTCGCCGCCGGTCAGCGACGGCCACAACGTGACATCGCCTGGGACATAGGCGATCTCACGGTGCAGATCGACGGCATCTGCCCACGGATCACGGCTGAGCAGCGAGACGTGACCCGAGGTGGCGCGCAGTGTGCCCAGCAGAACCCGGATCGTGGTCGTCTTCCCCGCGCCGTTAGGGCCGAGGAAACCATGGATCTCACCGTCCTCGACGGCGAGATCAAGACCATCCAATGCGCGAACATGACCGAAATGCTTGTGCAGATCACGAATGTCAATGACTGCGCTCATTGAAGCTCCTTTGGCTCAATCGACCATCATCGTCGTCTCGAGGACGGAACGAAAGGCAATTTCACCAGGCGCAATGCGAATGTCTGTCCAAGGCCTGGCACACTCACTGCCGTGACGACGAAACGAGCGCTGGTGCTCGCCGGTGGCGGGCTGGCCGGAATCGCGTGGGAGACCGGCGTTCTGCGGGGCATCGCCGACGAGTCGCCCGCCACCGCGAAAGCGCTGCTGGATACCGAGGTTCTGGTCGGCACGTCGGCGGGCTCGACGGTGGCCGCCCAGCTCGGCAGCGGGCTTGACCTCGACGCCCTGTTCGACCGGCAGACCGCGTCCTCGTCGGCCGAGTTGAACCCGAACGTCGGCGTCGCGGAGATCACCGAACTGTTCGTTACCGCGATGATGGAACCCAACACCACGACCCTCGAGAAGCTACAGAAGATCGGCGCGATCGCGCTGACGACGCCGACCGTCGCCGAACCGGTGCGCCGTGAGGTGATCGCCCAGCGTCTGCCGTCGCACGACTGGCCCGACCGAGTGCTGCGGATCAGCGCGATCGACACCGCCACAGGCGAATTGGTTGCCTTCGACCGAACCTCGGGCGTCGGCCTGGTCGACGCCGTCGCCGCCAGTTGCGCCGTGCCCGGCGTCTGGCCACCCGTGACCATCGGCGGGCGTCGCTACATGGACGGCGGCGTGGGCAGCACCGTCAATCTGGCCCTGGCCGACGACTGCGACGTGGTCGTCGCACTGCTGCCTCAAGGCCGAGCGACGCCGTCACCCTTCGGCAGCGGTGCCGTCGACGAGATCGCTGCGTACAAGGGCTCGGCGTTCGCCGTGTTCGCCGACAATGAATCCTTAGATGCTTTCGGCGCCAATCCCCTCGACCCGGCCTGCCGGGTACCGTCCGCGTTGGCCGGTCGCGAGCAGGGCAGGCGCGTCGCCGGCGACGTCGCCGATTTCCTCGGCGCCTGAATCAGCTTTCCAGCGCAGGCGTTTCGGGCTTGTCCAGCACATCGAGTGTGGCAGCGGCCAGCTCGTGGCCGATGTCGATGACCTCGGCTGCGCGGTGGAACTCCAGGCTGCGGCAGACGCTGCGCGGCACCTCGATCAGCAGGTCCGGTGGATACGCGGCGAGCGTGTGACGGGCCAGCGCGGCCTGCGCGATGTCGATGGTGCGGTTCATCACCTCGAAGCTGCCGAGCTTGGGCACCGCGGCTTGCCTTGAGGCGTCGACGAGTTCCTCGTCGCTGCCGTCGTCGTCGGCCACGTCGTCGTCGGATCCGGAGCTGAAGCGGGTGAGCATCGATCGCGCGGCGGGGGTGTCGAGGACCGCGCGGGCGGCGTTCGTGTCGAAGAGCGTCGCTGTGCTGCGCCACATGCGGTTCAGCCATTCGGTGGTCGCACTGGGCTCGGTGTGGTCGGGCTCGTCGCGGCCGGCGGCCTCGCTGCCGGCGAGGCTCACCGCGATGGTCAGATCGGCGTTCACCGCGGCGATCGGCGCCATCGGGAGCGGGTCCAGGATGCCGCCGTCGGCAAGCAGGCGACCGTCGAGCACGTGCGGCACGATGACGCCGGGGATGGCGATCGACGCCCTGATCGCCGCGTCGACGGGCCCCCGCTGCAGCCAGACCGACTTCCCCGAGATCAGGTCGGTGCTGACGGCGGTGTAGGGAATGGGCAGTTCCTCGATCGTCACCTCGCCGAGGATGTCGCGCACGGCGTCCAGGATCTTCTCGGCCCGCAGCACCCCGGCCGCGCTGATCTTCGGGTCGAGCAGGCGCAACACGGCCCGCTGCGTCAGTGACTTGGCCCATTCGGTGAAGTCGTCGAGCTTGTCGGCCGCCTGCAGCCCGCCGACCAGCGCGCCCATCGACGAGCCTGCGATCCCGACGATCTCGTAGCCGCGATCGCGCAGTTCGTTGATCACCCCGATGTGCGCGTATCCGCGTGCCCCTCCGCTGCCGAGGGCGAGGGCCACTCGTTTGCCGGCCATTTCCCCATTCTGCGCGGCCGCCGGTTAGGCAATGACCGGGACCAGCAGATGCGCATCCCGATCGGCGCCCCAATGCAGCGTGCATACGGTGCGTGGCCCCCGCTCATAGGCCGTGGGGAACTGCCCGGTGAACGGATTCCGCGGCCACAGCCAACGCCCCGCGACCACGAGCCGAAGTTGTTCGCCGGCCCGAAACAGCGTCGCCGACGGCCCGAGCGGCACGTCGACCGCCACCACCTGGCCCGGCTCGAGTGGTTGGCGCTCGGCGAACGTCGGCACCGGTTCGAAGGGCCGGGACCGGGCTTCGTCGAGTGCCCGCATGGACGCACGCAGCCAGCCCGTGGTGACGCGGTCGCGACCGAAGCCGTAGGAGCCCTCGAACGGCACGTACGCCGATCCGCGCCATTTCTCGACGCCGACGAACAGGTCGACGTCGTCGCTGCCGGTCACCTCGACGAACAGCCGCAGCGCCATCGGCCCGGTGATCTCGGTGTCGGCGGGCACGGTCCATCCGAAACGTGCTCCACCGGAACGGGTTTCGAAGGTGATCGAGCCTCGCTGTTCGGCGGGAACGGTCGACAGGCCGTCGGTGGTCAGGTGCAGCGGCGTCCACTGCGTGGCTGCCAGGGGCCAGCTGGATTCGTCGCGGACCTCGACGATGCGATCTCGGCTCTCCCGCACTTCGAGGCGCACCCGCGGCATGGGTTCGGTGGTGGCCCCGCGCAAGTGGCGGTCGAGGAACGCCAGTTGTGTCTGCAAGGCCGACTCGGAGTAGAAGGTCGTCCACTTGCCGCCGCGGTGGGTGTACAGGTGCTTCTCGGACGAGCCGATCTGCTCGAAGGCCCGAATCGAGCCTCGGCTGTGCAGATTGTTGTCGGAGAAGCTGCCGCAGATCAACGCCGGCACCTCGATGTCGGGCAAGTTCGGAACCAGCGACCGCCACCATTCGTCGTACAGGGGGCGCTGCGTATTCTCCTGGGCCGGTTGATATTTCAGCCGAGTGGTACTCCTGAGGAGTCGGCTCCATATCTTGACGAAGCCGACCTCCGCAATGCCGCCGGGCCGGAACAGGTCGCGATAGGCGTCGGTGAAGCCCTCCCACGGGACAATCGCCCGCAGATGCGGCGGCCGCAGCGCGGCGGCCTTCCACTGTGAGATCGCCAGATACGAGACACCGATCATGCCGACCGCGCCGGTGCTCCACGGCTGCGCCGCCGCCCATTCGATCAGGTCGTAGACGTCCTCGCCCTCCTGGTCCGACAGCAGATCGGCCACCCCGTCGGATCGCCCCGAGCCGCGCAGATCGCAATTCACGACAGCGAAGCCGTGGGCGGTCCACCACGCTGGGTCCGGCGCCTCCCAACCGGTCAGATTGGAAAAGCGCACACGCTCGGGCTGGCGCAGCACCCGGTACTGAAAGGACACCGAGTAGCCGCGCCAGCGCCGCTTTCGCGGCACGTTGTCCTTCCCGTAGGGATGGGCGCACAACAACACCGGGAACGGCCCTTCGCCACTCGGCAGATGGACATTCGTGCGCAGCACGGTCCCGTCGCGAGCCGTCACCGCCACGTCGCGCTCTATGCGCACCGATGATGGCGCCTCGTCGACATCAACAGATGAACGGAGGAGACCGCGCAGACGGGTCAACGCGTATGCGGCGGCACCGGGACGCCGCCATGGACGATCAGGGGCCGCTGCATCGGAGTTTCTTGCACGCATGATTTGAACTATCCGCACAGCGCGTCCGCGGCCGCCTGCACCGCGACGATCACCGCGGCCTGCCGTCCTGGGGCGAGTTGTGACCACGGGCTGCCGAAGGTGCCAGGACCCGGCGCCTCCGAGGCCTGCACGGTCTTCAGATACGGCTCGATCTGTGACTTCGGGTCGCCGCCCTGCTGATCCATCCACTCCTTCGCGGCCCGGCAGGCCTGGAAGTACTCCTCCTCGGTGGACTCGGCCGGGGCGCCGACGGCCGTGGTGACACCGTCGGGCGACACCGCCACGGCACCGGGCGCGGCCGTCGGGGTTTCGGAGGTTGTCGGGGTCGCCGACGTCGGCCCGGGCGACGATGGCTGCCCGCCTTCGGTGCCCGACGAGCAACCGGTCATCGCGACGGCCGCCGCCGCTGCGACGCCAAGGGCGTACCTACGCATGCCGCCAATCTATGCAACACTGGCGGCCATGACGGAGCTGACCGGATTTCTGGAGTGTTGTAGCGCCTGAGCGCCGACCCCCCGATCCGTTCGTCATTCCTGGAGTTTTCATGGTTTCCGCACACTCTGTCGTGTTGCCCCCGTCGGCCGTCGCGGCGGTCTCCTCGCCCACCCGGCTGCGACTGCCCGACCTGCTGCACGCCACCGACCGCGGCGCCGACGACGTGCTGTCCGGCCGCTACGACCATGTGCTGCCGCCCGGCGGGGTGCCGCGAGACGAGCGTTGGTTCACGCGGTTGCACGGCGACGACGAACTCGACATCTGGCTGATCAGCTGGGTTCCGGATCGCTCGACCGAGCTTCACGACCACGGCGGCTCACTCGGTGCGTTGACCGTGGTGTCCGGAGCATTGCGCGAAACGCGTTGGGACGGGCAGACATTGCGCCGTCGACGGCTGCGGGCCGGCGACCAGGCCGGCTTCCCGTTGGGCTGGGTGCACGACGTGGTGTGGGCGCCCGAACGGGATCTGACGGTTCCAGTGACGCCGACGCTGTCCGTGCACGCCTACTCGCCGCCGTTGACGGCGATGTCGTATTACGAGGTGAGCGAGCGAAACACGCTGCGCCGCATCGGCACCGAGCTCACCGACACACCGGAAGGACAGTGACGCGATGACCAGCCGCATCGATCGTGTGCTCGACGGCGCCCGCGCCCGGCTGCGCCGACTCTCCGCGCGCGATGTGCCCGCCGCGCTGGAGCGCGGTGCGCTGCTGGTGGACATCCGCCCGCAGGCCCAGCGCGACCGCGAAGGCGGTGTGCCCGCCGCGCTGGTGATCGAACGCAATGTGCTCGAGTGGCGGTGCGACCCGACCAGCGACGCCCGGCTGCCGCAGGCCGTCGACGACGACGTCGAATGGGTGGTGCTGTGCTCGGAGGGTTACACCTCGAGCCTGGCCGCCGCGTCGCTGCTGGACCTCGGATTGCACCGCGCCACCGACGTCGTCGGCGGTTACCACGCGTTGAAGGCCGAAGGGGTGCTGGTTTAGGCGTTTTTGTCTGCGTCCACAGGCACGCGCTTGTAATCGATCTCGGTGCGGGCCAAGCGGCTCAAGTAGTTGCTGAAGACGTTGCTTGCCACCAGCGCAAGCAACTCGATGAGTTCGGCGTCATCAAAGCCCTCGCTGCGGGCTGCCGTCAGGGCCTCGTCCGATACGTCACCGGCGCGTATGAGCATCTCCTTGGCCACGCGCAGCGCGGTCGCGGTTCGTCGATCGGTTGCTTGCCCAACTCGTGCGCCGACAATCTGGGCGGCTGTCATGCCCGCGGCCCTTGCTGCGGCAGAGTGGGCGGACAGGCAGTATTCACATCGGTTGAACTGCGCCGCCAATAGCGCAACATGTTCGGCGAGGCCGGCGTCGAGGCGGCCGTTGTCAATCGCGTCGTCGAAGGCTACTAGCGCACGAAGAGCTGCGGGCGATTGCGCCAGCACGGCGTAGAAGTTGGGCACCCGGCCATACGTGCGCTTCAGGGCATCCAGCGTCTCGCGGACCTCGGGATCATCCGGTTCGGTCACAAGGGCGATGCGGTTCATGTGCGACATATGTGTTCCCTTCCGTTGTCGACAACATGTGCTGTAGCAGATTCGCGACGCGGAGTATGTCGTCAGCGGGCCGGTACGCGAAGAACGAATCCGGTTCGACACCTTGCTTTTTCAACTCGTGCGCCCCTGTGGCGCACCAGCGCCGCAAGATGTCGTCGGTGACCTCGGGGTGGAACTGGATGGCGAACCCGCAGCGGTAGTGCCAGGCTTGAATGTTGCCGGAGGTGGCCGCTGACACGGTGGCTCTGATCGGTGGGACGGCCCGGTCCTCGTGCCACTGGAACCACCGCCCGGCCAACGCCGGTTCGCCGCTGTGCACGTCGACCCAGCCGAACTCCGGGACCGGGCTGCGCTCGCACGAACCGCGCAACGCGTGAGCGAGTAGCTGCCCGCCGTAACACACGCCCAGCACCGGAACCCCACGCGCGATCATGCGCCGTGCCAGACGCGATTCGGCGTGCACCGATCGCCCGCCCGTCCGTCGGTGCACGCTCCAGTCCGAGCCCAGCAGGACCACCAGATCGGTGCGTTCCGGAAGCGACCATGTTCCGGCGGGTGCGCTCCGGTCAATCCTGCTGACGACGACGTGGGCTGCGAGTGATTCCAGGGCGGGGTACAGCAGCCCCAGGTCGTCGTCGCCGTCATTTCCGACAACGGTGATCAGCATGACTGCATCCTCTTGGACCGGTGTGCGGTCCCGGAATGCGCAAAGCGGGTCGGGAAGACCCGCAATCGGTCACACCATGGACCACCCGCTGCCGAAATTCGCGACACATTCTGAACGCCAACGACAACCCGCGACCCAAAGGTGAGGAGTGAACGGCGTGAGACCTGTGGGCATGAATCGGCGCCAGCTGATAATCCGCGGAGCGATCGGCCTTGGCGCGCTGGCGGTGCCCGGAGTGCTCGCCGCCTGTGGCGGGGGCATCGACACCCGCCGGCAAGACGCCGGCCAGAGCGAAGCGATCAACCGTCAGATGGCCAGCGAACTCGTGGTGTCGACCTGGCCGTTCTACATCGACATCGACGCCCAGACAGACAAGCGTCCAACTCTGGAGGCCTTCCAACAGCAGTTCGGCACTCAGGTGCGCTAGATCGAGGACATCAACTCCAACGACGAATTCTTCGCCAAGGTCCGCGCCCCGCTGGCGCAGGGCCAAAACATCGAACGTGACGTCATCATGCCCACCGACTATCTGGCCGCGCGCATGCACCGCCTCGGCTGGCTGGAGCCGCTCGACCTGGCCAGCATCCCCAACGCCAAGAACCTCGATCCGATGCTCGCCAACCCGACGTGGGACCCGGGACGCAAGTACAGCCTGCCGTGGCAGAGCTTCATCACCGCGATCGGCTACAACCGCAGGGAGGTCGGACGCGAGCTGCCGTCGATCACGGAGATGCTCACCGATCCGGCGCTGAAAAACCGTGTCACGGTGTCGGATTCACAGGAAGACACCCTTGGGCTGATCATGCTCGACAACGGCGACGATCCCACCCACGTCAACGACGACTCGTTCGGGCGGGCGCTCGAGGTGCTCGAGCGCGCGGTCCGGGCGGGCCAGATCCGGCGCGCGGCAGGAAACGACTATGCCGCGGCGCTGGCAAGCGGCGATGTCATTGCGAGCGTGGCTTATTCGGGCGACGTGTTCCAGCTCGCGTTGGACAATCCAGACCTCCAGTTCCGCATTCCGGAGTCCGGCGCGATCCTGGGCACCGACGTCATGTGCGTCCCGCGCGGCGGCGACGTCTACAGCGCGGCGGTGTTCATGAACTACTACTACGACCCGCAGGTGCAAGCCGAACTCGAGCAGTACCTGAACCTGCTCTCACCGGTGACCGGCACACGCGAAGCGATGCAAAAACTCGACCCCGCGCTGGCCCACAACCCGTACATGTTCCCCGATGACGCGACGCGGAAGAAGCTGCACGCCTACGACGACAACGCGGCCAACAACCAGGACTACCGCGAACGCCTGCAGGCGGTGTTGGGCGAATGAAGCGGCTGAATCCCCTGCGGGGGAAGGCAACGCCGTACGCGCTCGCCGCTCCCGGCGTGCTGTTCTTGTTTGTGTTCTTCGCAGTCCCCGGGCTCTACTTGGTGCAAACCTCGCTGCAATCCGGTTCCTACGAGACCGGTTACCAATTCGATTGGGCGTGGTCGAACTTCGGGGCGGTCGCGGATTACGCCCCGCATTTCCTGCGGTCGATCATCTACGCCGGTGCGGCCACAATGCTCGCGCTGCTCATCGCCTACCCGCTGATGTACTGGATCACACGGCGCGGTGGCCGCTGGAAGCCGCTACTGATGCTGTGTGTGGTCGCACCGTTCTTCGTGACGTTTCTGATCCGCACCCTGGCGTGGCAGACGATTCTGCAAGACGAAGGCGTCATCGTCGCGGCCTTGCGCGCGACGCCGTTGCTTGGGCGACACCGACAGCCTGCTGGCCACGCCCCTGGCCGTCATCTGTGGACTGACCTACAACTACCTCGCGCTGATGGCGCTGCCGCTGTACGCCGCGCTGGACCGGCTTGACGGTCGGCTGCTGGAAGCGGCACACGACCTTTATGCCACGCCCGCCGTCGCGTTCGCGCGGGTCACGTTTCCGTTATCGCTCCCCGGAGTGACGGCCGGCTGCCTGCTGACCTTCATCCCGGCGTGCGGCGACTACGTCAACGCCGCACTGCTCGGCAATCCCGACACGGCGATGATCGGCAATGTCATCCAGTCCAAGTTCTTGGTCGTCGCCGACTATCCGTTGGCCGCCGTGCTGTCGTGCGTGGTAATGGCGGGCATTCTCGCGGTGGTCGTCGTCTGGATCGGCGGCTTTGGCGCCAGAAAGGCGATGAGCGTATGAGCACAGTTGCCGAACGTCCAAGCGCGGGTGTCCATCCCGAACCGCTGGCCTTCCCGCAACATCCGTCAAAGAGCCGACGTGTACGCCCGGTCGTGCAATTCCTGCGCCGGCATGCACTTGACTTGTTCGGCGTCGCGGCGATCACCTACCTTCTCGCGCCGGTCATTGTCGTCGTGGCTTTCTCCTTCAACGACCCGGCCGGCCGCTTCAACTACACCTGGCAGAAGTTCACGCTGGACAACTGGAAGAACCCGTTCGGCGTGCCGGGTCTTGCGGAGTCAATGCTCACCAGTCTGGAGATCGCCGCCATCGCCGCGGTCGCAGGCTGCGTCATCGGCACACCGCTGGCAATGGCGCTGGCCCGCTTCCGCTTTCGTGGTCGCGCGGCGACAGATACTTTGGTGCTCTTGCCAATGGCAACTCCCGAGGTAGTCATGGGCGCATCGCTGCTGGCGTTGTTCCTGAACCTGGGGATCCCGTCCGGGTTCGGCACGATCGCGGTGGCCCACACCATGTTCGTGCTGAGTTTCGTCGTGGTGACCGTTCGCGCGCGCCTGGTGCACCTCGACAAGCATCTCGAAGAAGCCGCCGCCGATCTCGGCGCCGGCCCTCTGACGACGTTCCGGCTGGTGACCTTCCCGCTGATCCTGCCCAGCATCATCGCCGCGGCGCTGCTGGCGTTCTTACTGTCGATCGATGACTTCGTCATCACCAATTTCAACTCGGGCACCACCCTGACGTTCCCGCTGTACGTCTGGGGCGCAGCGCGAGTCGGTGTGCCGCCACAAGTCAACGTCATCGGCACCATGCTGCTGCTGGCCTCGTTGACCATCGCAGCAATCGTATTGACCCGGAGGAAAAGTGACTAAAGACACCGCCATCGACCTGGTTTCGTTGAGCAAGTATTACGGCAAGCATCTCGCCGTCGATCATGTCGATCTCAGCATCGCTGCGGGCACCTTCTTCGCGCTGCTCGGGCCGTCCGGCAGCGGCAAGACCACGACGCTGCGGATGATCGCCGGGTTCGAGAAGCCGAGCGCGGGCATGATCCGCCTGGACGGCCGGGACGTGTCGAACCAGCCGGCGTACCGCCGCAAGGTAAACACCGTTTTCCAGTCCTACGCGTTGTTCCCACATCTCGATGTGTGTGCCAACGTCGCATTCGGGTTGCGGCGCGCCGGTGTCGATCGAACCGAAGCGCGGCGCCGCGTCGGCGACATCCTCGAACTGACCGAACTCGACAAACTCGGATCGCGTAAGCCCGCACAGCTTTCCGGCGGCCAACAGCAGCGTGTCGCGCTGGCCCGCGCGCTCGTCAACAAGCCGGCCGCGCTGCTGCTCGACGAGCCGCTGGGCGCGCTCGACCTGCGCCTGCGGCGCCAGTTGCAACAAGAGATCAAGCGCATCCAGCAAGACGTCGGAATCACGTTCGTCCACGTCACGCACGATCAAGAAGAAGCGATGTCGATGGCCGACGAGATCGCGGTCATGGACGACGGCCGCATTCTGCAGATCGGCACGGCTGCGCAGCTCTACGAGAAGCCCGCCACCGAATTCGTCGCGCGCTTCCTCGGCTATTGCAACCTGCTGCCGGGAGAGCCGTTCGGCCGGCCCGATCACCAGTTCGGAGTTCGCCCGGAGAACATGCGCTTCGGCGATCCGCGGCCGGGAGACATCGCGATGGCCGGCCGCGTTGTCAGCAGCGTCTACCTCGGCGCCTCGGTGAAATACGATGTGGCCCTTGACCGCGCCGGCAGTGTCAGCGTAGTCACGCGCGCACGCAATGGAACGCTTCAGCCGGACACAGGGGAGCCTGTCACCGTGACGTGGCGTGAGGCCGACAGCTTTCGCCTCGATGCGTGAGGATGGGTCGTGGATGGTTTCGGCGTCGAGTTTGGGTTAGCTTGTGCGGCACGCTGATTAGCCGTGGCAACTTCTGGCCCGCACCGCAAGAATTTGCCCGCAAATTTCGTGTAGCCGCCACGGTTTGTGATTTGGTAGACGTGTTGATGTGATACTTCCTGTGCGGTCGCGGGAGGTGGTCACGCGGTGGCTGTCGGCTAGCCCGGCGACACGCGTCGGCGGCCCCATTGCGGCCCTGCTGTTGGGTGTCTCCGGCCTGTTCGGCGGGCTGGACCGCGTTCCGCTTGCCGAACGGGTCGACGAGGTGAAGCCGGGCACAGAGATCACGGTGCAGCCGTTCGCCTTGACGCTGGAGCGCGCGGTCGTGGTCGACGAGATCGAGGACGTGGTCAGCCCGAACACCCCGGGGAACCACTTGATGGTGATCCTGCTGGACGCCGAAAACCTCAGCAACGACTCGCTGGGCAGCCATCTGCTGTCGCCGGTTTCACGCGCGCAGTCCTACCTGAACCGCAACCTGGTGGTGCTCGACGACCGGCTCAATCCCGACGCGCCGTCGGTGTACGACGCCGACTCCAACGTCGCCATCTCGCTCCTCAGCCCGGGACTGACCTACCACCTGGCGGTCGTATGGGAGTTCGGTGGGCCGGTTCCGCAGCGGTTACCGCTCGGGCTGGCCCGCCTGACGCTGCGTGGCGAGACCATCTCGCCGGACGTGCTCGCGTGGCAGGACCCCGAGGAGGCCGCGACAATCACCCTGCCGGTCCAGGACACCACCAAGGGAGCGCCGTGACCTGGCCAGCACGGATCGGCATGGGCGTAGCGGTGTTGGCCGCACTCGCGGTGGCACAGACCATCGACGCGGCCATGCCCGTGCACAGCGACGAACGCCCGTTCGTGCACACCGCTGGGGTAGGCGATCCCGTTCACCTGGCGTACGCCGACGTCACCGTCGATGCCGTCCGCACTGCCAAGACCCTGAACCCCGGGCAGGGTGACATCGGCACTCCCGGAAGGTGGTTGGTCGTCGACCTCACCGTGGTTGCCTGGGGGCGCCCGCTGGCCAAACCCGGGATCTCGTTGGAGGACACACGCGGCCGCACTTTCTTCAGCGACGCCCGCTCGGGCTACAGCTTCGTGTCCGCGCCGACGGGTGTGCCCTGGCACGTGCGGATCCCGTTCGAGGTGCCCGAGGATGCGCTGCCGGGCGCGACGCTGGTGTTCAGCCGAAACGCCCTCGACGACCGGCGCGATGACGTGGCGAGAATCGACCTCGGTATCGGGCCCGGCGACGTGGCACGCCTCTGGAGCACACAAGAGACGATCGAAGTTCCCCAGGCCGGGATGGAGACGCTGTGACCTCCTGGCTGCGCCGCAACCGATGGGGCCTGCTCGCGCTGCCTCTAACGGCGGCTCTGGCGGTCGGCGCGAATGCGCAACGCTTACATGACTATTGGTGGGACCAAGATCTGCGGCTGGCCGGCGCAACGGGCAGCCAGCGCGAGTGGGTCCAATGGACCGACTCGTTCTCCGACGCCGCGGGCGACGGGACGCGAACATTCCGCGTCAAGGTGACCGGTAGCGAGCCGATCGACGCCACTTCGGCTGAATCGGCCGGCCTCGAGCTGCCGTCCGATTTGACGGGCTGGCGGGTCACCCTGGAGTTCGAGGCGGCGCCGGACCAAGTGCTGTTCGGGTGCCGGCTGGCACTGGTCGACGACAACGGCAACCGTTACCTGTTTCGGGCGATCGTGAATAACCTGATGCAGGACATGCACCCCTGCGTGCCGGACGACAATCCCGGGCCACAGCCCTCGATCACCGCGGGGGAACCGCGCACCGTGGTTTACGGCGGGGAGCGACCGCGTCAGTGGACCACCCGCCCGGTGGTGGTGGTGCCGCGCACCGCGAAGATCACTGAGGTGCTGCTGTGGTGGGAGCAGCCGGACTACCTTGCGGTTCGGTTGAATTGAGGCTCAGCATCCGGTCGACGGCCGCTGCGATCAACACCGCCAGCACGGTGAGCATGAGCGCGTCGGCGATCGCCCCTTCGATCGGCGCCCACGCCACGTAGGTGTCGCTGTCGACCGGGCCCACAATCGCACGCCACGCGACGCTGACAAGGTAAGGGACGCGCAGCGCCAGCAGGGTGGCAAGCCCGAACAGCAGCATCGGCACCAGCCCCGCCCTCGCCATCAGCCGTAAACCGTTGACGAGGGCCGTGAATCGTGATTTGACGTCGTCGGCAACACCGCCGACAGCCCGGGTCACCGGCTTCGGCACGACCTTGACCCGCGCTAGCCACGGGTGTTCGAAGCTGGGCGCCGGGGCCAACTTGTGGCCCAAAACCACGGCGCCGACGGTGATCCAGGCCAGCGGAAGGATCACCACCGCATCGATGGAGCCGACCAAGTTGAGCAGCCAGGTGGTCACGGTGTTCACCGGACCGGCCAGTGGGCCGAGTCTGTCGACCACCGAGTCATAGAACTGTGTGACCTGCGCGACGGCCACCCGGTTCTGCAGCCACTCCTGAACTGCGGGCTTCTGACCATCGATATAGCCTGCGACGTTTGCCGACCAGTAGACCTCGACGAGTGCCCCCAGGATCGCGAAGCCGAGGAACCTCCAACGCTTCTCGGCCTGGCCGAGCGCGAACCGCAGCACCCAGGCCGCCAGTACCAGACCCGCCACCAGGTACCACGCGTTGATGAAGACGCGGCTGAAGTCCGGTCCCTCGCCCGTGCCGTAGAAGTCGATTTGGTTGAACTCGTCGGCGCCTGCCTCGTTGACGAAATGTTCGACGTCCTCCGTCAGCAACCCGTAACTGACGTAGACCGCGAAGAACGGCACCACCATCGAAGTGGCGACGTCGATCAACCGGCGTTCGCGGCCGGTGGTGGCGTCGGCCGGCGCGGTGCCCGATGAGACCCGCGCCACGTTCGGAAGGTCGTTGCGCAACAGGTGCAGCATGGCGATCATGGCGACCAGGAAGCCGAGCGGCGCGAGGACGACCAGTCCGTGACCCAACCAGTTCACGTGATCGCTGACCTCGACCGCGGCCCAGAGCGCCGCTCCCCGAAATGCCATGCCCGCCAGCGCCAGGCAGATAAGCACAGGCCAGTGCCGAAGCAGCAGTCGGGCGGCGCCGATGAGCACGCCTGCGGCATCGAGCACGAATTCCCGCACGGAACGCACGGCGACAGCGTACCTACCCCCGCGTGGTGCGCTTTGCGTACTTGGTCTGCATTGCAGGGTGTTTGACGGCGGCAGTTGCGCGCAACCTGCGACGCGTACTCGCAGCAAACTATGTCAAGGCGTTAGTGATGTTGCCCGGCGACAGGATGCGTTCAAGTTATTCACGCCTAGGCGTTGTTTCGTGTCATGACGTGTTTGGCTTCGGTGTAGTTGTCCAGCGCATCGAGTGCCATGTCCTTGCCGTGGCCGGAGTGGCCGAAACCGCCGAATGGCATCTCGCTGGCCACCGGCATGTGGTCGTTGATCCACACGGTGCCGAACCGCAACTCGCGCGCGGCGCGGTTGGCCAAGTCGAGATCACGGGTCCAGACGGATGCCGACAGCCCGTGTTCGACATCGCCGGCCCAGGTGAACGCGGTATCGGTGTCGGCGGCGCGCTGGATCGTCACCGCGGGGCCGAAGATCTCCCGCTGTACGACCTCCGATTGTTGCTCGGGGTTCACCACCACGGTTGGGCGATAGGCGAATCCGTTGTTGGGGTCGGGCCCACCGCCGACGGCCACGGTTGCGCCGTCGGCGACCGCGCGGTCCACGAGTTCGCTGAGGCGGCGTAGGTGCCGAGCGCTGATGACCGGCCCGAGCTGGGTTTCCGGCTTGCTCGTTGGGCCCGGCTGAATTGCGCTGAAGTGATCGGCGAGCCGCTGCGCGAGCCCGTCGTAGATGCCGGGGGTGGCGATGACGCGGGCGGGGGCCGTGCAGTCTTGTCCGGCGTTGTACAGCGCGCCGGTGGTGATGATCGTCGCCGCGGCCTCCACTTCGGCGTCGTCAAGCACAATGACCGGGGCGTTGCCGCCTAGTTCGAGGTGCACGCGGGCCAAAGATTCAGCGGCGGCACGGGTTACGGCACGGCCGGTGTCGACATCGCCGGTGATGGAGATCGCGTTGACGTCCGGGTGGCTGGTGAGCGCCGCACCGGTGGTGGGTCCGTCGCCGAGGACGACATTTACCACGCCGGGTGGTAACAGGTCGGCGGCCAACTCGACGATCCGAAGCAACGTGGTCGGCGTGAGCTCGGACGGTTTGATGACGCAGGTGTTGCCGGTCGCCAAAGCCGGGGCCAACTTCCAGGTGGCCATGTGCATGGGGTAGTTCCACGGCGCGATGAGAGCGGCGACTCCGACGGGTTCACGCCGGATCTGGCTGGTGTGTTCGGGCAGATACTCGCCGGCGGCTTGGCCCCAGCGGTGGCGGGCCGCAGCGGCGAAGAAGCGCCAGTTGTCGATGATGATGTCCATCTCGTCCCTGGCGGCGCTGATGGGTTTTCCGCCGATACGCGACTCGGTGGCAGCCAGCTCGTCCTGGTGCTCCTCGATGAGATCGGCAATGCCGTGCAGGATTTCCGACCGCTGCCGCGGTGTGCTCTGCGACCACTTCGGGAACGCCGCGCGAGCCGCGCGTACGGCTTCGTCGACGACCGCGGGTCCGCAGACTACGGCGGCAGCGAGTGTCTCGCGGGTCGACGGGTCGACCACCGGCAAAGTTTCGGCGTCAATCCCGGACGCGGGCTTGCCGTTGATGATCGGGTACAGGGCGGGAACGTGTGACATTTCAGTGCTTTCCGGTAGGGCAGAGCCGATCGCGGATGAACGCGATGTAGTCGGCGATTCGTTCGGCGGCGTGTCCGCCGTCGAGGTCTGGGTTGTAGATGACGACGCTTGCGCCGAGGCAGCCGGGAACGTTGAGGCAGGCGGTGGTGAGCCGTTCCAATTGGGTCCAGGACAGGCCGCCGGGCTGGGGGTAGTCGACGGCGGACAGTGACGCCGTGTCGAGGACGTCGAGGTCGACATGGCACCACCAGCCGGCATCGGCGTCGGCGACGCCGCATGCGACGAGGTCGGTTGCTTCACTGTAGGAGTGGGACTCGGGCAGGGCCGCCAGGTCTGCGCCGCTGAGGTAGCGCGGTACGCGGTCGCGGATGCTGGGCTGTCCGGCGTCGGCGATCTCGGCCTGATCGCGGGGTCCGAGCATGACCAAGTGTTCGGGGCTCAGGCAGGGCAGCTCTCCGGCGAGGGCCCTCGGTCCACCGTAAAGTCCTAGGGCCAGCCCGATTTCGCAGTCCGACGCTTCACCGGTGGGGGTTACCTGTGGGTCCCACGCGTCTTCGTGACCGTCGATGAAGACGAGGCCCGCCCGGCCCCGGGTCGCGATGAGTGGAGCCAGCAGAACCGGGCAGTCACCCGCAACCACGAGGGGTACCTCGCCGTCGCGCCACGCGGTCCCCAGCACTGCCGCCGTGTCGGTGACCATCGACGTCAGCGCGTCCTCGGCGAGAAGCCCGGATGGACCGCGGGCCGGGATCATGGTGTCGGTGGAGATCCACGTCGACGTGACGGGGCCCGGCATGCGCTCTTCGACACCGGCCGAGTGGATCGATCGCGGCATCCCCGCCACCCCGCTGGGCACGCCAGCGGCGTTGAACGGCACATAGATGATCCGGGTGGCAGCCGAATCGGCTGTCACACCGGTCTTTTGGTGACTCATCGTGTCGGTATCTTCCTGGTGTGGTGATGTCGCCGACGATTAGGTGGTCGTTGACATTCATGATGAATCGACATCGCGGTTGGCGGGCGGTTCATGGTGTGCCCGCTTCTGCGGCTTTGCGACTCGGTCTGCGACGGCATGGGCGCCTATTGCTTGAGTTCGATTTCTACGAAGACGGCGCGTGTGCCGGCGGCGTTGACGACGTCGTGCGCGGTTCCGGCAGTGCCGCGATACGGAGACCCGGCTTCTTGTGCCATCTCACGTGTGGCGCCGTCCGAATCGACGACGGTGAACCTCCCGCCGGTCACGGGCACAACGATGTAGTCGTACTCATGAACGTGAGGGCCGGTGGCGTCGCCGGCTTCGTCAAACGTCCAGGTGGTGACTCGAACTTGCTGATCGTCGATGACGGTAATGGCCCGCGCGGTGCTCATGTCGGGGTTCCTCCGTTCGCGGTGTGCATTAGCGCTGCGATATGTCGTGCGTCAGTTCCGCAGCAGCCGCCGATAATGGACAGGTTCGGCAGCCGGGTCGTCAGCCGGCATTGCGCCGCAGCGAATTCCGTCGGATCGCCGTCGCCGCGTTGGATGGCCTCGTCCAGCTCGGCGTGGCTGGCGGTGGATGCGTTCGCCCGGGTGCCTGCGATCCGCGTCGTCCAGTCGCCCGGCGTGATCAACGCGGCTTCGATGTGGCTGGGGTGCGCGCAATTGACAAGGAAATAGTCGGGCGCAGCGGCGGCATCGACCTGCCTGATCGCCTCGGCGAGGGTCGTGCCGCTGGCTAGGTGCCCGTCGGTTTCGACGGTGAAGGACATAGCGATCGGCAGGTCCACGTTCCGGGCGGCGTGCACGATGCCGATGGCCTCGCCCACGTGGGTGATCGTGTAGGCGGTGGCGAGCTCGGCGTGGGCGGCGGCGAACGCGGCCAACTGCGGCTGGTGGTAGACGAGTGCGTCATCGGGGTCGAGGCTGGTCGGCGGTGAGTACCCGTCGTAGCGTGGTCCGATGGTTCCGCTGATGAGGATCCCGCCGACTGCGTCGAGGTGGGAGCGGCGGAGGTCGGCCATGAACGCGATCGCCGCCATGTTCACCCGCTCGAGATCCTGCGCTGAGTAGCCGAGCCGGTATCCCCAGTCTGGATTCGCCCGCCACGTTGGGCTCTCGAGCATCAACGCCCGCCCGCTGGCGCTGGCGATCGCGGCATAGACGTCGTAGTAACTGCGCAGCAGCTCCCTTCCGTCGGGGGTGTCGAGCAGCGGGAACGCGGCGAACTCGGGGAGGGTCGCGCCGCGGCGATAGATCAGATCGGTTTCGATGCCGCCGTCGGTGACAAAGGCGCGGCGGCCGAGGAGCGCGCTCGGTACGGGTCGACTCGTCAACGGACTGACGCCACCGCTTCGACTTGTTGATTGAACGGTTCGAGGCGCTGACGCGCGACCTCCACGATGGATTGTGCTGCGGTGGATGGTGATCCGCTGTCGAAGGGCGGATGAGGGTCGTACTCCATCTGCAGTTGGGTGATCATCGCGGCGTCCTCGCCCAGCATTTCGGCCAGCAAGGTAAGCCCGAAATCGATGCCGGCCGTGACTCCTTCGCCTGTGATCCGATTGCGGTCCACGACGACCCGGCCGTCGGTGGGTTCAGCCCCGAACAATCCGAGCAGGTGGCGGCAGGCCCAGTGCGAAGTGGCCTTGTAACCCTGAAGGAGTCCGGCGGCTCCCAGTATCAGCGAGCCCGTGCAGACGGATGTCACAAAGCGCGCGCGAGTACCGCGATCCGCGAGGTAGTCGAGGATCTCCGGGTTTCGCATCGCATCGACGCTGCCATCACCCCCGGGGACGAACAACACGTCGACGTCGGCTGGCGCATCGGTGATGGTGGTGCTGGCCCGGAACGGAACGCCGGAGTCGGAGACCATCATGTCGAGGCTGGTCGCCACCAACTGCACCTCGGTCAGATGGCTGAGCGCTTCTTGCGGACCGATGAGGTCAAGCATCGTCATGCCCGGATACATCAACATCGCCACGGTCGGCCGGGTGTGCGTCATGTCGTCAGCTTCGTCCATGCGCGGTCGAGGACCTCGCGCAAGGTGTCGGTCATGAACGCCAGGTCGTCGGTGGTGCTGGTGAGCGGCGGCGCCAGGATGATCACCGGGTCGCCGCGGTCGTCGGTGCGGCACAGCAGACCGGCGTCGATCAACTGGTCGGAGAGGAACCCGCGCAACAGCCAGGTGGCTTCCTCGTCGGTGAACGATGCCTTGGTGTCTCGATCCTTGACCAGTTCCAGTGCCATGAACATGCCGTCGCCGCGGATGTCGCCGACGATCGGTAAATCGTCGAGGCTGCCGAGGTTTTCGCGAAACACACCGGCCAGGCTGCGCGTCTGACTCAGCACGTCCTCGCGCTCGAACGCGGCGAGATTGGCCAGGGCCACTGCGCACGACACCGGGTGGCCGGCGAAGGTCAAGCCGTGCAGGAATGTCGGCCCGGCGTCGTCGAAGGCGGCCGCGATGCGGTCGGTGACCAGCACGCCGCCCAGCGGGGCGTAGCCGCTGGTGACGCCCTTGGCGAAGGTGATCATGTCCGGTTGGTAGCCGTAGTGCTCGGCGCCGAACATCGTGCCGAGGCGGCCGAAGGCGCAGATGACCTCGTCGCTGATCAGCAGCACGCCGTAGCGGTCACAGATCTCGCGCAGCCGCGGCCAGTACCCCGGCGGTGGGGCGAACGCGCCGCCGGCGTTCTGCAGCGGCTCGGCGATCACAGCCGCGACCGTTTCCGGGCCTTCCATCAGGATGCGGGCCTCGACGTCGTCGGCGCACTGCAGGGCACACGATTCGTGGCACAGGCTGCAGCGGTATCGATTGGTGTTGTGCACCTTCACCGCGCCGGGGACCAGCGGCTCGAACGGGGCACGATAGGCCGCGACACCGGTCAGCGACAGCGCGCCCATTGTGGTGCCGTGATAAGCGAGGTTGCGGGACAAGACTTTTCGGCGCTGAGGCTGCCCGGTGGCCCGGTGGTACTGCATCGCCAACTTCCACGCCGATTCGACGGCTTCCGACCCGCCGGTGGTGAAGAACACGCGGTTCAGGTCGCCGGGGGCGAGGTCTGCGAGCGTGGCGGCCAGCCGGATGCCCGGCTCGTGGCCGAACGACCACAGCGGGTAGAAACCCAATTCGGACGCTTGGCGGGAAGCGGCTTCGGCGAGGTCGGCGCGTCCGTGCCCGAGTTGCGCGACGAACTGTGCGGAGAACCCGTCGAAGTAGCGTTTGCCGGTGGTGTCATACACCCAGGAGCCCTCGCCGCGCACGATGGTCCTGGTGTGCGAGGCGGTCCACGCGGTCAAGTGGGTGAAGTGCCCCCACAAGTGGCGGTGGGCGAGCTCGGTCAGGTCGTCAGTGGTTACGGTCATGATTGGCCTACCTTTTCGGTGATTCTGAGGGCCCTTTGGATGTAGCGCGCGGCGGCGTGGCCACTGTGGACCGCGCCGTCGAGGTAGGACGCCGACGTGGTGGCGACGTCAGATCCCGACGGGACGATCCGGCCGTGCACCCGCCGGACGGCGTCGATCTCGGTGCGCGTCGTTTCTGGGTATTGCACGACCCAGGTCCCGCGCGACCACGGGTCGGCCGCCCAGTCGTGCCCGGTGGCGGCGATGACCTTGGCGTCGGGGGCGACCGGGGTGATCATCTCGGTCATCGCCGCGATGTCGTCGGGGTCGGCGGCGGCCGAGCCGAACGCCACCGCGGTGCGAGTGCCGTCCTTGTGGCGCTGCATCGTCAGCAGCACATGAAGATTCGTGCCCGCGGCCAGCGCGAAATCGGGTGCGGGTCCGGACAAGCGCAGGCCGATCTTGTATCCGAGGCCGGCGTGGCCGCGGGCGATCAGCGCAGCGGCCTCGGCTGGCCAGGACGGCCTGATATCGATGTGGCTCCACGTGTTCAGGGGTGCGGCCAGCACCACATACGCCGCCTGCAGTGTGCCGATGTCGGTGTGAACGGTGACGTGGTCGGCGTCGTCGATGATCGCGCGTACCGGGGCGTCGTAATGAATCGTCCCGGCGTCGTCGCACAGATGCTGCACCAGTCGGCTGATGCCGCCGTCGACCACGTGGGCAAGGGTGGCCGCCGAGATCCAATCGGACACGCTGCCTCCCGCGCCGGCGAGGTCCTCGGCCAGCGAGCGCATGGACATCGTGGTCCACGAGCCCGAGGCGTGCTCGGAGAAGAATGCGTCGAGCAGGTCGCGGGTGTGCGGGCCGAGTTCTTGTGCGGTGAAATAGCTTTCGACGCTGACGCCGTCCAGCGCCGGATCGTCCGGTGCGGCGGCGGCGTCCTGCCACGCCCGGACCGCGCGCTCAAGCCCGGGCAACTCGTCTCCCGGCACCGGCAGCGCCGAGGTGCGCCGTTGCCCGGCGGTCCACCAGGTGGTGGTGTGCACGTCGGCCACCGGCGAGGTGGTCAGGCCGTAGCGGTTCAGCGCCTCGGTGATCGCCAATTGACTTGTGTCGACGAGCATTCCACCCATCTCGAAAGGCTGTCCGGCCAGCGCGTCCGGCTTGGTCCAGGCCCGGCCACCGGCCCGCGATCGAGCTTCCACGGTGACGACCCGCGCTCCGGCGGCGCGCAGGTCAGCGGCCGCGGTCAACCCGGCCAGGCCGGCGCCGATCACGACGACGTCCGCGGTGTCGACCATCATGGCTCAGGCCTGTGCGGGTGTCGCGACGCGGCGCAGGGCCGCCGATTCGGCGTGGCCGAACATTCCTTCGGCATTGGCGATCGCCTCGGCGTCGCGGGCAATGGCGTCTGCGCCGGATTCGGTGCATTCCTGAAACGTGACCGTCTTGAGGTACTTCAACGCCGACAGGCCGCCGGTGTAGCGCGCGGCGCGCTGTGTGGGCAGCGTATGGTTGGGCCCAGATGCCTTGTCGCCGAACACCACCGGTGTATGGGCGCCGATGAACAGGCTGCCGTACTCGGTCAGCTGGACGGCGTAGGCGTCGGGGTTCTCCACCATCAACTGCACGTGCTCGCCGGCGAATTCGTTGCTGACCGCCGCGGCTTCGAGGTGGTCTGCGACGACGGCCACCGCACCGAACTCGCGCCAGGCGGTCCCGGCGACGTCAGCGGTGGACCAGCGGGCGAGCAGCTTGTCGATATGGCGCAGTACAGCGTATCCGAGCTGCGCGCTGGTGGTGATCAGCAGCACCGGGCTGGTCGGCCCATGCTCGGCCTGCGCGAGCAGATCGGCGGCCACCAGCTCGGGATCTGCCGACTCGTCGGCGATGATGACGACCTCGCTGGGACCGGCGAGCAGGTCGACGCCGACGCGGCCGAACAGCTGCCTCTTCGCCTCGGCCACATAGTCGTTGCCAGCGCCGACGATCATGTCTACCGGATCCAGACCCGGCAGGCAGCCGAAGGCCAGAGCCGCCAACGCCTGCACGCCGCCGATGCTCCAGATCTCGTCGGCGCCGGCCATGCGTGCGGCCACCACCGTCGCCGCCGACGGGCCTTGGGCGCGCCGCGGGCCGAGGACGGCCACGACGCGTGGCACTCCCGCGATCTTGGCAGGCGCCACGCTCATCAGTGCCGAGGAGATCAGCTGATAACGCCCTCCGGCCACATATGCGCCGACCGAACTGACGGGCACGTGCCGATGCCCGGCGACATAACCCGGTGACAGCTCGACACGGAGATCTGAAACGGTTTCCAGCTGGGCGGCGGCGAACCGGCGCACCCGATCGGCCGCCGACTCGATGTGAGCGACGAGCTGCGGATCGACTTGCTCGCTGTACAAAGCGATCTGGTCCTCCGACAACCGGAACGACGATGGTGTCCAGTTGTCGAACGTGTGCGACATCTCGCGAATCGCGACTTCGCCACGCGAGCTGATGTCGGCCAGGTAGCCGCGCACGGCGCGGGTGATGTCGTCGTCGGCAGGTCGCACGTGCGGGGCGCCTGCCTTGAGGTACTCGACCACGAAAGCTCCTCGGGTTGTCGTTGCCGTTCAGCATGGGTCGAGACGCGCGGCCGCGGGCGGTCCATGGTGTGCCCACTTGACGGTCTTTCCGACTCGGTATGTCGCTATGTGTGCGCGTTGTCGTGGGCGCGCAACGCCACCGCGATCGCCGTCAACGTCTGTGGATCCGAAAGCGACGCCCCGAGCAGAGTCTCGATCTTTCGCACGTGTTTGTGGACAGTCCGCCGCTCCATGTGCAGCTGTTTCGCGGCCTCCGAGCGGTTGCCGACGACCTCAACCAACACGCGCAGAGTGCGCAGCAGCGGCCCGCCCCGCGAGCCGAGATCGATCAGCGGACCGAGCATGGTGCGGGCGTAGGCGTCCAGCGCGCCGTTGGCCTTGAGCGGTGCCAGCAGCCGGTCCAGCGGCCGGTCGTCCATGAACACCACCGACGGCGGTGGGGCGGCATCGGAGTCGCCGACGGGGGACAGCCGCGAGGCGAGCTCGGCGTCGCGGATGGCTTGGCCGAGGGCGTCGGGGCCGGTGGAGACCGCCGCGCCGGCCGGAGGATGGAACCCGGGCCGGTTGACGTGCGTGGCGACTCGCTCGGCGACAGCCCGTGGCGCGGCATTGGCGTGCAGCGGCAGCAGGATGACCGACCGGTGATCCACCGAGGCGATCACCGTCCCGGTGGCGACATCACGGTCGTTCTTCACGCTGAACGACGGCTCGACGCCCACGTCGTGGCGCACGCACAACACCAGCGTCGAACCGTGCGTGACGGCCGGTGCCAGCGCCGCCAGCCGGTCGGTGAACCGCTGATTGTCGGTGGCGGTGGTCAGCAGGCTGCGAACGAGCCGCCCGACTGCGCGGTCGATGTGAAGGTTGTCCGCGATCTCGGCGGACAGTAGCAGGCTGACGATGCCCGCAAGGCGCTGGGCGAGAACCTGATCCGTCGCCTGTTCACTGTCGGGCAGGAAGTGCAGCATGCCCCAGCCGTGTCCGCGCACCAGGATCGGCAGCAAGATGCAATCCGGCCGTGTCGTTCGGGCTGGGTGGCCGGCGACGTGCTCGCGCGCGGCGTCGTGGGCGTCCCAGTTGCTGCTGGCGATGACGCCACTGCCGACGGCCGTCTCCAGAATTGTGCGGGCATGGAAGCGGGAGCCGATTTCGTCCATCGCGCGGGCGAGGTCGGGGTCCTGGGCCAGCGTGGCGATCAGATCCATCAACAGGTTGTCGGTGTCGCGGTGAAGTGACAGCTGGCCCTTCGTCAGCAGGGCATGGAATTCAACGTTGGCATCGGCGAACGAGAACTCACTCGGCGTGGTGGCCAAGAACAGGCGATGAGACCGGGCGGCGCGGTGCAGGCCGGCCGGCACCTCGCGCATGATCCGCCCGGCCAACTCGATCATCAGGCCGCTGGCACCGGCCTCGACGAGGCTGGCCACGTACTCGGCCTGGTCATCGTCATCGTCGGGAATGCCCTGCCCAGCGGTGAGCAAGAATTCGCCGCCGGACAGGAACCGCGCGATGTCGCCGATCGCCGTGGCATGAACGGCGCTGACAGGCCGATCCAGTTGATCCTGCCCGACCACGATCTGTGGGTCCGCGGCGCGGACGCTCGGCAGGGCGAGCACGTCGCGGATGGTGAGCGCGCTGGTCGCGTTAGCCATTCACTGCTCCTTCGCAGAAGCCCGTTTCGACTTAGTGCACTTAGGCGCTTTCGTCGTTACGCAGCAGCGGCCGCAGCTTCTCGGTTTTCTCCGCCGTCCAGCCCGGCGGCTGCATGATGTCCGCCCACGCGTTGGCGACGTCCTTGACGTAGACGTGGCCGTGGCCGTCGGGCACATCAACCGCCACCGCCATATCGGCGGACACCTGAAGGAACGTCACGATCGGGATCCACTCCATGCGTCGGCGAGAGGTCGTAGCCTCGGGGTTCCTTCAGCCAATCCGGTTCGGCGAACAGCAGATCGACGTTCCACCACGCGATCGGGTCGGATGCATGCTGCAGATAGACGACCCGCGGTTCGCCCCACGGGTCCGGCGGCCTGTCCAAGTTGTCGGCCCGCGCGGCGAAGCGGACGTTCTCGCCATCGTCGTAGATGGGCAGCCACATCGGCGAGTCCGCATCGCGGTTGCGGGTGAGGTCCTCCCAGATCGTGTTGTTGAACGTCGGGCCCAGAGAACAGCGCGCCGTCAGTGCGGGCGACGAGGTTGTTGAGAGCGAGGAACGGCGCCTCACCGCCGAACGAGCCGAGGCTCTCTCCGAAGACGACGAGCTTGGGGCGTTGCGCCTCGGGCATTTCGCGGACCATGGCGTCGATCGCCTCGAACAGCGCCTGCCCCGCCTGACGAGCGTTCTCCTGGTCCACCAGGAACGACAGCCAGCTGGGCAGGAACGAATACTGCATGGACACCATCGCGGTGTCGCCGTTGTACATGTACTCCAGCGCAGCGGCCTCGGCCTCGTTGATCCAGCCGGTGCCCGTGGTGGTGGCGACGGCGACCACAGCGCGATCGAGTCCGCCCGTCCGCCTCAACTCTTCGGCAGCCAGCGCCGCGGTGGCCTTGATGCCGTCGGCGGAGTTCAGGCCGGCGTAGGTGCGGATCGGTTCGATGGCCTGCCGGCCGTTGAACGCCGAAAGTTCCTGCACCGTCGGCCCGGCCGACATGAACACCCGGCCCTGATGTCCGAGCGATTCCCAGCTGACCAACGACTGTGGACCGCCGGAGCGCAACGGCGTCATCGGCGCGGGGAAGTTGGGGTCGGTTTCGTCGTTGACGGTCTCGAACGTGTTGTTGATGGTGCTCATGGCGAATCGGACGACGACGCCGTTGAGCAGAGCGATGCTCAACACGAGCAGCAATCCGATGGCGATCACGGCCGAAACCCGGGGCGGGGCAAAGCGATTCAGTTGGCGAGTGAGAAATCGCACCAATGTGCCTATCAGCTGGCCGATTTCGACCAGCAGGAAAAGCACGACGATCGATAGAACGGCGGTCAGCGGGTGGTCCCAGAATTTAAGGCGCGCTACACCGTTGAGGTCGCGGACCTCGTCCTGCCACACATGGAAGTAGATGATCATCAGGACCTGGCCGATGATGCCGATGACCACCAGCGCAATCCACGCCTGACGCGGGGCGGGTGGGCTGGTGTCCTTGGAGCGCATGTACCGCACCAGCCACACCGCGAACACACCGAGGCCGTAACCGATGGCACCGGCCCCGCCGCTGACCAAGCCCTGGAACAGCGGCCCCCGCGGCAGCAGCGACGGCGTCAACGAGAGCCAGATGAAGACAAGGCCGACCGCGGTGCCGGTGAAGGTGTAATGCCGCTCCCACCACGGCCTCTTGGCGGGGCTTTTGCTGCGGAGGGGCTTCTTCGGTGGTCTCCGCAGTGTCGGTCACGGAACGGAAATTTACCGGTGCGTGAAGTTCGGGGGGCGTTTCTCGGTGAACGCGTTCATGCCTTCGGTCTGGTCGTCGGTGGCGAACGCGGAGTGGAAGAGCCTGCGCTCGTAGAGCAATCCCTCGGCCAGCGTGGACTCGAAGGCGCGGTTGACGGCCTCCTTGGCCATCCGCGACGCCGACAGCGACATCCCGGCGATGGTGGCGGCGACGGCGTTGGCCTCGTCGAGCAGTGTGTCGGCCGGCACGATGCGCGATACCAATCCGGCGCGCTCGGCTTCCTCGGCGTCCATGTTGCGGCCGGTCAGGATCAGGTCCATGGCCTTGGCCTTGCCGATCGCGCGGGTCAGCCGCTGCGAACCGCCCATGCCTGGCAGCACGCCGAGCTTGATCTCGGGTTGGCCGAATTTCGCGGTGTCTGCGGCGATCAGAAGGTCGCACATCATCGCGAGCTCGCAGCCACCGCCGAGCGCGTAGCCCGCAACCGCGGCGATGGTCGGGGTGCGTGTCGCGGCGAACTTGCCCCAGGCGGCGAAGAAGTCGCTGGCGAACACGTCGGCGAACGACAGCTCGGCCATCTCCTTGATGTCCGCGCCGGCCGCGAACGCCTTCTCGTTGCCGGTGATGATGATCGCGCCGATGCCGGCATCGCTGTCGAATTCGGCTGCGGCCGTGGTGACTTCGCTCATCACCTGACTGTTGAGCGCATTGAGCGCCTTGGGCCGGTTCAGCGTGATGGTGCCGACACGGTCGTCGCGGGTGACGAGAATGGTTTCGTAGCTCATGACTAGGTCCTATTCGTCGAAGGTCAGATCAGGATCGGCCGGCGCGAAGTATGCCTCAACGTCGGCTTTGGTGACTTCGGCCAACGATGCCGGCGACCATTTCGGGTTGCGATCCTTGTCGATGACCTGGGCGCGGATGCCCTCCACCAGGTCGTGCGAACGCAGCGAGCCGCACGACGTCCGGTACTCCTGGCGCAGCACGTCCTCCAGGGTGTCGAGTTTCGCGGCCCGGCGCACCGCCTCCAGTGCCACCGACACCGAGATGGGGGAGCGGGTGGCGATCAGGTTGGCGGCGTCGTTGGCGGCGCCGGCGTCGTGGCGACGCAGCGCCGCGATGATGTCGGCGACGGTCTCGCCGGCATAGCACTCGTCGATCCAGTCACGCTGTGCCAGAAGCGGACTCGCGGGCGGTTCGGTTGCGTGTGCGGCCAGCGCGGCGTCGATCCCGTCGTCCAGGATCGCGTTGGTGAAGTGCTCGAGTTTGTCGTGCGGGACGAAGCGGTCGGCGAACCCGAGGGCGATCGCGTCGGGGCCGGTGAACGGCGCGCCCGTCAGCGCGGCGTGCAGGCCCAGCAGCCCGGGCGCCCGCGACAGGATGAAGGTGCCGCCGACGTCGGGGATGAAGCCGATACCCACTTCGGGCATGGCCATTTTCGTGGTGTCGGTGACCACGCGGACGGTGCCGTGTGCGCCGACGCCGACGCCGCCACCCATGACGATGCCGTCCATCAATGCGACGTATGGCTTGGGATAGCGGCCGATCTGCCCGTTGAGGAGGTACTCGTCGTACCAGAACTGGCGGGCCTCGACGCCGTCGGCGCGGGCGCTGTGATAGATCGCGACGATGTCACCGCCCGCGCAGAGGCCTCGCTCGCCTGCGCCGGACAGCACGACGGCGCGGACCTCGTCGTCGGTTTCCCACTGGGTAAGCACCCGCGACAGCCCGTTGACCATCGGATGTGTCAGCGAATTGATGGCCTTGGGCCGGTTGAGCGTGATCAGGCCGACCCCCCGGTCGACAGTTACTAGGATGTCCTCGTTTTCGCCCACGAATATGCAATGTAGATCGTCACCCGTCCCGCGGCCGCCCCGGGTAGGGTTTTGTTGTGAATGACCCGGTAAGACGGGAACGTCCCCGGGTCGTCGATCGTTGAGTGTGTGTTCGTCAATGAGTCGAACTACAGCATCAGGAGAGGAACCGACGGTGCGCGAGTCCAGCAACCCGGTATTTCGATCCCTGCCAAAGCAGCAGGGCGGATATGCGCAATTCGGTACCGGAGCCGCCGGCTACGGTGCGCAGGCAGTTGATGCCCAGCCATATGTAACCCAGTACCCCGACCAGCAGCAGGCGGGTGTGGCCCGGCCGCTGACCATCGATGACGTCGTCACCAAGACGGGCATCACGCTGGGCGTGCTGACCGCCGTCGCGGTGGTGTCGTACTTCATGGTGGCGCAGAACCTTGCGCTGGCCATGCCGTTCCTGCTCGTCGGTGCGCTCGGCGGCCTCGGGCTGATACTCGTCGCGATGTTCGCCCGCAAGCAGGACAACCCGGCGATCGTGCTGAGCTACGCCGCGCTCGAAGGGCTGATGCTCGGCGCGTTCTCATTCGTCGTGGCCAACCTCTACGTGTCTGGCGTCAGCGCTGGCGCGTTGATCAGCCAGGCGATCCTCGGCACGCTGGGCGTGTTCTTCGGCATGCTCGTCGTGTACAAGACAGGCGCCATCCGCGTGACGCCGAAGTTCACCCGCATGATCGTCGCCGGATTGTTCGGCGTGCTGGCACTGATGCTCGGCAACTTCGTGTTGGGGCTGTTCGGTGTTGGCGGCGGCGAGGGCCTCGGCCTTCGCAGCGGCGGCCCGATCGCGATCATCTTCTCGCTGATCTGCATCGGCTTGGCGGCGTTCAGCTTCCTGATCGACTTCGACGCCGCTGACCAGATGATCCGCGCCGGTGCACCGGAGAAGGCCGCGTGGGGTATTGCCCTCGGCCTGACCGTCACGCTGGTCTGGCTCTACATGGAGATCCTGCGGCTGCTGAGCTACTTCAACAGCGAATAGCAGCCATTCGAGAAAGCCCGGCACCACGGTGCCGGGCTTTTTCGTGTGTTGACTCTGCGCACAGGGCGTGGGTTATCCACAGTTTCACGCCCTCGACGCAGAATGAACGGCTGGCGTCGGCGCGGGGTGGCAGCCTGCGGCCATGGGGGAGGAGTTACAACCGTTCATCGGAACCGAAGCGCTGGCCGCGGGATCGCTCAATCGATACGAGTTGCGCCGGTACCACCGGGCGATCATGCCGAATGTCTATCTCGACAAGCGAGTAGAGCCATCATTTCGTCAGCGCACTGTTGCGGCTTATTTGTGGTCGCGGCGAGAATCGGTCATAGCCGGACTCGCCGCGTCGGCGCTGCACGGTGCGAAATGGATCGATGACGACACGCCCGTCGAGTTGATCTGGCGCAATGCACGCGTACCGAAGGGAGTGGTGACTCGCACCGATTCAGTGCTCGCCGAAGAAGTTCAGAAACTCAAGGGCCTCGCTGTGACGACCCCAGAGCGCACGGCTTTCGACATCGGCCGTCGTGGTGGTCTCGATGATGCGATCGCTCGCTTGGACGCGTTGGCCCAGGCGACCGACTTCAAGGTATCCAGTGTGGAAGAGTTGGCGGCTCGGCATCGTCACAGACGCGGTCTGCGCCAGCTTGAGGCCGCGCTGGGCCTCATGGACGCGGGCGCAGAGTCACCAAAGGAAACGTGGTTGCGGCTCTTGGTAATTCGCGCCGGGTTCCCGCGACCGCGGACGCAGATTCCGGTACTGAGCCCAAATGGTCGTCGATGGTATTACCTCGACATGGGATGGGAGGACATCAAGCTTGCGCTCGAATACGACGGCGATCACCACCGGACCGACCGCAAGCGATTTGCTTACCAGATTGAACGTGCGGAGGACCTCCACGAGTTGGGTTGGCTGGTCGTGACGGCCGCAGCGCGCCACCATCGAGTCGACGTCCTCCGCCGCGTCCACCGCGCATGGGACGCGCGCACGCATTGACTCTGCGTTGAGGGCGTTGGCTACTCGCACTTTTGCGCCCTCAGCGCAGAGTCAACGCAAAAATCAGCTGAGCCGCTCCACGATCATCGCCATGCCCTGGCCACCGCCGACGCACATGGTCTCAACGCCGAACGTCTTGTCGTGGGTCGCCAGATTGTTCAGCAGCGTGGCGGTGATCCGGGCGCCGGTCATCCCGAACGGGTGACCCAACGCAATCGCGCCGCCCGACACGTTCAGCGTGTCCTCGTCGATGCCCAACTCGCGGGCCGAGCCCAGCACCTGCACGGCGAACGCCTCGTTGATCTCGAACAAATCGATGTCCGAGACCGACATGCCCGCGTTGCTCAGCGCCTTGCGCACCGCCTCGATCGGGCCAAGGCCCATGATCTCCGGCGACAGCCCGGAAACACCGGTCGCGACGATCCGCGCCAGCGGCGTCAGACCAAGTTCGCGCGCCTTGGTGTCCGACATGATCACCACCGCGGCGGCGCCGTCGTTCAACGGACAGGCATTGCCCGCCGTGATGGTGCCATTGGGCCGGAAAACCGGTTTCAACTGCGAAACCGCCTCGTAGGTGGTCCCCGCCCGCGGGCCGTCGTCCTTGCTGACCGTCGAACCGTCGGGCAGCTTCACCGGCACGATCTCGCGCTCGAAGAAGCCGCTCTTGATCGCCTCCTCTGCGCGGTTCTGCGAACGCACACCCCAGTGGTCCTGGTCCTCGCGGCTGATGCCGGTGAGCAGCGCGACGTTCTCGGCGGTCTGACCCATCGCGATGTAAACGTCCGGCAGCGTGCCGTCTTCACGCGGGTCGTGCCATTCCTCGGCGCCCGCAGCGGACTGCACGGTGCGCTGTTCCGCGTCGGCGAACAGCGGGTTGTGCGTGTCGGGCCAGCCGTCCGACGAGCCCTTGGGGAAACGCGAAACCGTCTCCACCCCAGCGGAAATGAACGCATCGCCCTCGCCGGCCTTGATCGCGTGGAACGCCATCCGTGTGGTCTGAAGAGATGACGAGCAGTACCGGTTCACCGTGGTGCCGGGCAGGAAGTCGTAGCCCAATTCGACGGCGACCGCGCGGCGCGATGTTGAATCCGGCCTCGCCGGCCGGTTGCCCGCAGCCCATCATCAGGTCGTCGATGTCGCGTGGGTCAAGCGCCGGCACCTTGTCCAGCGCGGCGCGCACCATCTGGGCGGCGAGGTCGTCGGGCCGCATATCGACCAGCGAACCCTTGGCGGCTCGGCCGATCGGCGAACGCGCGGTCGAAACGATGACGGCTTCAGGCATGTCGGCTCCTCGCATCAGACGAATACGAAGAGAAACTTAGCTGGCAGCCACCCCGACTGGTGCGGGCACCCCAGTGGAGCGCCGCCACAACCGGCTGATCCCGCCCACCCGGGCCAGCAGCGAGCTGCCGTCGCCCGACCGCGACACCAACGCGTCCGCGGGCTGCGCTCCACCGATGAACTCGCCCAACGCATTACACAGCGCGGGCAACAACTGCTTGGCCGCCAACTCGTATCCGGCTGCCGACGGATGGAACATGTCGTGGCTGAACAGCACGTCGGGGGCCTTGCGGAAATGCGGCGAAAGCAGGTCGGAGAACGGAACCGGAACCCCGCCCGAGGACCGCACCGCCGACGCCTGGGCGCGGGCCAGACGCAATCCTCGGCTCCGGGCCACCCAGCGCAGCGGCTGCGGAATGGCGGTGATGACCCCGAAATCCGGACAGGTGCCGACGATGACCACGGCGCCGGCATCCCGAAGCCGCCGCACCGCCCGGCCCACCCGTCGCGCGGATGGCCCAATTCCGTTCGGCTTGGTGATGTCGTTGGCGCCGATCATGATGACCGCCGCATCCGGCGGCGGTCCGGCCACGAACATGGCGTCGATCTGCCCGGACAGCCCCTTCGATGTCGCGCCGACGATGGCCTTCGTGGACAGCCGGATCCGCTTGCCCGACACCTCGGCCAGGCCGCGCGCGATCCGGACGCCCGGCACTTCGTCGGCGCTGTGGCAGCCGTAGCCGGTGGCGGTGGAGTCGCCGAAGATCATCAGGTGCAGATCGAAGGGCGCCCCGCGGTTCCACCGCTCGACGGGTCCGCCGGCCGGGCCGTAAACGCCGTCGGCGCGCGGCGGGACGTCCCATGATTTCGGAATGACGCGACGGGCCGCCTCGGCTTGGCCGCTCAGCAGATTACGGGCCCCGACGTACGCGGAGCCCGTCGACGCCAGTCCGGCCGCCGCGGCCAGGGCGATGGTGGCAGACCGGCGCGATCCACGAATGCCCACATAGGCAGTTTAAGTGGAAATTGCCGGGTTCTCCCGCGTGGCAGATGGGATCCGCCATCACATTGCGGTATCAACTCCGGTATCGAATCCGACACGTTGATTGTTGAAGTGGCTGTAAGGTGTCAAGCTAAGTTCGTTGGGATGTCCAGTAAACAAGGACCGCCCGGCATCTACAACGACTTAGGAAGTGGTGCGATGACCGCTCCGAGTAAGGTACCGAGGTCGTCTCGCGCTGGCATAAGCGCAGCTAAAGCCCATAAAACACGCAAGTTTGCGGTCAGCGACGGGGCGCCCGTCGAAGTCATCGAAGACGGGCCCAGCCTCGCGGGACGGCTGATGGCCGTGGCCGCTCTGCTAACTATTCGGCCGACTCTAGCTATCGGAAGCCACGTTCCCCGGCTGCCGTGGCCGTGGGGATTGGTCGACATGGTCGCTCGTGTCGTGAAGCCTGCTCCGGGCACCGTGCGCGCCACGATTTCTTTGCCGAACTGCACAGCCCAGCTGGTCCGAGCCCCCGGGGTATTGCCCGCCGACGGCAAACGCAGCGTGATCGTCTACATGCACGGCGGGGCGTTCCTGACATGCGGGGCGCACACCCACGGCCGGTTGGTGACGGCGCTGTCGCACTACGCCGACAGTCCGGTGCTGGTCGTCAACTACCGGATGATTCCCAAGCACTCCGTGGGCATGGCGCTCGACGACTGCTATGACGCCTATAAGTGGCTGCGGCTGGCGGGCTACGACCCTGATCAGATCGTGCTGGCCGGCGACTCTGCCGGCGGGTATCTGGCGCTGGCGCTCGCCGAGCGGCTGCAGCGCGGAGGGCGAAGAAGAACCCGCCGCGATGGTGGCGTTGTCACCGCTCTTCGAGATCGACAACGAGACCAGGGCCAACCACCCGAACATCCGCACCGACGCGATGTTCCCGGCCAAGGCGTTCGGCGCCCTGGTGGAACTGGTCAACGAAGCAGCAGGCCGCCACATCACCAACGGCAAACCCGAAGAGGTCTTCGAGCCGCTCGACCACATCGAGCCTGGTCTGCCGCGCACCCTGATCCACGTGTCCGGGTCCGAAGTCCTGGTCAGCGACGCCCGCAAGGCCGCACACCTGCTGGCGGCCGCCGGTGTGCCCGTCGAGGTCCGCGTCTGGCCCGGTCAAATGCACGTCTTCCAGCTCGGCGCGCCCGCGGTGTCCGAGGCCACCCGCTCGCTGCGGCAGATCGGCGACTACATCCGAGAGGCGACCTGGTAGCACGCGGCCGGAGGCCGACCTGGTAGTCGATCCATGCGCCTGAGAGCATGGACATATGCGGATCGCCAGGCACGTCAGTGAGCTCATCGGCAATACCCCGCTGGTGCAGCTGAACTCGGTTGTCCCAGAGGGTGGCGGCTTGGTCGCGGCCAAAATCGAGTACCTCAACCCTGGCGGCAGCGCCAAGGACCGCATCGCGGTCAAGATGATCGACGCGGCCGAGGTGAGCGGCGAACTCAAAGCCGGCGGCACCATCGTCGAGCCCACGTCCGGCAACACCGGTGTCGGCCTGGCCCTCGTCGCGCAGCAGCGCGGCTACAAGTGCATCTTCGTCTGCCCCGACAAGGTCAGCGAGGACAAGCAGAATGTGTTGCGCGCGTACGGCGCCGACGTGGTGGTGTGCCCGACGGCAGTGCCGCCCGACCACCCCGACAGCTACTACAGCGTCTCGAACCGCCTGGTCGAGGAGATCGACGGCGCGTGGAAACCCGACCAGTACTCCAACCCGATGGGCCCGGAAAGCCATTACGAGACCACCGGGCCGGAGGTGTGGGCCGACACCGACGGCAAGGTCACGCATTTCGTCGCCGGCGTGGGCACGGGCGGGACGATCACCGGTGCGGGCCGATATCTCAAGGAGGTCTCCGGCGGAAAGGTGCGCATCGTCGGCGTCGACCCCGAGGGTTCGGTCTACTCGGGTGGCACCGGTCGGCCGTACCTGGTCGAGGGCGTCGGCGAGGACTTCTGGCCGGCGGCGTATGACCCGACCGTGCCCGACCAGATCATCGCGGTGTCCGACGCCGATTCGTTCGAGATGACCCGACGGCTCGCCAGGGAAGAGGCGCTGCTGGTCGGCGGGTCCTGCGGCATGGCCGTCGTCGCCGCGATCAAGGTCGCCGAGCAGGCCGGACCCGACGCGGTCGTCGTCGTACTTCTGCCCGACGGCGGACGTGGTTATCTCTCAAAGGTTTTCAACGACGCGTGGATGTCGTCGTATGGGTTCCTGCGCAGTCGGCTCGACGGATCGGTCGAGGAATCGACCGTCGGCGACGTGCTGCGGGGCAAGTCCGGTGCGTTGCCCGACCTGGTGCACACCCATCCGTCGGAGACCGTGCGTGACGCCATCGGCATCCTGCGGGAGTACGGCGTGTCGCAGATGCCCGTCGTCGGCGCCGAGCCGCCGGTGATGGCCGGCGAGGTCGCCGGAAGCGTGTCCGAGCGCGAGCTGCTGTCCGCGGTGTTCGAGGGGCGGGCCAAGCTGGCCGATGCGGTGGCTCAGCACATGAGCCCGCCGCTGCCGTTGATCGGTGCCGGCGAGATGGTCAGCACCGCCGCTAAGACGCTGCGCGACTGCGACGCGGTAATGGTGGTCGAGGAGGGCAAGCCGGTCGGCGTGCTGACCCGCCATGATCTACTCGGCTTCCTGTCCGCGGGTAGCACACGGCGTTAGAGCACACTCAATTCCCAGTTGAAACATCACTGGAAGGCGTCCATGACCGATCAATCGCCGACCCCTCTGGCATTGCCGAAAGAGGCGTACACGCCGTGGATTACCCGCGTGTTGGCATCTCTGATCGACGCTATCCCGGCGCTGATTCTCTTTGGCATCGGAATGGGACTGCTGCTTGGTGTCCGCGAGAAGGCTTGCTACACGGACGTTTCACCGTATGACCTAGGTGAGTTCTGCACCGAGGGCGCCTCCACGCTAGGTCAAGTTTCGGCCACTCTGGCGGGTCTTCTCATACTCGCCTACGGGATATGGAATTACGGATACCGCCAGGGAACGACGGGATCGAGTATCGGCAAATCGATCATGAACTTCAAGGTTGTCAGTGAAAGAACCTGGCAGCCAATTGGTTTCGGATTGTCCATCGTCCGCCAGCTCGCCCACTTCGTGGACCTGATCGTCTGCTACATGGGCTATCTGTTCCCGCTCTGGGACAGGAAGCGCCAGACGCTGGCCGACAAGATCATGATCACCGTATGCGTGCCTGGCGTAGCTGGCCCCCGGTAGCGACGTGGATTGGATGGCCTTTGATCGGCGTGGGCCGTGGCGCTTTCATGTCCTGGATCATCGGCATCGTCACTACCGGTGTTAGTTGCTGTGGCGGCCATGGGCCCGCAGGTTACCGCCGTGCTGGCCGAACCCGACTGACCTGGCAATTCCCGGTAACAAACGTGCGCGTTTGCCGTGCGTTTTCGCCGTTCTCGGTTAGGGTTACCAGCGCTGCGATGCACCTAATTCAACATTTGGAAGGCGTCATGACTGATCAACCGCCCCCTCCTCCTGGCAACTACCCCCCGCCACCTCCAGGCGGCGGCTACCCGCCTCCTCCACCCGGCGGTGGTTACAATCCGCCACCGCCTCCCGGCGGTTATCCGCCACCCCCGCAACAGGGTGGTTATCCGCCGCCACCTCAGCAGGGTGGTTATCCGCCGCCTCCGCAGCAGGGTGGCTATCCGCCCGCCGGCGGTCCGGGCTACGGCGGTTATCCGGGACAGCAGCAGCAGTACAGCGTCGGCGAGGCCTTCTCCTGGGGATGGGGCAAGTTCACTAAGAACGCCGTTCCGCTGATCGTCGCGACACTGGTGTACGGCCTGATAATTGGCGTCCTGCAGGGGATCATCAGTTTCGCGTCGGCCGCCATGCAATCGACGGACACCACCAGCTACACGTCGGACGGGACCAGCTTCGCGTTCTCGTACAGTTTGTCGAGCCCCGCCAGCATCTTCATCACGTTCATCGGATGGCTCGTGATGCTGTTCGTCGGCGCTGCGATCCAATCCGCTTACTACAGCGGCGTGCTGGACATCGCCAACGGGCAAGAGGTGTCCGTCGGTTCGTTCTTCAAGCCGCGCAGCATCGGCCAGGTCATCGTCGCGACTCTGATCGTCGGCGTGATCACCACCATCGGTTTCTTCCTGTGCATCATCCCCGGCCTGATCGCGAGCATCCTGCTCATGTTCACCGTGATCGCCCTGCTCGACCGCGGTCTGCCGGCGGTGGACTCGATCAAGGCAAGCTTCAATCTTGCCAAGGACAACTTCGTTCCGGTGCTGCTCACGTGGCTGGTCATCGTCGCGGCGGTGGTCGTCGGCGCATTGCTGTGCGGCGTCGGGCTACTTGTCGCCATCCCGTTGGCGGCCCTGATCGAGGTCTACGCCTGGCGTCGCCTCACCGGTGGCCAGGTCGCCGAGCTCAACCCGCAGCCGCTGCCGCCGGGTGGTCCTCCGCAGCAGTTCGGCCCGCCACCGCAGCAGTACTGAGGAAGGTTCATCGGAAGGCGCTGACGCCGGTCAGCGCCTCTCCGATGACCATCTGGTGCACCTCGGAAGTGCCCTCGTAGGTCAGCACGGACTCCAGGTTGTTGGCGTGCCGAATCACCGGGTACTCCAGGGTGATTCCGTTGGCCCCCAACAGGGTTCGGCATTCGCGTGCGATCTTGATCGCTTCGCGGACGTTGTTGAGCTTGCCGACGCTGATCTGCTCCGGCCGGATCCGGCCGTCGTCCTTGAGCCGTCCGAGGTGCAGCGCCAGCAGCTGCGCCTTGCCCAGTTCGACGGCCATGTCGGCGATCTTGGTTTGCGTGATCTGATATCCCGCCAGCGGCTTGTCGAACACCTCGCGGGTGCCGACATAGTCCAGCGCGGTCTGCAGGCAGTCCCGCGCGGCGCCGACGCTGCCGAACACGATGCCGAACCGCGCTTCCGACAGGCATGCGAGCGGACCTGACAACCCTTGGGCGTCGGGCAGTTTGGCCTCGGCGGGCACTCGGACGTCGTCGAGGCTCAACTCCGAGGTGACCGACGCGCGCAGCGACATCTTGTGCATCATGTCGCGCGCGCTGAAACCGGGTGTACTCGTGGGCACGGCGAACCCGACGATGCCCTCCTCGGCTCGCGCCCACACGATGGCGACGTCGGCGACCGTGCCGTTGGTGATCCACATCTTCGAGCCGTTGAGGATCCAGTCCGACCCGTCGCGCCGGGCCGTCGTGCGCATGCCGGCGGGGTTGGACCCGAAGTCCGGCTCGGTGAGCCCGAAGCAGCCGATGACGTCGCCGGTTGCCATCCCCGGCAGCCATTGCGTGCGCTGCTCCTCGCTGCCCCACCGGTAGATGGCGAACATCGCGAGTGACCCCTGCACCGACACCAGGCTGCGCAGGCCACTGTCGACGGCCTCGAGCTCCTGGCACACCAGGCCGTACGCGGTGGCCGTCGAGCCGCCGCAGCCGTAGCCCGACAGGTGCATGCCCAGCAGGCCGAGCTTGCCAAGGTCCGAGGCCAGCTCGCGGACCGGCACCTCACCGGCCTCGAACCAGTCGGCGATGTGCGGCCGCAGCCGCTGCTCGCCGAAGCGGCGCACGGTTTGGCGCAGCTCGATGTCCTCGGGTGTGAGCAGCGAGTCGACGTCGAGCAGGTCATCGATGCGGGTGGTAGCGCTCATGGTGCATGTCTACACCCGGCGCGGCCGTTACCCTGATCCGTGATGAGTGAGCACAAGAGGTGGCTGGGGCTGGCCACCAAGGCGATCCACGCAGGGTTCCGGCCCGACCCCGCCACCGGTGCCGTCAACGCCCCGATCTACGCGAGCTCGACGTTCGCGCAGGACGGTGTCGGCGGGCTGCGGAGCGGATTTGAATACGCCCGCACCGGCAACCCGACCCGCGCGGCGCTGGAGGCGTCGCTGGCCGCGGTCGAGGAGGCCGCATTCGGGCGGGCGTTCAGCTCGGGCATGGCGGCGACGGACTGCGCGCTGCGTGCGTTGCTGCGGCCCGGCGACCATCTCGTCATGCCCGACGACGCATACGGCGGCACCTTCCGGCTGATCGACAAGGTGTTCACCGACTGGGGCATCGACTACACGGCCGTCGCGCTGTCCGACCTCGACGCGGTGCGCGCGGCGATCACACCGAAGACCCGGCTGATCTGGGTGGAGACACCCACCAACCCGCTGCTGTCCATCGCCGACATCGCCGCGATCGCGCAACTCGCGCCGTCTAACACAAAGGTGTTGGTGGACAACACGTTTGCCTCGCCTGCGCTGCAGCAGCCGTTGGTGCTCGGAGCCGACATCGTGCTGCATTCCACCACCAAGTACATCGGCGGACACTCCGACGTCGTCGGCGGAGCGCTGCTCACCAACGACGAAGAACTCGACGCCGCTTTCGCATTCCTGCAGAACGGAGCCGGTGCGGTGCCGGGCCCGTTCGACGCCTATCTGACGATGCGGGGCCTCAAGACGCTGGTGCTGCGCATGCAACGGCACAGCGAGAACGCCGCCCTGGTCGCCGAATTCCTCAACGGGCATCCCGCGATCGAGACCGTGATGTACCCCGGGCTGCCGACTCACCCCGGCCACCAGGTCGCCGCCCGGCAGATGAGTGGCTTCGGCGGCATGGTGTCGGTCCGGCTGCGCGGAGGTCCCGAGGCGGCACGCAAATTCTGCGCCGCCACAGAGGTTTTCATCCTCGCCGAGTCGCTGGGCGGGGTCGAGTCGCTGATCGAGCACCCCGGTGCCATGACGCACGCGTCGACCGCAGGCTCGCAACTGGAGGTGCCCGATGACCTGGTGCGCCTGTCTGTGGGCATCGAGGACGTCGCCGATCTCCTCGCCGACCTGGAGCAGGCGCTCACCTAACCTCAGCGAGCAGACAGAGAATCGCATTACCCGAAGGGATTTTGTGCGATTCTGCGTCTGCTCGCGCTCAAGAGGCGAGTGCGGCGCGGACTGCGGACGCGGTGATCGCCAGGTTCACTTCCGGCAAGGCGGTCGGATACTCGTCAACCCAACTGCCGCTTGCGATTTCGCCGGCCCTGGCGTGCACCCACCGCCAGCCGCGCTCGTTGAGGCTCAGCAGTGCGCCCAGGCCGTCGACCGCATGCAGCAGCGAGATGATCGCCGCCGTCGGCGGGGTGGGCGGACGGCGGTCGAACAGAGCCGTCAACAACGCCGAGCGGGCATGGCCCACCCGCTGGCGGTTCGTCAGCGGCCAGGCGTACGGATGGCTGAATCGCTTGGAGTTCAACCGAATCCGACGAATCTGTCCGGTCTGCTCGAGGTGGTGGATGAGGTTGTCCTGGGTGTGCTTGGACAGTCGCTTCACCGCTGTGGCAGGGCGTAGCGGCCGTCGCTGCAGAAGCTCGAACGCCGGCGCGACGACGGGGTCCATCGGGCCTGGGACGGCGAGAGCGACCAGCCGGCCGGGCTCGACCGGCTCACCCGCCATCGCGGGCCGGATCCGGCAGGCGTGCGCCAAGTCGAGCAGCACCGCGGCGGACAGCACCCGCTCGCGGCGTGCACGGTCAAGACCGGGCTGAGCGGACGCGTTGTCCAGCAACAGCAGAAACAAGTCCTCGGCGATCTGCGCCATACGCGGACAATAACGCCGAGGCGCGGACCGGTCGCGTCAGGAGTGGTAGGGCTCGGCCTTGACCAGCGTCACCTTGACGGTGTTGCCGTTGGGCACCGTGTACGTGCGGGACTCGCCGACCTTGGCGTCGATCAGCGCCTCACCGAGCGGCGACTTCGGCGAGTACACCTCGAGCTTGCCGTCGCTGACGCCCTCCTGGCGGGTGGCGATCAGGAAGGTCTCCTTGTCGGATTTGTCTTCGCCGTAGTAGACCGTGACAACCGACCCGGGCAGGGCCACACCGGACTGCTTGGGCGCCTCGCCGACCTTGGCGTTGTTCAGCAGCTCCTGCAGCTGGCGGATGCGGGCCTCCTGCTGGCCCTGCTCCTCGCGGGCGGCGTGGTAGCCGCCGTTCTCGCGCAGGTCGCCTTCCTCACGGCGATCGTTGATCTCGGCAGCGATGACCGGCCGGTTGGCGATCAGCTGATCGAGCTCTGCCTTCAGCCGGTCGTGTGCCTCCTGGGTCAGCCAGGTGACCTGGGTATCGGTCATGTCGTCGCGCTCCTGTCGTCGTTGCTCTCGCGCCTTTTTCGCGTAAGAAGTCTCGTGTTACGGCGCCGGGAGCGTTCTCACGTGTATTGCCGCTGTCGCCATCGCGTAATCTGCGCACCAAAATGCAGCAATACACGGTCCCAGCAGGAACCGTGTATCGAACCATGGTAGCACCGCGGGGACAGCGGATTTTCACATATTCGCTGTTCGGCGTTCGTTGCGCGGACTCCTCGGTGTGGTTCTAGGAGGCCACCAGGTACGACGGTACATCGGTCCCGCAGCCGTAGACGTCGCCGACGACCGGCGGCCTGCTGGCCTTGACGATCGTGGTGACCTGCACCGTGGCCTGGGCGGATGGAGGTACCAGGACTTCGCGGCGGCCGGTCTCGCTGCCGTCGATCGAGCGGGCACGCACGATGCACACCACCGGGCGCGACGGGTCGTCGCGGGTCACGCTGATCGTCACCTCGACGGTCTCGTCGTCGACGATCCGGTATCCGCCCAGCTCACCCTTGACGTCGCCGGTGCCGAAGCGCTGCGAGGCGAGCACCGCGACCGCAATTCCGGCCGCGAGCACTGCAACGGTCAAACCGATGGCGATCCAGCGGCGCTTGCCACGCGACAGCCGCTGGCGCCCATATCGGGCGGCGGGACGCTCGATCATGTCGATTTGGGTGCCCGTCGGTCGGATGGTTCTACAAAACTGGAACTATAGGGCTACCCCGAGCGGTTGAAACGTCTCGAGAATGTCCGCACCACGTGAGCAGGTAAGGCAGACCAGGTTGAGCGAACTGCGGTTGATGGCGGTGCACGCCCACCCGGACGACGAGTCCAGCAAGGGTGCGGCCACCATGGCGCGCTACGCCGACGAGGGTGTGCGGGTGATGGTGGTGACGCTGACCGGCGGCGAGCGCGGCGACATCCTCAACCCGGCGATGGACCTGCCCGAGGTGCACGGCCGGATGGCCGAGATCCGCCGCGACGAGATGGCCAAGGCCGCCGAGATCCTCGGCGTTGAGCACCATTGGCTCGGGTTCGTCGACTCGGGTCTGCCCGAGGGTGATCCGCCTCCGCCGCTGCCCGACGGATGTTTGGGCGTGGTGCCGCTCGAGGAGCCCGTCGAGGAACTGGTGCGATTGATCCGCAAGTTCAAGCCGCACGTGATGACCACCTACGACGAGAACGGCGGCTATCCGCATCCGGACCACATTCGCACCCACCAGGTTTCGGTCGGCGCCTACGAGGCGGCGAGCGACTTCCGGCTCTACGCCGACGCCGGTGAGCCATGGGACGTGCTCAAGCTCTACTACAACCACGGATTCCTGCGGAAGCGCATGCAACTGCTGCAGGACGAGTTCGCCAAACACGGCCAAGAGGGGCCGTTCGCAAAGTGGCTCAAGCAGTGGGATGCTGACCATGACGTCTTCGAGAAGCGGGTGACGACGCGCGTCGAGTGCGCCAAGTACTTCCCGCAGCGTGACGATGCGCTTCGCGCCCACGCCACCCAGATCGACCCAAACAGCTTCTTCTTCCCCGCGCCCATGGAGTGGCAGCAACGGCTTTGGCCCACAGAGGAATACGAGTTGGCTCGTTCCCGGGTGCCGGTGTCACTGCCGGAGGCCGACCTGTTCGCAGGGATCGACCCGTGAACGACACTTTCATGGCCGTGCTGGGCCTGCTGGCCGAGGAGCCTCGCGACACCGGACCGGAGTTCGGCAAGGCCAGCCCCTTCGGGCTGTTGATCGTCGTGCTGTTGATGGTCGGCACGTTCTTTTTGATCTGGTCGATGAACCGGCACCTCAAGAAGCTGCCGGAGTCATTCGACCGCGATAAGCCGGAACCAGACCAGGCCGCCGACGAGGGAACCGTGGAGCCGCCCCCTGGCCCGACGAAGCCGGAGACCGGTGGCTGAGGTCTCCTCGACCACTCCTTGGAAAGCCGTCAACCATAGTTGACGCCCGCCGAATGGGTAGGTATTCCGGAGGCGGACGACGATGCAGTCTCGACGTGCCGCAGAAAGTCGACGAACGCTGCCGTTAGCAGGCGCTCTGCACTACCAATAGCAGGACCCGCCAGGTCCTGCACGCACGCGGGCTACGGTCGTAAGAGTGACGAATCGCCTTGCCGCCGCCACCAGTCCGTATCTGCGTCAGCACGCCGACAACCCGGTGCACTGGCAACAGTGGACACCGGAGGCGCTGGCCGAGGCGGCGTCACGCGATGTGCCGATCCTGCTGTCGATCGGGTATGCGGCCTGCCATTGGTGCCATGTGATGGCGCACGAGTCGTTCGAGGACGAACAGGTCGCGGCGGCGATGAACTCGGGGTTCGTGTGCATCAAGGTGGACCGCGAGGAACGGCCCGACCTGGATGCCGTCTACATGAACGCCACGGTGGCGTTGACGGGCCAGGGCGGCTGGCCGATGACGTGCTTCCTGACCCCCGACGGCAGGCCGTTCTTCTGCGGCACGTACTACCCGAAGCCGAACTTCCTGCAGTTGCTCGCCGCGGTCGGCGAGACCTGGCGCACCCGCCGCGACGAGGTCGAGCAGGCCTCCGATCGCATCGCGGGGGAGCTGCGGTCGATGGCCCAGGGCTTGCCGGGCGGTGGGCCGCCCGTCGTGCCGGCGCTGTGCGACCACGCCGTCGCGGCAGTGCTGCAGGACGAGGATGTGCAACGCGGCGGGTTCGGCGGCGCCCCGAAGTTCCCGCCGTCAGCCCTGCTGGAGGCGTTGCTGCGCAGCCACGAACGAACCGGCGACGCTTTACCTTTGGAGGCGGTGGAGCGGACCTGCACGGCGATGGCCCGCGGCGGCATCTACGACCAGCTGGCCGGCGGATTCGCCCGCTACAGCGTCGACGCGTCATGGGTGGTGCCGCACTTCGAGAAGATGCTCTACGACAACGCCCTGCTGCTGCGGGTGTATGCGCACTGGGCCCGCCGCACGTCAAACCCGTTGGCGCGCAGGGTCGCCGGCGAGACGGCGCGGTTCATGATCGACGAGCTCGGCGCCGACGGCATGTTCGTCTCGTCGCTGGACGCCGACACCGACGGTCGCGAGGGCCTGACGTACGTCTGGACTCCCGCGCAGCTGCGTGAAGTACTCGGTGACGACGACGGCCGTTGGGCCGCTTCGGTTTTCAACGTCACCGAGGCCGGGACGTTCGAGCACGGCAGTTCTGTGCTGCAGCTTCTGGAGGACCCCGACGACGCCGAACGGTTCGACCGCGTACGTGCCGCGCTGTTCGCCGCCAGGCTCACCCGGCCGCAGCCCGGCCGCGACGACAAGGTCGTCACCGCGTGGAACGGGCTGGCGATCACCGCGCTCGCAGAGACCAGCGTGGCGCTCGATCGCCCCGAATTCCTCGTTGCCGCAACGCAATGCGCGCGTCGCCTGTTGGACCTGCACCTTGTCGGTGGCCGCCTGCGGCGGGCCAGCCTGGGCGGCAAGGTCGGCGACAGCGCGGCCATCCTCGAGGACCACGCGACACTGGCCACCGGGCTGTTGACGCTGCATCAACTGACCGGTGAGGCGTCCTGGCTGGACGCGGCGACGTCGCTGCTCGACATCGCGCTCGATCATTTCGCCGATCCGGAGCGCGAAGGCCGGTGGTACGACACCGCCGACGACGCTGAGCAGTTGATGGTGCGCCCCGCCGACCCGCTGGACGGCGCGACCCCGTCGGGAGCGTCCTCGATCGCCGAGGCCCTGCAGCTGGCCGCCCATCTGCTGCCCGCGGACATTGCGGAGCGCTACACCGCAGCGGCGGACGCCACGCTAGCCAGTGCAACCCCGATCCTGGCCCGGGCGTCGCGCTCTGGCGGACACTGGCTGGCCGTCGCCGAGGCCGCCGTGCGTGGGCCTATTCAGATCGCGGTGGCCTGTGAGCCCGGGCGATCCGAGCTGCTGGCGGCGGCACGCACGCTGGCGCCCGGCGGCGCCGTCGTGGTCGGCGGCCCGGTGAACTCGGCGGAACTACTGCGCGACCGCGACCGGGTCGGCGGCGCCGACGCCGCGTATGTCTGCCGTGGCCGAGTCTGTGACCTGCCGGTCACCAGCCCCGGGGACCTCGCGGACGCGTTGCGTGCGGCCGTGTAGCGTGCGGCCCATGCCGAGCGCTGAAGACATCACCAAGACCGTCAACCGCTATCTCGAGCTGGTCGCGGCGGGCCGGGCTGATGACGTCGTCGATCTCTACGCAGACGACGCCACCGTCGAGGACCCGGTTGGCGGCGAGGTGCACATCGGTCATCAGGCGATCCGCGGGTTTTACGGCGCGATCGAGAACGTCAACGCCCAAACCGAGGTGTTCACGATTCGTGCGCTCGGAAACGAGGCGGCATTTCACTGGACGCTCACCCTCGACTTCGGCGGCAGCGGGATGCGCATCGACATCATCAGCGTCATGACGTTCAACGACGACGGCAAGATCGCGTCGATGAAGGCCTACTGGAGCCCGGACAACGTCGCCCAGCTCTAGCGATTTCGGCGTGGCGGTAACGCTCAGCGTTACTCAGCACGCCGAAATCACGAAAAGACGGCGAACCACATCGCGATGTAGTGGCAGATGGCCGCCACCGCCGTGCAGGCGTGGAAGAACTCGTGGTGGCCGAATGTCGTCGGCCACGGATTGGGCCACCTCAGCCCGTAGAGCACCCCGCCGATGCTGTACAGCGCGCCGCCGACGACCAGCAGCACCAACGCCGCCACGCCGGCGCCGTGCATGATCGGCGCGACGAACCACACCGCGACCCAGCCCAGCAGCAGGTACAGCGGCACGCCCACCCAGCGCGGCGCCGACGGCCAGAACATTTTGAGCAGCACCCCGGCCAGCGCCCCGCTCCAGACAATCCAGAGCAACACGATGCCGTCATGCTGGGGAAGTGCCAGCAGCGCGAACGGTGTGTAGCTGCCGGCGATGAAGACGAAGATCATCGAGTGGTCGGCGCGCGTCATCCACTTGCGGGCCGTCGCCGATTTCCAATGCACACGGTGATAGGTGCCGCTGACCGCGAACATCGCGACGATCGTCAGCGTGTAGATCAGCGTCGCGATGCCGGCGCGGGGGGACTGCAGCGACCACGAGACCGAGACCAACGTCGCTCCCGCGATGAAGGCGACCCCGGCGGCGTAGACGTGGATCCAGCCGCGCAGCCGTGGTTTACCGAGGAACTTTTCGACGCCGTCAACAACGGCTTCGGGCAGATCCTCGGCGTGCGTCCTCGGCCGACGCGACCGATCCGAGTTGGTTGTGTCGAGCGGCGCCGTCATGTCACCTCCGCTAATGGCATGGGGCTTCCCGATGGCCACAGTAGTCTGGATCTTCGTGGACATCATTCCCCCGCGGCTCAAGGAACCGGCTTACCGGCTCTACGAGATGCGGTTGCGCCAGGAGTTGGCGCGGTCCAAATCCCAACTGCCCCGGCACATCGCAGTTCTTTGCGACGGAAACCGCCGGTGGGCACGTGATGCTGGTCACGACGACGTCAGCTACGGCTACCGGATGGGTGCCCGCAAGATCGCGGAGATGCTGCGCTGGTGCCAGGAAAGCGGCGTCGAGATGGCCACGGTCTACCTCTTGTCCACCGAGAATTTGCAGCGCGACCCCGACGAACTGTCCACGTTGATCGAGATCATCACCGACGTCGTCGAGGAGATCTGCGCGCCCGCCAACCGCTGGAGTGTGCGTACGGTCGGCGACCTCGAGCTGATCGGCGAGGAGCCGGCGCGACGGCTGCGCGAGGCCGTGGAGTCGACGACCGGCAACGGCAGCGGTTTTCACGTGAACCTCGCCGTTGGATACGGCGGGCGCAAGGAGATCGTCGACGCCGTGCGCAGCCTGCTCGGCAAGGAACTGGCAAACGGCGTGACCGGCGAACAGCTGATCGAGGCCGTCACCGCCGACGCGATCTCGGAAAACCTCTACACCTCCGGGCAACCCGACCCAGACCTGGTGATCCGCACGTCGGGGGAGCAGCGACTGTCCGGGTTCCTGCTGTGGCAGAGCGCCTACTCGGAGATGTGGTTCACGGAGGCCTACTGGCCGGAGTTCCGGCGAGTCGACTTCCTGCGGGCGCTGCGCGATTACACCGCGCGCCACCGCCGCTACGGCATGTGATGCGACACTTGACGTATGGCCGCAATGTCGGCAGTGGTGTTCTCGCCTCAGCTGGTGGTTGGGCCTCTACCTGCTCGCCCGCGACCCGCGTAAGCCCGTTCTGGTGCTGGCCGCGGTCGGCCTGACGAGTTTCGCGTCGGTGGTGGCGCTGGACGCCGTGCGGGTCGTCAGCGGTTCCGCCGTGCTCAGCAGCATCGAGGTCTACCTGGTCGCCGTGCCCGGCATCGCGTGGTTCGCCGTGCTTCTCGAACTGTCCCGCCCATACGACACCTGGCGCAGTCGCGCCGGGGAGATCGGGCTGGTGACCGGTGTGGCCCGGTGGCGTTCTACGGCGCGGCGATGGCGGGCAACGTCGACGGGCCGCTGCGGATCGGGCCACTGGGTGATGATCGCCGCGATCTCGCTGTCGACGTTGGGCGCGATGGTCCGAGCGGTGCTCCGAAGGTGCGTCCGCGTCGCGTCGCCGGCTTCGTTATGCATCGCGACGCTGTTCTTCGCGCTCGCCAACGCGATCCTGATCGTTCCGCTGGGTCTGGTGCCGAGCTGGCTTGCGTTGGCGTCCACCGGATTCGACGTCGCACTACTGGGCGTCGCGGTCGCGATGTGGCGACGCGTTCGACGAGGGGCAGGCGTTGCGCGCCGACATGCTGCGCTCGTTCGCGGCGACGGCCGTGGTGGCGACTTCTGTTCGGCGGCCAGGCGCTCATCGGTCTTGCCGTCACGGAGGCAGGAGACGGCCCTGACGGTGCTGCTGTTCACCAGCTTGGCCATCGCCATCACGATCAACGTGCTCGCCGACCCACTCGCCGGCGTCCTTGACCGGCTCGCCTTCTCGCGATCGCCCGCCCTGCGCGCCGACCGCGCCGCGCTACGCCGCACCGAAGCCGCGCTGCCGCTGCGCTCGGACAACCCACTCGACAACGTCGACGAAGACACGTTCGCGCCGGCTCACCCGTCGCGCGCTCGGCCACTACGGCGACCTGTCCAAGCTTGTCGCCAGCCCGCTGACCGCATTGCCGATCATCGACGAACGGCTGGCCGAGCGCGGCGCGCCTGATGCGCCGCTGGAGCGGGCCAACGAACTCAAGGCCCTACTGGCCGATCGCATCGCGCGCCTGAAGCCCCGCGACGGCGGCGACTTCGGCACGACCGAGCAGTGGCGGTACTACAACTCGCTGTACTTCCCCTATGTGGTGGGTGTGCGTGCGTACGCGCAGAACGCCACGGCCGCGGGGCTCGACCCCGTCGCGCGGCAGGCCTGGCAGTGGTTCGTCACGGAGGTGCCGCAGCGCGTCGCTGCACAACTGGCAGAACGCGGCGGCGCGGCTGATCGCGGCGGATCTGCGCGGCAGCCTCGTCGCCGCGAAAGACTAGTTTCACCGCTCTGACCTGCGGTTGGCAGTAGCTGGCAGTGTCTCGGCGTCGATCTGGCAGTGGGTTCTGAGCAACCTCAGTGCCATGACCGCCATCACCACCCGCCCGGTCCGGGACCAGTCACCGACTCCCTACTGCGCTTCGCCCTCCGCGCCGACGCCACCCTGTGCGGCGCCGTCGGGCTGCTCGTCGCGATGGCCGCGGACCAGCTGTCGCGGCTGTCCGGCCTCTCGGCCACATCGGAGTGGATCGCCGGCGCCGCCTCGGTCGATCTACGGAGTCGCGCTGTACGCGGCCGCCGGCCTGGGCGATGTGCAGACGCGTCGGCGTCGGCGTGCTCGCCGGAAACATCGCTTTTGCGGTGCTCGTCGCTGTCGTGCTCGTCGCCGGGTGGCTGCCGCTGACCGCGCTCGGTGTCGTCGCAACGGTCGCGTTCACGGCCGTCACGTTGGCACTTCGCCTACGTCCAGTACCTCGGAGTGCGCCGTCTCGCGTGACTCCCACATGACTGGTCCGGAGCCGCCGTTGTAAGAGGTTGCGGCGTCGGCTCCGGCACGGTCACCAACGAGAAGTAAACAACGAGAAAGGAAAACCAATGTCCGCCATCACAATTGACCGCACCGGTACCCGCGACGGGTTGCTTCGCCTCGCCATGCGGGCCGACGCCGTCATCACCGGGCTTGCCGGTGTGGCCGGCCTCCCGCTGGCGGGTTGGCTCGCGGAGATATCCGGCACGACGCTCGCATTCGAGTATCGGCATGGGCGCGTTCTTCATCGCCTACGGCGTCGTCGTGTTCGGGCTCGCCGCGTTGCCATCGGTGAAGCGAGCCGGGATGGCCGTGATCATCGCCAACCTGCGTACACGGCCGCGGCCGTCGTTCTTCGTGCTGGCCGACTGGCTTCCCGCTGACCACCGCCGGCGTTGTGCTCGACATTGGCGACCGGGGTCTACACGCCGTGTTCGCCGAGCTGCAATACAGGGTCTGCGCCGCATGCAGCGGTAACTTCCTTCCGGCGAGCAGACGCAGAATCGGCACGGATTGGCGCGAACGCGGAGTGCGATTCTGCGTCTGTCTCGCGCTCAAAGCTTGCGCAGGCGCAGACGGTTGATGGCGTGGTCGGCGTCCTTGCGCAACACCAGCGTGGCGCGCGGCCGCGTCGGCAGGATGTTCTCGATCAGGTTGGGGCGGTTGATCGAATGCCAGATATCGCGGGCGGCGAAGACGGCCTGCTCGTCGGTCAACGTGGCGTAATGATGGAAGTGCGACGCCGGGTCGGCGAACGCCGTGGTCCGCAGCCCGAGAAACCTTGCGATGTACCACTGTTCGATGTCTTCGATGCGCGCGTCGACGTACACCGAGAAGTCGAACAGATCCGACACCATCAGCGTCGGACCGGTCTGCAGCACGTTGAGTCCCTCGAGAATGAGAATGTCCGGATGCTTCACGATCTGCTTGTCGCCGGGCACGATGTCGTACAGCAGATGCGAATACACCGGCGCGCACACCTGATCGGCGCCTGACTTCACCATCGTGACGAACCGCATCAGGCCGCGACGGTCGTAGCTATCTGGAAAACCCTTGCGGTGCATCAGGTTTCGCCGTGACAACTCGGCATTCGAATAGAGAAAGCCATCGGTGGTGACCAAGTCGACGCGGGGATGGTGCTCCCACCGGGCCAGCAGGGCCTGCAGCACACGGGCGGTGGTGGACTTGCCGACCGCGACGCTGCCCGCCACGCCGATGATGAACGGCACCGGCCGGTCCGGATTCTGCTGCGGCTCACCGAGGAACTCCGCGGTCGCGGCGAACAGCCGTTGACGGGCGGCGACCTGCAGGTGGATCAGCCGGGCCAGCGGCAGGTAGACCTCTTCGACCTCGAGCAGGTCCAGCTTCTCCCCGAGGCCGCGCAGCTTGATCAGTTCGTCTTCGGTCAGCTTCAGCGGTGTGGACATGCGCAGCGCACGCCATTGACTCCGGTCGAACTCCACGTATGGGCTGGGTTCGCTCAGCCGCGCCATGGGGTCAGTCTTGCAGGGCCGATCTTGAGGTGAGCGCGTGGCCCCGGCCGGTTAGCGTGGATGCCATGGAGTCCGGCGCGTTCATCCGCGAATACCTGCTGCTCGGTTTGCGCTTCGACCGTATCGAGGACGGTTACGTCGACTCCTTCACCGGAGACCCGCGCTGCGCCGCGCGGTGGACGACGAACCGCTGCCGGATCCCGCCGACCTGGCCCGCCAGGCCGACCGTCTGCTCGCCGAACTGCCGAACGTGCCGCGCGGCAACGGTTTCGACCCGACGCGCGCCGACTACCTCGGTGCGCACCTGCGCGCGCTGGCCTGCGCTGCCCGCAAGTTCGGCAGGTGAGAACGTCGGCTTCGTCGACGAGGTCGAGGCATATTTCGACGTGCGCATCACCAAGGGCGATCCGGAGCAGTACCGGCAGGCGCACCGCAAGCTCGACGAGGCGCTGGGCGGCGGCGGCGCCGCTCGCCGACCGGATGCAGGCCTACCGGGCGGGGGAGGAGATCCCGCCGGAACGCCTCGAGGAAGCCATCCACGCGTTCTCCAGCGCACTGCGCGACCGCGTGCGCGCGGAATACCCGCTGCCTGATAGCGAGACCATCACCTACGAGGTCGTCACCGACAAGCCGTGGTCGGGGTTCAACTACTACCTGGGCGACTACCGGTCGACCGTGGCCGTCAACGCCGACCTCAAACAGCAGATGTCCAACCTGCCGCGACTGGTCGCGCACGAGTCCTATCCCGGACACCACACCGAGCACTGCCGCAAGGAAGCCGGCCTGGTCGCGGGCAAGGGTCAGACCGAGCAGACCATCTTCCTGGTCAACACCCCGCAATGCCTGATGGCCGAGGGGCTGGCCGATCTGGCCCTGCTACGCGGCGATTGGCCCGCGCTGGGGCGGCTGGGCCGCTGAGATCTACGCCGACCTCGGCCTTCGCTTCGACGGCGAGCGCGCCGAGGCCGTGTCCGAAGCCGCGGCGGCGCTGGCCGACGTGCGGCAGGACGCCGCGCTGATGCTGCACGACGAGCACCGCGACGTCGACGACGTCGTCGAGTTCCTCAAGCGGTGGCTGCTGGTCAACGACGAGCGGGCCCGCCAGATGCTGCGCTTCCTGTCCTCGCCGTTATGGCGCGCGTACACCAGCACCTACGTCGAGGGCTATCGCTTGCTGCGCGGCTGGTTGGACGCCCGGCCCGAGGGCGTCGGCGTGACGGAGCGGTTCGGGACGCTGCTCGACGAACCGCTGATCCCATCGGCGCTGCGCGCGTGATGGGGCAGTTACGTAACGCTGTGGCGGAAATCTGGCCCGAAAATCGCCACAGTGTTACGTAAACGCGGTAATCCGCCCGGGACCATGAGCCTTCCGTCGTCGCTGCGCGACGTAGGCTGAACGCCATGGCTGCAGACCCGACCGCGACAGCGACCACAGCACCTGGCGCCGAATACGCCGACACCGCGACCGCCGCCTACAAGGCAGCACTGCAGGTCATCGAATCCGTCGAGCCCCGCATCGCCGCCGCCACACGCAAAGAGCTTGCCGACCAACGTGATTCGCTCAAGCTGATCGCCAGCGAGAACTACGCCTCACCGGCGACCCTGCTGACCATGGGCAGCTGGCTGTCCGACAAGTACGCCGAGGGCACCATCGGCCACCGGTTCTATGCGGGCTGCCAGAACGTCGACACCGTCGAGAGCGTTGCCGCCGAGCACGCCCGCGAACTGTTCGGCTCGCCGTACGCCTACGCCCAGCCGCACTCGGGTATCGACGCCAATCTCGTTGCCTACTGGGCGATCCTGGCCACCCGGGTGGAGCTGCCTACCCTCGCCGAACAAGGTGTCAAGCACGTCAACGACCTGTCCGAGGCGCAGTGGGAGCAGCTTCGCAACAAGCTCGGCAACCAGCGTCTGCTCGGCATGTCACTGGATGCCGGCGGCCATCTCACCCACGGCTTCCGGCCCAACATCTCCGGCAAGATGTTCCACCAGCGCAGCTACGGCACGGACCCGGCTACTGGGTTCTTGGACTACGGCGCCGTCGCCGCCGCTGCCCGCGAGTTCAAGCCGCTGATCATCGTCGCCGGCTACTCGGCCTACCCGCGCCGGATCAACTTCGCGACCATGCGCGAGATCGCCGACGAGGTCGGCGCCACCCTGATGGTCGACATGGCCCACTTCGCGGGCCTGGTGGCCGGCAAGGTGTTCACCGGCGACGAGGATCCCGTGCCGCACGCCCACGTCACCACGACCACCACGCACAAGTCGTTGCGCGGACCGCGTGGCGGGCTGGTGCTGGCCACCCCCGAGTACGCCGACGCCGTCGACAAGGGTTGCCCGATGGTGCTCGGCGGGCCGCTGTCGCACGTCATGGCCGCCAAGGCCGTCGCACTGGCCGAGGCCCGTCAACCGTCGTTCCAGGCCTACGCCCAGCGGGTCGCCGACAACGCCCAGGCACTCGCCGACGGCTTCCTCAAGCGTGATGCCGGACTGGTCACCGGCGGCACCGACAACCACATCGTGCTGCTCGACGTCACGTCGTTCGGGTTGACGGGGCGGCAGGCGGAGTCGGCGCTGCTGGACTCCGGCGTCGTCACCAACCGCAATTCCATTCCCGCCGACCCCAACGGCGCCTGGTACACCAGCGGCATCCGGTTGGGCACCCCGGCGCTGACCACCCGCGGATTCGGGCCCGACGACTTCGACCGGGTGGCCGAGCTGATCGTCGACGTGCTGGCCAACACCGGCTCCGGAGGGCACGTCGAAGGCCAAGTACAAGCTGGCCGACGGCACCGCCGAGCGCGTGCACGCCGCGGCCTCCGAGCTGCTGGACGCCAACCCGCTCTACCCGGGCCTGACGCTGTAGACACGCCTCGCCCGATTTCAAAAAACATGTGAACTCGGGTTACAGTTACTTTTATGGCACAGAAACCTGTAGCTAACGCGCTCATCCTCGAGCTCGAGCCGGTCGTCCAACAGGAACTGCGTCGCCACATCGACTCGGAGGACCTCTGGTACGCGCACGAATACGTGCCGTTCGACCAGGGCGAGAACTTCGCATTCCTCGGCGGGCGGGACTGGGACCCGTCGGACGTGACGCTGCCCAAGCACATCACCGACGCCCTCGAGATCCTGCTCATCACCAAGGACAACCTCGCCGGATACCACCGCGAGCTGGTGTTCAACTTCATCCTCGAGGAGAAGTGGGGCCGCTGGATCGGTCGCTGGACCGCCGAAGAGCACCTGCATGCCGTCGCGCTGCGCAACTACCTGGTCGTCACGCGTGAGATCGATCCGGCCGCCAACGAGGACGTCCGCGTCGAGCACGTGATGAAGGGCTACCGCGCCGATACCTACTCCCAGGTCGAGACGCTGGTCTTCATGGCGTTCTTCGAGCGCGCCCACGCGGTCTTCTGCCGCAACCTGCAGGCGCAGACCACCGAGCCGGTGCTGGGTGACCTGATCGACCGGATCGCCAAGGACGAGGAACGCCACGAGGAGTTCTTCGCCAACCTCGTCGCGCACTGCCTGTCCTACATCCGCGACGAGACGATCGAGGCCATCGCGCGCCGCGCCGCCGAACTGCCCGTCGTGGGTGGCGACATCGACGCGTACGCAGACAAGATCCAGAACATGGCCGACACCGGCATCTTCGGGCCGGAGCAGCTGCGGCAGGTGATCTCCGACCGGATCACCGCGTGGGGTCTGGCCGACGAGCCTGCGCTGCGTCAGTACGTCTGAGAAGTTAGCCACGGCGCGCCTGCACGGCGCGCAAGCCCGAGCGAGAGTAGCGTCGTTCGGGATGGCTAGCGTCCTGCTCTGCTATCCGGGCGGTACCGATCGTTTCGATCCGAGAGGACCGGCCCCGGTCCTGGTACCGCAGTGTCCGCCGAGAGGTTCGTGCGGGGCCGCATGGACTCACCTCGCTCGAGGAGCCTACGTGACTGATTCGGCTGTCCGGACCTACGTGCTCGACACCTCCGTGTTGCTGTCCGATCCCTGGGCATGCACAAGGTTTGCCGAGCATGAAGTGGTGGTCCCGCTGGTGGTCATCAGCGAACTGGAAGCCAAGCGGCATCATCATGAGCTTGGCTGGTTCGCGCGACAGGCATTGCGGTTGTTCGACGATCTGCGGCTCGAGTACGGGCGGCTCGATCAGCCGATTCCCGTTGGGACGCAAGGCGGTACGCTGCACGTCGAACTCAACCACAGCGATCCGTCGGTGTTGCCCGCCGGCTTCCGAACCGACAGCAACGATTCGCGGATCCTGACCTGTGCGGCCAACCTCGCGGCCGACGGCAAGCAAGTCACGTTGGTGAGCAAGGACATTCCGCTGCGCGTGAAGGCCGGCGCCGTCGGCCTGCCCGCCGACGAGTACCACGCTCAGGACGTCATCACGTCCGGCTGGACCGGGATGGACGAGATCGAGGTCTCCGCCGATGAGATCGACGCGCTGTTCTCCGAAGGCGAGATCGATCTGGAGCCGGCCCGTAATCTGCCGTGCCACACCGGCATTCGGCTGCTCGGCGGCAGCTCGCACGCACTGGGCCGGGTCAACGCCGGAGAAGCGGGTGCAGCTGGTCCGCGGTGATCGCGAGGTGTTCGGGCTGCGCGGACGGTCCGCCGAACAGCGGGTCGCGCTGGATCTGCTGCTCGACGAGTCCGTCGGCATCGTTTCGCTGGGCGGCAAGGCCGGCACCGGCAAGTCCGCGCTCGCGCTGTGCGCCGGGCTGGAAGCAGTGCTGGAGCGGCGCACCCATCGCAAGGTCGTGGTGTTCCGCCCGCTGTACGCCGTCGGCGGCCAGGATCTCGGCTACTTGCCCGGCAGCGAGAGCGAGAAGATGGGGCCCTGGGCGCAGGCCGTCTTCGACACGCTGGAAGGTCTTGCCAGCCCCGCGGTTCTCGAGGAGGTGCTGTCGCGCGGCATGCTCGAGGTGCTGCCGCTGACGCACATCCGCGGACGCTCGCTGCACGACTCGTTCGTCATCGTCGACGAGGCGCAGTCCCTGGAACGCAACGTGCTGCTGACGGTGCTGTCCCGGCTGGGTGCCGGCTCGCGGGTGGTGCTCACCCACGACGTCGCCCAGCGCGACAACCTGCGGGTGGGCCGCCACGACGGCGTGGCCGCGGTGATCGAGAAGCTCAAGGGCCATCCGCTGTTCGCGCATATCACGCTGCTGCGCAGCGAGCGGTCGCCGATCGCGGCGCTGGTCACCGAGATGCTCGAGGAGATCAGCCCCGGCGCACTGCCCTGACGGGCGTCGGCGGGCTGAAGTCACTCGCGGTAAACTGCCGGCGTGCCGAGACGACCCGACAGCCAGGCCTGGCGGTACTGGCGCACCGTGCTGGGTGTGCTCGCGGCCGCCGTGGTGCTGGTCGTCGGCGGCCTGACCGGACACGTCCGCCGGGCCAGCGCGGACGAGGTCGACTGCTCACAGGTCAAATGCGTGGCGCTGACGTTCGACGACGGGCCGAGCCCGTTCACCGACCGGCTGCTGCAGATACTGCAACGACAACGACGCCCGCTCGACGTTCTTCCTGATCGGCAACAAGGTCGCGGCCAACCCCGCCGGCGCCAAGCGCATCGCCGACGCCGGCATGGAGGTGGCCAACCACACCTGGGAACACCCCAACCTGACGACGATCCCGCCGGAGCTGATTCCCAGCCAGTTCACCAAGGCGAAGGACGCCATCGCCTCCGCGACCGGCGTGACGCCGACTCTGTACCGCCACGCCGGCGGGTTGTCCAACGACGCCGTGCTGGCCGCGGCCAAGCAGCTCGGTATGGCCGAAATACTTTGGGACGTCGTCCCGTTCGACTGGATCAACGACTCGAACACGGCCGCCACCACCGACATGCTGAAGACGCAGATCAAGCCCGGCTCGGTGGTGCTGTTCCACGACACCTACTCGAGCACGGTGGATGTGGTCTACCAGTTCATCCCGGTGCTGAAGGCCAACGGCTACCACCTGGTGACGGTCAGCCAGCTGCTCGGCCCGCGCGCACCGGGAAGCAGCTACGGCAGCCGCGATAACGGGTTGCCCGCCAACGACATTCGCGACATACCGGCTGGCGAGATCCCGGCGTTGCCGGACACGCCGTCGCCAGCGCCGATGCCGAACCTCCCGATCACCGATATCCCGGACCAGAACTCGGGCGGCCCCAACAACGGGGGCTGACGTCATTCGGGGGCGTCGGGATTGCGCATGTGCCGGCCCAGCTCGGCCCGCGACTTGATGCCCAGCTTCCGGTAGATGCGGGCGAGGTTCGCCTCCACGGTCTTCGGGCTGATGAACAGGGCGGTCGCCACGTCGCGGTTCTTCATGCCCGACGGCCGCGAGCTCGGCAACCCGTTGCTCGGACGCGGTGAGCTGGCCGCTGCGGCGTGGCCCCACATTGGCGCGGACGAGCTCGGCGCGCGCTAGGTCGGCCCACAGTGGGATGCGCAGCCGGTCGAACACGTCGAAGGCCTCCTGCAGGTTCGCCGACGCGGACTCCTTGCGTCGACGCCGGCGCTGGACCTGGCCGAGCAGCAGCAGGGTCCGCGCCCGCTCGAACGGCATGGCAAGCCGGTCATGTTCGGCCACAGCCCTCTGTGCGGCCTCATCGGCAGCGTCGAGATCACCGATGGCGGCAAGCAGCATGGCCCGGCCGCGGGCGCCGACGGCCAGCATCCACGGGCGGTCGAGCCTGCGGCCGTTGCGCTCGAGCGCCGCGACGAGCGGCTCCGCCTCCGCGAGCCGGCCCAACGCAGCCAGCGCCTCGACCGCATCCGGCAGGAACGCCGCGTTGGGAAGCTCGGTCGGGCTCGACGTCGGGGTCGAACCTCGTTATCAGCGGTTGCAGCGTCGCGACCGCCGCCTCGTGGTTGCCCAGCGACAACTCCAGGAAACCCAGCGCGGCAACGACCCTGTCCGCCAACCGAAATGCGCCGGTCCGCTTGCTGATCTCGAGTGCCTCGCCCGCCGCTCGCCGCGCGTCGGCTACGCGACCGGTGTACGTCGCCAACTTTGCCCGCAGGCTCAGCGCCAAGAACAACGGCGTGTCGCCGCCGAGTTGCCGTGCGCGCTCCATCGCGTCCTCGGCGACCAGGTCCGCCTCGGCGAAGATCGCCCCGCCAGATGCTGCCAAGGACGACATGCTGAGCGACGAAGACGAGCTCGCCTTCCTCGCCCTTCTCCACACTGTGACGCCGAACGAGCCTGTAGGAGTGTGAGGGCCTCGTCGAGCCGGCCGGTCCACGTCGAGCAGCAGGGCTCGCTGCACGGATGGTCGAAGGACCAACGGCGTGAAGACATCCGGATCCTCCAGTTCCACGGCGCGGGTCAGGTCCGCGTCATCGAGCCCGTTCCCGCACACGAATCGAAGAACGACCCGCATGCCGAGCGCCAGCCCGAGCAAGTGTCCCTGGCCGAGCCGCTCGGCGTGCCGCACCGCCTCGTCGGCCGTTCGCAGGCCGGCCGCGATCTGGTTGGCGTTGAGCTGCGCGTGTGCCAACGTGATCAGAATCTGCACGCGCAGCGGACTATCGGTGTCTGCCTCGCTCAGCGCGCCCTGCAGCAATCGTGTCCACCTCGATAAAGCCTTCGCCGTAGAGCCGTACGACAGCCAGACGCGTCAACGCCTCGGCTCGCAGGTTGCCGGGCCCCAATTGCTCGACGGTCTCCTCGAGCACCGCACGCGCCCTGTCCCGGTTGCTTGCGTCGAAATGGTTCAAGGCCGAACGAAGCCGACGGGTGGGGGTATCGCCGCCGAGTCCGATCGCAAGGTCCATCAGCTCGGCAGCCGCCGCGGGGGCGCCGCGCTGGCGCGCCGACTCCGCGGCCTCGTCAAGCGCCGCAAGCGTGACGTCGTCACCCCTTGTCGCGGCCAACGCCAAATGCCGGGCGCGCAACTCGGGTTCGTCGACGATGTCGGCGAGCCGCCGGTGCATCGCGCGACGCTGTCCCGGCGGGGCTTCGCTGTACACACCCCTTGCCAGTAACGGATGCGAGAAATGGATGCGGTTGCCGTCGATGGCGATGATGCCCTTGCTCTCGGCGTTTTCGAGCAGCTCCACCAGACGGTCGTCATCGCTGATCGTCGCGCGCGAGACGAGCTCGACGGTCGGCGTGGCCATACATGACGCGGCGAGCAGCGCGTCGTGCACATCTGGGTCGAGGCGGCCGATCCGTGCACGCACAACGTCGGTGAGCGTGCGCGGCAGTGACGTGTCGAAGCCGGGTACGCGTTCATCAATCGCGCGTGCTAATTCGATTGCGTAGAACGGATTTCCGCCGGAGACCTCATGGATGCGACGGATCGTCGGCCGGGAGAACGATCTACGCAATCGGTACGACACCGCCGCATGCAGATCCTGAATACCCAGCGGGTTCAGCCGAATTCGGCTGACTGCGTCGGGCCGTGGCATCTGCAGCCACGCCGGGCTGACGGCGCTGTCGCCGTTCGTGCGCACCGTGCCCAGAAACCCGACCGGTCCCGAGAGACGTCGAGCAGCGAACGCGATGACATGCATGCTGGACGCATCGAGCCACTGCAGGTCATCGATTGCCACCAACACCTTCCCGTCATCGCAGAGATGTTCGATGACCGACAGGAAGGCCGCCGCGACCGCACGTTGGTCTGTGGCGGTGCCGTAGTCGGCCCGCAACAGCACCTGGTCCACCGCGAGTCGCTGTGGCTCCGGCAGGTCGGGCCAGCCGGCGGCGTCCACCACATCGAACAGGTCGGCCAGCGCCGTGTAGGCGAGCACGGACTCGGCTGCCGCGGCGCGCGCCGTCAGCACCTGGAACCCCAGCGCACGCGCCTGCTCCACCGCAGCTAACCACAGCGTGCTCTTGCCGATGCCCGGCTCGCCCTCGATCAGCAACGCTGCGGCCTCAGTGGAGGCTGACGCCAAGAAGTTGTCGACCCTTCCGGCCTCAGTCGAACGGCTTGCTATGCCAGTCTCCGGCATGCATAACAGACTTCCAGCGAACGCCTGCGCGCACCACCCTTTGGTGCAATTGGAAAGTTTATTGACGCGTCGGCAAATGCTGTGGTCACCGCCAGCGTCCCGCCATGCGCCGCCCGAGTTCGGCCCGCGACCGGATGCCGAACTTGCGGTAGACACGCGCAAGCGTTGCCTCGACGGTCTTCGGGCTGATGAACAGGGCGGTCGCCACATCGCGGTTCGTCATTCCCGACGCCGCGAGTTCCGCGACTCGCTGCTCGGCCGCCGTCAACTCGCCAGGCGTCTGCGCCGCGGCGTCGATGCGCGTCAGCTCGGACCGCGCACGTTGGGCCCACAGCGGGATGTCGAGCCGTTCGAAGGCGGTCAGCGCTGCACGCAGCGGGGCGACCGCGGCATCCTTGTTCCGTTGGCGGCGCGCCAGCTGGCCGAGCAGTAACTGAGTTCGCGCGCGTTCGAACGGCATTGCCAGCCGGTCATGTTCGACCATGGCGTTGTGGGCGGCGGCAGTCGCTAAGCTCACGTCGCCGCGCGCGGCCAGCACCATGGCCCGGCAACGGGCACCGACGGCCAGCATCCAGGCGCGCCCGAGTCGTTGTCCGTTTCGTTCGAGGGCATCCGCGAGCGGCTCGGCCTCGTCGACCCGGCCCAACTCGATCAACGCCTCGACCGCATCGGGTAGGAACGACGCCGCCACGATCTCGGTGGAATCGGGCATGGCCCGGTGCATCCTCAGCAGCGGGTTGCAGTGCGTCCAGCGCGGCGTGGAAGTTGCCCAGCGAGACCTCGAGGAAGCCAAGGCCTGTCGTCACCCATTCGGCCAGCCGGTGCGAGCCGCTGCGCTCACCGGCCGCGAGCGCGTCGGCGATGGCTTGCCGGGCATCGTCCTCGCGGCCGGCGAAGGTCGCCAGCCATGCCCGCAGTATCAGCGCCGCGAACAGTGGGAAGTGGCCGCCGAGCTGCCGCGCCCGTTCCATCGCGTCCTCGGCCACCAGGTTCGCCTGGGCGAAGTCGCCGCGCCAGATCGTGTTCAAGCCGACATAGAACGCGATCAACACCAGTTCGCCTTCTTCGCCCACTTCCGTGCATCGCCGTTGGACGGCACGCATTTCCGAGTAGGCACGCTCGAGCTGGCCGGTCCAGTCCAGGAGCAGCGCGTTGATCAGGGTGGGGCGAATCGCTATGGGCGCGAACAGCGTTGGGTCCTCCAGCTCGAGCGCACGTTGCATGCTTTCGTTGTCGACTCCGTCTCCGCGCAGGAACCCCAGCATGACTCGCACCGCGAGCGCCTGACTGATCAGGCCAGGATGGCCAAGCTGTTCGGCGTGCGTCACCGCATCCTCGGCCGTGCGCAGGGCGTCACCGGGTTGCCCGATGTTGAAAAGGGCGTAAGCAAGTGCAGTCAGCATCCGTACCCGCAACGTCAGGTCGATGCCCTGCTCGGCCAGCGCCTGCTGCAACAGGCGGGCCGCCTCGCGGTGGCCATCGCCGTGCAGACGCACGAACGCCAGCGTGCTCAGGGCCTCCGCGCGAACACCGCCCGGCTCTACTTGTGCAATGGTCTCCTCGAGCAGCGCACACGCCCGGTCGGGCTCGGCGGCCGCGAAATGGTATGTCGCCAAGCGGATCCGGCGCTGTGCGGTGTTACCGCCGAGGCCGAGTGCCAAGCCGAGCAGGTCAGCTGCGGCTGCCGGCGCGCCCCGCCGGTGCGCCGACTCCGCGGCCTCGTCGAGCGCCTCCAGCGTGACCTCGAGTCAGCATGTGTCGCGGCCAACGCCAGATGTCGGGCCCGCAACTCCGGTTCGTCGATGATCGCCGCGAGGCGCCGATGCGTGTTGCGGCGTCTGCTCCTCGGGTGCGTCGGTGTAGACGCCCCTGGCCAGCAAGGGGTGCACGAAGCGGATTCGGTTGCCGTCCAGTGCGATGACCCCTTTCGCCTCTGCGTCTTCGAGCAGGCCGACCAATACGTCGACGTCGGTGCTCGTGGCGTTCGCGACGAACTCGACCGTCGGCGTCGCCAGGCATGACGCGGCGAGCAACGCATCGTGGACATCGGGACCGAGGCTGTCGATCCTGGCGCGAACCAGTTCGACGAGATTCCCCGGCAGCACCATGTCGATGCCGGGCGTTTGATCCTCGAGCGCCCGCGCCAGTTCGATGGCGTAGAAGGGGTTCCCGCCTGAGGTCTCGTGGATCCTGGCGATGGTCGGACGTGTGAATGACCGGCCCAGGTGCTCCGAAACCACCGCGTGAAGGGCGCCAATGCTCAACGGGTGCAGCTGGATTCGGGTGACCGCGTCCGGCCGGGGCAGCTGCAGCCAGTCCGCGCCTGCACCGTCGTCGTGTTCGGTTCGCACCGCGCCGAGGAACCCCACCGGCCCGGCCAGCCGTCGGGCGGCGAAGGCGATGATGTGCGCGCTCGAGGGGTCGAGCCACTGCAGGTCGTCGATCGCCAGCAGCACCGGCCCTTCGTCGCTGAGGAGGTCGACGACGGACAGGAACGCCGCCGCCACCGCACGCTGGTCGGTGGCGGGGCCGGTGGCCCGTTCCCGCAGCAGGACTCCGTCCACCGCGGCCCGCTGTGGCGGCGGCAGGTCCGCCCACATGGCGGGGTCCAGCTCTGTCAGCAGGTCGGCGAGCGTGGTGTACGCAGACACCGGTTCCGCCGTCGCAGCCCGGGCCGACAGCACCCGGAATCCACGCTCGCGTGCCCGCTCACTTGCGGCCGACCAGAGTGTGGACTTGCCGATGCCCGCTTCACCGTCGATCAACAACGCCGAGGGCGCGCTGGATGCGGAATCCAGGAACTCGCCCACCGCGCCCTCTTCTGCGGGGCGCGTCGCCATGCCCACGGCCATAGGTGAAGAATCTCAGCAGACGCGTCGCGGTGTTGGCGTTTGCAAGCGCTTCTAGCGGTTCTCGTCCTTCACCTTGGCCATCGCGAGCACGTCCAGCCGCTTGTCCAGCTCCTCCAGCGACAGCTTGTCGCCGATCAGGCCCCGGTCGATGACGGTCTGCCGAATGGTCTTCTTTTCCTTGAGTGCCTGCTTGGCGACGGCGGCGGCCTCTTCGTAGCCGATCGCGGAGTTCAGCGGCGTCACGATCGACGGCGACGACTCGGCAAGCTCGCGCAGGTGCTCCTCGTTGGCGACCAGGCCGTCGATGCACCGCTCGGCGAACAGCGCCGACGCGTTGGTCAGGATCTTGAACGACTCCAGCAGGTTGCGGGCCATCATCGGGATGTACACGTTGAGCTCAAAAGCTCCTGAGGCCCCCCAAAAGCGATCGCCGCGTCGTTGCCGACCACCTGCGCCGCCACCTGCGTAACAGCTTCCGGGATAACCGGATTGACCTTGCCCGGCATGATCGAGCTGCCGGGCTGCAGGTCGGGCAGCGCGATCTCGGCCAGACCGGTCAGCGGCCCGGAACCCATCCAGCGGATGTCATTGGCGATCTTGGTCAGCGACACCGCGATGGTGCGCAGCGCACCGGAGGCTTCGACCAGGCCGTCACGGGCGGCCTGCGCCTCGAAAGAGTTGACGGCCGTTCGCAATTCGGCCAGGCCGGTCTGCTGCTTCAGCACCTCGACGACCTTGGTCGCCGAAGCCGTCTGGCGCGTTGAGGCCCGTTCCGACGGCCGTGCCACCGATCGCCAGTTCACCCAACCGCGGCAGCGTGGCCTTCACTCGCTCGATACCGGCCTCGACCTGGCGGGCGTAGCCGGAGAACTCCTGGCCCAGCGTCACCGGCACGGCGTCCATCAGGTGCGTGCGACCGGACTTGACGACGGTGCGCCATTGGCCGGCCTTCGACGCCAGCGACTGGTGCAGCACCTCCATGGCCGGAATGAGATGCCGCACAGCGGCTTCCGTGGCCGCGATGTGCGTCGCGGTCGGGAAAGTGTCGTTGGACGACTGCGACATGTTCACGTCGTCGTTGGGGTGCACCGTCACGCCGTTCTGCGCGGCGATGCCGGCGATCACCTCGTTGGTGTTCATGTTCGAGCTGGTGCCCGACCCGGTCTGGAACACGTCGATGGGGAACTGGTCGTCGTGCAGGCCGTCGGCGATCTCGCCGGCGGCGGCGATGATCGCGTCGGCCTTCTCCGGTGCAAGCAGTCCGAGATCCTTGTTCACCTGGGCGCACGCGCCTTTCAGCAGGCCCAACGCCCGGATCTGGGTGCGCTCCAGCCCGCGGCCCGAGATCGGGAAGTTCTCCACCGCCCGCTGGGTCTGTGCGCGCCACAGCGCGGTGATCGGCACCCGGACCTCGCCCATGGTGTCGTGCTCGATGCGGTACTCGACGCTTGCGAGCTGAGTCGGCGCTCATGTGTTCCTTCTCCTCGGAGTTACGGCAGCGGTTGAATTGCGTTGGAATCGCCGGTGAAGTCGATGGCGGAGTACTCGTTGAGCTTGGACAGCCGGTGGTACGCCTCGATCATCCGCACCGTGCCCGACTTGGACCGCATCACGATCGACTGCGTGGTGCAGCCGCCGCTGTAGAAGTGGACTCCGTTGAGCAGGTCGCCGTCGGTGACGCCGGTGGCGGAGAAGAACACGTTGTCGCCGGACACCAACTCCTCGGTGATCAGCACCCGATCGAGGTCGTGGCCCCTGTCGATCGCCTTCTGGCGCTCTTCGTCGTCCTTGGGCCACAGCTTGGCCTGGATGGCGCCGCCCATGCAGCGGATCGCGGCCGCCGCGATGATGCCCTCCGGGGTGCCACCGACGCCGGCCAGCATGTCGGTGCTGGTGTTGGGCCGGCACGCCGAGATGGCGCCTGCGACGTCGCCGTCGGAGATCAACCGGCACCGGGCGCCGGTGGTGCGCACGTCGGCAATCAGCTTCTCGTGCCGCGGCCGGTCCAGGATGCACACCGTCAGGTCCGAAACCGACACGTTCTTGGCCTTGGCGACCTTGCGGATGTTCTCGCCGATCGGGGCCGTGATGTCGATGACGTCGGCCGCTTCAGGTCCGACGGCGATCTTGTCCATGTAGTACACCGCGGACGGGTCGAACATCGTGCCCCGTTCGGATACCGCCAGCACCGAGATCGCGTTGGCCAGCCCCTTGGCCATCAGCGTCGTGCCGTCGATCGGGTCGACCGCGAAGTCGCAATCGGGGCCGTCGCCGTTGCCGACCTCCTCGCCGTTGTAGAGCATCGGGGCGTTGTCCTTCTCGCCCTCGCCGATCACCACGACGCCCCGCATCGACACCGAGTTGACCAGTTCGCGCATCGCGTCGACGGCGGCGCCGTCGCCGCCCTCCTTGTCGCCGCGGCCCACCCAGCGGCCCGCGGCCATCGCTCCGGCTTCGGTCACTCGCACCAACTCCATGGCGAGGTTGCGGTCAGGGGCTTCACCACGCGAGGGACTCATGGCGCAGATTCTCCCATTAGCAGGTCGACGGTTGGCAGCTGGGATACTGGCCGCATGACGGACCAACCGGCGCCTGCCCCCAAGCCGGCAAAGCCGCGGCTGCTGCAGGACGGCCGGGACATGTTCTGGTCGGTGGCGCCGCTGGTGCTGGCGTGCATCGTGCTGGCCGGGGTGCTGGGCATGTGCTCATTTCAGGCCGGCGGGCCCGGCGAGGGACCGATACCTCACTACGACGCCCCGGCCGCCCTGCAGGCCGATGCGGACGCGCTGAAAATCCCCATCCGGTTGCCGCAGCTCCCTGACGGCTGGCAATCGAACTCGGGCAATCGCAAGGGCATCGAGGGCGGACGCACCGACCCGGTCTCGGGCCAGCCGGCCCGCGCGGTCAGCTCCACCGTCGGCTACCTGGCGCCCAGCGGGATGTACCTGAGCCTGACGCAGAGCAACGCCGACGAGGCCAAGCTGGTCGCCTCGCTCAACCCCGACATGTATCCGACGGGCACCGCCGACGTCGACGGCGTCACGTGGGTGGTCTATGAAGGCAGCCAAGAAGACGGAGACGACGCGGAGCCGGTGTGGACGACGCGGCTCAACGGTCCCACCGGGCCGGCGCAGATCGCCATCAAGGGCGCCGCCGGTACAGATGAGTACCGTACGCTGGCGGCGGCGACGCAGACTCGCCGCCCCTGCACGCGAGCTAGGAGACGCAATGACCTCACCGGAAGCCGATCTCACCGGATGGACTGCTGCGCCGTTTATGGCGGCCGGCTTCACCTACGACGTCTACCGCAAGGGCGAGGGTCCCGGCGTGGTGTTGATCCCAGAGATGCCGGGGATTCATCCAGGCGTGCTGGCCCTGGGCAATCACCTGGTGGACAACGGCTTTACCGTCGCTGCGCCGTCGCTGTTCGGCACGCCGGGAGCCAAGGCAGTCAGGCCGGGCATGGCACCGGTGCTGTTGCGTGGTTGTGTGGCAAGGGAATTCGCGGCGTTCGCCTCAAATGCAGACCGGCCGGTGGCGCACTACCTGCGGGCTCTGGCTCGGGACCTCAACGAGAAGACGCCGGGCAAGGGGGTCGGTGTGATCGGTCAGTGCTTCACCGGTGGTTTCGCGCTCGCGGCGGCGGTCGACGACAGCGTGCTCGCCCCGGTGCTGTGCCAGCCGTCGCTGCCGCTGCCGCTGACACCGAAGCAGCGCCGAGATCCGGGCCTGTCCGAAGCCGAACTGAAGGTCGTGGAGCGGCGCGCCGCCGATGAAGGACTGTGCGCGATGGGTCTGCGGTTCAGCGAGGACGCGCTTTCGCCGGGGGAGCGCTTCAAGACGCTCAAGCAACGGTTGGGCGACGCCTTCGAGGTCATCGAGATCGACTCGAAGAAGGGCAACGAGCACGGCCTGACCAAGATGGCGCACTCGGTGTTGACCGACCAGGTCCGCGAGGTCGACGGGCACCCGGCCTACGAGGCGCGCAAGCGCGTCGTCGAATTCCTCACTCAGCGGCTGACTTAGCGGGCACGGCGGGCTTGCGTCCGCGCGTCTGCCTGGTGTCGCGCATCTGCGCGATGCGGTGCGCCAACCACGCGAAGAGGCTGCGCCGCTTGGGTTTCTCGACGTCGTCGTCGGGCATGTCCATCGGCACGCCCTTGTACACCGCCAGGTAGACGCTGATCGTGGTGACGATGATGATCATCAGCACGGGGCCGATCACGATGCCCCAGGCGCCGAACATCGCGATGCCGGCGAACACGGCGAGCAGCATCAGCGCAGAGTCCAGCCGGGCCGCCCGCGGCACCAGGATCGGCCGCAGGAAGTTGTCGATGTTCGTCACCACAATCATGTGGAAGACGATCACGAACACACCGCCGAAAACGTTGCCGAACAGGATCATTCCGATTCCGAACGGAATGGTCACGATGCCGCTGCCGAGGGGGATGACAGACAGCGCGGACAGTAGGACCGCGAAAAGGAAGAAGCCCTGGTGAAATCCGGCGATGTAGATCGAGGCCGCGCCCGCGACGCCCTGACAGACGGCGATGACGAACTGCCCCATGACGGTGCCCTTCACCATCGCGCCCATCTTCGCCATGTAGAGATCGGTGATCTCCTCGCCGAGCGGGTTGAGCCGGCGGATGAGCAGAAGCACCTTCTCGCGGTTGGTCAAAAGTGACAGGAACACGTACAGGAACAGGATCGCTGCCGTCACCGCGCCGAACGCGCCGCCCGCGGCACCTTGCAACAGACCCAGCAGCCATTGGCCGACGTCCTGCGCCACTGTGGCCATCGAACTCCGCAGCGAGTCCGGAGTGACCGTCACGTCGACGAACGGCACCCGGCGCAGCGCATCGTTGACGAAGCGCAGCGCTTGATCGCCGAGCGCCGAAAGGTCGGTCCGGCCGACCCATTCGGCGACTCGCTCGACCATGTTCGTGATCTGAACGACGGCGAGGTATCCGAAAAGGCCCAGCGGCACAATCACCACGGCGATCGCCGCCAGCAGGGTCAGCGTCGCCGACAGTCCGGTGCCCAACCGCTTGTTGAGTCGCGTGTACAGAGGGGTGAACAGGTAGGCCGCCACCGCGGCAACCACGATGAGGATGAAATAGCCACGCAGGAAGTAGGCGCCGAACAGCAGGGCGATGACGGTCGCGACGGCCAGGGCACGCTTCTGGGTCAGCGTGAATTCGGTATCCATTGCGGCCATGGGCACACCGTAGCCACTCAGGTCGCCGAAAGCCCGATTTGGCCTCCTCAGGCTTTGGCCTGGCCGGCCCGCTGGCGTTCGATGAAGCCGATCGACATGCGCTGCATCAGGCCGGGCGCGAGCCGCGCGAGCATCCATTGGGCATGGGCGCGGCGCGGTTTCACCAGCAGCGCCTTGTTGCGTTCGATGGCCCGCAGCGTGTCGCGCGCCAACCGATCCGGGTCGTAGGCCGTCTTCACGCCCTGGCCCTTGAGGAAATAGTCGCGGCCGACGAAGCCGCCGAGCGCGCCCTTGTCGAGAATCGGTGTCTCGACCGCGGACGGGCAGACCACCAGCACGCCGACCCCGCGGGCCGCGGCCTCCGACCGCAGCGCCAGCGACAACCCGACGACGGCGTGTTTGGTCATCACGTAGCTGGTGATCTGCCCGGCCGCGGTCAGGCCAGCCATCGACGCGGTGTTGACGATGTGCCCGTGGCCCTGCCGGACCATCAGGGGATAGGCGGCGGCGACGCCGTGCACGACACCGCGGATGTTGACGTCGATGATGGCGTTCCACTGGTCGAGCGTCAGCAGCTCGGAGTCGCCGCCCCAGACGATGCCGGCGTTGTTGAACATCAGGTCCAGCCGCCCGGCCCGGTGCACCACCTCGTCGACGACCGCCTGCACGGCGGCCGCGTCGGTGACGTCAAGACCGGCGGAACGCGCGTCCAGCGCCGCCGCTGTCCGTTCGGCCGCGTCGCCGTCGATGTCGGTGCAGACCACATCGGCCCCGGCACTCACCAGCGCGCGGCACAGCGCCGCGCCGATACCGGACCCGGCGCCGGTGACGATTGCCTGCTTGCCCGCGAAACTCACTGATCCAGTTGGCCCTTCGACGATGACGTAGAACGTATTGCAACTTAGCGCTCTGGCAGACTCGACTCGTGACCGAACTGAAGATGTCTGATTCGATTTCGGTGGCCGTGCCACCGGACGAGTTGTATGCGCTGGTGTCGGACGTGACCAGGACGGGCGAGTGGAGCCCGGTCTGCCGGGCCTGTTGGTGGGACGAGGGAGCCGGACCGCAGGTCGGCGCCTGGTTCACCGGACGCAACGAGACCCCCGAACGGAAGTGGGAGACGCGCTCTCAGGTGGTGGCCGCCGATCCCGGCCGCAAGTTTGCGTGGGAGGTCAACAACGGCTGGGTGTATTGGGGGTACACCTTCGAACCCGAAGGCGATGGCACCCGACTTACTGAGTCGTGGGAGTTCCTGCCGGCAGGTATCGCCGGCTTCCGCGAACGCTACGGCGCCGACGCGGATGCCCAGATCGAAAAGCGGCGCGAGGCGGCTAAGAGTGGGATCCCGGCGACACTCGCGGCGATCAAGAAGGCGGCCGAAGCTTCGCAATCCCGTCAGTGAATGTGGCTGCCGCCGTTGATATCTACGGTGGCGCCGGTCAAATAGCCGGCGTCGTCGCTGGACAAGAAGGTGATGACTGCCGCGACCTCCTCCGTCTTCGCGGTGCGGCCGATTGGAATGTCGCGCGCCAGCTTGGCTTCCTGCTCGTCGGTTGAACCCGTACGGATGTTGGTGTCGACGGCACCGGGGGTGATGGCATTGACGGTCACACCCGTGTCGGCGATTTCACGGGCCAGGGCCTTGGTGAATCCGAGGATCGCGGCCTTGGCCGACGAGTAGGGCACCTTGCCGAACACTCCGCCGCCGCGCTGGGCGGAGACCGACGACATGTTGACGATGCGGCCCCAACCGTTGTCGATCATGTCCGGAAGGAAGGCCTTGGTGACCAGGTAGGTGCCGGTGGCGTTGACGGCCATGACCTTGTTCCACAGGTCCAGCGTCGTCTCGAGGAACGCGACGGGGGAGGTGATGCCTGCGATGTTCGCGAGCGCCCCGATCGCAGGCAGGGCACCCGAATCCACCTCCGCGGCAACGGCTTGCTGAGCAGCGGTCACAGATTCCTCGGACGTCACGTCGATGGCGTGACCGAACGCGGGAACGGCGTACTGATTGCCGATCTCGGTGGCGACCTTGGCCGACTTCTCGCCGTCGAGGTCGAGGACGACGACGGCCCAGCCTTCGCGCGCATAGCGCTGCGCGACGGTCATGCCGATGCCTCGGTCGGAGGTGGCGCCTGTGATTACGGCGGTGCGTTGGGTCATGTGCGGTTCTCCTAGATCAGGTCGGAAATCAGTTGGGCTGCAGCTGCCGTCGCCGCTGGTCGCTGGTCGTCGGTGACGTCGCGGGTTTCGAGCTCCAACGAGAAGTGGCCGGCATACCCGGTGTCCGCCAAGACCTTTAGTCCGCGGACGAAGTCGACGCTGCCGCGGCCGACGGATAAGTTGATGTTGCCGGGGACGGCGTCGCGGATGTGCACGTGGGCGGTCCTCTCGCCGAAGCGGTCGACGAAGTCTTCGGGATCGCCGCCAGACGCCACGATGTGGCTGAAGTCCATCACGATACGCACTGGTGTGTCTGCCAGTCGGTCTGTGAGTTGTTGGGCCCGTTCGATATTCGAGCACAACCGGTAGAAGTGCAGCGACTCGGTCCACACCTCGACACCATGATCGGCGGCGCGGTCGGCGGCGTGCGACAACCCGCGCGCCACTAGGTCAATGTCGTGGTCGAGCGATTCAAGCGGCTGGCGGTCGAGAGCGCCGCATGGCAGCACCAGTGCCCGTGCACCCGTGGCCGCAGTCAGCGCCAACAGCATGTCGAGGTGTCCGTCCCGGGCGGCTTGGCCGTCGGTGTCCAACGGCCGGTTGAGGTCGCCAATGTCGCCGTTGATCGAGCGGACGCGCAGTCCGGAGGCCCGCACGGTCTCGGTGACCGCGTCGACGGCGTCGTGGTCGAGCAGATAGGGCACGTGGTCACACACGCCGGGCAGCGCACCGAGATCGATCTCGCCGAATCCGAGTGCGGCGATCCAGCCCAGCGCGCCGTCGAGGGCCAGATGTCGAAAGCTGATCGTCGAACAGCCCAGCCGGTCGTGAATCATTCCAGGTCCTTGCATCGCGGTTGTGATCGCAGCCACAGTAGCGAGATTGACTGTTAACAGTCAACTGGCGACATCAATTCTATGTTGACTGTTGACATTGAGTTGGATGCGCGGTCACACTCAGTGACGTAGCGCACTGTTGACCGTCGACAGTGACCTTCGGCTAGTCCCCGACTAGGGCTTTTGAAAGGATCAGCTCATGAGCGATGCCGCTCTATCCATGCGCGGGCCGGTACACGGCACCAACGACGCGAAGAAGGTCGCCATCGGCTCCGGTGTCGGCGCGGTCATCGAGACCTACGACTTCATCGGCTTCGGCACGGCCGCCGCTCTCTACTTCGGTCACGCGTTCTTCCCCGGCGCGAACCCCGTGGCCGGAACTCTGGCGTCGTTCGCCACCCTGGGCGTCGGCTTCGCCGCCCGCCCCCTCGGGGGCATCATCGGCGGACACCTCGGTGACAAGGTCGGCCGCAAGCCAGTACTCGTCGCCTCGCTGATCGTGATGGGTCTGGCGACGTTCGCGATCGGCCTGCTGCCCACCTACGCTTCGATCGGCATCATCGCGCCGATCCTCTTGGTCACTGTGCGCATAGTTCAAGGCCTGGCCTTCGGAGCCGAATGGGGCGGCGCGATTCTGATGAGTTACGAGCACGCGCCATGGAGAGAGAAGGGCCGCTACACAGGCATCGTGCAAGCCGGCTTCCCGGTTGGCCTGCTGCTGGCCAACCTGGTCTTCCTGGTCAGCGTGCACCTCGGCGGAGACTGGGCGTGGCGCGTGCCGTTCCTGGCCAGCATCGTCCTCGTCATCGTCGGCCTGATCATCCGCGCCCGTGTCCCGGAATCGCCGGTGTTCGAAGGCGTCAAGGAGGAGGGCAAGATCGTCAAGTCTCCGATCGTCGAGGTTGTCAAGAGTGACTGGGGAAACATCCTGCGCGGCATAGGTCTTCGCGTTGCAGAGACCGCAGGCTACGCGGTGTCGATCACCTACATGATCTCCTACCTCAAGAGCGCCAAGCTGGCCACGCCAACGCAGACGTTGGTTGCCCTGTGCATCGCGTCGGGTCTCGGCATCTTCGCCACCATGGGCTGGGCACGATTGACCGACAAGGTCGGCCGACGTCCGGTGTACCTCTGCGTGTGCGCGTTCGGCATCCCATTCGGCGTCGGGATGTTCCTACTGGTCAACACCGGCATGCTGGGGCTCATCGTCGCCACGTTCGTCATCGCCTACGGCGTATGCCAGAACGCGCTCGCCGGCGCCCAAGGCGCATGGTTCCCGGAACTGTTCACGGCCAACACCCGTGCATCGGGAGCCTCACTCGCATACCAAATCTCGGCGATGGTTTCGGGGTTCACCCCGTTCATCACCACACTCCTGTACGAGTGGATGGGCTGGATGGGTCCCGCGCTGCTGTTCAGCGGCTACGCCGCAATTGGCTTGGTCGCTGCGCTCCTCACCCGTGAAACGTGGGGATCCCGCGAACGTCGATTGGCGGAAGAGGCTGCAGCGCAGTCCACTCTGACCGACCGGCCCCTCGCCGTCTGATGCGGGCTCAGAAGGTGGCGGCGGCCGCCTACCACGCGCGACACCACGCCTTGAACATGGGTGAAGCGCAAGGCCAGGGCTACGTCGGACAGGCCCTCGGGGCCGCCGACATGCTGGCCTGTGTCTACACCGACCAGCTGCACTACGACCCAGACGACCCCAAATGGGAAGGGCGCGACAGGTTCCTGCTGTCCACCGGCCACTACGCGATCGGGCTGTATGCGGCACTGGCCGAGGCAGGCATCCTCCCCACCGAGGAGCTCGAAACCTACGGCTGCGACGACTCGCGGCTGCCGATGTCCGGAATGGCGTCCTACACACCGGGAATGGAGATCTCGGGAGGCTCGCTGGGGCACGGCCTGCCAGTTGCCGTCGGCATGGCCTTGGGCCTGCGCCACCAGGGTTCGGCTTCGAAGGTCATCAACTTCCTGTCGGACGGAGAGCTGGACGAGGGGTCGACGTGGGAAGCCGCAATGGGCGCCAGCCATCACCGGCTCGGCAGGCTGATCGCGATGGTCGACATCAACGCCTTACAGGCGGACGGTCCCACCGCGGGCGTGCTTCGCACCGAGCCTGTCGCCGACAAGTGGGCGGCATGTGGTTGGTTCGTCCAGCGCGTCGACGGCAACGACGTCGACGCGCTTCTGATGGCCTTCGACGCGGTCAACGAACGAGCCGATGTCGTCGGCACCCCATCAGTCATCCTGTGCGACACCAAGATCGGGCGCGGTGTGCCGCTGCTCGAAACCCGAGAGAAGGCCCACTTCATGCGCATCGAACCCGATGAATGGCAGCTGTGCCGCGAGCAGCTGACCGCCGGATATGTTGGGAGTGCGAATTGAAAGCCGCTGCACCGCTGCGCACATCGGCGATGATCGCGTCGTTCGCCGACGCCGGGGTGCGCACCACCCCGGCACCCTTCGGCCACGCGCTTGTCAAGGCGGCAGAGGCCGACGAACGGATCGTCGGCCTGACTGCGGATCTCGGCAAGTACACCGACATGCACATCTTCGCGAAGGCGTTGCCCGAGCGGTACTTCCAGATGGGCATGGCCGAACAGCTGTTGTTCGGCGCCGCCGCGGGAATGGCCGAAACCGGCCTGGTGCCGTTCGCGTCGACCTATTCGGTGTTCGCCGCTCGCCGCGCCTACGACTTCATCTGCCTCGACATCGCCGAGCCGGGACTGAATGTGAACATCGTCGGCGGTCTGCCCGGACTCACGACCGGATACGGGCCGTCCCATCAGGCCACCGAGGACGTCGCGGTATTCCGCGGCATACCGGGCCTGACGATCGTCGACCCTTGCGACGCGATCGACATCGCCCAGGCCGTACCGCAGTTGGCGGCGCACGAGGGCCCGACGTATCTGCGCCTGCTGCGCGGCCAGGTGCCGACCGTGCTCGATGAGTACGACTACACCTTCGAACTCGGCAAGGCCAAGGTGCTGCGAGACGGCGCAGACGTTGTGTTCGTGTCGAGCGGATTGATGACGATGCGCGCCCTGCTGGCCGCCGAGGAACTATCCGCCCACAACATCGATGCCGCCGTAGTCCATACGCCGACGTTGAAGCCGTTCGACGCGGACACTGTTCTGGCTCAGATCGACTCGGACCGGCTGGCCCTGACGCTGGAGAACCACACCGTCGTCGGGGGGTTGTTCGAAACCGTGGCATCCGAGGCCTTGCGCCGCGGCGTGCGCAGGCAGGTCACCCCGATCGCGCTGCCCGACGAGTTCCTGGCGGCAGGCGCGTTGCCGACACTGCACGATCGCTACGGGCTGTCGACGGCGTGCGTCGTCACCTCGGTGCTCGAACGCTTGTAGCATGACTGTCGACATCCAAATGTTGACAGTCAAGGAGCGCTCGATGTCGATGGAAGCGTCGTCGCTGCTTCGGCTGGAGAAGACGAGCCTTCGAGAGCAAGCCCTGACGGCGCTGCGGCGCGCGATCACCACCGGGCAATTCGCGCCGGGCACCCACCTCGTGGAGACGGAGCTCTCAGAGGCGCTGCAGATCAGCCGGGGCACCCTGCGTGAGGCCTTGCGGCAACTTCAGCAGGAAGGTCTGATCTCGGCAGGGGCACGCGGACGGCTGTCAGTGCGTCACCTCGACGCCAAGGAGATCACGAACATCTTCGACGTCCGCGCGGCGCTGGAGTCACTGGCGGCACAGGACCTGGCGGGCCGCGAGGACCGCTCCGCCGCCGTCGCGGAGCTACGCAAGGCCGTAGTGGACATGGAGAAGTGGGCGGCGTCCAACCTCGAGGACCGCATCGAAGCTGACCTCAAATTCCATCGCACCATGTGCCACCTGACGGGCAACGAGACGCTACTGCACTCGTGGTCATCGCTAGAAGGCAGCATCCGGATGTCGATCATGTTCGCGGGCGTGGACCGGGCGCTGAAAAACATGGACGCCAAACGGCATTCCGACATCGTCGACGCGATCGAATCCGGCGACGCCGACAAGGCTGCGGCCGCAGTGCGTGAACACATGGCAGGCGCGGCGTCAGTTCTCGTCACCGACAGTTCTTAACGAGCGGTGTCCTATTCGCTGGTCTCGCTTGCGACCGGGCTGACGGCGGCCGCGACTGCGGGCGCGACCTTGCTGTCGAACACGCTGGGCACGATGAAGCTCGGGTTGACCTCCTCCGCGGTGACGACATCCGCAATCGCCTTGGCCGCGGCGATCATCATGTCGTCGGTGATTTCGTGTGCCCCGGCGTCGAGCAGTCCGCGGAAGAAGCCGGGGAACGCGAGCACGTTGTTGATCTGGTTGGGGAAGTCACTGCGCCCCGTGGCCACGACCGCGGCATGTTTACGCGCCTCGAGCGGATCCACCTCGGGGTCGGGATTGGAGAGGGCGAACACGATCGCCCGGTCGGCCATCGTCGCGATATCGTCGCCGTCCAGCAAGTTGGGCGCGCTGACTCCAATGAAGACGTCGGCATCAACGAGCGCCTGCCGCAGGGAGCCGGTGACGCCGCGGGGATTGGTGTTCTCCGCGATCCACCGCCGCGTCGGGTCGGCGTAATCCTCGTCGCGCGACAGCACGCCACTGCGACCGGCGGCGACGATGTCCGAGGCGCCCTGGGCCTGCAGCAGCCGGATGATCGCCGATCCCGCGGCGCCGACGCCGGAGATGACGATGCGCAGGTCGGGCAGTCTCTTGTCGACCACCCGCAGCGCGTTCATGAGCGCTGCGAGCACCACGATCGCCGTGCCGTGCTGGTCGTCGTGAAACACCGGGATGTCCAGCCGCTCCCGCAGGCGCCGTTCAATCTCGAAACACCTGGGTGCGGCGATGTCCTCCAGGTTGATCCCGCCGTAGACCGGCGCCAGCGCGCAGACGATCTCCACGATCTGATCGGTGTCTTGGGTGTCCAAGCACACCGGCCACGCGTCGACGCCGGCGAACTGCTTGAACAGCGCCGCCTTGCCTTCCATCACGGGCAGCGCGGCCGCCGGGCCCAGATTGCCGAGACCGAGCACCGCCGAGCCGTCGGTCACCACCGCCACCGTGTTGCGCTTGATCGTCAGCCGGCGGGCATCCTCCGGGTTGGCGGCGATGGCCAGGCAGATCCGGGCCACGCCCGGGGTGTACGCCCGGGACAGGTCATCGCGATGGCGTAGCGGCACCTTCGGCACCACCTCGAGCTTGCCACCCAAGTGCATCAAGAACGTTCGGTCACTGACCTTGCGGACATGGAAGCCGGGCAGCGCGTCGATCGCCTGGGTGATGGCGTCGCCGTGCGCGACGTCCGCGACGTCGCAGGTGACGTCGACGACGATCGAGTCGTGGTGCGACTCGCCCACGTCCAGCGCGGTCAGCGCGCCGCCGGCGGCGCCGATCGTCGCGGTGAGCTCACCGGTGGCCCTCGCCGAAGCCGGCGCCTCGACTCGGACTGTGATGGAGTATCCAGGACTCGGTGCTGCCATGCTCGTCGTCTCCTGTCGTGCGAATCTGCCGCTGTCCATGCACTATTTCGTACCGCGGTCCGTCGCAATGATCCGGGTGCGGAACTCGGCGATGAGCTCACCGTTTGACGCAGCGGAAGCCGATGTGACTCATGCCGGTGTCGACCATCTGGGGTCGACGGGCCGCAGGCCGGTAGCGCAGGCAGTAGTCGTCGGCGCACAGGAACGAGCCGCCCTTGATCACCTTGCGGGCGACCTTGAACTGCGGCTGCGCCGGATCGTAACTGTCTGCGGCACAGCACGACTCGACGGATCGGTCACCGCCGAACCAGTCGGTGGTCCATTCCCACACGTTGCCCGCCATGTCGAACAGGCCGTATCCGTTCGGCGGGAAGCTGCCGACCGGCGTGGTGCGGCCATACCCGCGCTCAGGGCGCCACGGGAAGTCGCCGTGCCAATAGTTCGCCAGCCGCTGGCCCGGCTGCTCAGGCTCGTCGCCCCACGTGTACGTCGCGCGCTCGAGGCCCCCGCGGGCCGCAGTCTCCCACTCCGCCTCCGTCGGCAGCGCCAGACCGGCCCACGCCGCATACGCCTCGGCATCTTCGTAGGCGACGTGCACCACCGGGTGATCTGCCCGTTTGTCGATCGATGACAACGGGCCGACCGGGTGGCACCACGACGCGCCGGGTGTCCACGTCCACCACAGGTTCAGGTGGCGCAGGTCCACCGGGCCTTTGGTGCGGGTGAACACCATGGACCCGGGTTGCAGGTTCTCGACCGGTGCGTCGGGGTAGTCCGCCGGGTCAAGCTGTCGTTCCGCTACCGTGAGATAGCCTGTGGCGGCGACGAATTCGGCGAAGTCGGCATTTGTCACCGGACGGGTCTGCATCCAGAACCCTTCCACGGTGACCGGTCGGGCGGGCCCCTCCTCGGGGTAGTGCTGATCGGACCCCAGGGCCGCCGTCTGCCCCGGGATCCAGACGAGATCGTCAGTCACTGAAGACGCATGTCCAGTCGTTGCGCATGCTGACGACGGTCCAGCCGTCCGTTGCCGCCCGGTCCAATGACTTCTCCGCCCCTGCGGTGTAGTCGAATTCGCGGTCGGCGTCGTCATGCAAAACCAGCAGCTGCAGACCGCGGGTGAACTCAAGCATTTCAATGTCGCCGTTGGAATTTCCCGCGGCCAGTATCGGTCGGCGACCGATCCGACTCCATAAGCGCACCGGCTTCATTGGCCCATCGTCGAGGAATTCCGGTTGGGAGGTGGTGAACAGGTTGCCGTCCCGATAATCCAGTCCCACCGAGCTGCCGACAACCCGCTCGGGTGGAATCCCGTAGAGCGCCCCGGTGACGGGACGCATGAAGTCGCGGCCACCGCCCGACACGATGTAGTTCGTGAACCCGTTGTCCTCCAGGTAGCGCAGCAGTTCGACCATGGGCCGATAGCCGCACGCCGTGTACGGCCGGCGCAGCGTCGGATGCTTCGCCTCGTTGAAGAATGCACTTACCCGCAAACGGTGTTCCTCGACGGTGATGTCGTGATGGGCGGTAAGGACTGCTCCCACAAGGGGTTTGAACTCAGAGTCGTCACCCTGGTAATGCTTGGCCACCGCTTCGCCGAACCACTTCAGATCACCCTCGACAGCCGCCTTGTACGGCTGCTTCTCGCGCAGCGACGGGTCAGCCGCGGCCTGCTCCGCAAAACGGCGGATCAAGAAGTCGAGCTGGATGTACATCGGCTTCTCGCACCACAGCGTGCCGTCGTTGTCGAAAACCGCGATGCGTTCTTCGCGCGCAACATAATCCGGGGATCCCTGCGCTGTGACGCGCCCGACGAAGTCAATGATCGACGACTTCGTCGGCCCGTCCGTCCAGCTGTCGAGCCCAGCCAAGCTCAGCCACCCCTGGAGGAGAGGAACTTGTCCAGTTCTTCGACCGCATGGTTGATGGTGAACGTCGCAGGCTCTTGGCGCGGCGGAAACTCCTTGAAGGTTTCGAGGAACTGGTTCACGATCGCGGAGCCGTAGAACATGAGGTAGACACGGTCAATCATCCAGTCCCAGTAGGTGTTTGACGTGATGTCTGCGCGTTCGTAGGGGTCGGTCCGGAGGTTGAACAGTTTCGGTGCCCGCAGCGGGGTGAAGGGTTCGAACCACACCTGCAGCGTGCCGGGACAGCGCTGCTCCATGAACACGATTTTCCAGTTCTCGGCCCGGATGCCGAGTACGTCACCGTCGTCGGAGAAGTAGATCATTCCGCGCCGGGGGCTCTTCTCCACTTCACCGGTCAGGTAAGGCAGCAGGTTGTAGCCGTCGATATGAACTTTGTAGTCCTTGTTTCCAATCGTGTGGCCCTTCTTGAGCTTCTCCACGATGTCCGGTTCGCCCGCGGCAGCCAAGAATGTCGGCAACCAATCGTGGTGCTGGACGATCTCGTTGGACACGGTGCGCGGCTTGATCTTCCCGGGCCACCGGATCATCTCGGGGATCCGGAACGCGCCCTCCCAGTTGGTCGCCTTCTCGCTGCGGAACGGGGTGGTGGCGCCGTCCGGCCAGCTGTTGGCGTGCGGGCCGTTGTCCGTGCTGTAGATGACGATGGTGTCCTCGGCGATGCCGAGTTCGTCAACCAGATCGAGCACCTGTCCGACATTGCGATCGTGGTCGATCATCGTGTCGTGGTACGGCGACTGCCAACGGCCGGCCTGCCCGCGGCTCTCCGGCTTCGTGTGAGTCCGGAAATGCATGTGAGTCATGTTCATCCACACAAAGAACGGTGTTTTGGCTTCGTGCTGGCGCCTGATGAAATCGATGCACGCGCCGGTGGTCTCGTCATCGATGGTCTCCATCCGCTTTTTGGTCAGCGGTCCGGTGTCCTCGATGCGCTGCTTGCCGACCGGACCGTACCGGTCGTCGACCTCGCCGGTGTCGTCATCGGTGGCCCAGGAATGGATGACGCCCCGCGGCAGTAGCGCCTTGCGCATCAGGGGCGCCTCTTGCTCGGTGGGATAGTCCTCATGCTCGGGTTCTTCCTCGGCGTTGAGGTGATAGAGGTTGCCGAAGAATTCGTCGAACCCGTGCGCGGTCGGCAGGAACTTGTTGAGGTCGCCGAGGTGGTTCTTGCCGAACTGTCCGGTCGCGTAGCCGAGAGGCTTGAGCAACTCTGCGATCGTCGGGTCCTCCTTTTGCAGGCCCACATCCATGCCGGGCATACCGACCTTGCTCATGCCGGTGCGGTACACGCTCTGCCCGGTGATGAACGACGACCGGCCCGCCGTGCAGCTCTGCTCGCCGTAGGAGTCGGTAAAGCGCATGCCCTCGTCGGCGATGCGGTCGATGTTCGGTGTGCGATAGCCCATCAGGCCGTCGCTGTAGCAACTGAGGTTGGTGATCCCGATGTCGTCGCCCCAGATCACCAGGATGTTGGGTTTGCTGTTCGGCATTTCGCGCCCTTTCGACGAGTTCCCGCGTTGATGCTACGAGTCGGCGGCGTTAACGACAGGGAATTGGGTGAGACTGATAAATGCCTTGCGCCGCTTCCGATTCGATGGATTGGCCAGGCTGTGCTGGGTGAGGCGACGGTGCTGGGGACGTCAGTGGGCTATCCTGGAGCAATCGTAGGTTCGTCGCGTGTCCGCCTAACGGGTTACCGTCTGCGATTTCTCTGATAGCTGACGGGAGCACCGTTCATGGTGCAAATCGCGTCCCAATGTTCGAGTGCCACCCGGTTGGCGTTGTGTGACCGATCGAGTCTTCCCGGCGCTGTCGACGGTGCGTGGTGGCCTCACAGCTCCGATCTGCGAACCGAACTGCCCGACCTCGTTGCCGTTCTTGGCTTGTTGATCGGCCAGGTGCATCGCGTGGTGTACGACCCGAGCATCTGGCCGCATGCGCCCTCTCGAATCATCCGTGGCACCGCGCAGATCTCCGTCGACCCGTACTCGTTGGTCGCCTGCGACACGATCTATCTGATTGGCACCCATTCACGCGATGCGGTGCTCTACGTTGTGCCGCCCACCAGCCCCAATGAGGCCGTACACCGCGTCCTGAGTGCGGTCTCCGACGCAACACAGCAGATGAGCGTGCAGGTACTGCGCCACCTGGTCCGTCATTTCTCGACGGCGGCGACGCGCTCACCGGCTTGACGCGCCAATGCGGGCCTGACGACCGATGTAGTGCTTACCATGCGGGCCAAGGGGGAGGCTCGTGAGCAGATTCACCGACAAGATGTACGACAGCGCCAACACCAGCGCGCGGGGCATGGTCACCGGTGAGCCGCACGCGCCGGTCCGACACACCTGGAGCCAGGTACATCAGCGGGCCCGTCAAGTGGCTGGTGGCCTGGCCGCCGCCGGTGTGGGGCACGCGGACGCCGTCGCGGTGCTGGCCGGTGCTCCCGTGGAGATCGCGCCCACCGCGCAGGGCATATGGATGCGCGGCGCCAGTCTCACGATGCTGCACCAACCAACCCCCCGCACCGACCTCATGCTGTGGGCGGCGGAGACCGGGATGGTCATCGACACCATCGAGGCCAAGGTCGTGGTCATCTCCGAACCGTTCCTGCCCGCAGCTCCGCTGCTGGCCGAGCGCGGCATGCACGTCGTCACCATCGAGCAGCTGCTGTCGTCCGACCCCATCGACCCGGTCCAAACCGGGGAGGACGATGTTGCGCTGATGCAGCTGACGTCCGGCTCGACCGGCCCGCCGAAGGCCGTCCGGATCACCCACCGCAACCTGGCATCCAATGCCGAGGCGATGTTCGTCGGCGCCGAGTACGACCTGGACCACGACGTCATCGTCAGCTGGCTGCCGCTGTTCCACGACATGGGGATGACCGGATTCCTCACGGTGCCAATGTATTTCGGTGCCGAGCTGGTCAAGGTCACGCCGATGGACTTCCTGCGCGACACCCTGCTGTGGGCCAAGCTCATCGACAAGTACAAGGGCACGATGACCGCGGCACCGAACTTCGCCTACTCGTTGTTCGCTCACCGGCTGCGTAAGCAGGCCACGCCTGGCCAGTTCGACCTGTCGTCGCTGCGGTGGGCGTTGTCGGGGGCCGAGCAGGTCGAGCCCGCCGATGTGGAAGACCTGATCGTCGCGGGACGGCCGTTCGGGCTGCGTGCGGAGGCGATCCTGCCCGCCTACGGCATGGCCGAGACGACGGTGGCGGTGTCGTTCAGCGAGTGCGGCGCCGGTCTGGTGGTCGACGAGGTCGACGCCGACATGCTCGCGGTTCTGCATCGAGCGGTGCCGGCGACCAAGGGCAACACCCGGCGGCTGGCGACGCTGGGCCCACCGCTGGCCGGCCTCGAGGTCCGCATCGTCGATGAGGACGCCAACGTGTTGGCTGCCCGCGGAGTCGGCGTGATTCAAGTCCGCGGCGAACCGCTGACACCGGGATACACGACGACGGCGGGTTTCGTCTCGGCGCAGGACGGCCAGGGCTGGTACGACACCGGCGATCTGGGCTACCTGACGGAGAACGGCCACGTCGTGGTGTGCGGCCGCGTGAAGGACGTCATCATCATGGCCGGCCGCAACATCTACCCGTCCGACATCGAGCGCGCTGCCGGCCGAGTGGACGGTGTGCGGCGGGGGTGTGCCGTCGCGGTCCGCTTGAACGCCGGACACAAGCGGGAGGCGTTCGCGGTGGCCGTCGAGTCCAATGCCTTCGAGGACGGCGCCGACGTACGCCGGATCCAGCACCAGGTGGCCCACGAAGTGGTCGCCGAGGTCGATGTCCGTCCGCGCAACGTGGTGGTGCTCGGACCGGGCGTCATCCCGAAGACACCGTCGGGCAAGCTGCGCCGCGCACACGCGTTGGCCCTTGTCGGCCGCTAGCCCGCGGAGCACCCTGTAAGAGGAGGGTGATCGCCATGTATGACAAGAATCTGGACAACAAGTGGCACGTCGAAATCGAGTTCTCCGAGGACGACGTCCACACCCACGCATCGGCGCACGCGAAGCTGCGTGACGAGAAGGCGGTGAGTACCACCGGGGATGCCTATCGGAATCCCAGGGACGAGAATCAGCCGATGGTCGGCGAGGAGATCGCCGCGGCCAGAGCACTCATCTCCCTGGGCACCGAGCTGCTGCACGAGGCGTCGTCGCGCATCGAGCAGGCCACCCAGCAGCCGGTCCACCTGTACCACTGACCTGTGGCGCTGGCGGTCTGCCTGCTCTTTGACCGGCGATCGGAGCGGGCGGTCCGGGCGTTGTGGGACCGGCTCGAGGAACACGGGGTGCCGAGCCTGGGCTCGCACACCCACGGGCGGCACCTGCCGCATGTCTCGTATGCGGTGCTGCGCCGCTGGGACCAGGCGGCGGTGACGGACGCGCTGGCCGGCATCGACGGCGGCGAACCGGTGGAGCTCAGCTTTGACGGGATCGGCCTGTTCAGGCGCGGCCGGACCTGGCTGGTCGCGGGCGTCAGTGCGGACTTCGTGGCGCGCCAGGAGCGGGTGGTCGAGGCCGTCACCGCCACCGGAGCCGAACTGCACAAGCACTACCGGCCGGGCGTCTGGCTGCCGCACTGCTCGCTGGCGCCGCGGGCGACGCTGGCGCAGCTGCCCGACGTTGCGGCCGCGGTGTTCGACGTGCTGCCGCTGCAGGGACGGCTGGACCGTGCGGCGCTGATCAACAGCGCGACTGGCGAGGTACACGCGTTGAAGGCGCTTCCCTAAACCGCCGCGAACATGCTTGATGGCCTTGCCGGCACGTTTCCCAGTTAAGGGCCGTTCCACCGCATTGTGCGAGATCATGGGGGAAATTGACGGAGCGGGAGAAGTCGGGGGATGGTCAGTCCGGTCAGAGCGGCCACCGATCGGTGCGGGTCGTGTGGAAACGACCTGCGGGCCAAGGCGCGCTTCTGCGATGTGTGCGGCTCTCCGGTCTCTCCAAAATCAGCGACAAGCGAACACAAACAGGTAACGGTGCTGTTCGCTGACGTCGTCGGCTCGATGAAGCTCGCGGCGGCGTTGGACGCAGAGCGACTCCAAGAGATCATGAACGAGTTGTTCAACCGCGCATCCGCGGTGGTGCAGCGCTATCAGGGAACCGTTGACAAGTTCACCGGCGACGGCTTGATGGCACTGTTCGGCGCCCCGGTGGCATTGGAGGATCATGCCCTGCGCGCGTGCATTGCGGCGCTGGAAATCCAATCGGTCACCAACGAGCTTGCCGCCGAGGTGCTTCACGCTGACGGCATTGCCTTGCAGCTCCGCGTCGGGCTGAACTCCGGCGATGTGATCGTTGGCGAAATCGGCTCAGGTCCAGGGAGATACACGGCGATCGGCCATCCGGTGGGAATGGCACAACGCCTGGAAGCAGGCGCTCCTGCGGGCGGAGTCTTGTGCTCGCTCTCCACGGCACGCCTCGTCGAGGATGCCACCGGACTCGGGACGGTCGAAGACGTTGCTGTCAAAGGCGCCGACGCGCCCGTGCCCGCGAGACGGCTCCTCGCGGTGGTATCCGACCGGATGGTGTTGGGCCGCAACGAAGGTCAGATGCTTGGCCGCGATCTCGAGCTAGATTGGCTGCGAAACGTCTTCGCCGCTAATCGCGGCTGCCGCGTCGGGATCGAAGGGGAACCCGGCTTGGGCAAGAGCCGTTTGATCAGTGAGTTCACCGCGATCGCCGCGAGTCAGGACGCCGATATCGTCGTTGCCCGATGCGAAGCCCACACCACTACGGTCGCTTTCCATGCGCTGTCGCGCTTCCTTCGTGCCATGTTCAATGTGGACGGGCTCAGCGACGCCGAGGCCCGCGAGCACACGACCGCTCAGTACGGAGGGCAACTAACTCAGCACTCCGCCGATGCGCGAATCCTGTTCGAGGCCATGGGCATCGCCGACACCGATGCACCTGCATTGCTGGTCAGCGTCGATGGCCGCCGCCGCCGGCTGGTCGAGGTGATGGCGCAGGCTGTCCTCGCACGCTCACGCCGAACCGTGTTCGTACTCGAGGATGTCCATTGGATCGATGCGCCGAGCGACGAAGTCCTTGCTGATTTCGCTGCCACGCTCAATGTGACGACGTCGATGTTCGTCGCGACGTACCGACCAGAGTTCCACGGTGCACTGCACCATAATTCGGATCAGACGATCACGCTACAACCACTGACCGACTCAACGGCCGTGCGCCTGATCGGCCAACTTCTCGGGGGCGACTCGTCGCTGGTGGGCCTGTCCGACCGGATCGCAGATGTGGCGGCGGGCAACCCATTCTTCATCGAGGAGATCGTCCGGGACCTGGCTGGCCGTGGTGTGCTGGCGGGGAGTCGTGGTGGCTACCGCCTGATGGGCGATACCGACGAAATCGCCGTCCCGGCTACGGTACAGGCCGTGCTCGCGGCCCGCATCGATCGGCTGACAGCTGAAACGAAGGCGGTTCTCAACGCTGCCGCGGTAATGGGTACCCATTTCGACGCGGACACATTGAATGCTCTGCTACCGGAAACCGGGCCCGCTCACCTGGCCGAGATGGTGTCGGCGGAGTTGATTGATCAGACGGAATTCGTTCCACAGCAACGCTATTGCTTCCATCACCCGTTGGTTCGCACGGTGGCCTACGAATCCCAGTTGAGCGCTACTCGCGTCCAGACCCACAGCAGGCTCGCCGCCGTGATCGAGGCGCACAACCCCGCCACAGCCGACGAGAACGCGGCGCTGATCGCAACGCACCTCGAGGCGGCCGGCGAACTCGCGGCAGCTTTTCGGTGGCACATGCGCGCGGCGGAATGGCTTCGGCCCCGCGATCTTCCCGCCGCTCGAACTGAATGGGAGAGCGCCCGCCAAATCGCCGACCGGTTGCCCGATGACCACGACGACGTGATCGCGATGCGCGTCGCGCCACGCACGATGCTGATGTCGACGGCTTTGTACGTTGGCGGTGACGTCTACACCGACGAGCACTTCCGCGAGTATCGCGACCTGGTGATGCAAACCGGTGACCTGAGATCTCTCGCTATCGCAATGGCCGGACGCATCTGGTCGTTCACTGTCGGTGACTATCGCGTGCCGGAGGCCGCCGCACTGGCTGCGGAACTCGAGGAGATGGTGAGCAGGATTGACTGCGACCCGGCGACCAAGAGCATCATCCTCAATGCGGTGGCCTTTGGACGGTTCGCCAACTGCGAATTCGACGTTGCGCTAAGGGATATCGACGCGATACTGGCACTGGGCCACGAAGTACCAACACCGGAGGTCGCCTCGGCCGAGGCACTCCGGGGTGTTATCGAAATGTGCCTCGGGGATTACGAGCAGGGTCGACGGCATCTCCTGGAGGGCACTGAGCAAGCGCGTGGGCTTCACCCCGTCCGCTACGCATCGATGCTGCACTACTCGGGCACCATGGCGGCACTGGGCATGTGCCAGGCTGATGATCTGTTGGACGACACGCGCGATGCGTTGCGGCGCGCAGAATCTTTCGGTGACATCTTCGGCATCATCGCCGCGCAGTGGGCCTACGGCACCGTACTGCTGCGCGCGGAGAACACATCACACGACGAGGCGATTGATGTGCTCGAACGCGTGCGCGCAAGTATGCAGAAGCACAAGGTGATGGCCTTCACGCTGGCGAGCGTTCGTGCCGATTTGGCGATGCATGCCGCCCGTAGCGGACTCCGCGACGACGCAATTGATGAACTTCGTGCCTTGGTTTTGCAGCAAATGACTAGCGGCAGTCGTGTCGTCGTCGGCTGTCCGGGCGAGGCCTTGGTCGAACTGCTCCTCGATCGGGGAGGTATCGACGACTGCGCCGAGGCGCATCGAATTGTTGAAGAGTGGCAGGCTCGGCGGCCCGGCATTCCCGCATTAGACCTGTGGTGGTTGAAATCGCAGGCGCTGTTGGCCAAGGCAGAAGGCGACTCAGCGTGTTACGCCGAGCTGGCACAGCAATACCTTTCGCTTTGCGAGAAGGTCGACGCCCGCGGTCGGTTCGCCGAAGCTCGTCGAATGGTCAACGAAAGCATTTGAGCGGCAGCGACAGGGGGTACGAGATGGCAACGGTATTGGCCTATACCTCGCCTGCACTTGGTCATTTGTTGCCGATCAGCGCCCTGCTGTCTGAGCTGGCCCGCCGCGGCCACACGGTTCATGTGCGCACACTCTCCAGTGGTGTGGAGATCGGGCAGAAACTCGGCTTCACCGCGGACGCGATCGATCCGGAGATCGAGGGAATTGAGCACGATGACTGGAAGGCGAACAATCCGCGTGCCGCGCTGACGCTCGGGGTGGCGGTGTTCGGGCGGCGGGCTGTGCACGAAGTCGCCGACCTCGCCGACGCAGTAGCGGGTGTTCATCCAGACGCACTGCTCGTCGATGTGAATTGCTGGGGCGCACTGTCGGCGGCCGAGGCCGGTGACGTTCCCTGGGCGTGCTTTTCGCCGTACACGCCGTCGCTGCAAGCACCCGGCGTACCGCCGTTCGGGCTGGGCCTCAGACCGCTTCCGGGTGTGTTGGGTCGGATGCGTGATGCCGTGCTGCGGTCGGTGGTGATGCGCAGTCTCGAGAAAGTAATGCTGCCCCCGATCAACTCCATTCGCACTGCCGTCAAACTGCGGCCCGTCGCGTCGATAGACGAGTTTCTACGCCGGGCACCACTGATGCTGGTCGCCAGCGGCAAACCGTTCCAGTACCCGCAATCCGAATGGGGCGATGCGGTGCAGATGATCGGGCCCTGCGTGCTCGATCCTGGGCCGGATATTGCTCCCGATTGGCTGGCCGCAATCGAGCGGCCAATCGTCCTCGTCACGACGTCGTCGGAGAAACAGGCTGACGAGGAGCTTGTCCTGACCGCGATAGCCGCGTTGGCCGATGAGCCGGTGCACGTTGTCGCGACCGTGCCGGCCGGGCAACCTGACAGCGTCACAGCGTCGCCCAATGCGACGGTGTGCCGGTTCGTCCCACACGGCGTTGTGCTGGACCGTGCGGTGTGTGCTGTCACGCACGGTGGGATGGGTGCTACGCAAAAAGCACTCGCCCGTGGCGTACCCGTGTGCGTAGTTCCATATGGGCGCGACCAATTCGAGACCGCGCGGCGCGTCGAGGTAGCCCAGTGCGGCACCCGCCTGCCGGCCAAGAAACTGTCAGCGCAGCGAAGCTGCGCACCGAAAGTGAGAGAAGCAATGACCATGACCGACGGTGCGAAACGGGTCGCGGCAGGTTTCGAAGCCACGGGTGGGGTGGCCCGCGGTGCTGACCTCTTTGAGCACCGCGTGCTCGGCCTCAACGCACGCTGAAGCGATTTCGGCGCGCTTATCAACGCTGAGCGACGGTAAGCGCGCCGAACCCGTGGCGGCTCAAGCCACGACGGGCTGCGGAGCCTCACCCTTCATCTGGTGGAAGAGGTCGACGTAGTAGGGCAGGCATTCGCCCATCGCCTGCGCTGTGGTGAACAGCGGCTGATATCCGAGGTCGCGCCGGGCCTTGGCGATCGAGAAGTGGTTGTCAAGGTAAAGCCGTTCCACCGCAAGGGGTTCCAGCAGCGGCTTGGGCAGGCCGAAGCGGAAGTGGAACCACTGCCACACCGTCATCACGAACCAGACCAGCCGGCCCGGCACCCGGAACTTCGGCCATGGTTGACCGCAGGCCTCCACGACCGGCCGGGAGAACTCGAACATATTGATCGGTTCGCCGTCATTGATGAAGTACGCCTGACCGGGTGCCGTCCCGCCCGGCACCAAATGTTCGGCGGCGAGGATGAAGCCGTGAATCAGGTTGTGCACGTAGGAGTTATCGAGTTTGACGCGCTTGCCGCCGACGAGCACCTTGACATGTCCGGCGAGCACGCTCTCGAACACCCTGCGGAACATGGTTTGGTCGCCGCGACCCCAGATACCGCTGGGCCGAATCGAGCACGTCAGCATCCCGCCAACACCATTCTGCGACAACACGAATCGCTCGGCGGCCACCTTGGTCTCGGTGTAGAGGTCGTTGAATCGTTCGGTGTAGGGCAGGGTTTCGTCGCCGCCCGAGATTCGCTTACCACCCATCACGACACTGTTGGACGCGGTGTAGACGAACCGCTTGACCCCGGCCGCCTGCGCGGCATGTACGAGGTTTTGCGTGCCGGTGACGTTGACCGCGAAACTGCGCTGGCGGTACTCGTCGGTGACCGACGCGCCGCCCATCAGGTCGATGATCGCCGCAGTGTGAATGATGGTGTCGATCCCGTCGACGGCGGCAGCCACGGTGTCCGGGTCGCAGATGTCGCCCTCGATCACCTGCAGCCGCGGGTGCTCGGGCAGCGGAGAGGGCGCACGGTCAAACGAGCGGACGTCGTGCCCGCGGTCGAGCAGTTCGGTCACCAGGTTGGCACCGACGAATCCGGAGCCTCCGGTGACGAGCACCCGGCCAAGATCGGTGGTCAACGTTGAATCACCCATGCCGATGAGCATAAATGAAACGTGTTCTAATTTCGAGTACGAGCGTAGAAACTCGTTGCCGCCTCAACCTTCTTCTGACTCCTTGGCCGCCAGCGCATCCTCGACTCGTTTGCGTGCACCAGCTAAATGCGATTCACAGCATCGCGCCAGCTCTTCGCCTCTTTCCCAGAGCTTCAGCGATGCATCGAGGTCGAGTCCGCCCTGCTCGAGTCGCTGCACGACCTCGATCAGCTCATCGCGGGCCTCTTCGTACCCCATTTCACTAATGGGCTTCATGCAGATGTCCCCTCTGGACCCTCACTGACCGCTCTGATGGCACCGTCGGCGACCCGGACCCGCAACCCGGTGCCCGCCGGTGCGTCGACCGTCGTGCGCAGCACCGGTCCCGCACTCGTCTGGACGACGGCGTAGCCGCGCGCCAGTGTGGCCGCCGGTCCCAGTGTGGACAGCCGCGCCGACAAGTGGCCGATCCGGTCGGCTTCGGCGGCCACCAGCCGGGTGATATCCCGGCGAATGCAGGCGCGCGCCCGGTGAATCTCCTCGGAGCGGGCCGTCAGCGCAGCCAGCGGCTGGGCCAGCACCGGCCTGCTGCGCAGCTGGGACAGGAGATGCTGCTCGCGATGCACCCAGTTGCGCAGGGCGCGTGCGCTGCGCCGACGCAGGTCGGTGACGAGGGCCTGCTCGGCGGCGGTGTCGGGGACGATGCGTTTGGCGGCGTCGGTGGGCGTGGCCGCGCGCAGGTCGGCGACGAGGTCGCACAGCGGATTGTCGGGTTCATGTCCGACGGCGCTGACCACCGGTGTGGTGCACCCGGCGATCGCGCGGCACAAAGTCTCGTCGGAGAACGGCAGCAGATCCTCGACGCTGCCGCCGCCGCGGGCGATGACGATCACGTCTACGTCGGCGTCGCGGTCCAGGTCCCGCAGCGCCTCGACGATCTGCGCGACGGCATTGGGACCCTGCACGACGGTGTTGCGCACCGCGAACCGCACGGCGGGCCAGCGTCCGGCGGCCACCGTCATGACGTCACGCTCGGCCGCCGACGCGCGTCCGGTGATCAGCCCGATGGTGTCGGGCAGGAACGGGATCGGGCGCTTGAGCCGCGGATCGAATAGCCCCTCCGCGTGCAACAACTGGCGCAGCCGCTCGATGCGGGCCAGCAGTTCGCCGATGCCGACCGCGCGAATCTCACTGACGCGCAACCAGAATGAGCCACGCCCGGTGTGGAAATACGGTTTGGCGCACACCACCACCTGAGTGCCCTCGGACAGCTTGACCGGCGCGTTGTGCACCAGGTCGCGCGGACACGTGAGCGACAGCGACATGTCGGCGGCCGGGTCACGCAGCACCATGAACACGGTCTTGGAATCGGAGCGAACCTTCAGCTCGGTCAGCTGGCCCTCGACCCAGACGACGCCGAGACGGTCAATCCACTTGGCGACCCTTGTCGCGACGGCGCGAACCGGCCACGGGTTCTCGGGGGACTGGCCTGGCTCAGAAGGGGTCACTTGGCGGTCGCGCGGGTGATCCTGTTGGCCAGCAGAGTCTGGAACGGCGCGCGCGACTTGGTGGCGCCTTCGTAGGCCAGCAGCGCCTCCAGGTCGGCGACCCGCAGCGACGACAGCCGGGCCCGCAGCTGGGCCAGCGTGAGCGACTCGTAGTCCAGGTGGGTGACGATGTCAGGCGGATCGGCCTTGGCGAGCCTGGCTTCCTTTTCGGCCGGATTGTCGTCGGACGTTTCCGGCCCACCGCCGGTGAACAGCGCGAAGCGGCCCTCGGTGACGCGCTCTCCGTCTTTGGTCGGCCCGGGCGCGGCGTCGTCGAGATCCTCGTCGAAGGTGGCCCACTCGGGCTGCTCGTCCTTCGGCGGGAACATCGCGTCGAGGATCTCGTCGCCCTTGATGACCAGGTCGGCAAGGTCCTGCTGCATCTTCATCACCAGGTGCGCGACCTGGCTGGCGATGGTCATCGGATACATGAGGATGGTCTGCGGAAGCTTGCGGGTTTCCTCGATGGCGGTCACCGCCGCACCCACCAGCAGACGGACCCCGTACGGTGCAGTTGCCATGGCGACCAGCCTACGGTTGGCCTCAGCAGGGCGCGGGTCAGTACCCTTGGAAACATGCCGCCGACTATCAACATGGGGATTCCGGGCGCCACGAGCTCGGTCGCCGGTGGCGTTACCGGTAAGCGAGTACTTCTTGCTGAGCCGCGGGGGTATTGCGCCGGCGTCGACCGGGCCGTCGAAACCGTGGAGCGCGCGCTGGAGAAGCACGGTGCCCCGGTCTACGTGCGCCACGAGATCGTGCACAACGTTCACGTCGTCGAGACGCTGGCCAAGGCGGGCGCGGTGTTCGTCGACGAGACCGACGAGGTGCCCGAGGGTTCGATAGTGGTGTTCTCCGCTCACGGTGTCGCGCCGACGGTGCACGTCAACGCCAAAGAGCGCGACCTGCAGGTCATCGACGCCACCTGCCCGCTGGTCACCAAGGTGCACAACGAGGCCAAGCGGTTCGCCCGCGACGACTACGACATCCTGCTGATCGGCCACGAGGGCCACGAAGAGGTCATCGGCACCGCCGGCGAGGCGCCCGAGCATGTCCAGCTGGTCGACGGGCCTGATTCGGTGGACAAGGTCACCGTGCGCGACGAGGACAAGGTGATCTGGCTGTCGCAGACCACGCTGTCCGTCGACGAGACGATGGAGACCGTGCATCGACTGCGGGAGCGCTTCCCGAAGCTGCAGGATCCGCCCAGCGACGACATCTGCTACGCGACGCAGAACCGCCAGGTCGCGGTCAAGGCGATGGCGCCGGAATGCGAGCTGGTGATCGTGGTGGGGTCACGCAACTCGTCGAACTCGGTGCGCCTGGTGGAGGTCGCGCTGGGCGCGGGCTCACAGGCCGCACATCTGGTGGACTACGCCGACGACATCGACCCGGCCTGGCTGTCGGGCGTGACGACGGTCGGCGTTACCTCCGGTGCGTCGGTGCCCGAGGTTCTGGTGCGCGGTGTGCTGGAGCGGCTGGCCGACTACGGCTACGACATCGTGCAGCCGGTCACGACGGCCAACGAAACGCTGGTGTTCGCGCTGCCCCGGGAGATCCGCCCAGCGCGCAGGTAGCCTCGTCGAGCGTGAAACGTCTGCGAAAATCGTTGCAAAATATCGCATTAGCTTCACGTTCGCTGCTTGTGGTGTTCGCGTCGCTCGTGCTCGTGGTGTCCGGTTGCTCGGATGCAGAGGACCGGCTCAACACCACGGTGCACACCTTCGCCGATGCGCTCAACAAGGGCGACGCGTCGGCCGCCGCGGCCGTCACCACCGATCCGGCGAAGGCGTCGGACACCCTGGGCAAGCTCTTCGACAGCCTCGGCAAGGACGTGCATTTCGAGGTAGGCGCGGTCAATCGCGAGGAGAACGCTGCGACGTTCACCCTCGATGCGACGTGGAAGTTTCAAGACGGCAAGAACCAATGGACCTACTCCACCACAGGCACCGCCGACGCGTCGGGCGAGGACTGGAAGATTCGTTGGAACCCGGCGACCGTCGCACCCGATCTGGACGCCGGCCCGCTGTCCTACAGCATGCTGACACCGCAGCCGGCGGCTCGGGTGCTGGACCGCACCGGCGCGGAACTGCTGACCCAACACATCGTGACGCTCGTCAATGTGGCTCCGGGCGCCGACGTGAATACCCTTGCAGCACTGCTGAATCCGATCGAACCCGGCATCACCGCCGACTCGCTGCAGACCGACCTGAACGCGGCGAACGGTCAGCCGATCACCGCGATCACCCTGCGCCAAGAAGATCTCGCGCCCATCGAGGCGCAGCTGTCGGCGCTGTCCAACGTCACGTTGGCTCCGCAGACGCGGCTCCTCGCCACCGACAAGGCCTTCACGTCGCCGACGTTGTCCGGCCTATCCGACCTGTGGCAGCGCCGCACCGACGACGCCGCCGGCTGGGCGGTGAACGCACAGAGCGCCGCCGGTGTGCAGCGGGCCGGTGGCCAGGACCCGAAACCCGTCGCCGACATCGCCAGCACACTCGACATCGGCATGCTGCGCGCGGCCAAGGGCGCGTTGGCGCCCATCCCCACCCCGGCCGCGATCGTCGCTATCCAGCCGTCGACCGGCAACGTGCTCGCCGTCGCGCAGAACGCCGCCGCCGATGCCCAGGGCCCGATCGCGCTGACGGGCCTGTACCCGCCGGGATCGACATTCAAGACGGTGACGGTCTCGGCCGCCCTGCAGGCCGGCCAGGTTACTCCCGACACCGTCGTCGCGTGCCCGGGCACGGAGAACATCGAGGGCCGCCAGATCCCCAACGACGACAACTTCGACCTTGGCCAGGTGCCGCTGCATACCGCATTCGCGCGGTCCTGCAACACGACGATGGGGCGCCTCGCGGTCAACCTGCCGCCCGACGGCCTGACGAAGGCGGCCGCCCAATTGGGCCTGGGGATCGACTACACCGCGCCGGGCATGACCACCGTCACCGGCAGTGTGCCCGTCGCCGAGACCTCCGCGCTGCGGGTGGAAGAGGGGATCGGACAGGGCAAGGTGACCGCATCGCCGTTCGGCATGGCGCTGGTGGCTGCTGCGCTGGCCAACGGTTCGGTGCCGAACCCGGCGATCGTCGCCGGCCAACCGGGTAAGTCCGACCGCACCCCTGACGCACTGCCCGCAACCGTCGCCGACCAGGTGAAATCGATGATGCGCGAGACGATTACGAGCGGGACCGCAACCCAGCTGCAGGACATCCCCGGCATGCTGGGCAAGACGGGCACCGCCGAGTACATCGACAACACGCATGCACACGGCTGGTTCGTCGGCATCGACGGCGATCTCGCGCTGGCAGTATTCGTCAGCGACGCAGGCAGTTCCGGGCCCGCCGTGGATGCCGCGGGTCGTTTCCTGCGCGCGCCGAGGTAGCCGAGTTAGATGTCGTACTCCCAGCTTTCGGCTTCCCGATCATGTCGGGACCGCCGCGGCGTGCGGTACTGGGTGCGGTTCTCGGCATCGTCGGCCCCGCCGCGGTAACGCACCCGCGAGACCGGGTGATGGGTTCCGTTGCCATTGGTACCGTGCGGCTCCAGCGGCTCGTAGTCGTCGTAGCGGCGGCGACGCTCGGGCCGTTCGTAGTTTGCGCGGCGCTCGGCGGGTGGGGGCACGGCTTTGCGTGCCGTCGACTTGCGTGGCCGCCGCCGAGGTTCGGCGGGTGGCGGCTGCTCGGTCTGGCGCGTCGAGCGTTGGCGACGCGGACGTTCGGCGACCGGCTCGATGATTTCGGTCTCCGGCGGGCGGGTGTGGCGCGACCGCGACGGAGTGGTGCGTTTGGCGGGTCGGCCGCTGCGGGCTGTCTTGGCCGCAGTGGCCTTGGCCGGCCGGCTGGAGCGGTCGACGGAGTGTTGCCTGCGGCGCGGGGTCTCGGCAGCCTCAGCGTCGTCGTCGGATTCCTTCGTCAACAGCGACGAGATCTTCGACGTGAGGCCGGTGCTCGTCGAGTCCTTCGCCGTGGGCCGTGGTGTGGCCGGTCGCGTCGACATCCCGTAGTACCAGCGGGCCAACCCGATCAGCAGCACGCCGGCCGATGTGAAGAACATCAGCGGGAACCGCTCGATGAGTGGATAGCCGCAGTTGATGGCGAGGTCTTTGAGGCCGCCGACTTGGCCGCCGTGGAACAGGAAATACGCCGACGGCACGGCGACGAACAGGACCAGCGGTGGCTGGATGACCGCGGTGAAGACGCCGGACTGCCGTACCCCCAGCACCGCAAGAACGCAGCCCAGCGCATACGACGCGGCAAAGACCAGGCTGAGCTCTTTAGCACCGGAGCCTGCGTCGTAGGCAAAGCCGATCGCGGTCGCCGTGACCGCCACCAGCACAGCGCCCCACCACGGAACACCCGGAATGTTGGGGTGCGCAGAACGATGGTCGGCCGTCACCGCCGACCTTCCGCGCTGTGCTGACACAGATAGACCGTACCGGCTCTCGCTGAAAGAGGCTGTCAGCGCAGTTCTGGCGCGTTCGTCACAGTCTCCTAGACTCTGGTGCCTGTGGGCCTGAACCTGGGAATTGTCGGACTGCCGAACGTCGGAAAGTCGACGCTGTTCAATGCGCTGACGCGCAACAACGTGCTGGCGGCGAACTATCCGTTCGCGACGATCGAGCCGAACGAGGGTGTCGTGCCGCTGCCCGACCCGCGGCTGGCCGAACTCGCCAGATTGTTTGATTCGGAAAAGATCATCCATGCGCCCGTCACATTCGTTGACATCGCCGGCATCGTCAAGGGCGCATCCGAGGGTGCGGGCCTGGGCAACAAGTTCCTGGCCAATATCCGCGAAAGCGACGCCATTTGCCAGGTGGTGCGTGTGTTCACCGATGACGACGTCGCACACGTCGACGGCCGGATCGATCCCAAGTCCGACATCGAGGTGCTCGAGACGGAGTTGATCCTCGCGGATCTGCAGACGCTGGAGCGGGCGATTCCGCGGCTGGAGAAGGAAGCCCGCACGCACAAGGACCGGCGGCCGGCGTACGACGCCGCGGTGGCGGCTCAGGAGATCCTCAACGGCGGCACGACGTTGTTCGCGGCGGGCAACGCGGTGGACACGGGCCTGGTGCGCGAGCTGAACCTGCTGACGACCAAGCCGTTCCTGTACGTGTTCAACGCTGACGAGGCGGTGCTGACCGACGACGCCAGGGTGGCTTCGCTACGCGAGTTGGTAGCACCGGCGGATGCGGTGTTTCTCGACGCCAAAATCGAAGCCGAATTGCAGGAGCTGGACGACGAGTCGGCGGCCGAACTACTGGAGTCGATCGGCCAGACCGAGCGTGGGCTGGACGCGCTGGCGCGGGCGGGCTTTCACACTTTGCGCTTGCAGACGTTCTTGACGGCGGGGCCAAAAGAGGCGCGCGCGTGGACGATTCACCAGGGCGACACCGCGCCGAAGGCAGCCGGCGTGATCCACACCGATTTCGAGAAGGGGTTCATCAAGGCTGAGGTCGTGTCGTTTGACGACCTGATGGCGGCCGGGTCGATGGCCGCCGCGAAGGCCGCGGGCAAGGTCCGGATGGAAGGTAAGGATTACGTGATGGCCGACGGCGACGTGGTGGAGTTCCGGTTCAACGTCTAAGTCGTCGAAGCCTGTAGCTGCGCACCCGGTCAGTGGTGCGTCCTATGGTTGCGTCACATCACCGTCGCGCAACGAGAGTGAGGCGCACAATGGTTGCTATGTCGAGTGCCGGCAGTCGTCTGGATCGCATCACTGTCGATCCCACAATCTTGCATGGCAAGCCCGCCATTCGTGGGATGCGGGTCTCAGTTCAGTCGGTCCTCGAGCTCCTCGCCGCCGGTATGACATTCGACGAAGTGCTTGCGGACTACCCGTACCTTGAGCGCGACGACCTCTTGGCGGCGCTTGAGTACGGCGCGGCCGTCTCAGGCGGCCAGCACGTCGTTCCGTGACTTCATGCACTTCGTCATCGATGCACAGCTTCCGCCCAGGCTGGTGTTGTTCTTCGCGAACCGGGGCCATGATGTGGTGCACGTCCAGGACTTGCCGGGCGGAGTCACGGCGTCCGACGCCGACATCGCCGCGTACGCAGACGGTGAGGGTGCCATCGTCATCACCAAGGACGATGACTTTCGGCATGCACATATCGCAACGGGCCGCCCACGTGCACTGCTGCTCATCGCGACCGGCAACATTTCGAACTCTGACCTTGTCGCTCTGCTCGACGAGCGGGTTGATGAGGTGGTAGCCGCGTTCTCAGGGTGCGATTTCGTGGAGGTCCGACGTGAATTCGTCGTGGTTCACAGCCGACGTTGATCGGCATCGGAATGTGGTCGAGTTCCGGTTCAACGTCTAGGGGGCAAGGAGTGAGGAAGGGGACCGTCGGCGTGGTGGCTGGCGGCGTCGTCCTTGCCGCTTGGGGCGAGTGGGCAAATTGGCGCGCTTCGCGCAGCGAACTCGGGTCGGATGCCAACCCTGGCCCTGAGGCTGTGGTCGTCCTTGGCTTCCGCAACCGTCACCCCAACCGGATCAATGCCCTTAACCGCTGGCGGGTGCGCGCCGCGCTGCGGTCGATCGATGGCAGCGATGCCACCCTGGTGTTCTGCGGAGGGGAAAACCTCAGGGGTGGCGCACCGGAAGGTCCCCTGATGGCGCGCTATGCCGAGAATCGGGGGCACAGCGCCAACGTCATTGTCGAAGACCGCTCCCGAACAACGTGGGAGAACATCGAGAACGCCATCCCCCTTATCAAGGACGCGAGCCGGATCAAGGTCGTTTCCAACCCGCTCCACGCACAGAAGGGCAGGATGTACATGCGTCATCAATGTCCGGAAGTCGCCGACCGGCTCGTTCGCGGCGCCGATTACCGCTTCGGCGAATGGATGATCTTCAAGCCCGCGTTCGCGGTCCACGGGCTACTCGATTTGCGTCGCTTGCGCCGGAACTTGGAGTCACTTCATGACGGACTCTGACGTGGTCGAGCCGAACTCGTCGTCATGATCGGATAGCGTCGATGAACCACGAAACAGCTAAGGAATTGGCGGACGGATACTGCGCCTACCTTGCGTCGGGAGACGGTGGGGTATTTCGGATGTTTTCTGGGAGCTTCATCGACCACGTCAGTGGCCGATCCGGACTGGAAATCTTTGAGGTCGTCGGTGAGTGGTTGAACACCAGCCTCGACCAGCGGTCGGCCGACCTTCATCTCGTGACGCACTCCGACGACACGGTCGTGATCTGGTGCACGGTGCGGGGTCGGCATGTTGGCAACGGGTTTCCGCGTCTGGCTGGCAATCAGGTCAAGGGAAATCACGTCCACTGGCCTCAGGTCCACATTTTCCGCTTCGCCGACGGCTTGGTGGTCGAGCATTGGGCCGTCCGCGACGATGTTGCACTACTGGAGTCCGTCGAGGCCTGAACCTGGTGGCCAGCACATCGTTCCGTGACGCTATGCACTGCAACGGTATTCGGCCCGCCACCAGCGATCCGGTGACGGGCCGAAGTTCGTGCCGTGTGCTGTTCAGTGGGAAACGGCGGGGAGTAGCAAGCCGTTGCCGAACTTGGCTCCAGGGTTGACAGGGTTGACGTGCACAGAACCGTCGCCCGGAAGGGTGCGACCGCACTGGTTGCACTCGACTATGGGGCCAGCGTAATCCGAGTGGTCGATCGTGACGCCCGGGTCCCCCGGGGCGGCACTGGCGGTGCCTGCGGTCATTCCCAGTGCGGCCAGCGCGACGCCGCCCGACAGTAGCGCCCCGACGATCATCTTCTTGAGGTTGTAGGTGGTGTTCATGTTGTGTTGGTTCCTTATCTGTGTGGCTCCGCATCTGGTCGCGTCGCCGTTGCGACAAGTACAAGACGTGGGAGGGACTACCGATCCCAAGAACCGCGACGGCCAAGCGACAATCACGCGAACGCGGATCTCGAGGGCCGGGAAGGGCTACGGTTCGGCGGTACACGAAACCCATTACTGAGAGTGGTGGCGGCGATGATCGCTCCCCATAGGTGCGGCCCCATACACATCGCCGGCCTCGGGGCGTGCGTTGCAATGTTGATCGCAAGCTGTTCGTCCACCACCGAGCCCACGGCCGTATCGCCGACGACCACAACCGCGACGAGCGCCGCGAAACCGACTGCGCTCAAGACCATCGATCCTCAAGCCTTTCAGGCGGTCGTCGAGACCGCCGCCGAGCGGCTGAAGGTCCCTGGGGCGATGGTGCTGGTGCGCACCCCGCAGGGTGACTTCAGCGCGGCGTACGGCACCACCGAACTCGGCGCGCAGACACCACCGACGCCGGACACTCACTTCCGGATCGCCTCCAATACCAAGACCATGACTGCGGCGCTGATCGTGCTGCTCGCCCAGGACGGCAAGCTGAAGTTCAGCGACCCGGTATCCACCTATGTTCCCGATGTGCCGAACGGCGAGAACATCACCGTCGCACAGCTTTTGAAGATGCGCAGCGGCCTGTACGGCTACACGGCCGACCCCGCGCTTGCAGCCGTCATGGATGCCGACCCGGGGAAGGTCTGGACGCCGCAGGAGGTACTGGCCATCGCGTTCCGGCATCCGCCGCAGTTCGCGCCCGACGCCTCCTACGAGTACAACAACACCAATTACGCGTTGCTTGGTCTCATCGCCGAGAAGGTCGGCGGGCGACCGTTGGCCGAGCAGTTCCAGGACCGGCTGTTCGGTCCTGCCGGCCTCACGCAGACGTCGCTTCCCGCCGCCGACGACACATCCATCCCGGCTCCCTACTCACACGGCTACATGTACGGCGGAAGCTACTACGCACTCGCCGACGACCCGTATCCCGCCGACATGCAGGCCGCCGCACAGGCCGGGACGTTGCAGCCCATCGACTACACCAACCAGAACTCGTCGTATGCCCCCGCCGCCGGGGGAGCGATCTCCACGGCCGACGACCTCGCCACCTGGATGAAGGCACTCGTCACCGGCAAGGTCTTCAATGCCGACTATCACCAACAGTGGTTGACGAGCCCGCAGGCCGAGGACCCCGACGCGCCCGACGGACAGAAGTACGGCTACGGAATCTCGTATCAGCGTTTCGGCCCGAAAGCCGCGATGTACTACCACGGCGGTGAGCTTCCCGGCTTCAACTCCTTCATGGGCTACGACCCGGATAACGATGTGGCACTGGTCATTTGGACGAACCTGACCCTCTCGCCCGAGGGCAATACGACGGCGCAGGCCATGCTCGCGCCGATGCTCGACGAGATCTACGCGGACCTGTCGCTGGCGCCCCCGCCGACTCCGACGACCACGAGGTAGGGCGCCGCGACCCGCATATGAGGCAGAATCGCGCAAGTGACGACACCGCCGCCCAACCGCCCCGGCCAGCCCGGCTGGCGCGATCGTGGCACTCCGCCCGATCCGGCGACGCGCCGGCTCCCGCGGGCCGGAAGGCCGGAGCCGCCGACCCAGAGGATCCAGCGGCCTCCCTCACCCGCTGATTCAAGGCCCACCCAAGAGTTCCGGCGGCCACCACCAGCACCCCCGCCGCCACCGCCCCCGCCGCCTCCATCGTTCTCGCCGCCCTCCCGTCAGCCGCGCGAAGCCGAAAAGAAGCGCCGCCGGGGCTTTCTCAATTGGCAGTCGATAATCCTGATCGCGGTCATCGTCGTCGCACTGGTGGCCGGCGGTCTGGCCGGCGCCGAGCTCTACGCACGGAATCGCGCGGACGCCATCCTGGTGGAGGTGGCCGAATGCGTCGTCGAAGACGGCGTCTCCATCTCGTTCGGTGTGAACCCGCCCTTCCTGTGGCAGCACATCACCGGCCGCTACACCAACATCTCGGTCTCCACCGCGGGGGACCGCGTCCAGGGAGCCGACGGGATGACCGCCGACGTCACCCTGAAGGACGTGCGGCTGCAGGACACCGCAGACTCCAAGGGCACGATCGGATCTCTGAACGCGACGCTCACCTGGAAGTCGGAGGGCATCAAGGACACCGTGGTCGAAAACCTTCCGGGGGTAGGGAATTTGGTCACCGGTGTGACCACTCAACCTGGCGTGGGCGCCATTGTTCTCGAGGCCGGCGACAATAGCGTCACGGCGAAACCCGTTGTCACCGACGGTGACCTCAATCTGCAGGTTCTCGAGGTCAAAGGCCCGATACCCCAGGACACGGTCCAGACTGCGCTGAACGATCTCACCAAGAAACTGAACGACAACTACCCGCTCGGTATCCACGCCGACAGCGTCGAAGTGACCGAGACCGGCGTCGTCGGCAAGTTCTCCAGCCAGGACGCGTCGATCCCCAAAGAGGACGCCAACCCCTGTTTCGCGCGCCTCTGAGTACGCCCCTGCATACTGACATTCCGCTAAGCGGATAGCGCGGTCTTCGATATTTGCGGAGCGGTGCGGGCATCCAAGCTGACCTCGCATGCGGCGTGGTTCACGCCGTGCCCGGTGTTTGCACTGACACTCACGACGACGGGGCTGGCAATGAATGCTGCTGCGGTTCGCCCCTCGGGTTATACAGCCCCGCAACCAATTTCGCGGCGTTCGAAACGGCATTGCTGAGATGTGCTGGCGCAGAGGGGTCTAGCGTCTCGCCCGTGCGGACGCTAACGTCCTCTGGTCAACGTGTCTCGAAGATGAGGTGTCATGGGCCGGACCGAGGTCGCCGAAATGGTCGCCCCCGCACGGCGTGCTGCCTTTCATGCCCGCGTCAGGGCCAAACTGTCGTCCGGCCAGCTTCCCCTCGTCGAGCAACTGCTGGAAGCGCGCTACCAGCTCCGGCGAGGCCGCTACGCGGACCGTCTTCCGTGGCTCCCCGCGGACCGCTTCGATGTGGTGCGCGAATTGCATCGACACGGCGTCACCCAGCGTCCGGTGCAGCTTCCCGATGCTGTCGAGCAGGCCGCCGACCGCATGGTTGACCACCTTCGCCACGTCGACACCGCGATGGCCCGCGTACGCGTCCCCGTGACGGCACACGAGGCCGATCCGAGCGTGTTCAAGTGGGGACTGTCCGCCGACAACCTCGATCTCGCCGAGGGCTACATCGGCCTGCCGGTGCGGTATCTCGGTGTCGAGGTCAAACGTGAGCGTGCCGGCGGATCCGACGTCGAGATGATTCGGCGATGGCACATGGACATCGAAGATCACCGAATGCTGAAGATCATCATCTACTTGAACGACGTCGACGACGACGGCGGACCGTTCGAGTATCTGGACCGCGAGCGCACCGTTGCGGTGATCAGGGCGCTCAACTATCGCTACCGCTACCAGCTCGGCTACGCGATCGACCATGTCGTTCCCGATCGGACCGGTCGGCGGTTGACGGGTCCGCGGCTGACCGCTGTCTACGCCGATACCTGCCGCATCCTGCACCGCGCGACGGCGCCGATGGCCGTGGACCGTTACTCGCTGACCTTTCAGTACTCAGCATGACGCCGCGCCACGCTTTCCCGCATTGCATGCTCGGCGCCGACGCATTGTGGCGGCTCGGCGATGAGCTCACGACCCGACAGCGACGGGCGTTGTTGATCGACTAAATCACTAGTGCACGAATCACTATGGCACGACGGCGATTTCGTCGCCGAGCCGGTAACCTGGCGCGAGCGGCAGCGCGTCGCCGCTCCAGAATGACCCGGGATCGAACCAGTTGGAGTGCTTTTCCGTGGCGAGCAATCCCATCTCCTCGTAGGTGATCGCGACGGTCTCCGCGCAATACGCCGTCTCCAGTCCGACTTTGAGCTTCTCGGCCTTCTTGCGCTTCGCGGACTCCTGAACTCTGCTGTGCACGAACGGAAGACCCCGCGTGAAATCGCTGACGGTCGGTACCCGGCCGCGGAACCATCGACCGGTCAACCGAGCGGTGCTGGGAAACGGTGTGCCGTCCATCCGTGCGACGACCTTCAGGGCGCGATCCTCTTGCTCACGGTTGGCGTAAGGCGTGAGCTGACGTAGCCAGCAGCGCTGATGGTAGTTGTGCATCCACCGCTCCACGGCCTGGCGCAAGTCGTTGAGTTGCACACCGCGGTGATTGCCGCCCGTCCACATGTCGGTCAGCTTGTCGCCCAACTCGGCGTGCCAGATCAACGGGGGCAGATCCTCGACCGCGATCGTCATCCCGACGTGGTTGACCGGCGCGTTGCTCATCGTCTGTATCGCGCGATCGGGTCCGGAACCGCCGCGAAACAGCCAGATATCCCCGGTCCGCGTCTCGTCCAGCGCCCGCTCCAGCGACACCGTGCTTTCCTTCACCCCCGCAGCTTAGGCAGACTCTTGCTATGCGCGGCATATGGAAGTGGATTGGGCTGGCCAGTGTCGCCGGCGTGGTGGCGGGCGGAGTGCTGGTCGCGAGGGACCAACGCCGTCGCAACTCCTATACCCCCGAGGACATTCGAGCCCGGCTCCATCAACGCGTTGCCGAAGCGGACAAAGCCACAGACTAGGCGGTCACCGCGTACAGCCGGTGCGAGCCGCCGAAGCCCTTGAGCTCGGCGTCGCGGCCGCCGTCGAACGTGACGTCGTCGATCTCGCCGACGGCGTCGCGCACCACCTCGCTGACCAGAACCTCGCCGCCGTCGGCCTCACTCGCGACCCGCGCAGCCATCGCGACATTGCGGCCGAACAGGTCGTCGCCGCGCCGCACCGACTTGCCCATGTGAATGCCGATGCGGACTCGAATGCCGTTGGGCCGCTTACGAAGTGCGCGCTGTACGTCGATGCCGCACCGCACCGCTTCCTCGGGTTGCGCGAACGCGATCATGAACCCGTCGCCCTGGCTCTTCACCACGTGCCCGGAGTGGTTGTTGACGTGCCGGCGGACCATCCGGTCGTGGCTGCCGATCAACCTGACAAAGGCCCGATCGCCGATGCGTTCGTTGAGCGCCGTCGACTCCTCGATGTCGGAGAACAGGATCGCCACCTTGCCGCTCGGGGCGAGCCGCGCCAGGTCCGGGCGCTCCACCTCGGCCCAGTCGGCGAGGTCCTCGATCGAGGAGCGCACGGCCGCGCCCAGCCCGTCCTTGCGCAGGATGTTGGCGGTCTGCCACACCTGCTTGACGGCCTCCCGGCCGCCGGAGAGCAGCGTGTTCTCTGGCGTCGACGCGGCGGCGCAGCTGCTCGGCCTCGCGTCGGCTGCGCTGCAGCCACACCCAGAGCACGATGAGCGCGACGGCTTCCACCGCGACGATCCCGGCAAGCACGTAAGCCGCGATCTGCGCTCCTATCACCGCACAAGTATTGGATGCTGAACGCGTGCTGTCTGCAACGACCCCGTATTACGAGAGTCGGTACATCCGCGCCAACGACCCCGAGCGTCCGCAGGCGCTGTGGCTGCGGGAGACGCTGCTGCTGCCGACGGCGGGGGATCCGGTCGCCGATGTGTGGGTGATGGTGTTCGACCCCGACGGCGCGGGCAACCGGGCGCTCAAGGAGCCGTATCCGATCGACGCGGCGGATTACGGCTATGACGACTGGACCGCGCGCATCGGCGCGGCGACGATCGACGACCGGTCAGCGCAGGGCGTGGTCACCGGTGGCAACCGCTCCGCACGCTGGGACCTACGGATCACGCCCGGGCCCGAGGAACCGGTGAAACTGCTCACCGAGCGCGGGTACAACGCGCGGTTCCCGACGGCCAAGACCATGGTCCGCCATCCGCTGGCGCAGTTCGACGGCCAGCTCGAACTCGACGACGTGCGCGTCACGGTCGACGGCTGGACCGGCAGCGTCAACCACAACTGGGGCACACGGCACACGCCCGCCTACGCATTCGGGCAGGTGTGCGGCTTCGACGACGCGCCCGACACGAGCCTGGAGATCGTCACGGCGCGCGCGGCGATCGGCCCGGTGCTGACACCCGCGGCGACGCTGTTCGTGTTCCGCCACGCCGGTCAAGAGTTCGCGGTGCGCTCCATCCTGGGCAGCATGCAGACGCACGGCCGCTACCGGCCGTTCTCGTGGACCTTCGGGGGCCGAGTCGGGGAGCAGATGATCGAGGGGGAGATCACCACCGAGCCCGACGACGTCATCGGCCTGACCTACACCGACACCGACGGCGGCTCGAAGTACTGCTACAACTCCGCCATCGCCACGTGCCGAATCCAGGTGGCGGGTAAGGCCTTTGAGCGCGCAGAGCTGGTCGCCACGCGGCGGGTGATGTTCGAGATCCTGACCGACACGCGCCACGACGCGGTGCCGCTGCTGGCCTAGAAACCCTCGGTGAGCACCCGGTCCAGCGTGTCGACGTAGAAGTCGGCCGACTCGATGTCAATGCACAACGGCGGCTTGGTCTTCAGGATGTTCATGCGGTCACCGGTCGGCTGGATGATCACCCCGAGTTCGAGCATGCGCTCGCAGATCGCCGATGTCTCCGCCACCGCAGGCTCCAGAGTGTCCGGATCGCGGACCATCTCCACGCCGAGATACAACCCGATTCCATGAACGGTGCCGATAAGACGATGCTTGGCTTGCAGCGCCTGCAGCCTCGACTTCAGGTGGGCGCCGACGCGCGCTGCATTCTGCTGCAGCCCCTCGTCACGAAGCACGTCAAGGACGGTCATGCCGATCGCGCACGACAGCGGACTGCCCCCGGTCGAGGAGAAGAAGTAGCCCTGGGACCGGAAACCCTCAGCGACGGCGCGGCTGGTGATCACGGCGCCAAGAGGATAGCCGTTGCCGGTCGACTTCGCGATCGACACGATATCGGGTACCACATTCTGCTGCGCGAAACCCCAAAACCATTCTCCGAGACGGCCGTAGCCGACCTGCACCTCATCCGAGATCGCCAGGCCGCCGGCCGACCGGACCGCCGCATACACCTGCTGTAGGTAGCCGTCGGGCAGCGCCATTCCACCGGCGTTGCCGTACACGCTCTCGCAGATGAACGCGGCGGGTGCCCGCCCGTCGGCGACCAACCGCTCGATCTGCGCCACCGCTTCTGCGGCGTACCGCGAGGCCTCGGCGCCGCGGTACTTACCGCGGAAGCTGTTGGGCGACTCGACAGTGTGCACCCAATCCGGCCGGGTGACAACCGCATTCGGGTTGTCGGCCGACGACGTCGATACCGCGTCGGTGCCGTATGTCCACCCGTGATAGGCCTCGCGCATCGCGATCACGTCGCGTCGGCCCGTCGCCGCCGTCGCGAGCCGCATCGCCAGATCGCTGGCCTCCGAACCGGAATTGACCAGGAACACAGTGTCGAGCGGCTCGGGCAGGGTCGCGGCGAGCCGCTCACTGAACTCGACTACGGCCTCGTAGTTGAACCTCGAGTTGGTGTTGAGCTTGCGCAGCTGACGGGCCGCGGTGTCGGCCACCCGTGGATGCGCGTGACCCAGCACCGTGACGTTGTTGACCATGTCGAGGTAGCAGCGCCCAGCCGTGGACATCAGGAAATGCCGCCGGCCCCGTTCGATCTGCGGCGGCCGGCGGTAGTAAAACTCCTGCACCGACGCGAAACTCGCGTGCCGCCGTGACAGCAGGTCACCCTTTTCCTTCGCGTCGAGCCGGGGCAGCCCGAGCAGCGGTCGCGGGTCGCGGGTCAGCGCCAGCCAACCGGCGGCCAACTCCTGTCGGGTGAACAGCGGCGCGACCGGAGCGCCTGACGGGCCGCACGCCGACCTCCACCCATGCGTGCGCGGGCACGTCGGCCAGCGGGTCGCCCGCTCGCACGCTGCCAGCCATCATGTCCGCCCCGGCCAACGTCAGCTCGTAGTCGGCGCCACGCAACGTGGAGACCATCGATCTCGCCGTCCCACGGCGCGACAAACTGCAAGGGCTGACGCGGCCCATACGCTGACGCCGGTGGGCACGACATCGGGGCTTTCCTGACTCAGTTTGGGAGCCCGGCTCAACCGTGGCTGACCATACGCCGTGACCACCAGCCGAGCGCCGTTTTGCACTGCGGCCCTGGCCAATTCGTCCTCGATGCTGGCCCGCAATGAACCGTCTGCTTCAAACGCGAAGTCGTACACATCGGACGTGGTGGACAAGTCGAGCGTCACGACCGTCGGCCGGATCCACGTCGATAAGCGAGCCCGCCACCGGCTCGGGTGCTGCGGCCAACCCCAGGTCCGCCCGGATCACCGCGGTCATCACGTCCATCGGAACCGAGGTGGCCTGTTCGAACATCCGCCATTCGCCGTCGGCGTTCTCGCGCAGGTACGCGTTGTCGGGATCCAGCACGGCCTGTTGCGCGCCGCTGACGATCAGCACCGCGGTGCGCAGCACCAGCAGCGGCCACAGTGCCTCCACCTCCGCCGCGGCCAGCGGTCGGACACCATGAAAGGCCCGCACCGCCGGGAGCACCGAGGTGACATCGGCGCCCGCGTGCCCGAGCACCGACGACGCCGTGATCGCCAACTCGGACACCGCCCAGCTGTCCGACAAGTCGCCGAAGTCGATCACCCCGTCCGGACGGACGCCGTCCCGCCCGAAGACCACGTTGGCGTCGGTCAGATCCAGATGAACCGCCTGCCGCGGCAACTCATCGGCAAGCGGCGCGATCCGCGACCACGCCTCGCGGGCCGCCGTCTCGACCCGGGCCCGGTGCGAAGCGTCGGAAACATGCGAAAGAAGTTGCGCCACAACGTCAGCCCCGTAGCGCAGATCCCACTGCAGAATCCGGTCCAGGCCCGGATGACTGAAGCCCTCCAGCGCCCGGCTCACCCGGCCCGCCACCTCGACCCAACCCCGCGACCGCCGTCGGCGACAAGTAACCCGACTCCAGCAGCGTCCCGCCGGGCAGGTAGCGCAGCAGCCGGACATAGGCCGTGCCCTCGATCAAACCCGTTATGGCCGTGCACGTTCTCGCCGGCGAGGTTCGGCAGCGGCACCGCGATGCGCAGCGTCGGCTCCGCCTCGGCGATCCGTTCGGCCGCCAGATCTTGCGCCTCGATCTCGGTTGCGTTGAACACCGGATTGGCGATCTTCAGCACCCCGATGATCTCGCCGGCCTCATCGTCAATGCCGGTGACTACGAAGTTCTTGTCCTGCTGGCTGCCCAATGACGTTGCGCGCGCCTGTAACCCGTAATGGGTGGCCAGGATCTCCTCGGCCTGCGCCTCGGTCACATGAGGTGCCGGAAGCTCCGGAGCCTCAAGGAAATTGAAACCGACGGGGGACGGTCACCGGCTGACGAATTGGACGACGGCTTCGGAGAATGCGTCGTTGTCGTCGCCTGCGGCGGTGTGGCCCGCGTCGGACAGCTCGACGAACTCGGCGTGCGGCACCTTGGCCAGGAAGTCCTTGACGCCCTCGGGGCTGACCACATCCGACAGCTTGCCCCGGATCAGGAGGATCGGGATTCTCAGGTTGATCGCCGCGTGCTCGAGTTTCTCCTCCCGCACGAACGCATCGTCCGCGGGCGCGGTCAGGAACTTCGGATCCCAATGCCAGTACCAGCGGCCGTCGCGGCGGCGCAGGTTCTTCTTCAGGCCCTCCGGGCTGCGCGGCTTCGTCCGGTGAGGCAGGTACTCGGCGACAGCATCGGCGGCGTCATCGAGCGTCTCGAAACCGTGCACATGGCTGAACATGAAGTCACGAATCCGGGCACTGCCGTCCTTCTCGTACCGCGGCACCACGTCGACGAGCACCAGCTTGGTTACTTTCGACGGGCCCGCCGCATCCGCGGCGAGGAGGCCCGTCATTCCGCCCATGCTCGCTCCGATCAACACCACCGGCCGGCCGATCTGGTCGATCACCGCGAGCGTGTCGGCGCACAGCGCATCGACCGTGTACGTCGCATCGGGGGAGCGGTCGCTGTCGCCGTGGCCGCGGCTGTCCAACGCGACGACGTGGAAACCCTCGTCGGCCAGGATCTGGCCGGTGTTCTTCCACGAGTGCCGGTTCTGCCCGCCGCCGTGCAGGAGCAATATGGACCGGCCCAGACTCCGCACCGGGGTTCCATTCGTCGGCGACCAGGACCAGGTCCTCCGTGCCACGGAACTTCACGGTCTGCGGCTCGCTGCGTGTCGTGCTCCACGGACGTCCTCTCGGCTGGCCTCGCGCCTCACGTTACCTAGCGGACAATTTGCGCCCATCTTCGACCCAGCGGGTCGGTGGGGTCCCTAGACTTCGCTCGTGCAGCCCGAAACGCCCACCGGGGACGACCGCGGCTGCATCATCGAGGCCGCATACAGTTGCCTGTCGGAACCGCACAGCGGGCCGATACCCATTGCCGCGATCCTGCACCGCGCCGGGGTGTCGACGCGGGCGTTCTACCGCCATTTCGGATCCAAGGACGAGTTGTTCCTGGCCATGCTGCGGCAGGAAAGCGACTCGCTGGCCAGACGACTGGACGAGATTGTCGAGCAGACCCCCGGCTCTCCGATCGATCAGCTCAGGGCTTGGATCGGCCAGATGTTCGGAGTGATATACGACGACCAGGTGCGGATGCACCTCACCGTCATCGACTCCGACGAAGTTCGCGCCGCAAAGGGATACCGCGATCTCCGCGAACGCCTGCATGCCGACCGCGAACGCTCGCTGGTGGAGATTTTGCGACGGGGCCGTGACGACGGCTCCTTTCCGCTGGCCAACCCGGAGCAGGACGCGATCGCCATCAGCGCCTTCGTCACCCGGGCGATGAGCACCCAGGCGCCCGACGACGAGCCCCAGGTCCAGCGGGCGCAGGCCCGCGTGCTGGACTTCGCCCTGCGCGCGGTCGGCGCGGCCGACCGGCGATGAATTCTTTACGCAGGGGCGGTCTGTATTCCTGAGGCCACGAAAGGAGCACTGCGATGCCGTCGATCACACCGTCCCTCTGGTTCGACAACAACCTTGAGGAAGCCGCGCAGTTCTACACGTCGATCTTTCCGAACTCGTCGATCGAGATGCTCAACCGCTACACCGAAGCCGGACCGGGCACGCCGGGCGACGTGGCGTGGGGCACCTTCGTGCTGGACGGGCAACGGTTCATCGGCATCAACGGCGGTCCGCAGTTTCCGTTCTCCGAGGCGGTGTCCTTCGAGGTCCGGTGCAAGGACCAGGACGAGGTCGACTACTACTGGGACCGGCTCGTCGACGGCGGCGAGGAGTCGCAGTGCGGCTGGCTCAAGGACCGGTTCGGGCTGAGCTGGCAGATCACTCCCGACCGGCTCTACGAGCTGCTCGACGACCCCGTCCCGGCCCGCGCCGTGGCCGCAACGAAGGCCATGTTGGGCATGCGCAAGATCGTCATCTCGGAGTTGGAGGACGCCGTCCGTAACGCCTGAGGCTCAGCTCGCGAGGCGGGCGATGCACTCCGCGGTGGCGTCGGTGATCGGGCCGACCTCGTCAGCGTTGTCGCACATGATGACCATCGTCGACGCCTCCGCCAACACCGCGACGAGGATGCGCGTCAATAGCTGACCGCGCGGCGAGGCATCCAGCTCGAGCACCGACGTCCAGCGCCGGAAGCCCTTCAACATGCTGGCGCGCAGGACCGAGTCGAAACCGGCCGGGGTGTCCCCGGAGGTCAGCACCATCGCGGCACGCCGATTCGCCCATATCGCGTCGAGGAAGACCCGTGCACTGGCTTCCAGCGCACGCTGCCGGCCGAGTTGGGCCGGCCGGACCGGCGCGGAATCGATGCGGCTGCTCACGTTGGCGGCCAGCCGCTCGAAGATCGCCAGGAACACCTCCCTCTTGCCGCCGAAGTGGTGGTAGATGCTGCCGATGCTGGCGCCGGAGTGGTCGACGATGTCGGCCATTGTGGCGGCGGTGAAACCCCGCGCGGCGAAGACGTCGGTCGCGGCGTCGAGGATTCGCTGTTGCGTCGCATCCGTCTTCGCCCAGCGCCGCATCCGGACGTCGGAAAGTTTCGGCCCCGCAGCGCTGTACACCCTATCGTCGGGGCGCGCCGAGGTCGTCATCAAAATGAAGCTAGCGCATTGCTGACGGTTTCCGAACGCAGTTCTACAACATTGGTGCCCGGTCCCGCTCAAGTTTGCTGTATTGTCCCGCAATGGTCCGGTTCTCCTGCACGATGTGCGGCCGGCGCCGCCAAGGTACTTGGCTCGCATTTGCGTCCGGTTCGTGCCCTGCATGTGGCAATTCGCGGCCTGGTTGGTGTTGTCGCAGAAGAGATTCCGGCCCTCCTCATTTTGCACCGGGTGGACGACGTGGCGATGGTCACGCTTCACTAGTTTCGTGTTGCTCAGCGTGAAAACGTTGATGTACCGTTCACCGGTCAACGTCCTGTGTCCCGTGTCACAATGCGCAGGAAGCCAGGGTAGGTGCGTCGGAGGGATTCAGCGGTCAATGCGTCGAACGAGGAGCGGCCCAGGAAGTAACCGCTAGTGGTTGCCTCCGATATCGTCGCCAAGCCCGTGCGAGCCTTCGGCGGGTTCTACGCGATGGCCCTCGACACCTTCGTGGCGATGTTCAAGCCACCCTTCGCGTGGCGCGAGTTCGTCGCACAGAGTTGGTTTGTCGCGCGGGTATCCATCGTGCCGACGCTGATGTTGACGATTCCTTACACGGTGTTGCTGACGTTCACCTTCAACATCCTGCTCACCGAGTTCGGTGCCGCGGACTTCTCAGGAACCGGTGCTGCGCTCGGCACGGTGCGTCAGATCGGTCCGATCGTGACGGTGTTGGTTGTCGCCGGTGCGGGCGCGACCGCCATGTGCGCCGATCTCGGCGCCCGCACAATTCGTGAGGAACTCGACGCGCTGCGGGTGATGGGTGTCAATCCCATTCAGGCGCTTGTGGTTCCCCGCGTGCTGGCCGCCACCCTGGTGTCGCTTGCCTTGTCCGCCAGCGTGATTCTCGTCGGCCTGGCCGGTGCTTACTTCTTCTGTGTCTACATTCAGAACGTCTCACCGGGTGCGTTCGCTTCCGGTTTGACTCTGATCATCGGCGCTACCGACGTCACGATCGCGCTGTTGAAGGCGGCCCTGTTCGGGCTGTCGGCCGGTCTGATCGCGTGCTACAAGGGCATTTCCGTGCGTGGCGGCCCGGCCGGTGTCGGTTACGCGGTGAACGAGACGGTGGTGTTCACCTTCATGGCGTTGTTCGCCATCAACGTCGTCGCCACTGCCGTCGCGGTAAAGGTGACGATGTGACCGTCTCAAGGCCCCATTCCCAGTTCCCGTGGCTGAAAGCCCGGGCCCGCCCGTGGGTGAACGGGTGGAACAGCGTTGGGCGGCAGACGAAGTTCTACGGCCGCACCCTGCGGTCGATTGTCGTCGCCGTTACCCAGTACCGGGTGGAGTTGATCCGGCTGATCGCCCAGATGGGATTGGGCGCGGGCGCGTTGATCATCATCGGGGGAACGGTCGCAATCGTCGGCTTCCTGACCGTGACCACCGGCGCGCTGGTGGCCGTGCAGGGCTACACGGACTTCTCGGAGATCGGTGTCGAGGCGTTGACGGGATTCGCGTCGGCCTTCTTCAACGTGCGACTTATCGCGCCCGCGACCACCGCGGTCGCGCTATCCGCGACCATCGGCGCGGGTGCCACGGCACAGCTGGGCGCCATGCGGATCAACGAGGAGATCGACGCGCTCGAGGTGATGGGCATCCGCAGCGTCGCCTACCTCGCATCCACCCGGGTGGTCGCCGGCCTACTTGTCGTGATCCCGCTCTATTGCGTGGGCGTGCTGGCGGCGTTCTGGGCCGCGCGGTTCGGCACCACCGTCCTCTACGGTCAGTCGACGGGCGTTTACGACCACTACTTCAGGACATTCCTGAACCCAACCGACCTGATCTGGTCATTCATCCAATGCGTGTCCCTCGCTGTGGTGATCATGCTCGTGCACACCTATTACGGCTTTACCGCAAGGGGTGGTCCCGCCGGCGTCGGCGAGGCCGTCGGGCGCGCGGTGCGCATGTCACTGATCATTTCCGCGTTCGTTCTCGTGATGATGTCGCTCGCCATCTACGGTCAATCCGGCAACTTCAACCTGGCTGGTTAGTGCAATGGACGACAGAGAAGAGGGCCTGCATCCCGGATGGGCGACGCTCGTCCTGGTGTTGGCGCTCGCCGCCGCTATCTGGCTGACGTATGCCTTGTTCACCGGGACGTTCCGGAGGTCCGTGCCGGTCACGTTGACCTCCGATCGGGCGGGCCTGGTGATGGAGACCAACGCCAAGGTCAAGTTGCGTGGTGTTCAGGTCGGGCGCGTCGCCGAGATCAGCGGCGGAAAAGAGCCGGTGGTCTTGAAACTCGAGATCAATCGGGATCAGCTCGACAACATTCCCGCGAACGTCGAAGCGCAGATCCGGGCCACCACGGTCTTCGGTGCCAAGTTCGTCGACCTGGTCTATCCCAGCGATCCAAGCTCACAGCGCCTGGCGGCCGGTCAGGTGGTGCGCTCGCGCAACGTCAGCACCGAGGTCAATACGGTGTTCGAGAACGTTGTTCTTGTGCTGGACACGATCGACCCGGCGAAGCTCAACAGCACCCTGTCCGCACTCGCGGAAGGCGTTCGTGGACAGGGCGAACGGATCGGTCAGGCCACCACCGACGCCAACCAGGTTCTGCTCGAACTGAACCCGCGCAATGAGACGATACGAGCCGACTGGCGTGCGCTGAAGGATTTCAACGACACCTATAGTGTTGCGGCACAAGACATTTTGTCCATTCTCAACTCGGCGAGCACGACGAGTGCCACGATCGCCAGCCACGCCAAACAATTGGATGCATTGCTGCTGGCCACGATTGGGCTTTCCAACAGTGGTATCAGCTTGCTGGCACCGAATCAGGCCAATCTCATCAAGGCCATCAACGTGCTGGAGCCGACGACCAACCTGTTGTACAAGTACAACCCCGAGTACACCTGCCTGCTGGTTGGCGCGAAAACCCTGCTGGATACCGGAGGTTACGAAGCGCCCGGCGGCAATGGCCGAACACTCGTGCTCGATGTCGGCCTGTCGCTCGGGGACGACCCGTACCATTATCCGGACAACCTGCCGGTCATCGGCGCCAAGGGCGGACCGGGCGGCAAACCGAGCTGCGGCTCGCTGCCGGATGTCGCGCAGAACTGGCCGGTGCGCAATCTCGTCACCAACACCGGATTCGGCACCGGCGTGGATTGGCGACCGAACCCCGGCATCGGCTTCCCGGCCTGGGCCAACTACTTGCCGGTCACCCGCGCGGTGCCCGAGCCGCCTAGCATTCGTAACCTGTTCGGCGGGCCTGCGCCGGGACCGATTCCGTATCCGGGCGCCCCCGCGTATGGAGCGGACCTCTACGCGCCGGACGGCACGCCGTTGTGGCCGGGCCTGCCACCGGCGCCTCCGCCGATGGCGCCAAGGATCCCGGCCCGAGGCCAGGCTCAGAGCCGTTCGTGGTCCATGCGCCGGCGCAAATGCAGCCGACCCCGCTGCCGCCGATCCCTCTTCCGACGGCGGTGGTCCCGTCACCATGACCGCCCGCCAAGACCGACAGCAACGAAAGGTAACCAGCCATGAGAGAAAGCCTGCGGGGCGCCGGGTTGCGCCTCACCGTCTTTCTGGCTGTGTGCCTGCTGGGCGTGTTCGGGCTCTACGCGGTCTTCGGGCAGCTGCGATTCGGCGAGAAAGCCAGGAGCTACAACGCCGAGTTCGTCAACGTGACGGGGTTGGAGAACAGCGACTTCGTCCGCATCGCGGGCGTCGAGGTCGGCCAGGTGAAGAAGGTCGAGATCCAGCCCGACACCACGGCGTTGGTCGAGTTCACCGCCGACGATTCGGTGGTGCTGACCGAGGGCAGCAGAGCCGTCATCCGCTACGACGACCTCATCGGCGGCCGGTATCTGGCGCTGGAAGAAGGCACGGGCGGCACCAAGAAGCTCAACGCGGGTGACACGATCCCGCTGGCGCGCACGTCGCCGGCACTGGACTTGGACGCCTTGATCGGCGGCTTCCGGCCGCTGTTTCGGGCGCTGGATCCGGATCAGGTAAACGCGTTGTCCGGTCAGTTGATTGCCGCCCTGCAGGGCCAGGGCGGGACCATCAACTCGTTCCTTGCCCAGACCGCGGCGCTGACGAACACACTGGCCGACCGGGATCAGCTGATCGGGCAGGTCATCGTCAACCTCAACGTCGTGCTGGGATCGCTGGGCGACCAAAACGACCAATTCGCAAAGGCTGTCGACGCGCTCGCCGAACTGGTGCAGGGCCTGGCGGCACGCAAAGAGGACATCAGCAACGGCCTGGCCTACACCAACGCCGCCGCCGGGAGCATCACCGACCTGCTTGCGCAGGCCCGTCCGCCGTTTGCGAAGACGATCACTGAGACCGACCGGGCCGCCGGCATCGTGGTGGCCGACCACGAATACTTCGACAACCTGATCAACACGTTGCCGGATGCGTATCAAGCACTTGCGCGCCAAGGCATTTACGGCGACTTCTTTTCACTTCTACCTGTGCGACATCGTGCTCAAGCTGAATGGAAAGGGCGGCCAGCCGGTGTACGTCAAGGTCGCGGGCCAGAGCACTGGGAGGTGCGCGCCGAGGTGAAGCCCTTCAGCGAACGCAATCACTTCATCATCGGTGCAATCGGGCTGGCGATCACCGTCGGCATCGTGGTTGGGGCACTGCAGTACGACAAACTGCCCTTCCTCAACCAGGGCAAGGAGTACTCGGCCTACTTCGCCGAGGCAGGCGGTCTGACAGGTGATGCGGCCGTCCAGGTTTCGGGTTTCCAGGTGGGCAAGGTGACCTCGATCGAGCTGGACGGTCCGCAGGTGCTGATCAAGTTCACCGTCAAGAAGAACATCCGGCTCGGGGATCGCACCGAGGCGGCCATCAAGACAAAGGGTCTGTTGGGCACCAAGATCCTCGAGGTCTACGCCCGTGGCGAGGGCCAACAGGACGGCATCATTCCCCTGGATCGCACCACGTCGCCGTATCAGCTACCCGACGCGTTAGGAGAGCTGGCGACGACGATCAGCGGCTTGAACACCAATCAGCTGTCGGATTCACTGAGGGTGTTGTCGGAGACGTTCGCCGACACCCCACCCGAATTGAAGATCGCGGTGGAGGGGGTCGCCCGGTTCTCGGAAACGCTCAATGAGCGCGACGCGCAGCTGCGTGGGCTGCTGACCAACGCCGACAAGACGACCGCCGTCCTGGCCGAACGCAGCAACCAGATCGTCGGCCTCGTCTCAAACACCAATGCGCTGCTGGTCGAACTGGAAAGCCAAAGCGCCGCACTGGATCAGATCTCCGGCAATGTCTCTGCACTCAGCCAGCAGTTGCAGGGGTTCATCGGTGAGAACCGCGCCACCATGAAACCCGCACTCGACAAGCTCAACGGAGTGCTGACGATCCTCGACAACCGCAAGGAACGGCTGCAGCGCTCGATCAAACTCCTCACCCAATACTCGATGTCGCTCGGCGAATCGGTGGCATCCGGGCCCTTCTTCAAGACCTATGTCGCGAATCTGCTGCCGGGACAGTTCGTGCAGCCGTTCATCGACGCCGCGTTCTCCGACCTCGGCTTGGATCCCAACACGCTGCTGCCTTCGCAACGTAGCGACCCACAGGTCGGCCAGCCGGGGACACCGGCATTGCCGGTGCCCTACCCCCGGACAGGGCAGGGCGGCGAGCCGCGTCTGACGCTGCCCGACGCGATCACCGGCAACCCCGGCGATCAGGGATGCGGTCCGCCCGGCTTGCCGTTGCCAGGGCCGACGGGCTGCTACCCGTACCGCGAGCCGCTGCCCGCACCCCCGCCGGGTGGCCCGCCCCCGGGACCGCCCGCCGAGGCACCGCCCGGTTTGGATTCCACGCCGCAGCCGACGCCGAGTCCCGTGCTGGTGCCCGCGCCGGGTGAGGCGCCGCACCTTTCATCTCAGGAGGGCGGGCAATGAACAGGAGGGCTTGGGTAGGAGTCGCCCTGGTACTGCTGTTGGTGGCCGGGGTGGTCGTGCTGTTTCGGACCACCGAGACCATCAATCGCACCAAGGTCGTGGCGTACTTCGAGGACAGCAACGGCATCTACGTTGGCGACGACGTTCGCATTCTCGGTGTGAACGTCGGCAAGATCACCGAGATCGAGCCGCAGCCCGAGCAGGTGAAGATCTCGTTCTGGTACGACAGCAAGTACAAGGTGCCGGCAGACGCGAAGGCCGCGATCCTGTCGCCGACGCTGGTGACCGCACGCGCCATTCAGCTCACCCCCGTCTACACCACGGGCCCGGTGATGGAGGAAGACACCGTCATCCCGCGCGAACGAACCGCGGTGCCGGTCGAGTGGGACGAGGTCCGTCAGCAGCTGGAGAAGCTTGCCGATACGTTGCAGCCGACGGAGCCCGGTGGGGTGAGCCCGCTGGGTTCGGTCATCAACACCACCGCCGAGAACCTGCGCGGCGAGGGCGCCAACATCCGAGACACCGTCATCAAGCTGTCACAGGCGTTTTCGGCTCTCGGTGACCACAGCACCGACATCTTCTCCACCGTCAAGAATCTGGCGATTCTGGTGTCGGCGCTTCAGGACAGCACCGACTTGATGCGCCAGCTCAACCAGAACCTGGCGTCGGTGACGGGGCTGCTCGCGGACAACCCGGATGAAGTCGCCAACGCCGTGCGCGACCTCAACGCCGTTGTCCCCGAGGTGCAGAACTTCGTGGCCGAAAACCGGGAGGCGCTGGGAACCACGTCGGACAAGTTGGCAGGGGTGACCCAGGCGCTGACCGACAGCCTCACCGACGTCAAGCAGTTCCTGCACGTGGCGCCCAACACGTTGCAGAACTATGTGAACATCTGGCAACCCGCCCAGGGCGCGGTGAGCAGCGTGCCGATGATCAACAACTTCGCCAATCCGATCTCCTTCCTGTGCGGCGCTGTTCAGGCGGCGTCACGGCTGGGCGCCGAGGAGTCGGCGAAGCTGTGCGTGCAATACCTGGCGCCGATCATCAAGAATCGCCAGTACAACTTCCTGCCCCTCGCGCAGAACGTCTTCGTCGGTGCCACGACGCGGCCGAATGAGCTCACCTACAGCGAGGACTGGATGCGGCCGGATTACATTCCGCCGCAGCCGGTTGGCCCGCCGGCCCCGCCACCCGTCGGCCGGCGCTCCCGCTCCACCGCCGGGTCCGCCGCTGCCTGCGGAGGCTGTCGTGGCGACCACGCCCGCCGACGGGCTGCACGGGATGATGGTGCCGCCGGGAGTCGGACCATGATGCGGGCCACGCTGGAAACGTGTCGCGGCGGGAATGCTGGTGCTTGGTCTCGCGGTGTCCGGGTGCGGCTGGCAAGGGCTGAATTCGGTTCCGCTGCCGGGGGTTCAGGGCGTCGGCCCCGGCTCATTCACCATCCAGGCGCAGATGCCCGACGTCGACAACGTCGAACAGAATTCCCGCGTGCGGGTCGGCGATGTGAATGTCGGCACGGTGAGCAAGATCGAGCGTCAGGGGTGGCATGCGCTGGTGACGATGACACTCAACCGCGACGTGCAGTTGCCGGCCAATGCGACGGCCAAGGTCGGGCAGACCAGCCTTCTCGGGTCACAACACATCGAACTGGCGCCACCGGTCGGCGTTGCGCCCGAAGGCAAACTGGGTGAAGGTTCGGTGATTCCGCTGGCCTCGGCGGGCGCATATCCGACCACTGAGCAGGCGTTGGCCGCGATTGCGTTGCTGCTCAATGGCGGTGGGTTCGGAAATATCTATGACATCACCGAGGCGTTGAGCACCGCGTTCGCCGGTCGTGAGAACGACTTGCGCAGCCTGATCGAGCAGCTCGACAAGGCGATCGGCTACCTCGACGACCAAAAGGGCGACATCATCGCGGCGTCGGAGAGTATCGACAACCTGTTCGGTCAGATCGCCGAGCAGAAACCCGTGGTGGACAAGGCATTACGGATCATCCCCGATGCGCTGGCCGTGCTGCGGGATCAGCGTGACAACCTCTCCGAGGCGTTGGCACAGCTGGGAAGGTTCAGTGCGCTGGCCGCCGACTCGGTCGACCAAACCAAGGAAGCACTCGTCCAAGAGCTCAAAGATCTTGGGCCGACACTGGAACAACTGGCTAACGCCGGCCCGGCGCTGACCCGCGCGCTGAGCTTCCTGCCCACATTCCCGTTCCCCAAGGAGACGCTGACCAACTGGATGCGTGGCGACTACGCCAACCTGACGTTGATCCTCGACCTGACGTTGAGCCGGATCGACTCCGGGTTCTTCACCGGATCGCGGTGGGAGTGCGATCTGACCTGGCTGGAGATTCAGTGGGGCCGCACCATAGGCCAATTCCCCAGCCCGTGCACCGGGAGCGCCCCGCCTAACGGCGCCGGCAACCCGCTGGTCGCTCCGTATCGCTTGGATCAGGGGCCATGACATGATTTTGACTCGGCAGATCCTCATTCAGATGGCGATCTTCGCCCTCGTGGCAACCACCGCGCTGGCGATCATGTTGTTCGGGTACATGCGGCTGCCCGAAATGTTCGGCATCGGGCAGTATCGAGTGAAGGTTGAGCTACCAGAGACCGGTGGGTTGTATCCGCGGGCAAACGTCACCTACCGCGGTGCGCAGGTCGGAACGGTCGACAGTGTTGAGCTGACCGATTCCGGTGCCGGTGTCAAGGCGGTGCTGTCGCTGGATTCGAACGTCAAGATCCCCGCCGACGTCGACGCCGAGGTGCACAGCGTGTCCTCCGTCGGCGAGCAGTACGTCCAGCTGATCCCGCGAAGTGGTCAGGGTCCCGAGTTGAGGGACGGCGACGTCATACCCCTGAACCGCACCACGGTGCCCACGGATATCAACTCCGTGTTGGACGACACGACGCGCGGTCTCGAGGCGATCCCGCGTGACAACCTCAAGACGGTCATCGACGAGGCCTACATTGCGGTCGGCGGCCTCGGGCCGGAGCTTCGCCGCCTGGTCAACGGCAGCACCGCATTGGCCATCGACGCGCGCAAGAATCTGGGCCCCCTGACAACACTGATCGACCAATCCAAGCCGGTCCTGGACACCCAGACCGAAACGGGCGGTTCGATTCAGGCATGGGCGGCGAATCTGGCCAGCATCAGCGGGCAACTACAGAGTCAGGACCCGGCCGTGGCCGGGATTCTGGCCAATGGCCCGGGGGCAGCGGACGAGGTGCGTGCATTGTTCGATCGGGTGCGGCCGACGCTGCCGATTGTGCTGGCCAACCTGGTCAGCATCGGGGAAGTGGCCGTCACCTACCAGCCAAGCCTCGAACAGCTGCTGGTGCTGCTGCCCCAGGGCACGGCGGTCACGCAGGCCGTCGGCGTGCACAAGCGCAACACCAAACAGGACTACAAAGGCGATGCCACGAACTTCAACTTGAACCTGTTGATCCCTCTGCTGCCGGCGCCGATACCGCTGCCGCCGCAGCAGCTGCCGCCGCCGTGCACGACCGGCTTCCTGCCCGCCCAGCAGCAGCGGGTACCCACCTTCGAGGACTACCCCGACCGACCTCAAGGCGATCTCTACTGCCGAGTCCCGCAGGATGCGCCGTTCAACGTCCGCGGTGCGCGCAACCTGCCCTGCATCACCGTTCCGGGCAAACGTGCCCCGACATGGCAGCAATGCGAAAGCGGCGAGCACTACATACCGCTCAACGACGGCTACAACTGGAAGGGTGACCCGAACGCGACGCTGTCCGGGCAGGGGATCCCGCATGTGCCCCCGGGCGTGTCACCTGCAGAAGAGGCGTCACCGCCAGGTCCAGCGCCGCCGCCGGTAGCGGCCGCTGAATACGACCCGGCGACCGGCACGTACGTTGGACCGGACGGGCGCGTGTATACACAAGGCAACCTGGCCCGCAGCGCCGCAGAGGAGCAAACATGGCAGACGATGCTGCTGCCCCCGACGGGGAACTGAGCGAGACTTCAGCAGCTGAACCGGAGTCGACTGCGATCGAGGATACGAAGGACGTTTCCGGCAAGAGCGAAGGCGTCTCCGATGTGAGCGACGAGGTGACCGACGCCGAGGCCGACGAGGCCGAGGACTACGACGCCGAGGATGAGGCCGCCGACACGCCGGCCAAGCCGCGGATGTCGCACGTGCGGTTGGCGATGATCGCCGGGCTGGTCCTGGTGTTGGCGCTGGGCGGGCTGAGCGGCTGGCTGGGGTTCCGCGCGTACGAGTCGCATCAGGCCGACGAACAGCGCAAGCTTTTCCTGCAGGTCGGTAGGCAGGGTGCGCTGAACCTCACCTCGATCAACTTCGAGAACGCCGAAGCCGATGTGCAGCGCATCCTCGACTCGGCCACCGGAACGTTCTACGACGACTTCCAGAAGCGTGCGCAACCCTTCATCGACGTCGTGAAGCAGGCGCAGTCGAAGTCGGTCGGCACCATCGCCGAGGCGGGGCTGGAGTCCGACTCCGAGAACGAGGCCAACGTGCTCGTCGCAGTGACCGTCAAGACCTCGAATGCCGGTGCACCCGAACAGGAACCACGTGCCTGGCGGATGCGGATCTCGGTGCAGAAGGTCGGAGACGAGGCCAAGGTGTCCAACGTGGAGTTCGTACCGTGAACAAGAACAGTCAAGACAACAACACCCTCAAGGACACCACCGTCGTGGACGCCGACAGCGAACCCGAGGCGACGGTGACCGACGAGCCGACCGAAACGGTCGACGAGGCAACGGAAACCGCCGACGAGCCAACAGAAACGGCCGACGAACCGCCGAAGTCCGCCAACGCGTTCAAGCCGAGGCAGCCCATCAACTGGTCGCGGGTCGTTGCGTTCGGCGTGCTGCCGGCGCTGGCGCTGGTATTGGCGCTGGCCGCGGGTTACCTCAAGTGGCAGGACAACTCGGTGCGCAACAGCGATACGGCGCGCATCGAGTCGGTCCAAGCCGCCAAGGACACCACCGTAAAGATGCTGTCGTACAAGCCCGACAGCGTCGAAAAGGAGCTCAACGACGCCCGTGGTCTGCTGACCGGCGATTTCCGCGACCAGTACACCTCGCTGATCAACGACGTGGTGATCCCGGGGGCCAAGGAGAAGCAGATCTCCGCCGTGGCCACCATTCCCGAAAACGGTGCGGCGTCGGTGTCCGCCGATCCGAATCACGCGGTGGTGCTGTTGTTCGTCAACCAGACCGTGGTGGTCGGCCAGGACGCGCCCACCGATACGGCGTCGAGTGTGCGGGTGACTTTGGACAAGGTCGGCGACAGCTGGCTGATTTCCAAGTTCGACCCGGTGTAGGGGTTGTGAGCGAACCTCGCTGGATCGACGTCGCGGCGCCGTCCGTGCAGCTGCGTGCGCTGTGCTGGGGTCCCGAAAACGGACCAATCGCGCTGTGCCTGCACGGTTTTCCTGATACGGCCTACGGGTGGCGTAAGGTCGCTGCGCCGCTGGTCGAGGCGGGTTGGCGGGTGGTGGCGCCGTTCATGCGCGGCTACGTGCCGTCATCGCTGCCGGTGGATGGCAGCTATCACGTCGGCGCACTGATGGACGACGCACTGCGCGTGCTGGACGCCGCGGGTCCGACGGGGCGTGACGTGATCGTCGGACATGACTGGGGGGCCATCGCGGCCACCGGGCTGGCGGCGATGCCCGACAGCCCGTTCCAGAAGGCTGTCATCATGTCCGTGCCGCCTCCTGCGGCGTTCCAGCCGCTGGGCAAGGTGCCCGACGCCGGTCGGCTCGCCGCGCAGCTGCCGCGTCAGTTGCTGCGCAGCTGGTACATCATGTACTTCCAATTGCCCTGGCTGCCAGAACGTTCGGCGTCGTGGGTGGTGCCGAGGCTGTGGCGGCAATGGTCACCCGGATACCGCGCCGACGAAGACCTGCGCCATGTCGATGCCGCTATCGGCGCGCCGGAGAGGTGGCGCGCAGCGCTCGGCTACTACCGCGCCACGGTGCGCAACAGCAGCCCCCGGCGCAGTACGCCGAGCTGCACGAGCATTGGCTGTCGGCGCCGAAGTTGCCCACGCTGTACCTGCACGGCCGCGACGATGGTTGTGCCACAGCCGATTACGCGCAGTGGGTCGAGCGGGTGTTGCCGGAGCGCAGCGAGTCGGCGATCGTCGATGATGCCGGGCACTTCCTGCAACTCGAACAGCCCGACGTCGTCGCACGTCACATCGTCGACTTCGTGGGTCGGGCGGCCTAGCGCTATAGCCTGAGAGTATGTCAGCGCGTCGGCTCTGCGCTGTTGATGCGCAGACCTATTGGATGTCGGCGAAGATCCCCAACGACCAGTTTCTGCTGTACGCCTTCGACGGTGTTGCGTCCGACGTTGACCGGGCACTGGCGGTGATTCGCGACCGGGCGGGGGCTTGCCCGGAGTTGAGGCTGCGCATACGGGATCGGGGATTCCTGACGTATCCGACGTGGGCGGACGCAGACGTCACCGAGGATCAGTTCGTGGTTCATGACCTCGCCGACCGGACGTGGGCCGGCTGTTTGGCCGCGGTCGCCGGGTTGGGCGAGAACCAACTCGATGCGCAGGCGACGGCGTGGCGTCTGCATGTTTTCTCGCCGGTCGAGGGACTGCCCAGTGGCGGCGTGGGAACGGTGGCGGTGCTGCAGGCCGCTCATGCGTTGGGCGATGGCATACGGTCGTCGGCGTTGGCGGCGTTGCTGCTCGGCCGTCGGGGGACGGTGCCTCCGGTGAAGTCTCCATCGCCGTTCCGCGGCGCGGCGCTGCCGTGGCGCGCATTCCGGGCTGCCCGCAGCCATCGGCGGCTGGTCCGTGACACCGAAGCGGGAGTGGTGCCGCCGCAGGCGGATTCGCGGCCGGCACTGCACAGCAACGCGCGGCCGGAGGGGGTGCGCAGCATCCACACGGTGGTCCTGAAGCGCTCGCAGGTGGCAGGGCCGGCGGTGACTATTGGCGTGCTGGCTGCGGTGTCTACGGCCTTGTCGGAGCACCTGGGCGAGCTCGGTGACGACACGGCCATGCTGGGCGCCGAGGTGCCGATGGCGAAAAGCGGTGTACGGCAGGTGCATAATCACTTCGGCAACGTCGGCGTCGGCCTGTACCCCGAGCTCAAGTTCGACGAGCGGGTGGCGCGCATCGTGGATGACCTCGCAGACCGGCGTCGCCGCGCTGGCCATCCGGCGATGTCGGCGGCCAGCCGCGCGTCGGCCGCTGTTCCTGCGCCGCTATTACGGTGGGGTGTCGCACAATTCGACCCGGATGCGCGCTCACCCACGGTCACTGGGAACACCGTCGTGTCAAGCGTTAACCGCGGAGCGGCCGACCTGCACTTCGGCGGCGCGCCGGTAGTCCTGACAGCGGGTTATCCCGGGCTGTCTCCGATGATGGGTGTCACTCATGGTGTTCACGGGATCGGCGACACCATCGCGGTCAGTGTGCACGCAGCCCAGTCGGCGATCGGCGATGTCGATGTCTACGTGGATAGGCTGGCCTCGGCGCTGTTGGGCCAGCGGTGAATTCGGCTCAGAACGGTGGTGGTTTGTTGCGTTCGGCGACGTATTCGTCGTTGAGTCGGCGTTCGGCTTCGATGGCTCGTAGCCGGTAGTATTCGCGGGGGCGTCGGCGTTTGGGCATCATCGCCCCGCGCCCGGCGCTGGGTACGACGACGGGTTCGTGTCCGGGTGGCCACAATTCGCCGGTCGGCGCGCACAGGGCGGGGAACAGCAGGATGCTGCCGGGGTGGGTGGTGTAGGTGTGTCCGGTTGGGGCGGTGAGGATCAGCGTGCCGTCGGGGAGTTGCCGCTCCCGCCAACCACCCTGCCCGACGTAGAACGTTTTCAGCAAATGATGAAACCGGCAGTAACACTTCATATTTGACGCATGCGTGGGCCCCACCGGGTAGGGCACAGTGTGGTCGAGGTCGCATTGATACGACGGCTTATCGCAGCCCGGCCACCGACACGTCAGGTCACGGCAGCGCACAAAATCGGCCAGTTCCCGTGAGGGGGTGTAGCGGGGTTCGGGTGGGGCGTCGATGCCGGGATGGCGCACCTGGCGGATGGTGGCGCGCTCCAACACCCCGGCCAACAATGCTGCGGGCAGCACTCCACCACCGATGACAAACGCCGGCGGCGCCGGGCACGACGGCGCCGGGCAGGGCGTCACCGGTGCGCCGACCTTCAGATTGGAACCGTTGATGACCGGCAGCGCGATGCCGGGCTGGCACTGGGCCAGCGGAACGATCAGCGGCTCAGTGGCCGCGGCGGGATGCACCGGCCCCACGACGGGTGCCGCAACGCCGGATCCGCACTCGGTCCGCGCGACGCTCGACAGCGCCGGGGCGGGCAGGAACACCGCGGGCACATCGGTGTGGCCGGCGGGCTGATTGGAGTCTCCGGGCGTCGCCGGCTCACCGGGCTCGATGGGCGTGACGGGTGGCCCGGCAGCGGCTGGATCAACCGGCTCGCCGACCGGCTCGACCGTATCGGCAGACGCGTCGGGATCGCCGGGATCGCCGGGATCGTCGGGATCGCCGGGATCGCCGGGGTAATCGGGATCGTCAGGATCGTCGGGGTCGTCGGGGGTATCGGGGTGGGCTGGCGGTGGTGAGGTGTCGGGTGTGGGCCCTTGGGTCTGGGCGGCGGTGAGGGTGGCGGGGTCGGCGACCACATGCACCACCGCGTTCTTCGCCGGTGCGGGGCGCCCGGCCGCCGCGCAGTCCGCCTGCCCGCAGGCGCAGGCCAGTTCGGCGCCGGCGGCCAGGGCGGTCAGGGCATCGGCGCGGCGCTCGGGCAGGGTGCGCGGATCGGCCTCACACACCGAGCGGGCCATCTCCTCGACCCGCGCCTCGATGAACGCCGCATCCGGGGCGTACAGCCGCGCCCACATGCTGGTGATCCCGGCCGGATCCTCGGGGTTGCCGAACTCCACCGTGCGTGAGGACACACTGGCCCGGGCACGGCGCAACGCGGCGGGGTCGTGGCGCTCGACCAGCGCGTCGATCGCGTCCTCGGTTTTGGTGATCGACAACGCCCCCCACCGTGTCACCCGATCCGCCAATTCGGCGTCCACGGCGGCCATCGCCTCGGCGTCGAGGATCAGGGCGGTGCGATACACGATCGCGCGCACCAACAGGTCACTGATCAACCCGGCCTCAAACAGCGCCGCCACCTTGGGTAGCCGCTCGCGCAGGGCCAGCCCGCGATGGGTTTGGGCCAGCGCCAACCCGCGCCCGACATTGAGCGCGGCGCCCAACTCCGCCGACAGCGCGGCTTCGGGGTCGAGCCACCAGCCGTCGCGTTCGTCGTCGGCCAACCCGGTGCGGCGGGTGAAGATCTCGGCCAGCACCGCCAGCTTGCGCGCACACGCCGCGTTCTCGGCCCGCGACCAGCCCGCGGCGGCATCGACCAACCCGGCCGCATCCAGCGCGGCCAGGTCGGCGATCTCGGGCAACACACCATCGAACATGCATTCGACGTTAACGGGACCGCCGACCGAAATCCGCTGGCAGGGCCACCGACAGACCCCACCTGTGGATGAAAACACGACTGGGGATAACCCGGCCCGGAGCCGGCCACACGGCCGCCCGATGTCAGAACCCCGTGGTAATAGGCCGAACGGCTGGTCTCCGCGATCGGCCCGTCGTCAGATCATCCACGACGTGGTACTGCCGCATCTCGTCGATCTCGTCGACGAAGGGTTCAGGGTGGGACGGGACTTTTGCAGATGCTCGTCGGTCGACGTTCAATGGATACGCAAGACGAATCTGTCCGGGAAGTCGCCTGCGTCCGGTCACCGAGGCGATATGCGGGCAAGCGACACATGGGCACCGGGGCTGCTAGCCGGCGTCGCGCAACGACTCGATGCCAACATCAAGCGCCGCTTCGAGATAACCGAGGTCGCCGGTCGCGAGGATGATCCCGACGCCGCCCTGGATCCCGGCCAGCAACGCGGCGGCAACCCGGTCGGCGTCCAGCCCTGGCGTCGACCTTGCCCTGCGCCTGCATGTGCCGCACTCCGGCCTCGATCTCGTCGTGCCACTTGCGCATCAGCGCCGCCGTGACCGCCTGAGCGCCGGGCGTTGTGCGGCCGATCTCGGACATCAGCACGGCCAGCGGGCAGTGCTGACCCTGCCGCCGGTACCGCTCGACGACCGCATCACGCCACCGCTGCCACGCCGCCCACGACGTCAACGCGCCCAGGTATGGCTGCTGGTCGTCGAGGACCATCTGGGCCTCATACTCGGCGACCGCCAGCAGCAGCTGCTCCTTGCCGTCCGGGAAATAGTGGAACAGTTGGCTTTTGGAGGTCTGGGTGCGCGCGCGAATGTCGTCGAGGGTCGCGACGGCGACCCCGCGCTCGCGGATCTCGGCGGCGGCGCCCTCGATGATGCGCTGCCGCGTCGCCTGACCCTTGGCCGTCAACTTCTGGACTTGCTGGTCCATTTTTGTGAGCGTACCAGTGAACGCATGAGTCCAAACAATACGCGGCTAGCTGGCCGCACAGCACTTGTCACCGGTTCTACAGGCGGCCTCGGGGTGGCCATCGCGTCGGCGCTGGCCGACGAAGGAGCGTTCGTCGTCGTCAGCGGTCGCGATAAGCAGCGCGGCGATGCCGTCGTCGCCGGCATCCGGTCCGCAGGCGGCCGCGCCGAGTTCGTTGCCGCCGATATCGGCGCCGGGGAACACGGAGGTACGTCGCCTTGCCGAGCAGGCCACAGCCGCGGCGGGAGGCCGGATCGACATCCTGGTCAACAACGCTGCGATGCTGCTGATGCCGACGCCGACCGCCGACATTTCCGAAGCAACTGCTGCGTGATGCGTTCGCGGTCAACGTGTTCGCGCCGTTCCTGCTGACCGGAGCGCTGGCGCCGGCGATGGTGAGCGCGGGGTGAGGGCGCGATCGTGAACATCGGGTCGATCACCGGGCTGCGTGGCGGCGACGGTTCGGCCATCTACAGCGCCAACAAGGCGGCGATCCATTCGTTCACCCAATCGTGGGCCGCCGAATACGGGCCGTTCGGAGTGCGGGTCAACGCCGTCGCGCCGGGACCGATCGCCACCGAACGCCAGGAGCAGTTCGCCGACCACGTCGCGCCGGTGCTCGCGCGCATCCCGTCGCGGCGGATGAGCACGCCCGCCGAGGTCGCCGCCGCGGTGGTATTCCTGGCCAGTGACGACGCCGCGAACATTCACGGCGCCACCCTCAGCGTGGACGGGGGCTGGGCGGCGGTTTAACACATGGCCTACATTCTGTTGCATGACTGCCTACGACGTCGGAGTGCTGATTCTGCGGGTCGTGCTGGGTCTGACCATGGCCGCACACGGCTACAACAAGTTCTTCGGGCCAGGGGGGCTCAAGGGCACCGCCGGCTGGTTCGACAGCATGGGGATGAAGCCGGGCATGTTCCACGCCCGGATCGCCGCGACCACCGAGATGTCGGCCGGGCTCGGGCTGGCGCTCGGCCTGCTGACGCCGATCCCCGCGGCCGGCTTCGTCGCGCTGATGCTCGTCGCCGCCTGGACCGTGCACCGGCCCAACGGCTTCTTCATCGTCAAGGAGGGCTGGGAGTACAACCTGGTGCTCGCGGTGAGCGCCGTCGGCGATCGCCACGATCGGCGCAGGCAAGTTCAGCCTGGACTACGCGCTGTTCCACACCACCGGCTTCTACGACTACCTGCACGGCTGGTGGGGTCTGCTGATCTCGCTGGGCCTCGGCCTGGCCGGCGGCATCGGCCAGCTGGTCGATCTTCTACCGGCCGCCGGCCAAGGCCGACGCCTAGGCCGCTGTCCCGCGAACTGAACCCGTACGCGCGAATCTAGAACACGTTCTAGTCTTGGGGCCATGGGGTTCCTCAAGCAGGACGCGCCCGTCGTCGACTACGAGGAGTGGAGCAAGGGCACGCCGCGCCGAGAAGATCGTGCCGATGGCCCGGCACTGGGCCGAGGTCGGCTTCGGTGCGCCCGTCGTGCTGCACCTGTTCTATGTCGTCAAGATCCTGCTGTACATCCTCGGCGGCTGGCTGTTCGCACTGGCCACCAAGGGCATCGACGGGTTCACCAACGTGGCGACGTGGTACGTCCGAGCCGATCGTCTTCGAGAAGGTCGTGCTCTACACCATGCTGTTCGAGGTCATCGGCCTGGGCTGCGGCTTCGGCCCGCTGAACAACCGGTTCTTCCCGCCGATGGGCTCGATCCTGTACTGGTTGCGGCCCAACACCATTCGGCTGCCCCCGTGGCCGAGCCGGATCCCGCTGACCAAGGGCACCACGCGTACACCGGTCGACGCGGCGCTGTACGGGGCGCTGCTGGTGATGCTTGTCGTCGCGTTGTTCTCCGACGGCACCGGTCCGATCCCGGCGCTGGGCACCACCGTCGGCGTGCTGCCGCTGTGGCAGATCTGGACGATCCTCGGCCTGCTGGCGGTGCTCGGCCTGCGCGACAAGGTGATCTTCCTGGCCGCCCGCGGCGAGGTGTACGCGTCGCTGACGGTGGCGTTCCTGTTCGCCGGTGTCGACATGATCATCGCCGCCAAGCTCGTCTGCCTGGTCATCTGGCTGGGCGCGGCGACGTCAAAGCTCAACAAGCACTTCCCGTTCGTCATCTCGACGATGATGACCAACAACCCGGTCTTCCGGCCGCGATGGATCAAGCGCAGGTTCTTCGAGCACTTTCCCGATGACCTGCGGCCCGGGCGGCTGTCGCGGGTGGCTCGCGCATTTCAGCACCGCGATCGAGGGGCTCGTCCCGCTGGTGTTGTTCTTCTCTCACGGCGGTTGGCCCACTGCGATCGCCGCTTTCGTGATGATGTGCTTCCACTTCGGCATCCTGTCGTCGATCCCGATGGGCGTGCCGCTGGAGTGGAACGTGTTCATGATGTTTTCGCGTGCTGGCGCTGTTCGTCGGACACGCCGAGTCTGGGGCTGGCCGATCTGACAGACCCGTGGCCGATCGCTGTTGTTCGTCGTCGTCGCGGGCACCGTCGTGATCGGAAACCTGTTCCCGCGCAAGGTTTCCTTCCTGCCCGGCATGCGCTACTACGCCGGCAACTGGGACACCGGGCTGTGGTGCATCAAGCCGTCGGCCGCAGCAGAAGATCGAGAACGGCATCGTCTCGATCGCGAGCATGCCGCAGGCGCAGATGGAGCGGTACTACGGCAGCCCGGAGACCGCGCAGATGTACCTCTACATGGGATATGCGTTCCGCGCCTTCAACACTCACGGCCGCGCGATGTTCACCCTCGCGCACCGTGCGATGGCCGGACAGAACGAGGACGACTACGTGCTCACCGACGGCGAGCGGATCTGCAGCACCGCGATCGGGTGGAACTTCGGTGACGGCCACATGCACAACGAGCAGCTGATCGACGGCGCTGCAGGAGCGCTGCCACTTCGAACCCGGCGAGGTGCGGATCGTGCTGCTCGACGCCCAGCCGATCCACAAGCAGACGCAGGAGTACCGGCTCGTCGACGCCGCCACCGGCGAATTCGAAAGGGGCTACGTCAAAGTCGCCGACATGGTGACGCGCCAGCCGTGGGACGACGACGTGCCGGTGCACGTGTACGTCGGGAGCAGGACGGCGCCGACGCCACCTGATCCGGTGTCTGTCTGGTTCGACGAGACCGGACAGTTGATGAGCGACCTTGGGCCCGTCGACAGCAACTGCGTCGTGCGGGTGATCGGCGGGCACTGCCCCGACCGACATCAGTGCGTGCTGCTGTACCGGGCGCCGGGTCCGCGGCTGCTCTACGGCAGCGAGCTGATGTCAGAACTTGACGACGAAAGGGGGATCTATCTGGAGACTCACGCCAAACAGCTTGAGGCGGACCTCATTTCGATCACCGTCGATCATGTCGGGGCCGACGGGCATGCGGGTGGCTGGCGGTACCGGCTGTTGCCGATGCGGTGGAAGACGGAGGACGGATTGGTGGACACCGCCACGCGACTGGCGGTTTGGCCCGACTAGGCGCTAGCTCACGACGTCGCGGACCTTGACGTTCTCGAGACCCTCAGTCATCAAGCCGCGTGCGACATCGAGGTGCTTGCGCCAATGCGCCTCGGCTGCCGCGCCGTCGCCTGCCCGCAACAACTTCATCAATTTCCGGTAGGACCGCATCAACTTGTCGTAGTCGGCCTTCGACACCGGTCGGTTCTCCTTGAATACGAACGCGGTGTGGCGCACCGTGATCTCGTGCAGCATGCCGGCGATGATGGTCGAGCGTCGCGTTACCCGACAGCTCCACCATTCGCCGGTGGAAGTCGCCCGTCGTTTCGGCAAGCCGATCCGACTCCCAGCCATTCGGGATGTATTCAGCGAGCATCTGGTCCATCTCGTCGAAGGCCTCTCAGTCCCGGATTCGGCAAGCAGTCGCGCGGCCATCGGCTCGATACCCGCCTGCGCCACCATGACGTCGGCGATGGTGGCGCCCGACAACTCGAGCAGCAGGCCGGCGGGGCGCGCGACGATCTCCGGCCCGGGCACCCGCACGCGGGCGCCGGTGCGCGAGCCGCGACGGACCTCGACGAGGCGTTCGGACTCCAGCACCCGCACCGCCTCGCGCAGGGTCGGCCGGCTGACGCCGAAGTGGGCCATCAGCTCGGCCTCGTTCGGCAGGAAGTCGCCGTCCTTGAGCTGGCCGTCGACCACCATGCGGCGCAGCGTGCCCGCGACCAGTTCGGCCGTCTTCGGTGACCGGACCGCCGCCGCACCGGCCGCGACGGCGTCCAGGGCCGATCATCGGCGCCAGCGGTGTGCTTCGCGTCACAACATCTCCCAACACAGTGGTTCCCCGAGCTATGCAACTCAGTAAACCATGTCGGTGACGCCACGATGACCGGCACGAACGGCCGCGGCGTGCAGCCTACCAACCAGTAGGTTGACCTAGTAAACTTTGTTCCTCTACGTTCGAGGTGGACCTTACGGGAGACACACCAACTTCAAAGGAGAAGTTCCATGGCTGAAGCCGTCATCGTCGAGGCCGTGCGGTCGCCGGTCGGCAAGCGCAACGGCGGGCTGTCGGGTGTGCATCCCGGCGAGCTGTCCGCGCAGGTGCTCAATGGCCTGGCCCAGCGGGCAGGCATCGATCCGGAGATCGTCGACGACGTCATCTGGGGCTGCGTCATGCAGGCCGGCGAGCAGGCGCTCGACATCGCCCGCACCGCGGTGCTGGCGGCGGGCTGGCCCGAGAGCGTTCCCGGCGTGACCGTCGACCGGCAGTGCGGGTCGAGCCAGCAGTCGGTGCACTTCGCCGCGGCGGGTGTCGTGGCCGGGCATTACGACGTGGTCGTCGCCGGCGGTGTCGAGGTGATGTCGCGGGTGCCCATGGGTGCCTCGCTGGCCAACGGCGGCCATCCCTACCCCGAGGCGTTCCGCCAGCCGTTATACCCAGACGCCGAACCAGGGCATCGGCGCCGAGATGATCTGCGAGCAGTGGGGCTTCGACCGCACCGCGGTCGACGAGTTCTCGCTGGCTTCGCACGAGAAGGCCGCGGCCGCACAGGATTCCGGCGCGTTCGACGATCAGATCGTGGCGATCAAGGATCAGGACGGCAATCCGGTGCTCAAGGACGAGGGCATCCGCCGCGGCACCACCATCGAGAAGATGGCGCAGCTCAAGCCGGCGTTCAAGGAGGACGGCGTGATCCACGCCGGCAACTCGTCGCAGATCTCCGACGGTTCGGCCGCGCTGCTGTTCATGTCGGCCGAGAAGGCGAAGTCGTTGGGGCTCAAGCCGATCGCCAGGGTGCACACCGCGACGCTCGCCGGCGCCGATCCGGTGATCATGCTGACCGCGCCGATCCCCGCGACCCAGAAGGCGCTGAAGCGCTCGGGCCTGTAGCTCGAGCAGATCGGCGTGTTCGAGGTCAACGAGGCGTTCGCCCCGGTGCCGCTGGCGTGGCTGAAGGACATCGGCGCCGACGAGAAGAAGCTCAACCCCAACGGCGGCGCCATCGCGCTGGGCCACCCGCTGGGCGGCTCCGGCGCCCGCATCATGACCACGATGCTGTACCACATGCGGGACAAGGGAATTCAGTACGGACTGCAGACCATGTGTGAGGGCGGTGGCCAGGCCAACGCCACCATTCTGGAGCTGTTGTGACCGGAGACGGTGACCGACACCCGCGCGGCACTCGTCGAGCGCCGCGGCAACGTCATGATCATCACGATCAACCGGCCCGAGGCGCGCAACGCCGTCAACACCGCGGTGAGCACAGCCGTCGGCGACGCGATGGCCGAGGCGCAAGCACGACCCGGAGGTCCGCGTGGTGGTGATCACCGGCAGCGGGGACAAATCCTTCTGCGCGGGAGCCGATCTCAAGGCCATCGCGCGCAAGGAGAACCTGTACCACCCCGACCACGGCGAGTGGGGGTTCGCGGGGTACGTGCGGCACTTCATCGACAAGCCGACCATCGCCGCGGTCAACGGCACCGCGCTGGGCGGCGGCACCGAGCTCGCCCTGGCCAGTGACCTTGTCGTGGCGCGGGAGAGCGCGTCGTTCGGACTGCCCGAAGTCAAGCGCGGTCTCATCGCCGCCGCCGGTGGCGTGTTCCGCATCGTCGAGCAGCTGCCGCGCAAGGTGGCGATGGAGCTGTTGTTCACCGGCGAGCCGATGTCAGCTGCCGACGCGCTGAAGTGGGGACTGATCAACCAGGTCGTGCCCGACGGCACCGAAGTGGACGCCGCGCTGGCGCTGGCCGAGCGGATCACCGTCAACGCGCCGTTGGCGGTGCAGGCCAGCAAGCGGGTGGCATACGGCGCCGACGACGGCGTCATCACCGGCGACGACGCGGGCTGGGCAAGAACCACAAGGGAATTCCCGACGCTGCTGCGCTCCGAGGACGCCAAGGAAGGACCGCTGGCATTCGCCGAGAAGCGGCAGCCCGTATGGAAGGCACGCTGATGAGCGCTTGCGCGAAGAGGAGACGACCCTGATGAAACGAACCGTATTCGAAGCCGAGCACGAGGCACTGCGCGAAACCACGCGCCAGTTCATCGAAAGCGAACTCGTGCCCAACGCCGAGAAGTGGGAAGCGGAGCGCATCGTCGACCGATCGGCGTTCGTGGCCGCCGGCAAGTACGGGCTCATCGGGTTCAACATGCCCGAGGAGTACGGCGGCGGCGGCTCCGACGACTTCCGGTTCAACGCGGTGATCGACGAGGAACTCGCCCGCTACGGCGGCCCCGCGCCGTCGCTGAGCCTGCAGAACGATGTCGTCGCACCCTATTTCAAGCATCTGTCCAACGACGAGCAGCTGAAGCGATGGATGCCCGGAATCGCCAGCGGCGAAACGATTGTCGCGATCGCGATGACCGAACCCGGGGCCGGCAGCGACCTGGCCGGTATCCGCACCTCGGCTGTGCGCGACGGTGACGACTGGATCATCAACGGCTCCAAGACATTCATCTCGTCGGGCATCAACTGCGATCTCGTCGTGGTGGTGTGCCGCACCGATCCCGAGGCGGGCCACAAGGGCTTCACGCTGTTGGTGGTCGAGCGTGACATGGAGGGCTTCAGCCGTGGCCGCAAGCTCGACAAGATGGGGCTGCACGCCCAGGACACCTCGGAGCTGCATTTCGAGAACGTCCGGGTGCCTTCGGCCAACGTGCTCGGCCAGGAGGGCCGCGGGTTCTATCACCTGATGCAGAACCTGCCGTCGGAGCGGCTGTCGATCGCCATCTCGGCCATCGCCGGCGCGCGTGAAACCTGGCGGCAGACAGTGCAATACGCGAAGGACCGCAAAGCCTTCGGCCAGCCGATCGGCAGCTTCCAGCACAACCGCTTCCTGCTCGCCGAGATGGACACCGAGCTGGACGTCTCCGAGCAGTACATCGACCGGTGCCTGCAGGGCGTCGTCGAGGGCGAGCTGACCGCGGTCGAAGCCGCCAAGGCCAAGTGGTGGTGCACCGAGACCGCCAAGAAGATCATCGACGGCTGCGTGCAACTGCACGGCGGGTACGGCTACATGATGGAGTACCGCGTCGCCCGCGACTACGTGGACTCGCGGATCCAGACCATCTTCGGCGGCACGACCGAGATCATGAAGGAGATCATCGGCCGCGACTTGGGTTTGTAGCTCAGCCGATCGGCGCGTCCGCGGCCGGGGTCGGCTCCGTCGTCGTGGTGGTCGTGGTCGTCGTGGTGGTGGTCGTCGTCGTGGTTGACGTCGCCGACGGCGTGATCGGGTCCGGCGGGGCAGCGGGATCCAGCACGCTGTCGATCAGGTAGATCCGCGCATTGGCGGCCTGGATCGCGCCGCAGAGCACCTTGGCATTGTCGTTGACCTTGATGTCGCCGCCCTTGCCCGTGACCTTGATCTCAGCGCCCTGCTGGGTGGGCCGCTGACCGTGCACGTCATCGACACCGAGCAGGCCGAGGAACGCGTGGTAGTACACCAGGTCGCTGAGCCTCGTCGGGTCGGCCTTCAGGGCCTCGACCTGTTCCGGCGGCAGCTTGGCCGAACGCCTCGTCCGTCGGCGCGAAGACGACGTAGGGCCCGTTGTCGAGCACCGGCACGACGTTGACGGTCGGGATTGAATCCGCCCGAGATCGCCGAGTTGAAGGTGCTGACGTCGGGGATGTTCTTCATCACGTCGCCGACCGGCAGGTTCGCCAACGTCTTGTAGTTCGGCAGCGCCGTCCTGAACGCGTCGCAGCCTGATCCCTGCAGATCGGGGTATGGAGTCTCGATCGGTGTCGGCTCCGCCGTGGGTTCGGCGTAAGCGTTGATCGCCAGCGGTATCGACATTGCGATCGCGGCAATGCCCGCGGCAGCGCCCATGGTCTTGCTGATGCGCGTCTTCAACTCCGGCTCCTCGGCTCGTCAGGTCCCCTTAACCCGCCTCGCATGTTAAGGGCAGTGATCACCGAACGGCAAAGTCAAGATCAATCGAACTCACGCCGCGGGTACGCTGACCTGCGCTTTCCGCACATTTGCGCAGAGCAGCGCGGCGACGAAGCAAAGCCCCGCAGCCAGGTAGAACGCCGTGTCGTAGCCGCCCTGCAGGTCACGCAGCCAACCCGCGCCCGCTGCGGCGACCGCGGCGCCGAGTTGGTGCGACGCGAAGACCCAGCCGAACACGACGGGTGTTCGGGTGCCGAAGTAGTTGCGGCACAACACGATTGTCGGCGGCACGGTGGCCACCCAATCCAGGCCGTAGAAGATCACGAACACCCATGTGCTCGGTTCTGCCTGCGGTGACAGCAGCGAGGGCAACAACAGCAGTGAGACGCCCCGCCCGGTGTAGTACACGACCAGCAGCAATCGTGGGTCGACGCGGTCGGTGAGCCAGCCCGAGAACACCGTGCCTGCTACATCGAGGATGCCGATCGTGGCCAGCAGCCCGGCCGCGACGGTGGTGGGCATGCCGTGGTCGTTGGCGGCGGGAATGAAATGGGTACCGATCAATCCGTTGGTGGTCATCCCGCAGATCGCGAAGCTCGCGGCCAGCAGCCAGAACGCCGGCACGCGGGCGCCGATCCGCAGCCCATCGAATGCCGCACGGAAACTGGATGCCGGAACGGCCGCCGGCTCAACTGTTGTTGCGCCGTACGCCGTTAAGCCCTTGTCCTGCGGGTAGTTTCGCATGAACACCAGCACCAGCGGAACGACGCTCAGGGCAGCGGCGGCGACGATCAGCGACGCCCACCGCCAGCCGTGGCGGGTGGTGACCTCCGCGACGATCGGCAGGAAGATCAGTTGCCCCGTCGCGCTCGCGGCGGTCAGCACGCCGGTGACCAGGCCGCGGCGTGCCTCGAACCAGCGCGTCGCGACGGTGGCGACGAACCCCATCGAGATCGAGCCGGTGCCGACGCCGACCAGCACGCCCCACAGCAACACCAGCTGCCAGCTGGCGGTCATCGTCACGCTCAGCGCAGAACCCGACGCGATCAGCAGCAGCGCCGCCGACAGCACCGGACGCACCCCGAATCGGTCCATCAGCGCCGCCGCGAACGGGGCGGTCAGCCCGAACAGCGTCATGTTGACCGACATGGCCAACCCGACGACGCCGTGCGACCAGCCGAATTCGTGGTGCAGAGGGTTCATCATCACGCCGGGCACAGAGCGGAAACCCGCCGCTCCCAGGATCGCGATGAAGCTGACCGCGGCCACCACCCAGGCCCAGTGGATGCGGGTTTGCGGCGCGCCTTTCTCTGCGGCGGTGAGCGTCACCGGATCACTGTCGCGGATCACGCGGTCACGCCTGCTAGTGGCATGAATGCCATGATTCGTCAAAAACATGCCAGAATGGCGGCATGCATCGCGTCGCCGTGCTGCTGCTGCCGCCCGTGGTGGGCTTTGACGCGACGATTCCGCCCACCCTCTTCGGCAATGCCGTCGACGCCGAGGGCAACGCGCTCTACGACGTGGTGTCCTGCGGGCTGACCCGCGGACCTGTCGAGTCGACGACAGGTTTCGACCTGGTGGCTGCCGCGGGGCCGGAGATACTGGGCAGCGCCGACACCGTGGTGATCCCGGGGACGCGGTATCCGCCGGCCCGTATCGAGGGCGTGCTGCCGCCGGAGGCGACGGCGGCGCTGGCGCTGATTCGGCCGGGTACCCGGCTGGTGTCGATCTGCACGGGCGCCTTCGTGCTCGCCGCGGCCGGACTGCTCGACGGGCGACCCGCCACCACGCACTGGAAGTTCGCCGATGCGATGCGCCGGCTCCATCCCGGAAGTGCTGCGTCGACGAGAACGTGCTGTTCGTCGACGACGGCGACGTGCTGACCTCGGCGGGGCTGGCGGCCGGAATCGACTTGTGCCTGCACATCATTCGCTGCGACTACGGTGCGCAGGTGGCCAACGCCGTCGCCAAGTATTGCGTGGTGCCGCCGTGGAGGGAAGGCGGCCAGGCGCAGTTCATCGACCGACAAGTGCCGGAGCCCGATGACTTCTCGACCGCCGCCTACTCGGGAATGGGCGTTGCAGCACCTCGATGAGGAGCTGACGGTTCAGCGGATGGCCCGGCACGCCAGGATGAGCCCGCGCACGTTCAGCCGGCGTTTCCACGACGAGACCGGCCAGTCACCGGGCGTGTGGGTGCGGCGTCGCCGCATCGACCGCGCGCGCGAGCTGTTGGAGTCGCGTGACCTACCCGTCGACGAGATCGCCCGGCTCTCCGGCCTCGGGTCGGGCGCCAACCTGCGCCACCACTTGCGCCGCGGCGTCGGCATGTCACCGTCGAGCTATCGCAAGGTGTACCAAGGTGTTTGAGAGACTGATCGGGTGATAGTCAGAACCTGGTCCGCGCGGGCGACGTCGACTGGCGCGGACGCGTATCGCGTCTACTTCGAGCAGACGCTGCTGCCCCAATTGCATACGGTCCCGGGGTTTTCCGGTGGGTTGTTGCTGTCCCGCGACGACGCCGGCCTCATCGAGTTGACCACGCATACGTTGTGGGAGTCAGTGGACGCGATTCGCGCCTTCGCAGGCGATGACCTCACTACGGCGGTCGTCGAGCCGGAAGCTCTCGCGATGCTCGATGAGAGCGACACGACCGTCGTGCACCGGACAGTGCTGGTCGATGATCGCCTCTGAGGCTGCTGCGTCAACGCGCCCCGCCCGTACGAACATGACTGGCGGTCAACCAGCTTGGTCGAGCACCGTCTCCGCCAACGTTCGCGCCACACGTCCCGGGTGGGCGACTGTCGAGGCCGCACCGGTGGCGAGCACACCCTCGATCAGCAGTTGCAGCTGTTCAGCGGCGCGGCGCGGCGAAGGATGCCCCAGGTCGGCCAGTTCGTTCTCGATCATCGCGCGCACGCGCTGGCGGTACGCGGAGGTTTCCTGGTGGATGGGATGATCGCTATCAGCGAGTCCCAGATCCGCGCCAAGGTAGCGACAGCCGCGAAAGTCGGGCTGGGTCACCACGCGGTCTAGCGCGTCGAAGATCCCGAGCAGCCGCTTTCGTGGGTTGCGGCCGCCTGCAACGATTGTCGCGCGCATCCACTCGGCGTCCTCATTCGCAGCCTGCCGGATCACCTCGAGCAGGAGCCCATCCTTCCCGCCGAAGTGCTCATAAAGGGACCGCCGCGCAACTTGAGCCTCCTTAAGGAGCGCGTCGACCCCGATCCCCGGGCCGTGGCTGTAGGTCAGCCGCTTGGCAACTTCCAACAGGCGGTCACGGGGCCCCGCCCGCACGGACGAACTCGTAGTCACGATCACAGCATGGCAGACCGTTGACAGTAGATCAACCGTTCTATATGTTTTAGACCGACTGTTCTATCTACTTGTTCGGGAGGTTAGCCATGACGACAACCAGCCACGACGATGGCATGATGAAAGCCCGCACCACCCGCGAGGTCCTGGACCGCTACAACGAAGCATTCCGCCTCCACGATCCGACGCTCCTGGACGATCTCATCGCAGACGACTGCGTCATCGAGGACACAAGCCCAGCACCGGACGGAATGCGCCGCGAGGGAGGTCGAGCCTGTCGGGCCAGATGGTCCGAACTCGCCGCGGACAGCGCGCTGGAGTTCACGCCGGAGGCAGCCGAGATCCACGGAGACCTCGCAGTCCAACCGTGGCTTCTGCGATGGGGCAACGGCGAGAACGACCGTGTCCGCGGCGTGAACCTCATCCGCATCCGCGACGGCCGGATCGTCGAGGCGCGCGGCTACGTGAAGGCCTGACGAGGATGATCATCATTGCCGGCCATGAGCTGGTGGACGCCGAGCGGCGCGACACCTTCGTCGCCGCCTTCCGTGAACTCATTACACGTGCTCGTGACTTCGACGGGTGCATCCACGTGGCCATCACCGCCGATTCCGTGGATCCCGAACGGGTCAACGTAATCGAGGTCTGGCGAGACGCCGAGGCACTGAAAAAATGGCGAAAGCAGGCCAAAGGCCCGAAAGTCGACAAACCCAAGCACATAGAGGTGAAGCGATACGACGCCACCGACGGCTAGATCGTCGGGGCGAGATGCTCGGCGGCCATCAATGTCGGGACGTTGGTGTTGGCCGACGGAATGCTCGGGAAAGATCGACGCGTCGATCACCCTGAGGCCGTCAACGCCGTGCACGCGTCCTTGCGGGTCCACCACCGCAGCGGGGTCAAGTCCCATTCGGCACGTCCCGACCGGATGGTGATAGGCGTTGAGTTGATTGATGATTGCGGCGCTCGGGTCATCGGCGTCCATCAATGCTCGCGTCGACGGTGCGACGCCATCGATACCCGATATGGCGTCGACGATCTCGCGGGCGAACCGCACGCCGGTGGCGATGCGTGGCAGATCTGTTGGGTCGCTGAGGTAGCCCGGGTCGATGCCGGTCAACGTCAGCCGCCCGCGGGACGCAGGAGTCAACAGCGCCACCAGCACGGTCAGCGTCCCCTGCTCCGGACCGCTCGGAAAGACCTGCACGTCGGGAGCTGGCTGGCCGGGGTCGCTGCGGGCGGTCAGCAGCGTCTGCCGGACGGGCACGGAAGGCGCGCCATCCGTGGCGAATTCGAGCCGCAGCAGCGGGTGGTCGTGCAGGTTTGCGCCGACGCCCGGCGAATCGGCCACCACCTCAATGCCGTTGGCCGCCAGCTCCTCGGCCGGGCCGATGCCGGACCGCATCAGTATCGCCGCACTGCCAAAGGCGCCTGCGCACAGCACCACTGAATCGGCGTGCAGCGCCGTCCCGTCGGCCAGCTGAACACCGATGGCGCGACAGTTGTCCAGTAGGAGCCGGTCGACGGAGGACTGCGCGCGTAGCGAGAAGTTGCGCCTGGCGCGGGCCGTCCGGAGATACGTCAGTGCCGTCGACTGCCGAACACCGTCGACCTGATTGAGGGGGAGCAGACCCACCCCGACCGCAGAGGGCGCGTTGTGGTCGCGTACCTCGGGGTGCCCGGCTTTGAGGCACGCATCGACGAAAGCCTCTTGGGCAGGGTTGGATTCGTCTGGTGTGGCGCGGCGGATGGGGACCGGCCCGGCGTCGCCGTGGCACTCGCAGCCTGGGTAGTCGAGGTCGTGTTCGAGTCGCCGGAAAGCGGGCAGCACCTCGTCGAAGGACCAGCCGTCGTTGCCGGCCGTTGCCCAGGCGTCGTAGCGCGACGGGTCTCCCCGCAGCGCCATCACATTGTTGGTCGCCGAACTGCCGCCGACGACACGTCCGGCGAACAGCGGTATCTCCCGCCCCAGGGCGGGCCCGGAGTGATGCCAGTCGAAGTCGGTGGCACCGGAGTCCTCGGCGTCGAGGATCTCGCGCGGGTGCCCGCTCGGTTCGCTGCCGAAGTCGAGGCCGGCCTCGAGGAGCAAAACCGACCGGGACAGGTCCTCGGACAAGCGGGCCGCCACCACGCCACCCGCCGAGCCGGCGCCGACGACGATGACGTCCGCGTGTGTGTCATGAAGCGTGGTCATGCCTCCAGTCTTGCGAGACTGTGAGTCGATATCCAGACATACTGAAACTCCAGTGATACGGTTTCCATCTTATGGAACTGCGCCATCTGCGGTCATTCGTGACGGTGGCCGAGGAGCTCCATTTCGGCCGGGCGGCCGAGCGGCTCCACATTGCGCAGTCGCCTTTGAGCCAGCAGATTCAACGGCTCGAGCGTCAGGTCGGCGCTGCGCTGTTCGACAGGAATCGCCGCAAGGTCGAGTTGACCGAAGCGGGGCAGGCGATGTTGGTGCACGCGCGGGAGGCGCTCGCACAGGCGGACCTCGCTGCCAATGCCGCCCGCGGCGGCCGCGGCCGGACAGGCGGGCAATCTGCGAGTCGGGGTCCTGGCGTCGGCGGCGCTGGAGCTGCTCGCCACGATCGTGCCGCCGTGGCGGGCTGTCGCACCCGAAGCGACCCTGGAGTTCGTGGAGGGGACGACCCGGGACCACATCGCCGGCGTGCGGGAACGAATGCTCGACGTGGCCTTCGTCCGCCCTCCGCAGGTGGCCGACGATCTCGTGGTCGATGTCGTGTGGCGGGAACCGGTCGTCGCGGTGGTGCCGTCGGGAACGAGGTTGGCGCAGCGGAAATCGGTGCGGCTCAGTCAGCTTCGGGACGAGCCGTTTGTGTTGTTTCCGCGTGAGTCGGCGCCGGAGTTTCATGACGACCTGGTTGACGCCTGTAACGAGGCCGGGTTCGTGCCGAAGGTGGAGTACGAGTGTTCGGCGATGCCGACAGTGGTGGCCGTGGTGGCAGCGGGTCTCGGGGTTTCGCTTGTGCCGCAATCGATCAGCCGGATCGCGTTGGAGGGAGTGTCCTACCTGGCGCTGGATGGCGTCGAACTGCATGCGCGCGTCGCCATGGTCACCCATGGGACGAATACCAGGCCGCTGGTGCGCGCATTCACAGACAGCGTGCGAAACACCATGAACAATTGAGCAGAGTAGCCGAGCGGCGAACAACAGGTGAATACGATGACGCGCATGCCTGAGCCGTTGATCCTTCCCATACGCGGTCGTGCGCCGCAGTTGCACGCCGACAGCTGGGTCGCGCCCAACGCGAGTGTGATCGGTCCAGTCACGTTGGCCGCCAGGGCCAGCGTCTGGTACGGCGCCACGCTGCGCGCGGAGGCCGAGCCCATCGAGATCGGGTTCGGTACCAACATCCAGGACGGGGTGACGATCCACGTCGACGCGGAGTTTCCGGTCAGCGTCGGCGCCGGGGTCAGCGTGGGCCACAACGCGGTCCTGCACGGCTGCGTCGTCGAGGACGACTCACTCATCGGCATGGGCGCGGTCATTCTCAACGGAGCACACATCGGCAAGGGGTGCCTGATCGCCGCCGGCGCGTTGGTCCCACAGGGCGTCGTGGTGCCACCAGGGTCGCTGGTGACGGGTGTGCCGGGCAGCGTCCGCCGCGATCTGAGTGACGCCGAGATCGCCAACAACCGCCACAACGCGCAGGTGTACCAGCGGCTCGTCGAGCTGCACCGCGACGCGATCGGCTAGACCGAAAACAGGTAGTCGACTACTCACGCGGGCAACGCAATTCGAGTTCATCATGGATATATGAACCTCAAGGAACTCAGCGTCGCAACGTTTAACCTGTTCAACCTCCAAGAGCCGGGCAAGCCGATGAACAGAGGGCAAACACCTTGGACAGAAAACGAATTCAAGCTGAAGGTGCAGTGGACAGTCTGGCAATTGACCACGATGAAGCCCGACGTTGTCGGATTGCAGGAGTTGTGGAGTAAGAAGGCGCTTGACGCGGTGCTGGACTACAACTACGGCACAGCGGCGGAGCCCAAGCGGCTGAAGGACACCTACGAAGCGCTGGCCACGCCCGCGACCGGCAAGAAGATCGTCTGCGGTGCGCTCGTCCGCAAGGGACTTCGTAGCGGAGAACCGAAGTGGGAGGACAAGTTCCCTGAGGCGGTGAAGCTGGATCTCAAGGAGGATCCGGGTGATCCGCAATCGCCGCAGATCAAGGTCACGATCAAATCATTCTCGCGGCCGGTTCTGCGTTTTCAGGTCAAGCTGCGTGACGACCAGGCGCCGACCGAGGTGTTCGTGACGCACCTGAAGTCCAAGTTGCCGACGGACGTCAGTGAAGAGGCGTGGTTCGTGAGCGAGCCGGACAAGTTCAAACCGCACCAGAAAGCGCTCGGCGCCGGCATCTCGACGATCCGCCGAACGGCTGAGGCCGTCGCCCTTCGCGTGATGCTAACCGGGGTAATGAAAGGCACCGCAACGCCGGTGATCGTTCTCGGCGACATCAACGACGGCCAGCACAGCAACACCGCGAACATCCTCACCGAGCAGCCCAACTTCCTCGTGGGCGAAGCCACCGGCGGATCCGATGTCGGGCTGTACACGGCTCAGACGCTGCAGGAGTACCGGGATACGCGCGACGTCTACTACACCCATGTGCACCAGGATCTTCGTGAGTCGCTCGATCACATTCTCGTTAGCGAGCAGTTCTACGACAACAGCCGAAAGCGCCTGTGGCTGTTCGACGGTCTTGTCATCAACAACGACCACCTCAACTTCGAGAACCACAAGGAGACCGGCACCGGTGACCACGGAGTGGTGAACGTTCGCTTCAAGTTCAACCCTGCCTAGATCGCCACAGGCGGATTGAGCCGTGCGAAGCCTTCCTGGCGGAAGTACGGGAAGTAGGGATACGGGGCCTCGCGTGCGCTGACCGCGTCGAGTCGCGCGATCTGATCGGCGTCCAGCCGCCAGCCAACCGCCCCCAGGTTTTCGCGCAGTTGCCTTTCGTCGCGGGCACCGATGATCACCGACGAGACCGTCGGCCTGCGCAGCAGCCAGTTGAGCGCGATCTGTGGCACGGTTTTGCCCGTCTCGGAGGCGATTTCGTCGAGCACGTCGACGATCCCGTAGAGCTGCTCGTCGTCCACAGGAGGACCCGCGGCTGCGGTGGCATGCAGCCGGCTGCGTTCGGGCAGCGCTTGGCCGCGGCGGATCTTGCCCGTCAACCGGCCCCATCCCAGTGGGCTCCACACAATGGCGCCGATGCCTTCCTCGAGGGCCAGCGGCATGAGTTCCCACTCGTAGTCGCGGCCGGCGAGCGAGTAGTACACCTGATGCGCGACATAGCGCGGTCGATGGCTCTCGTCGGCCAACGCCAGCGATTTCATCAGCTGCCAACCGGAGAAGTTCGACACGCCCGTGTAGCGCACCTTGCCCTGCTCGACGAGCATCTCCAGGGTCTGCAGCACCTCGTCGATGGGTGTGTAGGCGTCGTAACCGTGCAGCTGGAACAGGTCGATGTGGTCGGTCCGCAGCCGGTGCAGCGCGCCGTGGACAGCCCGCAGCAGCCGAGATCGCGACGACCCCCAGTCGTCGGGCCCTGTTGGCAGACTGGCCTTGGTCGAGATCAGCACGTCGTCGCGTCGTCCGCGCAGGGCCTCGCCCAGGACTTCCTCCGAGGCGCCATCCGAATACACGTCTGCCGTGTCGAACAGGTTGATGCCGGCCTCGAGGCACAGATCGATCAATGTGCGCGCTTGTCGGACGTCGGTGTCGCCCCACGCCCCGAAGAAGTCGCCCACCCCGGCGAACGTGGCCGTACCCAGGCTTAATTCGGACACTACGAGGCCCGAGTTGCCGACGCGTCGATAATCCATGGTTCTCCTTAATGGGAATCTGGTTTCGTTAACACCATATCGGCACAACATGCACTAATGAAACTTTGTTCCCGTTAAGATCGGACCATGACCGAAGCCGGTGCCAGCCGACCTGGCGGACGGACCGCCGCCGTGCGGGCAGCGGTGCTGCGTGAAACTGGCGACATGCTGGTGGAATCGGGCCTGCGGGGGCTGGAACTGACGGACGTCGCCGCACGTGCCGGCGTGGGAAAGTCGACCGTGTACCGCCGGTGGGGATCCGTGTCGGCGTTGGTGACTGATCTGCTGTGCGACATGGCCGCAACATCGCTGCCGCGCGCCGATACCGGTTCCCTTCGAGGCGATCTGCGTTCGAATGCCGCACTCGTGCGGCGCACGCTGTCGGATCGCCGGCAGGGCAGCCTGTTCAAGGCGGTCATCGCCGCCGCCACGTATGATCCGCGGACGGCCGAAGCGCTGTCCACCTTCTACGAGAGACGCATTGCGGAGTGGAAGGGATGTGTGGTCGACGCAGTGGCCCGAGGTGAAGCCCCGGAAGGAACCGACGCGGCGGCCGCAATCCGTCAGGTATCTGCACCCCTCTACTACCAATTCCTCACCAGCACAACGCCTCTCACTGCGAAGGATGTTCAGCGCGCGGTCGATGCGGCGATCGCCGCCATTGCTGCTGGCGTTTTCGTGCGCGGTAAGTCGGGTACAGCCGTACGGTGAGTAGCGTGCGGATCCTGGTTACCGGTGCCACTGGTTATGTCGGTTCACGACTCGTCACCGCCCTGCTCGACCAGGGCCACGACATTGTCGCCGCCACCCGAAATCCTGCGCGGCTGGCCGATTTCGGCTGGCATGACTACGTCAACGGCGTTGCGTTGGACGCGCATGACGAAGCGTCAGCGAAGAACGCCTTGGCCGACGCTGGACCGATCGATGTGGTGTATTACCTGGTGCACGGCATCGGCCAGCCGGACTTCCGCGACGCGGACAACCTGGCCGCGGCCAATGTGGCGAACGCGGCGAAGGAGGCCGGGGTCCGGCGAATCGTGTATCTCGGCGGGTTCGTGCCCGACGAGGACGAGCTGTCCGCAACACCTGGTCAGCCGTGCAGAGGTGGCGCATGCGTTGAGCGTCGACGGCGGTCCCGACGTGGTGTGGCTGGGCGCGGCGATGATCATCGGTGCCGGGTCGACGTCGTTTGAAATGTTGCGTTACGTCGGCGACCGGTTCTTGTTGCTGCCCATGCCGGTGTGGTCGGCGAATCCCATCGATCCCATCTCGATCTCAGACGTCCTTTATTACCTCGTCGGTGCTGCCGACATCGACCGCGTGCCGGCAGGCGGCTACGACATCTACGGCCCCGAGACCACCTCTTACGGCGACCTGCTGCGCGCCTATGCGCGCATATCGGGCAAGTGGCGCGCCGGGCTATCGCTGCCCAGCCTGGATACCGGCGTGGTGTCGTGGATGACGGCCGCCATGCTGCCCGTGCCCGGTGGACTGGCGTCGAATCTCGTGGAGTCCCTGGACCATCCGATGATGGCGTCGGAGGCCCGCCTACGGGATGTGCTGCCCGACCCGCCCGGTGGGCTCGTCGGGATCGACGAGGCCATCTCCCGCTCGCTGTCGAGTCGTCAGCCCCAACCCGTCGACGCGCTGACCGACCCGCACCATCTCGCCGACACCGACCCGGCCTGGGCCGGCGGGGACACGCTGCGCATCCAGCGGCTCGCCCGGCCCATCACGCCGCCGATGGTCCGGCCCGTGCTGGGGCTGCTCGGCGTTGTGCCCGGCCCGGTCGCGGCCGCACTGCGCACCGGGTTGGACACGTTGGTCAGCTTCGTGCCGAAGGCAAGCCCGGCGTGACGTTACGCGAGCTACGCGACATCGTCACGACAGTCGCAGGGCCGCACCACGAACCGCCGTCGGTGATCCGGCGCCGCCGCGTCGTCGCTGCCGTCGTGCTGGTGATCGGTGCTGCGCTGCTTGGGTTTTCGCTGACCCGGCCGCCCGGTGCCGAATCGTTCTACTGGCTGACCCTGGCGCTTGCGGGGGTGTGGGCGGCCGGCGCGTTCGTGTCCGGGCCGCTGCACCTTGGCTACGTGCGGTTCCGCGGCCGTAATCAACGCCCGGTGATCACCGGCACGCTTGTCGGGCTGCTGCTCGGCGGGGTGTTTCTGTTGGGCGGACTGGTGGCCCGTGAGATTCCTGGCATACGCGAATTCATCACCGGCGTACTGGAATTCGCCAACCAGGGCGCGCTGCCGCTGGTCGTGTTCATCACGCTGATCAACGGCATCGCCGAGGAGCTGTACTTCCGGGGAGCGCTCTACACCGCGCTGGGCAAGGCCTACCCGGCCGTCATCTCCACGATCATCTACGTGGTGGCGATTCTGGCCACCCGCAACCCGATGCTGGCGTTCGCCGCCGTGATCCTCGGTTCGGTCTGCGCGTACGAACGCCGAGCCACCGGCGGCGTGCTGGCACCGATACTCACCCACTTCTTCTGGGGGCTGATCATGGTGCTGGCGTTGCCGCCGGTGTTCGGCGTCTAACGCAGGGGATGGGCCAACTCGTCCTGGCGCATTCGTGCCGCCCACATCGCGATCGCGGCCAACAGCACCGGCGCGATGCCGGCCACCAGGAAGATCGTCTGCATTGAAACGACTTTGGACAGCGGGCCGACAATCGCGAACGACACCGGCATGAACGCCAGCGAGACGAAGAAGTCCAGGCTCGACACCCGGCCCAGCATCTCCGTCGGGACCCGTCGTTGCAGCAGCGTTCCCCAGATGACCATCCCGGCGCCGTCGGTAACCCCGACGATGAACGCTGCGGCGGCCATCAAGGGGAACGACCACGTGATCCCAATGAGCACCAAAGGGATCGAGCCGAGGCCCCACATCGCCATCATCACCGTCAGGTAGCGACGCGGCAGCCGCCCCGACGACACCGCCAGCGCACCCAGCGCGCTGCCTGCACCGAAGAACGCCAGCACGAAGCCGTACATCTGCGCGCCGTCCTCAAAGCGTTCGTTGGCGATGAACGGCAGCAGCACCTCGATGGGGCCCAGCACCACCAGGACGAACATGCTCGCGAACAGCAGCGTCCACAACAGCCACGGCGTGCGCAGCATGAACACGAAGCCCTCGCGGAAGTCCCGCAGAAGCTGCGGGCGTTCTTGATCCGGCTCTTGCACAGGCGCTTTCATCGCCGGCCTGGTGGCCACCAGCAGTAACAGGCCGATGGCGAACAGCGCGGCCACCACCACGGCGCCGAGGCTGGGGAACGTCGCTCCGACGATGACGCCGGCGACCGCGGGACCGACGGCACGCTGGAACACCGGGCGCACGACGCCTTCGACTCCGTTGGCGGCGAGCAGCTGTTCGGCGGGCAGGATCCGCGGCAGGATGGCGCTGTAGGCCGGGAAGAAGAACGCCGCGGCGATGCCGAGCGCCGCCGCGGCCACCGCCATGTGCCAGATCCGCAGCGCTCCAAGGAGTCCCAGCACCGCGACAACCGATACGACGATCACGTTTACGGTCTCGACGGCGACGATGATCGCGCGCTGACTGATTCGGTCGGCGGCGATTCCGCCCACCAACAGGAAGGCGACCAGGCCGACACCCAGACACGTCGCGACCAACGACAGCGAGGTGGGGTCGTTGGACAGCTCGATGACCTGAAGCGCCATCACGACGGCCCACATGCCTTCGGCGAAGATCGACAGGGACACCGCCGCGATCAGCAGGCGGTACTCGCGGGACCTGAACGGTGCGAGCACGCGCCAGCCGCCGGCGTCGACCACCGGGATTTCGAATTGCGTACTCACGCCTTCGATGGTCTCCGACGGGCTGCGGGGGAGTCCAACGAATTTCGGCGCGGCAGGCGGCGTGTGGGCCCACGCGGGGTTAGGAATCCGTGAACTTCGCCGGTCTGCGCTGCTGGAACGCCTTGGTGCCCTCGCGGAAATCGTCGGACACCAGCAGCTCCAGCTGGCCCTGCGTCTCACGCCCGAACGCGCCCTCGAGTTCGGTGAGCGTCGCGGCATTGACGGCTTGCTTGGTCTTGCGCAGCGCAACGGCGGGACCCGACACCAGCGTCGATATCACCTTGGAAACCTCGGCGTCGAACTCGTCGGCCGGATGAACGGCCGTCACCAGCCCCCACTCATAAGCCTCCGCCGCGGAGATCCGCTCGGCCAGCAATGCCATCCGCATGGCACGGTGACGGCCGACCGACGCCGCGATCAACGCCGAGGCGCCCCCGTCGGGCATCAGCCCGATCTTCGTGAACGCCAGCATGAAAAACGCCTTCTCGGAGGCCAATACGACATCACACGCCAACGCCAGCGACGCGCCCACGCCCGCACAAGGCCCCTGTACGACGGCCACGGCCGGCTGCGGCAGCTTCACGATCGAGGAGACCGCGCGGTTGGCCGCATCCAGCACATCAGCCGGAGTGCCGCTCGCCCCCCGGTTGGCTTGGTCGTATTCGCTGATCCCCGCGCCGGACGAAAAGCCGCGTCCCGCGCCGCCCAGCCGCACCACCTTCACGCGCGGATCCGCCGCTGCCCGCTCCAATGCGTCGGCAATGCCAACGAGCATCGCCGCCGTCAGCGAGTTCAGACTGTCCGGCCGGTTCATCGTCACCGACAGCACGCCGTCGGTCAGGTCGACGGACAGGTCGTCGATGCTCGCGTACGTGGCGGCGCTGGAGGTGGTGGTCATGTCGAGAATGGTTATACAAGTAAGCTATGTCGCGGTCAACTACGGGAGGGCAGAAACAGCATGGCTGGACCACTTCAGGGATTGCGTGTCATCGAGCTGGCCAGCATCGGGCCTGGCCCGCACGCTGCAATGATCCTCGGCGACCTCGGCGCCGACGTGGTGCGCATCGAGCGGCCGGGCAAGCTCGGCGGCGTCCCGACAAAAAGACGCGAAGCCACGCTGCGTAACCGCCGATCCGTGGCCGCCAACCTCAAGACCGACGAAGGCCGCGACCTTGTGCTGAAGCTGGTCGCCAAGGCCGACGTGCTCATCGAGGGCCTGCGTCCCGGCGTGACCGAGCGCCTCGGCCTGGGCCCGGAGGACTGCGCCAAAGTCAACGAACGGCTGGTCTACGCGCGGATGACCGGCTGGGGCCAGACCGGGCCCCGTCGACTGCAGGCCGGGCACGACATCAACTACATCTCGCTTAACGGCGTCCTGCACTCAATCGGTCGGGCCGGTGAACGACCGGTGCCGCCGTTGAACCTCACCGGCGACTTCGGCGGTGGGTCGATGTTCCTGCTCGTCGGGATCCTCTCCGCGCTGTGGGAGCGGCAGACGTCGGGCAAGGGCCAGGTGGTCGACGCCGCGATGATCGACGGGTCCAGCGTGCTGGCCCAGATGATCTGGGGCTTCCGGGCCGACGGGCTGTGGTCCGACGAGCGCGGCGTCAACATGCTGGACGGCGGCGCGCCGTATTACGACACCTACACGTGTGCCGACGGCCGCTACATCGCGGTCGGCGCGATCGAGCCGCAGTTCTACGCCGAGATGCTCAAGGGTTTGGGCCTCGACGGGGAGGACCTGCCCGACCAGAACGACGTGAGCCGCTGGCCCGAGTTGCGCGCCCGGCTCACCGAGGTCATCGCGTCGAAGGACCGCGACCACTGGGCCAAGGTCTTCGCCGACAGCGACGCCTGCGTCACGCCCGTGCTGTCGTTCGGCGAGGTCGAAACCGAGCCGCACGTCACCGAGCGCGACACCTTCTACCGCGACGGCGACTACCTGCAGCCGATGCCCGCGCCGCGGTTCTCCCGCAGCGTGCCCCCGACGCCAACCCCGCCCGGAGATCCCGGTGCGGACACCGAAGCCGTTCTACGCGACTGGAAATAGGGAAGGAACTCAATCAATGGAGATCAAAGACGCCGTAGCCGTCGTCACCGGTGGGGCCTCCGGGCTCGGCCTGGCCACCACGAAGCGACTGCTGGACGCCGGCGCGCAGGTGGTCGTGCTGGACATCAGGGGCAAGGAGGCCGTCGACGAGCTCGGCGACCGCGCAAGTTTCGCGCAGACCGACGTCACCGATGAGGCCGCAGTGACCGCCGCGCTGGACGCCGCCGAGAAGCTCGGCCCGATCCGCATCGTGATCAACTGCGCAGGCATGGGCAACGCGATCAAGACGCTGAGCAAGGACGGTCCGTTCCCGCTCGACGCGTTCCGAAAGGTCGTGGAGATCAACCTGATTGGCACGTTCAACGTGATCCGCCTCGGCGCCGAGCGCATCGCCAAGACCGAGCCGGTCGGTGAGGAGCGCGGCGTCATCATCAATACCGCCTCGGTCGCGGCGTTCGACGGTCAGATTGGCCAGGCCGCGTACTCGGCGTCCAAGGGCGGGGTCGTGGGGATGACACTGCCGATCGCCCGCGACCTGGCCCGTGAGCTGATCCGCGTCGTGACCATCGCGCCCGGCCTGTTCGACACGCCTCTGCTCGCGCGGGCTGCCCGAGCCGGCCCGCGAAGTCGCTGGGCAAGCAGGTGCCGCATCCGTCGCGCCTGGGTAAGCCCGACGAGTACGGCGCGCTGGCGGTGCACATCGTCGAGAACCCGATGCTCAACGGCGAGGTGATCCGCCTGGACGGCGCGATCCGGATGGCGCCGCGCTGATGACGCTGACGACGAAGTTCACCGAGACCTTCGGGGTCGAGCACCCCATCGTGCAGGGCGGCATGCAGTGGGTGGGCCGCGCGGAACTCGTTGCGGCCGTTGCTAACTCGGGCGCACTGGGTTTCCTCACCGCGCTGACGCAGCCGACGCCCGCCGATCTGGCGAAGGAGATCGCCAAGACGCGGAAGCTGACCGACAGGCCGTTCGGGGTGAACCTGACGATCCTGCCGACGATCAACCCGCCGCCGTATGACGAATACCGGCAGGTGATCGTCGACGCCGGCATCAAGATCGTCGAGACCGCGGGCTCCAACCCGGCGCCGCACCTGCCGATGTTCCACAAGAACGGGATCAAGGTGCTGCACAAGTGCACCTCGGTGCGGCATGCGGTCAAGGCGCAGAGCCTCGGCGTCGACGGCATCAGCATCGACGGTTTCGAATGTGCCGGTCATCCCGGCGAGGACGACATTCCGGGCCTGGTGCTGATCCCGGCGGCCGCGGCAAAGATCGACATCCCGATGATCGCGTCCGGTGGCTTCGCGGACGCGCGGGGCCTGGTGGCGGCGCTGGCGCTGGGTGCCGACGGCATCAATATGGGCAGCCGGTTCATGTGCACGGTCGAGTCGTCGATCCATCAGAACGTCAAGGAAGCGATCGTCGCAGGCACCGAGCTCGACACCGAGCTGATCTTCCGCCCGCTGCACAACACCGCCCGGGTGGCGAGCAACACGGTGTCGCGCGAGGTCGTCGAGATCCTCAACAACGGCGGGCAGTTCCCCGACGTAAAGGATCTGGTCGCCGGCGTGCGTGGCAACAAGGTGTTCGAGATCGGCGATGTCGACGCGGGCATCTGGTCGGTGGGCACCGTCGATGGGCTTGATCAACGACATCCCGACGGTCGGGGAGTTGGTGTCACGCATCGTCGACGAGGCCGAAGAGCTGATCACCGGCCGCCTTGGCGACATGCTCGAGGTGCCGGCCGAAGAGAACGTGGCTTAGGGAATACGGGAGAATCGACAAACCGCCCTGGCGGGCAAACTGTCCCGGGTGAGCGCGCGCCGGCCTGGCGCGCGCTTGCTCAGACTGCTGTGCGCAGTGGGTGCTCGTCGTCGAGCTGCTCCGAGGTGTCGCCCTCTACCAGGACATCTCCGTGGTAAAGCGCCTCGAAGTCAACCTTGATGACATCAGCACTGGTGTCGTCGATCCACATGTACTCGACAGTAGGGGTCACCATTAAGAGGACTTTGAGTCACGATTCGGAAAATGGTGGCAATTATTACTTCCGGGTAGGTTTCTAGCCAGTAGGTGCCGCTGGCGGTGCGGTGAAGTGGATCGGGTTCGTTCCGTTCAGCAAGATCCAGGTCAGCACCGCCGCGGCGACCGCCACGACCAGCAAACCGACGGCAATTCGAGCCGGCCAGCCCGTGCGGCCGAACACCCTCGCGTCGACGGAGTACGCGCCCGCGCCGGTGAACAGCAGCGCGGTCGCGCCGACCGCGAACATGAACGGCGCGTTGAACGGGTCGGACCAGAACGCGGCGGCCGAGACGTTGACCGCCCAGGCGTCGATCATCGCCGCGATCACCGCACACGCCGCCAGTGGTGTCAGCAGGCCGAGCAGCAGCCCGATTCCGCCCGCGGTCTCGGCGGCCGTGACCATGAATGCGGCGAACTGGACAGCTTCCAGCCACCCGTTTCCATGAAGCCGACAGTCGTGTTGAAGTCGAAGGCCTTTCGCAGGCCGGCGTAGAGCATGGCCGCGCCGACGCCGATGCGCAGGATCAACAGGCCGGTGTCGGTCAATGAGGACGACGTGGTGGTCTGGCTGGTCGCTTGGTCGGTGATCATGATCGGCAGCCTATTCGGCTGTGAGAACGCTGTGGGATGTCGGTCATGAACATCTAGACCGGCGTTGATCCCAAAATTCATCGGCGCCCAACGCAAGTGAACATCTCGGGGTCCTACGCCGTATTCACCGTAGGTAGCGACGCGTTGACCTACCTAAGTTATCGCTGATAAGTTACCGGTGATAGCCAACAGCGACCGGAGGGACGCGACGTGCTTCAACGAATCGCACTGCTGGCCATTGCCGCGCCTCGACGGATTGTCGCCGTCGCAGCGCTCGTCATGGTGGCCTGCGGCATCTTCGGTATTCCGGTGGCGAAGAGCCTGTCGGCGGGGGGATTCGAGGACCCGACCTCGGAGTCCGCTCAGGCCTCCAGAATGCTGATCGACAAGTTCGGCCAGGGCGACATGCAGCTGTTGATCAGCGTGACGTCCGCCGGACGGTGCGCAGTCAGCCCGCCGCACGGACCGTCGGCACCGACATCGCCACCGCAACTGCAGGCGTCGCCGCACGTGGTGGACGTGACCTCGGCGTGGACCGCGCCGCCCCCCGCGGCTCCCGCGCTGGTCAGCAAGGACGGCAAAACCGGGTTGATCGTCGCCGGCATCACCGGCGGCGAGACCGGCGCACAGAAGCACGCCAAGGAGCTGACCGAGCGGCTGGTGCACGATCGCGACGGCGTGACGGTCCGCGCCGGCGGCGAGGCGATGATCTACGTCCAGATCAACGGGCAGACCGAAAAGGACCTCCTGGTGATGGAATCCATCGCCATCCCGCTGAGCTTCGTGGTGTTGGTGTGGGTGTTCGGCGGGCTGATGGCCGCGACGCTGCCGCTGGCGGTCGGCGTGTTCGCCATTCTGGGCTCGATGGCCGTGCTGCGCGCGATCACCCTCTTCACCGACGTATCGATCTTCGCGCTGAACCTCACCGTGGCGATGGGCCTGGCCTGGCCATCGACTCCACCCTGCTGATCATCAGCAGGTACCGCGACGAGCTGGCCGGGGGCGCGGACCGCGAGCGCGCGCTGGTGCGCACCATGGCGACCGCGGGCCGGGCCGTGCTGTTCTCGGCGATGACGGTCGCGCTGTCGATGGTCGCGATGGTGCTGTTCCCGATGTACTTCCTGAAGTCGTTCGCGTATGCCGGGATCGCCGTGGTGGCGTTCGCGGCCGTCGCCGCCATCGTGGTGGCGCCCGCCGCGATCGTGTTGCTCGGTGACCGGCTGGACTCGCTGGACGTGCGGCGGCTCGGCCCGCCGGATCTTGCGGCGACCAGAGCCGGTGCCCAAGCCGATCGAGCAGACCTTCTGGTACCGCTCCACGAAATTCGTTATGCGCGGGGCGGTTCCGATCGGACTGGCGATCGTCACGCTGCTGCTGGTGCTGGGCGCGCCGTTCCTCGGCATCAAGTGGGGTTTCCCCGACGACCGGGTGCTGCCGAGTCCGCATCGGCGCGCGAAGTCGGTGACGAACAGCGCAACAACTTCGCCGTCGACGCCGCGAGGAACGTCGTCGTCGTCATTCGAGACACCGCCGGGATCACCCCTGCCGAACTCGACCGCTACGCCGCCGAGCTGTCGCAGGTGCCCGACGTGACGTCGGTTTCCGCGCCCGGCAGTACGTTCGTCGGCGGCCGCCCGGCCGGACCACCGTCGGCGGCAACGGCCGTCAAGGACGGCAGCGCATTCCTCACGGTGAGCAGCACGGCACCGCTGTTCACCGACGCCTCCGAGACCCAACTGGACCGGCTGCGCGCGGTGAGACCACCGGCCGACCAACAGGTGCAGATGACCGGCATCGCGCAGATCAACCGCGACAGCTCAGAAGCGATCACCTCGCGTCTGCCGCTGGTCCTCGGCGTGATCGCGGCGATCACCTTCGTGCTGCTGTTCCTGCTCACCGGCAGCGTGGTGTTACCGCTGAAGGCGTTGGTGCTCAACGTCTTATCGCTGACCGCCGCTTCGGTGCAGTTGTGTGGATCTTCCAGGACGGCCACTTGGGCGGCGCTGGGCACCACACCGACCGGAACCATTGTGGCCAACATGCCGGTGCTGATGTTCTGCATCGCGTTCGGGCTTTCGATGGACTACGAGGTGTACCTGATGTCGCGGATCCGCGAGTACTGGCTGCAGACCGGAGCCGCTCGGGCGGACAACGACGAAAGCGTCGCGCTCGGCCTGGCCCGCATGGGTCGCATCGTCACCGCCGCGGCATTGATCATGTCCATCTCGTTCGCCGCGCTGATCGCCGCGCAGGTGTCGTTCATGCGGATGTTCGGCGTCGGGCTGACGCTCGCGGTGATCGCGGATGCGACGCTGGTGCGCATGATGCTGGTGCCGTCCTTCATGCACCTGATGGGGCGGTGGAACTGGTGGGCGCCCAAGCCGCTGGCCCGGCTACACGAGCGGATCGGCATCAGCGAGTCGCACGACGAGGATCCGCCTGCGCTCGAGAAACGGGAGCGCGCAGCGGCTTCCGTGACGGACACTGGCTAGCGTGGCGGTCCAACCTCTCAAGCGGCGGCGCGCAGCGCGCGGCTCCGGTGAGCAGTTGCGCGAGGAGATCCTCAACGCGGCCACCGACTTGCTGCTGGAAACCGGCCACGCCAAGGACGTGTCCATCCGGTCGGTGGCGCAACGCGTCGGCGTGACGCCGCCGTCGATCTATCTGCACTTCGCCGACAAGGACGCGCTGCTGGACGCGGTGTGCGGCGCGGTACTTCGAGAAGCTCGACGAGGAGATGCAGCGGGCGGCAGCGGATCAACCGTCGGCGATCGAGGTGCTGCGGGCGCAGGGCCTGGCCTACGTGCGCTTCGCCACGGAAACGCCCGAGCTGTATCGCATCGCCACCATGGGTGAGGGCCGGCCCGGCAGCGAAGTCGACATGGCACTGAACACCTCGGCGTTCGTGCACCTGCGCAGCGCGGTGGAGTCGTTGATGGCGGAGGGAACCTACCCGGCCGGGGATTCCACTTCGTACGCACTGGAGCTGTGGGCGGCGGCCCACGGCGTGGCGGCCCTGCTCCTGTCCAGGCCGTATCTGCCGTGGGGGGACGCCGAGGAGTTCGCCGACCGGGTGTTGAGGGCGGTGTGCTGCGGGCACATCGTGTCCGGGCTGATCGGGCCGAAGACCTCGCCGCAGGAGACCGTGGCACGACTGAAGGGACTGGCCAATGAGCAACACCGTCGATAATCCGTTCTTCGCGCGGCTGTGGACGTTTTTGTCCGCCCACGAGACCGAGGCGATCCAGCGGCTGCGGCGCGAGAACCTGGCCGGCCTGTCCGGCCGCGTGCTGGAGGTCGGCGCGGGTACCGGCACCAACTTCGCGTTCTATCCGTCGACGGTCAGCGAGGTGGTGGCGCGTCGAGCCCGAGCGGCGGCTGGCCGAGTTGGCGCGGCAGGCCGCCGAAACCGCGTCCGTTCCGGTCACAGTCAGCAGCGACACGGTGGAGGAGTTCACTGCCGCGTGAGCCCTTCGACGCTGTGGTGTGCTCGCTGGTGCTGTGCTCTATCGAAGAGCCGGATGATGTTCTGCGGCAACTGCTTTCGCTGCTGCGCCCGGGCGGCGAGCTTCGCTATCTCGAGCACGTCGCCAGCAGCGGACCTCGCGCGCGGCTGCAGAAGCTCGCCGACGCCACCGTCTGGCCGCGGCTGCTCGGCAACTGCCACACCCATCGGCATACCGAGGAGAGCCATCGTCGGCGCCGGGTTCCAGGTGTCGGGCGCCCGGCGCGAATGGACGTTTCCGGCGTGGGTGCCGCTGCCGGTGGCGGAATTCGCGATCGGCCGCGCGGTTCGGCCCGCCTACGTGCGATTTGTGGAGTGCACCGGCGCTGAGCGCCGCTGCACGCTCACAAATCGCTAACTGAGCAGGGCCGGCAGGCGCTGCAGCAGGCCCGGCAGCGCGGTGGCCGCGGTTTCGCGGAGCGACCGCCGTGGCGCTATGCGAGAGCGGGGTGGGTTCGGGGTTGACCTCGATGACGGCAGTGCCGCTGGCCAGCGCCAACTCGGGCAGCCCCGCCGCGGGATAGACGATCGACGAGGTACCGACCACGACCACGACGTCGGCGTTGCTCACCGCGTCGACCGAGCGCTGCCACGCGTCGTCGGGCAGGGCCTCGCCGAACCAGACCACGTTGGGCCGGATCAGCCCGCCGCAGGCGCATCGCGGCGGGTCGACCGCCGCCACCGGCTCGGCCATGGCCGGCAGCTCTTCGCGATACTCGGATTGGCAATTGTCGCAACGGAATTCGAACAAACTTCCGTGCAGGTGGTAGACGCGCTTGACTGCCTGCACGCTCGTGCAGGTTGTCGACGTTCTGGGTGACGACGTGCACGTCGGCGTAGTCCTGCCACGCCGCGACGGCCCGATGGCCGTTGTTGGGCTGCACCGAGCCCATCATGTAGTGCCGCCACAGATACCACGCCCACACCTTCTCCGGATGCGCGCGCCAGCCCTCTGCGCTGGAGATCTCGTACGGGTCGACCTTGGCCCACAGACCCGTTTCGACGTCGCGAAACGTCGGCACGCCGCTCTCGGCCGAGATGCCCGCACCACTGAGGACCGTCACTTGCACATGACCAAAGTAGCGGGTTTAGGCGATACTAAGCACGTGGCCGAGTTGGGGGATTGGGTACGCATCGATGTGCAGGCTGCCGGCCCCCTTTTCGACCAGCTCAGGACCCAGATCATCTCTGGTGTGCGTGACGGCCGGTTGTCACCGGGTACTCGACTGCCGACGGTACGCGAGCTGGCCGGGCAACTCGGATTGGCGGTCAATACCGTGGCCCGCGCATACCGCGAGCTGGAGTCCGCCGGAATTGTCGAAACCCGCGGCCGCTTCGGCACTTTCGTCGCTCGGGCGGATCCGGCCGACGCCGCGATGGCGAACGCGGCGCACACCTTCGTCTCCGCGGCGCGGTCCCTGGGGATCGACAAGGCCGCGGCGCTGAAATACATCGATACGGCGTTCGGCTAACCGAATTCCAGCAGCGTCAGCACCGGTCGCACGGGATCGAGCAGCGGGATCCGTTGCACCGTCCACACCACCGCGTTGAGGACTTTGCCCCGGCCGGCGGGCATCGGCAGATCGTGCACGGCCCGGATGCCCGGCACCGTGTTCACCAGGTTTGCCACCTGTGACACCGACAGGCTGAACGGCATCGGCGGCACCCGATAGCGCAGCGAGGTCCGCATGCCGCGGCGCGCCCACGCCGCGAACAAGGCCGGCGGCAGGTCGAACATCATCTGCCCACCGGCAAACCGCTTGGCACACTCGGCGATCAGCCCCAGGGCCTCTTCGGGCTGCAGGTACATCAGCAGCCCCTCAGCGGTGATGAAGACCCCGTGTTCGGTCTCGACCTGATCCATCCAACTGAAGTCCAGCGCCGACTGCGCACACATCTGCACGCGGTCCGACGGCGGCAGCAGTTTGCGGCGCAGGGCGATCATCGGCGGCAGATCGACTGTGAGCCATTGGAATTCGTCGCCGACGCCGGCCGCGTCAAGGCGGTAGAAGCTGGTCTGCAGCCCCTCGGCGAGCGCGACCACGGTGGCCTTCGGATGGTCGGCGAGGTATCGGCTCATGCGCCTGTCGAAGGCCAGCGCGCGCATGGCGATGTCTTGGCGGCGGGTGAAACCGAACTTGGCGAAGTCGAAGTCGATCGAGTCGACCAGCTGGATCGCCATCGGGTCGTCGATGATGGAATCCGGCCGGCGAGCCTCGTGTGCCCGCACCTGCAATGTCAGCAGCGCCGTCTCGGAAACGCCGGTCAAGACCGTGCCATCCGCCTTGGCGGTCGGCGTGGAACTCATCGCAACACCTTCTCGAGCGTTCGGAGGTTTCGCGTCGTCGTCGACGACTTGTAGCGCTTCTTGCCCATGGTCTTTCCCATGACGCTGTCCAGCGTCCCGGTTCTGGGCACCTGCCAGTAGACGACGCCCTCGCCGCGCTGGATCTTCTCGTCGGGTCCGGCGTTGCTGGCCAGCCCGGCGAGTTCGTCGAGCACCTTTTCGTCGGTGACGAACGTGACGTACGAGTGGTGGCCTTCGACCTCACGCTCGAACGGATAACTCTCGGAGATCGCCGCCACGGCGTCGATCGGTCGTAGGCGAGCACCCAGGCGTCGTAACCGAACGTGTCACGCAATGCCTTCTCGGCCTTCTTTCTGACGGCGTCCACCCCTGAACGGCTTTCCAGCAGCACGTTGCCGCTGGCCAAAATCGTTCGTACGTGGGTGAATCCGGCGTCCTCGAATGCCTTGGCCACTTCGGCCATCTTGAGGTTGACGCCGCCGACGTTCACACCGCGCAGAAACGCCGCATACCGAGTCATCGGCCGAACTCCAGGAGCGTGATGCTGGGCCGGTTGCGCCGCAGAAAGCCAACGCGGTCCAACGGCGGCCACGCGGCCACCTTGAAGGCGCCGCGCCCCGGTGGCAGCGGGATGTCCCGTGCCGCGCTCACCCCGGGGATCGTGTCGGCCAGCGCGAGGCCCTCGTCGGCCGTCAGCGCGAACGGCATCGGCGGGGTGGTGTAGCGGTCGGACAGCTTGAAGCCCTTGCAGCGTGCGTCGGCTGAACCAGTGCGGGATCGAGTCGAACATCATCTGTCCGCCGGGGAAGCGGGCGGCGCAGTCGCGGATGAGGCCCAGCGCGTCGTCGGGCTAGCAGGTACATCAGCAGGCCCTCGGCGGTGATGAACACACCGTGCCCGGAATCGACGCGATCCATCCAGCTGCGATCCAGCGCCGACTGGGCCAACGCCACGATCCGGTCGTCGTGGGGCAGCAGCTGTTCGCGCAGCGCCATGACCGGCGGCAAATCGACTGAGTACCACGTCAATTCGCGGCGACCCCGGCACGGTCCAGGCGCCAGAAGCTGGTCTGCAGGCCCTCGGCGAGCGCCACCACCGACGCCTTCGGGTGCGTCGTCAGGTACGCGTGTGCAGCGGCGTCGAAGGCCACCGCCCGCAACCCGTGCGACTGGTTGGGCTTGCCGAACTTGCGGTAGTCGTAGGAGATCGTGTCGAACAGGGTGACCGCCCAGGGGTCGCGGATCACGCCGTCGGAGCGCTTGGCCTCGGTGCCGCGGTTGCGCAGCGTCCACAGCGTGGTGGCCGAGACGCCTTCCAGGGTGTTGCCGTCGATCACAGTCATTGGCCCGAGCGTAGCGACGTACGCTCGGATTATGGGACGTGACGTATTCGACGACAAGCTGTTGGCCCTGCTGAGCGGGAATTCGCTGGGCGTGCTGGCGACCATCAAACGCGACGGTCGCCCGCAGTTGTCGAACGTCTCGTACTACTTCGACCCACGCGAACTCACGATCGCGGCCTCGATCACCGAGCCGCGGGCCAAGACCCGCAATCTGCGACGCGATCCGCGGGCGTCGATCCACGTCAGCTCCGACGACGGCTGGGCATACGCCGTGGCCGAGGGGGACGCGATCCTCACGCCGCCCGCGGCCTCGCCGACCGACGACACGGTCGAGGCATTGATCGCGTTGTACCGCAATATCGCCGGTGAGCATCCGGACTGGGACGACTACCGGCGGGCCATGGTGGACGACCGGCGCGTGTTGCTCACTTTGCCGATCTCGCACCTATATGGGATGCCGCCGGGGATGCGGTAGACACGATACGCTGCGGTCATGGCTGAATCAGATCTCGGGAGCCAAGCCCGAGGACGAAACCAAACGCAAGTTCCGCGAAGCGCTCGAACGGAAGAAGGCCCGGACGGCCAGCGCCGAAGACCACAAAGACGCCGGACTCAAGCAGCCGACGCCGCACGGGCCGGCCGAGCATCGCCGGGAGTTCCGTCGCAAGAGCGGCTAGCCAGCCGGCGCGCGGCGACCAGCGCCGCGAGCATCACCGCGATGCAGTACAGGCCTGTCCCCTCAACTTTTGTCGGCGCGTCCGTAACTTTCACCAGTTGCACTTCTGGCCGCGCCGGCACGTCGTCGGCAAGGAACCACCGGAACGCAAGATTGCCGCGGGGATAGTCGAGCGTGGTCAGCGAGTTCGGATGCGCTGTCATGCCGCGGGATACGACGACGGTCACCGAGCCGTCGGCGTTGGGCACGGCGCTGTGGCCGTTGATCGAGCTGCGCGCGTCGGTGACGCTGTGGGTGGCCATGAACTGGTTCCACACCACCAGATTCCAGAATCTGCACTGCGGCGGGCGGTGCGTGATGACGAGCGCTTCGTCCTCGTCGAGCACGAAACTGCCGTAGGCATAGCAGCGTCGCGCGCCGACCAACCGAAGTTGGCGTCGGGCACCTGGTAGGGCTCGGCGAATTGATTTGCAACCTGGGCGGTTTCGTGTCCGAGCGCATGCGCGTCGTCGACACGCGCGCCGACGGCGAGCGGCACGATCGCGAACATGGTGCGCAGCCACGCGGCGCTGGCCCGAAGGGCCGCAGCGGTTTCCGCGTCACCGTGCCGTATCGGGTCGGCTCGTCGAGCGCTTCGATGTGCCAGGCGACAGGGCGCCCGGTCAGCGGGTCGGCCTGATAGTCGCGGGTCATCAGCACGGCCGCGTCGGGCGTCGGCCCGAGGTCGAACGAGAAGTTGCCCGCCGCGTCGATGTCGAGGTCGTCGTCGCGCACGATGGCGACGATCCGGTCGGACCAGCTGCCTGGTGACGGTTCGTTGTAGGCGGTCACCGAGAAGTAGACGCTGTCGCCCTTGTTGCCGCTGATGCGATAGCGGCGCGCCGGATCGACCGGGCAGAGGTGGTAATACGCGTCGGTGTTGTCGCCGCCCCAGCGGCGGTCGCGGCGGAACGGTGTGTTGACCACCACGAACTGCGGCCTGCTCGGCTCGGAGAACAGATAGGTGTCCAGTGCCACGCCCAATGTGGTCGCCAGCATGCGGTAGCCGTCGGCGATGTGCCGTTCGTCGGTGACCGCGCGGTCGCCCTCGAGGAATGAACGGTCAAGGGTACCAAGGGTTTCGAGCAATTCGCGCCACGCCTCGGTGGATTCGTGAGTGGTCAAGTGCTGATTCCTCTCAATATCAGGGTGGCCGCCCGCTCGACCCACGCATCGTCGAGTGCCGCGCCGCGAGTGAGCAGCGCCAGAAGTGAAATGCCTGCGATCGCTTCTGCCAGATCGGCGGCGGTGACCTCGGCTCGGACCTCGCCACGCGCCACGGCGTCGGCAAGGCGCTCGGTGAGACCGCGCGAGAGCACGTCGCCGAAGCGCTCGAGAAGTGCGGCGTGCAAGGTCAGGTCGCTGGCCATCTCGCCGACGAGTCCCGGCAGCGCCGCACGTGCCGCCGGGGTGGTCAGCACGGCCAGCGTGCGGCGCATCATCTCGTGCACGTCGCCCGCCAACGATCCCGTGTCGGGCAGCTCGGTGGCGTCGCTCATCGGGAACACCGCCTCGTGTACGAGGTGCGCCTTGCTGGGCCAGCGTCGGTAGATCGCGGGCTTGCTGGTGCCGGCCCGCCGGGCGATCGCGTCGACCGAGAGCTCGGCGTATCCCGTCTCGCCGAGCAGCTCGACCGTCGCACGAAGGACCGCACTGTCGATGCGCGGATCGCGGGGACGGCCAAGGTCTGTCGTCATTACGTAACTCAGAGTAACATAAGTCGCTGTGACCGACACCACAGCAGATGTCGTCCTGCTCGACGACCTCGGGGGTCCCCGCTTCAGCGCCGAGGCCCAACAGATTCGCGACGTGATGGCGTCGATGGCGCCCGACTGCAGGCTCGATGCGGCGGCGCTGCACGCCAAGGCCAGCGCCGACACCGGGCTCGACGACTTCGGTGACGACGACTACCGGGAGCGGCTCGACGTGTATCTCGCGGCGTTGCAGGAGATCCCCGATATGCATGCGCCCGGTGTCGTGAACTTCTACGCGCAATTGGTGCAGTTGCTCAAGAACCGCCTGCTGCTCACCGATCTCCTCAAGAGGCACCCCGAGATCCACGACATCGAGCTGCTGCCACCGGTCGTCATCGCGGGCCTGCCCCGCACCGGCACCACGCATCTGCACAACCTGCTCGGCGCCGGGTCCACATTCCGCACCCTGCCGTATTGGGAGAGCGTCGAGCCGTTCCCGGTGCCCGTCGAGGCCGGAATCGAGCCGGATCCGCGCCGGATGCGGATGGATATGGCGGTCGCGGTGCTGGATGTGGTGATGCCGCATTTCCGGCTCATGCATGAGATGACCACCGACCACGTCCACGAGGAAATCCAGCTTCTGGCGAACGACTTCTCGACGATGCTGTTCGAGACCCTCGCGCACGTGCCGCGGTGGCGCGACTACTACCTATCCCACGACCAGACAACGCATTACGAGCACCTCGCCACGCAGCTCAAGGCGCTGCAGTTCCTGCGTGGGGGACGGCGCTGGCTGCTGAAATCGCCGCAACACCTGGAGCAACTGCCGGTACTGAACCGCGTCTTCCCCGGAGTCGTCGTGGTGTTCACTCACCGCGACCCGGTGCCGGTGGTGCTGTCGATGATCGCGATGATCACGTACTCGGCGCGGATGCACCGCAGTCGGGTGCCGGTCGAGGAGATCGCCGCCACCTGGGCCGACCGCCTCGAACTGATGCTGTGCGCACTGGTCCGCGAGCGTGACGTGATCGGGCCGGAGCGCTCGCTGGACATTCGCTTCGACGACTTCATGGCATCCGAACTCGGTGTGGCCGAACAGGTTTACGCATTGCAGGCGAGCCGGTGACCGATGAGTCCCGCGTCGGCGATGGCCGACTACATCGCTGGCCATCAGCGGGGCAGGCTCGGCCGGGTCGCGACGTCGTGCGAGATGTTCGGACTGGACGAGGACCGATTGCGCGCGCGATTCGCGCCGTACGTGGGGCGTTTCCTGGCTTAGGTCGTGCGGCGTTCCTGCACCAGGATCGCGGCCAGACACAGGGCGGCCAGCACCCCGACCGCGATGGCGAAACCGACGCCAGCCGTGCGCAATCCGAAGGCCTGGGCCGCCAGCCCCTCGCTGACCACGGGCAGCGACAGCGCGACGTAGGCGACGACGAAGTATGTCGAGCTGACCTCGGCGCGCCGGCCGGGCGGCGTCTTCTCGACGACGGCGGCCAGTCCGCGGCTGAAGCTGATGCCCTGTCCGATGCCGGACACCACCGCGGCCGCTATCAATCCGGGCAGTGACGAAAAGTGCAGCGCCGCAGCCAGAATCACCGTCCCTACGACGAGAATCGCGCAGCCCAGCGCCACCGCCCGCTCCGGTTTGATCCCCGTCGCCGCAAGCTGAGCCAGGGCCGAGGAGGCGAAGATGGAGCAGACGATCAGCCCGGCCACCAGGTGATCGTCGATACCGACCACCTGGGAGAGAAACGACGGCGCCACGGCGGTGAACAGCCCGCTGACCGCGAAGCCCGCAAACGCGGCGATCGCTGCGATGACGAACACGGTGCGGACCTCACTGGGTACCGAAAGCCGCTGCACGCCAAGGCGTCCGTGCGAGGAGAGGTTTCCGGTACGACGAAGATTGCGACCGCGGCGAGCACCACCAACGCGATGTGCACGATGAAGGTCAGGTGCAACGGCGACGGCGCATACTCGACCAGCACCCCGGCCAGTAGCGGCCCGGCGCCGAGGCCGCCGATGTTGGCGACGGTCGCCACCGCGGCGGCGCGGCCCCGCCATTTCGGCGGCGCGGCCTCGATGACGGCCGCCGTCGCGGTGCCGGTGAACAAGCCGGCCGACAGGCCCGACAGCACCCGGCCGACCAGCATCAGCTGTACGGAGTCGGCGGTCAGGAACACCGCCGCGCTCGCCAGCGCCGCCACCAGCCCGGCCGCGAGCATCGGCCGCCTGCCCACCGCGTCGGACCAGCGGCCGAACGCCAGCAGCGCGAACAGCACGCCACCGGCGTACGTGGCGTAGATCACCGTCGTCGTCAGGACCGCGAAGTGCATGCGTTCGGCGTACAGCGCGTACATCGGCGTCGGCAGCGTGGTGCCGAGCATGACAGCCGCGAATGCGTAGGCCAGCAGGCGGAAACGAGAAACGGCGGGCGGTTACGCGCGCTTTCGGGTGAAGCCGTATCGAGCACATCGAATGATATCGACGGGACTGGCGGTTCTATTCCTCAGACTTGCCCGCCGGTGAAAGGTGGCGCCGCCGGCGGGGGGTTTCCGGCGGCGCCACCTGAGCGGCGGCGGCAGTCAGTGGGCGGCGACTGCCTTTTCCGCGCCTATACCGGTAAGCGAGCGGACCTCCATCTCGGCGGCGATTTCGGCGTTGCCGCGATCGTTGGGCGACGTCAGCGTGCCGACGATGCCCAACAGGAAGGCCAGCGGAATCGACACGATGCCCGGGTTGGCCAGCGGGAACCACGCGAAGTCCACGTTCGGCAGCATCGCGGTCTTCGCACCCGACACCGCGGGGGAGAACACGATCAGCACCACCGTCGAGATCAGGCCGCCGTACATGCTCCACAGCGCGCCGCGGGTGTTGAACCGCGGCCAGTACAGCGAGTACAGGATCGTCGGCAGGTTGGCGGCCGCGGCGACCGCGAAGGCCAGCGCGACCAGGAACGCGATGTTCTGCTCGGCGGCAAGGATGCCCAGCCCGATCGACAGGATGCCGAGCACCACGACCGTGATGCGGGAGATCCGGACCTGCTCGTCCTCGGTGACCCTGTGGCTGTGGATCACGCTGGCGTAGATGTCGTGCGCGAACGACGTCGCCGCGGTGATCGTGAGCCCGGCGACGACCGCCAGGATCGTGGCGAATGCCACCGCCGAGATGATGCCGAGCAGGATCACCCCGCCGAGCTCGAAGGCCAGCAGCGGCGCGGCCGAGTTCTGCGCACCGGGGGCCGCCAGGATGGTGTCGGGCCCGACCAGCGCCGCGGCGCCGTAACCCAGCGCCAGCGTGAACAGGTAGAAGGCGCCGATCAGCACGATCGCCCACACCACCGAGCGGCGCGCCTCTTTGGCGGTGGGCACGGTGTAGAAGCGCATCAGCACGTGCGGCAGGCCGGCCGTGCCGAGCACCAGTGCGATCGAGAGCGAGATGAAGTTGATCTGCGACGTCAGCGAGGCGCCGTACTGGGCGCCCGGGGCCAGCACGTCGCGGCTCGCGACCGCCTCGGTGTCGGAGCCGGAGACCGCGGTCTGCGCCGCGCCGAGGATCTCGGAGAAGTTGATGCCGAACTTGACCAGCACCATGATCGTCATCAGCGCGGCGCCACCGATCAGCAGGACGGCCTTGATGATCTGCACCCAGGTGGTGCCCTTCATCCCGCCGATCAGCACGTAGGTGATCATCAGTGCGCCGACGACCGCGATCACCAGGGCCTGGCCGATGTCGCCCGAGACGTTGAGGAGCAGCGCGACCAAGCCGCCCGCACCGGCCATCTGGGCCAGCAGGTAGAACAGGCAGACCGCCAGTGTGGTGGTGGCCGCGGCGATCCGAACCGGTCGCTGCTTGAGCCGGAAGCTCAGCACGTCGGCCATCGTGAATTTGCCGGCGTTGCGCAGCAATTCGGCGACCAGCAGCAGGGCGACCAGCCACGCGACGAGGAACCCGATCGAATACAGGAAGCCGTCGTAGCCGTAGACCGCGATGGCGCCGGCGATGCCGAGGAAGCTGGCCGCCGACAGATAGTCACCGGAGATCGCGATGCCGTTCTGCGGCCCGGTGAACGCCCGGCCCGCGGTGAAAAACTCCGTCGCGGTGGCGTTCTTCTTGCTGGCCCGGATGACGATGTAGAGCGTGACGGCGACGAAGAGAGCGAAGATGCCGATGTTTGCGGCCGGGTTGCCGACGGCGCCTTCTGCTGCAAGGTAATTCACTTCGCACCGCCTTCCAGCTTGTTCCGAAATGCTTCGGCGCGCGGATCGAGCTCACGGTTGGCGAACCGGACGTAGAGCCCGGTGATGATGAACGTGGACACGAACTGGCCGAGGCCGATGAGCAGGCCGACGTTGATGTCGCCCCACACCTTGATGGCCATGAAATCGGTGGCGAACACGCTTAGCAGCACATAGGCGAAGTACCAGATGAGGAATACCGCGCTCATCGGGAAGACGAAGCCGCGCAGCTTGTTTCGCAATTCCTGGAACTCGGGGCTGGCCTGCACGGCCAGATACTCTTGACCGCTGACGGGGGTTTCCCGCATGCGGATGCTCGGTTTGGGGCATCCGAAACTCCTAGGTCTCCTGCGCGCCGAGTGTGAACCGGCTCAACGCCGAAGCTAATTGAGATGCGGGTCACAAACCCACAGCTCCCAGGCCTGAGACGGTGAAGCCGGGGGTCGATGCGGTGAACGGTCGAATCGCTGGGCGACGAACGGCGGCGGCGCGTCAGCCGCCGCGCGGCACGCGCTCGATGCCCATGCCCAGCCGTTCCGGCACGTGCATGCGGGCGAAGATCTGCGCGACGTCGAGCGGCACCGCAGAGCGGGTCAGCCGACTGGCCACGATCATCGTCGCGAAGGCGAGCGGCACGCTGATCGCGGCGGGGTAGCCGACCATCACCGCCGGCCAGCCGCCGAGCACGTCGTCGTCGATGCCGCCTGCGACGGCGACGATGACCGCCGTGCCCGACAGCAGCTCCGCCGACCACGAGGCCGCATGCGGCGCCGAAGGCCGTCAGCCCGCGCCACCAGATGCCCAGCACCAGCAGCGGACACAGCGTCGACGCGGCGACGGCGAAGGCAAGGCCCACGCTGCGGGACAGCTCCAAACCCGAGGTCGCCAGCGCCAACGGGATCGGGATCAGCCCGCCCACCACCGCGGCGATCCGGAAGTCGCGGACCCGCCCACGCAGCACGTCGGTCGACAGCGCGCCCGCGATGCTGACCAACAGCCCCGACGACGTGGCCAGGAACGCGGCGATGGCGCCCGCGGCGACCAGCGCCGCCAGCAGCTGGCCGGCCGCTCCGCCGATGGCCGCGCCGGGCGCGAGCAACACTGCGGCGTCGGCGGTTCCGGTGATCAGCAGTCGCGGCACGTACAGCCGTGAGAAGGCGCCCAGCAGCGTCGGAAACAGGTAGAACAGCGACAGCAGCGCGATCACGGCCAGCGCGGTACGCCGCGCGGCCCGCCCGTCGGGATTGGTGTAGAAGCGCACCAGCACGTGCGGCAGTCCCATGGTGCCCAAGAATGTCGCGACGATGATCGACAGCACCTGATAGAGCGGATGGCCGCCACCGAGCCCGCCGCCGGACGCGATCCAGTCGTCGCCGGTGCTGGGCGTACCGGCCACCACCGGCGTGGCCGCTCCCGCGGCCAGCGTCAGCGTCGTGCCGGCGCCGAGCGTGTGCTCGCCGGCCGACGGGATCGGTGCGCCGTCGAGGTGCCTGCCGTCGAGCGTGCCCGACACTGTGATGCCTGCCGGCTCGGCGACCTTCAACCACGACGTCGGTTTCGATCGCGACCGTCGTGTGCTGGTTGACCGATCGGCGGCAGCGGGCCGCCCAGTTCGCCGCGGTCGGTGAAGAACAGCCCGAGCAGCGCGAGTGCGGGGATGGCGATCGCGGTCAGCTTCAGCCAGTACTGGAAGGCCTGCACGAACGTGATCGACCGCATTCCGCCCGCCACCACGTTGGTGATGACGATTCCGCCGACGACCAGCGGCCCGATCCAAACCGGCAGCCCCAGAAGGGTTTTCAGCGCCAGCCCGGCGCCCTGATACTGCGGCACGATGTAGTACACGCAGATCACCACGACGACCAACATCGCGACCTTGCGCAGCCGCGCCGAGCCGAGCCGGAACTCCGCGAAGTCCGGAACGGTGTAGGCGCCCGACCGGCGCAGCGGCGCGGCGACGAACAGCAGCAGCCCGAGATATCCGGCGGTGAAGCCGACCGGGTACCAGAGCGCGTCGGCCCCGTACTTGGCGATCAGGCCGGCGACGCCGAGAAACGATGCGGCCGAGAGGTATTCGCCGGAGATGGCGGCGGCGTTCCACTGTGGGCCGACGGTGCGCGACGCGACGAGGAAGTCGGATGTGGTGCGGGACAGCCGAACTCCGTAGGCCCCGATCGCGACGGTTGCCACCGCCGCCGCAAGCAGCGCGGCCGCGGTCAACGGTGAACCGGTCACGGTTCGCCCTCGACCACGCCGACGAAGTCGCGCTCGCCTTGTTCGGCCAGCCGCACGTACAGCCGTCCCACCCCGTACAGCAGCGGATAGACCACCACCGCCAGAATGAGCCAGTTCAGCCGGATGCCGAACACGGCCAGCGCCGCCAGATCGGGAAAAGCCGCGTTGAGCAAGGGGATTGCGCCGACGGTGCAGACCACGACGGCGGCCAGCCGCAGCGCCAGCCCCAGTTGGGCGCGGACCAGACCGCGCACCAGCGCGTCACCGACCTGGGTCTGTTCCTGGACCTCGACCCGGGTGCGCACCATCCGCGCGCCGCGACGGTGCGCCAGCACGACGCGTTGCCGCTGCGGGCGCTCGCCGCTAGTCATCGGGCCTCAGGTTGCGCATCGGGTCGCGGACCACCCGGTCACGCAGTTCGCGGGCCTGGCGCCGGCTCACCGGCAGCTCCACGGCGGGTGAGGCGCCGTTGGCCCGCAGTCGCACCAGCACCGCGCCTTCGCTGGTGCGCAGTCCCGTCACCAGGCGCAGCGCCACCAGGTAGGACCGGTGCACGCGTTGGAATCCCCGGTCACGCCAACGGGTTTCGAGTGTGCTCAGCGGAATCCGCACCAGGTGTGAGCCGGACGCGGAGTGCAGCCGGGCGTAGTCGCCCTCGGCCTCCACCCAGCCGATGCTGTCCCTCGGCACCAGGTGGGTGACACCGCCGAGCTCGGCGGGGATCACGTCGGAGTCGGCGTCGGCCTCGGCCGCGGCGCGGCCGGCTCGGCCGAGCGCGCCGGACATCACGCGGCGCACCGCTTCGTCCAGGCGGTCCTGGCGGATGGGTTTGAGCAGGTAGTCGATGGCGCCGACGTCGAACGCGGCGACGGCCTTGTCGTCGTGAGCGGTGACGAACACGATGAGGGGCCGGTGCGAGAAGTTGCCCAGCACGCCGGCGAGCTCGATGCCGGACAGGCCGGGCATGTTGATGTCGAGGAAGATCGCGTCGATGGTGCGGCCGTTGAGTTCGCGCAGCGCGGAGGTGGCGTCGCCGGCGCGGTACACCTCGCCGATGTCGGCGTGCTGGCCGAGCAGGTACGCCAATTCGTCCAGCGCGGGCGCCTCGTCGTCGACCGCGAGCACCGAGAGCTTGCTCACCCGAACGCACCTCCGCTTGCCCGAACGCCGGACCGGAACTTGGGTACCCGCATGACGACCTTGGTGCCCGCGCCGATCGCCGTTTCGACCACCAGACCGTAGTCGTTTCCGAACGCGCCGCGCAGCCGATGGTCGACATTGGTCAGCCCGACGTGGGCCGAGTGCCCGGCGTCCCCCGATCCGTCACCGCCCAGGGCATCTCCGGGGCCGGCGCGCAGTGTCTCGGGATCCATGCCGACACCGTCGTCCTCGACGGTGATGACGCAGTCGGAGCCCTCGTCGCGGGCGATGATCTCGACCGAACCACCGCCCTGGCCGGCGAATCCGTGCCGAACCGCGTTCTCCACCAGGGGCTGCAGCGCCAGGAACGGCACGACGACGTTGAGCACCTCGGGTGCCACCTGGAGGCGGACCTTCAGCGCAGAGCCGAACCGGGCGCGTTCCAGGTTGAGGTAGCGGTCGATGTTGCGCAGCTCCTCGGCCAGCGTCGTGTACTGCCCGGCGGCGCGGAACGAGTAGCGGGTGAAGTCGGCGAATTCGAGGATGAGCTCGCGGGCGCGGTCGGGGTCGGTGCGCACGAACGAGGCGATCGTGTTGAGCGCGTTGTAGATGAAGTGCGGGCTGATCTGGGCTCGCAGCGCCAGCACCTCGGCGCGGTCGAGGCGGGCGCGCGACGCGTCGAGCTCGGCGAGTTCGATCTGGCTGGCCGCGTAGCGGGCGACCTCGCCGACGGCGCCGAGCATCCCGGGCGCGGGTGAGCGGGTGGTCACCACCACCAGGACGCCGAGCGCGTCGCTGTTCTCGGTGAGCAGCGGCTGGGCGACGACGGCCGACGACTTGACGCGGGTGAGCACCCGGCGTTGGCCGGAAATCGCCTCGCGCGCGGCGTGTTCGCCCGCGTCGTTGACGTCCGGTTCCCAGATCGGATCCTCTGCCGGGTCCTTGGCCAGCAGCCCCCCGTCGCCGTCGAAGAGGGCGACGCCGTCGGTTCCGGTCAGCCCGCGCAGGAACGGCGCGGCGGTCTGAGCGGAGTCGGTGTCCAGGCCGCGGCGCAGCGCGCGGGCTGCGAGCGACGCGGTGTTCAGCGCGGCGTGCACGGCGCGTTCGGTCGGGGTGGCGACCACGCGGCGGGTGCGCACCGCGATGACCGCGGCGGCCACTGCCGCCACGAACAGCGCCGCCAGCGCTATCGCGAGCTCGCCCGACATCTGTTTGTTTGTGCTCCTCGCGTCCGCTGTCACCTCACCAGGTTGGGGTCACCTTAAACTGGCGACGTGGCAAAACTGCAGCTTGTCCAAGATCCGGCGGCCGACGCGCTGCTGGAGTCCAATCCGTTCGCGCTGCTGGTCGGCATGCTTCTTGATCAGCAGTACCCGATGGAGGCGGCCTTCGCCGGGCCGAAGAAGATCGCCGACCGCATCGGCGGTGTCGACGCACGCGAGATCGCGGACTACGACCCAGAAGAGTTCGCCGCGTTGTGTTCGAAAACTCCTGCGGTGCACCGGTTTCCGGGGTCGATGGCGAAGCGGATCCAGGCGCTGGCGCAGATGATCGTCGACCAGTACGACGGCAACGCCGCGGCGATGTGGACCGCCGGCGATCCCGACGGGCGCGAGGTGTTGCGTCGGCTCAAGGGGCTGCCCGGGTTCGGCGAGCAGAAGGCGAAGATCTTCCTTGCGCTGCTGGGCAAGCAGTACGGGGTGACACCGAAGGGCTGGCGTGAGGCCGCGGGCGACTACGGCAAGGCGGGTTCGTTCATGTCGGTGGCCGACGTCGTCGATCCCGGGTCGCTGGAGAGGGTGCGCTCGTTCAAGAAGCAGGCGAAGGCGGCAGCGAAGGCCGCCAAGGCTTAGGCACTGCTCGAGACTGCTGGGAGATCGTGAAATCGCGCCATTTCCCGATCTGTGCGCAGTTTCGGCGCTGGAATCGACCGCGGTGGCCTAGTGGTGCTGGCGGCGGGACTCGAGGTCGAGTTCGGCGAGCGCCGACAGGATGGCGGCGACATGGCGGCCCGTCGCCGTGGCGGTGTCCAGACCTTCTTTCAACGCCCGCAGCGCAATACCGCGTTCGGTGAGGTCAGCGACGGTCTGAGTGACCTCGGCGACCGATCGCCCCAGCCGGTCGAGCGCGACCACGACGACGGTGTCACCGGAGCGTGCGTAGCTGAGCATGGCGTGCAGACCGGCCCTCACCTTGTCGGCCGAACCGGACAGCTTGTCGGTGAAGATCCGGCGCTGATCCACGCCGGCAGCTACCAACGCGGCGAGCTGGCGTTCGAGATTCTGCTCGCCGTTGCTGGCAGTGGCGTAACCCAGCGTCACGGTCACAAATTCAAGGTCTCACGACACCGCCCATCTGCGGTAGAGACACGCCAGCGGAATTTGGGGCTAGGCGCCGACCGGTTGCCCGTCGAGAGATCCATCGACACCATCGTCGCGACATATGCGATGGTGAAGATATGAAGACCCATCTGAACTGCCCGTGCGGCGAGGCGATCTCCGGCGAGGACGAGGACGACCTGGTCGAGAAGGCCCAGGCTCACCTCTCCGAGAAGCACCCCGGCCGCGAGTACGACCGGGACGCCATCCTCTTCATGGCCTACTGATTTCTGCGCGTGGGCCCACGCGAAGCTGGGGACGACCGCGTTTGTACGTGACTTCGCGGCGTGTCGACGTACAAACGCGGTCGATCGCGGAAGACGAAGGCTAGGGCACGACCGTCGAGCCGATGGTCGGCATGAACTGGCACTGCTTCTCGGTCGTGGTGACCTGACCGAAGATCGTCGACATGATGCTGCCCGAGCCGGTGTCGACGATCGCCGTCAATGTCGTCGGGCCCTCCGGGTTGATGTCCGATCGCGGCTGGAGTGTCGCGCTGCCCGACTTGCCGGTGGTCAGGTTGACCCACGTGACATTCAGCGGCAGCTTCTGCTCGGCAGCCGGACCCGGTGTGCCCACCGCGGTGAACACGTAGGCGGTCTGGCCGGGACCCGGTCCGGGCGTCGGGATGGCGGCCGGGCCCGCAACTGAGATCGCCGTCGCCAACACGTTGCCGCCGTCCTTCAGGCACCCGTTGCTGATCGACGGGTACAGGAAGTCCTGCGTGGGAGGAGCGTCCGGACCGAACTGCGGGCCGGGAGCCGCCTCGGGTGCGGGCGCCGGCGCGGCAACAGGCACAGCTTCCGGAGCGGGAGCAGGTGCGGCCACCGGCGCGGCCTCTGGAGCGGGAGCAGCCTCCGGCACGGGGCCGACGGCGTGGGCCGGGTTAACACCTGGCGGCAGGTGTGCCTCCGCACCCGGCACGGCACCGGCAGCCGGGTTGTGCGCGACGAACTGGTTGACCGCCGTCGCGACATTCCTCGAATCCGGCGGTGCCGCAGCGTCACCGGCGAACACCGCCGCGGCGGCCATCAGCATCGAGGCGGCGTTGGTCGGATCGGCGGCGGCCTGCTGGATGGCCGGGCCGATGCCTTGCACGGCCGACAGGCCGGGTGCCTGCAGGCCGTCGATCGGGACCGGCGCGGGCTCCGCGTTGGCGACGCCGCTCATGCCGCCGAAAACCATCGCGGCCGACGAGCCGACCGCAACAGCGGCAGAAGCGAAAAACCTGGTGGATGACATGACTCTCCTATGCCTGGTTGTGGAGGTCGTGAGTGAGCGCCGCCGTCAGGGCAGAGCCGACAGCGGCAACAGCACCGGTGCCACACCCGCAGTGGGCGCCGCCGGAGCCGCCGGTGCTGCCGCAGCAGCCGGAGCGGCGGCAGGAGCAGCCGGAGCGGCGGCAGGGGCAGCCGCCGCGGCGGGGGTCGACTTCGGTACCAGGTTCGCCAATGGTGTGCCGGCGGGCATCAATGCCGCGAGATCACCCGGGAACGAAACCGATTGCGGCAGCGGCACCGGAAGGCCCGGCACAGAGGGGACGGTCATCTCTCCCTGTGGCAAAAAGTTCTGCGGAGCGATCGCCGGAGTCGATGCCGGAGCCGCTGCCGGGGCGGACACCGGGGCAGCCGCAGCGGTACCCGGCAACGCCGCCGGGGTCTGCGGGAGCGTGACCGACGCGGTCGCGGCAGGCGGCGGAGTAACCGGCGCGGCCGCTGCCGTCGGCGTGGTTTGAGCACCGGCCAGCATCGAGGTGAGGCCCTGCATCAGTTGCGACGCGGCAGCAGGGTTGGACGCAAGTTGTTGGATGAACGGCAGACCCGGGACCGCCGGGGCCGGGGGGGCAGGCGCGGGTTCGGCCGTCGCAGTAGCGCTGAGCGCCAGCGCGGCCGAGATCGCGCCCGCGGCCGCAATCATCGTGGAAGCAAACAATTTTCCGGTGCTGTGCATGATTTTCCAATCCGTTGAAGGCACGCCTGCGCCCGAAGCTAGCCGGGTTACTGGAGTTACTGCTGTGACACGTGTGGCGTTTATGGAACCGTTACGGGAGCGACGGCTGATGGTGACCGAGATCTTGGGCGGAAGCCTCGGACTTCAGTCCGGGGTTAGCCCATCCCGTGTCGGCGGGCGTCGCCCGGCGGTCAGCGTGGTCGGGCCTGTCCGTTGATGTATTGCTTGATGATCGACAGGGGTGCGCCGCCGCAGGAGACGGCGAAGTAGGACGGCGACCACAGGTGGCCGCGCATGCGCGCGCGGACACAGGCACCGGTGAACTCGCGCCGGACGGTGTAGGCGGTGCGGCCTTTGAGCGTTGGGCCAGAACAGAAATCGCCAGCGTGGGCGGGTACGCGACGAGCAGGTGCAGATGGTCGGATTCGCCGTGAACTCCACCGATTCGACGGTGAGCTCGGCGCGTACGGCGCGCATGGTGTGCTCGCAGTAGGTGAGCATCGCATCGGTGAACACCGGTCTGCGGTATGTGGTTACGAACACCAGGTGGGCGTGTAACAGCGACACGCTGTGCCGGTTGCGGCGGTAGGTCGTGGTGTCAGTGGTCACCTCTACGGTTGCGGTGTGGCTAAGGCTTACCGCATGGCACCGACACCGATACCGGCAGCTGCGCCGGTGCGGAAGCCGCGGGCGCGTAAGCGGGCCAAGGGCGCACCCACCCATGTGCGGTCGTGGCCCTTGCGCCCGACGGGCATGCAGTGCCGCGAGATTGGGATCCGGTTTTTCACTGGTGTGCGGGTGTATAACGCGGTGCTGGGTGAATTCATCGGGCGGAGCCAGGCGGTGAAGGCCGATCCGGCGTGGGAGAGCGCCCGAGGGTTGCCGCACCGTAGCCCGGCCGAGCGTCAGGTTCGGCGGGCGGCGTTTCGGTCGGTGGAGACCGCGCACGGGTTCACCGCGGATGCCGCGCAGTCGTTCGCGTCGTCGCTGCGGAAATCCTGGGTGCGTGAACACCTGCCCGCCCAGGAAACCCAGAACTTGGGCGCGCGGGCGTTTGATGCGGTCAGCCAGTGGCATGTGGGCCGGAAGGGCAAGCCGCGGTTCAAGTCATCCAAGCGTGGGTTGCATTCGCTGGCCGCCAAAGACGGCCACGGTGCACTGCGCCCGAAAACCGATGAGGCTGGAGGGTTGATCGGTTTGCAGTGGGGTGCGGGGTTCGTGGTGCCGATCGCGGCGGCGGCGGTGTCGGGTCGGCGCGGGAAGGAACAGCAGACAGAGTTGGCCGAGATCGAGGCGTTGATCGCCGCGGGCAAGGTCCTGTCGACGCGGATCGTGCGCACGGTGATCAACGGTGCCGACACCTACCGCATGCAACTGGTCTGCGATGGGCACCCGACCCGGCGGCATCCGGTCGGCGTCGGGAGGGTGTCGTTCGACCTGGGACCGTCGCAGATCGCGGTGGCCGTGCAGTGTGTCGATGGGAGCTGGTCGGGCTGGGTGGAGCCGCTGGCCGATGCGATCCGGCTGGACACGAGGCGGCTACGTCGGGCGCAGCGGCATCTGGATCGCCAGCACCGCGCCGGATCACCGGACTGTTTCAAGCCGGACGGCACCCACGTGTCGGGGCGGTGTGGCTGGAAGCGGTCCCATGCGGCCCGGCAGACGATGGTGCGGGTGGCCGAGTTGCATCGTCGCCTGGCCGAGCACCGCAAGTCCCTGCATGGGGCGCTGGGCAACCGCTTGTTGGGCCACGGCACCGACATCGCCTGTGAGCGATTGGATTATGTGTCGTGGCAGAAGAACTTCCCGCGCAGTGTGCGCGACCGGGCGCCGGGGTTACTGGTGGAGATGATGCGCCGCAAGGCTGAAAGCGCCGGCGGGCAGCGTCTCTACGAATACAACCCGAGAACCACCGCCCTGTCGCAATCGTGTCTGTGCGGGAATCGTGAGAAAAAGCCGCTCTCGCAACGGGTGCATCGTTGCGGGTGTGGCATCACAGAGGATCGAGACCTGTTTTCGGCCTACCTCGGACTGCACGTCCGAACCCAGGCCGACGGGGTCGATCGGCTGGACTTGCAGCCAGCCAACCAGGGTTGGCTGCATCGTCAGGACGTCGATGAGTCGCCGAAGTCCAGCCGTAGTGCATTAGCACGTAAGCGGCGAGGCCGCAGACATCCGCCCTCGCGGAGGTCAGTGGCGCGCATCAACGCCAGGCGTAAAGCCAAAGCCGTGATGCGACAGAGCCGCTCGGCACGAACCTCCACTGCCGACCAGCCCACGGCGATAGCCGCATGAGCGCCTATCGAGACAGCCGGCCAGCACGAGGATTCCCCGCAGTTCACTGCGGGGAGGACGTCAACGCTCGTTAGAGTCGATGAATAGACACGAGCTCGCAGACCGCTACGCCACTTCGATTGACGACGCTGGCGCCGTTGCTGTTGGCGCTCAGCATCGCGGCGCGGCTCGCGTGGACATACCTCGTGCCCAACGGCGCCAACTTCGTCGACCTGCATGTGTACGTCGGCGGCGCCGCGATGTTGGATCAACCGGGTTCGCTGTACGACTACGTCTACGCCGACCAGACGCCGGACTTCCCGCTGCCGTTCACCTATCCGCCGTTCGCGGCCGTGGTGTTCTACCCGCTGCACCTGTTGCCGTTCGGATTCCTCGCATTGGCTTGGCAACTCGGCATCATCGCGGCGCTCTACGGTGTGGTGCGCATCAGCCAACGCCTGCTGGGAAACGGTGACCGGCGCATCGCGATGCTGTGGACGGCCGTCGGGATCTGGCTCGAACCGCTGCGCAGCACGTTCGACTACGGCCAGATCAATGTGTTGCTGGTGCTGGCCGTGTTGTACGCGGTCTACAGCACGCGGTGGTGGCTGTCGGGGCTGCTCGTTGGGCTCGCCGCGGGTGTGAAGCTGACGCCCGCAGTGTCCGGGCTGTACTTCGTCGGCGCGCGGCGCTGGGGGGCCGCTGTGTTCTCGGCGGTGGTGTTCTTCGGCACGGTGGCGGTCTCGGCGCTGGTGGTCGGCGACCAAACCCGTTACTACTTCACCGAATTACTCGGCGACGCAGCCCGGGTCGGACCGATCGGCACGTCGTTCAATCAGTCCTGGCGCGGCGGCATCTCGCGCATTCTCGGCCACGACGCGGGCTACGGACCGCTGGTGCTGGCCGCTATCGCCGTCACTGCGGTGCTGGCGCTCCTGGCGTGGCGGGCCGTCGGTGGCGCGACTGACCGGCTGGGCGCGATCGTCGTCGTGCAGCTGTTCGGGCTGCTGCTGTCGCCGATCTCGTGGACCCATCACTGGGTGTGGCTGATTCCGTTGATGATCTGGCTGCTGCACGGCCCGCTGCGGGAACGAATGGGCGCACGGATTCTGGGCTGGGGCTGGCTGGGCATGGCCGTGATCGGGCCGCCCTGGCTGCTGAGCTTCGCCCAGCCGACCATCTGGGAGATCAGCCGGCCGTGGTACCTGGCCTGGGCCGGCCTGATCTACATCGTCGCGACGGTTGGGACGCTGGCGTGGATCGCCTTTAGCCGCCGACGAGCAGGTTTATCTCCCGAGCCATCATCAGATCGTTCTCCGTGATTCCGCCGGCGGCATGGGTGACCAACGCGAAAGTCACGGTCCGCCAACGGATATCGATGTCGGGGTGGTGGTCCTTCTCCTCGGCCTTCGCGGCCACCCGGCGTACTGCCTCGATACCGTCCATGAAACTGGGAAACTTGATCGACCGGCGGATGGCTCCCTCGGAGCGCTCCCAGCCGTTGAGGTCGGGCAGTGCGGCGTCTACTTGTTCGTCCGATAACACAGCCATGATCCCGACGGTATACCGTCGGCCGGCGATGTCAAACCAGATCGTCGTCGCCGGTGCGCTGATCTCGGATTCCATGCTGCTGGTGGCCCAACGGGCCCGTCCGCCGGAGCTGGCCGGTCTGTGGGAGCTGCCCGGCGGAAAGGTGGCCGCGGGGGAGAGTGACGCCGCCGCGCTGGCCCGCGAACTCCACGAGGAACTCGGCGTCGAGGTGACGGTCGGGTCCCGCCTCGGCGCCGATGTCGCATTGAATGCGACGACGACGTTGCGCGCCTACCGCGTCACGCAGACCGGCGGCGCGCTGCACCCCAACGACCACCGCGCGCTGCGGTGGATCGGGGTCGACGAACTCGCCGGCCTGCCGTGGGTGCCCGCCGACCGGGAATGGCTCCCGGATCTCACCAAAGCCCTTGCGGCGACCGTTCAGTAACGCAATCCGTCGTTCACCACGTGCACGCCGGAGTGGCGCAGCGAGTGGATCGGATGCATCAAGACCGGGATGACGGCAGTGCGGGCAGGACTCCTGCGCTCGGTTCGATGACGAGAACGTCAGGTGGTGGCATGCCGCGCACCGCACCACGTAGAAGGCGCCCATCCAATTGAGCAATCCGAGGTAGATCGCAGCGGTCGTGGCAGTCGCCAGGACGGCGATGACTCCGATGGTGAAGACCTCTTCGAGCGGCATGGGCGAGGACGCTATGCGCGGAAGCTTGGAGCGGCCTGTCCGTTCACCTGTGGATTGCCTGTCCGTGGTCAGGTACGACGCGCCCGCTTGAACACCTTCGTCAACTCTTTGCCGCGCAGACCGTTGCGTTCGGCCTTGCGGACGTGGTGGAGGACGACCGGGCAGCGAGTACACCGCGGCTTGCTGCGGCAGCACTTCTTCTTCGGTTTGAGGTCGACGAGCTTGCTGGCCTTCAAGTGGTCTGGGTCTCTCGTTTTCGTGATCGACCCGCCAGACTGCCACACTGTGCGACGTGGATGTCGCCCCCCTTTTCCGCAACGTCGCCATCGTGGCTCACGTTGACCATGGCAAGACGACCCTGGTCGACGCGATGCTGCGGCAGTCCGGTGCCCTGACCCATCGCGGCGACGACTCCACCGAACGCATCATGGACTCCGGTGACCTCGAGAAGGAAAAGGGCATCACCATCCTGGCCAAGAACACCGCGGTGCACCGTCACAACGCGGACGGAACGGTCACGGTCATCAACGTCATCGACACCCCGGGACACGCCGACTTCGGCGGTGAGGTCGAGCGTGGGCTGTCCATGGTCGACGGCGTGTTGCTGCTGGTCGACGCGTCCGAGGGCCCGCTGCCGCAGACCCGGTTCGTGCTGCGCAAGGCGCTGGCCGCGCACCTGCCGGTGATCCTCGTCGTCAACAAGACCGACCGCCCCGACGCCCGTATCGCCGAGGTCGTTTCGGACAGCCACGATCTGCTGCTCGACGTCGCCTCCGACCTCGACGACGAGGCTGCAAAAGGCCGCCGAGCAGGCACTGGGCCTGCCCACGCTCTACGCCTCGGGACGCGCGGGCGTGGCCAGCACCGTCGAGCCTGCCAACGGTGAAATCCCGCAAGGCGACAACCTCGATCCGCTGTTCGACGTGCTGCTCGAGCACATCCCGCCGCCCAGCGGCGATGCCGATAAGCCGCTGCAGGCCCTGGTCACCAACCTCGATGCGTCGGCGTTCCTCGGCCGCCTCGCCCTGATCCGGATCTACAACGGCCGCCTGCGCAAGGGCCAACAGGTGGCGTGGATGCGTGAGGTCGACGGGCTTCCCGTCATCACCAGCGCCAAGATCACCGAACTGCTGGCCACCGAAGGCGTCGACCGCAGTCCCACCGACGAGGCCATCGCCGGTGACATCGTCGCCGTCGCCGGCATGCCCGAGATCATGATCGGTGACACGCTGGCCGACCCCGAGCATGCGCACGCGCTGCCCCGGATCACCGTCGACGAACCCGCGATCTCGGTGACCATCGGCACCAACACCTCGCCGCTGGCCGGCAAGGTCTCCGGCCACAAGCTCACCGCCCGCATGGTCAAGAGCCGGCTGGACCAGGAATTGGTCGGCAACGTGTCGATCCGCGTCGTCGACATCGGCCGCCCCGACGCCTGGGAGGTGCAGGGCCGCGGCGAGCTCGCGCTGGCCGTGCTCGTCGAGCAGATGCGCCGCGAGGGTTTCGAGCTGACCGTCGGCAAACCGCAGGTGGTCACCCGCACGATCGACGGGAAGCTGCACGAGCCGTTCGAGGCGATGACCATCGACTGCCCCGAGGAGTTCGTCGGCGCCATCACGCAGCTGATGGCCGGCCGCAAGGGCCGCATGGAGGAGATGACGAACCACGCCGCGGGCTGGGTCCGGATGGACTTCATCGTGCCCAGCCGTGGGCTGATCGGCTTCCGGACGGACTTCCTGACGCTGACGCGCGGCACCGGCATCGCCAACGCGGTGTTCGACGGCTACCGGCCGTGGGCCGGCGAGATCCGGGCCCGCCACACCGGGTCCCTTGTCTCCGACCGCACCGGAACCATCACGCCGTTCGCCATGATCCAGCTCGCCGACCGCGGCCAATTCTTCGTCGAACCGGGTGAGGACACCTACGCGGGCCAGGTCGTCGGCATCAACCCGCGGCAGGAAGACCTCGACATCAACGTCACCCGCGAGAAGAAGTTGACGAACATCCGCTCGTCGACCTCCGACGTGATGGAGACCATGGCCCGTCCGCTCGAGCTTGGTCTGGAGCAGGCGATGGAGTTCTGCGCCGAAGACGAATGCGTAGAGGTGACGCCCGAGGTGGTCCGCGTGCGCAAGGTCGAGCTGGACGCCACCACCCGGGCCCGGAGCCGCTCTCGCGCCAAGGCCCGCGGCTAGACCGGCCGATACCCTGAAGGACGTGCCGACGACCCTGCGACGCCTCAGCTCCGTCGCCGGCGCGCTGACCTCGACGTTGTTGCTGGCGACGGCCTGCACCGTCAGCCCGCCGCCGGCCCCGCAGAGCACCGACACCACGGAGACGACGACCCCGCCGCCGCCCCGCGCGACGCAGATCATCATGGCCATCGACTCCATCGGCCCAGGCTTCAACCCGCACCTGCTGTCCGATCAGTCACCGGTCAACGCGGCCATCAGTTCTCTGGTTCTGCCCAGCTCGTTCCGGCCGGTTCCGGACCCGAAGTCTCCGACCGGGTCGCGCTGGGAACTGGACACCACGCTGCTGGAATCGGCCGAGGTCACCAGTCAGAACCCGTTCACCATCACCTACAAGATCCGCCCCGAGGCGCAGTGGACGGACAACGCCCCCATCGGCGCCGACGACTTCTGGTACCTGTGGCGCCAGATGGTCAGTCAGCCCGGTGTGGTGGACCCGGCGGGCTACGACCTGATCACCGGCGTGCAGTCGGTGGAGGGCGGCAAGGTCGCAGTGGTGACGTTCTCGCAGCCGTATCCCGCGTGGCGCGAGTTGTTCAACGACATCCTGCCTGCCCACATCGTCAAGGATGTGCCGGGCGGGTTTGCGGCCGGGTTGGTGCGTACGCTGCCCGTCACCGGCGGTCAGTTCCGTGTCGAGACCATCGATCCGCAGCGCGACGAGATCCTGCTGGCCCGCAACGACCGATACTGGAGTGCGCCGGCCAAGCCCGACCAGGTGCTGTTGCGCCGTGGCGGCGCGACGGCCGCCCTGGCCGACTCGATCCGCAACGGCGACACCCAAGTCGCCCAGGTGCACGGCGGCGCGGCCGCGTTCGCGCAACTGTCGGCGATTCCCGACGTGCGGACCGCGCGGATCGTCACACCCCGCGTCATGCAGCTGACGCTGCGGGCCCAGCAGCCCGCGTTGGCGGATTCCCAAGTGCGCAAAGCGATTCTGGGTCTGCTCGACGTCGACCTGCTGGCCTCGGTGGGCGCAGGCGACGACAACACGGTGACGCTCGCGCAGGCCCAGGTGCGCTCACCGTCGGACCCTGGCTATGTGCCCACCGCCCCTGCGGCGATGACGAAGGAGGATGCGCTCGGGTTGCTCGCCGACTCCGGTTATCAGGTCCAGCCGGTGGAGTCCACCCCGCCGACCACGCCGGGCAACCCTGCGCCGGAGAACAACCGCGGGCGCGTCACCAAGGACGGCGTTCCGCTGTCGCTGGTGCTCGGCGTGGCCGCCAACGATCCGACGTCGGTGGCCGTGGCCAACACCGCCGCCGACCAACTGCGCAATGTGGGAATCACCGCGTCCGTGTTGGCTCTGGATCCTCCCGCGCTCTACGGAGATGCGTTGACCAACAACCGCGTTGACGCCGTCGTCGGCTGGCATCAGGCGGGAGGAGATCTGGCGACGGCCCTGGCCTCCCGCTACGGCTGCCCGGCCCTGGAGGCGACGGCGGTTGCGACCGCACCGGGGACACCGTCGCCGGCGCCGTCACCGACCGATGAGAGACCGGCGCGGCCGCGGCCGACCACCACGCCCACGCCGACCACCCCGAGCCCGGCACCGGAATCCGACGAACTCGTCCAGGCGCCAAGCAATATCACCGGCATCTGTGACCGCAGCATTCAGCCGAAGATCGACGCGGCCCTCGACGGTAGAGAAGACATCGCCGACGTGATCACCGCCGTCGAGCCGCGGCTGTGGAACATGGCGACCGTGCTGCCGATCCTGCAGGACACCACGATCGTGGCGGCGGGCCCCAGCGTGCAGAACGTCAGCCTGTCGGGTGCGGTGCCGGTCGGCATCGTCGGCGATGCCGGTATGTGGGTCAAGGCTCCGCAGTAGCTTTGGTTCGCTGCTCCCGCAGCACACGCAGACCGTGCGCAGCGTACGCGGCGATCGCGAACACCAGCAGCAGCCAGTACGGCGGGTGCGCCAGCTCCCACACGAACAGCGCCGCGAACATCGGCGCCCGCTGCGTGATCGCCAGCACGCCAGCCGCGCACGTCAACGAGACCGCGGCAACGTGAATGTCGGTGCCCGCCAAGTGATTTAAGGTAATCGCCGCCAGTGATCCCGCGGCCGCGCCGGTGGCCAGCGCAGGCGTCAGCAAGCCGCCGACCGCGCCGGCCCGCAGGAACAGCGCGGTCAGCAGCGGCTTGAGCAACAAGATGACGGCCGCGGCGCCCAGGGTCAGGCCGCTGTTGATGCTCACCGTCAGAATGCTTCTGTCCGTTGCCCGGCAGTTCCGGCCACCAGATCGAGCAGATCCCCGTCAGCAGCCCGGCCGCCGCGACCGTCGGGATCAACACCCATGACCGCAGCTGCACTTTCGGCCGCGCGGTCGCCGTCACGCGGTTGAACGCAAGCCCCACCGCGGCGGCAACCGGCGCGATGGCCAACGCCAGGACCGCGAACAGCCAGGACAACCGCGCGTCCGGCCACGTCAGCGCGTGCTCGAGATGCGTCACCGGGGCGGCCACCGCCACCGCGAGGCTCGACGTGATCAGCGCCGTGCCGACCGCGCGTGGATGCCAGGTGCCGAGCAGGATCCGGGCGGCGAACAAGGCGCCGCCGAGCGGCACGCTGTACACGGCGCCGAGGCCCGCACCGGCCGCGCAGGCGAGCAGGATTTCGCGGTCCCGTGCGGTCAGGGATAGCCGCGTGGTGCCGAAATCGCCTAGCGCAGCGGCCAATTGGCGCGGCGCGCCTTCACGGCCGAGGGACGCGCCCGAGCCGACGAGCAGAACCTGAAGGCCGGCGTCGATGGACAACGGCAATCGGGGCAGTGGCCGCGGGCTGGTGATCGCTGCCGACAACGGCGGAACCTCGGTGCGCCGCCGCAGCATCCACCACCCGAATCCGGCCAGCGCGCCGCCGATCATCGGGCCGACGGCGCGACGCAGAGGGCTGCTGCCGCCGACGCCGGTCAGCAGCGTGCCGAAAGTGTAGTGGTACGTGAGGTGTTCGACGCCGTGCAGCAGCAGCGTCGTCGCGGCGCCAGCGACGCCGGCCAGCAGGCCGATGATGACGATCGCGCATCCGAACTCGAGGTTGCGCCGCGTCACGGGCTGAATCTATGCCAGCCAACAGGCAAGCTTGAGCAGATGGAGACCCCGCGGCTGCTTTTCGTGCACGCACATCCCGACGACGAAACCCTGACGACGGGCGCCACCATCGCGCACTACGCGGCGAGTGGCGCGCAGGTCCGCGTCGTCACATGCACCCTCGGCGAGGAGGGCGAGGTGATCGGCGAGCGCTGGGCACAACTCGCCGTCGACCAAGCCGACCAGCTGGGCGGCTACCGCGTCGGTGAACTGACCGCGGCCCTGAACGCCCTGGGGATCGACGAGCCGATCTACCTCGGCGGCGCCGGCCGTTGGCGCGACTCCGGGATGGACGGCACGCCGCCGCGGCACCGTCAGCGGTTCATCGAGGCCGATCCGCGCGAATCCGTCGGCGCATTGGTGGCCATCATCCGCGAGCTGCGCCCGCACGTCGTCGTCACCTACGACCCCCAGGGCGGCTACGGCCACCCGGACCACATCCACACCCACGACGTGACGACGGCCGCCGTTGTCGCGTCGGCCGGAACCGACTACCCAGGGGAGCCGTGGTCCGTGCCGAAGCTGTACTGGGCCGTGGTCGCCAAATCTGCGCTGGCCGGGGCCCTCGACGCGCTCACCGACGTGCCGCCCGAATGGATCCGGGTGACCGCCGACGACGTGCCCTTCGGCTACCCCGACGACGAAATCGACGCTGTGATCGAGGTCGACGAGCAGCTGCCGGCGAAGGTGGCGGCTCTGCGCGCGCATGCCACGCAGGTCACCGTCGCCCCGGACGGGCGGTCGTTCGCGCTGTCGAACAACATCGTGCTGCCGATCGGCGCGATCGAGCACTACATCCTCGCCGCAGGAACCGCGGGCGAGCGCGACGCCCGCGGGTGGGAAACCGACTTGCTCGCGGGACTGAACCTCGGATAGCCGTTGCGACACGCGGTAAGCTCCCGACAACCGCCGCGTGGAAGGGATGACCATGGATCCGGATCTCGATCCCAACCTGCAGCACTGGCAGGACCGGTTCGACAACTTCCAGTGGGTGCTCGGCTCGCTCGTCGGCGTGCTCGACAGCATCCCGACCTGACGTCACCCGCACCCACCACCGATCGCCGGCGTGTGGTGGTGCTGACGCTTTTGGCGATTGATGGCGTGCTGTCCGCGATAGCCGCCGCCTTCTTCCTCCCGCTCCGCATCGGAACCGTGCCGTTTCCGATCAGCGCGCTGGTCAGTGGGCTCGTCAATGCGGCACTGGTGTGGGCCGCGCTGCAATGGACGACTGCGCCGCGGCTGGCCGCCCTGCCGCTGTGGTGCTGGCTGCTGACCGTGGCGGCGCTGACGTTCGGCGGGCCCGGTGACGACATCGTGTTCGGCGGCGCCGGGGCCATGGAGTACGCGGCGCTGCTGCTCATCGTGTTGGGCTCGCTGCCGCCCGCCCTGCTGCTGTGGCGCCACGTCAACGCCTGACGCGTTACTCGTCTGACTCGTCGCCCGCGTTGTCGTCGGCCGGCTCGGCGTCATCGTCGTTCGTCGACGCCGGGGGCGTCGAAGCCTCCGTGGTGGCGTCGGCCTCGGCCTCGTCGTCATCCGGTGAGGTGGTCTCGGACTCGTCGGTCTGCTTCACAGCGTCCTCGTCGTCCGACCCGCGGACCTCGCCCTGCGCCTCGACCGTGTCGGACGATGTAGTCGTCGACTCGATCTCGGTGCCCTCGTCGTCCTCGGCCTCCGCGTCTTTGACGACCGTCTCGTCATCCGTGGTGGCGGTCTCTACGTTCTGCGCGTCCGGCTCTTCGGCCTGCTCGGTGACTTCTTCGACAACGGTCACCTCCGCCTCGACGGCCGCGACATCCTCGCTGAGCACGTCCGGCTGAACCTCGTCCTGGGTTTCCTTGAGCGTCTCGTCCACCTGGACGTCGTTCAACACCGTTTCCTCGGTTGACTCCTCGATCGAGAGGGCCATGGTCAGCTCGGCCGTCTCCGTCGGGCCTAAGACCGTCTCGCTGGCGGCGAGGAACGGACCTTGCAGCGGCGGGCGCGGCGGGTAGCAACAGAACGGCGGCAGCGGCACGAATTGAGCCAACTCGTCGAGGCCCAGCCATACGAATGCCAGGCCGACGTCGATACCGAAATCGACCAGGTTCTCGACAGCGCCGCCCTGACCGCGGAGCCAGTCCGTGAAGTTGAAGACGCCGCTGGCGACCATGGACTCGAAGAAGTGGTAGAAGACCATGATCTGACCGGCAAACCAGCCGACAAATGGGATCCATCGCACCACCGCTGTGGCGACCTCGAACCCATACTGCACCCACGGCTCGACAGCGATGTAGACGCTGTCGATCGTGTTGGCGAGGTTAGGCGCGATTGCAAACTGAATCGGAGCCGGAGGAGGGGGCAGCGTTCCTGGTGTTGCTGCGGGCCCGAGCAGCCGCAGCGGTGAGTTGAGCAGGATGGTGAGGAGAGGCGGTTGCGGCTGGAGCTGCAGCGGTCGGCCGCCGGTTGGGCGGCCGCCGCCAGTTGGACGGCCGCCGCCAGTTGGACGGCCGCCGCCAGCTGGACCGTTGGTGCCGGTGTGGGTGGCGGAGCGGGCTTCACGGACGGGGCGATCGCGACGGCGCTCGCCGTGAGCATGGCGACCCCGGCCATGAGGACTGAGCGTGTGGAGATTTTCATGTCGACTCCTCCCATTTGCGCCGACGTGGATGAACCTACGCTGGCGTTTACGCAGGCGTTAAGAAAATCGACGCCGGGTGCGCGTCGACTTTCGTCTGCACGACGGCAGCCCGCCACCGCAGTCAATGCGCGGACTACTGTGGCCGATATGCCCGGCGCAGTGGTTTCAGAATGTGAGACACGCGGATGATTCTCGACGACCGTGGGGTTACACGGGAGTGGCTCTGAACCCCCAGCGCGGCGCCGATCTGCCCAGCCCGGTGGTCCCACCGAATTCCGGTGCGCCCAGCCCTGCCGCCGTGCGGCGGGTGTTGCGGCGCGCCCGCGACGGGGTGGCGCTGAACGTGGACGAGGCCGCCATCGCGATGACCGCCCGCGGCGACGATCTTGCGGATCTGTGTGCGAGCGCGGCTCGGGTGCGTGACGCGGGCCTGGAATCGGCGGGCCGCCGCGGCGCCACCGGACGGCTTCCGGTCAGCTATTCGCGCAAGGTGTTCATTCCGGTCACGCATCTGTGCCGCGACACCTGTCACTACTGCACGTTTGTCACCGTCCCGGGTCGGTTGCGCGCGCAGGGCATGGGCATGTATATGGAGCCCGACGAGATCCTCGACGTGGCCCGTCGCGGCGCCGAATTGGGTTGCAAGGAAGCGCTTTTCACGCTGGGTGACCGTCCGGAGACGCGGTGGGATGAGGCGCGGCAGTGGCTGGACGAGCGTGGCTATGACTCGACGCTGGACTATGTGCGGGCGATGGCGATCCGGGTGTTGGAAGAGACCGGTCTGCTGCCGCACCTGAACCCGGGCGTGATGAGCTGGTCGGAGCTGTCGCGGCTGAAGCCGGTTGCGCCGTCGATGGGCATGATGCTGGAGACCACGTCGCGACGGTTGTTCGAGACGAAGGGCCTGGCCCACTATGGCAGCCCCGATAAGGATCCGGAGGTCCGGCTGCGCACGCTCGCCGACGCGGGCCGGCTATCCATCCCGTTCACCACGGGTCTGCTGGTGGGTATCGGGGAGACGCTTCATGAGCGCGCCGAGACCATCCACGCGATCCGCCGCTCGCACAAGGAATTCGGTCACGTGCAGGAAGTGATCGTGCAGAACTTCCGGGCCAAGGACCACACCGCGATGGCCTCGACGCCGGATGCGGGTTTCGAGGATTTCGTGGCGACGGTGGCCGTCACCCGGTTGGTGATGGGTCCCAAGATGCGGATCCAGGCGCCGCCGAACCTGGTGTCGCGCGCCGAGTGCCTGGCGTTGGTCGGCGCGGGAGTCGACGACTGGGGCGGGGTGTCGCCGCTGACCCCGGATCACGTCAACCCGGAGCGGCCGTGGCCGGCTTTGGACGAGCTGTCGTCTGTGACCGCCGAGGCGGGCTACGACCTGGTGCAGCGGCTGACCGCGCAGCCACAGTACGTGCAGGCCGGTGCGGCGTGGATCGACCCGCGGGTGCGTGGGCATGTCGACGCGCTGGCCGACCCGGACACCGGGTTTGCCTTGGACGTCAATCCGGTGGGCCGGCCGTGGCAGGAGCCCGACGAGGCGGCGGAGTCGTTGGGCCGCATCGACTTGCATGAGGCGATCGATTCTGAGGGCCGGTTGACCGCGACGCGCAGCGATCTGGGCAGCGCGTTCGGCGACTGGGAGTCGATCCGGGAGAAGGTTTCCGAGTTGGCGGCCCGTGCGCCCGAGCGCATCGACACCGACGTGCTGGCGGCGCTGCGCTCGGCCGAGCGTGATCCGGCGGGTCTGTCCGACGATGAGTATCTGGCTTTGGCGACGGCCGACGGTCCGGCGTTGGATGCGGTTGCGGCGCTGGCGGATTCGTTGCGCAAGGATGTGGTGGGCGACGACGTGACGTTCGTGGTCAACCGCAATATCAACTTCACCAACATCTGCTACACGGGTTGCCGGTTCTGCGCGTTCGCGCAGCGCAAGGGCGACGCCGACGCCTACTCGCTGTCCACGGACGAGGTCGCTGACCGGGCGTGGGAGGCGCACGTCGCCGGCGCGACCGAGGTGTGCATGCAGGGCGGCATCGATCCCGAGTTGCCGGTCACCGGGTACGCCGATCTGGTGCGGGCGGTCAAGGCGCGGGTGCCGTCGATGCACGTGCACGCGTTTTCCCCGATGGAGATCGCCAACGGTGTCACCAAGAGCGGGTTGTCGATTCGCGAATGGTTGATCTCGTTGCGGGAGGCGGGGCTTGGCTCGATTCCGGGTACCGCGGCCGAGATTCTCGACGACGAGGTGCGCTGGGTGCTGACCAAGGGCAAGCTGCCGACGTCGATGTGGATCGAGGTCGTGACGACCGCGCACGAGGTGGGGCTGCGATCGTCGTCGACGATGATGTACGGCCACGTCGACCAGCCCAACCACTGGGTGGGGCATCTGCGGGTGCTGCGCGACATTCAGGACCGCACGGGCGGGTTCACCGAGTTCGTGCCGCTGCCGTTCGTGCACCAGAGCAGCCCGCTGTATCTGGCGGGCGGGGCGCGGCCGGGACCGACGCATCGCGACAACCGTGCGGTGCATGCGTTGGCGCGGATCATGTTGCACGGCAGGATCTCTCACATCCAGACCAGCTGGGTCAAGCTCGGCGTCGAGCGCACGCAGGTGATGCTGGCCGGCGGCGCCAACGATCTAGGCGGCACGCTGATGGAGGAGACTATCTCGCGGATGGCAGGCTCGGAATACGGCTCGGCCAAGAGCGTCGAGGAACTCGCGGCGATCGCTGAGGGCATCGGACGTCCCGCCCGCCAGCGCACCACCACGTACGCGCCCCTGGCCGCCTAGCCAACCACGGCGTGGGCCCACGCGAAGCTGGGGACGACCGTGTCTGTACGGCGGCAACGCCGTCGATGGCGTGCATTTGCGGGTCGCTCGCTGGCAGCGGTCGAGTCTCAGTGAGTCCCGCGCTCCAGGTAGTCCTTTGCCCGTCGCACCTCGTCGCGAACCTCCGCGGGCAGGCGCCGCCGGAACAGCGGTTCCATGAACCAGCGCACAGCCGGGACGAACGTGAACTCCAAGGTGCGGGTGACCCGCGTGACGTCACCGTCGGCGATGCAGTCGAAATTGGCCTCAAAGTTGGCAAGGGCATGTGCGATTCGATTGTTCGGCAGCGGTAACAGGCCGATGTCAATCCGCCGCCCGGGCGTTAACTCCGCGAACTGGATGACCTTTGGTTGCGGTAAGCCAGCTAACTTTGGCCGGCAAGCGAATTCGAGCCGGTTGCCTTCCCGACGGGCCCACAGGATGGGCTTGATCTTCGCATCGACTTCGGCGTAGCGCTCGATGTCCATGACGAACTCGAGGATCTTTTCGGGTGGGACCGCGATAGTCTCCACGACTTGGACGCGCACCATGGCCGCGACGGTACTCGGCGCCCAGCGGAGTCAGTTGTCGGCGTCCGTGGTGTCATCGGGAGAACCGGCGCCATCGCCCGAACGACCGCCGTCGGTGCCGTCCGGTCCGGGGTCGGGTGGCGCAGGCGAAGCGGGAGCTTCCTCGCCGGTAGTCGCGTCCGTCGCGGGCGGATCACCGGCGCCGCGGTTGGGATTGGTGCAGATCGTGCCCTCGCATGGGACGTAACTGTTCGTGCCGTCGGGACTCTTGATGGCGTTGGGTCCCACGAAAGTGCCGGCGGGGCAGCCCGGGTCCTGATTCTGGGCGCAGTATTCGTGGGTGAGGTTGTTGCCGGTGGAGCCGTCGGCCCCGGTCGGCCCGCCATTGATCGGCCGTCCATCGGGGCCCCAGGTCCCGGGTGGATCGGCGTCGCCGTGGTTGGGGTTGGTGCAGATCGTGCCCTCGCACACGACGTAGCTGGGACTGCCGTCAGGATTCTTGATGGCGTTTGGTGCGACGTAGCTGCCGGCGGGGCAGGCCGGATCCTCAGTGCGCAGTACTCCTGGGTGAGGTTATTGCCGGTGGAGCCATCGGCACCGGTCGGGCCGCCGTTGACCGGTGCGCCGTTGGCGTCCCAATGCCCACCGCCGCGCGTTACCGCCACGAACGGACCGAGATAGCTACCGCGGGCGCAGGCGGGATCGACATTGTGGGCACAGTACTGGGGGTCGGATTTGCTGGCCGATGTCGTGGGGCCAGCGCCCGATTCCGTTGACGGGGCATCGGATCCACAGCCGGCAAAGAGAAATGCGAGCGAGGGGCCGATCAGTGCGAGGAGTATCCGGTAGAAGACCATAATCGCGTTCTGCTCCTTGGGTTTTCGACAAGAGAGCTGATTACGCGTGCGATGCTAATGGGCTGCTGCGAATAATGAGCGTGGTCGCCCGCGTGTCGCCCAACTCATGCCCCTCACAGTTCGGGGCCGCATCTCGTCGTACTAGTGAGGGCAGTTGCGATCACGGGAATGAATCGGACTACAGTCCGGTTGTCCCTGTTGACGCGGGCAGCTGCGCTCGTGACATCGAAAACTGTAAGGAGACCTCTTCATGACCTCAACTTCGGAAGCCATCGGAACCACCCAGCTCACAGCGGGAACCTGGGCCATCGATCCGGTTCACTCGTCGATCGAGTTCGCGGTACGCCATCTGATGGTGAGCAAGGTGCGGGGCAGGTTCGACAACTTCAGCGGCGCGATCGTCGTTGCGGAAGATGGCACCCCGTCGGTCACCGCGGAGATCGCCGTCGACTCGATCAACACTGCCAACGAGCAGCGCGATGCCCATATCAAGGCCGCGGACTTCTTCGACGTCGACAAGTACCCGGTCGCCACCTTCACATCCACTGGTGTGCGGGCCAATGGCGACAACTATGTGCTCGATGGCGACTTCACGCTCAGGGGTGTGACCAAGCCGGTCAGCCTGGAGCTCGAGTTCGCCGGCACCAACCCTGGCATGGGCCATGGTGAGGTCGCTGGGTTTGAGGCCTCCGTGGTGTTGAACCGCAAGGACTTTGGCGTCGGCGGCGATATGCCGCTGGAAACCGGTGGCGTGGTCCTTGGTGAGAAGGTCACCATCACGGTGGAGATCGAGGCGCTCAAGCAGGCCTGATCCGCACGCTCACCCCGGCGCGTGGGCCCACGCGAAGCTGGGGACGTGCGCAAAGTGCCGACGAATTACGGTGTGTCGGCCAACGAACACGCACGTCCCCAGCTTCGCGTGGGCCCACGCGCGGGGAGGGGTCTACAGCCGGGCCGCCAGCTCGGTGCCTTGCCTGATCGCGCGCTTGGCATCGAGCTCGGCGGCGACGTCGGCCCCGCCGATCACATGCGGCTCAATACCGTTGTGGCGCAGGCCCTCTTCGAGGTCGCGCACTGACTCCTGGCCTGCGCAAATCACGACATTGTCGACCTCGAGCAGACGACGGTCGGTGCGGTCGGCCCCGAAGCTGATGTGCAGGCCGGCGTCGTCGATGCGTTCGTAGTTCACGCCGGACAACTGCTGCACACCTTTGGCTTTCAACGAGGCGCGGTGCACCCAACCCGACGTCTTGCCCAGCCGCTTGCCCTGCGGCCCTTTCGTCCGCTGCAGCAGGTACACCTCGCGCGCGGGCGGGGCGGGCAGAGGCGTCGTCAGCGCGCCACGCGTCTCTTGCGGATCGGCGACGCCCCACTCGGCCTTCCACTCCTTGAGGTTCAGCGTCGGGGACTCGTCGGTGACCAGGAACTCACTGACGTCAAAGCCAATTCCGCCGGCTCCGATCACGGCTACGGTCTTGCCGACCGGCTTGCCTGCGATGGCCTCAGCGTAGGACAGCACCATCGGATGGTCGATGCCCGGGATGTCGGGGATTCGCGGCGCCACCCCAGTCGCGAGCACCACCTCGTCGAAACCAACCAACTCCTCGGCCCCAGCACGCGTCCGAAGCCGCACGTCGACCCCGTGCTTGTCCAGCATCGTGGTGTAGTACCGGATCGTTTCGCTGAACTCCTCCTTGCCGGGAATCCTTCTGGCCAAGTCGAATTGACCGCCGATCACATCGCCTGCCTCGAGCAGCGTCACCTCGTGTCCACGTTGCGCCGCCGTGACCGCGGCGGCCAGACCGGCTGGGCCGGCGCCCACCACCGCGATCCGCTTCGTGCGACGCGTCGGCCCGAGCACCAGCTTGGTCTCGTGACCGGCGCGCGGATTCAGCAGGCACGACACCGTCTTGTGCACGAATGCGTGGTCCAGGCAGGCCTGGTTGCAGGCGATGCACGTGTTGATTTCGTCGGCCGCGTCCGCGGCGGCCTTGAGGACCCACTCCGGGTCGGACAGCAGCGGGCGCGCCATCGAGATCAACTGAACCTGACCGTCGGCGAGGATCTGCTCGGCCGCCTGCGGCATGTTGATCCGGTTGGATGCCACCACCGGAATGGTCACATGTTCGGCTACCGCGTTGCTGATGTCGACGAACGCGCTGTTCGGGACCGACGTGACGATCGTCGGCACCCGCGCCTCGTGCCAGCCGATGCCGGAGTTGATGATCGTCGCCCCCGCCGCCTCGACTTCGGTTGCCAGCGCCACGATTTCGTCCCAACTCTGGCCGTCCTCGACGTAGTCGGCCATCGACATCCGGTAGCAGATGATGAAGTCGTCGCCGACGGCCGCGCGCGTGCGACGGACGATCTCGACGGGAAAACGCCGCCGTTTCGCTGGTGTGCCTCCCCACGCGTCGGTGCGCTTGTTCGTCCGCGGCGCGAGGAACTGGTTGAGCAGGTAGCCCTCGCTGCCCATGATCTCCACGCCGTCATAGCCCGCTTCGCGGGCCAGCACAGCGCACCGGACGAAGTCGTCGATCGTGCCTTCGACATCCCGCAGCGCCCGCGGCCGAAACGGGTTGATCGGCGCCTTGATCGCCGATGCGCTGACCGAAAACGGGTGATACGCATAGCGTCCCGCGTGCAGGATCTGCAGCAGGATCTTTCCGTCGGCGTCATGAACGGGTCCGGTGATGCGACGATGCCGTCGGGCATCCGACGACGACGTCATCTGCGCGGCGAACGGCAGCAGCCACCCGGTCCGGTTCGGGCGCATACCCACCGGTGATGATCAGGCCGACGCCGCCGCGGGCCCGTTCGGCGAAGTACTCGGCGAGCCGGCCGGTGTCGCGGGCGCGGTCCTCGAGACCGGTGTGCATGGAACCCATCACCACGCGGTTGCGCAGCGTGGTGAAGCCGAGGTCCAACGGCGACAACAGGTTTGGATACATCATGGTCGACCCTTCAGGGCCGCCGCCACTTCGTCGAGCCAGTCGACGGCGCTTTCCTCGGCGCGGATGCCACCGCGCAGCACCAGGTACTGATGCAGCGCACTGCCCGACAGCGTGCCCGGGTCGGGAAACTGCCGTTTCTCGAATCCGCGGTAAGCGTCGAGCAATTCGGCGCGCTCGGCACGCAGAGCCCCGACCTGGGCACGCAGCACGTCGACGTCGCCATAAGCGGCGCCGCGCACCTTCACGGCGAGGTCGCGCGTGCGGTTGTCGGCCACCGAGCTGCCGCGGCCGGACAGGGGTTCTGCGATCCAGCGGGCAAGTTCGGCGCGTCCGGCGTCGGAGACGGTGTAGACCTTCTTGTCCGGCCGCCCCTGCTGGACGACGGGCGTGACGTGCACCCAGCCGTCATCCTCCATCGCCCGCAACGTGCGGTAGATCTGCTGATGGGTGGCGGCCCAGAAGTAACCGATGGAGCGGTCGAACCGGCGGGCCAGCTCATAACCGGAGCCCGACTGCTCACACAGCGACACCAGGATCGCGTGCGGAAGCGCCACGCCGGCAGCCTAAGCGCGAAACGGGGTCATATGCAACTAGTTGCACTGCACCCATGCGCACATCAGTGCGAGGCTCTTCGTTGTGTGGGTGGCGGTCGGCGCAACGGGGTGGATCCTGACGGCCGCGTGTTATGTAAGCGTGACGGCACCAGTTTCCGCATACTCACCGAGCGGGCGGTGAGCGGCACTGATCAGTGATCTTGGCGCAACGACACCAGCACCGAGCGCAAGTGGTGAAGACGAACGCCGACGGCACCAGTTTCCGCATACTCACCGAGCGGGCGGTGAGCGGTACTGATCAGTGATCTTGGCGCAACGACACCAGCACCGAGCGCAAGTGGTGAAGACGAACGCCCCGCCGCTGCAGGGCCGACAGCGACGGGATCATCGTCTTCTCGCTCAATCCGCTACTGCGGTATCGGCGGGATCGGTGGAATCGGCGGGATCGGCGGGATCGGCGGCGGCTGCGGAACGCACGGTACATCTTGGGCCGGGACGCACGGCACGTCCGGGATCGGAGGAACGGGCGGCGCTGGCGGAGGCTCTGCGTTCGCCAAGCCCCCACCAAGCCCGAATGCGGCTAAACCAACCCCGGCCGCAAGCACACTCTTGGCGAGTAGCTGCTTCAGTTTCATCGCGCGACTCCTTTTGGATCGGCGGCGACCTCACCGCGTGCGCGAAATCAACGTTGTCGCTGCATATCGCCTACCCACTGGCAATGGAGGCGACACCTGCATACCGGCGCCTTCTCACATACTGAGATAGGGACGACGGCGGCCGCACGCCGCACCGCCCACCGTCTGGGTCGATGTAGGTCGCACCGCGGATGGGCGCTTCGGGTATGCGTTGAACGAGCGGCCCAGCGACCGCACGCTCCGCAAGCTGTACGCCCAGACCGGAGTGCGCTACTGGTCGAAAGGGGTATCACGCGTAGCGCCGCAGCACAATCGCCCCCGGCCTTCGGATCGGGGGTGTTCTGCCGTGTGCGTGTCGGTGTGGGTGGCGGGCGCTTTCGGATACCGGCTACGCCTCCGCACGCGCTCAGGGGCCGCACCGTCGGCGGGCGCGGGCGTGAACGTCGGGGTCGGCGAACACTTTGTCGCGGCCGGCCAACATCAGCGAGTAGTTCTCCTGCGCGTCTTTCGGCGCGGTCACATCGGGGGTTGTCGGCTGCCGCGTGCATGGCTTCGGCGGTGAGGTATTCAGCGTCGAGCAGCTGCGCCACCTGCAGGGGCGGTGATGTTGGCGATTTGATACCAGGCGTCGACGTCTTCGCCGACTTCACGGGCGAGGGTGCGTCGGGCGTCCTCGTTGCCGGCCCCTCCGAGAGGGAAACCGGGCCATGCCGAACAAGTAGCCACCACGCCACGGCCATGCTGGTTGTTGAAGCCGCGCTTGATGACCGTGACGATCTGGGCCGAGCGTCGCTCGTTCAGCACCACCTCACATTGACGTTGGTCCCGTCTGTGGTTGACGTCCACCGAGCAATTGACGGGCTGATAGGTAGTGCTGTCGGTCTGTGTCGAGTACACGCTGGGGGTGACGTCGCCGGCGGCCGCAACTGCGGGGGTCGCCAAACCGACGGTGAGCGCGGTGAACACACCGGCACTGGCCAGGCCGAGGGCTAGCTTCTTCATTTCTGGACTCCTTTCATGTCGCTTAGCTGAGCTAAGCAAGTGACAAATGGTCCAACACGGCACCGGCAGCCGATCTTCCGCCGCGGGGCTCATTTCGCCAGGCTCGCAAGCCATCACACGTTTACGTCCTATGTGTGCGGGGTCACACCACGGGGAGCAGGACGTATGCCGACTCGCAATGGTGTGTCCCTAGTCGCGGTGTATGTGCAACGTCTAGTATCAGTAACCATGCGGCACCCTTAACCGGGCGGTCGCACAGGTTAGGGCACACTGAGACGAGCGTCCAGGTACCCGCAGGGATACTTGCGGGAACACTGACAGCGACTTTCCGCGGGCCCGGCCAAGCTGCAGCCCCACTGGACAGGAGATCGAGGAGACATTCGTGACGTACACGATTGCCGAACCCTGCGTCGACATCAAAGACAAGGCGTGTATCGAGGAATGCCCTGTCGACTGCATCTACGAGGGCGCACGCATGCTGTACATCCACCCGGACGAATGCGTCGACTGCGGCGCATGCGAGCCGGTCTGCCCGGTCGAGGCCATCTATTACGAGGATGATGTGCCCGACCAGTGGAGCGGATACACACAGATCAACGCCGACTTCTTCGCCGAGCTGGGGTCGCCGGGCGGCGCATCGAAGGTGGGCCTGACGGAGAACGACCCGGAGCCGGTGAAGAGCCTGCCGCCTCAAGGTGAGGACTCCTGACGGCACCTGACGTGGCCCGCCTGCGAGCGGTGTCGGCGTCGCTTCCGGTGTTCCCTTGGGACACCCTGGCCGACGTGACCGCGCGGGCGCGCTCGCATCCCGACGGCATCGTCGACCTGTCGGTCGGCACACCGGTCGACCCGGTCGCGCCCGTGATCCGTGACGCCCTGGCCGCGGCCAGCGCATCGCCTGGTTATCCCACGACCGCGGGCACCCCGGAGCTGCGGGCGTCGGCGGCTGCCGCGTTGCGCCGCCGATACGGGGTCACCGGACTGGCCGACGACGCGGTGCTCCCGGTGATCGGCACCAAGGAACTCATCGCGTGGCTGCCGACGCTGCTGGGCCTCGGCGCCGACGACGTGATCGTGGTGCCCGAACTGGCTTACCCCACATACGAAGTCGGCGCCCAACTGGCCGGAACGCAGGTGCTGCTGGCCGACTCGCTGACCCAGATCGGGCCGCGGTCGCCCGCACTGGTCTACCTCAACTCGCCGAGCAACCCGACCGGCAAGCGTGCTGGGTGTCGACCATCTCCGCAAGGTCGTCGGCTGGGCCCGCGAGCGCGGGGTGCTCGTCGCCTCCGACGAGTGCTACCTGGGCCTGGGCTGGGACGCCGCGCCGGTCGTCGATACTGCATCCGGACGTGTGCGACGGCGACCATACCGGGCTGCTGGCCGTGCATTCGCTGTCGAAGTCGTCGTCGCTGGCGGGCTACCGCGCCGGCTTCGTCGCCGGTGATCCGCGGGTGGTCGCCGAGCTGCTGGCGGTGCGCAAGCACGCGGGCATGATGGTGCCGACGCCGGTGCAGGCGGCCATGGTCGCCGCGCTCGACGACGACGCGCATGAACGCGAGCAGCGCGCACGGTATGAGCGTCGACGGGCTGCGCTGATGCCCGCGCTGCAGTCGGCCGGGTTGACCGTCGACCACTCCGAGGCGGGGCTGTACATCTGGGCGACCCGCGGCGAGCCGTGCCGCGACACCGCTCGCCTGGCTGGCCGCAATTCGGGATCCTGGTCGCGCCCGGCGAGTTCTACGGCCCGCGCGGGTCACATCACGTGCGTGTGGCGCTGACCGCGACGGACGAGCGGATAGCGGCTGCCGTCGCGCGGCTCGGTTAGCTCCGCCGAGCGCGCCGTAACCCCACACTCGTCGACCGGGCTGTGTATACCGTCGCCGTATGGGCGATTACGACGTGGAGGCGGTGGACCGGCTGCCGTTCACGACCCCGGAGAAATCCGACCGGTACCGCACCGAGGACTACCAGGGCGCGGTGGGCCTCAATTGGTACACGACCGACCCGACACTGCAGTCGACGATGGCGTACTACCTGTCGCCCGAGGAGCTGGCGCTCGCCGAGCCGCACCTGACGCGCATCGGCGAGCTCATGGGCGGCCCGGTGGCGCGGTGGGCCGAGGAGACGGATCGCAACCCGCCGCGGCTCGAACGCTACGACCGGTGGGGCCACGACATCAGTCGCGTAGTCATGCCGCCGTCGTTCGTCGAGTCGCGGCGCACGGTCCTGGATGCACAGAAGGCGTTGCGCGACGACGCCCGCCGCGCCGGGGTGAACCCGTCGTTAATGGTGTTCGCGTCCAACTACCTGCTCAATCAGGCCGACATCGGCATGGGATGCGCGCTGGGAACCGGTGGCGGCATGGTGAAGTCGTTGGTCGCGGCGTACGCCCCGCCGGACGTGCGGGAGCATGTGCTGGCGAAGTTCGAGTCGGGCGAGTGGGAGGGTGAAACCGCGCAGCTGCTGACGGAGCGGACGGGCGGGTCCGACCTCGGTGCGCTGGAGACGACGGCGACGCGTGACGGCGATGCCTGGCGGCTCAACGGTTTCAAGTGGTTCGCCTCGAACTGCAACGGCGAGGCGTTCGTCGTGCTGGCCAAACCCGAAGGCGCTCCGGACTCGAGTCGTGGTGTCGCGACATTCCTGGTGCTGCGGACGCGTCGCGACGGGTCCCGCAACGGCGTGCGGGTGCGCCGCTTGAAGGACAAGCTCGGCACGCGCTCGGTCGCCTCGGGCGAGATCGAATTCGTTGACGCCGAGGCATTTCTGCTCTCGGGCGAAGCGAGCGACGATGCGGGTCCGGCCGACGGCAAGGGGCTGGGCCGGATGATGGAGCTGACGAACGCGGCGCGGCTGGGCATCGCGCTGTTCGCGCTCGGGAACGCGCGACGGGCGCTGGTGGAGTCGCTGTGCTACGCCCGGCAGCGGCAGGCGTTCGGCGGGGCCCTGATCGACAAGCCGTTGATGCGGCGCAAGCTGGCCGAGATGATCGTCGACGTCGAAGCCGCACAGGCACTCGTGTTCGACGGCACCGGTGCCGTCAACCACCGGCAGCCCCGCCGAGTGCGCCAGCGCATCGCCGTGCCCGTCACGAAGCTGAAGGTCTGCCGGCTCGGCATCACCATGGCGTCCGACGCGATCGAAATCCACGGCGGCAACGGCTATATCGAGACGTGGCCGGTGGCGCGGCTGCTCCGCGATGCCCAGGTGAACACGATCTGGGAGGGTCCCGACAACATCCTCTGCCTCGACGTGCGGCGCGGGATCGAGCGGGCCCAGGCGCATGAGCCGCTGCTGCAGCGCCTGCATGACGCGGTGTCGGTGTCCGATGACGACGACACCACCGCCTGGTGTCGCGACGGGTGGAGGATCTCGACGCGGCCGTGACCGCATGGACCAAACTCGACGGCGCGGTGGCCGAGGCGCGGCTGTTCCCGCTCGCCCAGTTCATGGGCGATGTGTACGCCGGGGCGCTGCTGACCGAACAGGCGGCCTGGGAGCGGGCGACGGGCGGGACGGAGCGCAAGGCGCTTGTCGCCCGGCTATATTCGCGGCGGTATCTGGCCGATCGCGGTCCTCTTCGCGGCATCGACGCCGAGGGCGACGAGGCGATCGAGCGTTTCGACGAGCTCGTCGGCAGGGGCACTGGCGCTCTAGTTCACTGCGCGAGTCGGCGCAGACTCTCATCAGGACGCCAGGAAACGTGCGATTCTATGTCTGTTCGCGCAGGAGACCGAGCGACATTGCGGTCGTCACCGCCGCCGTGCGGTCGGACACCCCGAGCTTGTTGAACGCCCGCAGCAGATGGGTTTTCACGGTCGCCTCGCTGATATGCAGTTCGCGCCCGATGGCGGCGTTGGTCTGACCCTTCGCCACCAGTGCCAGTACCTCGACTTCGCGCGTCGAAAGCGCCACCGAAGTGGGTTGGCGCACAAAGCGAACCAGTCGGTCGGCGACCGTCGGCGCTAGAACGGTCTTGCCGCGGGCGGCGTCGCGCACCGCGTTGGCCAACTCGGACCGCGAGGCATCCTTCAACAGATAGCCCGCGGCACCCGCCTCGACGGCGCGCAAGATGTCGGTGTCGGATTCGTAGGTAGTGACGACCACGATCCGTGTCCGCGGCAGGACGGCGAGGATGCGCTCGGTCGCAGTCACGCCGTCCACGTCGGGCATGCGCAGGTCCATGAGAATCACGTCGGGGCACAGGGATTCGGCCATCGCTACGGCCTCGCCACCCGACCCGGCCTCACCGACGACGGTGAGGTCGTGCTCGGCATCGATCATGCCGCGCAACCCCTCGCGGACGACGGGGTGGTCGTCGACGAGCAGCACCGTGGTCATGCCGGCACCTCCACCGTCACGGTCGTCCCGCCGCCAGGAGTCGGTCGACACCGACATCGTTCCTCCGACCTGCGCCACGCGGGTGCGCATTCCGCGCAGCCCAAATCCTTCGGTGTGCTCGTCGAGCAGGCCAATGCCATTGTCCGCCAACGACAGTCGGACGCCACTGTCTGCCGTCGACAATTCGACCGTCACCCTGCTGGCCTGCGCGTGCTTGCGGATGTTGGCGAGCGCCTCCTGGGTGGCGCGCAGCAGCACCACGTCGGTGGCCATGCCCAATGCCGGAAGGCTCCCGTCTGACGTGCATGGTCACCGCGATGCCGGTCTCGGCCGAAAGCCGGTCGCATTGACGTTGGATCGCGGCGGGCAGCGAACCTTCACCGAGTGCCGTCGGAGTCAGCTCGGCCACCATCGCCCGTGCCTCGGCGAGGTTCTCCCGGGCGGTTGTGCGGATCAACTCGACGTGTCGTTTGGCGGCCGCGGTGTCGGTTTCCAGCTCCGGTTCGACGGCCTGCGCCAGCGTGACGATGCTGGTGAATCCCTGCGCCAGCGTGTCGTGGATTTCGCGTGCCAGTCGTTCCCGTTCGGCGGCGGTGCCTGCTTCGCGTGACAGGCGAGCACTCTCGGCGCGGGTGGCCGCGAGCTCGGCGACAAGTGCGGCCAGCTCCCTGCGTTGGCGCATCGACGTCATGATCGCGATTCCGATCACCGGTGCGGTGACCACTCCGATCAGCGTGATGGCAATGGCGAGAGGCAGATTCGGCGATCGTGTACCGCTGCCGAGCAACACCAATGTCAGCGGAATGACGTTGATCGCGGTCGTCACGATGAGCGCGACCCGCAGCGGCAAGTCGAGAACACCAGCGGATAGATCGCCGGAACCGCCGCCACAGCGACCGGGGACGCCCAGAGGCGATGACCCAGAGCGCCACCACGATGCACGACGAACATGAAGTGTGCGCCAATCGAGTTCGGCCACCCGGGGCACCCGGCGGCCGAAGGCCAGCACGACACACGGCGATGCTGGCCACGGCGGCTGATGCGCGACGGGCACATTGCCGGGGAAGCGATGGTTCAGCAGGATCACGGCCACGATCGCAGCGGCGCAGAGGCCGACGACGTAGACCTCCCACAGCCAGTGCCATTCACCTGGGCCGTCCGCCGCTCATCGGGCGATGCCCTAGCTTCGCTGGCCCAACGTCCCGGCACCCAGTTGCCGTGAAAACCGTGCGGCACGCGGGCCGGAAGATGCACGGTCGCGACGGTTTCCAGCGTCTGCCCGTCGAGCAGCACCAGGTCACTGCGGTCGGTCGACCGGTCGTAGACGAAACCCATCGCCACGCCGTCGTCCTCGGCGGCATCCGCGTGGACGGGACGAAGACGAACTCGCCGGGCTCGCGGCCCGGCCCGAACGCGACGGACTGGGTGCGCCGCGTGGCGACGTCGTGCTTGAGGATCGCGTCGGGCGTTCCCGATGCTCCGTCGGAGTAACCGACCGCGTACCCGTAGCGATGGCGACGGCCGACCAGTCGCTCGTCGACGCGCGGGAACTCCTGCGCCGTGTCATCGAGCCGTTCTTCGGTCACCTTTCCGGCGTCGAGGTCGACGGTCCAGCGGTCCAGCGACTGGGTCTGGGGAACCAGGCGGCTTCCGCTGTTGAAGACCGACGCATGGCGCACCACGTCGAGCACGATGCGGTCCGCCGTCGTCGTAGGCGTTGAGCGGATGGAAGACGTAGCACGGCTGCACCTCGAACCACCGGATGTCGGCCGCGGTTCCCTCGCGGGGCAGCACGCCGACGCGGGCCTGTCGCTCCGGCGCCCAGCGGTAGGGCATGCCGGCCTGCGGCGGCCCCGAGCGCTCCGATCCACGCATGGTCGCGCGCAGCACGAAATCCGGTGCGGCATGGCGTTCGGCGAACCGCGTCAGCAGTCCGGCGACCGCTTTGGCAGGCCGGTTGTGCAGCCCCGCGCCCAAGTCCAGCGCGACCGGCAGGTCGTAGAGCACGACGTACTTCTCGGTCAGCGAGAAGTCGTGCATCATCGTCTGCGCGTTCAACCGGATATTGACGGTGCGGCGAACCTTGCCGTCGACACCCGTCACGGTGTACTGAACGATGTTGCCGCGCATCGGGTTATACGACACCGCGTGCAACTCGCCGGTCGCCGGGTCGCGCTTGGGATGCGCGGTGTAGCCGCCGAACAGCGTGCCGCAGAAGTCGGACGGGCCGACGGTCTCCAGCTCGTCGGTCAGCTCGTAGGGCCGCACGCCGGACTCGGCGATCGCCAACGTCTTGCCGGCGTGGCCGATGATGTTGGTGTTCGCGGCGAAGTCGAAACCGCCGGCATGCGGGCCACCTGACCATGTTTCGCCGAGCGCGCGGGCGACGTCGGCGGAGCGCACCCACCGGTTGCGGTACCAGTGCGCCTTGCCGTCGCGCAGCCGCAGGCCGTGCGCCATCCCGGCGCCCAGGAACCAGTGATATCGCGCCGGGTCCGGATCGCCCAGTCGGGTTCGGCCCGATGCGCAGATAGCGGCCGTCGAGATAGTCGGGAATCGTCCCGGTGACATCGAGATCGATCGCGGTGATCTCCTCGCGCACTGGAGCGTAATTGCCGTTCAGATACGGGTTCTCCGTCTCGCGGGCGGGTGCAGCAGTCGTCATCGGTGGATCTCCTTCAGATCGATCGCAATCGGGTATTCCGGTCTCGAACCAGTAGCGGTGCAGCTCTTGGACTTTCGTTCGCGTCGGCAGGCCGCGCAGGTGCAGCGCGCATTCGCCGTAGTCGGTGGGGAAGACGGCGTCGCAAAGCACCGAACGGGCGAGCTCGCGTTCGTCGGCGTCGGTGATCTCGCGCGCGATGCCTTCGAAGTTGCCGCCGCGGATCCGCAACCGCACGTTGGGATTCGCTCGGATGTTGTGCACCCACGCCTGAACCGCAGTGGGGTTGTTCACGGCGATGTGCGGCAGCAGCAGCGCAACGAGATACGCCCGGTCGCCGCGCTGGATCACCCGGACGCATTTGTGGCGTGGCCTGCCGGTCTTGCGTCCCGTCGTCGTGAGCACCCCGTAACCGGCGGGCGTGGCCAACCACAGTTGCGGCAGCATGAGCGCACTGAGGATCCTGCCGTGTCTGCCGGTGCGGAGCAGCCGCCGGTGCTTGCCGATCTCCGCGGCCGCAGCCTGCCGCACCGATTCGCTCATAGGTCGATGGTGCGCCCCGGCGCGACGGTTCGCGACCCCCGCACGGTTGAATTCCGGTGTCCATCGACCGGTTGACAGCGGCTCTGCTCGCCGAGACGTGAGCTTGTCGCTCGAAGAATCGCGAAATATTCGAACAGCAAGTCACGTTCGGCAGCTTTCGGTGCGGCCCGGCGCTACGCCTCCGTCGCCCGCAATCCCAACGCGAGCACGAGCCGGTCGTCGGGATCGTCCAACGACGTCGACAGCAGCTTCTCCACGCGGCGCACGCGGTAGCGCACGGTGTTGGGGTGCACATGCAGCCGCTTCGCCACCGCGGCGATGTCGCCGAACCCGTCCAGGTAGGCCTGCAACGTGTCGGCCAGCATCGGATCCTGTTCGCGCAATTGCCGAACGCGCGGGTCGACCAGCCGCGGCTGCCCGGCCACCTGGGACACGATCTCGTCGAGCAGCACGGTGGTGCGCGCCTCGTCCAGCGACGTCACCTGCCCGATGGCGCCGGGGTGACGCTCGGCGCTGTCGAACACGCGGTCCACCTCTGCGCGCGCCGACGCGACGCCTGCCAGCCCGGCCAGCGGGGCTGCGATCACCGCCCGCAACGTCAGCCCGAGTTCGCGTCGCAGCGCCGCCACCACACCGCGCACCCACGACGTCACCGATGACGGCGCACCGGTCTTCGGCAGCAGCACGTAGACCCGCTCGCCCGTCGACGCCACCTGCGCGTCGGCACGAAAAGCGCTGGCGCTCAACGCGATCACATCCGCCGGCACCGGGGTCCCGACGCTGCGAAAGCCGATGACTGCGGCCCGGCCGTCGGCGGTGATTCCGAGCTCGCGGGCGATGGCACCGACGTCGACGTCGTCCCCGCCCAGCCCGAGCAGTTCCTGCACCCGCACCGTGTGCGTCGACGGCGTGGCCGCCAGCCGCGACATGATCCGGGCGGCCAGCACCGCGCCGCCGCGCAGGATGTCCTCGACATCGTCGGCCAGCGGCGCGGATCCCTGCTGCAGCCAGATGGTTCCCGCGAAACCAGGGCGGCGGCGGGCATCGGTCGCCGTCAGATGGATGCCGACGGCCAGCCGCGGCCGCAGCCCCAACTCGGGGCGCTCGGCGACGCGCACGACGTCGCCGCTGGCGCGCAGCGCGTCGAAGATGCCCCACTGGCCGATCCACTCCAGGTGTTCGGGCGGGCCGGCGCGGCCCAGGATCGACAGTCTGCGCAGTTCGTCGGCCTCGTCGCTGGACGCCGAATACGCCAGCACATGGGAGGCCTCGTCCTCGATGCTGATCATGCCGTGGGTGCGATCGGCGATCGACTGCGCGAGGCCGAACAGATCGGTGCCGGAGTCGTACAGCGGGTCACCGCGGTCGCCGTGATGTTCGAAGGCGTGATTGACGAGCCGGTACAACAGCTCCCATCGCGCGCGCGGTTCGACGGCCACGACGGCGGTGCCGATCGCGACCGCCCGCTTGACCGCCGCCGCGGACGGCTCCTTGACGAAGATCGCGGCGGGCACCCTGCCCGCCTGCTGTTCGATCCAGCGCACCGCCTCGACGTCGGACACTCCGAGCAGGAAGAACAGGTCGGCGGAGCCGGGGCCGACCGCCAGGCCCAGCCGGACGTCGTCGGCGTCGACCAGCGCCACCGACCCGACCGGCATGTCCAGCCCACGCGGCGCCTCGACCAACGTCACCATCGTGCGGTCGAGCGCGAGCAGCAGCTGCCCGAGTGCCAGCCCCGCCGTCTGCACCGCCATCGCACACTCCTTTGTCCGATTCGACTATAGACGCCGCGATGGACTTGTCGGATCGGCCATGTGTTCCGCGTCGCAATCAGGGCATCCTTGCTGCATGGACGCCATCACCGACGTTCCCTTGCCGGCCAACGAGCCGGTCCACGACTACGCACCTGGCTCGGGTGAACGCACCCGGCTCACCGAGGCGCTGACCTCGCTCGCCAAAGACCCGATCGACCTGCCGCACGTCATCGGCGGCGCCCACCGCATGGGCGACGGCGACCGCGTCGACGTGGTGCAGCCGCACCGCCACGCAGCGCGGCTCGGCACCTTCACCAACGCCACCCACGCCGACGCCACCGCCGCCATCGACGCCGCGATGGCCGCCAAGGCCGACTGGGAAGCGACCCCATTCGACGAACGCGCTGCGGTGTTCCTGCGCGCCGCCGACCTGCTGGCCGGCCCGTGGCGGGAGAAGCTCGCCGCCGCGACCATGCTCGGTCAGTCCAAGACGGCCTACCAGGCCGAGATCGATACGCCCTGCGAACTGATCGACTTCTGGCGGTTCAACGTCGCATTCGCGCGCCAGATCCTGGCGCAGCAGCCGGTCAGCAGCCGCGGCGTGTGGAACCGCACCGACTACCGGCCGCTCGAGGGGTTCGTCTACGCGATCACCCCGTTCAACTTCACCGCGATCGCCGGCAACCTACCGACGGCGCCGGCGTTGATGGGCAATGTCGTGCTGTGGAAGCCGTCGCCCACTCAGACCTTCGCCGCCTACCTGACCATGCAGCTGCTCGAGGCCGCGGGCCTGCCGCCGGGCGTCATCAACCTGCTCACCGGCGACGGCGTCGCGGTTTCCGATGTGGCACTGGCCGATCCGCGGCTGGCCGGCATCCACTTCACCGGGTCGACGGGCACGTTCCAGCACCTGTGGCGCGAGGTCGGCAACAACATCGACCGCTATCGCACGTATCCCCGCTTGGTGGGGGAGACCGGCGGCAAGGATTTCGTGCTCGCACACTCGTCGGCGCGCCCGGATGTGTTGCGCACCGCGCTGATTCGCGGCGCGTTCGATTTCCAGGGGCAGAAGTGCTCGGCGGCGTCGCGGGCGTTCGTCCCGCGCTCGGTGTGGCAGAAGATGGGTGACGACTTCCTCGCGGCGACCGACGCGTTGCGCTACGGCGACGTCACCGACCTGTCCAATTACGGCGGCGCGCTGATCGACGAGCGGTCGTTCGCCAAGAACGTCAAGGCCATCGAGCGGGCCAAGTCCGCCGCTGGTGTGACGATCGCCGCCGGCGGCGAATACGACGACAGCGAAGGATATTTCGTCCGGCCGACGGTGCTGCTGTCCGACGACCCGACCGACGAATCGTTCTGCACCGAGTACTTCGGGCCGATCCTGTCGGTGCACGTGTATCCCGATGACGACTACGAGCGGATCATCGGCGTCGTTGACACCGGCGCCAAGTACGGGCTGACCGGCGCGGTGATCGCCGACGACCGGGCAGCGGTGCTCAAGGCTCAGCAAGGGCTGCGTTTCGCGGCGGGCAACTTCTACGTCAACGACAAGCCCACCGGCGCGGTGGTGGGGCAGCAGCCATTCGGCGGTTCCCGGGCGTCGGGCACCAACGACAAGGCCGGCTCGCCGCTGAACCTGATGCGCTGGATTTCCGCCCGGTCGATCAAGGAGACCTTCGTCCCGGCCACCGACCACAACTATCCCCACATGGAGGCCTGACATGACCGAGGTGTTTCACCGGGTAGTGCGCCCGGTCATACTTGCCGCGGCCCGGTCGGACGCGTTGCGGCACACCGCGGAACGGTTGCCGGTCACCCGCAAGGTGGTGCAGCGATTCGTGCCCGGTGAAACAGCCGACGATGCGCTGAATGCCGTTGAGCAGCTGCGGCATTCGGGGCGGTTGATCTCGATCGACTACCTCGGCGAAGATGTCACCGACATCGACACGGCAAACGCCACCGTGGATGCCTACCTTGGGTTGCTCGAGGGGCTCGGCACCCGCGACGAGTCCTCGGTTTCCGTGCGGCCGCTGGAGGTGTCGCTGAAACTGTCGGCGCTCGGTCAGGCGTTGCCTCGCGACGGCGAGAAGATCGCGCTGGAGAACGCCCACACCATCTGCGCGAAAGCTCAGCGCGTCGGTGTCTGGGTGACGGTGGATGCCGAAGACCACACCACGACGGACTCGACGCTGTCGATCGTGCGGGAATTGCGCGCCGACTTCGACTGGCTGGGTACGGTTTTGCAGGCGTACCTCAAGCGCACCAGGGCCGACTGCGCGGAGTTCGCGGCGTCGGGTGCGCGGATCCGGTTGTGCAAGGGCGCTTACGACGAGCCTGCGTCGGTGGCCTTCCGCGACCGCGACGATGTCACCGACTCGTATCTGACCTGCCTGCGGGTGCTGATGGAGGGTACGGGGTATCCGATGGTGGCCTCGCACGACCCGGAGATCATCGAGGCGGTGCCCGCGATTGCCCGCGAAAATAGCCGCGGGGTGGACGATTTCGAGTATCAGATGCTGTACGGCATCCGCGATGCCGAGCAGCGCCGGCTCGCCGACGAGGGCAACAATGTCCGGGTCTACGTGCCGTTCGGCACGCAGTGGTACGGCTACTTCGTGCGGCGACTGGCCGAGCGGCCGGCGAACCTGACGTTCTTCCTGCGGGCGCTGGCCGAACGCAAGCGCTAGTCGACGTTGCATCGAAACTGCGCACAGATCGCGAAAATCGGCGGGAACGCGATCTCCCTGCAGTTTCGGTGGAGGCGGCGGGCTAGTCAGTGGTTGGGAACGAGTGGTGCTCGTGCGTGACGACCCAGCGGCCGTCGCGTTTGCGCAGTCCGATGGTGAGCCGCAGCCGGTTGTCCGGGTTGGCGTCGAACTCCTCGGGCTTGCCGCAGCGCAGTAGCGCCCATGCGAACGCGACATCGTCACCCGCCGTCACATCGAGTTCGACGATCTCGAACAGCGCGCCCTGGCGCTGCCACTCGAAGAACGGCGGCCAGGAGTCCCGATACGCGTCGATACCGCGCAAACCGTCATACGGCGGTGGCACGTCGAACATCACGATGTCCGGATCATGATCTGCCAGAACGGTATCCAGATCACCGGCGTGCACCGCCTCGGCCCAGCGGGTGATCAGTTCGCGAATGGCCTGTTCGTCAGTCATTGGACCGACGCCCTTTCCGCTCGGCGCTGCCCTCGGAGGACACGAGCACGTAGCCGGCGCTGGCGAACAGCACGGGCATCATCGCCATCATTCCGTATGCCGCGGTCATCGTGTCACCACCTCTCGAGAGCCTGTTTTGTTGGTTCAGTGTCTTCAACGATGTAGACCGTTACACGGTTCAGAATTCATCGCGTCAGGTCGAATTTTGTGGCGCCGTAAGGCTCAGCGGTGCCGAACGCGAACACGGTGGCCGGCGTGATCTTGTAGACCTGCCACGGCGGCGGGCCTGCCGACGGCGCGCTGTATTCGGCGGTCAGGGCGTCGCCGTCGACCTGCGCCGGCCAGCCTTCACGGTTGTATTGGTCAGCGACGGAACGCAGTTCGTCGGCATCGGTGACGCGCGAGGCGGTGCCCTCGATCACCAGGTCGAACGGATGCGTTGCGACGCTGACGACGCAGCGCGGGTCCGCGGCGATGTTGCGGGACTTGCGCGTTGCCGGTCCGGACGTGAAGTACCAGACACCGTCCAATTGGGCGAAGCCGACCGGCGTCACGTGCGGCGAGCCGTCGGAGTTGATCGTCGTCAGCCACGGCGTGTGCCGGTTCGGTCCGCCGGTGTCCGGGGCCTGGGTGATCTCGGAGGCCAGGATGTCGCGGACGCGCTCCCACGGGATCGGCGGCGTGCCGTAGCCGTCGAGGTTCGTCGATATGGCGTTCATGCCGGTGTAGACCGGGCGGGCCGGGAGAATTCATCATGAAGGCATGGCAACCCACCGAACACGGGTCTGGCTCATCACCGGCGCAAGCTCGGGCTTCGGCCACGCCATCGCCGAGGCCGCGCTGGCGGCGGGGGACACCGTCGTAGGCGCAGCGCGACGGCCGGAGGCGCTGGCCGATTTGGAGGTTTCGGCACCGGAACGGGTCAGCTCGATACAACTCGACGTCACCGACGCCGACCGCATCCGCGCGGCCGTGACCGAGGTCCTCGCGGGGCACGGGCGCATCGACGTGCTGGTGAACAACGCCGGTCGCGGGGCCGTCGGCGCCGCGGAGGAAACCAGCGACAGCGAATTGCGCGACCTGATGGACCTGCACTTCTTCGGCCCGGCGGCGCTGACGCGCGAAGTGCTGCCGCACATGCGGGAGCGGGGATCGGGCGCCATCGTGCAGATGAGCTCCATGGGCGGGCGGTTCTCGTTCCCGGGTGTCGGCGCCTACTCGGCGACGAAGTTCGCGCTGGAGGGCTGGTCCGAGGCGCTGGCGAAGGAGGTCGAACCGTTTGGCATCCGGGTGCTGATCGTCGAGCCCGGCGCGTTCCGTACGTCGTTCAACACCGGCGGCGCGCTGCTGCTGTCCAAGCGCATCCCGGCCTATAACGAGCAGATCGACGCGGTGCGCAACACCTTGGCCGAAGACGACGGCAAGCAGCCCGGCGATCCCGCCAAGGCCGCCGGGGCGATCCTGCTGGCGCTGCAGTCCGACGAACCGCCGCTTCGGCTGGTTCTCGGCAACGATGCCGTCGACGCAGTGGCGGGGGCTCTCGACAGCGCGAAGGCCGAGCTGGAGGCCTGGGAACGGGTCGGCCGGGCCACGACGTTCGACAGCGGCTAGGGCTGCACGATGCCGTCGAGCGCTGTGATGATCGCTGCGACGTCGGTGCTCTCGGCCCGGCGGATACGCCGGACCACCGTGGCCAGCGGTTCGGCAGGATCGGCCACGATGCGACCGAGGAGCTTCGCCTTCACATCCAATGTGCCGATCGCTAACCGGTCGATCTCCGTCGGCGCCAGCGCGATCAGTGAGGCCGCTCGCCACGCCTCGTCGCGCGCCACGTCGACGCTGAACTCCAACGCCTGCGCGACGTCTTCACCACCGATGGCGGTCAGCTCTTCGAGCAGCGGAGAGAACTGTTCAACCGCGTCGCGGGCCTGAGGTATCAACGAGGCGAGGATGTCGTTAATCGTGTTGAAATCGCCGTGGAAATCGTCTAATCCCAGTCCCGGGAATGCCTTCCCGGTCACCACGCCAAGGTCCAGGTTGATGTGGGCGTTGATGCCAAGCAGCAGGTTCTGCAGGATGATCAGCCCGCCGGATCGTGACCTGTCGAACGCGAACTGCCATGCCCGGCCGGGCTGCTTGCCGGCGCGAAACTTCTCATACGCCTCGAAGTAGGCATTGGCGAACGACGCGTCGAAACGGGCCATCCGCGGTCCGTCATCGAACCGCCCGTGGTCGATCCCATCTTTTACCTTCAGGGTGACCTGGCGGTACAGCGCCGGAAAGTAGCCGAGCGGATCCGGATCGGCTAACGCGTCGGCGACGATCGCGGCGAGCATCTCCAGCACGTCGTCGATCGTCTTGGCTCGCATGCCGTGGTCCCCCCGCCGGCGGAATGATCAGACGAGACTAACTCCGCTCGGAGAGCAGCAGCAGCGCCCACGCCGCGATGGACTGCGCGTCGGTGATGGTGCCGTCGACGATCATCTGTTCGAACTGCTCGCGGGTGAACCACTCGCTGTGCATGTCCTGCTCCTCATGCTCGCGTTCGTGCTCGCCCTCGGTGATGCCCGTCGCCAGGAACACCCAGCCGCGCTGGCTGCTCATGCCCGGCGCGACGTCGAGTTGCCCGAGCACCTCCATTGACGACGCGCGCAGCCCGGTTTCCTCCCGCAGTTCGCGAACCGCGAGCTCGCCCGGTTCGAGGTGCTCCTGCTCCGGCGCGGTGCCCTGCGGAAACTCCCAGCGCCGCAGGCCCAGCGGATAGCGGAACTGCTCGACGAGGTGGAACCGGTCGCCGTCCTTCGGGATCACCAGCGCATAGGTCGGCTTGTCGACCACGGCGTAGATGCCGGTGCTGCCATCCGGGAGCCGGATGTCGTCTTCGTGCAGGGTCATCCAGTTGTTCCGGTACACCTCACGCGTCGCCACTCGCTGGATGTGATCCACGCGCCCAGTATCGCTGACGGGCCTCACCGGTAACCTCACGGTCGTGCTGCTGGCCTCACTGAACCCCGCGAGCGTCGCCGGCGGTGCCGATATCGGCGACGCGGTGCGCATCGACGGCGCCGAGCTGAGCCGCAGCGACCTCGTCGGCGCCGCGACGTCGGTGGCCGAACGCGTCGCCGGCGCCCACCGGGTGGCCGTGCTGGCCACCCCGACCACGACAACGGTGCTGGCCGTCACGGGCTCCCTGATCGCCGGCGTGCCCGTTGTCCCCGTGCCCGGCGACGTCGGCGCCGCCGAACGCCGTCACATCCTCACCGACTCCGGCGCGCAGGCGTGGCTGGGGGAGAAGCCGGGCGACACCGGGGGCCTGCCGCACATCCCGGTGCGGCTGCACGCGCGGTCCTGGCATCGCTATTCGGAGCCGCCGCCGGAGGCGACCGCGCTGATCCTCTACACGTCGGGGACCACCGGTCCGCCCAAGGGCGTGGTGGTGAGCAGGCGCGCCATCGCCGCCGATATCGACGCGCTTGCCGAGGCGTGGCAGTGGACACCCGACGACACGCTGGTGCATGGCCTTCCGATGTATCACGTGCACGGACTGGTGCTCGGGCTGCTCGGGTCGCTGCGCATCGGAAACCGCTTCGTGCACACCGGAAAACCGAAGCCAGCGGCCTACGCGGCCGCGGGTGGCTCGCTGTACTTCGGGGTGCCGACGGTGTGGTCGCGGGTGGTCGACGATCGCGACGCCGCGCAGGCGCTTGCGTCGGCCCGGCTGCTGGTCTCGGGCAGCGCGGCGCTTCCGGTGCCGGTATTCGAGAGGCTCGCCGAACTGACCGGACACCAGCCGGTGGAACGCTACGGCGCGACCGAATCGTTGATCACCATCAGCACCCGGGCCGACGGCGAGCGCCGGCCCGGCTGGGTAGGCCTGCCGGTGGCCGGCATCGAGACGCGACTGGTCGACGAGAACGATGCCGCAGTGCCGTATGACGGCGAAACCATTGGGCGACTGCAGGTTCGGGGGCCGACGATGTTCGACGGCTATCTGAACCGGCCGGACGCCACCGCAGAGGTCGTCGATGCCGACGGCTGGTATCGCACCGGCGATGTTGCGGTGATCGATGGCGACGGCATGCACCGCATCGTCGGCCGCGAGTCGGTCGACCTGATCAAGTCGGGCGGGTTCCGGGTCGGCGCCGGCGAGATCGAGACCGCGCTGCTCGGACATCCCGGCGTGCAGGAGGCGGCCGTCGTTGGTGTGCCGGACGACGATCTGGGCCAGCGCATCGTCGCCTTCGTCGTCGGTGACGCCGATCCCGATGCCTTGATCGAGTTTGTCGCGCAAGAGCTTTCGGTGCACAAGCGGCCGCGGGAGGTGCGGCTGGTGGACAGCCTGCCCCGCAACGCGTTGGGCAAGGTGCTCAAGAAGGAGTTGGCGGCAATGGCCCTAAAGTTCGATGAGATCTGCATCGACTCTCACGACGCCACCACGCTGGGTTCCTGGTGGTCGACGATGCTGGGCTGGCCATCCGAGGTCGACGACGACGGAGACGTCGTGCTGCACGCGCCGCCCGGCGCGGGTCCCAACTGGCTCTTCATTGCGGTTCCCGACGACAAAGTGGTCAAGAACCGCATCCACTTCGACTTCCGGCCCGACGATCAGCAGGCCGAGGTGGAGCGGGTCATCGCGCTGGGCGCACGGCACGTCGACATCGGCCAGGGCGACGAAAGCTGGGTGGTGCTGGCGGATCCGGAGGGCAACGAGTTCTGCATCCTCGCAGCTGAATAATGATTCCCTTGCCCCACCCCGCGAGCGTGCGCGTTTGCACGTCGACACGCCGCGAAAGGCGTGCATTTTGCGCACGTTCGGCGGCGACGACAGTGCTGGTGCTGCTCGGCATCCTGCGCTTCCCCTGAAGCGTCGTCGTCCCCGGCGACGTCCACCACTCCTCCGCCCGACGCACCGGCGCTCCTGACCGCTCGACATCGGCACAGGGGCCACCGACACGTTCGGCGGGTGGCTACCCGACACCGTGATGCTCAGCCCGTTCGACGCGTCGAATCCGGTGCTCGCGTTGCTGGATCCGGCGTTGCTCAAGGCGATTCAGGATGCGGCGCGCAGTGCCGCCGCAGAAGGCATCGACATGAAGATCACGTCGGGCTGGCGATCGAAAGGGTTTCAGCAGCGCCTGTTCGACGATGCCGTCCGTGACTACGGAAGTGTTGATATCGCAAGGCAGTTCGTCGCCTCACCCGAGGTGTCGAAGCATGTGACGGGCGAGGCGGTGGACATTGCGCCCGTCGACGCCGACCATTGGCTCATCCGCAACGGGCCGCGGTTCGGGCTGTGCCAGATCTATGCCAACGAGATCTGGCATTTCGAGCTCGCGGTCGACGAGCACGGCAAGTGCCCGCCGTTGAAGCCCAACGCGGCAGGTTGAGGTGATCAGCCGCGCGCGATCCGCTCGATCAGGTCGGCGGCGCGCAGCCGCCCCGGCGAGGCCTGCAACCGCTTCGAAGCCGCGTCCAGCCGCGCGGCCAGCGTCTGGTCGCCGCTCAGCCGGTCGATCGCCGAGTGCAGCTCGTCATCGGTGAACTCATAGGTGGAAAGCCGTACACCGTAACCACATTCGTCGATGCGCTGCGCGTTGTCGTACTGGTCCCAGAACAACGGCAGCACGATCGTCGGCACGCCGAATGTGAACGCCTCGCCGACGGTGTTGTTGCCGCCGTGCGTGATCATCACGTCGCACTGAGGCACGATCGCGGTCTGCGGCACGAACTGCTCGCCCCACATGCGATCGCCGAGCCTCAGTTGCTCATGCAGCGGGCCCATCGACACGATGACCCGATGCGGCGTCTGGTTCAGCGAGTCGATCACCCGCTGCATCAACGGCACATCCATACACCCGAGGCTGCCCAGCGACAGGTACACCAGCTTGCCGTCGGTGCCGACCTTCTCGGCGACGTCGAACTCGCCGTCGGAGTTGCGGGTGGAGGTGTCGATGCGATGCCACGTCGAACCGAGCGGTCGTGACCGCTGATAGTCGAGCTCGGCCGGATACATGTACAGGTTGAGGAACGGCGACTCGTACTGAAATTCGCCCTGCGGCAACGGCGGTGCCCCGCACTGCTGGTGAAACTCCGACGACCGCGCGATCAGGGGATCGGTCAGCCGGCGGTACTCCGCGCGGAACTCGTCCCAGCCGCTGCGATCGTCCGACGGATAGCCGGAGAACACCGGCGGAATATCAGGATCGGTCGAGCTCCAGCGGGTTGGCGGACACCACCCGAATCCACGGACAGCCGGCCAGCGACACCGAGGGGAAGCTGGCCACGCAGTCGTGCACGATCGCGTCGGGCCGCAACTCGGCCCAGATCTCGGTCAGCCGGTCGTGCGAATACTCGGCGCCGTCGACGAACTCGGCCCAGATGGGCGCCGTCACCGTCTCCAGCTGTTCGATCGTCGGCCGCCGAAACTGCGGTGACGTCTCGCGGACGAACTCGGCCCAGCCGCCACCGACCGATTCTTCGCCTTCTGGCGGCGGCGTCATCCGCATCAGACGCTCCTCGAAGCCACGTGTCGCCAGTTCGCCCTCGAACGACTCCTCGATGACGAAGACGGTGCGGATGCCGCGCTCGCGCAGATGATTTCCGATGGCGACCAGATTGTTCGTCGGCCCCCACGCGCCGGGTTCCGGGAAGAGGGCGACGGTGGGCTGACGACTCATACCGGCCGAATCTACGCCGTCATGCCGCCGCGCGTCGGGCCGACGCGAAGCTGGGACGACCCAAAATGCACGCCATATGCGGCGTGTCGGCGTGCAAACACGCATCCGCAGCTCGCGTGACGCGGGAGAGGTGACTAGTTGTGGTGCAGGGCCTCGTTGAGCGTGATGCCGGTGCCGTCGCGTTTGACGACCTCGACCGCGCCGGTCAGCGAATTACGCCGGAACAACAGGTTATTCGCACCGGACAACTCGCGGGCCTTGACCGTCTGCCCGTCGGCGGTCTGCACCTTGGTGCCGGCGGTGACGTAGAGACCGGCCTCGACGACGCAGTCGTCGCCGAGCGAGATGCCCAGCCCGGCGTTGGCGCCGAGCAGGCAGCGCTTGCCCACCGAGATGACGTTTTTGCCGCCGCCGGACAGCGTGCCCATGATCGACGCGCCGCCGCCGACATCGGAGCCGTCGCCGACGACGACGCCGGCCGAGATGCGGCCCTCGACCATCGAGGTGCCCAGCGTGCCTGCGTTGAAGTTGACGAAACCCTCATGCATGACGGTGGTGCCCGAGGCGAGGTGTGCGCCCAGCCGCACCCGGTCGGCGTCGGCGACCCGCACCCCGGACGGCACGACGTAGTCGACCATCCGCGGGAACTTGTCGATGCCGTAGACCGTCACCGGCCCGCGGCGGCGCAGCCGCGCCCGCACCGTCTCGAAGCCCTCGACCGCGCACGGCCCGTAGTTGGTCCACACCACGTTGGTCAGCAGCGCCGAAGAAGCCGTCGGCGTTCAGCCCGTGCGGCGCCACCAGCCGATGCGACAGCAGGTGCAGCCGCAGGTAGGCGTCATAGGCGTCGATGGCCTTGTCCTCCAGTGACGCGATCACCGTGCGCACGGCGACGGTCTCGACGTCGCGGTCATGCGTCGCGGCCGGTCAGCTCCGCCAGTTCGGGCGGCACCTCGGCCACCGACAGCCGCACGGTGCCGGAGGAACCCTCGGCACCAAGTTCGGGTGCCGGGAACCACGTGTCGAGGACCGATCCGTCGGCGGCGATGGTCGCCAGGCCGACGCCAGAAGCAGAAGTCACGGAGTCCCCACGCCAAGGCTACTGCGACTAGCCTGCGAGTGGCTGTGGGCCTGGACTTACGCGGCGATCCGATCGCGCTGACCGCGGCGCTGGTGGACATCCCCAGCGAGTCGCGACACGAGCAGCGCATCGCCGACGAGATCGAGGCCGCCCTGCGCGACCAGACGACGGGGTTCGAGATCGTCCGCAACGGCGACGCCGTGCTGGCCCGCACGAACCTCGGCCGGCCGTCGCGGGTGCTGCTGGCCGGCCACATCGACACCGTCCCGGCCGCCGACAACCTGCCCAGCCGCCTGTCCGACGGCGAACTACACGGCTGCGGCACCTCAGACATGAAGTCCGGCGACGCGGTGTTCCTGCACCTGGCCGCGACCGTCGCGGAGCCCAAGCACGACATCACGCTGGTGATGTACGACTGCGAGGAAATCGAAGCCGCCGCAAACGGTTTGGGCCGCATCGAACGCGAGCTGCCCGACTGGCTGCACGCCGACGTCGCGATTCTCGGCGAGCCGACCGGCGGCTACATCGAGGCCGGCTGCCAGGGCACCCTGCGTGTCGTCGTCAGCGCCAAGGGCACCCGCGCACACTCCGCGCGATCATGGCTGGGCGACAACGCAATTCACAAACTCGGCGAGGTGCTGTCCCGGTTACAGGCCTATCAGGCCCGCAACGTCGACATCGACGGCTGCACGTACCGCGAAGGGCTGTCGGCGGTGCGCATCGACGGGGGAGTGGCGGGCAACGTCATCCCCGACGCCGCGTCGGTGACCGTGAATTTCCGCTTCGCTCCCGACCGCAGCGTCGAGCAGGCCATGCGGCATGTGCTCGAGGTGTTCGACGGGCTCGACGTGCACATCGAGCAGACCGACGGCGCCGCGGGCGCGTTGCCCGGGTTGACCAAGCCCGCCGCCGCAGAGCTCGTCGAGGCCGCCGGTGGTCAGGTGCGCGCCAAGTACGGCTGGACCGACGTCGCGCGGTTCTCGGCGCTGGGCATCCCGGCGTTGAACTACGGACCCGGCGATCCCAACCTCGCCCACCGCGCCGACGAACGCGTCGAGACGGCGCAGATCACCGCGGCGACGGACATGCTGCGGCGATATTTATCCGCTTGACCCGACGCATACGCTGGAACCATGCGGTGAGACCCGGACCTTGCGTTCCCAGTCGTCTATGCACGAGAGATCTCTCGCATGTCTTCCATCGTTTGTTCCAATCTGTCGTTCGCCTGGCCCGACGACACTCCGCTGTTCACCGACCTGTCGTTCACCGTCGGCGAGGGCCGCACCGGGCTGGTCGCACCCAACGGCGCCGGCAAGAGCACGCTGCTCAAACTGATCGCCGGCGAATACCGGCCCACCGCAGGCTCGGTGACCGTCGACGGCACCGTCGGCTACCTGCCCCAGACGCTGCCGTTCGTCGCGGACCGCAGCGTGGCCGAGGTGCTCGGCGTGGCTTCGGTGATCGACGCGCTCAACGCACTGGCCGCCGGCGACGCCGGCGACGACGTGTTCGCCGCGATCGGTGACGACTGGGACGTCGAGGAGCGCACCCGCGCACAACTGGACCGGCTTGGCTTGGGCCACATCGCATTCGACCGGCCGGCTGGGCTCGCTGTCCGGTGGCGAGGTCGTCTCGCTCGGGCTGGCGGCGCAGCTACTGAAGCGGCCCGACGTGCTGCTGCTCGACGAACCGACCAACAACCTCGACGTCGACGCACGCCACAAGCTCTACGACGCGCTCGACGATTTCACCGGTTGCCTGCTGCTGGTCAGCCACGACCGCGTGCTGCTGGACCGGATGGACCGCATCGCCGAACTGCATCGCGGCGAAATCCTGTTCTACGGCGGCAATTTCACCATGTACGAGCAGACCGTCGAGGACGCGCAGCGGGCCGCCGAAGACCAGGTCCGCAACGCCGAACAACAGCTCAAGCGTGAGAAGCAGCAGCGTCAGCAGGCCCGTGAGCGGGCGGCGCGGCGGGCCGGCACCGCCAAGCGCAACATCAAGGACGCAGGTCTGCCGAAGATCGTCGCGGGAGCGATGAAGCGCCGCGCCCAGGAGTCGGCCGGTAAGGCCGACGACGTGCACGAAGCCCGTGTCAGCGACGCCAAGACGCGGCTTGACGACGCCGAACGTGCGCTGCGCGACGACGACGCGATCGTGCTGGACCTGCCCGACACCCGCGTGCCCGCCGGTCGCACGCTGTTCGCCGGCCAGGGGTTGCGGGCGCACCGCGGCGGCCGTATGCTATTCGCCGACGTCGGCCTGACCGTGCGCGGCCCCGAACACATCGCACTCACCGGGCCGAACGGCGCCGGAAAGTCCACGCTGCTGCGCGATCATCGGCGGCGAGCTGCAGCCCGATGAGGGCACGCTGCGGCGGGCCGACGGCCGGATCGCCTACCTGTCCCAGCGGCTCGACCTGCTCGACGCCGACCGCACCGTCGCCGAAAGCCTCGCCGCGTTCGCGCCGAGCCTGACGCATACCCGCCGAATGCATCTGTTGGCGCAGTTCCTGTTTCGCGGTGATCGCATCCACCTACCGGTGTCGGCGTTGTCCGGTGGCGAGCGGTTACGGGCGACGCTGGCGTGTGTGCTGTTCGCCGAGCCGGCGCCGCAGTTGCTGCTGCTCGATGAGCCGACCAACAATCTCGACCTGGCCAGCGTCGGACAACTCGAGTCCGCGCTGAACGCCTACCAGGGGGCGTTCGTCGTCGTCAGCCACGACGAACCGTTCCTCGCCGAGATCAAGATCGACCGCCGGCTGCGGCTGTCGGAGGGCCGATTGGTGACTCTGTCAGGTGATCGCTGGACGGTAAGGTCGAGGCATGGCGATACATGCCTGATTCGAGCCCGTTCGGCGGGCAGACGGTGATGGGCCCGGGCTGGCCCAACGTCGACGAGGAGATGCTGGCTGCCTGCGGCCGCGAAGTTCGAGGCGCTCGTGGCCAAGATCACCGGATCGATCGTGCCGCGCAGCAGGGTCAGCTGATGCAGCTGTCCGACAGTTGGAAGGGCGCCGCGGCGCTGGCCGCGACCGGTGAGGCCACCACGATCATCGGCGGCCATGAGGCCAACGCCGCACACGCGGCCGCGATCGCGGGCAAGCTGCGCGCCATGGAGGCCACCGTCGTCAAGGCGAAGATGTTGGCGAACACCATCGCCCAGGAGGTCCAGCACGAGTGCGAGGCGCTCTCGGCGATGCCGTTCAGCAACGCCCAGGAACTGGTGCAGAGCCGCATCAAGATGGGGCTGTCCCAGAACATGGCCAACATGACGGCCCACACGACCGAACTTGCCAACACCCTCGGCGTGCCTCCGAGCATCCCCTTTCCCGGTGCTCCGCCTGTGCCCGGCGGGAAAGAAGCGAAGGACACCGCGGAGGAGTCCGCGAAACAAGCTGGCGACGGATCGCAGCAGGCGATGCAGATGATGAGCCAGATGGCGGCCATGGCCGCGCAGATCCCGATGCAGCTCGGCCAGGCGGTGATGGCTGTGCCGCAGCAGATGGGCCAGCAGCTACAGCAGTTGTCTCAGCCGCTGCAACAGCTGACCTCGATGTTCGGTTCGGGAGGCAAGGCGGACTCACTGGGCGCCGCTGGCCTGCCGTTCTCCTCGTTCTCCAACCATCCGCTGGCGGGTGGCTCCGGAGCGGGCGGTGGCTCGGGAATGATGCAGGCGGCGTCGCTGCCCGGCTCCGGCGGAATTCCGCTGCAGACGCCACAGATGGCGAATCTGGTGGGCACCAAGTCCGTCAGCACCGCGCCGCCGGAGGGGGCCGCGGCGGGGTCCACCGCAACCGGTGGGGTCGCCCCGATGGCTGCCGGTGGCGGCATGGGCGCCCCATGGGCCATGATGGGTCAGCGCGGCGAGAGCGGGGGCACCGCTGCGTCGCTGGCGGTGCCGCCGGCGTTGGAATACGACCTCGACGAAGACGACGTGGACGATGATTGGTGAGTTTGCTGCGGCGTTCGACGCGGTAGCAGGAGGTAGTGTCGATGACCGATCCGCTGGAGAAGCCTGACGGCCTGAACTGGGACCCGGCCTCCGTCGAACTGCCCGATGATACCGATGCTCCCGCCGGGACAGGACGCGCTTGAGCGCGACCATCGCGGCGGTGCTTCCGACACTGGCCGCCCCACTGGCGGCCAACGTCGCTGACGCTGTCCAGGCCAAGGAGCACATGTTCACCGGCAAGCTGGGCGCAGCGGAGACGGCGTACCAGAACGCTGACTCCTCCGGCCAGCAGTCCATCGGCCAGTTCGCCGGCATGCTCGGACAACTGGGCCAGCAGGCTGGGCAGATGGGCCAGACGGCGGGTGCGCCCGCACAGGCGATCGAGCGGGCCGATGGGCATGTTCGGATCGCTGATGCAACAAGCGATGCAGGGTGCTCAAGGCGGAGCGGGCGGCGGCCAGTCATCCGGCGGGCAGTAATCCGGCGGGCAGGCGGCCGGTGGTGCAGCGGGCGGTGGCGCGGCGGGCGTCGCCGGCCAACCGCAGCCAGCGCGCGACGACGCCGTCGGTGCCCACGAGCAGCAGCCCCAAGAACCCCAGCGCGACGAACGCGAGCAGCTGCAGCGCGCGGAGACCGATGACCGCGCCGGACCATCCGAGGCCCGTCGACGGAGGCCCGGCGCGGGCCCGGCTCCGGTGGCACCGCCCGAGAGTGGACGCGACGGCGGCGAGGACGATCTGTCCCGCCGGATGTAGCCGCTAGCTGCCCGCCTGGGCCGAGGCGTCGGCCGCCGCGCGCTCCATGCCGATCTGGCGAACCTGGCCGACGCGGCCTCCAGCGCCGGGCCATCGCGCGATGTCAACGCGCGGCCGTGATCGAGCGCCAGCCGGGCGAACACGCAGTCGACTTCGCCACTGAGCCGCGCGATGCCGTCGGCCGCCCGGATGTCGCCGAGCCGCACCGCGTCATGCAAGGCCCGCAGCGCCACCGCCGACTGGCCGCCGCGTTCCGCCGCCTTCGCCGCATCGCGCGCCGCCGCGACCGCCCCATGCTCATCACCGCGCGCCGCACAACGTCCACGCACGCGCCAACGCCAGCTCCGGCGCGAACAGCATCGACTTCAAGCCATGCCGAGATTCCGCGCGCGCCAACACCTTTCCCGCCTCGGCGGTCTCGCCCAGCTGTCCCAGCGCCTGCGCCAGCAGCATCAACGCCAGCGGCCCCCACGAATACCCGGTCGGCGCCAGCGCGGCCGCCGCGCCCCGCAACAGCGGCACCGCAGACTCGAGGTCACCCTTGGCGATCAGCACATCGGCCACCAACACCTCACCGATCGCGCGGCCCGGCTGCTGCATCTGCGCGAAGTCGGTGAGCTGCTGGGCCAGCGCCTGGGCGCGGTCCAGCTCGCCGGCCATCACCAGCGCCGTCGTCTGGCCGAATCCGCTGGTGAACCGCAACAGGCCCGGATGCCCGGCGGCGATCGCCCGCTCGGCCAGCGCGTCGACCTCAGCGAACCGGCCCATCCGGGCCGAGCTCAGCGCCGCGGCGGCCGCGGCCCAGCCGACCGCGGTGTCGTCGGCCGACGGCGACGCCAGCACCTCGTCGGCGATCTGCTTGAGCACGGCTGGGGCTGCCCGCGTTCATCGCGAACGTCGCCGACAGCGCGTCGAGGGTGGTTTGCGCCGCGCGGCGTCGACACCCGGCTGCGCGTCGTCCGCAGGAACGCGGTGGCCCGCTCCGGCTCGGAGAGCATCCAGAACTGGTTGGCCGCCCGCGGCAACGCCCACGCCATCAGCTCGGTCCTCCGACAGCGTCGACGGATCGACCTCCGCGAGCACCGCGTCGGCGTCCCGTCCGCGGCCCTGCCACGCCAGCGCGTAGGCCAGGGTCAGCCGCGCGCCAAGACCCGGCTGACGCGAGACCGCCGCCCGGCCCAGGCGTTCACTCAGTTCGAGGTCGCCCAGCCGCAGCGATTCCTCGGCGGCCGCGACCAGGTCGGCCACCGGCGCGGGCGGTCGCTGTCCAGCGCCAGCACCGCCAACCGCAGCCGGTCGACCACACCGCGCGGCGGCGAGGCCGCCAACCGGTCGACCAGCTCGGTGCGCAGCCGGCGCTGTTCGGGTCCACCCAGCGCGTCACGGACCGCGTCGACGAAAAGCGGGTGAGCCGGACGGATTTCATCGCCATCGATGACGACCGCGCCGGACGCCTCGGCCTGCTCGACGGCGTCGGCCCCGGCCAGCGCGCAGACGTCGGCGAGCGGCAACGGGTCCTCGACGGCCAGATACTCCAGCACCCGGTGCGCCGCGGCTGGCAGCGCCGCGACGAACTCCTCGACCTGAGTGGCCAGCCGGCTGTCGTCGTGGCCGGGCGGTTGAACGTCGATGCGGGCCAGCAGGTCGTCACGCCACAGCGCCGAAATCTCGTCGGGCACCGGCCCGTCGGCCGTGGCCGTGACGATGAGCGTCACCGCGCCACTGACCGCCAGCTGGTAGACCAGCGCCGCGGACAGCCTGTCCAGCAGATGCGCGTCGTCGACGACCAGCAGCCGCCCGTCGCTCAGCGACTCGCGCGCCGCCCGCAGCACCGCGGCCGTCTTGCCCGTCTCGGGAACCTCGATCAGGTGGTTGAATGCCGCGAACGGAATGGCGGGCGTCGTCGCGGCAACCCAGTCGACCCGATCGAACTGCGCGCCGAGCCGCTCGGCCGCCGTGCGTGCCATCGAGGTCTTGCCGACGCCAGCGGGACCGATCAGCACCGCACCGACGCGCTCGCGCGTCCCGGCTTCGAGCGCTTCGAGTGCCGGTTCGGGCGGCGTGGTCACCCACTCAACTGGCACGGCCGGAGTCTATGGCTACGTTGTCCCTGTGTCCCCCGATCACGACCGCGAGTGGGCGGTATGCGTCTACTGCGCGTCCGGGCCAACGCATCCCGAGCTGCTGGCGCTGGCCGTGCGCGTCGGTGAAGCCATCGCCGAGCGCGGCTGGACGCTGGTCTCCGGCGGCGGCAATGTGTCGGCGATGGGTGCGCTGGCCGGTGCGGCGCGGGCAGCAGGCGGCCACACCGTCGGCGTCATCCCCAAGGCCCTGGTGCACCGCGAAGTCGCGGACGTCGACGCCGACGAGCTCGTCGTCACCGACACCATGCGCGAGCGCAAGCAGGTGATGGAGGACCGCGCGGACGCGTTCATCGCGCTGCCCGGCGGCATCGGCACCCTCGAGGAGTTCTTCGAAGCCTGGACAGCGGGTTATTTGGGTATGCATGACAAGCCGGTGGTCATGCTCGACCCGATCGGGCACTACGACGGCCTGCTGGCCTGGTTGCACGGGCTGGTCGACGCGGATACGTCGCCAAGGGTGCGATGGACCGGCTGGTCGTCGTCGACGACGTCGACGCGGCGCTGGCGGTGTGCGCACCGGCCGAATGACGGCGGTCGTTAGGGTGTGCGACAAAACGAACAGCGGAGGGACGCAGCGATGACCGAGCAGAAGTCGGGGACTCGCAACTCGATCGGGTTGCTCGACATCATCACCCATGTGCCCGGCCTGCTGATGGACACACCGACGATCCTTCGCGGCGTCATCACCGGCTTCGGGGCCCGCCCGACGGCCAAGACGTCGATCGGCAAGGTCTTCCAGGAGCGCGCGGCCCGTCACGCCGACAAGGTCTTCATCAAGTTCGACGACCAGCGGATCACCTACCGCGAGGCGAACGAGACGGCCAACCGCTACGCCGCGGCGTTGGCGGCTCGCGGGGTCGGGCACGGCGATGTCGTCGGCATCATGGGCCGCAACTCGCCGGAGTCGGTGCTGCTGATGCTGGCCACCGTCAAGTGCGGCGCGATCGCCGGGATGCTCAACTACCACCAGCGCGGCGACGTGCTCAAGCACAGCTTCGGGCTGCTTGACGCCAAGGCCGTCATCGCCGATACGGATTTGGTCGACCCGATCAACGAAAGCGGCGCGGACACCACCGGTCTGACGACGGTCGAGGAGTTGCAGCGCCTGGCCGCCACGGCACCCACCGGCAATCCGGCGACGACGGCCGCGGTGCTGGCCAAGGACAAGGCGTTCTACATCTTCACCTCGGGCACCACCGGCATGCCGAAGGCCAGTGTGATGACGCACTACCGGTGGCTGCGGGCGCTGGCCGGGTTCGGTGGCCTCGGGATGCGGCTGACCAGCAACGACACCCTGTACTGCTGCCTGCCGCTCTACCACAACAATGCGTTGACGGTCGCGCTGTCGTCGGTGCTCAACTCGGGTGCGACCCTTGCGCTGGGCAAGTCGTTCTCGGCCTCGAAGTTCTGGGACGACGTAATCCGTTACGACGCAACGGCTTTCGTCTACATCGGTGAGGTCTGCTCCTATCTGCTCAACCAGCCGCCGAAGGATACCGACCGCAAGCACAAGGTACGGGTGATCTGCGGCAACGGGTTGCGCCCAGCGATCTGGGACGAGTTCACCGAGCGCTTCGGCATCGAGCGGGTGTGCGAGTTCTACGGAGCCAGCGAGGGCAACACCGCCTTCGTCAACGTGTTCAACGTGCCGAGGTCCACCGGCATCTGCCCGACGCCGGTGGCGTTCGTCGAATACGACCCCGACACCGGTGAACCGCTGCGCGGCGAGGACGGCCGCGTGCGCAAGGTGAAGGACGGCGAGCCCGGACTGCTGCTGTCCAAGGTCAGCGACTTTCAGCCGTTCGACGGCTACACCGACAAGAAGGCCAGCGAAAAGAAGTTGGTGCGCAACGCTTTTCGCGACGACGATGTCTGGTTCAATACCGGCGACCTGATGCGCTCGCAGGGCTTCGGCCACGCGGCGTTCGCCGACCGGCTCGGCGACACCTTCCGGTGGAAGGGCGAGAACGTGGCCACCACCGAGGTTGAGTCCGCGGTGTGCGGGTATGGCGACGTCGAGGAGGCCACGGTGTTCGGTGTCGAGGTGCCCGGCACCGGAGGCCGCGCGGGAATGGCGGCGATCCAGCTGAAGGAGGGCCAGGAGTTCGACGGCAAGGCCCTGGCCAAGGTGGTCTATGAGCGGCTGCCCGGGTATGCGGTGCCGTTGTTCGTGCGGGTCGTCGAGGAGATCGCGCACACGTCGACCTTCAAGAGCCAGAAGGTGGATTTGCGTAAAGAGGGTTACAGCAAGGACGTCGACGACCCGATCTATGTGCTGGCCGGCCAGGACAAGGGCTACGTCGAGTTCTATGACGAGTATCCCGACGAAGTGAAAGCCGGTCAGCGGCCGAAGAACTAGGCTGGCAACGACCCGAGGGGAGCAACGGCTCCCTTCCACTTCCAACGTATAGCGCACCTGGGGGCTTGCGGCAAGACCGGGGTCATGCCGCAAAATCGCTGGCCTAAGCGAAACTCGCGCAGATTGGGGCAGCGAAAATTCGAGATCACGAAGATGAATTGCGGTCCGAGCAGAGCTACGTGACCGACCTCTACACGCGCCTGGATGCCGAGCGCGCACGAGTGAAGAGCCGGTACGCCGCCGCGCTGCGGGGCGACGGCGAATCCCTCGTGGACCGCGACGCCGAAGTGCGCGCGCTGGCCCGACAGATGAATCGGCTCAATATGGCCGACAACGGGCTGTGCTTCGGGCGCCTGGACAGCGTCTCCGATGAACGCCTGTATATCGGCCGCATCGGCATTCTCGACGCCGAGAATGACTACGAGCCGTTGCTGCTCGACTGGCGGGCACCCGCTGCACGCGCGTTCTACATCGCCACGGGTGCGTCACCGGAGGACATGCGCAGGCGCCGCCAGTTCCGCACCCGCGGCCGCCGCGTGCTCGATTTCACCGACGAGGTCCTCGGCCGCCCCAGCGGAGACGAGGGCGGGGACGCAGCGCTGCTCGCGGCGGTCAACGCGCCGCGCGGCGACGGCATGCGCGACATCGTGGCCACCATCCAGGCCGAACAGGACCGGGTCATCCGGCACGGTCACAACGGCGTACTCGTGATCGAAGGCGGTCCCGGCACCGGGAAGACGGTGGTGGCGCTGCACCGCGTCGCGTACCTGCTCTACACCCAGCGCAAGCGGATGGAACGCCACGGTGTGCTGGTCGTCGGGCCCAACACGGCGTTTCTGAACCACATCGGCCGCGTGCTGCCGTCTCTCGGTGAAACCGACGTGGTGTTCATGACCACGGGCGATCTGGTGCCGGGCATGCATGTGACCGCCGAGGACACTGGAGAAGCCGCGCGGCTCAAGGGATCGTTGAAGATGCTCGACGTGCTGGCGGCCGCGATCGCCGATCGGCAGCGCGTGCCTGCCGAACCGATCGTGATCAAGCTCTCGGACGTCATGGTGCGCATCGACGCCGAGACCGCGGAATGGGCCATCCAGGAGGCACGCGCCAGCGGGCGCCCGCACAACGAGGCCCGCGCGGTGTTCATCGACATCATCACCTACGTGCTCACCGAACGGGCGATCACGCGGATCGGTCGAGGTTGGCTCGAGCGGGAGGACCGCGAACCCCGGGCGCACCTGCGGGCGGACCTGATCGACGAGCTCTCGGGCAACGAACCCTTCGCGGCGGCACTCGACGAACTCTGGCCGGTGGTGACACCCCAAACCCTGCTGGCGGAGCTGTACAGCTCGCCGGAACGGTTGCGCGCCGCGGGCGGCGACGAGGCGCTGTACCGCGCCGACGGCGACGCGTGGACGGTGTCGGACGTGCCGCTGCTCGACGAACTGGTCGACCTGTTGGGGCGCGACAAGGCGGCCGACGACACCGCCGAGCGGGAGCGCAAGGCCGAAGAGGAGTTCGCCGCCGGAGTTCTCGACCTGATGATCAGCCGCGAGGATCTGATGGACGACGAGGACCATCTGCTCGCACAGGACATGCTCGACGCCGGGGACCTTGCCGATCGCTTCGTCGAGCGAGACACCCGCGAACTCGTCGAACGTGCTGCGGCGGACCGGGATTGGACGTACGGGCACGTGGTGGTCGACGAAGCGCAGGAGCTGTCGGAGATGGACTGGCGGGTGCTGATGCGCCGGTGCCCGAGCAAATCGTTCACGATCGTCGGCGATCTCGCGCAACGCCGGTCGGCGGCGGGGGCGACATCGTGGGACTCGATGCTGGCGCCGTACGTGCCCGGTCGCTGGGTCTACCGCTCGTTGTCGGTGAACTACCGCACCCCGGCGGAGATCATGACCGTCGCCGCCGCGCTGCTCGCCGAGTTCGCACCCGGGGTTCAGCCACCGGAGTCGGTCCGCGCATGCGGCGTCCAGCCATGGTCGAGGCGCGTCAGCGAGGACGAACTGGCCGCCGCGATCGAGGAGTTCGTCTCCGATGAAGCAGGCCGCGAAGGCACCAGCGTCGTGATCGGGCCGCCGGGCGTGCCCGGCGCGGTGCCGCCATCGGAGACGAAGGGGCTGGAGTTCGACGCCGTGCTGGTGGTGGAGCCGGAACGGATTCTCGCCGGCGGCCCACGCGGTGCGGCCGAGCTCTACGTCGCCCTGACCCGTGCCACCCAACGCCTCGGCGTCCTGCACCAGGGCCCGTTGCCGCAAGCCCTCACCGGACTCGCCGAAATGGTGGGGTCAGGCACCATGGAGGCGTGAAGTCGACCTTCTGCGGCCGCCCGGTGGCCGGCGATCGCGCGCTGATCATGGCGATCGTGAACCGCACACCGGACTCGTTCTACGACCGCGGGGCCAATTTCACCGATGAGGCCGCCAAGGCAGCGGCTCACCGGGTGATCGCCGACGGCGCCGACGTCGTCGATATCGGCGGCGTGAAGGCCGGACCCGGCAGCTCCGTCGACGCCGACGAGGAGATCGCCCGCGTGGTGCCGTTCATCGAATGGCTGCGCGACACCTACCCCGACCAGCTGATAAGCGTCGACACCTGGCGCTCGGCGGTCGCCAAACAGGCCTGCGCCGCCGGTGCAGACCTGATCAACGACACCTGGGGCGGTCACGACCCGGGCCTGCCCGAGGTCGCCGCCGAGTTCGGGGCGGGCCTGGTGTGCTCGCACACCGGTGGCGCCCAGCCGCGCACCCGCCCGTTCCGGGTCAACTACGGGATATCGGAGCGCGGTGTCGTCGACGACGTGATCGCGGAGGTGACCGCCGCCGCCGACCGCGCGGTGGCCGCCGGGGTGTCCCGAGACGCGGTGTTAATCGATCCGACTCATGATTTCGGCAAGAACACTTATCACGGTCTTAGTTTGTTGCGCCACGTAAAAGACCTTGTAAACACTGGATGGCCCGTCCTGATGGCCCTCAGCAACAAGGACTTCGTCGGGGAAACTCTGGGTGTGGGTCTGACCGAACGCCTGGAAGGCACCCTGGCAGCGACGGCCATCGCCGCCTCGAACGGTGCTGCGATGTTCCGTGTGCACGAGGTAGGTCCCACACGACGCGTGCTGGAAATGGTCGCGTCGATCCAGGGCGGGCGTCCACCGACGCGCACGGTAAGGGGACTGGCATGACACTCACACCAGAGCTGACCGGCACGGACGTCGTCACCTCACGCTGGTTGACCGATCACAGCTGGGGCCGGCCGACATGGACGGTAGCCGAGCTAGAGGCCGCCAAGGCCGGCCGCACCATCTCGGTGGTGCTGCCCGCCCTCAACGAGGAAGAGACCGTCGGCAGCGTCGTCGAGACCATCACGCCGCTGGTGGGTGGGCTCGTCGACGAGCTGATCGTGCTGGACTCCGGCTCCACCGACGACACCGAGATCCGCGCCCTCACGGCCGGTGCACGGGTGATCAGTCGCGAGGTGGCACTCCCCGAAGTCGCACCCCAACCGGGCAAGGGTGAGGTGCTGTGGCGGTCGCTGGCGGCAACCACCGGCGACATCATCGTGTTCGTCGACTCCGACCTCATCGACCCCGACCCGATGTTCGTGCCGAAGCTGGTCGGCCCGCTGCTGACCACCGACGGCGTGCATCTGGTCAAGGGGTTCTACCGGCGGCCACTGAAGGTCAGCGGCAGCGAAGACGCCAACGGCGGCGGCCGCGTCACCGAGCTGGCCGCGCGACCGCTGCTGGCCTCGCTGCGGCCCGAGCTGAGCTGCCTGCTGCAGCCGTTGGGCGGTGAATACGCAGGCACCCGCGAGCTGCTGACGTCCGTGCCATTCGCGCCCGGATACGGCGTGGAGATCGGCCTGCTGGTCGACACCTACGACCGGCTCGGCCTCGACGCGATCGCCCAGGTGAACCTCGGGGTGCGCACGCATCGAAACCGGCCGCTGACCGAGCTGGCGTCGATGAGCCGCCAGGTCATCGCGACCCTTCTGTCGCGCTGCGGTATCCCGGACTCCGGTGTCGGCCTGACCCAGTTCTTCGCCGACGGTGACGGCTACACGCCGCGGACGTCGACGGTGTCACTGGTCGACCGACCGCCGATGAACACGCTGCGCTGAACACAACCGCGAAACTGTATTCCAGCGGGAAAAGGTCGAGTAGAGGCCTGCCGGAATACCGTTTCGGCGACGACGCGCTGACGCGCGTGGCTAACGGGCCCATTGGCGGCAATATCCTATAGGATTGATGTGGCGTTGGGTGCCCGACAGTCACGGAGGTCCTGCATATGACGCGGCTGCTCAATGCGGGGGCCGACATCACTCGAGCCTGTAGTTACCGAGGAAAAGTGCGAGTGCGGAGCGCGGTAACTACAGGCTCACGGTTCGCCCCGCTGTCGGGCGGCGTCCGGAGTTGTCCGTGAGCACGGCCCCGCTGCGAGAGCCACCGGCCGGCGATCCCGTCGAGCGTCGCGGCTTGCGCGATGCCGTCTACGACCGGATTCTCGACCAACTCCTGCGCGGCGAGCCCGAGGCTGGCGGTCGACTGTCCATCGAGACCCTCGCCCGTCAGCTGTCGGTGTCCGCGACGCCCGTCCGCGAAGCCCTGGTCGAGTTGGAGCGCACGGGTCTGGTGACTCGTGAGGCGTTACGGGGTTACCGGGTGGCGCCGCCGCTCGGCGCCGACCAGATGGCCGAGCTGTTCGAGGCCCGCCTCATGCTCGAGACGACCGCCGTTTCTCTGGCGATGCGACGCGCGAACCGTCGACCGGAATTGGTCGACCGGCTCGAGCGTGCCGAGGCGCGACATCGCGAGGCCGGAACCCATTTGACGACGGCGTTTTCGCGCGGCGATCGGGACCTGGCAGCCGCTCACGAGTACTTCGCCTGCGATCGCGACTTCCACGCAGTCTTCTTCGACCTCGCCGGCAACCGCTACGTGCGGGAGATGTCGGATTCGCTTGGCGCGCTGGTGCACCGAATGCGCCAAGTCATCCTGCGCGGGGACAACGATGTGCGCGAAGCAGTGCAGGAGCATGAGGCGATTCTCGCGGCTGTCGGCACCGGCGATCCTGAGGCGGCGACCGGTGCAATGCGCAGCCATATCGAGCGGGCGCGTCAGCGCTCCGTCGCCACGGCCGACTAGTGGTGACTCTTGCTGGTGCTACCGCCGAGATTGACACCATGGCTGTGGATTAGCCGCCGCGACGACGCATCGGCAGCCCTGGCGTCGAAACTGGCGATAGCTATCGGAAGACACCACTGTCCAGGGAATTCCTAGGCGACCCAGGGCGGGTAATCAGCCAATGCAGACCCGCCTATTGCCTCACGAATCATCGATCCTATAGGATCCACGATTAATGAATGTTGCACGCGCCACCAGAGACCCAGCATCGTGATGCCCTTCACGCCGCCGCATCCGGGGCCGATCGCCGTCTGCATGCACGGCCTTAACACTCGCCTCCCCGACGGGACGGAGCTGCACGACGGCGGCGTCGAGCCCTGGGCTCGGATCTTCGCCGAGGTGCGGGCAGTGGGCTTCACGGCGCTGGAAATCGCCGACAGTCATCTGCGTCCTGGCGACCTGGACCCTGGGCTGCGGCGCGAGATCGCGGCAGCCGCGGCACTGCATGAGGTGTCGCTCGTGGCCCTGCACGTGGCCCGCAAGAGCGTCATCCAGCCCGGCCGCGGCGAGGCCAATCTGGCCTACGCCCACCGCTCCATCGACGCCTGCGCCGAGATGGGCGTCGGCATCTTCTCGACCGGACTGCACCAGCCGCTCACCCGGAAACAGCAACAGGCGCTGTGGTTTTGGACGCAGCCCGGCCCGAAAGACCCGGACGACCCAGAGGTCTGGGCGGCGGCCGTGAGCCGGCTCCGCGAACTCGGGCGGCACGCCGAGTCCCTGGGCTTGGTGATGGCCCTCGAGATGTATGAGGACACCTACCTCGGCAGCGCCGCCTCTGCCGTCCGGCTGGTCGAAGACATCGGCCTGCCCGCGGTCGGGCTCAACCCCGACATCGGCAACTTCGTTCGGCTGCACCGCCCCGTGCCCGACTGGCGCAGCGAGTACGCTGCCACGCTGCCGTACGCGACGTACTGGCACATGAAGAACTACATCCGAGATGAGTCGGCCGACGGCCGGGTCACCTCCAGTCCGACCACACTCGAGCTGGGCGTCATCAACTACCGCGCCGTGGTGCGGATGGCCCTGGCGGCCGGCTACCGCGGACCCTTCGTCATGGAGCAGTACGGAGGCGACAGCCTCGGCGTGTGCTCCACCAACCAGCGATACGTCGCCGGGTTGCTCGATCTGTACGCACCCATCGTTGAGGAGGCATTATGACCACCGCCATCCAACCGCGCGTCGCACTGACCCTCGGCGACCCCGGCGGCGTCGGCCCCGAAATCGTCGCCAGGATGCTGGCCCGCCCTGACACCGCCGAGCGCGCGGACATCTACCTCGTCTCCGACGCGCAGGAACTCGCCGACGCCATGGACGTCGCAGGCGTGACGTTCGACTACGCCACCGAACCCGGACACGGCAAACCCACCCTGGTCGACAACACCGCGCAACGCCCGACCGCCCAGTTCCAGCGCGCCGAGGCAACGCGTGAGGGCGGCCAATGGGCGATGGCCAACCTTCGCCGCGCGCTCGAACTCGCGAAGGACGGCGTCGTCGACTCCGTGCTCTTCGCGCCGCTGAACAAGACGTCGCTGCACCTGGCCGGCATGACCGAGCAAGACGAGATGTGCTGGTTCGAAACCATTCTCGACGACGGCACACAGGCCACCGAGCTCAACATCCTGCCGGAGCTCATCACCGGTAGGGTCACCTCGCACGTGTCCCTGGCGGAGGTGTCCGACCTGATCACCGTCGACCTCATCGTCGAGCGCGGCGAGCTGCTGGACCAGGTAATCAAGGCACGCAACATCGACCGCCCGCGGATCGCCGTGTGTGCACTCAACCCGCACGCGGGCGAGGGCGGCAAGTTCGGCCGCCACGAGATCGACATCATCGAGCCCGCCGTCAAGGAGCTGGCGAATCGAGGCCTGGACGTCTCCGGGCCGTACCCCAGCGACACGGTGTTCATCCACGCCCGCAACGGGGACTTCGACGGCGTCCTGACCATGTACCACGACCAGGGCCAGACCGCGGTCAAACTGCTGGGCTTCGACCGCGGCGTGACCATGGCCGGCGGGCTGAGCGTGCCGGTGTGCACCCCCGCGCACGGCACCGCCTTCGCGATCGTCGGCAAGCGCAAGGCCAACCTCGGCGCGTACGAGCACGCATTCCGCGTCGCCGTCGACGTCGCCACCCGGGCCCGGACCGCCTAACCATCCCACTCACGGAAGGAACGACGACGATGACGTCTCGGTCTCTCAAATCCGCTCTGGCCATTGCCGTGGCCGGTCTTCTCACCCTGACCCTCGCCGCGTGCAGCGGTTCCGGCAACGGCGCCGCCGGCCGTGGTGGCGGCAACGGCCCCGGCGTGATGGTCGTCCCGTTCTCCGCAGGCGGCGGCTCGGACGTATCGGGCCGCACCATCGCCTCCGGTCTCGAGAAGGCCACAGGGCGCTCCTTCACCACCGAGAACCGCGAGGGCGGATCGGGCGCCGTGGGCTACTCGTACTTCATGTCCCAACAGGGCAACGAGAACGTGCTGCTGGCCAGTGAGACCGCGGTCATGGTGTTGCCGCTGACCCAGGACGTCCAGTTCGACTACAAGTCGTTCACCCCGATCATGAAGCTGGGCGACGACTACACGGTCATCACCGTCAAGGCGGACTCGCCGTACAAGTCGTGCACGGATGTGGTCAACGCCGCCAAGTCTTCTCGTGTGGTCGCGGCCGTGTCGGGTGCCGCGAGCCTCGATGAGGTCGTGTTCTCGATGATCGAGCAGGACCAGAACGTCAAGTTCGACCGGGTGCCGTTCGAGAGCGGCGGCGAGGTGATCGCCGGGTTGCTCGGCGGCCAGGTCGGCGTCGCGTCGCTCAACCCGTCGGAGGTACTCGGCCAACTCGAGTCCGGTGACCTGCGGGCGTTGTGCACGTCGTCGACCAAGCGCTACGACTACGAGTCGCTCGCCGACATCCCCACCATGCAGGAGCAGGGCATCGACGTGACCTTCGCGCAGTTCCGCGGCTACATCGCCCCGGGCGGGATCAGCGAGGGGGCCAAGCAGTACTGGATCGATGCGGGCAAGAAGTTCGCCGAAACCCCTGAGTACACCGCGTACATCAAGGACAACCTGATGCAGGCCAACGTGCTCTACGGCGACGAGTTCAGCAAGTACCTCGACCAGAACAACGCCCAGCTCAGTTCGGTGCTCAAGAAATGACCTCCCTGTACGCCCGCGCGGAAGTCGCCGTGCCTGCACTGCTGGCGCTGCTCGGGGTCGCCGCTGCGATGGCCGGTTTGGGATACGGCCTGACCGACGACAGGGGACAGGTGGGTACGGGATTCCTACCCGTCGTCGCGGGCGGTGCGCTCGCCGTGCTCGCCGTCGCCGAGGTGATCAGTGCCCGACGTCGGCAAGCGGCGGTGCCACCCCAGGGCGCCACCGAAACCTCAGAGCCCGACATCGACATTCAGGGCCGCACGCCCGGGCAGCGGGTCCGGATACTCGCCGTGGTGCTCGGCCTTGTCATCCTCACGGTCGCGCTGGTGCCTGTGCTGGGATTCCTGCTCAGCTTCGCGGGGCTGCTCTTTGTCATCACCATGGCGGTGGAGCAGATGGGTGTGCTGAAGTCCGCCGCCGTCACAGCGATCACGATCGCGGTGATCTGGTTCGTGTTCGCCCAGTTCCTGTCGGTCCCGTTGCCGCAGGGCATGTTGGGACTGATCTGACGTGCTCGACCACCTTGTCCTCGGCTTCCAGACGGCGTTGACGCCGCAGAACCTCGTCTGGTGTTTCGTCGGGGTCCTGCTCGGCACTGTCATCGGCCTGCTGCCCGGCCTCGGTTCGACCACCGGCGTGGCGGTGCTGCTGCCGTTGACGTTCGCGTTCGAGCCCGTGACGGCGCTGATCATGCTGGCCGGCATCTACTACGGCGCGCAGTACGGCGGAACGATCACCTCGGTGCTCATCTCGACACCCGGTGAGGCCGCCAGCGTGGTGACGACGCTTGACGGCTACCAGATGGCCCGGCAGGGGCGGGCCGGGGCGGCGTTGGCGATCGCCGCGATCGGCTCGTTCGTCGCGGCCGTCGTCTCGCTCCTGCTGCTGATGGCGCTGGCGCCGCCGCTGGCTTCGGTGGCGCTGGACTTCGGCCCGGTGGAGAACCTGGCGATCATGATCCTGGGATTGGTCATCGTCGTCACCTTCCAGGGCGACGCGCTACTGCGCGGGGCGATGATGGCCGTCGCCGGCCTGCTGTTGTCGACCGTCGGCATCGCCGCCGGTTCGGGTCAGGAGCGGTTCACGTTCGACAACGTCAACCTCTTCTCAGGGGTGCCGTTCGTCGAAGTGACGATCGGATTGTTCGCGCTGGGCGAGGTGCTGTACCAGATCCGCGTCGGCGCCGCCGCGCCCATCCGGGCCCGCTTCCGCGACATGGTCATCTCGCGGCGCGACCTGCGTGACAGCGCGCCGGCGATTGCGCGGGGCTCGGCCATCGGCTTCGGGCTTGGCATCCTGCCCGGCGCCGGCTCGACCCTTGCGTCGTTCATGGCCTATGGGGTGGAGCGACGAATCAGCAAGAACCGCAACAACTTCGGTAAGGGCGCCATCGAGGGCGTCGCCAGCCCGGAGTCGGCCAACAACGCCGCGGCCAACGCGAACTTCGTCCCGACGCTGGCCCTCGGCATCCCCGGCGGCGCGACCACCGCGGTGTTGTTGGGCGCCTTCACGATCTACGGATTACAGCCCGGCCCTTTGCTTTTCGACACGCAGCCCGATCTGGTCTGGGGCCTGCTGGTGTCGTTCTTCATCGGCAACGTGCTGCTGCTGGTGCTCAACCTGCCGCTGGCGCCGGTGTTCGCCCAGATGCTGCGCATCCCTTACGGCTACATGTATCCCCTGATCATCGTCACCGCGATGGTCGGCGCGTACTCGGTGAGCAACAACATGTTCAGCGTGTGGATCGTGTTGATCTTCGGCGTCATCGGCTACGGCATGAAGGAACTCGGCCTGCCGATGGCGCCACTGGTGTTGGGTCTTGTTCTCGGGCCGCTGTTCGAGAAGGCGCTGGTGCAGACCAGCGCGATCGGTCAGGGCAATCTGGGCGTGGTGTTCACCCACCCGATCGCGCTCGCGGTGCTGGTGGTGGCCGCGGCCGCCGTCGTCATTCCGGTGCTGCGGCGCCGCCGGCGCAGCACCGCGCCGGAAGAGTCGACGCCCCAACATGTTTAGGCCGAATCGAGGAGGCGAGACATGACCGAGCGACCGACAATCGCGACGCCACGTCCCGAAAGCGCCGGTCCTGTGGCGGGTCGACCGACGTGGGTTCGCTGGCAGATCTTCGCCATCCTGTGGATCCTCGTCCTGTTGAACTTCATCGACCGGGCCACCTTGTCGATCGCCCTTCCGATGATCTCGGAGGAGTTCTCGCTGGCGCCGGAGGTTCAGGGCGTCATCCTGGGCTCGTTCTTCTGGACCTACCTGATCTTTCAGATTCCGGGCGGCTGGCTGCTCGACAGGCTGGGTGCGCGCGCGGTTGTCGGTGGCGCAGGCGTCATTTGGGGTTTCTTCCAGCTATTGGGCGGGTTCGTCAACGGCGCCGGTTTCCTGACTGTCACCCGGCTCGGCCTCGGGGCGTCGGAAGCCCCGGTCTTTCCCGCGGGTGCCAAGTTGAGCTCAAACTGGTTGCCCGCCAAGGAGCGTGCCCGCGGCGCGACGTTCATCGACGCCGCGGGCCCGTTCGGCTCCGCGGTCGGCGGCCTCATCGTCACGGGAATCATCGGGGTGACCGGGGGGTGGCGCTGGGCCTTCATCGTCACCGGCGGCGTGACGATCGTCGTCGCGTTCCTGTACTGGCTGTACCTGCGTGACCGGCCCGAGCAGCACCACCGGGTCAACGCCGCCGAACTGGCCCACATCGAGTCGCGCGAGGCGGGTGTCGCCCCGCGCGACGACACCGGCCCGCTGCCCGGTGTCCGGGCATATCTCGTCAGCCGAAGCTTCTGGGGAATGATGTTCGGCCGGCTCGGGTGGGCCACGATCTGGTGGGGCATCATCTCGTGGACGCCCAGCTACCTGTCCGACGCGCTCGGCTTCAACCTGGCGGCGCTGGGCTGGGGCACCTTCTTTGTGTACGGCTCGGGGGTGCTCGGCCAGCTCGTGGCCGGCTTCACCGCGGACCGCTGGCGGGCGAGGACGACGCGCCACAACGTCGTCATGAGGACGATCTTCGGGATCTCCGGGATCGCCACCGCAGCCGCCATCTTCCTGATCCCGCCGGTGACCGACGGCATGACGGCGCTGCTGTTGTTGGCGGTGGCGGTGTTCTTCATCAATTTCGGTGGGCTCTACTGGGCGATCCCGGCGTTGCAGGCGCCGCGCCCGCAGGTCGGCACCGTCGGCGGGGTGATGAATGTGGCTTCGGCCGGCGGCGGTGCCCTGGCGCCGATCATCATGGGCTTCGCGATCGGTGCGGCCGGCGGAGCCTACGGCGGGGCGTTCATGTTCCTGGGCTGCGCGGCCGTTCTCTACCTTGTCGGGTCGATGATCATCGACTTCGAACGGCCGATGGCCCGCGCATGAGCCGCTACGACGGCCCGATCGTCGACGCTCACCAACACTTCTGGGAGCCGTCGCTCGGGCGCATCCCCTGGCTGCGCCCCGACGCGCACATCGCGTTCCGCTACGGCGATTACGACGCGATCAAGCGCGACTACCTACCGCCCGACCTCCTCGCCGATGCAGGCACGCTGCGCGTCGTCGCCACTGTCGCGATGGAGACCGAATGGGATCCCGACGACCCACTCGGCGAGATCAACCACATCGAGGGCGTCCAGCGGCGGTTCGGGCTGCCCGACGCCGCCGTCGCTCATGCGGTGCTCGCCGACCCGAAGGTGGAGGCGGTCCTCGAGCGGCTGGCCGATCGGCCAATCGTGCGGGCGGTGCGCAACAAGCCCGGTCAGTCACAGCGGGCGGCGGCAGAACCCACTTTGATGTCTGATGACCAGTGGCGTCGCGGCTACGCCCTGCTGGCCGCATATGGCCTGGATTTCGAGCTGCAGACCGCGTGGTGGCACCTCGACGAGGCGGTCCAGCTGGGGCGGACGTTCCCGGACATCGCGATCACGATCAACCACACCGGCCTGCCCGCGGACCGAAGCCGTGAGGGGATCGAATCGTGGGCGGCCGCGCTGGCGAGAATCGCGCAGCTGCCGCACGTGTGGCTGAAGATCTCGGGAATCGGTGTGCGCGGGGTGCCGTGGACCGTGGCGGCCAATTGCGAGATCGTCGAGCGGGCCGCGTCGGTGTTCGGCCCTGACCGTGTCATGTTCGCCAGCAATTTCCCGGTCGACGGGCTCACCGGCACCTACCAGGACATCATGGGAGGGTTTCTGGAGATCACGTCGTCCTGGTCGCCCGATGAGCAGCGCAAGGCGTTCGCCGAGAACGCGGTGCGCCGTTACCGGCTGGACCCGGCCGTGCTCAAGCGGTCGGGTGCGCCGACGGAACCGGCGCCCGTCATCAATTGATGACGCGCGCGAAAGCGATGGTGTTCTGGTGAGGGGCCATCGCAAGCCCCGCCGCCGCTGTCCCGCATGTCGCACCCGTCGGGCAGTATCGAGGGCGTGACCTTGGTTCTGCTTTACCTGGTGGTGCTGATCCTGGTGGCCGTCGTGCTGTTCGCCCTGGGCAGCGTGCTGTTCGGCAGGGGCGAGCCGTTGCCTCCGCTGCCGCGCGCCACCACCGCCACCGTGCTGCCCGCCTCCGGCGTCACCGGCGCCGACGTCGACGCCGTGAAGTTCACCCAGACCTTGCGCGGTTACAAGACCAGTGAGGTGGACTGGGTGCTCGACCGACTCGGGCAGGAGCTCGATTCGCTGCGCGGCGAACTCGCCACGGTGCGCGCCGCGCACGGGCTTGACGACGACGAACCGACGACGAGCCCATCGAAGGCGGTGCACACGCGTTGCCCTCCGAGAAACAGGACGAGGCGTGACCGACGACCGACGTGTGCGGTGCGGTTGGATCGACGAATCCCGTTTGGCGCCAGCAGATTTCGTCCTCTACCGCGACTACCACGACACCGAATGGGGTCAGCCGGTGCGCGACGCCGCTGCGCTGTTCGAGCGGGTCAGCCTGGAGGCCTTCCAGAGCGGGCTGTCGTGGCTGATCATCCTGCGCAAGCGGGAGAACTTCCGCCGCGCCTTCCACAGTTTCGACATCGAGCGCATCGCCCGCTACACCGACCGTGACATCGACCGACTGATGGCCGACACCGGGATCGTGCGCAACCGCGCGAAGATCGAGGCCACCATCGCCAACGCGCGCGCCGCCGCCGATCTCGACGTCGACCTCGGCGAGCTGTTGTGGTCGTTCGCACCGCCGCCACGCCCGCGCCCGGCCGACATGTCCGAAGTGCCTGCGGTGACCCCGGAATCGACCGCGATGGCCAAGGAGCTCAAGCGCCGGGGCTTCCGATTCGTCGGGCCGACGACCGCTTACGCGATGATGCAAGCCACCGGAATGGTCGACGACCACGTCGCGGACTGCTGGGTGCCTCGGGCCGGCTAGGTCAGGGTGTAGCCGTGGCGTTGGGCGAGTTTGTCGAGTAGGTCGATGGCGGCGTCGGCGATGACGGTGCCGGGGGGGAAGATGGCGGTGGCGCCTGCGGTGTAGAGCTCGTCGAAGTCCCCGGGTGGGATGACGCCGCCGACCACGATCATGATGTCGGGGCGGCCGACCTGGGCGAGTGCGTCGCGCAGGGCGGGTACCAGGGTGAGGTGCCCGGCGGCCAGTGAGGACACCCCGACCACGTGCACGTCGTTGTCGGCGGCCTGGCGGGCGACTTCCTCGGGGGTGGAGAACAGCGAGCCGACGTCGACGTCGAAGCCGATGTCGGCGAACGCGGTGGCGATCACCTTCTGCCCGCGGTCGTGCCCGTCCTGGCCCATCTTGGCGACCAGGATGCGGGGCCGGCGCCCGTCGGCCTCGGCGAACTTCTCGACGAGCTCGTTGGCTTGGGAGATGTTGGTGCCCTTTCCGACTTCGTCGCGGTAGACCCCGGCGATGGTACGGATCTCGGCCTGATGACGTCCCCACACCGTCTCCAACGCGTCGGAGATCTCCCCGACGGTGGCCTTGGCCCGGGCCGCGTTGATCGCCAACTCCAGCAGGTTGCCCTCGGTTTCGGCGGCGCGGCTCAACGCGGCCAGCGCGGCCTGGACGGCGGCGGGGTCGCGGTCGGCGCGCAGCCGGGCCAGCTTGGTGAGCTGCTCGGCGCGCACCCGGCTGTTCTCGACCTTGAGCACCTCAATCGGATGGTCCTCGTCGACCTGGTACTTGTTCACCCCGATCACGGTTTGGGCGCCGGAGTCGATGCGGGCCTGGGTGCGCGCGGCGGCCTCCTCGATACGCAGCTTGGGGATACCGTCGCTGATGGCCTGGGCCATCCCGCCGTGCTCATCAACCTCGTTGATGTGGGCCCGGGTGCGCTGCGCCAACTGATGGGTCAGCCATTCCACGTAATAGGAGCCGCCCCACGGGTCGATCGGGCGGGTGGTGCCCGATTCCTGCGCCAGCAGCAGCTGGGTGTTGCGGGCGATGCGCGCCGAGAAATCGGTCGGCAACGCCAACGCCTCATCCAGGGCGTTGGTGTGCAACGACTGGGTGTGGCCCTGGGTGGCGGCCATCGCCTCGATACAGGTGCGGGCCACATTGTTGAACGGGTCCTGGGCGGTCAACGACCACCCCGAGGTCTGCGAATGCGTGCGCAGCGACAGGGATTTCTCGTTCGTCGGGTTGAACTGGGAGACCAGCTCACTCCACAGCAGCCGGCCCGCGCGCAGCTTGGCCACCTCCATGAAGAAGTTCATCCCGATACCCCAGAAAAACGACAACCGCGGCGCGAACCGGTCGATGTCCAAGCCCGCGCCCAGCCCGGCCTTGAGGTACTCCACCCCGTCGGCCAGCGTGTACGCCAACTCCAGATCCGCGGTCGCACCCGCCTCCTGAATGTGATACCCGGAGATGGAGATCGAGTTGAACTTCGGCATCGTGGTGCTGGTGTAGCCGAAAATGTCGGAGATGATCCGCATCGACGCCGCCGGCGGATAAATGTAGGTGTTGCGGACCATGAACTCCTTGAGGATGTCGTTCTGAATGGTGCCCGCCAACTTGCCCGGCGCCACCCCCTGCTCCTCGGCGGCCACCACATACAACGCCAGGACCGGCAGCACCGCCCCGTTCATCGTCATCGACACCGACACCGACGACAGATCGATCCCGTCGAACAACTGCCGCATATCCAGGATGGAATCGATGGCCACCCCGGCCATCCCCACATCACCGGCCACCCGCGGATGATCCGAGTCATACCCGCGGTGGGTGGCCAGATCGAACGCCACCGACAAACCCTTCTGCCCCGCGGCCAGATTGCGCCGATAAAACGCGTTGGACTCGGCCGCGGTAGAAAACCCCGCATACTGCCGAATCGTCCACGGCTGATTGACATACATCGTCGGATACGGGCCCCGCACAAACGGCGGCGCACCCGGAAAACTATCCAACGCATACCCCGCCGCCACCGCGGCATCCCGGTCCGCGCCGATGAACACCGGCTTGACCTCAATACCCTCGGGCGTGTGCCAATCCAACTGCCCCGGGGCGTAGCCGTGGGCTTCGGCGGCCGCGGCGACGTGGTCGGCGACGGCGGCCTCGGTGGGAGGTTCGCCGCTGCGCTCGCCGTGCAGCGGGATGTCGGCGAAGCTGCCGATTCTGGTTGTGCTGGCGGTCATCTCGTTACGCTCCCAATCGGGTGAGCAGGTCCGACAATGCTTCGACCGCATCGATCTTCGCGGTCAGATAGCCATCCGGCCGGTGTGCTTCGCCGACGTCAGCGATCGCCCTCTTGGGTCCGGCCAGATAGATCCGGCCCACGCCCGCGGCTCGGGCCGCGTCGGCGACGGCAGGAAAGTCAGCGTGGTAGCGGGCATCGGTGCCACAGATCACTGCGGTGTTCGGAGACCCGGCCTCGGCCACGACCGACGCAACCGCGACGGCGTACACCGGTCCCGGATTGACCGCCTCGATCCCGCCCGATGCGAGCAGGTTGGTGGCGAAGGTCGTGCGGATGTTGTGTTCGGCGAGCGGTCCGAGCGGCAGCAGCAGCACCCGCGGTCGTGACCCGGTCGTCTCGAGGAAGGCGTCCGAGCGGTCCCGCAGCGCCTCGAACCCGGCCGCGTACCGCGCCACGTTGCCGATCGAATCACCCTGCGGCAGGGGAGGTTCCGTGAGGTTCGGGTACTCGTTGACACCGGTGAGCGCGGTACGCCGGTGCGCGATGTCGTCGGTACGGCGCCCGGCCACCTCGGCGATCTGGGCGGCGACGTCATCACGGGCGGCCTCGAACCCGCCGCGGGATTCGATGTCCTGAAAATGCGTCCACGCCTGCTCGGCCAGCGCCGTGGTGAGGTCCTCAACGAACCACGATCCGCCCGCGGGATCGGCCACCCGCCCGATATGCGACTCCTCCAGCAGCAGCAACTGGGTGTTGCGCGCCATGCGCCGCGCGAAACTGGCCGCGGTACCCGGGAACCCGCCGGGGATCGCCACGTCGAACGGATGCACCAGCACCGTGTCGGCGCCACCGACCCCCGCCGAGAACGCCGCCACCGTGGTGCGCAGCATGTTCACCCACGGATCACGCCGGGCCATCATCGGCAGCGACGTCACCGCATGCACCCTCGCCGCGCCGGCCTCCGGCTCGCCCGCCACCTCGGCCACCCGCGCCCACAATTGGCGCGCCGCCCGCAGCTTCGCGATCGTCATGAACTGATCATCGTCGGCGGCAAACCGGAAAGCGATCTGCCGCAACGCATCCGGCACGGCGAGGCCACCATCTGACAAAAGCCGAAGATAACCAACCCCAGCAGCCACCGCGCCCGCCAACTCCCACGACGCACTGGCACCCAGATTATGAAACGCCGGGCCGTCGACGGTGATCGCGCGCACGCCGCCGTCAAAGCCGGTCACCTTCGCCGCCGTCGCGACGACGTCGGCCACGGCCGGCGCGGCCCGCCCGCTCAGCGGCGCCGTCAGCGGATCGGCGCCCAAATCCAGCGACAGCCGCGACCGCTGATCATCGTCGAGGTCGGTCAACAGGCCCAGCACCGCATCGGCGGCCGCCACATAGTCCGCGCCGGCATCCAGAGTACCACCGGCACCAGATCCAGGAACACCCCCTCGAGCAGCCGATCCACATCCGCCGCGCCCACCCCGCCCTCGCCGACCGCGCACCACCAACGCGCTGACACCTTCGGTCAACGCGACCAGCACCGCACCATTGGCTTCGGCCACCGCCGACCCCTCAGCCGGGAACGCCTCGGCAACCTTCCAACCGGACTTCACATCGCGCCGCGCGTCGGCACCCCGCACGAACGGCCACTGCCCCGGCAACGCAGGCTCGGGCAGCGAATCCAGGCTCGTGTACAGCGGACGGACCGGAAAGCCTTCATACGTGGGCGAATCCAGCAACCTTTCCGGCTCGGCCGGCAGCTCCGACGGATCACGCCGCGTGCTCTTGGCCAGCACACCGGCAACCGACGAACGCCACCGCGAAAGGTCTTGCGCTCTATCGGCAGGGTCGGCGGATATCTGGACGCTCACCGGCAGCTCCTGTTTCGCAGTATGTGGCCAACTCGGCTGAACGCGGGACCACCACGGATGATCCCCAGCATTGCACCGCGCGCGCCGTGACATGGACGGCTTCGGCGATATTGGCCAAACCCAATGCCCGCCATGAACAAAACGAACTAAACCCCATGGCGCTGCGCAGCAACACAGACGATGGTAGGTGCGGTCTGTGCCTGCTTGACGGTGAGCGCGAAGAGCGGTTCACTCGTCGAATCCGAGGTGAGTTCCTGTCCAGTTCCAGTGACACAGAAGCCCACTCGCGACATTTTCGTCAATCGGCAGTAGACACAGGTTCTTGCGACAAGGATTAACTTCATCGATCAAGCGACGGCAAGGGGATTCATCATGACGGCGATGACGACGGCTGAGGAGATCAGCGCATATAGGACGGAGACGAACCGGGGAGACAAGCTCCGTGGACGCGTTGCCTTTGTGACCGGTGGTACCCGTGGCATCGGTGCGGCGATCTGTAAGAGCCTGGTCAGTCAGGGCGCCACGGTCGCCGCGGGGTACGGCAGGAACACTGAGCAGGCGCAGAAGTTTCTAGCCGACTTGTCGACGGCCAGAGAGGGCGCCGAGGTCAGCGTCCATCAGGGCGATGTCGCGAGCGCGGATGACTGTCGGCGAACCATCCGCGAGGTCATCGACCAACACGGCCGCCTGGACATCCTGATCAACAACGCCGGCATCACGATCGACAAGACCGTGGCCAAGATGACCGAAGACGAGTGGAACAAGGTCATCGGAGTCAACCTGTCCGGTGCGTTCTTTCTCGCCCAGGCCGCGCTGGCGCACATGCTCGAGCGCGGCAGCGGGCGGATCGTCATGGTCTCCTCGGTGATCGGTGAGACGGGCGCCATCGGTCAGGCGAACTATGCGGCTTCCAAGGCCGGGCTGTTCGGCCTGACGAAGACACTGGCACGCGAGGCGTGTTTTCAGATGGCGCGCTCGGGCAAGTTGGCCGAAGGCGGCATCGGCGTCACGGTCAATGCCATCACACCCGGGTACGTGTCGACCGAGATGGTCGAGTCCATCCCCGAGAAGGTCCTGAACCGCATCAAGGACAGCATCCCCATGCACCGGCTCGCCCAGCCGTGGGAGGTCGCACGTGTGGTGCACTTCCTGGCCGCGGACTACTCGGGGTATATCACCGGACAGGTCTGGGGAGTCAACGGCGGTCTGGACATGTGATGTCTGCACGCTTGCGCTCACTCGCCGTACGTGAAACTCGCAAACCCTCCAATCGAAAAAGGTGATCGGCAATGCGGTCTTTTGAACTGAACAAGCACGGCAAGATCGTCTTTCCGGCCAACTGCTTTCCCGATCTGGACTTCTCCACGTTCAACAGCCTCGAACAGCTCGATGCCGTCATCCGGCGGGACTTCGATGCCAAAGCGCCGATGGGCACCGACATCGTCGACCGGATCAAGTCCGGCGCCTATCAAACCAAGTTCGAGCTGATGCGAGACATGGCGCTCAACCTGTTCTGGGCCAATCGTTACAAAATCACGATGTACGACGTCCAGCCAACCCGCTGGGCGGACGTGCCGCGTAGCCGCGACGACATTTTCATACCCATCCAGACGCCGTGGGCAGATAGAGAAACGAAGGTGTCCGCGGTGCAGTCCGCCTATCCGGGTCTTGCGGCGCAGTGGGACGACGAGGTCGAGGACAGCATCTTCGAGGTCCTCTTCGATGTGTTCGGCCATCGCCGCAACCACGCGACCAGGTTGTCCGCCGTCGTACCCACTGTTGCCGAATTGCTGTCCGATCCCGGTAATCAAACTCTTCGGTTGAATCGATATGACCCCGACTTCCGCCGGTACAGCTACGCCGAGATCATCGACTGCGACGAGGATGTGGCCGAGCTGGAGGCGCTACGCCGCTGGTCGATGGTCTTGCACAATCAGTATCCGTGGTCTCGTAGCGACGCCGCCCTGACCACGGTTTCAGAATTGAAAGACGACGACTACGTGGTGGTCTTTCATCCGCGAGATCTCGAGGTCCAACTCTTCCTGTCCCGCGTCGCCGCGGGGCACGCCCCGAAGAAGAACGCGGCTCCGGCCGCCGCCCGCGAGGTTTCCGCGCCCGCTCGCCCGTACCCCGCCCTCAACGTGCGCAAGGACTTGGCGGTGCAACCGCGCATCGAGGCCATCGCCGCAGTGCACGGCGAGGTCGAGTGCACCAACGAGGACCTCATCCGTAACAGCGCCTACAACTGGTCACCCATGTCGGCCGACGAGATCAGTGCCAAGACCGGCATCGAGGCGCGTCGTTACACCGCCGACTCTCTCGAGGACCTGTCGTTGCGGGCCGCCCGGTCGGCGCTGGCTCACGCTCAGGTGGGACCGGAGGAGATCGGGGCGGTCTTGGTGTGCACCTGCACCAGCGACCGGCTGATCCCTTCGGTCGCTTCCTGGATCTCGGGCCAGTTGGGCATCCAACAGACGCACTGCTCGTTTGATCTTGTCGCCGCGTGCGCCGGTCTCAGCTACGGGCTGGCCGAGGCCGCGAGAATTCTCCAACTAGTCCAGCGGCCGGTGCTCGTGGTGTGCGCGGAGAAGTTCTCCAACAAGATCGGGAACGTCCGGCCGTCCCGGATGATCTTCGGCGACGGCGCGGCCGCGATTGTTGTCGGCGTGGCACCCGAGGGTTCGCCACCGGATATCGAGTACATGCAGACCTACGCCAGCGGTCCGACAAGCCAGGTCAACTCGATCCTGTGGCCCAATCCCGCGTTCGCCAACCACATCACGGTCTACGGGCCCGAGGTGAAGGCGCTCGCCGGGCGCTACCTCATGCAGATGCTCGACGACATCAGGGCCCTGCCGGACCCGGATGGGGTCGCCGAGTCGCTTCTGGCCAGCATCGACCTGATCATCCCGCACCAGGCCAACAAGACCATGGTGATCGACTTGGCGAAGGCCGCCGGGCTCTCCCCGGACCAGCTGTATTTCAACATCGAACGGGTGGGCAACGCGTCCTCGGCGAGCATTCCGCTGGCAATCCACGACGCGGTCCGCGAGCAAGTGATCACCAAGCCGATCCGGGTTTTTGCCCCGGGTTTCGGTGCCGGCGCGGTCGCGGGCTACGCGGTTCTGCGAATCGATCCTGCGGTCATCGCGCCCGACGACCAGGCGGCACCGACCGGCGAATCGGAAGAGGTTCCCGAGGGGGTCGACATGCCCGCCGGGGCCGATACGGCGGCCGTCGCCTTTGGATAACAGTGGCCTTTGGATAACAGTGGCCTTCGGATAACGGCCTCAGTCGGCCGGCGGTCGTCCCTGCGGGGTTGGGCCAGCCGCGAGTTCGTATTCGATTTGACCCGAATCGAGAAACTGATCCACCAGCTGGGCCACCACGGCCGCCGGGCCGGGCTTTTGCAGATCGTGGCCGGCCTGGATGGTGATGAGGCGGGCGTCGCGGATGCGCGCCGCAAGTAGCCGACTGTTCGCGGGCGCGACGGCCCTGTCGTGTTGGCCGCAGACCACGAGGGTGGGCGCATCGATGCAGCCGAGAACGGGGATGCTGGACCAGGTCGAGATGGCCAGGAGCTGCCAGAGCAAGCCCAACGGATCCGGGCGCGGCCACCGCGTTGCACGGTTGGGCGTCAGCAAGGTGCGGGTGACATCGCTGGGGTGGCCTGGAACCGCGCCGACCCCGCAAGCGGTCGCCAGCAGCACGAGCCGGTTCACGCGGGTGGGATGGCCGATCGCCAGCTGCTGAGCGACGGCGCCGCCGTGGGAGTAGCCGACGACATCCGCTTTCTCGATGCCGAGTGCATCGAGAATCTGCGCAGCGACATCCGCCAGCATCGGCATCGAGTACGGAACGAGCGGAGTTTCGCTCGCCCCGACCCCGGGACCATCAAATGCGATGACAGTCCTGCCTTGCAGCGCATCGGTGAACACCGCCCAGCTCTCCATGGGGCGAGACATGCCGTTGAGCAACAACACCGGATCACCAGATCCCGTGCTGCGCACCGCAATTCGTAGACCCCCGATCGAAAGTACCAACGGGTCCGATTGGGTCATGTGGTGGCTCGGACGTAACTACCCGGGGCCTTTTCGATCGGTGGATAGTCGTCGCTGCCCTCGTGAGCGGGCGCGGGAACCATGTCCCCGCCCCGTTCGCCGATCCACGCCGTCCAGTCCTGCCACCAGGTGGCGTCCACCAACTCGGCGTTCGCTTTCCATTCATGCGGGTCGGCGGGAAGACTCTCGTTCACCCAGTGCTTGGCCTTGGGATTGGGAGGATTGACGATCCCGGCTATGTGCCCGGACGAACTCAGGACAAACCTGCTCTTGCCGCCGAGAAGCTGGGTGGTCTTGTAGCCCGACGTCCACGGCACGATGTGGTCGTCCACAGCCGCCAACACGAAGGTGTCGATATCGACACGGCCAGGGTCGAGACGCTTGCCCTCGATTTCGAATTCACCTCGGGAGAATTCGTTGCGCAGATAGCACGAGCGCAGATACTCCGAGTGCATCCGGGCGGGCATCCGGGTCGAGTCTTCGTTCCAGGCCAGCAGGTCGAACGACGGTGGCTTGTTGCCCTGCAGCCAATTGTTCGAAACGTATTGGAAGATCAGGTCGTTCGACCGCAACGCACTGAAAGTCCGTGCCATGTCCGAGGCGTCCAGGAAACCCTTCTTCTTCATCTGCTTCTCGAGTCCCGCGACCGTTGCCTCATCGGTGAACGTGCCCAGCAGGCCCGGTTCGGTGAAATCGGTGTGCGTATTGAGGAACGTCGCGGACTTGATGGAGTCGTCGCCTCGTGCCGCGTTGTGGGCGAGTCCCAGTGCGGTGAGCGTTCCACCCAGGCACACAGACACCGTGTTGACCGAGGGTGCGCCGGTGATGTCACGAACGACGCGCACGGCGTCCAGCGGTCCTTTGAACAGGTAGTCGCGGAAACCGAGGTCCGCTCATCGACTTATCGGGATTGCGGTAACTGATCGCGAAACATGTGTGTCCGTGCTGCACGGCCCACTCGATGAGACTTTTGCCCGGCGCCAGATCCATGATGTAGTACTTGTTGATCCACGGCGGGCAGAACAGCAACGGAACCGCGTGCGTCTCCGGAGTCTGTGGCGAGTACTGGATCAGCTCGATGAGGTCGCTGCGGTAGACGACGGTTCCCGGCGTGGCAGCCATGTTGACGCCGACCTCGAACCCGGAGGTGTCGACTTGCGACGGCCATCCGCCGTTGTGGCGGAGGTCGTGCAGCCAGTTCTTGAGGCCCCTGCCGATGCTCTTGCCGCCCGTGTCGAACGCCTTTCGGATGGCCGCGGGGTTGCCGGCCAGGGTGTTCGTCGGGGCGAGCGCATCGACAAGGAATTTGGCGGCGAAGCGCGCCTTGGCTTCCCGCGTTCCACTCACATCGGCGGTGTCGAGGAGTTCGTCGACAAGCCGGCAGAACAACAAATACTGCTGAGCCATCAGGAAGTAGGCCGGATTCTCCTGATAGGCCGGATCGGCAAATCGCTTGTCGCCACGGGCGATTGCGATGGGACCGGGATTGTCTCGGCCGACCGCGCGGTCTGCGGCAGCTCTCAACGCGCCCGCGGAACCCCAGAGCAAACGCGTGTTGGCGGCGACGATTCCGGCGGGACTCCTCAGCGTCATCAGCGAGGTGGCTAGCAGCTCGCGGAACAGGGAGGCCGGATCGCCCGAGAATGCGACATTCTCGGCGATCCCGAGCAGATCCTGGACTGGGCCTGAAGAGGAGCGGGCGGGGGGCTCTGACGTCATCATGGGCCTTCTTCGGTTGGGTTGGGAGAAGGAAATCCCTGCTGGCTCAGCCAGTGTATGCGGGTGGCGGAAGCCTCGCCGACAGGGCAACTCATCAGGTGGGTTTGATTTCGATTCGTGGGTAGTCGGGCCGCCACATCGCTTCGTGGACCTGTTGGATCGGGTTGTCGACGGGTACCTGTGCGAGTCCTTCCTCGACGGCTGCGACGGCGACGGCGACGGCGACGGCGGCGGAGACGGCCCGGAGGTTGTCCACCGGTGGTAGCAGCGGTGCTCCGGGTGTGGTGGCGTTGGAGAGTCGGGCGACGGCGTCGGCGGCGGCGGCGATCATGCGGTCGGTGATGCGGCTGGCGCGGGCGACGGTGACGCCGAGGCCGAGGCCGGGGAAGACGAGCGCGTTGTTGGCCTGGGCGATGTGGTAGGTGCGGTCGTTGTGGGGGACGGGCGGGAAGGGGCTGCCGGTGGCGATGAGCGCGCGGCCGTCGGTCCAGCGGATGAGGTCTTCGGGCTGCGCCTCGCAGCGCGACGTGGGGTTGGACAGCGGCATGATGATGGGTCGGTCGGTGTGGGCGGCCATGTCCCGGACGATGTCCTCGGTGAACGCCCCGGTCTGGGTCGAGGTGCCGATCAACATGGTGGGGTGAACTGCGGCGACGGTCTCGGCGAGCCCCGGCCGTCCTGGCCTGGCGGTGTTCCAGTCGGCGACCTCAGCCGCGGGGCGGGCGTAGGGAAGCTGGAAGTCGTACATGCTCGCCGCGCGGTCGTCGGTCAGCAGCCCGGAGCGGCCCAACGCCCAGAACCGGCGAGTGGCTTCGTCGTGGGTGAGGCCCTCGCGGACCATCTGGTCGCGCATCATGTCGGCGATGCCCAGCCCGGCGGTGCCGGAGCCGTGGATGACGACGCGCTGGTCGCGCATGCGGGTGCCTGCGGCGGCGACGGCGGAGAAGGCGGCGGCGAGCACGACGGCGGCGGTGCCCTGCATGTCGTCGTTGAAGGTGCAGACCTGCTCGGCGTACTTGTTCAGGATGCGGCGGGCGTTGCTGGCGCCGAAGTCTTCCCAGTGCAGCATCGCGTGGGGGAAGAGCTTGGTGGTGGCGGTGACGTAGGCGTCTATGAGCTCGTCGTAGCGGTGGTCGCGGATCCGGGCGTGCCGGGCGCCCAGGTACATCTCGTCGTTGAGCAGGGCGAGGTTGTCGGTGCCGGTGTCGAGCACCACCGGGATGACGCGGTGCGGGTGGATCCCGGCGGCGGCGGTGTAGACGGCGAGTTTCCCGACCGAGATCTCGATGCCGCCCACGCCCTGGTCGCCGATGCCGAGGATGCCCTCGGAGTCGGTGGCCACGAGCAGGTCGACGCCCTCGGCGCCCATGCCGGTGTTGCGCAACGCCGTCTCGACGTCCTCGGGGTGATCGACCGACAGGTAGACCCCGCGAGTGCGGCGGAACTCGTGGCTGAACCGTTCGATCGCCAGCCCGACCGTGGGGGTGTAGACGATCGGCAGCATCTCGGAGATGTGCTCGGACAGCAGCCGGTAGAACAGCACCTCGTTGCGGTCCCGCAGGTTCGCCAGATACACCCACTTACGCAGATCATTCGCCTGCGCCAGGTACTGGGCGTAGGTGCGTCGCGACTGCCCGTCCAATGTGGTCACACCGGTGGGAAGCAGGCCGACCAGCCCGAGCTCGCGGCGCTGCGCCTGGGTGAACGCGGTGCCGCGGTTGATGGTGGGGGAGGCCAGCACGGCATGGCCACGAGCGTGGATCCGCACGGTGTAGCCGTCGGCGGACGGGATAAGTTCGTAGGGTCCCTCGGACATAATGTCCTTTCCCGATCCAGTCCCTGTTCGCGGGGCGTTTCGTCACCGGTCACGTGCTCGCCGGCCAAGTCGTTGCTGGTCGTGTCGTTGCTGGTCACCGGTTCTGCCGCCGCAGCGTCGGCGGTCATCTCGACGCCTTCTTCTTGGGCATGTAGAGGTCGGTGATGGTGCCCTCGAAGGCTTCGGCGGCCATCGCCACGGTTTCGGAGAGGGTGGGGTGCGGGTGGATGGTCAGCCCGATGTCGGCGGCGTCCGCGCCCAGCTCGATGGCCAGCGCGGCCTCGGCGATCAGGTCGCCGGCATTCGGCCCGACGATGCCGCAGCCGATGATCCGGTCGGTGGTCTCGTCGAAGATCACCTTGGTCATGCCCTCGTCGCGGCCCAGCGACAGCGAACGGCCGCTGGCCGCCCACGGGAAGTTGGCCTTGCCGTACTTGATGCCGGCCGCCTTGGCCTCGTTCTCGGTGACGCCGACCCAGGCCACCTCGGGGTCGGTGTAGGCCACCGAGGGGATGACGGTGGCGTCGAAGTAGCTGTTGTGCCCGGCGGTGACCTCGGCGGCGACCTTGCCCTCGTGGGTGGCCTTGTGCGCGAGCATCGGCTGGCCGACGACGTCGCCGATGGCGAAGACGTGCCCCACGTTGGTGCGCTGCTGCTTGTCCACCGGGATGAACCCGCGCTCGTCGACCTGCACGCCCGCGGCCTCGGCGCCGATCACCTTCCCGTTGGGCTTGCGCCCGACCGCGACCAGGACCTTGTCGAACACCGCCGACTCGGGGGCCTTGCCGCCCTCGAAGTAAACGGTCAGCCCATCCTGTCCGGCCTCCACGTTGGTGACCTTGGTCTTCACCCAGATGTCCTGGTAGCGCTTGGACAGCCACCGGGTAAGCGGCTTGACCAGGTCCGCGTCCGCGCCGGGGATGAGCTGGTCCAGCAGCTCCACCACGCTCACCTTCGAGCCCAGCTCGTAGTAGACGGTCGCCATCTCCAGGCCGATGATCCCGCCGCCCAGGATGAGCAGCCGCTCCGGGATCCCATCCAGCTCCAGCGCGCCGGCGGAGTTGATCACACGGGGATCGTCGTGCGGGACGAACGGCAGCGTGACCGGCTCGGAGCCGGCGGCGATGATGGCCTGCTCGAAGCTGACCGTGCTGGTCGACCCGTCGTCGGCGGTGACCTCGACCATGTTCGGCGAGGTGAACTTGCCGGTGCCGACCACGGTGGTGACCTTGCGCTGTTTGGCCAGCCCGGACAGCCCACCGGTGAGCCGGTTGACCACGCTCTGTTTCCAGCCGCGCAGCGCGTCCAGGTCGACGGTCGGCGCGGCGAAGGCCAGCCCGTTGCCGGACATCTCCTTGGTCTCGGCGATCACCTTGGCCGCGTGCAGCAGCGCCTTGGACGGGATGCAGCCCACGTTCAGGCACACCCCGCCGAGCGGGCCGCGGCTGTCGATCATGACGACCTGCTTGCCGAGGTCGGCGGCCCGGAACGCTGCGGTGTAGCCGCCCGGCCCGGCGCCGAGCACGAGCACCTCGGCGTGCTGGTCGCCGCGTTCGATGTTCGCGGCGGCCACCGGCGCCGCCGTAGCCGCGGCCGCCGGCTGCGCGGCTGCGGTCTCGGTGACCTGCTGGGTCGGTGCCGTGGCCGAAGCTGCCGGGGCGGCGTCGCCGCCCTCGGCGTCGATCACCATGATCACGCTGCCTTCGGACACGGTGTCGCCCACGGCGACCCGCAGCTCGGTCACCGTCCCGGCTACCGGGGCTGGTACATCGAGCGTGGCCTTGTCCGATTCCAGCGTGACCAACGGGTCCTCGGCCGCGACGGTGTCGCCCGCCGCGACGTGGATCTCGATCACCGGGATGTCCGAGAAGTCGCCGATGTCCGGGACCTTGATCTCCTGCGCGCTCATCGAGTTGCTCCCTGGTGGTCGAAGTGGTCAGCGGCGAAGGCGGTCACAGCAGCAGCCGTCGGTCGTCTTCGAGCAGGTAGCACAGGTGTCGGGCGAAGCGGGCGGCCAGCGCACCGTCGATGACGCGGTGGTCGTAGGACAGGGAAAGGGGCAGCATGTTGCGGGCGGTGAACTCGGTGCCGTTCCAGACGGGGCTCAGCTTGGAGCGGACGACGCCGAGGATGGCGACTTCGGGGGCGTTGACGATGGGGGTGAAGCTGGTGCCGCCGATGCCGCCGAGGCTGGAGATGGTGAACGTGCCACCGGCCATGTCCGACGGCCCGAGCTTGCCGTCGCGGGCCTTGGCGGAGATGGACATGAACTCCCGGGACAGTTCCACGATGCCCTTGCGGTCGGCGTCCTTGACGACCGGGACCACCAGGCCGCCGGGGGTGTCCACGGCGATGCCGATGTTGTAGTAGTGCTTGAGGATGAGGGCGTCTTTCTCCGGGGACAGTGAGGAGTTGAACTCGGGGAACTTTTTGAGGGCGGCGACGCAGGCCTTGACCAGGAACGCGAGCAGGGTGACCCGGTAGGGGTCGCGGTCGTTCTTGGCGGCGGTGTCGAGTTCTTTGCGGTAGCGGTCGAGGTCGGTGATGTCGGCTTCGTCGTTGTGCGTGACGTGGGGGACGTTGAGCCAGGAGCGGTGCAGGAAGGGTCCGGAGACTTTCTTGATCCGTGGCAGGGGCGCGGTGTCGATGGGCCCGAACGTGGAGAAGTCCTGCGCGGGGATCTCCGGGATCCCCGCGCCGGTCGCGGCCGCGGCGGCGGGTTGGGCCGGGCCCTTCAGGAACCCCAGCAGGTCGTCCTTGGTGATGCGGCCCTTGGGCCCGGTCGGGGTGACCGCGGCCAGGTCCACGCCCAACTCCCGGGCGGTGCGCCGCACGGAGGGCCCGGCGTGTATCCCGGCGGGGGTGTCGACTCCACCCGCCGCTGGGGCCGCGGCCGGTGCCGAGGGCGCGGCGCGGGGGCCGCCGCCGGGGCCGAGGCGGGTGCGGGCTCTTGCTGTTCGACCAGTGACGGCGGGGTGCTGACCGCGCCGTCGCCGGGGGTGAGCAGCAGGATGGGGCTGCCCTCGCTGACCTCGTCGCCGACCTTGACCAGGACCTCGGCCACCGAGCCGGCGACCGGGGCGGGTATGTCCATGGTGGCTTTGTCGGATTCGAGGGTGACCAGCGGGTCCTCGGCGTTGACCTGATCGCCGGCGCTGACGTGCACCTCGATGATCGGCACAGCGCCGAAGTCGCCGATGTCGGGAACCTTGACCTCGGTAGGAGCTGTCATGTCGATCGTCTCTTTCCTGATCGGGTCCGAACGCTCAGGCGAGCGCGGGTGCGGTCTTGTCGGGGTCGATGTCGTAGCGGGCGATGGCGTCCGCTACGGCCGAGGCCGGAACGGCGCCCTCGGCGGCCAGCTCGGTCAGCGCGGCGAGCGCGATGTAGTGCCGGTTGACCTCGAAGTGCCGGCGCAGGTTGCGCCGGTAGTCCGAGCGCCCGAACCCGTCGGTGCCGAGCACCCGGTACCGGCGGTCCATGAACGGCCGGATCTGGTCGGCGAAGGCCCGCATGTAGTCGGTCGCGGCGACCACCGGGCCGGCCGGGCGCCCGGCCAGGCACTGCTGGGCGAAGCTGAGCCGCCGCTCCTCGCCCGGATGCAGCATGTTCCAGCGGTCGACGTCGATGCCGTCGCGGCGCAGCTCGGTGAAGCTGGGCACGCTCCACACGTCGGCGGTCACGCCGAAGTCCTGTTCCAGCAGCTCGGCGGCCGCGATCACCTCGCGCAGGATGGTGCCGGAGCCCAGCAGCTGAACCCGGGGTGCGTCCTTCTTCTTCGCGGCCGGCCCCTCCCGCAGCAGGTACATGCCGCGGATGATGCCCTCGCGAACCTCGTCCTCCCGGCCCTCCGGCATGCCCGGATGCTGATAGTTCTCGTTCATCACCGTCAGGTAGTAGAAGACGTCCTCCTGCTCGGCGTACATGCGGCGCAGGCCGTCCTGCACGATCACCGCGACCTCGTGCGCGAAGGTCGGGTCGTAGGAGACGCAGTTCGGGATGGTGGCCGACAGCAGGTGCGAGTGGCCGTCCTCGTGTTGCAGGCCCTCGCCGTTGAGCGTGGTGCGCCCGGCGGTGCCGCCGACCAGGAAGCCGCGGGCCCGCGAGTCGCCGGCCGCCCAGGCCAGGTCGCCGATGCGCTGGAACCCGAACATCGAGTAGTAGATGTAGAACGGGATCATCGGGGTGTCGGACACGCTGTAGCTGGTCGCCGCGGCGATCCAGGACGACATCGCGCCGGGCTCGTTGATGCCCTCCTGCAGCATCTGACCGGAGCGGTCCTCCCTGTAGTACATGAGCTGCTTGGCGTCCTCGGGCTGATACAGCTGCCCGACCTGGGAGAAGATCCCGAACTGCCGGAACAGGCCCTCCATGCCGAACGTGCGCGACTCATCGGGCACGATCGGCACCACGTGCTTGCCGATCGCCTTGTCCCGCAACAGGGTGGTCAGGATCCGGACGAACGCCATCGTGGTAGAGATCTCGCGGTCGCCGGTGGGCTTGAGCTGGGCCGCGAAGGCCGAGAGCCCCGGCACCGTGAGATCGCGCGAGCGCTGCCGCCGCACCGGAAACGCCCCGCCGAGCGCGGTTCGCCGCTCCCGCAGGTAGCGCTCCTCGGGGCCGCCTGCGGGCAGCTTCAGGAACGGCACCTCGGCGATCTTGTCGTCGGCCAGGTCGATGGCGAACCGGTCGCGGAACGCGCGCAGCACGTCCTCGCCCATCTTCTTCTGCTGGTGGGTGATGTTCTGGCCCTCACCGGCCTCACCCATGCCGTAGCCCTTGACCGTCTTGGCCAGGATCACGGTGGGCGAGCCGACGTTGTCCACCGCCGCCTTGTACGCCGCGTACACCTTGTCCGGATCGTGCCCGCCCCGGCTCAGCGCCCAGATCTCGTCGTCGGACATGTCCGCGACCAGGTCCAGCAGCTCGGGGTACTTGCCGAAGAAGTGCTTGCGCACGTAGGCGCCGTTCTTGGACTTGAAGTCCTGGTACTCGCCGTCGACGCACTCCTCCATGCGCTTGAGCAGCAGCCCGGACTTGTCCGCGGCGATCAGCGGGTCCCAGCCGGATCCCCAGATCACCTTGACCACGTTCCAGCCGGCGCCGCGGAAGATGCCCTCCAGCTCCTGGATGATCTTCCCGTTGCCGCGCACCGGGCCGTCCAGGCGCTGCAGGTTGCAGTTCACCACGAAGATCAGGTTGTCCAGCTTCTCCCGGCCGGCCAACGAGATCGCGCCCAACGACTCGGGCTCGTCCATCTCGCCGTCGCCGAGGAACGCCCACACGTGCCGGTTCGCGGTGTCGGCCAGCTCCCGGTTGGCCAGGTACTTGAGGAACCGGGCCTGGTAGATGGCCATCAGCGGGCCCAGCCCCATCGACACCGTGGGGAACTGCCAGTAATCCGGCATCAGCCACGGGTGCGGATAGGACGACAGGCCGCCGCCGCCGACCTCCTGCCGGAACCCGAGCAGCTGCTCCTCGGTCAGCCGCCCCTCCACGAACGAACGCGCGTAGATACCGGGCGAGCAGTGGCCCTGCACGAACACCAGGTCGCCGCCGTGATCCTCGGACGGGGCGTGCCAGAAGTGGTTGAACCCGGTGTCATACAGCGTCGCCGCGGACTGGAAGCTGGCGATGTGCCCGCCCAGCTCGGAGGATTCCTTGTTGGCGCGCAACACGATCGCCACCGCGTTCCACCGGATCAGCGACCGGATCCGGTGCTCGATCGCCCCGTCACCCGGGTGCGGCGGCTGTGCGTGCGGCGGGATCGTGTTCAGATACGGCGTGTTCGCCGAGTACGGCACCGGCACCCCGTTGCGCCGGGCCTCGCCGATCAGCTCCTCCAGCAGGAACTCCGCCCGGTCCGCCCCGTCAAACTCGATGACCGAGTCGAACGCTTCCCGCCACTCGCTGGTCTCCACCGGATCGAGGTCATTGCGCATGGGTTCGTCTCCTCTTCCCGGGCAGTCCGGTGCCCGCGGACGCTTAGCTGACGGGTGGGTGGTCAGTTAGACGGAGGTCGGCCTAACTTACTTGACGGGCTGGGCAGTCGGATGGCCGGGAAGTGGGTGCTCGGCAAGCTCCGGAGGCTCCTCGTCGTCGATCATGGTCGCCTCGTCGAACGGGTCCTCCCCGCTGAGCACACGCTTGGCCTGGTCCGAATCGAACTCGCCGACCCAGTTGCCGATCAGCACTGTGGCCACCGCGTTGCCGGAAAAGTTGGTGACCGCGCGGGCCTCGGACATGAACCGGTCGATCCCGACGATCAGGCCGACCCCGTCGACCAGATCGGGTCGATGCGACTGCAGCCCACCGGTCAGGACGGCCAGACCGGCGCCAGTCACGCCGGCCGCCCCCTTCGAGGCGATCATCATGAACAGCAGCAGCGAGATCTGCTCGCCGATCGACAGTGGCGTGCCCATTGCTTCTGCGATGAACAGCGACGCCATGGTCAGATAGATGGCGGTGCCGTCGAGGTTGAACGAGTAGCCGGTCGGAACCATGATGCCAACGACCGGGCGGGAGACCCCAAGGTGCTCCATCTTGGCCACCAGCCGGGGCAGCGCGACTTCCGAGGACGACGTGGAGACGATCAGCAGGTACTCCCTGGCCAGGTAGCGCATCAGCGCGAAGATGTTCATCCCGGCCCCAAAGCGCAGGATCAGGCCGAGCACCACCACAATGAAGATCAGGCAAGTGATGTAGAAGGCCAGCATGAGCTGACCCAGGCTCACCAGTGCAGACCAGCCGGTCGCGCCGACCACGGCGGCAATGGCGCCGAACGCGCCAATGGGAGCTACCCACATGATCATCGACAGCACCCGGAACACCAGGCGCTCGAAGTGCTTGACGCCACGCAGGATCGCCTGACCCGACTGGCCGAGACCCTGCACGGCGAAGCCGACTAACAGCGCCACGAACAGCGTCTGCAGCACGAACTCGCCGACCAGCGGGGAGACCAGCGTGGTCGGGATGATCCCGAGAAGGAACTCGGTCGTGGTCGTGGTGTTCACCACCGGCCGCCTCCTCACCCGCGGCCCGGGCGGCGTCGGTGAGTTGCAGGCTCGCACCCGGCTGAAGGAGGTTGCCGACGAGCAGCCCGATGATCAAGGCGACCGTCGACATGACGATGAAGTAGAGCAACGCCAGCCCGCCGACCTTGCCGACCTTCGCCGCCTGCCGGATCGACCCGATACCGAGCACGATCGTGCAGAAGATCACCGGACTGATCATCATCTTGATCAGGCTGACAAAGGCGGTGCCCAGCGGCTTGAGCGCCTTCCCGACCTCCGGCGCAAGGATGCCGACGGCAATGCCGGCGATCACCGCGACGATCACCGCCATATAGAGGTAATGCGAGCGATCCTTCTTCTCGGCGGGGCGCTCGGTGGCGTTCGGTGGTGGCTGAATCAGACATGAACCCTCCCAGGGGAACCGACGGCCTTGGCGGCTGAACGCACTCACCCGAAGGAGCGGCGACCTGACGAGCCCGCACGGACATGTGCTTTCGGTCACATCCTGTCACGGCCGCGTACACCCGCGCGCCCCGACCGGCGGCCCGCACCGCCGACCGCGCCACGCTCATGCCGTCGGCGATTTGCTGCGGTGGTTAGCGGTGCCCGCCCGCCCCGATGAATCGCTCAACGGCACTGATCGCCGGTGGGCTGATCAAAATCGAATAGTGATCGGCTTCGACGTCGAGCACCGTGGCGTCGCGGGCCTCGGCGGCGAATCGTTCGGCGTCAGAGCGCGAAACCACCGAACCGCCGCCCGGCGCCATCGGCCTGCCGGCCCGGACCAACAGGACCGGGCAGCGCAGCCGCGGCCACAGCGCATAGACATCGTGCGTCGATCCGTATGCGCTGTCCTCGCTCACTGCAGCCAAGTCGGTTCGAATCCGGACGGTGTCGTCGACCGGTTCCAGCTCCCACGCGAAGTAGTTGTCCCAGAACGCATCCCACGGAGCGATGGTGCCCGCAGCTTGCATGGCTGCCAGCGCCGCCGCTTCCGACGGATATGTCCGGCCCAGTCTGCTGACGGATTTCATGATGGGCACCAAAGCACTGGGCTCAGGCGCGCCAAGGGCGTCGAGGAGGACGAGACGGCTGCACCGCCGCGGGAACTCGGCCGCCAACGACATACCGATGAAACCGCCCATCGAGTGCCCGATCACGTCGAACGAATCGGCCCCGTAGTGGTCGGCGATCTCGAGGAGATCGCGGGCGTGGCTGTCCCAACCGTACGAACCGGGTGGGGTGATCTCGCTGCGGCCACGACCACGCAGATCCATGGTGACGACGTGGTGGCCCGCCCCGGCCAGCACGGGCACGAATCGATCGAACGATCGGCAATTGGCCGATAAGCCATGCACGCACAGGATGAGACGGCCGAGCGCATCGCCATTCGATTCCACGTGCAGAGCGCCGGAGGTCAGTTGAATCTGCTTGGTAGAGGCCATCTCTGGTACGCCGAACCCGTTATCCATCGGGCTCGTCAATCGGCATGTCGGTAGATTACCCAACTGCGTCTGCTTCGGGGTTACGGCAGCGCGCTTTGCAGGTCGAGTGTGCCGCGCACTCCGATCGCTTGGTAATGGTGAGCGAGCCAGGATTGGGTGGTGCTGCGCCCGGCGTCGCGAAGCTGCAGGAAGAAATCCCATTGCGCTTTGCTCTTCGAGGACGCCTCGTAGTCGTTGAGCGCGCCGCCGCCGTCGATGCGGTGCAGGTGGACGTCCTTGTATTCGTCGGGTGAGAGTTTTCCCTCGTCGATCAGCTGCTTGACGAACGCCACCGCCCGCAGTTCGCGCATCACATTGCCGTTGAAGGTGATCTCGTTGAGCCGGTTGTGGATGTCGCGCGCGGTGCGCGGTGTGCTGCTGTCGCTCCAGCGGGTTGATCTGCACGAGCACGATGTCGTCGGTGGCCGTCTCGTAGAACAGCGGGAACAGGGCCGGGTTGCCCATGTAGCCGCCGTCCCAGTAGGGCACGCCGTCGATTTCGACGGCCTGGAAGACGGTGGGCAGGCAGGCCGAGGCCATCAGGTGATCGGCGGTGAGTTCTTCTCTGTTGAAGATCTCGACCTTGCCGGTCCACACGTTGGTCGCGCTGATGAAGATCTCGACATCGGTGCAGGCGCGCACCCGGTCGAAGTCGATGAGCGCGTCGATCGCGTCGCGCAACGGATTGATGTTGAGCGGGTTGGTCAGGTACGGACCGAAGCCTTGGGCGACGACGTCGGTCCAGGCCCGGTTGGGCCACAGGCCGAGCATCCGGCTGAGCAGCCTGCGCTGGATGGGGGACAGCGAGCCGTCGATGCTGGCGCGGCGCCAGAAGGTTTCCAGCGCGCGCCGTGCCCCGTCGATGCCGCCCTCGAGCCAGCCCTGGACCATCACGACGGCGTTCATCGCGCCGGCGCTGGCACCGGCGATCGCTTCGACGCCGATGCGCCCGTCCTCAAGAAGCGCGTCGAGCACGCCCCACGTAAAGGCGCCGTGCGCCCCGCCACCCTGCAGGGCCAGCGACACGGTCTTCTCGGCACCGGGCCCGGCGAGCCCACCGGTCTCGGTGGTCAAACTTGCCTTGGTCATCGAGTCTCCTGAAGGTCGGGAAAGTAAGAACTGGGCGGGTGTGGCGTGTTCGGCGCTCGGACTCTGCGGCGGCCGGTCGAGTCGATGTGGCGAGTTGGTTTGACGACGCGCGCAGGTACGGCGTGTGGCGCGACGCCCCGGCGGCGATCGTGATTGTGTGGCACATCTGCCCCAAGTCCCGGCAGCTCTGCGGGTCCGACGGTAGTGAGCCTTCCGGCTTGAGTCCAACCAACTCAGGTTCTTGTGAGCCGAAACTCCTTTTGTTTTGTCCGCGCAACAGATCATGGACACGGGTCGGAAAGGCCCCAGCTCACCGATGCGTATCTACCATTGACGAGATAGTCAAAACAACCATCAGATTGGGCAGCCGTGGGGTACCGATCGGTCACATCCGCTGACGGGACCCGTCTGCGGGCGTGGAGCAATGAAGGCAACGGGGTTCCCGTGCTGATCTCCAACGGGCTCGGCACCCCCCACGACGCCTGGCCGACGATCAACCGGCAGACCGAAACCTATCGGGTTGTGACGTGGGACCATCGCGGTCTCGGCGGGTCGGATCGCCCGTCCGACGAGTCGCGGATCACCATCTCCGACCACACCGACGATCTCTTCGCGGTGATGGACTCCTACGGCATCGATCGAGCCGTGGTCATCGGCTGGTCGGCCGGCGTCAACATCGCCTTCGAGGCCGCAATGCGCGATCAACGGCGGATCGCCGGCGTGCTCGCCGTCGGTGGCGTCCCGGGAGGAACCTTCGAAGCGTTGCTTCACCCCCTGCCACGATTCCTGCGCCCGCGGGCCGGACGGGTGGGATCACATCTGATGCGTTACCTCGGGCCGGTGCTCAATCGGCTGGGCGACGGATTGCCCGGTTCGCCCGAGCACGGGTTTGACCCACGGGGAGTGGGTACGTTCGGGCTCGACGTCATTCACGGCCAAACTCTGGTGCGAGTACTGCGACGATTCGCTGATCACGATTGGCCCTGGTACTCCCGCCTCGCCCGCGCAGTCGGCGACCATCCCGCGATGGACCTGAGCGCGATCGACATGCCAGTCACCTACATCGCCGGGACGTGGGACTCGGTCACATCGGCCGAACGAATGCGCGCGGCCAGCACGCAGACGCCACAGAGTCGATACGTCGAACTGCCTGCCACGCATTTTGTGCCGCTGCAGCTTCCCAACCGCATGTCAACGGAGCTCAGCAGTCTGGTTAGTCGCTGTCGTCTCTAAGTCAGCGCCTGCGCTTCACGACAATCAGTCAGTCTGCCGTTTTGTTCATATTGTTCGTATTGTTCGCTGTCCCATGACCGTTTCGCTGCGAGATAGCTGCTGTGCACGGCAAGCAAAGCCTGCTTCTGTGACTCGGTGAGTCGGCCGTCCGTGCGCAGTGCGGTTTCCGTTGAACGGCGGGTCGACTCCGCCATCAAGCCGGCCCCCAACCGTGCTTCGCTAGCGGTCGTGTGGTGCGGGACAGGCCAGTGGCGAAGCGAGCGAGCGTCGGCCGTGGAGTCGCCGATTCCAACTTTATGCCCGGCCCCGCCCATACACTGACTGCGTGTCTGACGCCGACGTGTTGACAGTCCCGAAACGAATCGCAGTGGTCAACAGAGGCGAGGCCGCGGTCCGCCTGATACGGGCGGTACGAGAACTGAATGCCGAATACGCCTGCGGCATAACGACAATCGCGCTTCATACCGACGCCGAGCGCCGGGCCATGTTCGTCCGCCAAGCTGACGAAGCCGTGACGCTGCGCAGAACATCGGCGGGCATCGTGTACCTCGACCACGCCGAGCTGGAACGCGCTCTGCTGGAATCCAAGGCCGACGCGGTGTGGGTGGGCTGGGGTTTCGTCGCCGAAGACATCGCCTTCGCAGAGCTCTGTGCGCGCTTGAAGCTCACGTTCATCGGGCCGCCCCCCGCCGCGATGCGGACACTGGGCGACAAGGTCGAAGCCAAACTTCTGGCCGAGAAGGTGGGCGTTCCGCTCGCACCGTGGAGCGGTGGCCCCGTCGGGACCCGGGACGACGCCCGCCGCCATGCAGAGGCCATCGGCTACCCGCTGATCATCAAAGCGCGTAGCGGCGGCGGCGGCCGCGGCATCCGCAAGGTGTTCTCCCCCGACGAACTCGAAGTCGCACTCGAGCGCACGCAGGGCGAGGCGGAGCGCTCGTTCGGTGACCCGGTCGTGTTCCTCGAACGCCTTGTCACCGATGCCCGCCATGTTGAGGTTCAGGTCATCGCCGACAACTACGGCAACGTCTGGGCGCCGGGCGTGCGGGACTGCTCCATCCAGCGCCGGAACCAGAAGGTGATCGAGGAATCCAGGTCCGCGGTACTCACCGAGGATCAGGCCGATCACCTTCGAACCGTGTCGGCCGAACTCGTCCGCGCCGCCGGATACCGCGGCGCCGGCACTGTCGAGTACCTCTATCAGCCTGACCAGAAGCTCTTCACGTTCCTCGAGGTCAACACCCGGCTGCAGGTCGAGCACCCGATCACCGAGGTCACCACCGGCATCGACCTGGTCAAACTGCAGATTCTCGTCGCCGGCGGCCATTCGCTCGCCGGAGAATGCCCCGCTGAGTTCGGCCACGCCGTCGAGGCCCGGCTCAACGCGGAGGATGCCGACAATGGGTTTGCGCCCGCGCCGGGCACCGTGGCAGCTGCTGCGGTTCCCGCTCGGCTCGGCCATCCGCGTCGACACCGGCATTGCGCAAGGCGACGTCATCCCGCCCGACTACGACTCGATGGTCGCCAAGATCATCGCGTGGGGCCGGGACCGAAACGAAGCACTTGCGCGGCTACGCACCGCCCTGCATGAGACCACCGTCGTCATCGAAGGAGGCACCACCAACAAGTCCTTCCTCCTCGACCTCCTCGACCGTGACGAGCTCGTCTCCGCCACGGCCGACACCGGCTGGCTCGACCGCACCGGCGCTGGAACGGCGACCGGCCCTACCCCCAAGGCCGACATCGCGCTCATCGCGGCCGCGGTCGACGCGTATGAAGCCGAGGAAGGCGCCGAGCGTGCCGGTTTCCTGGCCTCGGCGCGCGGGGGTCGACCGCGTGCCACCCACGCGATCGGCCGCACCGTAGAACTGAGCTACCAGGGCCAGGCCTACAAGCTCACGGTCGGACAGATCGGTCCGCGCAGCTATCGAGTCAACGGCGACAGCGGCGAACTCGTCGTCGACGTCGAACGGCTCGGCGAGTTCGAGAGTCGACTCATCCTCGGCGACCACCGCTTCCACATCGTGACTGTCGCGGGCCCCACCGGGTTCCTGGTCGAGGTGGATGGCGTCAGTCACCGCATCACCCAGGAGGAAGCGGGCCTGGTCCGCGCCGGGTCTCCGGCCGTGGTCGTCGCTGTGCCTGTGGCCGTCGGCGACGAGGTCGAGGCCGGTGACACTCTCGTGGTGCTGGAAAGCATGAAGATGGAAACCGCGCTGCGCGCGCCGTCCGCGGGACGCGTTCGTGAGGTGCTCGCCACCGTCAACAGTCAGGTCGATGCCGGCGCGCCGCTGCTGCGCCTCGAGCAGGTTGGCGAAGGTTCGGCGGCAGAAGCCGCGCCGCGTGTGCAGTTCCGCACGCAGCCACGGGACGAGGACGCGAACCCGTCCACCGAGGCCCTGGCACGGCTCGGCGAACTCCGCGCGCTGATCACCGGTTACGACGTGAGCGCCGACCGCGCGCGCATCCTGCTCGCGGAGTACGGCGCCCTTCGTGGCAGCCAGCCCTTCGACAACCCGGAACTCGTCGAGGCTGAACTCGGACTGCTGGACACCTTCGCCGACATCTGCGAGATTTCCCGCAACCGTCCGACGGTGGACGAAGAGGAAACCGACGAGGGCGTCCATAGCCCACGCGAGTACTTCCATTCGTTCCTGCATTCGCTCGATGCCGAGGTGGAGGGGCTGCCACCGGCGTTTCGCACCAAACTCGCTCGCGCGCTGCGCGATTACGACATCAGCGCACTCGAGCCCGGACCGGAGTTGGAAGAGGCGGTCTACCGGCTGTTCCTTGCGTTGCAGCGCATGGAGAACCAGATACCGGTGATCAGTGCGCTGCTGGGGCGCTGGCTGACCTCCGACGATGTCGCGTCGGCTTCGACCGGTGCGGTGGGCGAGGTGCTCGACCGGTTGATCGTTGCCACCCAGGTGCGCTATCCGGTTATCGGCGACATTGGTCGTAACCTACGGTTCCGGTTGTTCGACGAGCCGCAGATCCGCAAGGCACGCGAGGAGATCTACGACGGCGTGCGCGAGGGTCTGCAATACCTCGCCGACAATCCCGATGCACCGGACTATGCGGCACGCATCGACGCGCTTGTCGCAACACCGGAGCTATTGATCGACCTTCTGGCGCAACGCATTTCCGATCCCGGCGCATTGCTCGAGGTGGTCACACGTCAGTACTACGAAATCCGCGCAATGGAAGACGTCAAGACCTTCGAGCAGGGGGGTGGCCAGTTCGTCACCGGCAGTTACGAATTGGCCGGACAGCAACTACATCTGGTATCGACTGTGACAGATCGCGAGCGGTTGCCGGCGACGCTGTCCGCCGTCGACGCAATCGCCGGACCCAAGGCTGACAACCTCGTCGTCGACATCTATCTGTCCTGGCCGGACGCGCCCGCCGACGGCGACGAACTGTCGGCTGCGTTGCGCGAGGTGGTTGTCGCGCATCCCAGCACGACCCATTGGCGCCGGGTGACCGTGACGGTGGTCGGCCGCGAAACTGCATGAGATGACGTTCCGTCCGGGGCAGGACGGCGTCATGGCGGAGGACCTGACGATCCGCGACATGCACCCACTCACCGGGCAGCGCCTCGATTTGTGGCGGCTGAAGAACTTCAACGGCACTCGTTTACCTGCCGCGGCGGGCACGTGGCTCTTCCACCTGGTGGCCAAAGAGAACCCGTCCGATGAGCGCCTCGTCGCGCTGGCCGAGGTTCGTGATGCCACACCGCAACTGAACGAGGCCGGCGAATTGGTCGGGATTCCGGCCCTTGAGCGCGCCCTTGCAGCATGTCTGGACGGCATTCGGCGGGTAGCAGACCCAGCGGGGTCGCAAGCGGCTCGACAACAGCCGCGTCGCGCTTTACGTGTGGCCGGTGCTCGACATCCCCGCGCTGCGTGCCCCCGAGATGGTGCGACGCTTAGCGCCACTGACGATCAATGCCGGGCTGGACGAAGTCATCATTCGGGCAAGCGTCAAGGACGATGAGACGCAGCAGCCCAGGCGAGTGGCAATTCGCTTCTCGTACAGTCCGACTGCCGGCGTCGTCGCGAACGTCACGGAACCCCCGACGGAGCCGTTGCCTCCCCTCGACGATTACGCGCAGAAGGTGCAGCGCTCACAAGCTCGCGGGTTGGTTTACCCCTACGAGCTGATCCCACTTCTCACCAGCGGCGAGACCGGATTCGTCGAATATGACTTCGACGAGTCAGGCGATTTTGTCCCTGTCGACCGTCCATATGGACACAACACCGCCGGCCTGATCGTCGGCGTGGTGTCGCGGCAGACGACCCGCTATCCGGAGGGAATGTCGCGCGTCGCCATGTTCGGTGACCCGACGAAAGCGCTGGGCACGGTGGCCGAAGCCGAATGCGCCCGCGTGGTCGCGGCGATCGATCTCGCGGAGAAACTCTCGGTGCCCGTCGAGTGGTTCGCCTTGTCCTCCGGCGCAACCATTTCGATGGAGAGCGGCACCGAGAACATGGACTGGGTGTCTCGAGCGCTGCGCCGCATCATCACGTTCACTCAGAACGGCGGTGAAATCAACGTCATCGTCGCGGGAATCAACGTTGGCGCGCAGCCGTATTGGAATGCCGAAGCGACGATGCTGATGCACACCAAGGGCATTCTTGTCATGACGCCGAACAGCGCGATGGTTCTCACCGGCAAGCAATCCCTCGATTACTCCGGTGGGGTTTCGGCCGAGGACAACTTCGGCCTCGGCGGCTACGACCGGGTGATGGGACCCAACGGTCAAGCCCAGTACTGGGCGCCGAACCTTCAGGCCGCGTGTGACATACTTTTCGCGCACTACGATCACGCGTATGTCGCTCCGGAAGAACGCTTTCCGCGCCGCGCCGAGACTTCCGACCCGGCCGACCGCGACGTTCGCGACTTCCCGCACGTACATCCGTCCAGCGACTTCACGACCGTCGGCGACATCTTCTCCGCGAGCACCAACAAAGACCGCAAGAAGCCCTTCGACATTCGGACCGTCATGCGTGCGGTGGTCGACCAGGACCATCCGGTACTCGAGCGGTGGGCCGACATGGCCGACGCCGACACCTCCGTGGTGTTCGACGCTCACGTAGCCGGAATTCCGGTGTCCGTCATCGGCATCGAATCGCGGATGATCCCGCGTAAGGGGTGGGTTCCCGCCGATGGGCCGGACCAGTGGACGTCTGGAACTCTGTTCCCGCAGTCCTCCAAGAAGACTGCCCGCGCGATCAACGCCGCAAGCCGGAACCGGCCCCTGGTGGTGCTGGCCAACCTGTCGGGCTTCGACGGTTCACCGGAATCACTGCGGAAGATCCAGCTCGAGTACGGCGCCGAAATCGGCCGAGCCATCGTCAACTTCGACGGGCCGATCGTGTTCGCCGTCATCTCGCGCTATCACGGCGGAGCTTTCGTGGTTTTCTCCAACGCGCTGAACGAGAACATGGAGGTGCTCGCGGTCGAGGGATCGTTCTCCTCGGTCATCGGCGGTGCACCCGCGGCCGCCGTGGTGTTCACCCGAGAGGTGAACAAACGCACCGCGGCGGACCCGTCCGTGCGCGAGCTCGAAGCGCAGCTTGCCGCCTCCACGGACGCCGCGGCGAGTGCCAGGTTGCGGGTACAGCTCGAGGCCACCCGGGCGGCAGTACGTTCGGACAAGCTCGGCGAGGTGGCGGCGGAGTTCGAAGCCGTGCACAACGTGGAGCGGGCCCGCCAGGTGGGTTCGGTCCACTCGATCATTCCGGCCGCGCAATTGCGTCCGAGCATCGCCGCCGCGCTGGAACGTGGAATGGCTCGAGTGATGGATGCGCTTGCTCGTTGAGCCGGGCGATCACACGCCGTCATGACCGCCATGCCGGGTCTTTGCACATCAAACCGCCGGGATAGGGAACAATGGGGTGAAGATCAGTAGCCCGAGCGGGCCAGCTCATGTGGAGGGAGCACTCGATGGCGGCGATGAAGCCCCGGACCGGAGACGGTCCACTGGAAGCAACCAAGGAGGGGCGCGGCATCGTGATGCGGGTACCACTGGAAGGCGGCGGGCGACTCGTCGTCGAACTCACCCCCGATGAAGCGGCCGCGCTCGGCGACGAACTCAAGGGCGTAACCAGCTAGAGCCGGGGGCTACGCGGACACCTTCCGGTAGATCTCCAAGGTCTGCTCGGCGATGTGGGCCCAGGAAAATTCTTGAATACAACGCTGCCGCCCGGACAGGCCGTACTGCCCGGCCTTGCCGGGGTCGGCCACCAGCGAATTGACGGCTTCGGCCAGTCGCCTCTCGTAGAACGCCGGGTCGCTCGGGTCGTAGTGCACCAGCATCCCGGTCTCATGGTCGGCGACTACCTCCGGAATGCCGCCGACGTCGGATGCCACCACCGCCGTCGCGCACGCCATCGCCTCCAGGTTGACGATGCCGAGCGGTTCGTACACCGACGGGCATACGAAAACCGTTGCTGCTGAAAGGATTTCGCGGATCTTGCCGATCGGCAGCATCTCCCGGACCCAGAACACGCCGCTGCGGGCGCGGGCCAGCTCCTGCACCGCCCCCGTCACCTCCGCCGCGATCTCCGGTGTGTCCGGCGCCCCGGCGCACAGCACCAGCTGAATCTCCGGGGCGAAATGGTGTGCCGCCGCAATCAGATGCGCGACGCCCTTCTGTCGGGTGATCCGCCCGACGAAGGCGACGATGGGCCGGTCGACTTCGACGCCGAGTTCGGCAAGCACCGACTCGGCCGAGTCGGGCTCGGCCGGGTACCAGACATCGGTGTCGATGCCGTTGCGCACCACGTGTACCCGGTTGGGGTCGAACGCGGGATAGGTGTGCAGCACATCGTCGCGCATGCCCGAGCTGACGGCGATCACCGCGTCGGCGGCCTCCACCGCGGTCTTCTCCACCCAGGACGACACGCGGTACCCCCCGCCGAGCTGCTCGGCCTTCCACGGCCGCATCGGCTCGAGCGAATGGGCGGTCAGCACGTGCGGGACGCCGTACAGCAGCGCGGCCAGGTGTCCGGCCAGCCCGGTGTACCAGGTGTGCGAATGCACGACGGTGGCGTGCCGACGCGGCGTTGACCATGTTGAGGTCGGCGGACAACGTGGACAGCGCCGCGTTGGCACCCTTCAGCGCTGCATCCGACTGTGCGACGAACGCGCCGGGACGCGGCGCGCCCATACAGTGCACGTCGACCTCGCACAGATGACGCAACTGCGCCGACAAGTTCGGTGACGTGCACGCCCGCTCCGCCGTAGACCTCGGGCGGGTACTCCCGGGTCATCATCGCCACCCGCATAGTGACGACCGTAGTGGCCGCGGTGGCAGCGGGCCAGGCTTGTGTGAAGGTCGGCTGCGCCGGCGCCAATTACCTTGATGCGACACCGATCAATCGAGGGAATGCCTAGCCCTGGTAGGCGGCGACGGATAGGTTTGGATCATGCGGGAATTGCCACACGTGCTGGGTATTGTCCTGGCAGGCGGCGAGGGCAAGCGGCTTTATCCATTGACGGCAGACCGCGCCAAACCGGCGGTTCCCTTCGGCGGCGCCTACAGGCTGATCGACTTCGTGCTGTCCAATCTGGTAAATGCCCGATACCTGCGAATCTGTGTACTCACCCAATACAAGTCGCATTCGCTGGACCGTCATATTTCGCAGAACTGGCGGCTTTCCGGGCTTGCCGGCGAGTACATCACGCCGGTCCCGGCCCAGCAGCGGCTCGGCCCGCGCTGGTACACCGGCTCCGCGGACGCCATCTACCAGTCGCTGAATCTGATCTACGACGAGGACCCCGACTACATCGTGGTGTTCGGCGCCGACCACGTGTATCGCATGGACCCCGAGCAGATGGTCCGCTTCCACGTCGAGAGTGGCGCGGGCGCGACGGTCGCCGGGATCCGGGTGCCGCGGGCCGAGGCGACGGCGTTCGGCTGCATCGACTCCGACGAATCCGGTCGCATCCGCGGCTTCATCGAAAAACCGGCCGACCCACCCGGCACGCCCGACGACCCCGAGCAGACGTTCGTGTCGATGGGCAACTACATCTTCACAACGAAGGTGCTCATCGACGCGATCCGCGCCGACGCCGACGAGGACCACTCCGATCACGATATGGGCGGCGACATCATCCCGCGGCTGGTGTCCGACGGTATGGCCGCCGTCTACGACTTCTCCAACAACGAGGTGCCCGGAGCCACCGAACGCGACCACGGTTACTGGCGCGACGTCGGAACCCTCGACGCGTTCTACGACGCCCACATGGATCTGGTGTCGGTGCATCCGGTGTTCAACCTCTACAACAAGCGCTGGCCCATCCGCGGTGAGTCCGAGATGCTGGCGCCGGCGAAGTTCGTCAACGGCGGTTCGGCGCAGGAGTCGGTGGTCGGCGCGGGCAGCATCATTTCGGCTGCGTCCGTTCGCAATTCGGTGCTGTCATCCAACGTCGTGGTCGACGACGGCGCGATCGTGGAGGGTAGCGTGCTCATGCCGGGCACGCGGATTGGCCGCGGCGCGGTTGTGCGACACGCGATCCTGGACAAGAACGTCGTCGTGGGGCCCGGTGAAATGGTCGGCGTCGACCTGGAGAAGGACCGCGAACGGTTCGCGATCAGCGCCGGGGGCGTGGTCGCCGTCGGCAAGGGCGTCTGGATCTAGCCCGCGGGCAGGAGCTCAGCCTCCAGGGCCTCCGCTTGCAGCCATGACAGGCTCTGGCCCGCCGGGACTGGCGCCAAGGCGACTGGCGGCAAAAGTCGCCGCCTGATCAATCATCGCGCCGTTGTTTGCGTACGAATTGTGCGCGGCGAAATCGAGCCCGTCAGAGCAAATCGCGTCGTCGGTAACGCACACGTCGAGGGTCTTCTCCTGATACAGGGGCCCGATTGCGACCGTCGGCTCGCCGAGGAAGTTCATGGCCCGGTCATTCGGCAGTCCGAAGAGGACGACCGACGAGACATGGTCGGCCACCACGGGCTGCAGAGGTTTGGGTACGGTCGCAGGATCGACGCCATCCGGTACTGCAGCCGAGGTGACAAAGCCCATCACGGCCGCGCCTTGGGAAAACCCGCCGAGCACCATCTCCGTATCGGGACAGCTCTCTGCCATGGAAACGATACGGGCGACCGCGTCCCTGATGCCGTCGACGCCTGTGGCCCACTGGTCGCTGGCCGGGTAGTTGACCGGATACACGCCCAACGACCTTTCGCCAAGGCGCGGGCGTAGGGAGTCGACGAATGCCTGTCCCGTCGGGCCAAGACCCGGAGGCTCACCCGTACCGCGGGCAAACACCACCTCCACGTCGGGGCATGGTTGAGCGGAAGCGAGTGGGACGGCGGAGCCAGAAAGGACGGAAGCGCTGAGGCCCCACGCTGTAACCACCGCAGGACCAACGAAACGAACGACGTGAGGTGCGATCATGACGCAATAGATGCCCACGCAAGCGCTTGCCCAAACCGGGCACACACTAAGCGGCCGTGGCTTTGCGGCGTCGTCGCAGCAACGCCATCGCCGCCCAGGCCAGCACCACCACGGCCACCAGCACCAGCACGGGTACCAGGATCGCGAGGAACACCAGGCCGAGGCTGGTGGCGTCCTCGGCCGTGGACAGCACCGGCGCGGCCATGCCCGCGGTCGCGACATTGGCGGCGGGCCGTACCGCGGACTTCGTCAGCGACACCACCAGCGCGACAACGACACCGATCACGACCGGGATCCACTGCCCTGATTGCGCGAACGCGCCCGGGTCCGTGACGGCGGACGTCTGGGCCGCGGTGCCCGACCCGAACACGATGCCGCCGGCCGTGGGCCGGATGAACGTCTGGATGGCGTCGTTGATGCTGTCGAGCGCGGGGATCTTGTCGGCGACGATCTCGATGACCAGCAGCACGGCGACGATCGTCATCACCCAGCCGTTCTCCAGCCACGCCCAGCCGTGCGGCAGCGTGACAAGGTCGGTGAACCGTGACAGCAGGCCGAGCGCCAGCAGCGGGATGTAGGCGTTGAGTCCCGCCGCGGTGGCCAGCCCGAAACCGGTCAGCAGTTCCATATACGCATTATCGGCCCAGCACAGCCAAACTGGAGCGACGCAGCCGTTTCGGGTCGGCCTCGATGTTGACCTCGGTGATCTTGTCGCCGACGACGCCGAAGCGCAGCACCAGCGCCAGTTTTCCGTTGGGGGCGACGACGATGCCGACCGCGCCGTCCACCAACGCGGGCTCGGCGAACCGCGCGTTGGCCGAGAAGGCGCGGGCACTGTTGGCCACCGCGTGCGCGCCGCGGATCGTCGTCGGCGTGCCTGCCGCTGCCGCGTCGACATGCAGCACCACGTCACTGTCGAGCACCGCGAGCAGCGCGTCGAAGTCACCGTCGCGGGCGGCGGCGAGGAACGCGTCGACGAGTCGACGCTGGCGCACGAGATCGTCTGTCGGCTCTGGGGTTTTGCCGCGCACGCGACGACGGGCGCGGGCGGCGAGCTGCGCCGCGGTGTTCTCGCTACGGCCCACGATCGGCGCGATCTCGGCGAACGGCAGATCGAACATGTCGTGCAGCACGAACGCGAGTCGCTCCGCCGGCGACAGCGTCTGCAGGATGACGAGCAGTGCCACGCCGATGGAGTCGGCGAGCTCGGCCTCCTGTTCCGGATCGACGGCGTCGGCGGCGACGTGGTCGCTCAGCGTCTCGTCGAGCGGCTGCTCGGGGTGTGTGTTGCGGGCGCGCAGCATGTCCAGGCAGATGCGTGCGACGACGGTCGTCAGCCAGCCGCGCAGGTTGCGGACGTCGCTCACGTCGGTGCGGTCCATCCGCAGCCACGCCTCCTGCACGGCGTCGTCGGCCTCGCTCAGCGAGCCCAGCATGCGGTAGGCGACCGCCCGCAGATGCTCGCGGTGCTCTTCGAACGGCTGCGTCGTCGGAGTCGTCATATCTCTATGACGGACCACAGGTGCCGGATATGACGGGAGACCTCACCACACGTACGGCACCAGCCGGTAGTGCACCTTCTCCATGTACTCGGCGTACCCGGCGAGGTCCTGCATGAGCAGCTTCTCCTCGTCGTCGATGCGGGCCACGAGGACCGGCAGGGCCGGCACGATCGCCAATAGCCCCCAGTACGAGCCGAGCGCAAGCGGGGTGCCGATCATCATGATCAGCGTCCCGACGTACATCGGGTGCCGCACAAGGCCGTAGAGGCCCGTCGAGACCACCTTCTGGTCGGACTCGACCGTGATGGTCGCGGCTGCGTAGCTGTTCTGGATGACGACGAGCTGCGCCAGCACGAGCCCGCCGGCGACCAGGATGTCGCCGAGCACCACGACCGGTGTCGGCACATGCGACCATCCGAACCGGAGGTCGAGGGCGCTGACGACCAGCACCGCGACCACCGCCACGATCGTGCCGGTGATGATGAGTCTTCTGCACGATCCTGGTTTCGGCCGTCGGCCCGGCCTTCATCCGTCGCTGTAGCGCCGCCGGGTCCTTCACCGCCAGATAGATGCTGGGGACAAGCGTGGCGACGATGAAAACGGCAATGAAAACCCATGCCTGCCAATAGTTCAGCGTGCCGGCGGGCCAGAACAGCAGCACGGCGAAGAATGCGAATCCGAAGACTGCCGGAGGCCAGTGTTTGAAGGGCGATCTTCATGATTTCGTCACCACACTCCCGGCACCAAGCGGTGGTGCACCTTCTGGGTGTACTCGCCATAGCCGGACAGTTCCTGCGTCAGCGCCTTCTCCTCATCGAGGATGCGGAAGAGCAAGATCGGCAAGCCGGCGGCGAGCATGACAAGTCCCCAGTAGGAGTCCAGCGCAAGAGGTGTGCCGATCATCATGATCAGCGCGCCGAAATACATCGGATGCCGCACGAGTCCATACAGCCCCGTCGACACCAATTCCTGCTCCGCCTCGACCCTGATAGTGGCTGCCGCATAACTGTTCTGGTGGACCACCAGCATGGCGAGACCAAGGCCAACCGCCACCAGCACATCGCCGAACAGCACCACCGCGGTCGGCACTTGCGACCAGCCGAATCGATGGTCGAGGGCGCTGACAACAAACAGCGCACTAGAAAACAGGTATACGCCGGTGACGATGATCTTCTGCGCGGGACGGGTTTCCGCCGTGGGGCCAGCGCTCATCCGCCGGCGCAGGACTTCGGGTCTCTTCACCGCCCAGTAGATGCTGGGCCCGGACGTCGTGGCGATGAACACGGCGATGAAAAGCCATGCCTGCCAGTAATTGAACGTGCCCGCCGGCAGAAACAGCAGCACCCCGAAATACACGAATCCGAGAACACTCGTTGCTAGTGCCTTCAAACCGTCTTTCATGATTCCTCCCTTCACAGTGCGTCGCGGCTGCGATAGATCCAACCCGCGACAGCTGTCAGCGCGATTGCGACGACGACCATCACCGCCAGCGCCGCCGCCGGGTAGTCCATCGGCGCCGTGGTGCGGCCCACCGGCGACAGGTCGATCAGCCACTGCGGCAGCCGCAGCAGCGCGCCGAGATACAGCGATGATGACGACGAATGTGACTGCGAGCCAACCGATCCACGGTCGGCGCACGGCGACGGCGAACGCCGCGATGCTGGCGAGGACCGCCATGGCAGGGACGAATGCCAGCCCGGCCAACGTCAGGCGCACGATGGTCTGCGGGTTCGCCCAGCGTCGATTCCTGCACCCGAGACCATTGCCGAGACCGGCAAGGAACATCATCACTGCGAGCCGATCAGCGCGGAGGCCACCGCGGTGAACAACCACCGCCACCGCGACACCGCGCCCGGCCAACACCGGCTCGCCGAGGCCGTTCTGCTCGTCGCTGTGCACCCGCAGCACCGCATCACGACGTAGGCAGTGGCCGCCGCGGCCAGGAACTGCGTCATCGTCGTGTAGACCCTGTCGGTGCCCTGCTGGGCATCACGCGGTTGAACAAGCTCGTTCTGCTTGGCCGCATCGAGCAGCGACTTGGTCATCGACCCGAACGCCATGCCGCGCCAGGAACAACCCAACGCTCCAGCCGATGGTCTGGCCCCGCTGCAGCGTCAGGTGCAGCCCGAAGACACTGGTGATCGGCATGCGCGTTCGGGCGTTCGCCGGTGACGGGGATGTGCCGTGCGTCGTACTGCCGCCGGCCTTCCAGCGCCGCGGACGACACCATCAGCCCGAGCGCCAGCACGACAAGCAAAGCGAACGGCCACCACCGCAGGTCGACGAATGCCCGCATCTGCTGGGCCCACGCGATGGGGGAGAGCCAGCTCAGCGCGCTGCCGGAGTTGTTGATGACGTCGCCGACGCCGCGCACCAGCACGGCCAGCGCCAGCACGGCCATCGCAGCTCCGGTGGCCGTGCGTGACTGCGCCACAGCTGGGCGGTGACCGCGGCGACGGCACCGAACACCATCGCCGCCCCGGTGACACCGAGGCACATGGCGGCGCTGTCGACCACGTTGAAACCCGTCGCGCGAATGCCACCGTCATCGTCGACGGCCAGCACCGCGTTCACGCCGCCGACCAGGATCAGCGCCGCGAAGGTACGCGCATAGCGGCCGACCACCGAGGACATCACCAATTCCGCCGCGCCGCTTTCCTCGTCGGCGCGGGTATGCCGAATCGACGATGAGAATGGACATGATCGAGGCTGGCGACGATCAGCGTCAGCATCAGCTCATTGGCGACCATGGCGCCGAGTTCGGTCTCGTTGCGGCCGAACATGGGGCCACCCATGATCATGGCCGCGGGCGTCTTCATCAGGTTGACCCGGGCGAATCGTTGCGGCCTCCTCCGGGTAGGCCAGCTTGATGGTGTTGGGCGCGTAGGCCATCATCGCGTGAGAACGGCGATCCACACGGTGAGCCTTATGCGGTCGCGGTGCAGCGCCAAGCTGATCAGGGTGCCGACGCCGGTGAACGGGGAGCCGGCAGGGGCGGCTTCGTGCCGTCCGGCGCGTACGGCGACGGTGGTGATGCTCATTGCGTCACCCGTTGGTATTCGCGCAGGAACATGTCCTCCAGCGATGCGGGCGTCGACGGTGAGCTCCTCGATGCCCAGATCGGTGAGGTGCTCCATGGTGAAGTCGAGATCGGCGCGGTCCACCGAGAACTTGGGCCCGGCCGTCCTGGATGTTGAAGTCGTGCACGTACGGAAGCTGCTGCAGCGCGTGGCCATCGTCGCGGGTGCGTACCGTGACGGTGGTGCGCATCAGGTGCCGCAAGTTCGTCGAGCGTGCCCGATCTTACGGTGCGGCCGGCGCGGATGATCGTGACTGTGTCGCAGAGCTTTTCGACCTCGGCCAGGATGTGGCTGGACAGCAGGACCGCCGCGCCGCGGTCGGCAACCTCGTCGACGCACTGGCGAAAGGCCTTCTCCATCAACGGGTCCAGGCCCGAGGTGGGTTCGTCGAGGATGTAGAGCTCGGCGTTGGTGCTGAATGCGGCGACGATGGCCACCTTCTGCCGGTTGCCCTTGGAGTACGTGCGAGCCTTCTTGTGCGGGTCGAGTTCGAAGCGCTCGATCAGCTGGTCGCGACGCCTGGTGTCGACGCCGTTGCCGCGCAGGCGTGCCAGGAAGTCGATGGCCTGTTGTCCGGTCAGGTTGGGCCACAACGTCACATCGCCTGGCACATAGGCGATCCGGCGGTGCAGCGCCACCGCGTCGCGCCACGGGTCGCCGCCGAGCAGCCGGACTGTTCCGCTGTCGGCGCGCAGCAGTCCGAGCAGGACCCGGAAGGTCGTGGACTTGCCCGCGCCATTCGGGCCGAGGAAGCCGGCGATGTCGCCATGGCGCGACAGTCAGGTTGAGGCCGTCGAGCGCCTTTGTCCGCCCGAATGCTTTGCTTAGACCGCGGATCTCGACTGCGGGGGAGGTATTCGTCATCGCATTTCCTGTTCGATGGACTCGGCTTCGTTGACGACTATGCGTAGCTGGCGCCGAGCATCCACGCCGCGAGGCCGCTGACGACGACAAGTGCGATGCGAGTGGTGAGGACACGCGTCTCGTACCGGGTGTTCTTCGATATTTCCGGCCACGCAAGCACGATGATGCCCTTCACCAGCGCCAGCCAGCCGAAAATTGTGATGACGACATGCCAGTTGAGTTCCCAAACATTGTGCAGCAGTACGGAACTGATCCCGAGAATTAGTGACATGAGCCCATAAGCGAGGCCGAATGCTCTGTTCTCTACGATCAGGTGCTTGACGTCGTGCAGCACCTTGGGGCGGACGAAGAGGATCAGCGCGACCGTTAACGTCAGCCAACCCCAGAACTGGGCAACGAATGTCTGTGTATTCATCAATCCTCCCTTGCTTCTTGGACGTTGCTAGCCCGCAGCGGGCACCTCGCCGTCCTCTTCTTTGGATGTGAGTGGGATTCCTTTTTCGCGCTTGGCGAGAAAGGCGTCGTACATCGTCGAGTCGGCCATCAGGCCCTCGGTGTAGATCTCGAGGGTCGGCAGCATCATCTCCTCGCCGTAATCGCGGAGCACGGCACGTAGATCGGTTGGGTTGTCGTGCATCTGGAGATAGAGCAGGAAGCCGCCGCCGCCGCTGATGGCCAGGAACTTGGCTCTGGCGGCGGGGTCGCGGCTGGGCTTGAGGTGCCGGCCCGGACGCCCTCTTCCATGTACTCGACGGAGTTGTCGATCATTCGGCGCAGCAACATCTTTGCCAGGTCGCCGCCGGCCTGAATGCTTCGCAGCAGGTACCCGATCATCGGTGCGAACGACTCGATCTCGGCCATCTGGGCGAACCAGGTCGCTGGATCCGTCGACCGCAGCGCTTCGGATCCTCCCTGCGGATCTCCTCAACGATGTAGTCGTCGCAGGCCTTGCGCAGGCCCTCCTTCGAACCGAAGTGGTGGATCACCAGCGCCGCGCTGACGCCGGCGGCCTCGGCAATGCTCCGAAGCCCGACGTTGAAACCGTGCTGACCCCATTGGTCGATGGCCGCGTCGCGAATTCTGGCGATAGCCGTCCTATCGTTTGGCTGAACGCATGTTTAGTATGCTAAACGCGCGTTCAGCGGCCGGTCAAGAATCCACGCCGTCAAGAATCCGTAAAAATGGCGCTACCCATGGCGCGCAGACGCAGAAGGCCATGAATCGGGCGCAAATAGTGGCCATCTGCGTCTGTTCGCGCAGGGAAAGCCGAGAGGTCAGTCGCGGGCGGCGGCCAGCAGGCCGTCACCAAGCGGCACGAGCACCGGCGTCAGCCGCTCGTCCTCGGCGATCAGCCGCGCCGCCTCACGCACCGCGCTGACCTCGGCGTCGTTGGCGTTGGCGTCGCCTGCGCGGCCGCCCAACGCGGCGCGATGCACGACGATCGCGCCGCCCGACCGCAGCAGCCGTACCCCTTCGACGACGAACTGCGGCTGGTCGATCGGGTCCGCGTCGATGAACACCAGGTCGTAGGACTCGTCGGCCAACCGGGTCAGCACTTCCTGGGCCCGGCCGCTGATCAGCCGGGTGCGCGACTGCCCAACGCCGGCCTCGGTGAACGCCTGCTTGGCGATGCGCTGATGCTCGGGCTCGACGTCGATCGTCGTCAGCACGCCATCCTCACGCATGCCCGACAACAGCCATAGCCCGCTGACGCCCGCTCCGGTGCCGACCTCGACCACGGCCTTGGCCCGGTGAGCTTGGCCAGCACGCACAGCAGCGCCCCGACCGCGGGCGTGACCGCTCCGGCGCCGATGTCAGGCCCGCTCACGGGCGGCGGCGACGATGTCGTCCTCAGAGATCGATTGTTCGGCGTGCCTGACGATCGACTCGGCCCGACTGGGTCCGGTGTCGTCCGTGCTGGCCATGCCCGCAGCGTAGAGCGAACCCGCATGCCCCGGCACCGCGACACGCCCGTGCTGAAACCCGAGAATCAGCTGTGAAACATTTCGTTTCCCCAGGTCGAAAAATGGGTAGCGCTCTTTCTCAGGAAATGTTCAGTTTGCTCATATGCCAGGCACACCAGGGTCAGGAACGGTTACTCGCATGGAACGCGGCGAACGCTGGAGCTCTGGGAATAACCATGTCGACAGTCGTGTTGCCGGCGATGTAAAGTTGCCGACTTCTATTGGCAGCCGTGATCAGGAGGATCTGACGACCACCACGACGATGGCACCCGTTTCGATGGCCCATCTCGAGCAGTACGCCGACACCGATTGGGTCGAGCCAACCGATGAGCTGACGGGCACCGCGGTGTTCGACGCCACCGGAGACAAGACCGCGATGCCGTCATGGGACGAGTTGGTGCGCCAGCACGCCGACCGGGTGTACCGGCTGGCCTACCGGCTCTCCGGTAACCAGCACGACGCCGAGGATCTGACGCAGGAGACCTTCATCCGCGTCTTCCGCTCGGTGCCGAACTATCAGCCCGGCACGTTCGAAGGCTGGCTGCACCGCATCACGACGAACCTGTTCCTCGACTGGTCCGCAGGCGCGGGCGCATTCGGATGGAGGCGCTGCCGGAGGACTACGAGCGGGTGCCGGCCGACGAGCCGAATCCCGAGCAGATCTACCACGATTCGCGGCTCGGCCCGGACCTGCAGGCCGCGCTTGACTCGCTGCCTCCGGAATTCGCGCGGCCGTGGTGCTGTGCGACATCGAGGGTCTGTCCTACGAGGAAATCGGCGCCACCCTGGGCGTCAAGCTCGGCACGGTGCGCAGCCGAATCCACCGCGGTGGGCAGGCCCTGCGCGACTATCTGGCCAGCCATGCAAACGACACGGTCGCATCGGCCTGAGCGTTCGCAGGTGTCGGCTGCGGCCTACCGCGCTACATTCGAGTCAGCACCGTCGATCAGACGTGGGTAAGCCGAGAGGAGCTGGGTGATGGTCGACCCGGGACACGTGTTCCGCCGCGAATTCTCCTGGCTGCCCTCT
>CAVXVJ010000011.1:0-37561 GCA_963765155.1 uncultured Actinomycetota bacterium
GTACGTGACGGTGGGTGATCACGTCAAAGCCTTTGGCCACAAGGCCGTTTGTGACAGTCGCAGGAGCAGCGCGTTCTGGAACACGCCGCCGGACAGTGCGACGGTCTGTGGCGCCGGGTCCTCCGCGCCCGCGAGGTCGACGATCATGTCGGCGACCGCGCGGTGGAATCGCGCGCCGATCACACCTGCCGGGACCCGGCACGCACGTCGCGCGACTACCGCGGCGAGCACGGGGGCGGGGTCGACTACCGTGGCAGCGCCGGGGCGTCGATGCCGAACGCGTAACGCGCGTGCCGCAGTCGACGCCACGGGAGAGCCCCTCCAGTTCGATCGCCGCCTGCGCTTCGTAGGCGACCACCTGTCGCACCCCGGCGAGCGCCGACACCGCGTCGAACAGCCGGCCCATGCTGGACGTCGGCACGCAGCCGAGGCCGGTGTCGAGCTGGTGCGCGAGCGCCCGTTCGTTCGTCGGGGGGCATGCCTGCACCGGCGGCAGATCGTCGTCCCAGGCATCCCGGCGGCCCACAGGTGCGACAGCGCCATCCGGTACGGCCGGAGCACGCTGACGTCGCCGCCGGCCAGCGGCACGTACTTCAGTTGCGCCGCGTCGCTGAAAGCCCTTGTAGTCCGGCCAGCAGCACCTCGCCGCCCCAGACCGCGCCGTCGGGGCCGTAACCCGTGCCGTCGAAGGCGAACCCGAGTACCTGCTGCGCCCGTCGAGCCCGTGTTCGGCCATCACCGCCGCGATGTGCGCGTGGTGGTGCTGCACCGTCCGCACCGGCCGGTCGCCGGCGTTGCGGTGCGCCCAGCGGTGGAGCGGTACGCCGGATGCGCGTCGGCGACCAGCGACTTCCGGTGCGACGCCGGTCAACTCCTCCAGGTGCTGTTCGGCGCGGAGTCGAACGCGGACAGCGTGGCCAGGTCGTCCATGTCGCCGATGTGCTGGCTCAGCCAGGCGTACCTGCCGTCCGGCGACGGCGCATCGTGTTCTTCAGGTCGGCGCCGACCGCCAGGGTCGGCGGCACCGCCACGGGCAGCGCGACCGGCAGCGGCGCGTAACCGCGGGAGCGCCGGATCGGCAGCTCGACGCCGTCGACCACCCGCACCACGGAGTCGTCGCACGGCACCAGGATGTCGCCGGTCGTGCATCAGCCAGCCGTCGGCGAGCCGCGAAAGCCGGTCGAGCGCATCGTCGTCGGTGAAGCAGATCGGCTCGCCGCCAGGTTGCCGGAGGTCATCACCAGGACCGTCGGGCCCGGCTCGTCGCCGGGCAGGCCGAACAGCAGCGTGTGCAGCGGCGTGTAGGCGCAGCATGACGCCGAGGTCGGGATTGTGCGGGGCCACCGCGTCGGCGATCGGGCGCCGGCGCGCCGCGGCATCAGCACGATCGGGCGCTGCGGGCCGGACAGCAGGCGCGCCGACGCGTCGTCGACGATCGCGATGCGCGGGCGGCCGCGAGGTCGGGCACCATCACCGCGAACGGCTTGTCGCCGCGCCGCTTTCGTCGCCGCAGCTCGGCGACCGCGTGCTCGTCGGCGGCGTCGCAGGCGAGGTGGTAGCCGCCGATGCCCTTGACCGCGAGCACGCCGCCCGCCGCGCAGCAGGCGTCGCGCGCGCGTGCAGTCCCGCTTCGCCCGTCGATCGCGTGGCCGTCGCGGTCCCGGTAGCGCAGCGTCGGTCCGCAGTTCGGGCAGCAGATCGGCTGGGCGTGGAACCGGCGGTCGGCGGGATCGGCGTACTCGCGGGCGCAGTCGGCGCACATCGCGAAGGCGGCCATCGTGGTGGCGGACCGGTCGTAGGGCAGCGAGGCGATGATCGTGAAGCGCGGGCCGCAGTTGGTGCAGTTGACGAACGCGTGCCGGTAGCGCCGGTTGGCGGGGTCGCGTTGTTCGGCGGCGCAGTCGGCGCACATGGCGACGTCGGGGGAGGCCAGCGTGCGGCCGCCGTCGACCGCGAGGTGTCGGCGATGGTGAAGCCGGTGCCGCCGACGACCGGAATGTGCTGCGTTTCAATGGATTCGATGACCGCCAGCGGCGGCGGTCGGTCGCGCAGCCGGGTCAGGAACTCGTCGATATCGGCGCCGTCGCCCTCGACCTCGATGACGGCGCCGGACGTGTCGTTGCGCACGCGAGCCGGCCAGCCCCAGCGCCGCCGCCGTGGTGTAGACGAACGGCCGGAAGCCGACGCCCTGGACGACCCCGTGCACGCGGACTGCGAACGCGGCGCCGCGCGGTCATGGCTGAGGTCCTCGATACCCTGCCCCGCGCCCATCAGCTCCAGGCCCGCCATCGCGGCGTCGGCGCCGGCCTTGTCGGTCTTCTCGACGACGAAGCCCATGTGGATGATCACCCAGTCGCCGGCTCGGCGAACGTCTCTTCGGGCAGCATGCCGACGTTGACCTTGCGGTGTTCGCCCGCGACATCGACGAGGGCGAGCTGGTCGCCGTAGCCCTCGAGCATCCTCACGACCTGTCCCGGGATTCCCAGACACATGGTTCAGCCCTCCCGTACGACGGTCGTGCCAGCAGATCGCGCCACAACGCTTTCGACTGGCCCGCACCGCCTCGGGCACCGCGGCCGCGACGGCGTCGGACAGCCCGATCCCTTCCTCGACGCTGGCGACCTCGCAGCCGACGACGACGGTGGGCGGCGGCGTGCCGCCGAGCGCGTTCAGGCTGGCGAACACCGCGGCCGGGGTCCATCGCGTGCGCGTCGAGACGCGCGGCGGACGAGAGTCTTTCGTGGTCGGCTTCGAAGACGTGCACCGTGCCCGGCGCGCCCCGGTTCGGCAGCGGCGTCGACGAGCACCAGCGCCTCGCAGCCGTCGAGCAGGTCATAGGCCAGGTGCATGCCCCGGATGCCGTAGTCCACCATCCGGACTCGCGGGTCGGCGCAGCTCGTGCGGGACATGGCGCATCACCTCGGGGCCGAAGCCGTCGTCGCCGAGGAAGATATTGCCGATCCCGGCGACCAGAATGTCGGACGTGGTTACACCTCCTGACAGTCACATGCGGCGGATCTTCAGGTAGCGGCGGGCGTCCGGGATGGACCGGACTCCGACCAGGGCCCCTCCGATGACGACCACGGCCGCGGCCATTCCACGGCGACCCAACCCACTGCTTCCATTTCCTAACTCCTTTCGATGAGCGGTTCGACTTCGTCGGGTGCGAAGTACAGGTAGCGGCCGTACCAGTCGTGCAGGTCGGCGGCCGGATCGTCCTCGAGCACGACGCCGACGTGCTGGTCGCCGTCGACGTCCTCGTGCACGGAGGTGACCCGCGCGGTCCTGTCCGGCGAAGAAGATGTCCTGCGCGTCGGCCCGGCGCGACGGCCGCAGCCGGACCCGGCTGCCCCGCGTGACCCGGACGCCGTTGACCAGCACCGCGTCGATCTCGGGCCGGACCGCGTTGTCGGCCAGCGGATCCCACCAGTCGACGCCCTCGGGGATCTCCGGGTATCGAGCGCCGGGTGCGTCGGCACCGGCGGCGTGCGGATTGCGCAGCACGCCGTGCAGATTCAGCATCGCCTCGGGCGACATCGAGTCGCACCGGTCGATGATCTGCGCCGCGAGCGGATCGGTGGCGCGGGCCTGCGCCTTCTCCTCGTCGGTCATCGTCATGACCCGCAGCGTGAGGATCTCGTCGATCTCGGTGGAGTCGTACAGCGCGCCTTCGCTCTGTTCGGCGATCTCGGGGTGGTCGTAGAGGATGATCGGCGACACCAGCATCACGTCGTGCTCGCCCGGCGGGCCGGCGAGCACCGGGAAGCAGCGGTGTTGACGGCAGCGGCCGCCGCGGCGTCGCGGCCGCGTCCGGCGGCTCGAGCAGCGAAACGAACTCCCCGTCGGCGACCTCGGCGATGAGGTGCGTGCCGATCAGCGACGCGGCGATCGCGTCGTCCTTGTCCGCGGCGGGCGCACCGGTGTTGCGCACGTCGACGCTGAGCCGCAGCAGCCCGCCGTCGGGTTCGGCCGACGATGGTCGAGCTCGCCGCGAGTCTCGCGGCGGGTGCGGACGAGCCGGCCGCCGTCGACGGTCTCGACGTCGCTGCCGCCGGCGACGCGAGATCGAGCGTCGGTGTACCGCCGCGAGGTCGGGCTCGGTCGAACGGTCCGAACGGCGAGTCTCGCACTCGACGGCCTCGTCCCAGGTGAGCCAGGACTGCGAGCCCGCGATCAGTTCGTCGACCGGTTCGAATCCGCCGTCACCGACGGCGCGTTCGGCAGCCCGGCGCTGCAGCTGCAGGAAGCGCACCACGCACCGTCACGTGCGGCGTCGCCGGCGGATCCAGCAGCAGCTGTGCCGACAGGGTGTCGTCCTCGCCGATGCCGCGTCGGCCCGGCGCCCGGCGGCCCGAGCACCCCGAACTGCCAGCGCGACTGGTTCTTTCCGCGAGTCGCCCGGTACGGGTAGAGAAGGTAGCCCTCGTAGAGCACCGCGTCGGCGACGGCGCGGGCCCGATCCCAGTCGGCGCTCATCGGGCGTCTCCGGTGGTGCTGCGTCGGCGAGCAGCGAGGTGATCGCGTCGTCGAACGCCGAGCAGTGCCGCGTGCCGACTTGTAGGCGGCCAGCGCGTCGAGGGTGTCGTGGTCCAGGCGCACCCAGCCGGTGTTGGGATAGTGCTGCTGGATCAGGTCGCGCCAGACCGAGACCGGCAGGTCGTAGCGGTCCTCGCGGTCCCACGGCACCTGCTGGACGGCGAAGCCGCTCGGCCCCTGCGCGAAAATCGTTCCGCTGAAGAGGAATTGCAGCGGGATCGGTGCCGTCGCGCAGCGCGTGCAGGTACTTGGCCGCGGTCACCTCGAAGTCGTAGGTGCACTCCAGCGGGCAGGTCGACCTGGGTGGCGCCGGTGAAGCCGGGCACCATCGCGGTGCTGTGCAGCCACAGGAACGTGTGCTGGGTGGTGGCCCAGCGTTCGCGCGGGCCGAACAGATCGAGCAGCCCGGCGGCCTCGTCGTCGGTGTATCCGCGGCGCAGCGGTTCGATGCGCACCTGGCATCGCAGCGCGATCGCATGCACCGGTTCGTCGCGCGGCGGCCACGATCCCACCCGCGCGGTGAGCATCGGTGTCACCGCGTAGGGTTCCGGCGCCACGTCGAGCACCGCGAACGTGACCTCGGTCATGCCGGCCGACCACCTTGCTCCGCGATCGCGACAGTGCTCGAAGAACTCGTCGATGTAGCTGCCGCGCATCCTGGCCGCCGTCGAAGCCGCGCCACAGCATCCGCAGCCGGCCGACGAACTCATAGCAGGCGTCGATCGGCACCAGGTGGCACTCCGGCGGCTCGGTCGTCGTCGTCGGGCACCCGGACCAGCAGCGCCTCGGTGTCGTCGGCCAGCATGTCCACCCGAGGGTCGGCCGCGCGGATGTCGTTCCAGGCGGCCAGGTCCAGTTCCGACTCCGTGGCGCCCGCCGGGCCCGGATAGAACGCCACCATGCGGCCGAGCGCCGAGTTGCGGAAGAAGAACGCCAGCCCCACCGGGATCTGCAGCGCCTCCCACCGGCGGCGGTCCAGCGCGAAGTCCGGGAACGGCGAGGTAGCGGTCGGGCACGGCGCGGTACCGCAACTGGGCATGGGTGTCGGTGAACAGCAGGTAGCAGCCGCGGCACACGCACATCAGTTGTCTGCCTTCGACATTCACCACGTGCTGGTGCTCGTCGGCGATCGGCTCCGGAGCACATCTCGCAGCGCTCGCCCGGGCTCGGGCGCGTTGCCGGTTGGCGCGGATGCGGGCCAGGACGTCGTAGGCGCTGTCCGGTCATGGCGCCACCGCTTCGCGCGACCGCCATCGACAGCACACCGTCGCGCACCAGCAGCGGAATCGGTTCGAGATGGACTGCGCTCGGCGCCGTCGACGCCCGCGCCCGGCGTGCACCGACGTCGAATGCGCGGCGTCGCAGCGCGGACACCGCAGCACCGGCACCGGTCGAGTCAGCGCGCGCCGGCCAGCGAGTCCGTGCAGCTGGCGCAGCGGTCCCGGTAGGCGTAACAAGTCGTCGCCGACCCGGCAGGCCAGCACCGTGCGTGCCCGCGACCAGGAACCCGCCGACTTCGCCCGGCGCCAGTTCGGCGAGCTCCGGGACCGGATGCCAGGCGGCCGGGCCGTGCCCGTTGCTGTGCACGCGGGTCAGCAGCGACTCCGCCGGTATCACGCCGGAGCCCGGAGTCCGGTTCCGCCGCAACCACTTCGATCGAGGCGATCTCCGGCGCGGCGGCGCGTACCGCATCCTCGACGGCCAGTTCCAGGGTCACCGCGGACGACGGGCAGCTCTTGCAACTGCCGGCGAACTGCAGCCGCACGACCGTCGCCGACGACCTCGAGCAGGGTGCACGTCCCCGCCGTGCGAGCCCAGGTAGGGCCGCACGCTGTCGAGGGCGTCGGCGATGCGCCGCTCGACGCCGTGCGGGTGCAGCCCGTGCACCAGCAGCAGGCTGGCGACCAGGTCGTCGTCGGTAAACGTCTCCGCGAGTACGGGATCGGCGGCCGACGGCCATCCGCAGCATCCGCTCGAGGCCGGCCCCGTAGAGGTCGGTTACCTCACGGACCAGTTGCTCGGCGCGCTCGCGCGCGGCAGCGCCGCCCGCCGCGCTGGCGTCGAGCAACGTCTGTATCCGATCGCCCGCCGTGCGCCACTGCGCGTCATCCTGGGTTTCGTCCGGGCGATGCGGCCATAGGCTATTCCCCGGTGACGGACTGGGTCGGGGAGTGCAGCAGGTCCAGGGTCTTCCCCTTGCCCAGGTACATGTGCACCCCGCAGGGCAGGCACGGGTCGAAACTGCGCACCGTGCGCATGATGTCGATGCCCTTGAAGTGCTCCCGGTCGTTCTCCTCGAAGATCGGCTGGCCCTGTACCGCATCCTCGTACGGCCCCGGTGTGCCGTAGCTGTCGCGCGGACTGGCGTTCCACGGCGTCGGCGGATACGGGTGGTAGTTCGCGATCTTGCCGTCGCGGATCACCATGTGGTGGCTGAGCACGCCGCGCACCGCCTCGGTGAAGCCGCAGCCGATGCCCTCGTCGGGCACCTCGAACTTCTCCCACGTCTTGGTCCGGCCGGCGCGGATCTCGACGAGCGCCTTCTCGGCGAAATGCAGCGCGCACGCCGCCGCGTAGGCCTGGAAGTAGGTGCGGGCGCGGTTGCGCTCGATCGTGTTGCTGCCGTACTGCGGGATCTTCCACTCGAACGAGACCGGGCCCTTCAGCGCGGTCTTCGGCAGGTTGATCTGCACGCTGTGGCCGGTCGCCTTCACGTAGCCGATGTCGACGAGGCCGGCCAGCGCCGTCGCCCACAGCCGGGCCAGCGGTCCGCCGCCGGTGTCCAGCGCCAGGTGGTCCTTGCCGTCGAACCAGCGCGGCGACATCACCCAGCTGTACTTGTCGTCGATGTCCCGCTTCTGCGGGTGCGGGTTGGTGTGCTGGTTCCACGGGTGCCGCCGGTCGACCGGATTGCCCAGCGGATCGGTCTTGACGAACATCTCCTGGTCGGTCCAGTCGTCGTAATACGAACTGCCCAACAGGATCCGGATGCCGAGGTTGATGTCGACCAGCGAGTGGGTGATGCAGCTTGCCGTCGACCACCACGCCGGGCGTGACGAACATGGCGTGCCCCAGTTCTCCATGTCCTTGTAGGCGAAGTTGCAGTACCTCGGGGTCCTGGAACGAGCCCCAGCAGCCGAGCAGCGTGCGCCGCAGGCCCACCTGGTCGTAACCGGGCAGCGCCTCGTAGAAGAAGTCGAACAGGTCGTCGTGCATCGGCACGACCTTCTTCATGAACTCGACGTAGCGCATCAGCCGGGTCATGTAGTCGGTCATCAGCTGGATCGTGGCGGTGGTGCCGACACCGCCGGGATACAGCGTCGACGGATGCACGTGGCGGCCCTCCATCAGGCAGAACATCTCTCGCGTCCACCGGCTGACCTGCAGCGCCTCCCGGTAGAACTCGCCGGTGAACGGGTTGAGCGCCCGCATGATGTCGGCGATGGTCCGGTAGCCGTGCGCGTCGGCGTGCGGCGCCTGGGTGTTCTCGGCCTTGGCCAGCACGCTCGGATTGGTCTCGGAGACCATCTTCTCGCAGTAGTCCACGCCGACCAGGTTCTCCTGGAAGATGTTGTGGTCGAACATGTATTCCGCGGCCTCGCCGAGGTTGATGAGCCACTCGCCGAGGTGCGGCGGCTGCACGCCGTAGGCCATGTTCTGCGTGTAGACCGAGCAGGTGCAGTGGTTGTCGCCGCAGATGCCGCAGATGCGGCTGGTGATGAAGTGCGCGTCGCGAGGATCCTTGCCCTTCATGAAGATCGAGTAGCCGCGGAAGATCGACGACGTGCTGTGGCACTCGACGACCTCGCGGTTGTCGAAGTCGATCTTGGTGTAGATGCCGAGGCTGCCGACGATGCGGGTGATGGGATCCCACGCCATCTCCACCAGTTGGCCGGGGTCGCGCTTCACATGTGACGGCTCGGGGATGATCGTTGTCATCGAACGTTCTTCTTTCGTTGATGAACTGCGCCGCAGCGCGATTCGGACGTCGAGCAGGCGCGGATCGCCGTGCGCGCCCGAGCAGGACCCGCACCTACCAGGTGCGGGTCGCTCCGGTTGTCGAGTTTCGTGCCGGGATGCCGCCACTTGCGGTTCTTTGTCGACGGTGCGGCCGGTGACATGGCGCAGGCTGCGGATCACCGAGCCGTACAGGCCGGACGCCGTCGTGGAGACCTTGCCGCCCGGGCGGCTCGTCCATGAACGGCATGAACTTGTCCGGGAAGCCGGGCATCGTGCAGCCGATGCAGATGCCGCCGACGTTCGGGCAGCCGCCGATGCCGTTGATCCAGCCGCGCTTGGGCACGTTGCACTTGACGACCGGACCCCAACAGCCAAGCTTCACAATGCATTTCGGCGAGCCGTACTCGGTCGCGAAATCGCCCTGCTCGTAGTAGCCGGCCCGGTCACACCCCTCGTGCACCGTCGCGCCGAACAGCCACTTGGGCCGAAGCGCCTCGTCCAGCGGAATCATCGGCGCCTGGTCGGTGGCCATGTACAGCAGATAGGTCAGCGTCTCGGCCATGTTGTCCGGATGGGCCGGGCAGCCGGGCACGCACACGATCGGGATGCCGGCCTTGCTCTTCCAGTCCCACCCCAGATAGTCGGGCACACCCATGGCGCCGGTCGGGTTGCCGGCCATCGCATGGATGCCGCCGTAGGTGGCGCAGGTGCCGACCGCGACGATCGCGGTCGCCTTGGGCGCCAGCCGGTCCAGCCATTCGCTGGTCGTCATCGGCTGGCCGGTGGCGGGGTCGTTGCCGAACCCGCACCAATATCCCTCGTCCTTGATCTTCTCGTTCGGGAATCGACCCCTCGACGACCAGCACGAATGGCTCGAGTTCACCGCTGTCGGCCTTGAAGAACCATTCGAGGAAATCGTCGGCGCCCCCGTTCGGTCCGCACTCGAAGTCGATCAGGGGCCAATGGACGGCGATTTTGGGCAGACCGGGAAGCGCGCCGAGCGCGATCTCCTCGATGCTGGGTTGCGTGGCGGCAGTCAGCGCCACAGAATCGCCGTCACAACTCAAACCGGCGTTGATCCACAGAACATGGATCAAGGCCTCTTCTGCTTTGACTGCTGCCTCGGTTGGCATACTGTCACAGCTTTCCGGGGGCGGGGCTGGCGACCCCTGCGGCGCCGGAGTCGACCTTCGGCCCACTTGCGCGCCGTTAGCTCTTGGGTTTACTCCGGGCACTATGTCTTGTCAACGAGTCGTCGCTACATACCCCCGGCTCGCCCCCCGTTGTGGGTGATGGATGCACGCCGGCGTACCGGGCTGCGCCTGCCTGCCGTGTCCGCCGAGACCGCGGACGCGATCTGCACGCCAGGGATTGACGGATTTCGCAGATCCCGAACAGATTTCAAGATCAAACACCGGAGTTAGGTCAGAGCGTACCCGACTATCGGCGGCCGGCCGTGCGGCTCGGCGGGTTGGCCTTCGACCACAGCGGCTGTGTTGTGGCGCAGGTGGGGGACCTTGCCTTCGGCTGGCGGAGATCGCTGGCAACGGCGCTCACCGTGCCCGACGCGGCGCCAGTTGGTGGATATCGGGGCCGCAAGGCCGGGGTCGAACTTGGCTCTGGCACGGACGGACGCGGACGCCGCGGCCACAATCATCACTGGCGTCGGAGTCGTGGCCCTTCGGGATCTGGATCGCCGCGCTGTCGGGGTCCTCGCGGTGGGCCATCAGCCAGTCGTACAGCAGCCAGTCCAAGGCCGAGGCCACCGCGAACGGGTCGGCCTCGCTCGCCGTCGCACCGCGACGCACGACTCGATGGCCTCGCGATGCTCGCGCCTGGCGGCATCCTTGTTCACCCCCGAGCTGTCGAACAACATCGTCGACAACGTCAGCGGATACCGTCGGCCCGATTCGGATTTGAGGACCCACCGTCCGCCCTTCCATGGCCTGTCGGGATCGACCTGCTCCATCTGGCCGAAACCGCTGATGACGCCGGGGCCGGGCTCGTCGAGTTCACCGTCGAAGGGCGCCGGACCAAGCAGGTCCGACGGGAAATCGGGCGCGGATCGAGAACAGCGTCGCGGTGCCGATGATCTTGCCGGCCCGCACGATCCGGGACGATCCCGGCGATCTCCGCGGCCAACGCGTAGTCGCGGACCAACCGGTCGAGGCAGCGATGCAGGGCGATCAGGTCGTCGCGCTCGCTGCGGATCGGGACGCTTGCCGCCACCGAGCAGCTCGCCGAAACGGGCTGCGGCGATGATCAGCGCATCGTCAAGCGCCTCCAGATGCGTCGCCACCAGCCGATCAGGCTCGTCGTCGTCGACGACCAAGCTCCGGCAACGTAGCAGTCGCCACCCCGTCCGGCGTCGCCCAGTAGAAGCCGATCTGGCCGTCGGCCTGGACGATTCGCGGTCTCACGGCGCCTGCCGAGCTAGTCGACGGTTGGTGGCGTGCAGCTGGCGGTGCGTGCTGTCTGCCAGGGCCTCGGACCTGCTCGGCGGTGAGCCGGCCGCACACCCTGCCCCAATGAACGGCCACCAGATCGCCCGGGGCCACGGGCGGTCGTGCCGTCGAGTTCGACGTCGTCTGGTCAACGTCGCGGACAGCGACAGCGCGGCGCCGTCCCAGGCGAGCCGCTGACACGAGACCGTGGCGCTCGGCATCATCGGCGGAAAGAACTGTGCCCCAGGTGATTCGGCAGTTATCCAGCACCTCCAAGGGGTGCTCGTCCATGCCCTTGCCGAGCAGCCGTGACCACGGGTACACCCCGAACACATGAAAGCAGTGATTCGGGCGCCGCTTCATCGGCGAGTTCCGCGGTCAGGTGGCCCCAGTAGTGGCCGGCTTGCGGCCCGATCACTGCCAGCAGTTCGGCGGTGAATGCGTGCGGGTCGAGATCAGCACCCACTCCTCCTCCGAGCCAATAGGATTCGACCAAACGGTGATCGAGCGGATCGGCGATCCCGGTCATCCGGGACAGCACCTGAAGATACGGCCACGCACCGGTGAACTGCCTGGCGGCCACCTCGATCTCGTTTCGCCGACCGTTGAGCAGTCTGGACGAGTCCCGCGGGCCGCAATAGCCGAGCTGGTTGGGGGCATAGGCATAGCGCGCGAACATCTCCGCACCATCGGTGTCGGCGATGTCGGCACGCGTCATGTCCGTGCGCCCTGCCCGATCAACGTTGCGGCCTCACGGTGCAGCCGGCCGAAGTTGTAGTAGGCCGCGCAGGCCCCCTCGGGGGACACCATGCAGGTACCGATCGGGGTCTCCGGAGTGCACGCCGTCCCGAAGACCTTGCACTCCCAGGGCTTGAGCACGCCCTTGAGCACCTCACCGCACTGGCAGGCTTTCGGATCCGCCACCCGCACGCCCGGCATCGCGAACCGCTGCTCGGCGTCGAAGTCGGCCAGTTCGTCGCGTAGCCTCAACGCGCTCTGGGAGATGAATCCCAGTCCGCGCCACTCGAAGTGCGGGCGCAGTGCGAAGACCTCGCTCATCAGGGCCAACGCCGCGGGGTTGCCTTCCTCGTTGACGACACGCGAGTACTGGTTCTCGACCTCGCAACGGCCTTCGCGGATCTGGCGCAACAGCATCGCGATCGACGACAAGATGTCCAGTGGTTCGAATCCCGCTACCACCAACGGCTTGCCGTAGACCGCGGGGACGAACCGGTAGGGTCGGTTGCCGACGACGGTGGACACGTGGCCGGGCCCGAGGAATCCGGAGAGCCGAAGGTCGGGGGACTCCAGAATCGCCTTGATCGGCGGCACGATCGTGACGTGGTTGCAGAAGACGGTGAAGTTTTCGACGCCGAGCTCGCGTGCCCGCACCAAGGTGACCGCCGTTGAAGGCGCAGTGGTTTCGAACCCGATAGCGAAGAACACGATCTGTTTGTCGGGGTTGTCTTGCGCGATCTTGAGCGCGTCCAGCGGCGAGTAGACGAACCGGACGTCGGCGCCGCCGGCTTTCGCGTCCAGCAGGCTGCCGTTCGAGCCGGGCACGCGCATCATGTCGCCGAAGCACGTGAAGATCACGTCCGGTTGTCGTGCGAGCCAGATCGCATCGTCGACGCGCCCCATCGGGATGACGCAGACCGGGCAGCCGGGGCCGTGCACCAGTTCGACGTTCTCCGGCAACAGGTGCTCGATGCCGTGCCGGTAGATCGTGTGGGTGTGTCCGCCGCAGACCTCCATGAACTTGAAGTGCTCCTGCGAAGAACCGCGCACGGGCCAGGGTGTCGATGGCGCCCAACAGCTTTCGCGCTGCAGCTGGGTCACGGAACTCGTCAACGAATCGCATGATGTCTCCCGTTCAGATGATCGCCGACGAGTCGAACGCGTCGATCTCGTCGGAATAGGCTTCGCCGAGCTTCTTGACGGCCGCCAGTGTCAGCAGCGCCTCCGTTTCGTCGATCTTGGCCATCGCGAAACCCGACGTGCACGAGCACCCAGTCGTCGGGTTCCGGCATGTCCTTCTCCAGCAGCCGCACGCTGATGATCCTGCGCACACCGCTGACGTCGACCTTGGCCAAACAGTTGGCAGCGTCGGTGATTTCGACGATTCGTCCAGGGATTCCCAAGCACATAGGAAGTCCTTCCTCAGCAGATGCGGGGTAGTGGGTCGCCGACGAGCATGTCCACGATGCGGGTGCCGCCGAAGCCGGTGCGCACCACCACCGTCGCGGCGGGTTCGTCTGCGATGTGACCGATTCTCGGCGGCGTCGTGCGCCGTCGGAGTGCGAGCGCAGCGCGGCGAGGGCGTCGTCGGCTTCGGTCGGGGTCGACGATGGCGAGGAACTTGCCCTCGTTGGCGACGTAAAGCGGGTCGATACCGAGCATTTCGCATGCGCCCGCAACCTCTGGCGCACCGGCAGCTGGTCTCCTCGAGGACCACGCCAGCCCGCATGCCTGAGCCAACTCGTTGCACACGGTGCCCACACCGCCGCGCGTCGGGTCCCGCATCCATCGGGTCGACGGCGCCGCTTCGAGCAGGCGCTCCACCAAACCGCTGACTGCGGCTGTGTCGGAACGGATGTCGGCCTCGATCGCCAGGTCGCCGCGGGCGAGCATCACCGCCATGCCGTGGTCACCGATCGTCCCGGAGGCCAGAACCTTGTCACCCGGCCGCACCTTCTGCGGGGACAACTCGCGGCCCGCAGGGACGATGCCGACCCCTGCGGTGGTGATGAACAAGCCGTCGGCCGCGCCCCTGGGCACCACCTTGGTGTCGCCGGTGACGACCTGAACACCCGCGGCGGCCGCCGCGGCGGCCATGTCGGCGACGATCTCGCGGAGCTCGTCGATCGGGAAACCCTTCTTCGAGGACGAATGCCGCCGTGATCCACGACGGCACCGCGCCCGCCATCGCGAGGTCGTTCACGGTGCCGTGGACCGCGAGGTGGCCGATCGATCCGCCGGGAAATCGCAGCGGCTGCACCACAAACGAATCGGTCGACACCGCTATTCGTTGTCCGCCGGGCAGCGTGATCACCGCGCCGTCACCGAGCGATTCCAAGTGCGGATTGCGGAACGCTTCGACGAAAACGGCATCGACGAGTGCCGCCGATGCCTTCCCGCCCGCGCCGTGGGCGAGCGTCACCACGGTCGTCGCGCAGCCGTGGGCGACGCTTGCGGAACGTCTCGATGCGGTCGATGACTTCGCCCTCGCGATACGACGGGCCAGAAGCCAGGTATTCCGCGACGTGTTCGCTCATCGGTTCGTCTCCTGTGCTTGTACCGCGGCCCACAGCCGATGGCCCAACAGCGCCTGGGCTTCCTGGATGCGGTGAACGCTTTGCGACTGCACGACAAAGCAGACATCGACGTCGGGGTTGTCGATGAAGGCGCCGCCGTCGTATCCGGTGAATCCGATGGTGTACATGCCGCGGCTGTGGGCCTCGCGCAGCGCCAGCAGGAGATCTGCTGAATTGCCGCTCGTCGACATCGCCACCGCGATGTCTGCATCGCGCGCCCGGGCGATCAGCTGACGCGCGAAGACAAGGTCGAAGCCGACGTCGTTGCCCAGAGCGGTGAGCACCGCCTGGTCGGCGGTCAGGGACCAGGCCGGCAGCGGGCGTGCCGCAGGCGGCGACGCGAACAGTGCCGCGAGCGTCGCGGCGTCGGTGGAGCTTCCGCCGTTGCCGAAGGTGAACAGCCTGCCGCCGGCGGCGAACCGGCGCGCCATCTCGGCGCCAGCGCTCTCGATAAGCGTGCGCGCATGCGTCCAAGGTGGACTGGCGCAGCGCGGCGCTTTCCGCAGCCTTGGCCAACGCGGACTCCGTCGAGGTCGGCGAGCAGCGCGCTGGCATCGGTCTCGTTCCCGTCGATGAACGGATACAGGAAGTTGGTGGCTTCGTCGAGGCGCTGTTGGTTCATCACCTTGTCAGTCCTCACTCAGCGTGCTGATCGCCATGCCGGCATGCACCAACACGAGGTCGCCCGGCGATAGCGGCCCGGTCAGAGCGGTCACGACGTTTTCGGTGCCCGTCGCGGTACGCACCGACGCCGATCCGTCGGCGCGGGCTGTCGTGAGACCTCGCCGAGTCGGCCCTCGTCGCTGCACGTGATGCACACGTCGTCGGTGCACTCCTGCGCTGGCGTGAGCAGGCCCGGATGCTCGAAGCACACGTGTGTCAGCTCCCACAGGAGGTGGTACAGCAGGACGAATTCGCCCGTAGCGGGTAGCGCCGGATCCTGATCGTCCAGCCAGAGCACATGGTCGGCGGCCCCGGGTTCGGGGCGGTCGCCGTTGCCGATCCAGATCGTCGTGACACCCCACGCAGCGGCACGGCGCATCACCGCACGCACGTCGCGCTCGTCGGCGGCGGCGACGGCGATGACCACGTCGCCGGCACGTGCCGATACGCGCACTTGACCGAGCAGGTCGGGTCCGGTCAGGGCCACCGCAGGCAGTGCCCGCTTCCCGACGATCACCGGATGAACGAATTCGACTGCGATGTGGTGGGCATGCTGCGCGAAGGCGGGCGCGACGCACCACATGGTTGCTCCCGCCGAGAACCGTTGCGCCAGTGTGAAAGAAGTGCTGGCGAGGTCGGCGGCCAAATCCGGTGCTATTACCGAGGGGACTGCCGCGGTCATGATGTCGCCTCCCGGTCACCGAAAACGCCGTACTCGCGCATGGTCGCCAGCGTCAGCTGGGCGGACTCTTCGTCGATGCGGGTGAGCGCAAAACCGGCATGCACGATCGTGTAGTCACCGACCGCCAGATCGGGAAGATAAGCCAGGCAAGCGGTTTTGACCTGATCACCGTACGCGATGTTGGCGAACCGCCCGCCGGCCGGAACATCCCAAATCTCGGTGATACGGCCGGGAATTCCTAGACACATTCTGTGTTCTCCTCATCCAAGGCCGTCAGTGTCGATATCGCCGCTTGGCCCAATGCGAGCCCGCCGTCGTTCGGCGGAACGATGCGATGCGTCAGCACGGTGAAACCCGCCTCTTCCAGCGCTGACGACATGCCTTTAGCAGCAACACGTTCTGGAACACCCCGCCCGTCAGCCCCACCGTGCGCGTGTGGCCTGCGACCTGTCCGACCACGTCCGTGACGGCCACGGCGACCGCGTGGTGGAACGCGGCGGCAAGGTGCGCCGGTTCGGCACCGTCCCGCAGCGCGGAGACCATCGTGGCCAGCATCCTCGTAGGATCGAGAATCCCGTCCGGATCGACGTCAACGCGGAGCTCCGGCCCCGGTGCGGCAGGTTCGTAAAATTCCGTGGCCGCCAACACTTCCAGCTCGATTGCTGCCTGACCCTCGTAGGTGATCTGCTGGCGTACATCGAGCAGTGAAGCCACCGCGTCGAACAGCCGGCCCATGCTGGTGGTATGCAACACAGCCGCGGCCCGTTGCGAATTGCGTGCGCAGCAAGCGCAATTCGGCCTCGTTCGGCGGCCCGGACGGGAGCCATGTCGGCATTCCACGGCAACACGGGCGTGCCACAAGTGAGCCAGCGCCATCCGCCACGGGTTGCGCACCGCGGCGTCGCCGCCGGCCAACGGCACTTCGGCGAGGTGCCCGACCCGTGTAAAGCGATGACTGTCCGGGCCGAGGCGCAGGATCTCCCCACCCCACACGGTGTCGTCGCACCCGTAGCCGGTGCCGTCGAACGCGACACCGATGATGGGTTCGCCCAGCATTTCGTGTTCGGCCAGCAGCGACACCACGTGAGCGTGGTGGTGCTGAATCGAGATCGAGGGGGCGATCACCGGCATTGTGCTCGGCCCAATTTCGCGTCACGTAGCGCGGATGCAGGTCGGCGGCCAGCCGCGCGGGCTGCCGACGGATCTCGCACAGTTGCCGCACGGAGTGATTGAACGCTTTCAACGTGGCGACGGTGCCCATGTCGCCGATGTGGGTAGAGACGAATGCGCGCCGGCCGTCGGTGAGGCAAAACGTGTTCTTGAGCTCCCCGCCCACGGCAAGCACCGGTGCGCTGTCCACGCCGAGATCGACGGGGAGCGGGACGTAACCCCGGGAGCGGCGGATCGGCAGCTCACTATCGTCGACGACCCGTACCACCGAGTCGTCACACGGCACATGGATCGGTCGATCGTGGTCAAGCACCGCGTCGGTGAGCATCGGTAGCCGCTTGGCGGCGTCCTCGTCGGTGTAGCAGATGGGTTCGTCGGATCTGTTGGCGCTCGTCAGCACGATCGCTTCGGGTGGCGTCATCGCCGAGCCAGGCACCGGTGTCATCAACAGGTGATGGATTGGCGAGTACGGCAACATCAAGCCGATCAACGGGTTCCCGGGTGCCACCCCGGCCGCAACCGGCGCGTCTGGTCGGCGGCGAAGAAGCACGACGGGCCGGGCCGGACTCGAAAGGACCTGGGCTTCGGCTTCGCTGATTTCGGCGTAGCGACGCGCGACGTCGAGATCGGAGACCAGCACCGCAAAGGCCTTGCCGTGGCGGGCCTTTCGCTGTCGCAGCTCGGCGACAGCGCCGCTAGTTGTCGGCGGCGCAGGCCAGGTGGTAGCCGCCGATGCCCTTCACGCCCAGGATGCCGCCGTCGGACAAGGCGCGCTGGGCGGCCGCCAGTGCCGCGTCAGTTCGGGTGATCCGGCCGCCGCCGCTGGTGAACCACAGCGACGGTCCGCAGTCGGGGCATGCGATTGGTTGGGCGTGGAATCGTCGGTTCGCCGGATCGTGGTATTCGGCTGCGCACCGATCGCACATCGCGAAGTCCGCCATGGTGGTCGCCGGCCGGTCATAGGGGAGGCCCTTGATGATCGTGAAGCGGGGTCCGCAGTTCGTGCACGTGATGAACGGATGGCGGAAGCGCCGGTTAGAGGGGTCGAGCAGTTCGTTGACGCAGTCGTCGCAGACGGCGACGTCGGCCGGAATGGCGGTCGGCGCGGCGCCGGTGGTGTGGCTGTCGACAATCCGAAAACCACTGTCGACAGTGCCACGTCTGCCGCGAGTTCGGTAGCGGACACCTCGGTGATGACGGCCAGCGGCGGCGCATCGGAGATCAGTCGGTGGCCGAACTCGGTCACCGCGCCCGGGTCGCCCTGGACTTCGATGAAGACCGCCGCGGAGTCGTTGCCGACGAATCCGGCCAGATCCAGTTCTGTCGCGATCCGATGCACGAACGGGCGGAATCCGACGCCCTGCACGATCCCGGAGACGGTGAAGCGCCGCCGCTGCGAGGATGCGGAGGTGGCCGCCGTTGGTGCGTGGATCATCGTCGCCGCCAGATGATGATTCTGTTGTTGCCCGAGTCGGCCACCGCCAGGCGGTCACCACGCAGCCACACCCCGTAGGGCCAACACAATGTGTCGTGAGTGACTGCGTTCCAGCGATTTTCGCCGTTGTCCGCAAACGTCGGCTGTGCCAGGACATGGTCCGCGGGCTGGCCGTCAGCGGGCATGTCGTCCCACAGCAGGATGCGGTTGTTGGCGGTGTCGGCGATCGCGACCCTGCCGGTGTCCATGCTGACCGCGTAGGGGAATCGGAACCGGTCACCACACTGCGGTCCGTACGGCCATTCGCGCGCGGTGGCGAAATCGGGCTGACCGAGCAGCCGGTCGGCCGGCCGATCGCCGCGCGGCAGCGGCGACCAGCCGAGCACCCGGTGATCACCGGCGTCGGCGATCAGCAGCAGATCGTCGCGCCCACTGATGCTGTGCGGCCAGCGAAAACTGGCCGGGCCCACCTGTTCGCCACGGTTCTCTTCACGGTTGGCCGCGTCGGGCTGGCCGAGCACGATGTCCGCGGGTCGGCCGGGTTCGGGTAGTCCACCGTCCCAGCCGAGCACCCGTCGGTTGCCGGTGTCGGCGACCCAGAACACAGAACCAATGATCGCGATGCCGAACGGCCAGTACATCGACGAGGCCGAACACTCGCCGCCGCTATTGGGTTCGACCGCGGTGCTATCGGGTTGGCCCAGGACGAGATCCGGTGGAGTCCAATTAGTTTCGGGCACCGCGTTCCACACCAGGATGCGGTGATGCCAGGCATCGGCGACGATGAGCCGCCCGTCGTGGATGAGCACGCCGGTAGGCAGGTTCATCCCGTTCTCGGGTCCGCGCCCGGCCGCGGCATGGCCTTCCGTGGTGCCGTCGGGCTGGCCGAGCACCACGTCGGCGGGTTGTTCGTCGCAGGTCGGCAGACCGTGCCAGATCAGCACCCGGTGGTTGCCCGAGTCGGCGACCACGAGATGGCGTTCGTCGAAGAACACCCCGCGGGGGGAATACATCCAGGCCATCGTCGGGCTGGCCTGCGGCAGCGCCAAACCGCCCGGCGCGGGTGCGCCGAGCCACACTTCGGGCGCCCAGCCACCGGAAAGGTCGACCCCGACAGGGGAGTCGGGGCGTGGCGCCGGTGGCAGCAGGCTGGTGCGGACGGTCAAGCGGGTCATGTGCCGACCCGGATCCAGACCTGTCCGTCGTCGATGCGCAACGGCAGTTGTTCGAGTTGAGCCGCCGGTGCGGTGAGGCACTCCCCGGAGGCAGCGTCGTAGCAGAAGCCATGCCAGGGACACGTCAGTGTGCCGTTGGTCGACGTCGAGCACCGCGTTGTCCAAAGGCAATGCCTCGTGCGCACATTCGTTGACATACGCGGTGAGCCGCTGGTGCAGGTTGACCACCAGCACGGAAACCTGCCGTCCGGAGTTCGGCGCCGTCAATTGCATCGCGACGAGATCACCGTCGGGCACGCCGGTGACGGGCCCGGCCTTGGCCCAGCCTTCCTCGACCGGGTGGCGGGCGGCGAACAGGGAGTCGGCCGAAATCAGCGTTGGCTCCGGTTCGTTGGGGAGGACCTCCACCGCGGTGACCGATCCGACGCTCTCCACCAGCGCCTTTTCCACCAGGTTGCGCAGCGTCACCGAGGACATCGAGCATCCGTTGCACGCGCCCTGCAGACGCACGAACGCCGTGCCGTTCTCGATGCGCACCAGCGTGACATCGCCACCGTGGCCCTGCAGTTGCGGCCGCACAGATTGCAGCACCTTGGTGGCCTGCGTCATCGGGTCAGGTCGCACGATTTCGTGCAACGAAAGAAGTAGGTGCACGACGGGATCATCCACGAGATCGAACAGCACGGGGCGGGCGGCGTCGTCGGCGCGCATGCGCCGGACGATGGTCACGAGCCCGGCCCGGTGGATCGCTTCGATGGCAGCCTTCAACTCCTCGGCGACGGCTCGCGGCCCTGGGTCCAGCCCCTGTAGCGCGGCGACGGCCTCGTCGACGCGCTTCGCCAGTTCTTCAAAGGTGGGGTCGGCAGGTTGCTCAGCTTCGGGCTGTCGGTCCGAAACCTCAGAGATGGCTATCGACATCACTGCCTCCCCGCGTCGTCGGTGGTGGAAAGCACTCGCTGGCGGGCGATTTCGTCGAGCACGCCGCGCACGGTGCGTACCGAGTCGTTGTCGCCGAGCTCCTCGAACAGGAATCGTGCCTCGTACAGCTTGGCCTTGGCGTCGTCGAACACACCCAGGTGCGCCAGCACGTTTCCCTGGTTGGTGAGCACCCTGGCCCGGCCAAGGGGATCGGTGGCGCGATCGCGCATCTGGAGCAGCGCCTCGTAGATTTCGACGGCCTCGACGAGGTTTTCCCTTTGGTGCCGCGACGGTGTGTACACCAGTGAATTGGCGAGATTCAACTGAACACTGGCCCATTCGGCCGGATACTCGTCGCGGGTGTAGACCGTCAGCGCCGAGCGCAAGGATTGGGCGGCCACGCCCAGCCGCAACTGTCCGGATGCCTCGACCATCGGCATCGTCAGGTACGCCGTAGCTAGGCCGGCGTGCGCGCCGGCCCACAGCAGTGGGGCGTCGTCGCGCTTGATCAGCTGCAGCGTCGAGTGATAGTGGGGGATAGCCGTTGCCAGCAGCTCGGGTCGCTGCTGGGCCTGCTCATGGAGCACACCGGCAAGGCACATGTGAATCTCGGCCCTGGCCACGCGCAGCCCGTCGGCGCCGTCGAGGGCGGCCAGAGCCTTCTGCAGCCGTGCCACACAGTCGGAGTTTCCCTGATCTCGTGCGATCGCGCCGGCGGCACCCATCAGCAAGCCGGTCAGCGGTGCCGACACGGACTCGGCTGCCTCCGCGGCGCGGTCGAGCAATTCGGTTGCCGCTTCGAGGTTTCCATCTTCCAGTGCGTGACTGGCCTGTGCCGACAACACAGCCGAAGCGATTTCGCCCTCGCCGCCATCGCAAAGCTGGCGGTGTGTCGGTGCGGCCGAGCATGAAGATCACTACGTCGACGAGGACGGCGAATTCGCCGAGCGCGGAGCGCAGGTCGCCGGGGTCGATGCTGTCGGAATCGAGGACGAAGCGGTTGTAGCGCGCCACCGGATCGGTTTGGCTCTCCAACGCGGCGATGGCGGCGTCTCGATTGCCTGCGGCCGCGAGTTCGTGGGCGCGAAGGCTCGCCGGCCAACGGGCGGGGAGCCGCCCATCCAGCATCGTCTGCCGCGCGGCCTCGGTGGCCTCATCGTCGTGGTTCGCCGGAATCAGCATGTAGCCCAGCGGAAGTGGGAACAGCCCCAGCGGCTGCGGACGGCGCGCCAGCACGGGTGCCGTCGAAACGTCGTCACCCACCACGGATGTCGAGGTCGTCAGTGCTTCAGCCATTCAGTGGCCCCCTTATGTCACGCTCGGCGGCCCGCTTGATCAACCGGGCCGATATCTCGGCACGGGCCTTGGTGGGATGGGTGTCGATGCGCTTGCGCACAATGCCGTCGGCGAACACGACCACTATGTCGACGGCCCAGCGTCCACGTTCCTCGAAGACCACGGTGTCCACGCTGAGTGCTTCCTGCGCAGAGCTGTCCTCGCGACGGCGGGTCGGCTCGATGTCGGGTTGTTCGGCCACGATCATCACTTCTGCTGCTCCAACGGAATCCGCAGCGCGCCATGGTCGGTATCCCAGAACGCGCGACGTACTCCGATGGGGATGACGTCGTCAAGTAGTTCGCGCACCAGCAGTGCGCGATCGCCAGCCGGGTTGCGTTGCTTCAGTAGCAGCCCGCCGCTTCGCGGTCCCCTCAGCGGCAACAGCCACAGCTGATCGTCGCGGACGGCGCCGACGGCCACGTTGGCGGGGAAGCGGGCCGCCGAGAGCGCTGCGCTCAGCCGCAGATAACCGTCGGCAGTGAACTCCACGGCAAGGTCGTCGGGATCGGTGGGATCCGGTGGCCGTAGCGGCGAAACATAGTCGGCTTCGATCATCTCGATCACCTGATCCATGGCGACGGTCACGTCGGGGGAGAGGTCGGTGCCGAACGCGACGTTCGCCGCTTCGATGAGAAAGACCGTGATGTCGGATGGGCATGCGTCCGCTAAAGCCCAGCGCGCGAAGGCGATTGCGTGATCCCAGCGAAACGAGTGGGTATGCAGGCCGTCCAACGGCGGCAGCTCGGCCAGTTCGCCGCCCGGTACCCGGTAGATGGTGCCAGGAGAGGCGCCGGTGGCGGACGCATCGACGATCACGACTTTCTCCGCGCCTCGCATCTGGAACGCGACGTCCATACCCGCGGTTCCGCCGTCGACGAGCCGTACACCGTCGGGCATCCCACGTTCCCACAGGTGGCGTACCAGGAGGGGCCCGACACCGTCGTCACCACGTAGGAGGTTCCCGCAGCCGACGATCAGGACCGCACAACCCGGCGGGTCAACAGAGAAGTCAGACCCGCCGGGTTGCGTCGTTTCGTCTGGGGTGGTTGACGTTTCGATCACACCATTCCGTTTATGACGAACTTTGACAGTTCACGTCCCGACTTTCCGTCATAAGCATGCACCGTGCACACCAGGCACGAGTCGAAACTGCGGGCCACGTGCCCCAATTCGACGGGATCCTCCGGATCGACGATCGGAGAACCCACCAATGCATTTTCGATCGGGCCTAGCACATCGGATCCGTCGCGCGGTCCGATGTTCCACGCCGTCGGGGTGACGACCTGGTAGTTCTTGATCTTGTTGTCTTCTATGACGATCCAGTCCGACAGCGAGCCCCGCGCAGCCTCGGTCGAACCGAAGCCCATGCCCTCGGCGTGTTCGATGGGCTTGGTGTAGAAGCTCTCCTTCAGGTTGAGCTGGTCGAGCCATTCCCGGGTCCACTTGTAGTATTTCGGTGCTTCGTGCATGCGCGCCAGCTGGCGCACAAACACGCTCGCGCCGATCTTGTTGAAGAGATCGACGAACAGCGGGTCGTTGTCCTGATGCCCTGCGGCATTCGGCCCGCCGGCGGCCATCCTCCGTGCGAGCGGTCCGGCTTCCAGCGGGATGTGGCCCAGGTTCGGCACGTCGTAGCGGGGTGACTTCGCCCAGCTGTACTTGCCCTGTTTCCGGCCCTCTTCTGGGTCGATCGGGATGGTTTCACCCTGGAATGGATGCAGCGCACCAGTGCCCTCGTAGAACGAGTGGGTCACGTCCTCGCGCACCCGGGCCTGGTCGAACTCCGACCATGTGCCGCCCGCGAAGATTCCGGACCGCCCGATCAGCGCGGCGTTGCGGCCGTCGATGGTGGGGTTCTCGTAAAGCGACGGTTCGAAATAGGTTCCGGTGGCGAGGTAGTTGCCGACGCCGGCGCCGTATTTGTCCAAGCCGACGTCGAGGCAGAACCGAATGAAAAAACCGCAGTCGCTGTTGTATTGGGCCTCGTTCTCGTCGACCCACTCCAAGACGTCTTCCCATGTCTTGTTGGCCAGCCAACGGTCGACCGAGCAGCCAAGCCAATGCTTCTCCAGCCATTCGTCTTTCCAGTGCTCGAGAATCGCGATCGACCGCGTCACATCGGATAGCGTAGGGGCGCACATCACCCCGCCGGGCACCATGAAGCTGGAGTGCGGCCACTGCCCCCCGAAGATCGCATACACCTCAACGGGTTTGGCCGACAACACCACGCCAGGTTGGTAGCTCGTGCCCACATATGGTGCGAACCTGCGCACCGATTCGGCGTAGAGCTTCGACTTCGCGTAGTTCTTGTTGGTCAGGTCAATCGCGAACAAGCGCATAGAAATAGCGCGGAATCGACTGCAGAGTCTCGCAAGCCTGACAGATATTGCGCACCAACGTCGCGTTGGGCGGCAGGTGGGTCCGCCATGCGGTGTCCAGCGCATACGCCGACTTATACAGATGGCTGCCTCCGCAGATGCCGCAGATTCGAGGCGTTACGACCAGGCCGGCCTGCGGATCCTTTCCCTGAAGGATGATTTCGAATCCACGGAACATCGCGGCCTCGGTCCACGCCGAGGTGACGACGCCGTCGTCGATGGTCACACGGACGTCGAGGTCACCCTCGACACGTCCTAGGGGGCTGACGAACAAGTCCAACGCGGTCATTCGGTGAGTCCTTTCAAGACTTTGAAGCTGGGCTGTTGGAGAGGGCTGTGGTCAGACGACGAACATGTCTTCCTTCGACCATTGCGGCGCTGCGATGCGCGCGGCGGCCGCGTGCGCCATGTAGGTGAGATGGTCGCTTCCCTCCGGCACTTCCTTGGGGATCATCCCGCTGACCTTTTGGGTCTTGAAGACGGTGCCCGGCGCCAAGTCGAAATGCGGGAACTCCGGTTCGGTGCAGCCCAGGCACGGCATGCCGGCCCGGGTCTTCGACGACTGGCGATTCCACAGGATCCGGTTGCATGGCGAGTGCGTCATCGGGCCGCGGCAGCCGAATTCGTAGAACAGGCAGCCGGTGCGGGTGCCTTCGCCGAACGACAGCGTCGACTGCTTGTACTCGAAGAATTGCACACGGGTGCAGCCGGTTTGAGTGAAGGTCTTGAAGAAGGTTTCGGGCCTGTGCAATTCGTCCAAGGTGATGTCGCCGGCTCGGCCGGTGGCCAGCGCAACGATGATCTGGGTGATCCAGTCGGGATGCGCGGGGCAGCCGGGAACGTTGATGACCGGCAGGCCCATCTTCGACTTGAAGTCCGGGCCGAGGAAGCCGCCCTTCTTGCGCTTATGGAACTGAAGGCCCGTCGACCCAGACGGATTGGGTTCGGTGGCGGGAATGCCGCCCCAACACGCGCAGTCGCCGATTGCGACGACGATCTGCGCGGCCGCGCACAGATCGGTGACCCAGTCCTTCATCGGCCGGTCAGCGAACATGTCCATGCGGCCGGTGCCGTTGGGGGCCTCGATCACCGAGCCTTCGAACACAAAGATGTCCAGGGGGCGCTCACCGCTCACGCAGTCCCAGAACACCTTCTGCGCGTTGTTGCCCAGCTCGAGCCCAAGCGACGGATGCCAGAGCAGATCAAGGCCGAAGTCGACGATGAGATCGACGACGTTGGGTTCGTCGGCATTGAGGAAAGACATCGTATTGCCGCTGCATGCCCCCCCTTGTAGCCAGAGCACGGACGCCATGAAAACTCCTCTCGATCCTTACGATTGGGCTGCTGTGGTGGTCGGGTTATGCGACGGCGTGCCGGGGAGCGCGCGAGTCCTTCGGCGGCTCCGGCGGAGCGAGCCTTCGGCCGAAGGCCCGGGCGATTTGGATCATGAAGCCCAAACCGCGCGATACGTCAGGGTCTTTGGTCACCCGCATCAGGGCGAATACGCCCTTGGGACCGCGCGGATCCTCGGCCGCGGCTCGTTTGCCCTCCAGCAGCGCCTCGCCGACCTCGGCGAGAACATCGGCCGTTTCCGGATCGGTGAGCGGTGAATGCAGAAGCCTGTCCAGAGTGGGCGTCGCGTCAACGACCGCGGCGGAGAGCCGCGTCACCGAGTCGCTCAGGGCCGCCACGTCGATGCTGGGCCATGGCCGCTGCCCGTTGCTGGATGCCGACAGCTCTCTTATCTCAGCGACGCCGGCGGCCAGCGAGTCGCCGATCACATCGGCGCGTCGCAACATGCCATCGATTCCCATGATGATCGTGGCCAGCAAATCAGCGTGGTCGAGTATCACCGCAAGTGACGAGGCGACCTGTGGGTCGTCGAGTCGCTGGATCAGGTCGTCACCCGGAGACTCCTCGATGAGCTCGTCCCCGTCGGGGCGTGCGATAAGCGAGGCGTGTGCGGCCACCCAATCCTCCTAATGCCGGTGTGTCGGTGGTCACACGCTAACGACGCAAAGTGGCTGCGCCTATCGCTTTCGCGCAATGGCTGTCAGAATTGCGCAGACTTGTGTGCGGAGAAGCGCTTAGTTCGCCTAGGAGACTTGAATGATCGCCGCGAACCGTTCAACGAATCGTCAATCGGCCGGCGCTCGTTCGGTTTGGTGGCGGTGATGTCGCGGCTGCGCGAGACTCGGTTTCATCGACACGCGGAACACGGGCAATCCCGTGCGCACGCAAGGTCCGTTCCCGCGGCGTCCCGCCGGCGCTGGCAAACAACGAGATCTTCTATACCGAAAGCGTTCGCGATGCCGCCACATTGCTCGGCAAGGCGCTGGCTCCTGGGCGAATCATCGTGCAGGACGATGTGTCCGGCTTCGCCGCCACCATGCACGGCGTGCGCCTCCGCAACGTCAGCATGTTGTATCTGGACCTGCATGTCGGTGCGACTATCGAAATCCCGGTTCTTGGACAGTATTTCGGTGTGCACATGCCGATGAACGGGCGCGCGCAGTGCCATCACAACGGCCACGAGTTCGAGGCGAACACAATCTGCGCGCTGGTGACCAACCCCGGAACCCCGTTGACGATGCACTTCGACGAGGACTCACCGCAGCTGTCTGATTCCGCATTGAGGAGCCGGCCCTGCGCGCATATCTGACCCGACTTCGTGGCCGACGGCTCTCCGGGCCCTTGGTGTTTCAGCCCGAGTTCGACCTGGCCAGCGACGTGGCCGTGCGCTGGCATGCGGCCGTCCAGCTTCTCCACACCGAGGTCTACCACGCTGGATCGCTGGTGCAGCGCGGTCACGGCATCAGCGGGATCGAGGAGCTGCTGATGAACAGCTTGTTGTACATCCAGCCGTCCAATTACCACGACGAGTTCGTTCGCCCCGTCACCGATCCAGGTCGTCGGGTCGTGCAGGACGCCATGAAGTACATCGACGCACACCTGGCCGAAACGATCACGATGGAGTCGATCGCGCGCAATGTTCACATGAGTATTCGCTCGATTCAGCAGGGCTTCCGTGACGAGTTGGGGGTTTCGCCGATGACGTACGTTCGTGACCGGCGCCTCGAGCGGGTGCACGACGAACTTGCCGACGCACTGCCCAGCGACGGGGTGACGGTGACCGACGTGGCAAGTCGGTGGGGTTTCAACCATCTCGGCAGCTTCGCGGTCGAATACCGGAAGCGATGGGGGATGACTCCATCAGAAACGTTGCGACAGTAGCGCGGCGAACGATGTATGGTCGTCGTCTGGCTCGAGGAGGCCGCGGTGCATGAACTCTCGATATGCGGCTCGGTGATGGGCATCGTGAGAAAACATGCGGCCGGCCGGGAGGTTCGCACCGTGAACATCCGGATCGGCGCGATGCGTCAAATCGTTCCCGACACCCTCGTCTACTGCTGGTCCTTGGTAACCGAAAGTTCGGAACTGGAAGCGCACCGAGCTTCGGGTCGAGCGCATTCCGGCGAAGATTCGATGCACCGGCTGCGGACGCGAGCAGGTGCTCGATGCGCCGGCGATGGCGTGTGCGTCATGTCCCGGCTGCGCGGTCGACCTCGTCGAGGGCGACGAATTCCTCATCACTTCACTCGAACTCGCAGAGGTGTGACGATATGGGCCGATTTCACCGCCATGACGATGGCCACGACCATGGCCACGATCACGATCACGACCATGCCCACGAACATGACCATGACCATGGCGATCATTCCGGGTATGCCACGGGCTCGGAGCGTGTCGTGGTGCTCGAGCGCATATTCGAGGAGAACGATCAAACCGCCGCGGCCAACCGGCGCGATTTCGATCGCGCCGCGCCTGACGGCCGTCAACCTGATGTCCTCACCCGGGGCCGGTAAGACGAGTGTGCTTCGGGAGACGCTGCGCCAACTACAAGACCGAGCTGCGAGTCGGGATCATCGAGGGCGACATCGAAACCAGCATCGACGCCGACCGCCTCGACGGTTTCGGCGCTGCCGTCTCACTGATCAACACCGCCAACGGATTCGGCGGCGAATGCCACCTCGATGCGCCGATGGTGCGCTCCGCACTTCCCCGCATTGCCGCTCGCAGAACTCGACCTGCTCATCATCGAGAACGTCGGAAACCTGGTGTGCCCAGCAGAGTTCGACGTCGGCGCACATGCCCGAGCGATGGTCTACTCGGTGACCGAAGGCGAGGAAAAGCCCCTCAAGTATCCCGTGATGTTCCGATCGGCCGATCTGGTGCTCGTGAACAAGGTGGATCTGATACCCCATCTCGATTACGACCTGTCACTCTTCTACACCAATCTGAATGCGGTGAATCCCGGTGTGGCGGTGATCGAAACCAGCGCACGAACCGGTCTGGGAATCGACCAATGGTGTGGCTGGTTGTGCGACTTGCGACGGTCGTTCCACCAGGTTCCCGACTAAGAGGTTGATCGGGCCGGCCGCCCACCAGGCGGCGGACCCACCCAAGTGCCCACCCAGGAGGGGGATGGTCCCCCGCTGCGGCCCCGTCATTCTGTACGCATGCTTGCCGATCGCACTACCTTGGTGCAGTTTCTGATTGAGGAACGTCGACGTCATCCCGGCGCGTCCGGGGACTTCAACGGCCTGATCCTCGATGTGGCGCTGGCCTGCAAGGCGATCTCGAACCGGGTAGCGGTCGGCGCGCTGGGCGGGGTGCTGGGTTCGGTCGATCACACCAACGTTCAGGGCGAGATTCAGCAGAAGCTCGATGTCCTTGCCAACGACTACTTCCTGCGGGCCACCGAGTGGAGCGGCTACGTCGCCGGGATGGTGTCCGAGGAGCTCGACGAGCCGTACCGCTTGCCCACCGAATACCCGAGGGGCAAGTATCTGCTGCTGTTCGACCCTCTCGACGGCTCATCGAACATCGACGTCAATGTCTCGGTCGGCAGCATCTTTTCGATCCTGCGGGCGCCGCAGCCGGGATCGGAGCCGGAGGCGGAGGATTTCCTGCAGCCAGGATGCCAGCAGGTTTGCGCCGGATACGCGATCTACGGACCGTCGACCATGTTGGTGCTCACGGTCGGCACCGGCGTGCATGCATTCACCCTCGATCCCAACCTGGGCGAATTCGTGCTGACCCGAGAATCGATCCAAATCCCGTCAACGACTGAGGAATTCGCGATCAACGCCTCGAATCAGCGGTTCTGGGAGCCCGCGGTTCAGCGCTACGTGCAGGAGTGCCTCGCCGGCAAATCGGGGCCGCGGCAGAAGGACTTCAACATGCGATGGGTCGCCTCATTGGTCGCCGAAACCCATCGGATCCTCACCCGTGGAGGGGTTTTCCTCTATCCGCGCGATTCCCGCCAGCCGGCTAGAGCCGGACGGCTGCGGCTGCTGTACGAGGCGAACCCCGTCGCGTTCCTGATCGAGCAGGCCGGCGGCGCGGCGAGCACCGGTCGTCGAACGCCTCCTCGACGTGGTCCCACACGACGTGCACCAACGCATCTCGTTCGTCTTCGGCGCTCGCAGAGGAGGTGGCACGGATCGAGGACTATCACGGCGAAACCTATGAGCTGGCCTCGACACTGCCGCTGTACGGGACCCGCGGGCTGTTCCGCACTCCGGTGGGCTGACCGCGATGTCACGCAAACATCCAATCGTCTCGGTCACCGGGTCATCCGGCGCCGGCACAACGTCGGTGATGCGCACCTTCCAGCAGATCTTTCGCCGGGAGGGGGTGAACGTCGCCTACGTCGAGGGTGACAGCTTTCACCGCTTCGACCGGCAGGAGATGAAGGCGACGATCGTCGAGGCGCTACGCGCGCGGCGACCACACGTTCAGCCACTTCGGCCCCGAGGCGAACCTCTTCGAGGACCTCGAGGAGTTGTTCCAGACATACGGCGAGACGGGCACCGGAAAGTTGCGGCAGCTACCTGCACGACGAGGCGGAGGCCAAGCCGTATGAGCAGGAGCCTGGAACATTCACGCCCTGGGAGGAGCTGGCGGCCGACACCGACATGCTGTTCTACGAGGGCCTGCACGGCGCGATCGTGACCGATACTGTCAACGTCGCCCGCCACGCCGACCTGCGCATCGGTGTCGTCCCGGTCATCAACCTCGAGTGGATCCAGAAACTGCACCGAGACAAGAACATTCGCGGATACACGTCGGAGGCCGTCACCGACACCATCCTGCGCAGAATGCCGGACTACCTGAACTACATTTGCCCGCAGTTCACCAACACCGATGTCAACTTTCAACGTGTCCCGGTGGTCGACACGTCAAACCCCTTCATAGCCAGGAACATTCCGACCGCGGACGAATCCATGCTGATCATCAGATTCCGCGATCCGCATGGCATCGACTTTCCTTATCTGCTCGCAATGCTGCACGACTCTTTCATGTCACGGCCAAACACCATCGTCTGTCCCGGCGGCAAGATGGATCTCGCGATGCAGCTGATCTTCACGCCGATGATCCTGCGACTGGTCGACCGGCGCAACGCCGACTCATAACGCCGCACTGGTCCATCGCTGACGCGCCGCGCGATCGACTTGCACGCGAATGCAAGCGTGTATAAACCTGATCTCGACGTCGCGCATCATCGCGAGAACGAACGCAGGACGATCTCGGCGGCGAGTTGAGCGGTGAAATGGCGCGATCTCCGTGGACCGGCCAGCTCCACCAACCGGAACTCGCCCTGGACATATCGCCTACTGGCGTGGGCGATGGACTGCGCCGTGCGCGTACTGACCAGCGCGGTGGTGTCGACTTCAATGGCGGGGCAATGTTCATCGCGGATCACACCGCCGCTGTCGGGCACACGCGGATGGCCGACGTCGATCACCACCAAACCTGTAAATCGTTCGCGTTGGGTGGCGGCGAGACGCCAGGCCAGTTCGCCGCCGGCCCGTCGCCGACGAGAAGCCCTCCCGCCACCTTGAGCTGGTCCAGCATGTCGACCACCGACTTCGGGCTCAACGTTGCGTGCGCCGGAATCACCACCGTGCGAAACTTCGCCAAATGCAGGCGTTGTCGGACGATGTCGTAGGCGTCGGTCTTCTGCGGTGTCTCGTCGATCATGATGACGACGCGGCCGTTTTCGGGGACCGGACAGGGTCACCGGCACCTGGAAACCCGTCGATCGCATCGATGTAGCGCATCGATTGGCGGTACGCCGGTATGGATGCATTGATCATGGTGATCCGTAGCGTTGCCCTGGTGGCTTTTCGGTGGCGTAGGCGAAGGTGTTGTAGCCGATGCGCCGGTCGGAGCCCTCTGCGCGGTCGAGTCGGAAGCCGGGTTCCTCGGCCGGCCTTTGCACGATGAACGAAAACGCGGTGGTTTGGCGACCGAGGCCGGGCATCGTAGGCGTTGAGCCGGATGTATGCGTTGGGATACGCACTGCGGCAGGCGTTGACCTCCAACAGGACACCGGCGGCGTCCTTGAGATCGAACATCGGCAGCCCCCACATCTCCCAGTACACGTTGCGGGGATGAGGGTCGTCGGTGAACTCCACCGACAGCGGCCAGTCGTTGTCCAGCGCGTAGCTGATCTGAGCGGTGATCTCTTCGTCGGTGAAGTCGGGCAGATAAGAGAAGGTGCCCTGCGTGATTCTCATGGGTCCTCCGGTCTGCAGGTAAGGGTGGGTGTGGCCACGACGTCGGGTGTGTCGGTGGATTCGTAGTTGAACGAGATGTCACCCCAGGTGGCGAGGGCGGTGTCGAGGGCGCGGTTGTGGGCCGCGGCCTTCTTGAGAATCTCCGGCCCTTCCTTGTAGAAGTCACGACCCTCGTTGCGCGCCTTGATCATCGCCTCAAGCGCGACCCGATTGGCTTCAGCGCCAGCGGCGATGCCCATCGGGTGACCGATGGTGCCGCCACCGAACTGCAGGATGACGTCTTCGCCCAGATAGTGCAGCAATTGGTGCATCTGGCCGGCGTGGATGCCGCCGGACGCGACCGGCATGACGCCCGGCATCGACGCCCACTGCTGGTCGAAGTAGATGCCCTTGACCGGGTCGGCGGCGATGTTGTCGAGCCGCAGTGTGTCGTAGAAGCCGGCGATGGAGTTGGGATCTCCCTCGAGCTTGCCGACGACGGTGCCGGCGTGGATGTGGTCGACACCGGCCAGGCGCATCCACTTGGAGATGACCCGGAAGCTGATGCCGTGGGTCTTCTGCCGGGTGTAGGTGCCGTGCCCCGCGCGATGCAGGTGCAGCAGCACGCCGTTGGCCCGGGCCCACTTGGCCATCGACTGGATCGCGGTGTAGCCGATGGTGAGGTCGATCATCACGATCACCGAGCCGAGTTCCTTGGCGAAGTCGGCCCGCTCGTACATCTCCTCCATGGTGCCTGCGGTGATGTTGAGGTAGTGGCCCTTGATCTCGCCGGTGGCGGCTTGCGCACGGTTGACGGCTTCCATGCAGAACAGGAAGCGGTCACGCCAGCGCATGAACGGCTGCGAGTTGATGTTCTCGTCGTCCTTGGTGAAGTCCAGTCCGCCGCGCAACGCTTCATAGACCACGCGGCCGTAGTTGCGAGCCGACAAGCCCAGCTTGGGTTTGGTGGTCGCACCCAGCAGCGGCCGCCCGAACTTGTTGAGGTGTTCGCGCTCCATCACCACGCCGTGCGCGGGGCCCTGGAAGGTCTTGACGTAGTGGGTGGGAATCCGCATGTCTTCCAGGCGAAGCGCCTTGAGCGGCTTGAATCCGAAGACGTTGCCGATGATCGAGCTGGTGAGGTTGGCGATCGAGCCTTCCTCGAACAGGTCGAGGTCGTAGGCGATCCACGCGATCCACTGTCCGGGCGCGTTCGGCACCGCTTCGACGCGATAGCACTTGGCCTGGTAGTGCTCGTAGGTGGTCAGCCGGTCGGTCCACACCACCGTCCAGGTGGCGGTGCTGGATTCGCCGGCGACCGCGGCGCCCGCCTCCTCCGGCGGCACACCCGGCTGCGGTGTGATCCTGAAGGCGCACAACACATCTGAGTCCTTCGGGACGTAGTCCGGCTGCCAGTAGCCCATTTCGGCGTAGGGAATCACACCGGCGTTCCATCGATCTGTCATGTCCGGAATGCTGCCAGCGAATTCTCAACATGTCTATTGGGAATCCGCCATTGACTCTGAAGCAATCCCTTAACTGACTCACCCCGCGCATCCACCACGTAGGTGAGGTCCGCCACCGCGCAATGCTGGATACGTTCCATGCGACATCCATGTACCGGAGGGCACATCACCAATGACGATTTGTCGACAAATCGCAGCGCGAATGATGGCGCCCGGCAAGGGAATCCTGGCCGCTGACGAGAGCATCGCCACGATGTCGAAGCGGCTGGCAGGAGGCCGGAGTCGAGCCGACCGCCGAAAATCGCCGCCGCTACCGTGAACTGCTGGCCACTGCTCCGGGGCTGTCCGAGAGTGTTTCCGGCATCATCTTCTGCGACGAGACACTGCGCCAGACGTTTCAGTGACGGCACGCCGTTCGCGCAGGCGGTGACCGAGTTGGGAATTCTGCCCGGCATAAAGGTGGACACCGGCGCCAAGCCGTGTGCCGGTTTGCCGCGGCGAGACGATCACCGAAGGGCTCGACGGGCTCTGCGATCGGCTGGCCGAGTATGCGCAGATGGGCGCGGCGTTCGCCAAGTGGCGCGCGGTGTTTGCGATCAGCGGCCGATACCCCTAGCCGAGGCGCGATACGGGCAAACGCCAACGCACTGGCGCGCTACGCCGCAGCCTGCCAGGAGGCCGGTCTTGTGCCGATCGTCGAGCCGGAAGTGCTGATGGACGGTGACCACAACCGTGGTGTGTGCCGCGACGTCACCAGCGAGGTGCATGCCGCCGTGCGCACCGAGCTCGCGCTTCTCAATGTTGACTTGGCCGGCATTGTGCTGAAGCCGAACATGGTTCTCGAGGGCGAGGACTACGCGCGGCGATCGACCCCCGAGGAAGTCGCGGAGATCACCGTCGCGGTGCTGAGGGCATGGCCGGGCGACCTTGCCGGCGTGGCGTTCCTGTCCGGTGGCCAGCCTCCGGAGAGGGCGACGGCCAATCTCGAAGCGATGCAGGCACATCGCACCCCGTGGCCACTGACCTTCTCGTTCGGCCGTGCGCTGGTGTCACCCGCGCTGAGTGCCTGGCACGGAGATCCTGATCGGGTCGCTGACGGGCAGGCGGCGCTGATCGAACGCGTCGCCGCCAACGGTGCTGCGGCGCGTCTGCGCGCGGAACTTCAGTCTGCTTGAATGACGCACGGGGACAGCGCCTCTTCCTCCATCGGATGCGCTGTCCCCGTGTACGTTGTCTGCCGACGGATTACCGAACACCCAGAGCTGGCGTCGAGTGGGATCGACGAGTTGGCGGCTGCCGTCGTCGTAGTGCACGAGGACGTGGCCCGGGAAGTGTCGATCATCGGTGCTCCTACTACTCGGGTCGGTAGTTGGCCTAGTTTGCCGTCGCAGTCGCGACGGGGGACCCCTTGACGGGGGCGGGGGGTGTGAATTCCGCTGAACCGTTGCCCATCTGGGGAATCGCGTACAGATTGAGGCGAGTCGTCAGCGAACGAACTGCCCGGCGTGAGTGCCAGATCCAGCACCGGCTGCGGGACGAGTCCGAGTAGCACCGTCGCTGCCGCTGCGACCGCGACCGCCGCCGCGGTTGCCCGTGGGGGTGCCGCCGCCCGGGGCGTCAGCGGACCGGGCTCGGTGAAGAACATCCTCAAAATCACTCGGGCATAGGCGACTGCGGCGATCGCACTACTGAGTACGCCGACGACCACGAGCACGGGAGCCCCGCTCGTCGCGGCGGCCTGGAATATCGCGAACTTGCTGACGAACCCGCTGGTGAGTGGGATCCCCGCAATCGCCAACAGGAACAGGGCCAATGTCAGTGGCGGCCGCGGGCGAGCGCCGGCCTAGGCCGGCCCACCGCGAGGTGTCGGTGTCCTCTTCGCCGTCCGCGTTGCGGATCATGCTGACCACGGTGAAGGCGCCCAGCGTGCTGAAGCCGTAGGCGACGAGATAGAACATCGTCGACGAGAGGCCGCTCTGCGTACCGGATCACACCCATCAGCAGGAACCCGACGTTTGCGACCGACGAGTATGCGAGCAAGCGTTTGATGTCGGTCTGGGTCGGCAGTGAGCACGGCGGCGACCACCATCGTCACTGCCGCTGTGCCCCATAGGACCGGTCGCCAGTCCGCGATCAAGCCCGGAAGCGCGACATAAAAGATCCGCAGCATGGCGCCGAAAGCGGCGAGCTTGGTCGCGGCGGACATGAATCCGGTGATGGGAGTGGGAGCGCCCTGGTACACGTCGGGAACCCATGAATGGAACGGAACGGCGCCCACCTTGAACAACAAACCTGCCGCCAGGAGAGCTACACCGGTCACCGCCAAGGATGGCTGTCCGCCGGCCGTGCTCGACCGCCTCCGCGATCCCGAGAGAGTCAGGGTGCCCGCGTATCCGTAGACCAGCACGATGCCGTATAGAAAGAACGCCGAGGAGAACGCGCCCAGCAAGAAGTATTTCAGCGCCGCCTCTTGCGACAGCAAGTCGGCGCTTTCGTGCGAGGCCGCACAGCAGATATAGCGGCAGCGAAAGCACTTCTAACGCAACGAATATCGTCAGCAGATCCGCAGAAGCGCAGAACACCAGCATGCCGCCTACCGCAAGCATGGCCAGCGGAAAGACCTCGGTCTGGAGGATGCCGTCGCGGGTCGCCTGCTGCTCGGCGGGGCTGCCGGGGACGACTGATCCTTGGGGGGCGAACGCACTCAGGCGACGCTCGGCGATCGATGCGAGCGCGACGATGGCCATCACGAGGATCGTGCCCTGGAAGAACAGCGTGGGGCCGTCCACCGTGACGGAGCCCATGACAGCGCTGCCGTGGTGCCCCGCGAGCAAGATGACCGCCACCAAGGCCGCAATGAGACCGCCGCCGCAGAGTACGAGTTGGGCGCGGAAGCGGTTCTGACGGGGCACGAAGTGCCTCGACGAGCATCCCCGCGACGGCCACGCCGAACACGATGAGCATCGGCGAGAGCTGGGCGTATTCGACGTTCGGGGCGGGAATGCTCATTTTGCGATTCGCCTTCGGTACTGGGTCGTGCTGGCCGATGGTGGTCAGCGTATGGGTGACGGCCGGGTTGATCATGTCGAGCGCGGGTTTGGGATACACGCCAAGTGCCAGAAGCAGGGCGATCAGCGGTGCGACGACGACGATCTCGCGGGGTAACAGGTCGTGTAGGCGGTCGTTGCCGTCGGTGACGGGGCCGGTCATCATGCGCTGGTACATCCACAGCACGTAGATGGCGGATAGCACGAGCGCAATGGCCGCTGCGACCGCCGCCACCGGGTAACGCGTGAATGTGCCGATGAGGACCAGGAATTCGCTGACGAACGGGGCCAGGCCGGGCAGGGCCAGTGCCGACAGTCCGGCGACCAGGAATGTTCCGGCGAGCATCGGCGCGACCTTCTGTACCCCGCCGTAGGCGTTGATCAGGCGAGTGCCTCTGCGCGACACCAGGAATCCGGCGATCAGGAACAGCGCCGCCGTGGAGATGCCGTGGTTGACCATGTACAGCGTAGAGCCGGATTGGCTCTGGCTGGTCATCACGAAGATGCCGAGGATGATGAACCCGAAGTGGGATATCGACGTGTAGGCGATCAACCGCATGACGTCGGTCTGCCCGATCGCCACGATCGCCCCGTACACGATCCCGATCACCGCCAGCGTGATGATCAGTGGCCGGAAATACGTTGATGCGTCGGGGAAAAGCTGAAGGCAGTAGCGCAGCATGCCGAACGTGCCGACCTTGTCCACGACCGCCATCATCAGCACCGCGGTCGCCGGTTTCGCCGATGTCGCAACGCCGGGTAGCCAGGTATGAAATGGCCACAGCGGTGCCTTGACCGCGAACGCGAACATGAAGCCCAAGAACAAGAGCTTCTGGACGGTGGGGTCCGCATCGCGGGCAGTATCCACGAGTTGCCGGAAGTCAAGCGTGCCATGGCCGGCGTTCGCGGTCGCCGCAGTAGAGGCCGATGACCGCGGCGAGCATGACGAGCCCGCCGATCAGGTTGTACAGCAGGAACTTCAGCGCGGCTTGCGACCTGCCCGAACCTCCGTACCGACCGATCAGGAAGTACATCGGGATGAGCATGGCCTCGAAGAAGACGTAGAACAGCAGCACGTCGAGCGCGACGAGCGAAATCAAGACCATTGCCTCAACGCCCAGCATCAGCGCGACGTACATGGGCCCACCGAATCGGTGGTCGCCGGCGTCGTCCCAACTAGCGATGATCAGCAGCGGCACCAGCACGGCGGTGAGGACTAACAAGACAAGCGCAATGCCGTCGACCCCGACGCTGTAAGTGCTTCCGAAAGCCGTTATCCACGGGTGGGATTCGACAAACTGATATTGCTCTGCCGGCCGTATCGAATCGGGCGACCAGTACCGCGACCACGCCCAGTACCGCCATCGAAGCAACCAGGCCAATCCATTTGGCGTGTCTGCGTTGCGCCGGTGGCAATAGGAGCACGATGCCGGCCCCCAGGAAGGGGCCAAGCCAGAGGATGGTCAGCCA
>CAVXVJ010000012.1:0-113480 GCA_963765155.1 uncultured Actinomycetota bacterium
CTCCGCTGGGGATCACCGGCGGTGAGTGCCTGGAGAATCTCTTCGTGTGCGGCGATGGCGTTGACCTGGATCTCCGGGATCGCCGACGTCTCGGTGCGCGCATTGACCAGCAGATTTCCGAATGGCTCAAACATGAACGGAATGAACATGTTTGCGGTCGCGTGCATGATCACGTCGTGAAAGGCGATGTCCGCCTCGACAAAGAGATCGACCCGGTTCGACCTGTGGGCCAGCCGCATCTCCTCGATGCTGGCGGCAAGTGAGTCGAGATCCTCCTTCGACCGGTTGATGGCCGCCAACTGCGCTGCGCCGACCTCGACCATCCGCCGGGCCTCAAGCAGGCGCGCCGATACATGCCCAGAATGCGACCGCCGTTCCTCGATGCGCACGACAGCATCCAGCGAGGTCCATGCGTGGGGCGAGTTGACGAACGTGCCGCGACCGCGACGGATGGTCACGATGTTCTGCGACCGCAGGATTCGCACGGCTTCGCGAACCGTCAATCGGCTCATCCCGTACTTCAGGGCCAGCTCCCCCTCCGAGGGCAGAACCGAGTCGACCGGGAACTGCCCGTCAACGATCGACTCGAGAAGCTCGTCCGCGAGTTCCTCGGGAAGCGCCACCGTCAAACCCCCTGGACATCTGATGTCTGACGTCAGAAGTGTGACCCAGCGCACATCAGATGTCAAGTGTGATCTGAAGCCATTCGGGACCGAAACGGCACGAGGCGTGAACGGGCGCCGCAAGGGTCCTGGAAGGAGTCAACCGCCACATGTCGTAGCGGTGACCGATGTCGCACCGGCGGGACAGTACGGCGGCACGACAGTTCGGAACTACGATGCCCGCGTGAGGCCAGAACTGGTGGCGGCGCACGCCGCGCTTGATGAAGCGGTCGCGATCCTGCGGGACGGGCGTGCCCGGCCGCACGAGCGGATCACCAAGGCGGCCAAGGACTTCCTCACCGACGTGGACCTGGCCAGCGAGTCGGCGATGCAGCGCTCGCTCGCGGCATCCACTCCGGAGATCGGCTTCTACGGCGAAGAGGGCGGCGGGGCGGCTCTCGACTCGGGCAGGGTCTGGGTCGCGGATCCGCTCGACGGGACTATCAACTATGCGACCGGGTCACCGCTGTGCGGAGTGATGCTCGGCCTGCTCGAAGACGGCGTGCCGACACTGGGCGTGATCGACCTGCCGTTCCTCGGCGTACGGGTCGACTCGGGAACGCTGGCCGACGTCAGTTCGCTCGAGGACGGGATCATCGGGATGGGCGACGCCTTCCACCGCGGCGGTGCCCGGCTGGATACGTACCTCGAACTGACCGCGAGCGTGCACCGACGGGCGTTGCGCTTTCGCTGCGTGGGCGCGGCGTCGGTGCTCTGGGCGTGGCTCGTCACCGGCCGGATCCAAGGCATGCTGCTGGCCCACAACAACCCGTACGACGTCGTCGCCGGGCATGCGATCGCTCACGCGGCGGGAGCGATATGCACCGACTACGCGGGCGCCCCGTTGAGCCTGGAGTCGAGCGGAGCCATGGCGGCCGTCCCCGGCGTCCAGCCTGAGCTCGTCCGCCTCGCAGCCGATCTCGCGGCGGCGGCAGCGCGGGACAGCTGAGAAGTCAACGCGCGATCGGGCGCACCAGCGGCGACGTCGGGATTCAGCTCAACCCCGAACCAGGGCGTGTCCGGAACCTATTACGACCTCGCGCTCTACAGCCTGCCGTCACACACCAGTGGCGTTCTTGCATCCCGTTGTCGCGCCATGGTGAGACCGGATGGTTGGCGCACCAAGTCCGCTGAATGAGCCGGGCGCCGAACTGCCATCGTCCGCAACCCGCCGTTATGTCAAATGAGCCCGCCGTCAAGTCAAATGAGAAAGCATTCGACCATGACCGGTAGTGGCCAGACCGTCGCGAAACTTGACCGCAATCTTGCGCTGGAGCTTGTGCGCGCCACTGAGGCCGCGGCAATCGCCGCGTCCCGGCACCTGGGGCGCGGCGACAAGGAGCTGGTCGACCAGGCAGCAGTGGACGCGATGCGCCCGGTGCTGAACACGATCTCCATGCGCGGCACCGTCGTCATCGGCGAGGGCGAGAAGGACGAAGCGCCGATGCTCTACAACGGCGAGGAGGTAGGCGACGGCTCCGGCCCGGAGGTCGACTTCGCGGTCGACCCGGTGGACGGCACCACGCTAACGGCCAAGAGCCTGCCGAATGCGCTGGCGATCGTCGCGGTAGCCGAGCGGCACACGATGTTCGACCCGGGCCCGTGCGTCTACATGGAGAAGATCGCGTGCGCCGCGGACCTCGCGGACGTAGTCGACCTCACCGACCCGATCGAGACAACCCTCGCACAGATTGCGAAGGCCCGCGGGCTGGCGGTGCCAGAGCTGACGGTGTGCATCCTCGACCGGCCCCGGCACGAAGCCGACCTGGTCCGGCGAGTGCGGGAAGTGGGCTCGCGCATCAAATTCCTGCTCGACGGCGACGTGGCCGGAGCGATTATGGCCGCGAGCCCGGAGACCAACGTCGACCTCATGGTGGGCATCGGCGGGACGCCCGAGGGTGTGCTGGCGGCGTGTGCCCTGAAGTGCCTCGGCGGCGCGTTCTACGGCCGGCTCTATCCCCGGGACGACGACGAGCGCCGCCGAGCCCGAGAGGCCGGGTACGACGTGGAGAAGGTCCTCACCCTGGACGACATGGTGCGGAGCGACAACGTCTTCGTGGCCGCGACGGGTGTCACGGACGGGGAGCTGCTGCGCGGGGTGCGCTACTCCGCGGACCGGGCCACCACGCACTCGATCTCGATGCGGTCACTATCCGGCGCCGTCCGGCTGATCGAAACCCGCCACCGCATCAGCACGTCAAACCTCATCCCACGAAACTGAAGCATTGGCCTGAACCGCCAGCGCGGCGGCGGCCAATGCCGGTCTCGGGCTGAACGCATCTCGCTTGCAGCCGAAGCAGATCAAAGGCTTCCCAATTGTCCCGCCCTGCCTCCTTGATCGGCTGCCGCCAGTTTGTCGCTTGGTAGCCGTCGCGCTGAAACAGCCGCGAGGCCGTGACGACTATCCGCTGACGTGTGTCGCGTTCCATAAGCAATGCACTGGGTCTTGTTGCGCATTGTGACCGCGTCATCGCCGCCAAGGGTGGTTTGTTTTCGGAGGTACGCTGAAGCGGCAACCGGGTGAATCGCAGGTAGCCGATGACGGATCGGAATCTGTTCGAGACGCAGCGCGACGTGGGCCCCGCCGTCGTTTCGGAGTTGCGTGCGGCCGGATTCGACGACGCCGAAGAGATCGGCCGGGGCGGTTTCGGGATCGTCTATCGCTGCACCCAGCTCGCCCTGGACCGCACGGTGGCGGTCAAGGTGCTCACCACCGATCTCGACGAAAACCGGGAGCGGTTCCTGCGTGAGCAGCGGGCGATGGGCCGGCTGACCGGCCACCCGAACATCGTCGGCGTGCTGCAGGTCGGCGAAACCGAAGGCGGCCATCCGTACCTGGTGATGCAGTTTCACCGTCGCGGTTCGCTGGACGCACGGATCCGCCGGGTCGGCCCGCTGCCGCTCGACGAGGTGCTGCGGCTCGGCGTGAGGATGGCTGGCGCATTGGCGACCGCGCACCGCGTCCCGATCCTGCATCGCGACATCAAACCGGCGAACATCCTCTACACCCACTACGGCGAGCCGGCGTTGAGCGACTTCGGCATCGCCCACATCAGCGGCGGGTTCAAGACTGCCACCGGAACCTTCACCGGCTCACCCGCATTCACCGCGCCCGAGATCCTCAGCGGCGATCCCCCCAGCGCGGCCTCCGACGTGTATGGGTTGGGCGCAACATTGTTCTGCGCGCTCACCGGCCACGCCGCATTCGAGCGACGCAGCGGCGAGCAGGTGGTGACGCAATTCCTGCGGATCGCGACGGAAGCGGCGCCGGACCTGCGCGACAGTGGAATATCCGACGACATCGCTGCCGTCGTCAACGACGCGATGTCCCGTGATCCGCACGACCGCCCCTCGCCGCTTGCGCTGGGTGAAGAACTTCAGCAGGCCCAAGCGCGACACGGCTTCCCCGTCGACGAGATGGCGACCGGTACTGAAGGGGAACTCGATCGACCGATGCCACAGGCAACCGCTTCTGTCGGTGCCCCCCGCACGCTCAGCAACATCCCGCTGGAGCTGAACAGCTTTGTCGGTCGCCGCGAGGAGTTGGCCGAGGTGAAGACCCTCTTGGCGACATCTCGTCTGGTGACCTTGACCGGGATCGGCGGGGTGGGCAAAACCCGGCTGGCGCTGCGCGCCGCGGCCGACGTGGCCGCCGATTTCCTGCACGGCGTGCGGTTGGTGGAGCTGGGTGAGCTGCGCGACCCGTCCTCCCTGATGGATGTGGTCGCAGCGGGATTGGACTTGCGTGACGAGCCGACCAAACCGCTGAATGAGGTGCTCATCGACTTCGTGTGCTCACGCAAACTGCTGCTGGTGCTCGACAACTGCGAGCACGTGGTGGACGCCGCCGCGAAACTGGCCGAGACGCTGCTGCGGGCCTCCCCGGACCTGCGGATCATGGCGACCAGCCGCGAGGCCCTCAGCATCGGCGGGGAAGCGGTGCTGCGATTGTCCCCGTTGGCGTTTCCCGAAGTCGACCCCGAGCCGACGCTGGGCGGCCTCCCCGGATTCGACGCGGTGGCGTTGTTCGCCGAGCGCGCCGCCGCCGCACTTCCGGGATTTCGACTCACCGAGGACAACAAAGCGACCGTCACCCAGATCTGCTCCCGCCTGGATGGGCTGCCGTTGGCGATTGAGCTGGCCGCGGCGCGGTTGCGGGCGATGTCGCCGGAGCAGCTTCTGCAGCGGCTGGCCGACCGGTACACGGTGTTGACCCGCGGTAGCCGGGGTGCGCCGACGCGGCAGCAGACCCTGGGCTGGAGCGTCGGCTGGAGCTATGACCTGTGCACGCCCGCCGAACAACAGCTGTGGGGCCGGCTCTCGGTGTTCGCCGGCAGCTTCGAACTCGAAGCCGCAGAAGACATTTGCGGCGGAGACGTGGGCCCGGAGGACGTGGACGATCTGCTGACCGCGCTGGTGGACAAGTCCATCCTCATCCGCGCGGAATCAACGGGCCCGGTGCGCTTCCGGCTGCTTGAGACCCTGCGCGATTACGGCCGCGAGAAGATCAAGGCAACCAACGAGTATCCCGAACTGCGCCGTCGGCACCTGGACTGGTACCAACGATTAGCGCGTGACGCCGCGGACGAGTGGTTCAGTGCCCGGCAAATCGAGTGGATCAAGCGCCTCGACCAGGAGATGCCAAATCTGCGCGAGGCGGTGGAGTTCAGCCTGACCAACTCCCCCGAGGCCGCAGCCGGGATGGCCGCCGAGCTGAGCCCATTTTGGATTGCCCATGGACTGGTTGGTGAGGGACGCCGCTGGCTCGACCAGGCGTTGGCCCGTACGCCACCGGAGCCGACATATGAACGGGTCGAAGCGATCTACTACGCCAGCGTGCTGGCCAGCCTCCAGGGTGATGTGCAGGAAGCGGCGGCTCGGGCGCGAGAGGCACAGGAGGTGGCCGAGCAGCTGGCTGGGCAGCTGGCCGACCCAGCGGCGCACGCGCTTGTTGCCATCGCCGACGGGTTCGCAGCAATGTTGGGCGGCGACCCCGATCGCGCATGCAGGCGCCTCGCCGAGGCCGTCGACGCATGCGGCAACCTCACCATCCGCGCGTCTGCGCAGCTGTTGCTCGCAAGGGCGTACGAAATGCGAGGGGATGCGGCAGAGGCGCTCGCGTGGAATCAAAAAGTGCACGCCCTGGCGGAATCACACGGCGAATCGGTGTATCGCACATGGGCGTTATTGGGCATAGGCCTCGATAGCTGGCTCAAGAGTGACCGCCACCACGCCGCCAACGTATTCAAACAGGGACTCCGGCTGGCCAAGCACCTCGACGATAGGCGAACGGCCGCGACGTACTTAGAGGCGCTGGCCTGGATCGCCGCCGCGGATGCCAAGCCGGCGCGCGCCGTCGCCCTGATGGGCGCCGCCGAGACAGTCGGTCGCACCGTTGGCAATTACGTATTCCTGTTTCCGAATTTGCCTGTCTTCCACGATGAATGCGACCGCCGCACGCGTGATGCGCTTGATCCGGAAGCATACGAGGCTGCTCACGAGGAGGGCCGCTCACTAAGTTTCCACGACGCGGTGGCCTACGCCCTCGCCGAGTGACGTCGGTGTTCTAAAGGCTGCGATTCCCCGTACCTCGTTCACTCTGATCATCTCCCTGGGTTCTCGGTCGGCCTGGGTTCTCGGTCGGCCTGGGTTCTCGGTCGGCGCCTCGGGCCAGTCCAGCTATGCGGATACCCTGCGGAGTGCTCGCCGACCCAGCTGAGCTATGCCTTTTCGCAGGTGAATTGGTAGACGGCGGTGTAGCCCTTATGGAACAGGTCGGCGCAGCCAGCCAGGTTGCCTGTGTTTAGCCGGAGCCCGCCGACCGGGCTGTGTGTCTAGAGTCCACGTCTATGAGCAACGCCGTTGTGGGTTGGCAATACGTCGGCGAATGGGCGAGCTTGGCGACGGTGGCGGTGGCGCTGATCGCGGTGGTCGTGAGCGTCTGGTTCAGCACAAAGACTCTCCGACGGGCGATCAACCAGCTCGAGCAACGACGAGTGGACGCACGAACCGACAAGTTGAGATCCGAGATCATCGATCTGATCACGGCGTTGAGCGAACGCCCATCTCCGAGCGACGCCATTATCAATCGGATCGCCGCGCTTGCCAACAAAATCGATCCGACCCATCCCTGGGCCTCGACGGATCAGATAACCATAGAGGCGAAATCCGTTGTTTCAGAGGGTCTTTCGCGCACCTATCGGCGGATATATGGTCACGCCATCGCTATCATGATGCTGACTGACGACGAAGCCGTCGCCGACCCAGTGCGTCGAATAACGAAGGCGGCAGACGAAGAGCTGGAAGCGTTTGAAGCTGCCATCTCAGTTTCCGAGAGCGTGGTCGACGTAGATCGGCGATTGGTCGCGCAACTTCGCGACACGATTCAGACCGCCATGCTGGAACTTGTGGAGTATGGCCTGCAGAACTTGCGGGTCGCCGAGTAACAACCGGCATGGGCGGTCACCGCACGCCATTACCATCACACCGGCAGTATTCCGTGGCTCGACGGCGAAACACATTGGTGTTGGCAAATACTCAGCTGCAGCGGGCGAAATGAGTCGCGTCGGTGTCCCCTTGAACAGGCGACATGTGGGTTAATATGCTTATCCACGAATGCGGTCGCCGTTTCGTTATCATGTTGTGCCGCAATCAATTCTGTGCACGCAGGTAAGACGACCGGGCTCCCAGGCCCCAAGTAGGGCGTCCGCGGCCTTAACCGTGGGCGTCGTCGGCACGGCTAGGTCCAATCTCAGCATCACAACCGTCGTCCCCGCCTTGCCCCGCTGGGGAGCTGACTGCGGCACAGATCCTCGGAGAAACCGCGGGTGACCCGTGTCAAAAGCGAGGTGCGGTCAGCGCATTAGCTGGTCACGCTCTCAGTGTCGCCGGTTGTGGGGCCGGTCAGAAACACCAGTCGAAATTTGCCGATCTGCACCTCGTCGCCGTTCGCCAGCACCGCCGAGTCCACGGGTTCGCGGTTCGGTACCGGGCTGTGATTCGGCGTTCCGCGGACGAGGTCAATCCGCCAGAGTTGCCGGTGCCGTTTCCTTTCGGTCGCACAACCGAGCGCAAAAGGGCGACGGTGGTGATCGCGATAGCAGCCTGTAGGCCTGCGGCGGTGTGCGGTGGCTTGTACTTGGTGCGTTCGTCCGAGAGCGTGTGGCAGGATGCCGTCGCGCCCGAGCGAGTAGAACTACCGTGCCGCATTGTTATGGAGTGCGAAGGAGCAGGCGAAGAATCCGGAGCGGACCAGGAAGTCCATCGCAGGTCCGGACGAAGTGCCACGAGTAGAGATCAGCAAGCTCGACAAGGTAATCACCAACCACTTCGACACCCTGAGCCACCTCGGCCCGATCTACCTGGCGACCGGCGTCTTCGTCGTCGGCGCCCTGCTGGCCTGCGCGGCGCCGTCGCCGGACGCGACCAGCTGAGATGAGGCCCATGTGAACTCGACGCCAGCCGCTGCCGTGACGGCGGCGTGTGAGCCGCGAGGCTGACGCAGTCGTCGAAGTATGGATGATCCGGCCGGACCCCAGAGGTGCTGGGCCGGCCGGATTCGTGCGTGCCGACTCAGATGCCCGGGTGTACGCGCGAGGTGGTTGTCCACGACGGCTCACGAACGACCGACGCCGACCGCCGCTCGTTCACAACGTTCACAAAACGAAACGACCGCCAGCTGATGCTGGCGGCCGTTCGGCCTGGTCAGGGCCACTTTCTTTAGTAGCGGGGACAGGATTCGAACCTGCGACCTCTGGGTTATGAGCCCAGCGAGCTACCGAGCTGCTCCACCCCGCGATGGGTAAACGCCAGGTTACCGAAGGAGGGGCCCCACTTCCAAATCGCCTGATGCCCGCCACGAGCGTGCGCAAAATGTCGGCATTTCACGGCGTGTCGGCCGACAAACGCGCACGCTCGCGAGGAGGGTCAACGGGCAGACTGGTACTTGCCCATGGCGTCGTCCAGGCGCTGCAGCGCTTGGCCGTAATCCGCGAAGTTCCCGCTCTGCTGCGCTTGACGCACCGCATCCAGTGCGGAGTTAACCTCTTGCAGCGCAGCGGCTTTGGCCTCCGACAACTGCATCTGGCCGCCCGGCCCCGGCGGAATGGCCGCCGGCGCGGGCACTTCCGGAGCCTGGCCGGCCCGATTCTCCGGCGGCTGCGCCGCGGGCGGCTGACCATCGGTCTGCGGCTGCGCAGCGGGACGACCGTTCTGCCCCGCTACCGGCGCCGGCCCGGTGGCCGTGGCGTCGGCACCCGGCCCGAACAGTTCCGTGAGCGCGTCGCGCACGGTGGGCCCGTAGCCGACCCTGTCCTCATACATCATCGCCACCCGGATCAGGCGCGGGTACGACGAGGCCGCGTCGGTGGCGCCGGGTGAGGCGTACACCGGCTCGACGTACAGCAGGCCGCCCTGGGCAACCGGCAATGTCAGCAGATTGCCCCAGCGGATACGGTTCTGGTTGTCGCGACCGATGAGGCCGATGTCCTGGGACACCGCCGTATCGGTGGTGATCGCGTTGTTGGCCAGCTTCGGACCGTTGACCTGTCCCGGAATCGTCAGCACCGTGATCTTGCCGTAGGTGTCGGGATCGGAGCTGGCGCTGATGTAGGCGGCCAGGAAGTCGCGACGGAACCGGTTCATCGCGCTGGTCAGTTGGAACGACGCCGAATTGTTATCCGATGCAAGGTTATTGGCGACGATGTAGTACGGCGGCTGGAAGCTGCTGGCGGTCGGGTGGGGATCCTGCGGTACGTCCCAGAAGTCCGACGTGGAGAAGAACGTCACCGGGTCGTTGACGTGATACTTGGCCAGCAGCTGACGCTGCACCTTGAACAGGTCCTCCGGGATAGCGCAGGTGCTCCTGCAACTCTTTCGAGATGTCGCTCTTGGGCTTCACCGTGCCGGGGAACACCTTCATCCACGCCTGCAGCACCGGATCCTGCTCATCCTGCGCATACAGCGTGACGGTGCCGTCATAGGCGTCGACGGTGGCCTTGACGGAGTTGCGGATGTAGGACACCTGCTTGTCGGGTTGCAACCGGTTGAGCGCCACCGCGGTGGAGTCGGCCGTGGCGCTCGACAGCGACGTCAACTCTGAGTACGGGTAATTGTCCAGGGTGGTGTAGCCGTCGACGATCCACACCATCTTCTTGTTCACGATCGCCGGATAGACGGTGGTGTCTGTGGTCAGCCATGGTGCCACCGCCTCCACCCGTTCGGCCGGATCACGGTTGAAGAGGATCTTGCTGTTGTCGCCGATCGCATCGGTGAACAAAAAGTTCCACTCCGCGAATTTGGCGCCGAACACAGAGCGGGCCAGCGCATTGCCGATCGGCACGCCACCGCTGCCGGAGTAGGTGTAGTTCTTGGTCTCCGTGTTGGTCTCGTAGTCGTATTCGCGGTCGGCACCGCTCTGGCCGACGATCGCGTAGTCGTCCGACGTGTTGGCGATGACCGGGCCGAAGTAGATGCGCGGCTGATCCAGCGGGGCCGGCCCCGGGGACACCACGCTGCCGTTGGCGCCGACCACGCTGGCCAGGAACTCCGGGTACCCGCCGTTCTGGTTGGGGTCGTTTGCGACACCCCGCACGGTGTTCGCCGGCGACGCGATGAAGCCGTTGCCGTGGGTGTAGACGGTGTGGCGGTTTTGCCAGTTGCGCTGGTTGTCGATCAACCTGTCCGGGTTGAGTTCGCGTGCGGCAACGACATAGTCACGCAGGTTGCCGTCGCGGTCGCGGTAGCGGTCGATGTTCAGCTGGTCGGGAAAGTAGTAGAAGTTCTTGCCCTGCTGGAACTGGGTGAACGCCGGACTGACGATGTTCGGGTCGAGCAACCGGATGTTGGACGTGGTCGCCCGATCGGCGGCTACCTGCTGGGCGGTCGCCTGGGTATTGCCGCTGTAGTCGCGGTACGTGACCACGTTGTCGGTCAGCCCGTAGGCCTGTCTGGTCGCGGTGATACTTCGGCTGATGTATTCGCTTTCCTTTTGCGCCGCATTGGGTTTGACGCTGATCTGCTCGACGACCAACGGCCAGCCGGCGCCGACGATCAGCGACGACAGCAGCAGCAGCACCACACCGATCGCCGGAATCCGCAAGTCGCGCAACACAATCGCGGAGAACACCGCCGCCGCGCAGATCACCGCGATCGCCATCAGGATCAGCTTGGCCGGCAGGACGGCGTTGATGTCGGTGTAGCCGGCGCCGGTGAACGGCTTGCCACCGCGGGTGTGGCTCAACAGCTCGTAGCGGTCCATCCAGTAGGCGACGGCCTTCAGCAGCATCAGGACGCCGACCAGCGTGATCAGCTGGATGCGCGCCGAGCGGGTCAGCGCCCCGGCACGACCGGTGAGCCGGATGCCGCCGAACAGGTAATGGCCGAGCAGGTTGGCGATGAACGCGAGGAACGTCGCCGCGAACAGGTACGTCAGCACCAGCCGGTAGAACGGCAGGTCGAACGCGTAGAAACCGAGGTCCTTGCCGAACTGCGGGTCGGTGACCCCGAAGCTGCCGCCGTGGATGAACAGCTGAACGGGTCTCCCAATAGCTCTGCGCGATGATGCCGGCAAGCAAGCCGATGAACACCGGGACGCCGATGCCGACCAGCCGCAGCCGCGTCATCACCGCGGTGCGGTAGCGCGCGACCGGATCGTTGGGGCCGCCGGTCGGGCACGAACACCGGCCGGGTGCGGTAGGCCAGCGCGAGCGCCGGCGAACACGATCGCCGCCGATCAGCACGACACCACCAGGAACACGACGATGCTGGGTGAACAGCACGGTGGTGAACACCGAGCGGTAGCCGAGCTCGCCGAACCACAGCCAGTGCACGTACTTGTCGATGAACCGCGGCCCGATCAACAGCAACAGCACGGCCGCGACGGCGACCGCGATCAGAATCCGGCTACGTCGTGTCAGCTTCGGCATTCTCGCCGCGGGCCGCATACCCACTTGTTAACTCCAGTCTTGGGTTCTTGAACGTCTGATGTGACGTGCCACAACTCTACGCACTCGCCGCCCGGCGATTTCTCAGCAGCGGGGAGGTTCGCCACCAGCGGAAAGCGTCTTCAGCGCGTCGACCGCCTGGCCGAGGTTCTCCACCTTGACCAGTTCAATGCCGTCCTCGTGCGCGGACTTGGCCTCCTCGCAGTTGTCGGCCGGCACCAGGAACACCGAGGCCCCGGCATCGGAGGCAGCCAGGATCTTGTGGGTGATACCGCCGATGGAGCCGACCTCGCCGTCCCCGGTGATGGTGCCGGTGCCCGCCACGAACTTGCCGTCGTTGAGGTCGCCGGTGGTGAGCTTGTCGACGACGGCCAGGCTGAACATCAGCCCGGCCGAGGGCCCGCCGATGTTGGCGAGGTTGAAGTCGATGGTGAACGGCGCCCACGGCGCGTCGAGCACGCCCACCCCGAGGTAGCCGTAGTCGCGGTCGGCGTTGGACCCCAACGTGATCGTGGCGACGCCCGGCGGCTCGTTCTTGCGGCGGTAGTCGATCACGATGGTGTCGCCCGGTTTGGTGTTCTTCAGCAGCGCGGTGAACTCATCGAGACTGGCGACCGGCTTGCCGTTGACGCCGTCGATCGCGTCGCCCCGGCTGCAGCTTGCCCAGCGACGGACCCGGATCGCTGACGTTCTCCACGGTGATCGCCATCGGGTACTTCAGGTAGTGCAGCGCCGCGTACTCGGCGCTGTCCTCGGACTGGCGGAAGTCGGTGGTGTTGGCCTCGTCGATCTCTTCCTTGGACTTGTCCGGCGGGTAGACCAGCTCGCGGGGAACCAGCTGCTCGCGCCCGGACATCCACAGGGTCATCGCCTGGCCCAGCGTCAGGTCGTCGCGCTGCGACACCGTGGTCATGTTCAGATGGCCCGTCGTCGGATGCACCTCGGTGCCCTCGATGTCGACGACCTCCTTGCCGTCGACCTCGCCGAGGGTGTCGAACGTCGGGCCCGGGCCCAGCGACACGTACGGCACCGTCACCAAGGACACCAGCACACCGAACGCCACGAGGGGCACCAGCGCGACGACCAGCGTCAAAATCCGCCTGTTCACGCCGCCCACAGTAAAGGGCGCCCGCGGATGGGTTCACTGAGAGCGTGACCCGCGGACCCGCATGAGCGGGCCGCCGGTGAGTACCGTTGGGGGCATGGCTGACCTGCCGTTCGGCTTCTCCCCGGGGACGACCCCGAGCGCGACAAGCGCAAGAAGGACCCCGATTCGGGGTCCGGCCCGGGCGATTCCGGGTCGGACCCGTTCGGGTCCGGCTTCGACATGTCCGAACTCGGCCAGATCTTCTCCAAGCTCGGCGAGATGTTCAGCGGCGCCGGCAACGTCATGGCGGGCGGCAAGCAGTCCGGCCCGGTGAACTACGACCTGGCCCGGCAGCTGGCGATCGAGCTCGATCGGCTTCGTCGCGCCGGTCCCGGAGAAGACCAGCGCGGCGATCTCCGACGCCGTGCACCTGGCCGAGACGTGGCTGGACGGGGTGACCGCGCTGCCGGCCGGCACCACCAAAGCCGTGGCGTGGACCCCCAACGACTGGATCGACAACACGCTGGACAGGTGGAAGCGGCTGTGCGACCCGGTGGCCGAACAGATTTCGACGGTGTGGGCCTCGGCGCTGCCCGAGGAGGCCAAGAGCATGGCCGGGCCGCTGCTGTCGATGATGTCGCAGATGGGCGGCATGGCGTTCGGCTCGCAGCTGGGCCAGGCGCTGGGCAAGCTGTCGCGAGAAGTGTTGACCTCCACCGACATTGGGCTACCGCTGGGCCCGAAGGGCGTGGCCGCGCTGATGCCCGAGGCCATCGAGTCGCTGGCTGAGGGACTCGAGCAGCCGCGCAGCGAGATCATGACCTTCCTGGCCGCGCGCGAGGCCGCGCACCATCGGCTGTTCAGCCACGTGCCGTGGCTGGCGAGCCAGCTGCTCAACGCCGTCGAGGCCTTCGCCAAGGGCATGAAGATCGACATGAGCGGCATCGAGGAGTTCGCGGCGGGATTCAACCCGGCGTCGCTCACCGACCCGTCGCAGATGGAGCAGCTGCTCAATCAGGGCATCTTCGAACCGAAGGCCACGCCCGAGCAGACCGCGGCGCTGGAGCGGCTGGAAACGCTGCTGGCGCTGATCGAGGGCTGGGTGCAGACCGTCGTGACCGACGCGCTGGGCGACCGGATTCCCGGCGCGTCAGCGCTGAGCGAGACGCTGCGCAGGCGGCGCGCCACCGGCGGACCCGCGGAGCAGACCTTCGCCACCCTCGTCGGGCTGGAGCTGCGGCCGCGCAAGATGCGGGAGGCCGCGGTGCTGTGGGAGCGGCTGACACAGGCCGTCGGCGCCGACGCCCGCGACGCGGTTTGGCAGCACCCCGATCTGCTGCCCGAGCGCCGAGCGATCTCGACGAGCCCGCCGGGTTCATCGACGGATGATCGGCGGCGACACCAGCGGCATCGACGAGGCCTCGCCGACTTGGAAAAGGGCTCGGAACAAGAGGGACGACGACTCCAAGGACTGAGCCCTGTGGATAACTCGCAGGGTCGCGCGCTTCCGTGGCAGAGTCGTCGCATGACGCGCTATGCGCTCAACCCCGCGATGCCCGTGTTGTTGCGTCCCGACGGGGCGGTGCAGGTGGGCTGGGATCCGCGGCGCGCGGTGCTGGTGCGTCCGCCGCGGGGCCTGACCGCGGCGGCGTCTGGCCGAGCTGTTGCGGACCATGCAGTCCGGCGCGACGCTGGCGGAACTGCAGGTCGCGCTTCGACATCGACGCCTCCGAGCTGGTTTCGTCGCTGGTGGATGCCGGCGTCGTGACGAGTCGGCCGCGAGGCGCCGCACCCGGTCGGCGTCGATCCGCATTCACGGCCGCGGGCCGCTGTCGGATCTGCTGGCCAGCGCGCTGCGCTGCTCGGGTGCCCGGGTGACGTATTCGAGCGTCACTCAAGCGGCACCGCCGGAGACGACCGACCTGGTGGTGCTGTCGGACTTCCTGGTGGCCGATCCGCGGGTGGTGCGCGAGCTGCACGCCGCCCGGGTGCCGCACCTGCCGGTGCGGGTGCGCGACGGCGCCGGCCTGGTCGGGCCGCTGGTCATTCCGGGCGTGACGAGCTGTCTGGAGTGCGCCGATTTGCACCGCAGCGACCGGGACGCGGCCTGGCCGGCGGTTGCGGCGCAGCTGCGCGACACCGTCGGCAGCGCCGACCGGGCCACCGTGCTGGCGACGGCGGCGCTGGCGCTCAACCAGGTCGACCGGGTCATCCGCGCCGTGCGCGGCGGCGGCTGCGGGCCGAGTTGCAGAAGCGCCGCCGACGCTGGACACCACGCTGGAGTTCGACGTCAACACCGGTTCGATCGTGGCGCGCCGGTGGTCACGGCACCCCCGATGTTCGTGTTGAAAACGTTCGTTGGCAAGTCGTGGCGGGGCGCTCAGAAGCGTCATGGATGATGGTCTGGTGACTGACATCAAGCGGGGTCGCGCCGCGCGCAACGCCAAGCTGGCGAGCCTGCCCGTCGGCATGGCCGGCCGGGCGGCGCTGGGCTTCGGCAAACGGCTGACCGGCAAGTCGAAAGACGAGGTCAACGCCGAACTGATGGACAAGGCGGCCCAGCAGTTGTTCACCGTGCTCGGTGAGCTCAAGGGCGGCGCGATGAAGGTCGGCCAGGCGCTGTCGGTCATGGAAGCCGCGATCCCCGATCAGTACGGCAAGCCGTACCGCGAGGCGCTGACGAAGCTGCAGCGGGAGGCCCCGCCGCTTGCCGCGGACAAGGTGCACCGCGTGCTGGACGCGCAGCTGGGCACCAAGTGGCGGCAAGCGGTTCGCGTCGTTCGACGACGTCGCCGGTGGCGTCGGCAAGCATCGGCCAGGTGCACAAGGCGGTGTGGTCCGACGGCCGCGAGGTCGCCGTGAAGATCCAATACCCGGGCGCCGACGAGGCGCTGCGCGCCGACCTGAAGACCATGCAGCGCATGGTCAGTGTGCTCAAGCAGCTCTCGCCCGGCGCCGACGTCCAAGGCGTCGTCGACGAGCTGATCGAACGCACGGAAATGGAACTGGACTACCGGCTGGAAGCCGACAATCAGCGCGCGTTCGCCAAAGCCTATGAGGGCCATCCGCATTTCGTCGTCCCGCACATCGTGGCGAGCGCGCCGAAAGTCGTGATCCAGGAATGGATCGAGGGCATCCCGTTGTCGCGTGATCATCCGCGAGGGCACCCAAGAACAGCGGGATCTGATGGGCACCCGGCTGTTCGAGCTGACGTATGACGCGCCGCGCCGGCTCGAGATGATGCACGGCGACGCACATCCCGGGCAATTTCATGCTGCTGCCCGGCGACAAGATGGGCGTCATCGACTTCGGTGCGGTGGCCCCGCTGCCTGGCGGCATCCCGATCGAAATCGGTCTGGCGACGCGATACGCGCTGTCAACGACGACTACGACAACCTGCTGCCACCATGCAGAAGATCGGGTTCATCCAGAAGGGTGAGCAGGTGTCCAAGCGCGAGATGGACGACATGATGCGCCAGTACGTCGAACCCCTCGAGGTCGAGATGTTCCACTACACCCGCAAGTGGCTGCAGAAGATGACGGCCATGAACATGAAGCCCGACCGTGCCGCGGGCCAGATCAGGGCGGCCCGGCAGATGGATGTCCCGGCGAAGCTGGCGATTCCGCTGCGGGTGATCGCCTCAAACGTGGCGATCGCCTGCCAGCTGGATGCGAATATTCCAGTCAAAGCACTTGCGGCAGAACTGATTCCGGGTTTCGCCGAACGAAGCGGCCTGAGCTCCCGTTGCGCCGAGACTACGGTTTCTGACGAAAGTATCGCTGAATTCTGTCATGTACCGTAGTTTCGGCGAGACGGCAATCGGCTACAGCGGCAGAGGCGCATTCGGCGAATCGAGGTGCTCGACGGTGGTGAACACCAGGTCTTCTGTGCCGACGTTCTCAATGTCGTGGAGTAGGAATTCGCCCGCGGCGAAGGTGAAGTGCCGAGTCTCACCGGCGGTGTAAGTCACCTCGCGCGTGGTGCCGTCGGCGGTGTGCTGGCGGCTGCGGCCCGCGTTGACCGCCGTCCAGAAGTAGTCGAGCACGTGCCGGTGGGCGTGGAACCGCTCACCCGGTGCCAGGCGGATTTCCCAGACGCGGACGCGTTCGTTCTCGCTGAGTAGCCGTGAACCACATGCCCATCATGGGCGTGGGCGTCGAACTCCGCCCGGAGCTCGTCCGTCCAGCCGTCGAAAGTCGGTGGCGACGAGCGTACCCGCCAGCGGCGCGTCGGTCAGATAGTCATGGAGTGCTGGTCATTTCGTGTCCTTTCGATCGTTCATCATCGGCCCGGGCCGTAGAGGCCGAAGCTCAGGTCGGGGTCACCGGGGGTCCAAGTGCAGTCAACCTGCGAGCGCGTGCCCATCTCTTTGACGCGGCGAAGCAGCCGCTGTCCGAGTTCGAGCTGTCCGGGTTCCCACTTCGCGAGTGCCTCGGCGATGTCGCCGGTGTCGGCTAGCGCATCGAACAACGCCCACGCGTTGGCGGCCGCCTTCGCCGTGCCCGCCGCAGCGTGCGGCCGGGCGCACTGGCGGCGTCGCCGATCAGCGCGACCCGGCCCAACGCCATCCGGTCGGCGCAGACGTCGTAGACGGCCTGCAGATAGGGCTCCTCGGTGCGCACGCACAACCTCGGCCGCGGCGGAGCGAGTAGTTCGCATTGCTGCCGAGCGCATTTCGTCGACGAACCGGTCCTGCACGTGGCCGGGCGTGCAGCGACACCTTGATCGAGGAAGCCGCGCTTGTCGGTCATCAGCTCGTCGAGCGCGTGACCGTCGGGCACGTTGCGGTACCAGACGTAGTTGAGCAGCCGCTCCCCTACCGCAAGGCCGCCGTCGGGTGAAGGGATCGGATACACGATGATGTGGGTATGCGGCGCGACGCTGTAGCTGATCGAGTCGTGGAGCAACTCGAAGGTCCGCGGTGACACGTCTCTTTCCGGCACCGTTCCGCGCCAGCCGACGTACCCGGAGTAGCTCGAGTTCGGTTCCCGGCGAGATGCGACGCCGACTCGGCGAGCTGATGCCGTCGGCGAAGACGACGAGGTCCGCGCGCTCGGACGCGTCCTGAGGCGAACCGCACCGCGACCCCGTCGGCGTCCTGGTCGAAGCCGGCGGCGTACTCGCCGAGGTGGTAGTCGGTCGGTACCGAAGTCGGCGAGCAGGGCGCGATAGAACGTGCCCCACGAGGTGTAGCTCCACGGCGCCGACTCGCGGTGCACCACTTCGTTTTCGGATCGAGGTACTGCACGTGGTGGGTCGAGGTGCTGACCTGCTCGGGATGCTGCTTGCTGCATTCGGCGAACCAACGCAGCGTGTCGGGTTGCAGGACGATGCCTCCGCCACGGCCGTCGAGGTTGGTCGGGGTCCGTTCGAATACCGAGACGTCGAAGCCGAGGTGGCGCAGCAGCAGCGCGGTGGTCAGGCCGCCGATCGAGCCGCCGACCACGATGGCGCGATGCCCGGACCAGTCGTGACGGCGCGCCGATGCCGTCGTCACATCACTCATGGGTCTCTCCTTCGTCTAGTGCGAAGAAGCGGCGGGCATTGGCTTCGAGGGCGCGTCGTAGATGTCCACGCTGCGCGGAAAGTCCAGCGGTTGGGCCAGTCCCATGTCGAACGGATAGTCGCTGCCGCACATCAACTGGCTCGCTGCTCGCGTGTGCTTTGAGCAACTCGAGCGCGGACCCGTCGTGGGTGAGCGTGTCGAACCACAGAGTCGCGAACCCCTCGATCGGCGGCCGCGCACTTGCTTTGCGCACGTCGGCCGCTGCTGCCAGCCGTGCTGCCACCGACCGAGCAGTCCCGGTGCGCATCCACCGCCGTGCACGAAGACAGATTCGCAGCCTCGGGAATCTCCTCGAGGATGCCGCCGAGCACCAATGCGGCTGCAGCGGTGGCGGTTTCGACAGGGTTGCCGACGAGGTTCGTCAGGTAATAGGAGGACCACTCGGGCCGCGGTAGCTGCATGGGATGCACGAGCACGGCCAGATCGCGTTCTGCGGCGAGCACCAGGGTGTCCCTCAGCGGTGCGACGTCGAAGGACCCCGTATCGAGCAGGGGCGGAACCGCAATGCCCCGCAACACGACCGTCGCCGAGATGGCATCCATCTGCTTGCGTGCCGAGTCGGGATCGTGCAGCGACACCAAGCCGAGCCCGAGTAGCCGGCCGTCGCTATCGCGGCAGACGCGGGCCAGTGCGTCGTTGAAGCTCGCGACATAGTCGTCCACCCCGGCGGTCGGCGACCGGGAAGGCGAACGGCGGCGCCGAGAGCACGCGCGAGCCCAAACCCGCGGCCTCGACATCCGCGAGTACCCGCGTGGGATCGCTCATCGCGCCGGTCTGGATCGACAGCGGCAACTCGCCGAGGTGCAGTTGGCCGTCGCGGCCGTGCAGTGGGGGTAACGGCGACCCGGGCGGCAGCGTGAACAAATCCTCGGGCAGCCAGTGTGCGTGGATGTCGACCGGGCCACGTCGCGGCGATCTCATGCTGCCGTCTCGAGCGCCTCGAGGGCCTCAAACCGGGCCAGCACCTCAGCCTGCAGGACCGCGACCGCGGGGTCGGACGCGCGGCGAGGCCGCGGGAGGTCGACCTCGATGATCTCGTGCACCGGCCGCCCGGCGCGAGCACGACGATGCGATCGGACAGCTGTACAGCCTCGGTGACGTCGTGCGTCACGAACATGACAGTGCGCCGGGACTCCAGCCAGATCCGCTCGAGATGCTCTCGCAGAGTGCGCGACGTCATCGCATCGAGATGGCTGAAGGGTTCGTCCATGAGCAGCACGTCGGGTTCGACGGCGAATGCCCGCGCGATGCCGATGCGCTGCTGCTGACCACCGGAAAGCTGTGCGGGAAACGGTCTGCGAGATGGCTCAGCCCGACCAGGTCGAGATAGTGACGGGCACGATCCCGCCAGACCGTCGCGCTCGTGCTGGACGAAGCCGAGGTTGGCCATGACCGTGCGCCATGGCAGCAGCCGTGGATCCTGGAAGACGTATCCGACGCGGGCATCATGCGCGCCCGAGCGCAGACTGACGGTACCGGAGGTATGAGTCTCGATGCCGGAGACGATGTTGAGCAGGGTGGTCTTGCCGCTGCCTGACGGGCCGACGACGGATACGAACGTCTCGCCGGAGATGGTGAGGTCGATGCCGTCGAGGACGCGGGTGGTGGCGCCGCGGCGGTCGCAAAATTCCTTGACCAATTGTCGGATCTCGATGGAGGCCATGGGTTTTCTCGCTTTCGTGGGTTGAGGTGGAGTCAGGCCGAACGCCAGCGAGTGACGTAGCGCTCGATGGGTCCGAGGATCAGCAGGTCGGCGATGACCAAGACGAGGATGAAGATCAGCACCCAGGCGAAGAACCCGTCGAGCTGGTTGGCGTCGTACCAGTAGCGCGAGCGCCAGCCGACTCCGGAGGTCGAGCCGAACCACTCGGCGAGAAGTAATCCGTTCCAGGCGCTCATGATTGCGAAACGCACGGCGGCGACGGTGGAGCCGGCGACTGACGGCGCAACGATCTCGCGCAGGATCCGTAGTCCGCGACACCCCGAACGAACGGGCCATCAATATGAGGTCGGCGGGCACTGCCGGGTGGCCTTGGCGATGTTGACGATCACGAACGGCAGACCCGGACAGGAACACCGTCACAACCGGTGTGAGCCAGCCGAACCCGAACCACATGGTGGTGAGCAGCGCCCAGATCACCGCCGGTATCGCCAGAGCCCGCCATCGTCAGGTCGGAGAATGCCAAATCCGCCAGCCTCGACAGCCCCATGAGCACACCGAGCGCGGCGCCGACCACGAGCGCGGCGGCCAGGCCGAGCACGAAGCGGTTGGTGCTGATCGCGAGGTTGGTGCCACAGCTCGCCGGCGGCCTGCTCGGCTGCCAGACGGTCGAGGGTGTCGGCGAGCGATGGGATCCGGTTGCCGACGACAACGGCCAGTTGCCAGGCGGCCAGGATGCTCAGCAGTGCCGCAATGATCGCGACGGTCGAAGACGTTCGGGAGCGAAGCTGGCCGGCGCCAGGACGGCAGCGCGGGTCGCAGTGCGGTGGTGGTCATGCGAGGTCCTTTCGCCAGGCGAAGAAGCGGTTCTCGGTGTGGGCCAGGCCCGCTCGATGAGCACCATTGCCATGATGAACAGCGTCGTCCAGGCGAGCATGTCGGCCACCTGGAACTCTGGTATGCGCGGCGAATCATGAATCCCACGCCCTCTCGGGCACCGAATACCTCGGTGAGTGCCTCGACCTTCCATGCCATCGCGAATCCGTAACGGACACCGGCGAATACGAACGTGGTCAACGCGGGCAGGTACACGTGTCGGGCGATGTCGGTGCGGCTGCGCTCGAACGCGCGGCACATGCCGAGCAGCCTGCCATCGACCGACCGCACGCCTTCGGCGACGTTCATCGCGATGAACGGCAGCGCTACGAGCGCCGAGACGACGATCGGTCCCGCGGGGTCCGACGCCGAAGATCAGCAGACCGAATACCGCGTAGGTCAGGCCCGGCATGTTGCCGAGCGCGAACAGTGGCAGCGAGAAGTACGACGTCATGAATTGACTTCGGCCCATGAGGAATCCGATCACCAGCCCGCCCACCATCGCGAGCGCGAAGCCGGCCGCGATCTTGCCGATGCTCGACGCGAAATTGGTGAACGCTTCACCGGAGACGGTGATCGCGACCACCCGACTGAACACATCAGCGGGTGAGGGGACGATCGGATCGTCGATCCATGCCGCGACGACGGCCCAGAGCGCGACGGCGGCTGTCAGGGAGACCAGCGAGACCGCCCATCGGGGTGGTGCCGCCCGCCCGGCGGTGCGGGCCATCCGCCGCCGCTTTGGGCGGAGCGGTTGACGGTCAGGCGCGGGCACCCGGCGAGCGATGGTCGTGGATTGCGTCACCGGTTGACTCCTTCGGTCGGGAGGAACGCCGGGTCCTCGACGTCGTCGCCGATGACTCCGGTCTGCCGCATCAGGTCGAAGATCGAGCTCTCATCGGCTGCCCACTGCTCGTCGAACCGAACATCGGTAGCGACCCAATCATGTTGGGTGACAAAGTCTTTCATGAAAGCGATATCGGCAGGTGACTCGACGGCAAAGTGCTGAGGATAGCGTTCGATGATCTTGTCGCGGTGCGCCCGCCACTCCTGCAATCCGCGATTCCACAAGTCCAGGAACGCCGCAACCTCGGCGGGATGGCCCTCGACCCAGTCGCGGCGCGCGACGAAGACGTTGCCCATCGGCCCGTCATGGCCGGGCGCGTTGAGTTCGGCGAACAGTTCGGCCGAGGACTTGCCGTCATAGAGGGCGCGGACGCTGCCTTCTCGCAGTTCACGGGCCGACAGGTCGGGATAGCAGATGCAAGCTTCGATCTCGCCGCGTGCCAGCAGGTTCGACAGGTTCTGAATGTCGGCGACTACGAGGTCGAAATCGCCTCCGCCGCTTTGCAAGTCGAGGTCATGCATCTGTTTGACCAGGGCGCTCCACACGAGGGTGCCCGAGACCGTGGTGAAGACGCCGAGCCGCTTGCCGCGCAGGTCGGCCAGGGAATGTGCGGAGTCGCCGGCACGCACCAGGATGCGGCTGCGTTCGGAGTTGTACCGGCCGATCACCACGGTCTCGCGTTGGGTCTGTTCCTCGAGCCCGGGCACCTCGAATGACGCGGACGAGATGATGTCGGCGTGGCCGCCGGCGAAGAGGCCGAACTCGTCCCAGGTCGCGCTGGTCTCGATCATGACGCCCTTTTCCTCGAATTCGTCGAGGATCCCGCTGTCGTTCATGTAGTCCCAGATCGGGTCAGGGGCGAACGTGAAGCGGATGACGCCGTCACGGGCGGCGCGGGATGACGCCGGGCCTCCGAGACCTGCGGTGCATCCAGTCGTCGTCGCCAGTACGGCTGCGGCCGTCAATGCGAACACCGATCGGATCAACCGGCTTCTTCCTGCGCTGCGCACGGAAAACCTCCTTGATCTCCGCCTGTGACGGCTGTCGCCGCCAGGAATCACGATGCGTGGCGGCGGCGATGTTGAGCAATGTCTGCATTCACACTACTTATGCTGACTTCTATGTCTTTACGAACACATCGTGCCAAAGCGTCGTTGGAGCGCTGGCTGGACGCGCTCGCCGGTATCGGCGAGGCGGTCGGTAGTGACGAGCCAGTCCAGGAGTTGCTGGACCGAGTCGCGCGGACGGCGTGCACGCTGCTGCACTACGACTTCTGCGCTGTCGTTCCTGCCCGACGAGAATCGGCGAGCGCTCACGATTGTCGGCTCATACGGCCTGTCCGCGGACTACATCGCACAGGTGAACGCCGAGCGACCTATCTTGCTCGACATTCGCGGGGACGAAGAAGCACCGACCAGCATCGCGTTCGGACAGGCGACGTGGTCACGATGGAAGACATCGAGCTGTACCCCGGATTTGCATGGGGCGGCGTCGCACACGAACAGGGCTACCGCGCGCTGATCTCGGTCCCACTCCGGCGGGCCGGTGCCGTCATCGGTGCCCTCAACGGCTATCGCGCACTGCCCCACGAATTCGACGCGGCGGAGATAAGCCTCGTCACGACGCTGGCCACTCAGATCGCGATCGCTCTGGGCACCGCCCAACTGCGGGCGCGGGAGCAGGACACCATTCGGGAACTGCGTCGGGCCGAGGAGGTGCACCGGTTGTTGACGGCGACGGCACTGCGCGGCGAGGGCGTCGCCGGTGTCGCTACGGCGCTCGCCGAGCTGCTCGGCCGCCCGGTCCTGATCGAGGATGTGTATGCGGAAACGCTTGGGGCGGCGGAGTGGGGTGCGGAGGAGCATCCAGTAACCACCTCAGCGATCGACGACGACTTAGCCGGCGGTTCGATCGTCGCCGTGAACCCGATGGGCACACGGTTGCCGGCGTCGTGCTCGACGGCGAAGTGGTCGCCCGTCTTCACGTGCGTGCAGATCGCGCCGATCTGTCCAGGCTCGATGTGCGAGCTATCGAACACTCCACCGTCGTTACCGCGCTTGAGTTGCTGCGTGCACGCACAGCCGCCGAGGTGGAGCAGCGGCTGCGAGGCTCCTTGGTTGCGGATCTGCTGAGTGCCGAGCGCACGGACGTCGCGCCTCTGCTCGATCGGGCGCGGCGCCTGGGCTTTGACTTGTCCGGGGGCCAGCTCCTGCTCGCCGTGCGTTGCGTCGAAGGGCGACTGTCAGGCGGCCGACCCGTGACGGAGCGGCTGCTGGCCGCCGCCAACCGGCTCGTCGCCGGTGTCGCACCCGACCGCTCGCCGCCATTCACCACGGCGATCTGGTGATGGTCTGGACACGGGCCGCCGGCGCGGACGCCCACAACGTTGCCAATCGGCTCATCGAATCCCTTACCGCCTCTGGCACTATCGAGCGGTGCGTCGCGGCGGTTTCGCCCGCGGCCTCTCTTGACGAACTAGCCAGCGTGTTCCGAACAGTGCGGGGCGCGCTCGATCTGGCCGCTGACGGCGACTCCGCGGCCGTCATAGACCTGCAAGAGGTCGCAATCGACCACCTGCTGTTGCAACTCGATGACCCTGCGCGGCTTCGAGAGTTCGCCCGGACACTTGTCGGTCCGCCCTCGATTACGACCACGACCATTCCACCGAGTTGCTCCGCACCGCCCGTGTCCTTCTGGACCACGACCTCGACCGTCGAGCAGCCGCGGCGGTCCTGCATCTACACCCCAATACGGTTCTGCAGCGCGTTCGTCGCCTCGAGGGCCTCATCGGTCTGCGGCTGTCCCGTCCGCGGGACCTGTTGCGACTCACCGCCGCATTGTCAGTGGCCCGAATCGCCGGTCTCGGGTGACATCGATGACGATGCGAAATATCCGCGCGCCTTAGTCGTTGTGTCGGGTCAGTTGTCGAGCCAGGAACGGAACTGACCATGGTGCACTTGTTCTCACCTCTCACTGTTCGTGATGTGACCTTCGGCCACCGCGCGTGGATGTCGCCGATGATGCAGTTCGCTGCGGTCCCAGACGGACCCGACACGGGCACACTCACCGACTGGCACCTGCAGCATCTGGGCGCACGAGCAGTCGCGGGCGCGGCGCTAGTCATGATGGAAGCCACTGCCATCCACCCACAGGGCCGCAGCAGCGACTATGACCTAGGACTGTGGAACGACCGTCAGGAGAACGCATTTAAGCGCATCACCGAATTCATTCGCAGCCAAGGAGCGGTTCCGGGAATTCAACTCGTACATGCAGGGCGCAAAGGTTCAACCGGCAGGCCCTGGCCGGATTCGACTCGGCAGCAGGGAAGTTGGCCGACTGTCGGTGCGAGTCCAATCCCGTTTGGAAAACTCCCCGCGCCTACTGAACTCAGCATGGATGAAATCGCAGCGATCGTGAAGTCTTTCGCCGATTCCGCACAGCGCGCTGCCGCGGCGGGGTTTCAGGTGCTCGAACTTCACGGTGCTCACGGGTATTTGATCCATCAGTTCCTCTCGCCGCACTCAAACGCCCGCACTGACCAATATGGTGGATCACTTGAGAACCGCATGCGATTCGCGCTGGAAGTTGTCAAGGCAGTCCGTCGGCAGTGGCCGGACGAGCTACCACTGTTCTTCCGAGTATCGGCTACCGACTGGCTATCCGGCGACACCGACGACCCGCGACCAGGTTGGACTGTGAACGACACCATCGAGTTGTCTCACCGGTTAAAGACGCTGGGGGTGGATCTCATGGATGTTTCCACGGGGGGCTCGGCGCCGGACGCAAAGATTCCGGTTGCGCCAGGCTATCAAGTTCCCTTCGCCGCACGTGTCCGCAAAGAAGCCGACATTCCGACGGCCGCCGTCGGAATGATCACGGAACCGGACCAGGCCGACGACATCATCGTCGGCGAGCAAGCTGATGCAGTATTTCTCGGCCGCGTATTGCTACGCGATCCGTCTTGGATTCGGCAAGCAGCCACACAACTGGGTCAGCACTTCCCTGTCCACCGCAGTACATCCGGGCTTTTGTGTAGGCCGGACACCGGAAAACCCGGCAGCGCTCACGCGGCTGCCGGGCTCTCCTCGGTGTTCTTGCGCGGACGTCCACGCGGACGCTTACGCGCGATGATCGTGCCGCGCTCGAGAATCTCGCCGCCCCAAACGCCCCACGGCTCTTGGCGTTCCAGTGCGGCGGCCAGGCACTCGCGACGGATCGGGCAATCCGCGCACAGCGCCTTGGCGCGCTCGAGTTCGACCGGGATTCTCGGCGAACCACAGGTCTGGTTCGTTCACATGGCACGGCACCGACAGCATCGTTGCATCACGGCATGTCTCTGATTCGACGCTCGTCGCGCAAGCGCTGATCGCGGTCGACATGTCAGTCCTCAGCTTCCTGGTCGTTGTTTCGTCTGCCATCTGTCTTCTGATGGATCTGTGACCAGGTCTTCGGTTCTGTGAAAAGACGAAGGCCACGGATCCTGTGACTGCGGGTCCGTGGCCTTTTCGGCTTCTCGAGGGCTTTCCTAGATGGTGCCCCGATCCACGGACGCGCGAGTCGCGGTAGCGTTGCGGCGCTTGCGCTGCGGCGTAATGGCAGCGGGCGCGCCTGCGGCATGTGCCCAAAACGCGGGAGGCGCCGCGACGGCTGGTGCAGCGTCGGCGACGTAGAGGGTCCGCGACATGCCGGCAACGCCTACGCCGGTCATTGCGTTGATGATTTCCATGTCTTGGCACCCTCCTTTCGCGAAAGTCTCCACTTGCGTGATCTTGAGGCTAAGGCTATCAGGCCGAACCCACAAGCGAATTTCTGACCAGCGGTTTTGGCATGATCTTTACGACGATTGGCGGCTTTTGACCATCGCCAGCACGTCGGCGCCATACTGCTCGAGCTTGCGCGCACCGATGCCGGGAATCGCCACCAATGCGGCGTCGTCGGTCGGCAGCGTCTCGGCGATCGCGATCAACGTGTTGTCGGTGAACACGACATACGCCGGCACGCTCATCTCCTTGGAGATGTGCAGCCGCCACTCCTTGAGCTGCGCCAAAAGGTTTTCGTCGATGTCCGACGGGCAGCTCTCGCAGCGCCGCAGCATGATCGCGGGCGGCGTGGTCAGGGCGCTGTTGCAGACGCGGCAGCGTGGTGGGGCACCGCGCTTCCGCCGGGGGCGGTCCGGCGTGCTGTCGGACGGCGACTGCGGCGCGATGCCGTTGAGGAAGCGCGACGGGCGTCGGCTCTGCCTACCGCCCGGCGTGCGCGCGAGCGCCCAGCTCAGCGCCAAATGCATTCGGGCCCTCGTGATTCCGACGTAGAGCAGGCGGCGTTCCTCTTCGACTGGTTCGCTGTCGGGGCCGTGCGACAACGCGTGAGAGATCGGCAGCGTGCCGTCGGCAAGCCCGACCAGGAACACCGCGTCCCACTCCAGGCCCTTGGCGGCGTGCAACGACGCCAGCGTGACGCCCTGCACCACCGGTGGGTGCCGCGCGTCGGCGCGCTGCCGCAGTTCGGTGATCAGCGCGGACAGATCGAGCGACGGGCGAACCGCCACTTCTTCGTCAACGAGTTCGGCCAGCGCGGTCAGCGCCTCCCACCGCTCCCGCGCCCGGGTGCCCGGCGGGGGCTGCGCAGTCAGGCCGAGCGGTTCGAGTACCGCGCGCACGACTTCCGGAAGTTCACCCGGGACGTCGCGTTCGGCCGCACGCTGCAGCGCCACCAGCGCCTGGCGGATCTCCTGGCGGCTGAAGAACCCTTCGCCGCCGCGCACCTGGAACGGCACGCCCGCTTCGGTCAGCGCTTCCTCATACACCTCGGACTGCGCGTTGATGCGGTACAGCACCGCGATTTCCGATGCCGCCGTGCCGGATTCGATGAGTCGCTTGATGCCCTTGGCGACCGCCGCGGCCTCGGCGACCTCGTCGGTGTGTTCGGTGAAAGTCGGCGTCGGACCGGGGTCGCGCTGGCCGACCAGGTGCAGCTTGCTGCCCGCCATCCTGCCGCGCGCGGCGGCGATGACGCGGTTCGCCAGCGACACCACCTGCGGGGTGGACCGGTAGTCGCGCTCCAGTCGCACCACCGCGGCGTCGGGAAAACGTCGCGAAAAGTCCAGCAGGTAGCGCGGTGTGGCGCCGGTGAACGAGTAGATGGTCTGGTTCGCGTCGCCGACGACCGTGAGGTCGTCGCGCTCCCCCAGCCAGGCGTCGAGCACCCGCTGCTGCAGCGGTGTGACGTCCTGGTATTCGTCGACGACGAAGCAGCGGTAGCGGTCGCGGAATTCCTGCGCGACGGCAGTGTCGTTCTCGATCGCCGCGGCGGTGTGCAGCAGCAGGTCGTCGAAGTCCAGCAGCGCGATGCCGTCGCGGCGGGCCTTGAGGGTCTCGTAGCCGGCGTAGACCGTGGCGATCTTGCCCGCGTCGAAGGGGATGTCACGCCCGGCCTGCGCGACCGTACCGGGCGTAGTCCTCGGGGCTGATCAAAGACGCCTTGGCCCATTCGATTTCGCCGGCCAGGTCACGCACGTCGTCGGTGCTGGTTGACATGCCGGCGCGGTTGGCGGCCTGGGCCACGACCGCGAACTTGGTGTCGAGAAGCTGCCATCCGGTGTCGCCGACGACGCGCGGCCAGAAGTAATGCAACTGACGTCGGGCCGCGGCGTGAAACGTCATCGCCTGTACGGATCGCGGACCCCCGGCCTCATCGTTGATGAGCGCACGCAGCCGTGCGCGCATCTCACCGGCGGCCCGCTGCGTGAACGTCACCGCCAGCACCTGGTGCGGCGCGACGTGCCCGGCCGCGACGAGGTGCGCGATGCGGCGAGTGATCGTGCGGGTCTTGCCGGTGCCCGCGCCGGCCAGCACGCAGACCGGGCCACGGGCGGCGAGGACGGCCTCACGCTGCTCGTCGTCGAGATCTGCGATGAGTTGGTCGCGCGACGAGGTGGCGGCCTCAAGCGACATGCGGTCCATCATGGCAGCGGCGGCCGACAAAAGCGGGAGCGGTGGCGGGCATGTTGGCGCCATCGGCTACGTTGACAGGCTTATGAGCGCTGCTCGGGCTTCCGGATTGACCATGTACACCACAACGTGGTGCGGCTATTGCGTCCGGCTGAAGAAAGCCCTGAAGTCGGAAGGAATTCGTTCACCGAGGTCGACATCGAAACCGATCCCGCCGCCGCGGAATTCGTGATGTCGGTCAACGGCGGGAACCAGACGGTGCCGACGGTGAAGTTTCCCGACGGGTCGGCGCTGACGAACCCGAGCGCACGCGAGGTCAAGGCCAAGCTGGTGGCGTAGGTTTCCTGCCGCGAGCTGGGCCCGGCGTTGGAAAGTTAGTCCAGCGCTGCCCAGGATTCGATGATCTCGCGGGCGATCGAAATCGATCCGGGCAGCAGCAGCCGCGACGGCGAGTCGCTACTCCAGTCGCCGACCTCGAGGGCTTCGCGGATCTCGGCGCGGGTGAACCAGGCCGCCTCGGCGATCTCACCGTCGTTGAACGAGAACTCCTGATCCGGGTCGCCGACGCGTGGAAGCCGACCATCAGCGACCGCGGAAACGGCCACGGCTGGCTGCCCAGGTACCGGATATCGGTGACCGTCAGCCCGATCTCCTCGGCGATCTCGCGGGCTACGCACGACTCGAACGACTCGCCCGCCTCCACGAAACCGGCCAGCAGCGAGAACAGCCGCTCGGGCCACACCGTCTGCCGGGCCAGCACCGCGCGGTCGTGCCCGTCGTGCACCAGGCAGATCACCGCCGGATCGATGCGCGGAAACTCCTCGTGTCCATTCGTCGCGTTGACGCGCGCCCAGCCGCCCTTGATCGCCTTGGTCGGTGCGCCGTCGATCGCGCTGAACCGCGCGCTGTCATGCCAATTCAGCAGCGCGGTCGCCGTCGACACGAGTTGTGCGCTGACATCGTCGAAGATCTGGCCGGCGCGGCGAAGATCGAGCACCTCGGTTTCGGCGTGTGCGTCCTCGGGCCCTTCCAGCGCGGCGCGCACCGCCCACACGTGCACGCCGTCCGCGAGACGGCCGAGGAAGACCGCGTTCTCCGGCGGTTTGTCGCCCAGCTTGGCTGCCTTGCCGAGCACGACCTTGCCGCCGGAGATCAGCACCTGGTTGCGGCGGTCCACGCGCAGCACCAGCGCATCGGCCCATCCGGCCATCGCGGCGTCGACGTCGGTGCGCAGCGCGTCGGCGCGGTCGGCACCGACGCGGGACAGCAGCGGAGTATTGCGCAGCTGAAAGGACGTCATCGCTCGGCGTCCGCGCTGCGGATATACAGCAGCCGGTCGCCGGGCTCGATGGCATCGACCTCGGGGTCGTCCACCCGCTCGAGGCGACCGTTGCGGACCACACCGAGCACGATGTCGGTCAGATGCCGGGGCGAGCCGCCGACCTCCTTCGGGGTGACCTCTCGCTCGGCGATCGCGAACCCGGCGTGGGGGGTCAACAGATCCTCCATCATTTCGACAACGCTCGGCGTCTGTATCGCGATGCCCAGCAGACGGCCCGAGGTCTCGGAGGTGACCACGGTCGAGTCCGCGCCGGCCTGCTCGAGCAGGTGCTGATTCTCGGCCTCCCGGACCGCGGCGATGATCTTGGCATTGGGCGCCAACTCGCGGGCGGTGAGGGTGACCAGCACCGCTGCATCATCTCGGTTGGTCGCGACGATGATCGCCCTGGCGTGCTGGGCGCTGGCCAGCCGAAGCACTTCCGAGTCTGTGGCGCTGCCGCGCACTGTAACCAGGCCGGCGCTCTTGGCGCGTTCCAGGGCGACCGGATCCTCGTCGACGACGACGATGTCGGCCGGCGCCACCTCGTCTCCGATCATCGCGGCGGCAGCGGTCCTGCCCTTGGTGCCGTAGCCAACGATCACGATGTGGTTGCGCACTCTGCTCCTCCATCGCTGGATCTTCAATGCCTGGCGCGACTGCGTGGTGAGCGTCTCCACCGTGGTGCCGATCAGCACGATCAGGAAGGCGATCCGCAGCGGCGTGATCACCAGGACGTTGACCAGCCTCGCGGACGGGGTGACCGGGGTGATGTCGCCGTAGCCCGGTGGTCGACAGCGACACCGTCGCGTAGTACAGGCAATCCAGGAACGACAGCGGGTCATGGGGTTCGGGCTGCTCTCGACGTCGCGATAGCCGTGCCGGTCGAGGTAGACGATCAGAACGGCCGCAAACAGCGCCGCCGTCGCGTAGATCACGCGTCGGAAGATGCGCTGGGTGGGGCTGACGAACGGCTCGGGAATGCGCAGGATGTCGGTCAGCGCGGCATCCGGTCGTGATGTCAGGTTCTCTTCGATCGCCTCGAGGCGACGTCGCAACCTGCCTCTAACCACGAGGACCCGTCATCGATACGAGTGGGCGCACGCCACAATGTAACCATGACCTCACCCCCGCCCGAACTGCAGCAGCTCGCCGGCCCCGCGCCTGCCTATCGCTCGCGGCGCTCCTGCTCGGCGCCGGGCTACGCATTTTCTGATGCCCAAGCCGTACGACGCGATCATCCCTGCTGAATTGCCGGGCAGCCCGCGGTTCTACACGTACGCCTCGGGGGTGGCGGAGCTCACGAGCGGCGCGCTGCTTCTCTCTCCGCGCACCCGCCTGGGTGCGATCGCCGCGGTGGCGGTGTTTCTGTCGGTGTTTCCGGCCAACGTGAACCTGATTCGACTGTGGCGGAATAAGCCCTTACCGATGCGGATCGCGGCGATCGCGAGGCTGCCGCTGCAGATTCCGATGATCACAGCGGCGCTCAAGGTCTTTCGCAACGCCTACGGCGCGCCTCAAGTAGAGCGGCCAGGTCGTCGGCGCCAGGCAGCGCGCCGGGGTGACCGTCTGGCCGGTTCGCACATAGTGGAACGCCGCCCGCACCTTTTCGACCGGGCAGCCTTTCAGCGCCGCCCACGCCAGCCGGTACACCGCGAGCTGAACGGCCGCGAGGCGGCTGGCCTCCGGGGTGTCCGGCGGATCGCCGGTCTTCCAGTCCACCACCGTCGCGCCGCCGTCTTCGTCGGCGAAGACGGCATCGATGCGGCCACGCACGACACTGGCCACCGACGACCATGTCGAACGGCACCTCAACATCGATGGGTGTGCGCGCGGCCCACGGCGATACCGCGAACGCGGCCTGCAGCTCGGCCAGCTGTTCGCCGTCGTCGCGTCGCCGATCGACCGCGCCAGGAAGGTCGTCGAGGTCGAACAGCCGCTCGGCGTGGAAGAACCGCTGCACCCAATCGTGGAATGCGGTGCCGAGCAGCGCATGTGGATCCGGGCGGCGCCGGTAGCCGCCGGCGCAGCCGCTGCGCGACCGCATCCGGGTCGCGGCCGAGTTCGACCAGCGTGCTGACCGAGAGTTGCGCGGGCAACGGCGGCGGTGGGCAGTTCGGCGGCGGGCTCGCGTTCGGCCAGCAGCGCGTCGACGTCGTCCGCCCATCCGTCGGCGTCGGCGATGTCGCCCGCGAGGTCACCCGACATGGCCTGCGCCACCAGCGCGGCGCCCGCGTCGAGGTCGGCGCGGCGCGAGCGAGCGGGTCGGTGGGCCACACCGCCTCGATAGCCTTGTCCCGCAACGGGTTCGGCTCGCCATCGGCAGGGGCCGGCGCCCACTGCTCGACGACACCGCACGGGTCGCCCGCGGCGGTGTTGTCGGACTGCTCGATGATGTCCTTGAGCTCGCAGAGGAATTCGGACGGGCCGCGGGGTTTGGCCTCGGCGGCGCCCCAATGGTGACCGGACAGCAGCAGCGTGTCCTCGGCGCGGGTGATCGCCACGTAAAGCAGCCTGCGCTCTTCGTCGATGCGACGCTGTTCGAGGCGACGCTTATGGTCGGAGATCTTGTCCGACAACCTCTTTCGATCGTTGACGTCGGAGGTGTCGAGCACCGGGACGCCATGCTCGGAGACCGTCGCCCGGTCACCGCGCAGCAGCGGCGGCAGATCGCCGGCGTCGGTGAGCCAGGTCCGCGCCGACGCGGTGGACGGGAACACCCGACCGCTCAGGTGTGGCACCGCTACCACCTGCCACTCCAACCCCTTGGCGGCGTGCACGGTGAGGATCTGCACCCGGTCATGCGCGACGGCGACCACGGCGGGCGCCAGGCCGTTCTCCACCTGTTCGGCGGCGTCGAGGATACGCCAGCAGTCCCTGGACTGTCGCGCCGGGCCTGGTGGCGAAATCGGCGACCACATCGGCGAATGCGTCGAGGTGCTCGGTGCCGCGTCCAACCCCGCCGAAACCGGCCGGACTGCTCGGCTCTCGATGTCCACACCGAGTACGCGACGCACCTCGGCGACCAGATCGGGCAATGGGTGGGTGAGGTGGGCGCGCAGAGCGGTCAGTTCGCGGCCGAGCGCGACGATCCGGGTGATGCCCGTCGGCGAGTAGCGCCGCCGCGGGTCCCGGGTCGCAGATCGCGTCGGCCAGACAGGCGGTATCGGCGTCGGGCGCGGCGAGTGCCACGATCTGCTCGGTGGCTGGAGGTATGCGCGGGGCACCCGGCTCGTCGTCGAGGTCGCACCGCGCGGCGCCACAGCGCGGAGATGTCTCGGCCGCCCAGCCGCCAGCGGGGCCCGGTCAGCACCCGCATCGCCGCGGCCCCTGCGGTCGGGTCGGCCACCAGCCGCAGCATCGCGGCCACGTCGGCGACCTCGGGCACCGCCAGCAGACCGGCCAGGCCGACCACCTCGACCGGGACGCCTCGCGCGGTGAGCGCCTCGGCCATCGGCGCGGCGTCGGCGTTGCGGCGGACCAGCACCGCCGCCGTCGGCGCCGGCCCGCCGTCGCGAGGGCCCTCGTGGTAGCATCGCGCCAAATGGTCGGCCACCCAATCACGTTCGGCCGCAACATCGGAGAGCAGCGCACACCGGATGGTGCCCGGCTCGGCGCCGGGCCGTGGCCGCAGCGCCCGCACCGCGACGGAGCGGCGCCGCGCTTCCGCCGACACTGCGTTGGCCAGATACAGCGCGCGCGGCGGATTGCGCCAGCTGGTGCGCAGCTCCAAACGTCGGGGCGGGGGTGCCGTCCGAACGCGGGAAGTCGGTGGTGAACCGCGGCAGGTTGGTGGCCGACGCGCCGCGCCAGCCGTAGATCGACTGGATCGGATCGCCCACCGCGGTGAGCGCGAGTTCGTCGTCGACCCCGCCGACCGAACAACGACGACAGCGCGACCCGCTGCGCGTGCCCGGTGTCCTGGTACTCGTCGAGCAGCACCACGCGGTACCGGTTCCGCAGCTGCTGCACCCACTTGCGGGGAATGCCGACGCCAGCCGCGCGGCCGCGGCCATCTGCATGCCGAAGTCCATCACTTTCTCGGCGCGCATACGGGTGTGCAGCGCGTCGATCAGCGGGACGAGCTCGGTGCGTTCGGTCTGGGTGGCCAGCATCCGCAGCAGCCACTGGCTCGGACCCCGGTCACGCTGATAGGGGCCGGCGGGCAGCGTGTGCACGAGCCGTTCCAACTCGACGTGGGTGTCGCGCAGTTGCTCGGTGTCGACGAGGTGCTCGGCCAGCTGGCCGGCCAGCCGCAGCACCATTGCGGTCACGGCGGCGGGCGTCTTTTCGGTGTCCAGACGCTGCGGATGCTCACACACGACCCGAAAGGCCAACTGCCACAGCTCGGTTTCGGACAGCAGCCGGGTGTCGGGCTCGACGGGCAGCAGCAGGCCGTGTTCGCGCAGCAGGTTTCCGGCGAACGCGTGATACGTGCTGACGGTCGCCGGGTCGTCGGACGCCTGCACCCGCGGTGTTCCGCCAGGCCTGCGCCCGCGAGCCTGGCCAGCCGGGTGCGGACCCGGCGCAGCAGCTGCCCGGCGGCCTTGCGCGTGAACGTCAGCCCGAGCACCTCGCCGGGCTGCGCGTATCCGTTGGCGACCAGCCACACCACCCGCGCGGCCATCGTCTCGGTCTTGCCCGCGCCCGCGCCGGCGATCACCACGAGCGGGCCCGGCGGTGCGGCGATGACCGCGGCCTGCTCGTCGGTTGGCGCGAAAAGGCCCAGCGCGTCGGCCAGTTCGGCCGGGCTGTACTGCGGCGTCACTGACCGCCCACCGCGGCGGCCTGGGCCGGGACACATCGACCGCACCGGGCAGTGCGCGCAGCCGTCGTTGATGCGCGCGAGGAACTCCGGTCCCTGCAGTGGCGGCGGCGGCCTGCTGCACGACCTCCCGCCATTCGGCGCGGGCGTCGGGCGTCAGCGCGTCCTGTTCGCGTTCGGTCGCGCCGCCGGCGCTGGTCTTGCCGAGGTAGACCAGCCGGCCTCCTCCAGGCGAATCTCCCTGCGGCAGCAGACCCTTCCGCGACAGCCAGCTGGTACATCGCCAGCTGGGCGTGGCGACTGCGCGTCGTCCTTGGTGACGGGACTCTTGCCGGTCTTGATGTCGACGACGACCAACCGGCCTGCGCTGTCACGTTCGAGCCGGTCGAGGCGGCCCCGAACGCAGTATTCGGCACGTGCCGGCGCCTTGACCTTGCCGTCGACGTCGACCTCGGTGCCGACCTCGGTCAGCTCGTGGCGGCTCTGCGCCCGCCACCGCGCGAAGGTCGACAGCATCGCGCTGGTGCCGGGCCAGCTCGTTGTCGCGAATACCAATGCGAGTCGAACGGCAGCTTGTCCCAGACCTTCTCGAGCTCGTTCGGCATCTGGCTCTCGGTCTTGCCCGGATCGGCGACCAGGGCGTGCAGCAGCGAGCCGAGCGCGGACCGCACGTCGCGGCCGTCGGTGCCGCCGTGGCGTTCCAGCAGCCAGCGCAGCGGGCAGTCGGTCAGCGTCTGCAGCGTCGACGGCGACAGCGTCACCGTGTGATCGTCGCCGCACCACAGCGGTTCGTCGCTGGACAGCGGCGTCATGCCCGTACCACTGCGTCGGGTCGGCATCCGGCACACCGGCTGTCGGCGAGCCGCGCCAATTGCGCTGCCGCACAGGCGCGCACCGCGTCGTCGACCGCGCCGGACGCGGCGCACACCACGGCGCGCAGCCGGCCGACCAGCGCCGCCGGGGCCAACACGCCGCGGCGCGGCGACGGGTGCGGGCCCATCGGGATCAGGGTCGGTCGCCAAGTGCGGCGAGTTCGTAGCAGAACGAGGACGGCAGCATCGCATCGTCGCCGTTGTCGCTGTCGACGGCGGTGACCAGCAGTCGGCTGCGGGCCCGGCCCATGGCCGCGATCAGCAGCCGCCGCTCCTCGGCGAGCAGCGGCGCCCTGGTCGACAATCCCCGATCGTCTGGGGTGGCGACGCCGTCCATGACGTCGACAAGCCGTTGGGTGCGCGAGCACGCCTCCGCGCGGAATCATGTTGGGCCACAGCCCTTCCTGCAGCCCGGCGATGACGACGAAGTCCCACTCCCGGCCGAGCGCCGAATGCGCGCTGAGCACCGCGACCGCGTCGGCGTCCGGGCGCTGCATCGCGCGGCGTCGGCGGCTAGTCCCAGCGGCGCTCACGTGGTCGACCAGGCCGGACAGCGACGCCCCGGCGGTGCGCGTCACGTACTGCTCGGCGACGTCGAACAGCGCCGTGACGGCGTCGAGGTCGCGGTCGGCCTGCGCGCCGGCGGCGCCGCCGCGCTCGCTGGCCGCGAGCCAGCGCCGCTGCAGACCGGAACGTTGCCAGGCCTGCCACAGCGTGTACCGCGGATCCTGGCCGCTCGTCGACACCGCGTCGCGCCGCGTTGAGCACCGCCTGGACGCGCCGCAGCGGACGCGCCAGTTCGGTGGAGAGCCTTTCGGCTCCGCGGTCGAGGGCCTCGACGAGCAGATCCGGGAAATTCGCGCGGCGGCTGGCTCCCGTCAGCGCGGCGCAGTGCGCGTCGCAGCTGACGCAGCGACACCGGATCGACCCGGCCGATCGGCCCGGTCACGAGTGAGAGCGCCCGGTCGCCGTCGAGCCCCTGCGCGGTCGTTTCGAGGACCGTCAGCAGGGCCCGCACCGCTGGCTGCTCGGCCAGCGGCGCAGTTGGGCTGCGGCAGTCGACTGGAACCCCGGCGGCGGCCAGCGAGCGCGCAAGGGGCGCACCCAGCCGCGGGACCGAGCGCACGATGACGGCCATCTGCGACCACGGCACACCGTCGACCAGATGGGCGCGGCGCAGCGCGTCGGCGATCAGTGCCGCCTCGGCGTGCGGCGACGCGGCGATGCGCACGGCCAGCCGAACCCGGCGGCGCGTCGGCCGCGCGTCAGCGCGGCGGCCCTGCGTCGGCACCCGGCAGCCGCTGGCGACGCCGGTGATGGCATCCGCGATGGCGGCGCTGCAGCGATGCGACTCCGTCAGGATGATCGCCGGCTCGTCCCCGCGCAGCAGTGCGGGATCCGCGCCGCGGTAGCCGAACACCGACTGGTTGGGATCGCCGGCGATGACGGCGCGCTCGGCGCCCGCCGACAGCACGCGCACCAGCCGGGCGGCCTGCGGATCGAGGTGCTGCGCGTCGTCGACGAGAAGCAGCTTGATACGGCTTCGTTCGGCGGCCAGCAGGTCGGCGTCAATGGCGAATGCTTCCAGCGCGGCGCCGACGAGTTCGGCGGCGCCGAGGCGGGCACGGTGGCCTGCGGGGCCGCCATCCCGACCGCGGAGCGCAGCAGCATGATCTGTTCGTAGGCCTGCGCGAACTGGCCGGCGGCCAGCCATTCGGGAGCGACCCACGCGTCGCCCGAGGCGTTGCAGCTCAAGGGGATCGACGCCGCGTTCGGTGCAGCGGGCCAACAGGTCGCGCAGTTCGGTGGCGAAACCGACGGTGCTCAGCGCGGGCCGCAGCGGCGTCGGCCAGGCCACGGCCGATGCGTCGCCGTCCTCGAGGTCGCCGGCGAGCAGTTCGCGGATGATGCCGTCCTGCTCGGAGCTGGTGATCAGCCGCGGCGGCGGGTCGCCGTTGCGCTGCGCCGCCAGCCGCAGGACCGCGAACGCATAGGAGTGCACGGTGCGGACCAACGGTTCCCGGACAACGGCGCGGTCGCCGGCACTCAGCAGGGCGGAGGTGATCGCGGCACGGGCCTGCAGTGCCCAGCCGGGCCGAACCCGTCAGCAGCAGAACCGATTCCGGGTCGGTGCCCGCGGCGATGTGGGCGACCGCGGTTTGAATCAACAGGGTGCTCTTGCCGGTTCCCGCCCCACCGATCACGCGGACGACGCCACGCATGCCTGGTTCGGTGAGCGCGGTCGGGGTCAGGTCGGTCTGCGGTGCGGACATGTGGGCATGACACCACGGGGGTCTGACAAGCGGCCGACGCCGCACTGCCAGCATATCTGGCAGCATCACAACCGTGACTGATGTCTTGCATGTGCACCGGTACGGCCCGTCTCGCCCGCCGCAGGTCCTGGCCATCCACGGGCTGACCGGGCACGGTCGGCGATGGCAGACGCTGGCGACGGTGCATCTGCCCGAGGTCGCGATCGTGGCGCCGGACTTGATCGGGCACGGCAGATCGTCGTGGGCGGCGCCGTGGACCTCGACGCGAATGTCGCCGCATTGGCCGAGCCTGCTCGACGCCGACGCCGAGGGGCCCGTCGTGGTCGTCGGGCACTCGTTCGGCGGGGCGGTGGCGTTGAGTCTCGCTGCGGCGCGGCCGGATCTGGTCGCGTCGCTGGTGCTGCTCGATCCGGCGGTCGGCCTGGACGGCGGATGGATGCGCGATATCGCCGACGACATGTTCGCCTCGCCGGATTACACCGACCGCGAGGAGGCTCGCGCAGAGAAGGCCGGCGGCTCATGGGGTGAGGTCGAACCGGACGAACTGGACCGCGATCTCGACGAGCACCTGATGGAATTGCCGAACGGCAGGCACGGATGGCGAATCAGCATTCCGGCGATGATGTCGTACTGGAGCGAACTGGCCCGTCCAATCACTTGCCGCCCAATGGAATACCGATGACGTTGGTCCGTGCTGCGAAAACAGACCCGCCGTACGTCACGGACGACTTGGTTGCCGGACTGGATGGACGCCCCGACTTCACGCTCCTGGAGTTCGACTGTGACCACATGGTCGCGCAGGCGCGGCCAGTGGACACGGCGGCGGTGATCCGCAAGCAGCTGGAGCGAGATTAGCGATGCCCGCGGTCACCGACGAGCAAGTCGAAACCGTGCGTGCGCTGGTCGCATCGATTCCGTCGGGACGGGTGTCGACGTACGGCGATATCGCCGAGGCCGCAGGGCTTTCCAGCCCGCGGATCGTCGGCTGGATCATGCGAACCGACTCATCGGACCTGCCGTGGCATCGCGTCATCAGGGCGTCCGGCCGCCCGGCACCGCATCTGACTACCCGGCAATTGGAGCTCCTGCGCGCCGAGGGCGTGCTGGCTAACGACGGCCGTGTGCCGTTGCGAGAGGTGCGCCACGAGTTCTGAGCGCGTGGGCCCCGGCGATGGAGCCCGAGGGACATGACGGATTTGCCGATCCCGACACGCTCCGAGGATTTGGGACACGTCTGGCGTTCCCCTATTTCCGCGGCTTGCGCGTGGGCCCAGCCGTGTGGGGGCCCTGCTCGCGCTACTAAAGCGCCAGGCGGACCAGCGCCGCCGTGCGCGCCAGATCCCGGGAACGCCGCGGCCGTCGAACGCGGATGCAAGCGCATGCACAGCGAGCCGGAACATCAAGGCGCGCAACAACATCTGCGGCCACTCCGGCAGCGGACTCCACCGCTCGATGAGTCCGTCGTCGGCCTCGCCCCACGACAGCGCGTCGACCACCACCACCCCCGCCGCCCAGGACGCCGGCCTCCAGTACGGGGTGATGTCGGTGATGCCGGGAGCGGCGGTGCCGGCGAAAAGCACTGTGCCGTAAAGGTCCCCGTGGACCAGCTGGCTGGGGCTCTTGGTCGGCCTGCGCAACGCGGCCAGTTGGTTGATCAGCTCGATCGACCGCTGGCCGTCGGACGGATCCCGGCGACACCCGCGCACCCGGCGGCAGCGAGTGCAGCGGCCGTTCCTCCCACGCCGCCCGGTCGGCAGCGATGAACACGTCGACGTCGGCCCACGGCGCGACCGGCGGTTGGGTCAGGAAACGCGGCCGCTCGAGTTTGGCGGTGGCCTCGTGCAGCCGCACCGCGGCCGAAACCACCTCGTCGTGGCGCGGTTCCGGGGTGCCTGCGACGTAGGTGTCGGCCCGCCAGCCCGCCACCACGTACCGGCCGTCGGTCGAGCGCACCGGCCGGGCCAGCCGCACGCCGTCGACGAACAACGTCTCGCGGACTTTCGCCGACCACGCCGCGCGGGCGTGGTCGGCGACCATCGACAGCACGACTTCGCCGCAGCGCCAGCCGCCCTCCCAACTCGAGCCGAGCGGTACGGGGCTGACACCACTCAAGCCAAACGCCGCCAGCACATGATCCGGCGGCCGCTCGACAGTCACCACCTCAGCCTAAGGTGAGGTCCGGCAAACGAGCCGTAACGAGCGCGTTAGTACATCACCATGTCGGGCTCGAGTTGCTTGCCCCACGCGACGATTCCGCCCTGTACGTGCATCGCGTCGGAGAAGCCGGCCTTCTTCACGATGGCCAGTACCTCGGCCGAGCGCACGCCCGGTCTTGCAGTAGAACACCGGCGTGCGGTCAACCTGCAACTTGGCCAGCGCCTCGCCCGACTCGAACGCGCCTTCGGGATCAGCTCGGCACCCTCGATGCGGTTGATGTCCCATTCGACGGGCTCGCGCACGTCGATCAGCGCCAGCGGCTTGCCGTGTCGAGCATCTCGCGAAGCTCACGCGGGGTGATCGTGGAATCGGCCGCGGCCTCGGCCGCCGCCTCGGACACCACACCGCAGAACTCCTCGTAGTCGATCAGCTCGGTGATCTTCGGCGTGGCCGGGTCCTTGCGGATCTTGATCGTGCGGTAGGTCATGTCGAGCGCGTCGTACACCATCAGCCGGCCCAGTAGCGGGTCGCCGATGCCGGTGATCAGCTTGATGGCCTCGGTGCCCATCACCGACGCGATCGATGCGCACAGGATGCCCAGCACACCACCTTCGGCACACGACGGCACCATGCCGGGTGGCGGCGGCTCGGGATAGAGGTCGCGGTAGTTCAGGCCGCGCCCGTCGGGGGCGTCCTCCCAGAACACCGAGACCTGGCCCTCGAAGCGGTAGATCGAACCCCAGACGTACGGCTTGCCCGCGAGCACGGCGGCGTCGTTGACCAGGTAGCGCGTCGCGAAGTTGTCGGTGCCGTCCAGAATCAGGTCGTACTGCTTGAACAGGTTGACCGCGTTGTCGGGCTCCAGCCGCAACTCGTGTAGCCGCACCTCGACGAGCGGGTTGACCTCGCGGATCGAGTCGCGCGCGCTCTGCGCCTTGGACCGGCCGATGTCGGACTGGCCGTGGATGATCTGGCGCTGCAGATTGGACTCGTCGACCACGTCGAACTCGACGATCCCGATGGTGCCCACTCCGGCGGCGGCTAGGTACAGCAGCGTCGGCGAGCCCAGCCCGCCAGCACCGATGACCAATACGCGGGCATTCTTCAGCCGCTTCTGCCCGTCCAACCCAGGTCCGGGATGATGAGGTGACGGCTGTATCGCGCTACTTCTTCGCGCGTCAGTTCGCCCCCGGGCTCTACCAGCGGCGGCAACGATGTGGACACCGAAATCTCCTTGATTGCTCTTTCGCCCACAAGAATAGGCACTTCCCACAACGGTGTGTGCCGGGCATAACTTCCCGACGACCGGCGCGTCACTCGCGAGGAATGGCTCAGGCGATGGGGTACGGCCACGGGTTGAACCGGCAAGTCTTGCCGTCGGGCTTGACGGATTCCGGGTCGAACTTCGCCGCGTCGTTGTTGGCGGTGGTAGAACGTCTGCTGCATCATGATCGGAGCGAGCGCGCCGTTTTCGGCGCATCCCTCGTGGCGCTGGTAGCCCATGGCGTGGCCGACTTCATGGTTGATCAGGTACTGCCGATACGAGCCGACATCGCCCTGAAACGGCACCGCGCCGCGCACCCAGCGGGCCTCGTTGATGAAGACCCGGGGCTGCCCGTCGACATAGGCCGGGTTGTAGCAGGAAGCCTCGAGCTGGATGTCGTAGCCGCAGCCTTCACGCACCGTCATCGGCGAGCTCAGCGACACCCGGAAATCGGGCTGGCCCCGGAAGCCGTGTCGATGCGGACGAACGCGAACTGCGGGTTGTGGGTCCAGCTCTTGGGATTGGCCAGTGTTTCGCTGACCATCCGGGCGAAGCCCTCATCGCCGCCGAACGTGGTGGTGTCGATGCCGTCTTCGATTTCGACGGTGTAGGTGAAGGTCTTGGTGGTGCCCTCCCCCACCTTCGGTGTGGTGCCTGGCACGATGTGCCACGTCTTGGCGCCGGCCTCGGTGAACGGTCCGCCGTCGGGCAGGATCCCGGTGGGCAGGTTGGCGTCGAACTGGGTCAGTCCCTTTGGCGGCGCCCCGATGATCGCGGTGCTGGCCACACCGATGGTCGGCGGGCCCTGCACCGGGCCCTCCGCCTGCTTGGGTTCGGGCACGCTGGTTCCGGTGATGGTCTGGTAGACGACGACCGCGGTCAGCGCGACCAGCACCGGCAGCGCATAGGCCCGCCAGCCGTAGGTGGAGATGAAGCGGCCCAGCCAGGTCTGCTTGCGCCACCGCCGATGCTCTTCCCGGTTGGACCTGGGCCGGCCGGAATCACCGGCCAGCGGGTCGCGCTGCGCACGCAGCGGCTCTCGCCACTCGTCGCGCAAGGCGGGAGCGCGACCGCCCCCGCGACGCCCCGGGCCGTAGAGTCACCGAAACAGGATGACACAGGCCAAACCACTTGCACTTCTGGCGCGCCACCAACAGCGGCGCAGGAGGCATCCCGCCCCTTCAAGCCAGGCGACGGTAGTAGTGTCGTGGCGAAACGAGACCAGATGCCGGCGACCCGGGCATGGGAATTTGAGGACTTGATGAGCGAACTCGCCAACGCCGAATCCGGCGTCGGTTCGGGGGAAGCCGGCGGGGCAACAGGATGCCCCGCGACGAGCGTCGTGGGCAGTTACTCGCCGCTGCCAGCGAGGTTTTCGTCGACCGTGGCTATCACGCTGCAGGCATGGACGAGATCGCCGACCGCGCCGGCGTAAGCAAACCCGTTCTCTACCAACACTTTACGTCGAAGCTGGAGCTTTACCTGGCCGTGCTGGCGCTGCACATCGACAAAATGGTCTCCGGCGTGCGCCAAGCGCTGCGCACCACGACCGACAACCGGCAGCGGGTGCGCGCCGCCGTGGCGGCGTTCTTCGACTTCATCGAGCACGACGGCCAGGGCTACCGGCTGATCTTCGAGAACGACTACGTGTCCGAGCCGCAGGTGGCCGCGCAGGTCAAGGTCGCCACCGAGGCGTGCACCGACGCGGTGTTCGACCTGATCAGCCACGACTCCGGGCTGGAACCGCACCGGGCCCGGATGATCGCGGTCGGCCTGGTCAGCATCAGCGTCGACTCAGCGCGCTACTGGCTGAACAACGACCGGCCGATTTCGAAGGACGACGCCGTCGAAGGCACGGTGCAGTTCATTTGGGGCGGCCTGTCCCACGTGCCGCTTACCCGGTCTTGATCGCTTCCGCGCCGACGCCGAACCCGACCCGACGCACATCGGCTGCACCGATCTCGACGTAGGCGATCCGCGACGTCTGCACCAGGAACCGGCGGCCCTTCTCATCCGTCAGGGTCAGGACGCCGGACTGTGTGCCCAGCGCGTCGGTGACCAACTTCTCCACCTCGCTCGGCGTCTGCGCGCTGTTGAAGCTCAGCTCGCGCGGGCTGTCCGTGACACCGATCTTGACCTCCACGTTTGACCCTTTCCGTTCGTCGAATACCTCTTGGTAGGGAGGCTAGTGGACGGCCGCGGCGTGATGCCGCACCGGCACTTACGCGGTCAGCGAAGCGGCTGTGAGAAAACTCGACCGAACCGAGTCCGGACCGTGACCGAACGCCCAGCGCGTCAACATCATCCGTCACTTGCGTCTCGCTAGCATCAGCTGCGTCATTAAACGAGATCCCGGGGATAGCCGCATGAACAGGCCTTTTACAGCACATTCACCGTATTCTCTTGCGCCGACCGAGCGGATCCGTAGTCCCTACGAGGGGCCGCCCGAGGTCGACGAGTTCGAGGGCCTCGATGAGTACGCATACTACGAGGACTACGACGACTACGAGCCGATCGATCGCCGATGGATCTGGGTCGCGGGGGTGGCCGGCGCGATTTTGCTCGTCGCGGTGATCTGCACCGTGGTCATCCTCGGCGGCGGTGACAGCGGTTCGGTGTCGACAACCATCGCTACTTCGACCACCGCCCAGCCGGCCGCGACCACGTCCGCGCCGCCAGCCACCACGCCTGCGGTACCGCCTGCTGCGTCGCTGCCGCCAGAAACCGTCACCACGGTCTCGCCGAGCCCCACCGCCAGCGCGGAACCCAGCGTGGCCCCGCCGCAAGCTGCGCCGTCGCCGCGGACGATCACCTACACCGTGACCGGCAACCGGCAGCTGATCGACCTGGTGACGGTGATCTACACCGATCAGCAGGGCGCGCTGCAGACCGACGTCAACGTCGCGCTGCCGTGGTCGAAGACCGTGGTGCTTGATCCGGGCGTCGAGCTCAGTTCGGTGACCGCGACGAGCGTGGCCGGTCAGCTCAACTGCAGCATCACCGACGCCGCCGGCGCGCTGATCGCCGCGCAGAACACCAACTCGATGATCGCGACGTGCACGAAGTAGAGCTCAGGCCAGACCCAGCTCGCGCATCCGGGTGCTGTGCGTGCGCTGCAGCCGGTCGAAGAACTCCGTCATCTGGGTCAGGCCCTCGCCGCTGGACATCACCAGGTCGACGAGCTCGTCGTGGTCGGCCATCACATACTGCGCCTGCGTGATGGCCTCACCGAGCAGCCGGCGCGACCACAGGGCCAGCCGGTGACGCTGCTTCTCGCTGGCCGTCACGGCGGCCTGCACCTCGGAGACGACGAATTGCGAGTGTGCGGTCTCCGCCAGCACCGCGCGCACGACGTCAGCGATCTCGTCGGGCAGCGTGTCGGCGATCTCGAGGTAGAAGTCGGCGGCCAGCGCGTCGCCGACATACGTCTTCACGAGCGCTTCCAGCCAGGTGCTCGGCGTGGTCAGGCGGTGGTAGTTCTCCAGCGCCGAGGCGTACTTCGTCATCGCGGGAACGACGTCGACTCCCCTGCGCTCCAAGCGCATCTCGTAGCACTTCGTAGTGCTGCATCTCCGCGGCCGCCATGCTGGCCATGTTGATCCGGCCACGCAGATTGGGCGCCATCCGCGCCTCGTCGGTGAGCCGGTAGAACGCCGCCACCTCGCCGTAGGCCAGCAGTGCGAACAACTCGTTGACGCCCGGATGATCGGCCGACACGCCTGAGCTCACCGAGTCGCCGATCTGCTCGGGGGAGGCAGGCGGCGTCGAATTCATGCGCCTAACTCTAGACGCCGCGTGGCGCGCCGACCCTCGGGCAAACCCGGCCAGCTATCATGGGTGCAGGCAGCGGCCCGAGCCGCTCCTAAGAAATGTGCGTGCACGGTTGGCCCGCCTCCTCAGTGCAGGGCCCAGCGGATCGGCATCGAGACGATGTGGTCTGGCTTTCGTCAAGACTCGTGCGCGCGTGGACGCAACGAGGATTGACTTTGAAAGGCTACGTCTACCTAGCATGACCGCACTCAATTTATCTTTTGCCAAACTCGGAGTTCGCGACGAAATCGTGCGCGCACTCGGTGAACAGGGCATCGAACACGCATTTGCCATCCAGGAACTGACGCTACCCATGGCGCTCGCCGGCGACGACCTGATCGGCCAGGCCCGCACCGGCATGGGCAAGACGTACGCCTTCGGCGTGCCGCTGCTGCAGCGCATCACCACCGACACCGACCGCACGCTGACGGGCATCCCCCGCGCGCTGGTCGTCGTCCCGACCCGCGAGCTGTGCCTGCAGGTGTCCGGCGACCTGGCCGCCGCCGCGAAATACCTCAGCGCCGGTGATCGCAAACTGAGCGTCGTGTCGATCTACGGCGGACGCGCGTACGAGCCGCAGATCGAGGCGCTGCAGACCGGCGCCGACGTCGTCGTCGGCACGCCCGGGCGGCTGCTCGACCTCGCGCAGCAGGGGCACCTGCAGCTGGGCGGCGTTTCCGCGCTGGTGCTCGACGAGGCCGACGAGATGCTGGACCTGGGCTTCCTGCCCGACATCGAACGCATCCTGCGCCAGATCCCCGAGCAGCGGCAGTCGATGCTGTTCTCGGCGACCATGCCGGACCCGATCATCACGCTGGCCCGCAGCTTCATGAACCAGCCGACTCACATCCGCGCCGAGGCGCCGCACTCCTCGGCCGTGCACTCGACCACCGAGCAGTTCGTCTACCGCGCGCACGCGCTGGACAAGGTGGAGCTGGTCTGCCGGATACTGCAGGCCAACGGCCGCGGCGCGACGATGGTCTTCACCCGCACCAAGCGCACCGCCCAGAAGGTGTCCGACGAGCTCGCCGAGCGCGGGTTCAAGGTCGGCGCCGTGCACGGCGACTTGGGCCAGGCCGCCCGCGAGAAGGCGCTGAAGTCGTTCCGCACCGGCGACATCGACGTCCTCGTCGCCACCGATGTGGCCGCACGCGGCATCGACATCGACGACGTCACCCACGTCATCAACTACCAGATCCCCGAGGACGAGCAGGCCTACGTGCACCGCATCGGCCGCACCGGGCGCGCCGGGAAAGACGGCGTCGCGGTCACCCTCGTCGACTGGGACGAGTTGGCCCGCTGGGAGATGATCGACAAGGCGCTGGGACTGAATTGCCCCGATCCCGCCGAAACCTATTCCAGCTCACCGCATCTGTACGCCGAACTGGACATCCCGACGGACGCCAAGGGCACCATCGGCGAACCGCGCAGGCCGGCCAAGCGCGCGTCGGCGGAGAAGGACAAGAGGGAGCGCTCCGGCGACCGTCCCGCCCGCGACCGCAACCGGAACCGACGGCGCACCCGCGGTGGCGAGCCCGTCACCGCTCACAACGGAGCGACCACCGAGCAGGCCACAGCCGACGACGAGCAAGGCGGTGACGCCGCCAAGGAGGGCAGGCGCCGTCGTCGCCGTCGCCCACGCAAGGCCGCGGCTGCCAGCACCACCTAGCGAGGTCCACGCCACCCGATGGTCAAACCCGAACGTCGCACCCGTGCCGACGTGCTGGCGGCAGTGGCGATCGTGGTGGTGCTCGCTGTCGTCGCCGCGCTGATCTGGTGGACCAGTGACGCGCGCGCCACGGACAGCCGGCCCGCCGCCACACCCGTCCCCAACCTGACGCCGGCCAAGGTGGTGCCGCAGACGCTGCGCCAGCTGTGGACGGCGCCCAGCCCGAAGACCACGATGCCGCTCGTCGTGGCAGGTGCCGCGGTGACCGGAAACGGCCGCGCCGTCGAGGGCCGCGACCCGGCCACCGGGAACACCCTGTGGAGCTATGCGCGCGACCTCGACCTGTGCGGCGTCACCTGGGTGTACCACTACGCGGTGGCGGTCTACCCCGACGTCCGCGGCTGTGGGCAGGTCAGCACGATCGACGCCAAGACCGGCCGCCGCGGCCCCAGCCGCACCGCATACGCCGATAAGGAAGTCACGCTGTCCTCCGACGGCACGACGGTGCTCTCGGCCGGTGACAGCCGGCTCGAGATGTGGCGCTCGGACATGGTTCGGATGCTTTCCTACGGCGCGATCGACGCCCGCATCAAGCCGGGCACGCCCGCGTCGCAGATCTGCCGGCTGGTGTCGGCGGCAGCGAGCTCGACTGCGGTATCGGTGCTCGAGTCCTGTCCGAACCAGGCCGATCTGCGGCTGACGCTGCTGCGGCCGGCGGATGAGGAAGACACCCCCGAACTGAAGTACGTGCCGCAGCCGGGCATCACCGACGCGTCCGGGGCGCGGGTGATCGCAGTCTCGGAGACGACGACGGCCGTCTACGTGCCGACGCCGAAGCCGATGGTGAACATCGTCGACGAAACCGGTGCCACGGTCGCGAGCACGTTGCTGTCCAAGCCGCCGTCACCCGATGCCACGATGTCGCGGGCCGGAGACCTGATCACCTGGTGGACCGGCGAGGACGTTATGGTGTTCTCCGCCAACGGCCTTCGCTACAAGTACACGGTCACTCCGGCGGGTGGCGATGCCCCGCTGGGACCCGGCACGGTCATGGCTGGGAAGCTGCTCGTTCCCGTCACCGACGGCTACGACGTCTTCGACCCCGCCACCGGCAAGGGCGAGCGCCATATTCCGCTGTCGCGTCCGGCGTCGTCGGGCCCGGTGGTTCCGGCGGTGGCGGGCTCGACGCTGCTCGAACAGCGCGGCGACACGCTGGTCGCGTTGGGCTGAGAATTCGGTCGTTAGATCTCCGGCGCGAAGGTGGCCAGCGCCTTGCCGTTCTTCCAATGCTTGAGCAGCGCCTCCGCCAACTCGCGGTAGGCCTGCGCGCCCTTGTTCTTCCGGCTGGCCAGCACCGAAGCCCCCGACGCGCTGGCCTCGGCGAACCGCACCGTGCGCGGGATCGGCGGCGCCAGCACCGGCATGTCGTAACGGTCGGCCACGTCGAGCAGCACGTCGCGGCTGTGCGTCGTGCGCGAGTCGTACAGCGTGGGTAGCGCGCCGAGCAGCTTCAGGTCCGAGTTGGTGATCTGCTGGACGTCGGTGATCGTGCGCAGAAACTGGCCGACGCCGCGGTGCGCCAACATCTCACACTGCAGCGGCACGATCACCTCGTCGGCGGCGGTCAACCCGTTGAGGGTGAGCACGCCCAGCGACGGCGGGCAGTCGATGATCACCACGTCGTAGTTGCCGCCGACCTTGGCCAGCGCCCGCTTGAGCGCGTATTCGCGGCCGGCCCGCATCAACAGCATCGCCTCCGCGCCCGCCAGGTCGATGTTGGCAGGCAACAGCGTCATGCCCTCGGACGTATCCAGCAGCGCCGCGTCCGGTTCCACCTCGCCGAGCAGCACCTCGTGGATCGACACCGCCAGCTTGTCGGGGTCCTGACCGAGCGAGAACGTCAAACACCCCTGTGGATCCAGGTCGACCAGCAGTACCCGCCGGCCCTTCTCCTCCATCGCCGCACCCAGCGATGCAACCGTCGTCGTTTTGGCGACCCCACCCTTTTGATTGGCGACCGCAAGAACTCGCGTCACGATGCCCATCCTGGCACGTGCACGCGTCCCGCGATGGGACGTGCGGCAGAATCGGTCAGCGTGAGTGTCCTGCAGCATCGGCTGCTGTTGCTTCGGCATGGTGAGACGGAATGGTCCCGGTCGGGCCAGCACACCAGCCACACCGACCTCGAGCTCACCGAGACCGGCCGTGAGCGGGCAAAGCTGGCGGCCGAGGCGCTCGCCGAGTTGGAATTGGTTAATCCCTTGGTGATCAGCAGCCCGATGCGGCGCGCTCTGCACACGGCCGAACTGGCCGGGCTGACCGTCAACGAGGTGTCTCCGCTTCTACAGGAATGGGACTACGGCAACTACGAGGGTTTGACCACACCGCAGATCCGCGAGACCGTGCCCGATTGGTTGATCTGGACGCACGGCGCCGAGGGCGGCGAGAGCATCGCGGCGGTCACCGAACGCGCGGACGGCGCCGTCGCGTTGGCGCTGTCACACATGGTGTCGCGCGACGTGGTGTTCGTCGGCCACGCGCACTTCTCCCGCTCGGTGATCGCGCGCTGGGTCGAACTGCCGGTCTCCAACGGGATCCGATTCGCGATGTCACCCGCGTCGATCGCGGTGCTCGGCTTCGACCGCGGGATCCGGCAGATCATCGCGCAGGGCCTGACCGGCCACCAGGATCCGTGTAAGCCAAGGTGACCCGCGAACCGGTCTTCGTGCTCGCCGGGCGCGGCGGGGCGGTAATCGCCGACGGGGTGCACACCGCCTTCGGAAAACTGTCCGACGCGCGGGCCGCACTTGCCTCGCATAGCGCGCCAATCATCGTGGGCGCCTTGCCTTTTGACATGTCGCAGCCGGCGGCGCTGATCCGTCCGCAGTCGGTGCAGTTCACCGAGGCGCTGCCCGACTGGCCGCTGCGCCAGCTGCCGGTCGTGCGGATCACGCAGACGATCCCCGACCCCGACGAACACCGCGCACGCATCGGCGCCGCACTGAAGCGGTTGCGGGATCCGGCGAGCGGCCTGCACAAGGTGGTGCTGGCCCGGGCGTTGCGGTTGGCCGCCGAGGGCCCGTTGGATGTCCGCACCATCGTGGCGCGCCTGATGGCCAACGACGCCGCGGCCAACGCGTATTTCGTCGACCTCACCGCGGCCGGCGGTGGGCATTCCGGCGCCGCGCTCGTCGGCGCCAGCCCCGAGCTGCTGGTGGCCCGCCGCGGCGACGTGGTGACCTGCCGGCCGTTCGCCGGATCGGCGCCACGGCTGGCGGACCCCGACGCCGACGAGGCCAGCGGTGCCGCGCTCGCCGCGTCGGCCAAGAACCGGCACGAACACCAGCTGGTGGTCGACGCGATGCGCGAGGCGCTGGACCCGCTGTGCGCCGACCTGGAGATCGCGCCGGAGCCGCAGCTGTCCAAGACCGCCGCGGTGTGGCATCTGTCCACACCGATCACCGGCCGTCTACGTGAAAGATTCACGACTGCACTGGATTTGGCGGTCGCACTGCATCCCACGCCCGCGGTGGGCGGCGTGCCCGCTGCAGCTGCGGCGGAGCTGATCACCGAACTCGAGGGTGACCGCGGCTTCTACGCGGGCGCGGTGGGCTGGTGCGACCAGCGGGGCGACGGCCGGTGGGTGGTGTCGATCCGCTGCGCGCAGCTGACGGCCGACCGCCGCACCGCCGTCGCGCATTCCGGCGGCGGCATCGTCGCCGAATCAGATCCGGACGACGAAGTCGACGAAACCACAACGAAATTCAACACGATCCTGGCGGCCCTGGGAGTCGAGACACATGACCGAGCATATCCGTCGCGTCCGGCCCGGCGACGAAAAGGAACTGACGGCGATGATCCACGAGCTGGCCGAGTTCGAGCGGGCGAGCCAGGATTGCACTGTCACCGAAAGTCAGTTGGGCGAAGCGCTTTTCGGCGATGATCCGACGGTGTACGGGCATATCGCCGAGGTGGACGGCCAGGCCGCCGCCGGGGCGTTGTGGTTCCGCAACTTCTCCACCTGGGACGGTGTCGCCGGCATCTACCTCGAAGACCTTTACGTGCGTCCACGCTTCCGCCGGCGCGGGCTGGCCCGCAAGATGCTGGCGACCCTGGCCCGCGAATGCATCGAGGGCGGCTACACGCGGCTGTCGTGGGCGGTGCTCGACTGGAACGTCAACGCGATCGCCCTCTACGACGCCGTCGGCGGCAGGCCGCAGGACGAGTGGATCACCTACCGGGTGTCGGGACCCGAGTTGTCGGCGCTGGCCGAGTCCTGAGCGCCCAGCCACTGCAACGCCGACGGGCTGAACAGCAGCGCCAACGTGATCAGCGCGACGGCCGCGATCGGGACGCCGTAGATCCACTGGTGCGAGCCGACGGCGACGTACCACGACACCGGCAGCAGCAGCAGCTGGGCGAACACCGCGACGCCGCGGCCCCAGCGCCGGCCCGTCCACAGTGCCCAGCCCGCGGCGAGCACACCGCCGCCGACCATCGCGAACCAGGCGGCCGTGCCGAAGAAGTTCAAACCCGGCTCGTCGCCGCCCAACGCGCCGCTCACCAGGTAGACCACCGCAGCCACGATGCCGGCGGCGCCCTCGAGCGCCACCAGTACGGCGGCCTGACGCACGGTTGTGGGTGCGGGAACGGTCACGCCCGTACGGTACCGACACGCCATCCGCGCTGGGCCGCCAGCCGCACCGGCGCGTTGTCGGTCCCGTACCCGTCGTAGCGGCCACGCCGCTGCACGAATTCGAAGAACACCGTGCCGACCGTGCGCGTGTAGAAGTGCACGAACTCACCGCCGGCATCGCGGTCGTAGAGCAGATCCAGCGCGCACAGCTCGGCGACGGTCGCCTCGTCGAGGCCGAACCGGCCGATCAGATAGTCGTAGTAGTTGTCCGGAACGGACAGCAGCTGGGCGCCTCGGGCGCGGGCGGCGCGGGCCAGCCCGACCACGTCGGAACACGCGAACGCCACGTGCTGGGGCATGCCGGCGTCGTCGAGCACGTGCGGGGCGACGTTGAGCAACAGCCGCACCGCGTCGTCGGCCGTGCGCATGGATTGACTGCGCACCAAGCCTTTTGGACCCGGCACCTCCGTCGGGGTGTCCGCGGACAGGCCGAACACACTGGTGAGGAACAGCACCGCGTCGTCGAGGGTCTGCCAGGGTTGCGACAGGTTGACGTGGTCGATGGCGCGCACCGGCGTCGGCGCCGCGGGCAGGCCATTCTCGAACTCGTCGACCCAGGCCGGCTCGGTCACCCAGTACATCTCGGTTCCGTCGGGGGCGACGGCGGCGCCCAGGGCCTGCTCGGTCGCGTACGTCCTGCGATAGGCCAGCGGCGCCATCAGTTCGGCGGCACGACGTGAGGTGGCGGCCGCGTCGGGCACCTGAAGCCCGATGGCGGCCACGTGCGGAATCTGGTCGCGGGCCTGCTGTTCGTTGAGGACCACGCGCGCATCGCCTGCCGCCCACAGCGACACCGGCTTGGTGCGATGCCGCCCGCTCGGGGTAAAGCCGAGCTGCTGCAGCAGCACCTCCACCTCGCTGGTGTCCTCGGCCTTGAGTTCGACGAAGTCGAATCCGGTGGGCGGCTTGGCCGCAGTGAGCGTGGTCAGATCGCGCCGCCACCCCTCCCGGTGCTGACCCGCGGTCTTGTCCTGCAGCCACAGCAGTGACCGCAACGCGTGCACCGCGGTGCGGTCGGGGTCGGTCTGGCGGAAGGTGTCGTTGAAGACCTCCAGCGACAGCGGGCCGTCGTAGCCGGTGGCCAGCACGTGCGAGACGAAGGTCGCCAGGTCGAAGTCGCCCTCGCCGGGGAAGAGCCGGTGGTGGCGGCTCCACGACAACACATCCATGCTCAGCGCCGGCGCATCGGCCAATTGCAGGAAGAAGATCTTCTCGGCCGGGATGTCCTCGATGGCCGCCGGATCATGGCCGCGGGAGAGCACGTGAAAGCTGTCCAGGCACACGCCGACGTTCGGATGGTCGGCTTTGTCGGCGATGCGCCAGGCGCGGCGGTAGTCGTCGACGAAGCGGCCCCAGGCCAGCGCCTCGAACGCCACCTTGATGTCGTAGCCCCGGGCCAGGTCGCCGAGCCGGCGAGCTGCCCGGCGGAGACGTCGTCGGAGTCGACGGAGGCCGTGGCGACGTTGCTGCAGACCAGCACGACGCCGATGCCGAGCCGTTGCGCGGTCGCGAACGTGGCGTCCGCGCGACGCAGGTTGTCGGCGAAGGTGCCCTCGTCGACGCCCTCGATGTCGCGCAGCGGCTGGTAAAGATCCAGCGACAGGCCGAGCCGCCGGGCCAGGGCGCGGATCTCCTCGGGGCTGTGGTCGTTGGCGATCAGGTCGGGCTCGAACAGTTCGACGCCGTCGAAGCCGGCCGCCGCGCAGGCGTGCAGCTTCTCGGTGAGCGAGCCGCTCAGCGACACCGTGGCGATGGATGTCTTCATTCGCTGACCTCCAGACGCGACTAATGTACGAAATAGTTAGTTACATCCACAAGAGGTGACGAGGCTTCGCACGAGACCGCCATTCCGGCGCGCTCCTTCGCGACCTCGCGGGACGTCACCGCGCCAGTAAGCTCCCCGATGTGACCGCAGAGCCGCGTCCCGAACCCCTGCGCGACGCCGAGCGCACCCGCGCCGAGCTGCTCGAGGTCGCCACCGCGGTGTTCGCCCAGCAGGGCTATTCCGGCGCCCGCGTCGACGAGATCGCCGAACGCACCCGCACCACCAAACGGATGATCTACTACTACTTCGGCGGCAAGGAACAGCTCTACCTGGCGGTGCTGGAAAACGCCTATCGCGGCATCCGGCAGGCCGAGCAGCGACTGCAGGTCGACCACGCCGACCCCGTGCACGCCATCCGGGCACTGGCCGAGCTGACCTTCGACCACCACATCGCCCACCAGGACTTCATCCGGCTGGTGTCCATCGAGAACATCCACCGCGGCGAGTTCATCGGCCGACTGGAGTCGTTGCGCACGCTCTCGCGGCCGGCGAAGACGCTGCTGGACCAGATTCTCGAGGACGGGCGAAAGCAAGGCGTGTTCCGCGACGACGTCGACGCCCTCGACGTTCACATCGTGATCAGCGCGTACTGCGTGTTCCAGGTGGCCAATCGCTACACCTTCGGCTACCTGTTCGACATCGACTTCACCGAGCCGGCAACCCGCGATCACCTGCGCCGGATGATCGGCGACGTCGTCGTCGGCTGGCTCACCGCCGGCCGCTGCAGAGACCCGGCTCACATTTCACCCTTGACGCGATCGCGCGCCACTGTGTTGAACTTTGCGTACGTACTAGTTCGTACATTACGGAGACGGAGTACATGGCGCCCCTATCTCGTCGGGCTCGTCGGCACCGGTGTCGGCCCCTCGCTCACCCCCGCGCTGCATATGGCCGAGGGTCGCGCACAGGGCCTCGACTACGTGTATCGGACGATCGACCTCAACGCGGTCGGCGTTGCGCCCGAGCGCATCGGCGAGGTGCTCGACTGGGCCCGCACCTTCGGCTTCAACGCACTGAACATCACCCACCCCTGCAAGCGGCTCGTCATCGAGCACCTGGACGACGTCGACGAACTCGCGGCCGAACTCGGCGCGGTCAACACCGTCGTCTTCGACGGACCGCGCGCCGTCGGATACAACACGGACACAACAGGTTTCGCGCTCGGCTTCCGCGAGGGCCTGCCCGGCGCCGCCACCGACAACGTGGTGCTGGTCGGCGCGGGAGGCGCAGGCGCCGCCGTCGGTGATGCATTGCTGCGGCTCGGCGCCGACCACCTCACGATCGTCGACCTCGACATCGAACGCGCCACCGCCCTGGCCACATGAGCTGTCCGCCCGTCGCCCCGAATCCCGGGTGGACGCGTCCTCCCCGGACAAGCTGCCGGTCCTGCTGCCCGCCAGCGACGGCGTCGTGCACTGCACGCCCACCGGCATGGCCGAGCACCCCGGCCTGCCGTTCGCCGCCGAGCTTCTGCACCCCGGGCTGTGGGTCGCCGACATCGTCTACCGGCCGCTGGATACCGAGCTGCTGACCGCGGCGCTGGCGGCCGGCTGCCGCGTCTGCGACGGCGGGCACATGGCGGTGCACCAGGCCACCGAGGCATTCGAGCTGATCACCGGCATCACCCCCGACACCGAACGCATGTCCCGGCACTTCCGCCGCCTGGTCGGCTGAACAACCACCACCAGAGAAGAACAGGAGAATCATGAGCGGCATAGCAACTACGAAACCCGATGGGCACGGCGATCCTTCGTCGCGCCGCACGCCTGGCCGCGCCGCACTGGCGAGCTTCATGGGCAGCGCCGTGGAGTACTACGACTTCTTCGTGTTCGGCACCGCCGCGGCGCTGATCTTCCCGAAGGTGTTCTTCCCGTCCGGGTGACGAAGCCGCACTGGTCATGTCGTTCGCGACATTCGGCTTCGCGTACGTCGCCCGGCCGGTCGGCGCGTTCATCCTCGGCCATTTCGGCGACCGGATCGGCCGGCGCAACGTGCTGATGTTCACCCTCGTGCTGATGGGCGTGTCGACCTTCCTGATCGGCTGCTTGCCCAGCTTCGCCACCGCCGGCTGGGTCGCACCCGGGCTGCTGGTGCTGTGCCGATTGATGCAGGGCTTCTCCGCTGCCGGTGAACAGGCGGGCGCCAGTTCACTGACCCTCGAACACGCTCCGGATCACCGGCGCTCGTTCTTCACGTCGTGGACGCTGACCGGCACGCAGGGCGGCCTGATCCTGGCCCAGCTGGTGATGCTCCCGTTCGTGTCGATGCCCGACGAGGCCAAGTACTCCTGGGGGTGGCGAATTCCGTTCTGGCTCAGCGCATTGTCGTCGTGGTGGCCTACTTCATCCGCCGCAGGCTGCATGAGACGCCCGAGTTCGACGAGGCCAAGGCCACCGGGGCGATTGCCCGCATGCCGCTGAAGCCGCTGCTGCAAAACCACTGGAAGGACGTCATCCGCGTCGTGCTCTGTGCGTTCATCGCCGCGGTGTCAACGGTTTTCGGCAACCTCGCCATCGCATACGGCAAGAAGGTCGGCCTCGACGGCGGACATCACGTTGTGGCTGGTCGTGGTCGCCAACGTCGTCGCGCTCGGCACGCAGCCGCTGTTCGGCATACTCGCCGACCGGATCGGGCGCAAGCCGGTGTTCATCTACGGCGCGCTGTCCTCGGCGGCGTTGATGCCCTTCTACATGCTGTCGATGAGCGGCGGCAACGACTGGCTCATCTTCGCGCTGGCGGTCGCGACGTTCTCGTTCGGCTACGCCGCAGCCAACGCGGTGTGGCCGTCGTTCTACGGCGAGATGTTCAGCACCCAGGTGCGGTTCTCCGGTATGGCGATCGGCACCCAGCTGGGCTTCCTGCTGGCCGGCTTCGCGCCGACGATCGTCACCGCGCTCGGCGGCGTCCGCGAAGGCGGCTGGGTGGTCATCAGCGCATTCACCGCCGTCATCTGCGTCATCGCCGCGGCGGCGGCCGCCACCGCCCGTGAGACCAAGGACGTTCCGACGGAGCTGCTGGGCGCCAAGGCGCCGGCGGCGTCGCGAAGGTTCTGGTCAACCGCTGACGGCGACATCACCGTCGACCTGCTGCAATCCGGGCGGGACACCTCGCGCGGATAGGCTGATCCCCCGTGCGCGCCGTGCTGATCGTCAACCCCAACGCGACGTCGACCACCCCGGCCGGGCGCGACCTGCTCGCCCACGCCCTGGAGAGCCGGGTCAAGCTGACCGTCGCGCACACCGACCACCGCGGCCACGCCATCGAGATCGCCCGCGACGCCGCCCGCGAAGGCATCGACGTGCTGATCGTGCACGGCGGCGACGGCACGGTGAACGAGGTGGTCAACGGCATCCTCGGCGAGGTCGGCGTGGATGGGCACGGCGCCCGCCGTCGGGGTGGTCCCCGGCGGGTCGGCCAACGTGTTCGCCCGCGCACTGGGCATCAGCGCGGATCCCATCGAGGCGACGAACCAGCTCGTCGACCTGCTGTCGGACTACCGGCGGAGCAAGTCCTGGCGGCGCATCGGGCTGATGGACTGCGGCGAGCGCTGGGCGGTGTTCACGGCGGGCATGGGCGTGGACGGCGACGTGGTGGCGGCCGTCGAGGCGCAGCGCGACAAGGGCCGGAAGGTCACGGCCTCGCGCTACATCCGTGTCGCGATCCGCGAGATGCTGGCCAGTGCCCGCAAGGAGCCGACGCTGACGCTGCACCTGCCCGACCGCGAACCGATCCGCGGGCGTGCATTTCGCGTTCGTGTCGAACTCCAGCCCGTGGACCTACGCCAACGCGCGGCCGGTGTGGACGAACCCGACCACGACATTCGAAACCGGCCTCGGGGTGTTCGCGACCACCAGCATGAACGTGTGGGCGAACCTGCGACTGGTCCGGCAGATGCTGTCCCGCAAGCCCCGGCTGGCCGCCAAGCATCTGATCCGGGACGACGATCTGCCGTGGTTGCGCGTGACAAGCGACACGCCGGTGGCGTGTCAGATCGACGGTGACTTCCTCGGTCCGCGCGACGAGATGACGTTCACCGCCGTTCCCGAAGCCCTGGGCGTGGTCGCACCACCCGCAAAGACCCCTTCTGACCTGCTTTAATAGCATTCACAGGGCCAATTCAGGGCGCAAGTGGGTTAAGTGTAGTACAACCGTATGAGGGTTCAAGTAACGGACCCCGTAAGTGAGATTGCGCACTTGTTAACTCACGAGTATTGACATCTGTTCAGCGTGTGAAAGCATCGGATGCAACAGTGCAGAAACATTTCGTGTGCACGCGTTAACAGCCGAAGAAAAAGCTCGTGCGCCCTGCTGCGCACACAGTAAGGAGTTAGATCAATATGGATTGGCGCCACAAGGCGGTCTGTCGCGACGAGGATCCGGAGCTGTTCTTCCCGGTAGGGAACAGCGGGCCGGCGCTCGCGCAGATCGCTGACGCGAAGCTTGTCTGTAATCGCTGCCCGGTGACCACGGAGTGCCTCACCTGGGCTTTGGATTCCGGACAGGATGCCGGCGTGTGGGGTGGAATGAGTGAGGACGAGCGTCGCGCGCTGAAGCGCCGCAACGCGCGGACGAAGGCCCGCACCGGCGTCTAAAGTACGCAACAGCAAACAACAATCTGCTACGGCCCCGGCAATTGTCGGGGCCGTAACTTTGTGCAATTGCAATTTGTCTGCAATTGCGTCGTGACGTCAATTTGTGCATTAGGTCACAAATTTGTGGCCGCCATCCTCGTGCGCAACGACTACAGCGGGACTCGGCTGCGTCGGCCGATCGGCACCCGCAGCACCACGTCGGTGCCGCCGGTCGGGACGTCGTGCATGCCCAGTGAGCCGTCCAGCTCCGCCGACACCAGCGTCCGCACGATCTGCAGGCCGAGCCGGTCGGACTTCTCCAAGCTGAACCCGTCCGGCAGCCCACGGCCGTCGTCGTGAACCACCACGTCGAGCCAGCGAGCCGAGCGCTCGGCGCGGATCGTCACGCAGCCCTGCTGTGTGGCGGTGTCGAAGGCGTGCTCGATCGCGTTCTGCACCAGCTCGGTGATCACCATGATCAGCGCGGTCGCCCGGTCGGCGTCGAGCACGCCCAGGTCCCCCACGCGATTGATCCGGATCGGAGTGTCCACTGTCGCAACGTCATTCATGATCGGCAGGATGCGGTCCACCACCTCGTCGAGGTTGACCTCCTCGTCCACCGACATCGACAGTGCGTCGTGCACCAGGGCGATGGACGATACCCGTCGCACCGATTCGATCAGCGCTTCTCGCCCCTCGGCGTTGTTCGTGCGCCGTGCCTGCAGGCGCAACAGCGCGGCGACGGTCTGCAGATTGTTCTTCACCCGGTGATGGATCTCGCGGATCGTCGCATCCTTGGATAGCAGCGCGCGGTCGCGGCGTTTCACCTCGGTCACGTCGCGGATCAGTACCGCCGCGCCAACGGCCTTGCCGTGCACCACCAATGGCAGCGTGCGCAGCAGCACTGCGGCACCGCCGGCGTCGACCTCCATGCGCATGCTGGATCCGCCTGCCAGCGAGTCGCGGATGTGGTTGGCCAGTTCCTGCGCCTCGAACGGATCACCGATCAGCGGGCGGGTGATGGTGACCAGGTTGTGCCCCTCCAGTTCGGAGGTGAGCGCCATGCGGTGGTACGCCGAGATTGCGTTGGGGCTGGCGAATGCGACGACGCCCTGCTCGTCGAGGCGGATGAACCCGTCGCCGACGCGCGGGCTGGAGCGGGACATCGCCAGGTCGCCGACGTTGGGGAAGGTGCCCTCGGACAGCATCAGCAGCAGGTCGCCCGCGCAGTCCAGATAGGCACTCTCCAGCGGGCTGGCCTTGCGAGACGCCAGCGCGGTTTGATGCGTCAGTACCGCCACGACCTCGTTGTTGTAGCGCACGGGCACTGCCTCGACGTTGAGGCCCGGAGCGGCTGCGACGGCGACCTCGGGCTTGAGTGAATCTTGTTGTCCCGCACCACTTTCCCGGCCGATCATGCCGGATTTGAATGCGGCGGTCACCAGCGGCATTTCCTCGGCGCTTGCGAGGGTACCGACGGCATCGGCCAGCAATACCGTCGGCGCTGTGTTGGGCCGGACCTGGGCGACACACACCAGCGTGCCGTCGTCGCGACTGACCCACATCAGATAGTCGGCGAAGGACAGGTCGGCCAGCAGCTGCCACTCGCCGACCACGGCGTGCAGGTGATCGACGGCGTTGCCGGGCAGCATGGTGTGCTCGGCAAGCAGGTCACCGAGGGTCGACATCGCGTACTACTCCGGCGGCGTCAGGAAAGACACGCGTTAGGTGATCACCGCGATGAGGTCGCCGGCCTGGATGACGTCGCCTGCGGACACGCTCACCTTGGTGACGGTGCCGCCCACCTCGGCCAGCACCGGGATCTCCATCTTCATCGACTCCAACAGCACCAGGGTGTCGCCCTCACCGATCTGATCGCCCTCGTGAACCACGACCTCCAGCACACTGGCCACGATCTCAGCGCGAACATCTTCGGCCATCTTCACCCCACTCTCGGCTGCCACGTCGCCCCTATCGAACCACACCACCGCGCCGACGGCGTTGTCGTAGGCACATGAGACACTGGCATGAACGCGCCCGCCTTATGCGGGCAGCGAAAAGCCTGACGACACGGAGGAACACCATGGCCAAGCGTGGCCGCAAGAAGCGCGACCGCAAACACACCAAGGCGAACCACGGCAAGCGGCCGAACGCCGGTTCGAAATCGGTGCGCTAGCCCCTGATGATCGTGGTGCGGCTGATCTGAACCCGCAGCCGCTCCCGTAGCCCTTCGGGCGCCTTCTCACCGCTGCACTTGTGGGCGATCAATTTCTTGATCCGCTCCTCGACGCCGTAGTGACGCAGGCAGGCCGGGCATTCCTCGAGATGATGCTTGAGCTTGTCTTTGGTCTCCGGTGTGCACTCGCCGTCCAACAGCGTCCACACCTCGGCGATAACAGCTGCGCAGTCGGGATGCTCAGGGTCGACGGGGCCAATCGGAGGGGTCCAACGCTCGCCAGAGTCCGGGCCGCCGCGCTGTTCGTCGCTCATGACGACACCTCCTCGGGCGCGTCGAGCTGCGCGCCGCGCATGAATCCGCGGTCCCTGGCCACATCGGCCAACAGTGTGCGGAGCTGGCGTCTGCCCCTGTGCAACCGGGACATCACCGTCCCAATCGGCGTGTCCATGATTTCGGCGATCTCCTTGTAGGGGAAGCCCTCGACGTCGGCGTAGTACACCGCCATCCTGAACTCCTCGGGCAGTGCCTGCAACGCTTCCTTGATCTCGCTGTCCGGAAGTGTCTCCAGCGCCTCCACCTCGGCCGAGCGCAACCCGGTCGACGAGTGCTCGGCGTTGGCCGCCAGCTGCCAGTCGGTGATCTCCTCGGTCGGATACTCCGACGGCTGCCGTTGCTTCTTGCGGTAGCTGTTGATGTAGGTGTTGGTCAAAATCCGGTACAGCCACGCCTTGAGGTTGGTTCCTTCGCGGAACGAGCGAAAGCCGGCGTAGGCCTTCACCATGGTCTCCTGCAGCAGGTCCTCGGCGTCGGCCGGGTTGCGCGTCATGCGCAGCGCACCGCCGTAGAGCTGGTCGAGCAGCGGTATCGCATCGCGCTCGAACCGGGCGGTCAGCTCGGCGTCGGTCTCCAGTCGTAAGGGCGCCGATGGCTCTGGCACCGCATCCGGGGCTGACCCGTCGATGTCGGTCATCTTGGGGAACACCGTCCCTTCTTTAACGGCGCCACCGAACAGGCCGGGCAAATCCACCGGACGTTCCAGGCATACGGCAGGCACCAAAATCCCCTTCCTTCAGATCCTAGAGGTTGCGACCGACACGGCCCGTTCCACGGGCATGACTGTCTCCAACAACAGCACGTATGGCCACGGTTGTTCCCGCTGCGCGGTCCAATCGCCGATGCCGTCCGCGCATTAGTCTCGAGGTCGTGGCGCGCGCAGCAACACCGGCGATCACGGCCTTACTCACCGCTGGGGTGCCTCACGAGGTGCTCCAGTACAGGCACGATCCGCGCAACGCGTCGTTCGGTGAGGAGGCCGTCGAGGAGCTCGCGGGCGTCGAGGGCGTCGACCCAGAGCAGGTATTCAAGACGCTCGTCATCGCCCTGCCGAAGGGATTGGGCGTCGCGGTGTTGCCGGTGCGGTCGAAGTTGTCCCTGAAGGCCGCCGCCGCGGCGCTGGGTGTGGCCAAGGCCACGATGGCCGACCGGGCCGCGGCCGAACGCGCGACCGGGTATGTCATCGGCGGCATCTCCCCCTTCGGTCAGCGCAAGCCGCTGCCCACCGTCGTCGACGCGTCGGCGTTGGGTTGGGACCGCGTGCTGTGCAGTGCAGGCAAGCGCGGCTGGGACATCGCCGTGCATCCGCAGGACCTCATCAAGCTCACCAACGCGGTCACCGCCGACATCAGGGCGTGACCTATGGGTGAGCCTCACGCTGACCGGCCACACATGCCGGGATACGGGGTCCGCGACCCCCACGCGGGTACCGGGTTGCTGCCGTGGTCCTGGGCAGTCAAGCGGCTGGAAGCGTCGCACGACTACTGGGTGGCGACGACGTGGCCGGGCCGGCCCCCGCACGTCATGCCGGTCTGGGGCGTGTGGCGCGACGGGGCGATCTGGTTCAGCAGCGGTCTGCGGTCACGCAAGGCCCGCAACCTGGCCGGCGACGCCCGCTGCACGGTCACCACCGACGACGCGCTCAATCCGGTGGTCGTCCAGGGTATGACGTCGCGTGTGACCGACCTGACGGGTGTGCAGGCGTTCGTCGACGCGGTGAACGTCAAGTACGACACTGACTACGGCATCGACTTTTTCGATCCTGAGCTCAACGGTGTGTACCGGGTGGAGCCGACGTGGGCGTTCGGGTTGCTGCAGGACGACTTCGAAGGGTCACCGACGCGTTGGACATTCCCCGCTACTTAGCAGCGCGGAGCGAACGCCACGTGACGAGTGGGAAGCCATGGGTAGTTGTTGTGCCCGCTTCGCAGCGACGATTCAGCGACAACGCCTCTCGCCGGGCCACCGTTGGCCCGGACCTCCGTGAGCCTGTAGTTATCGAGACCTCTACTCGCTCAACGTCTCGATAACAACAGCCTCAACGCACGATTCGGCGCGCGCTCGGCCGGTAGCTGCGGTTGTCGCTCAACAGTCGCTTGTGGCGTGACGGGTGTGGCCACCGCGGTGCCCCCACCCTCTAGGGTGACGCTATGTCGCTTTCTGGGAAGACCATGTTCATCTCCGGCGCCAGCCGCGGCATCGGGCTGGCGATCGCCAAGCGCGCGGCCGCCGACGGCGCCAACATCGCGCTGATCGCCAAGACCGCCGAGCCGCATCCCAAACTTCCCGGCACGGTTTACACCGCAGCCAAGGAACTCGAGGAGGCCGGCGGGCAGGCGCTGCCGATCGTCGGCGACATCCGCGACGGCGACTCGGTGGCGTCCGCCGTGGCGCAGACCGTCGATCAGTTCGGCGGCATCGATATGTGCGTGAACAACGCGTCGGCGATCAATCTCGGTTCGATCACCGAGGTGCCACTGAAGCGTTTCGACTTGATGAACGGCATCCAGGTCCGCGGCACGTATGCCGTTTCGCAGGCGTGCATTCCGCACATGACGGGGCGTGAGAACCCGCACATCCTGACCTTGTCCCCGCCGATTCGGTTGGAGCCCGAGTGGCTCAAGCCGACCGCGTACATGATGGCCAAGTTCGGTATGACGTTGTGCGCCTTGGGAATTGCGGAGGAGCTACGCAACGAGGGCATCGCGTCGAATACGCTGTGGCCGCGCACGCTGGTGGCCACCGCGGCGGTGCAGAACCTGCTCGGCGGCGAAGAGGCGATGGGCCGGGCGCGCAAGCCCGACGTGTACGCCGACGCCGCGTACGTCGTGCTCAACAAACCCGCGCGTGAGTACACCGGAAACAGCTTGCTGTGCGAGGACGTGCTGCTGGAATCCGGCGTCACCGACCTGTCGCTGTATGACTGCGTGCCCGGCTCGGAGCTCGGCGTCGACCTGTGGGTGGATACTCCGAATCCACCGGGATACACGCGGCCCTAGGCGCCGCGGGAGCCGGGTGAGCAGAACGGCCGTCCTCAAAGGGCTCGCGGTGGTCGTCGGTGTGCTCACCGTCGGCTGGCTCGCCGTCCGCGACACGTCCCCGGTCGGGCACTTCCGATCCGCCGAGGCCAAGGACCGGTTCATCGAAACGTACGACGCCGCCATGCGCGAAATGCCCGAGCCCGACAAGACGCTGGACCTGCGGACCAGCTTCGGCGTCGTGCGTGGGTACTACTTCAAGGGTGCCGACCCCGAGTTGACACCGCTGGTGCTGCTGCCGGGGAGGGCGTCGGCCTCGCCGATCTGGGCCGACAACCTGGCTGCGCTGCGCAGAGTTCGCAGCGTGTACACGCTCGATTTGCTCGGCGAGCCGGGGATGAGCATTCAGGACCGACCCATCCGTTCGAATGCAGATCAGGCGCGATGGCTCGACGAGGTGCTCGCAGGGCTGCCGCACGCCAAGGTCAACCTGCTCGGGGTGTCCATCGGCGGCTGGAGCGCAGTCAATCTCGCCGTGCACCATCCCACCCGGCTGGCAAGCGTGTCGGTGCTCGACGTCTTCGGTGACCTGTCCCTACCGGCGATCCTGCGATCGATTCCCGCGTCGGTGCACTGGTTCCCGCGGAGTTGGCGCGACAGTTTCTCGAGCTGGACTGCTGGCGGCGCACCGGTGCGCGACGTTCCGGTCGCCGACATGATCGAGGCCGGCATGCAGACCTATGTCATGAAACTGCCCGCTCCCCAACGAATCCCGGCAGAGCAGCTTTCCAGCCTCGACGTGCCTGTGCTGGCGATCATGGCCGGCGAGTCGGTGATGCACGACGCCACGCAGGGCGCAGACACCGCCAAGGACGTCCTCGTCCACGGCCGGGTCAAGCTCTACCCCGACGCGTCTCACGCAATCAACGGCGAGTACCCCGACGAAATCGCGGCCGACGTCTTCGCCTTCTTGGACTCCATCGAGAAGTGATGCCGCTGGCTACCGGACCATGACTGGTCGGCTGAACTGCGCGTGCACGCCGGGTGAGTAAAGGGCCCGCAGGCGATCATCGGCCGGCGCTACGCCGCTGGCTTGCAGCAGGTCGTCGTCGAACTCGACGATCTCCGCCGAATGCAGGGGCCATTGCCAGTGCTCATTGGGCACCCACCACGTCCGTCCGGCCTTGCGGGTGTGCGCACCCCACCGAGCGGTCAGCCAGATCTCCAGTGCCGTTGGTTCGATCTGGTCGCCGACGACGACCGTCAACCGGCTGCGCAGGCCACCGCTGGGCCAGCGGCGCACGCTGGCATACGAGATCTGATCGTCGCGCCGGGTCACGCGCATCTTCGCCCATGTGTACGGGACGCCGAGCCCGATGCGGGTCACCGGCACCACGGCGAGCCGCGCCGTCTCCAGCGACCGGAACAGCACACCGTGGCGGCCGGCATCGTCGACGGAGTACAGCCGGATGTTGGTCTCCGCGAACGCGCCGAAGTACGGCAGTCGCAGTGCGGTGCCCATTGAGGTGTGTCGTATCACGAACGGAATCAACCCGACATACGTCAGCCCGTCGGCGAACACGTCCGGCCGGGTTCCGTTCGGGTACAGGTGCGCAACGCTGTCGGGTTGCACCGGCCAGTGGATGAACGTCAGGTCCGTCCAGAACTGATCCACGACGACCGGACGCGCCAGTGGCGGGGGAACCACCGGATATCCGGCCAGCGACGAGGACGTCGCCGCCTGGTACGGATCCGGTGGCACGGTCATCATCCAATCGTGACACGCTAGGTGTGTGTCATCTCCGACGATCTGGTCCGCCGGCCGCTACGAGGTTGTGGCCGAACGAATAGCGCGCATCGCCACCGAGGTGATCGACGCGGTCGAGCGACGTGTGCCGGTGCGTGACGCCGCATTGGTCGACCTCGCGTGCGGAACGGGCAACGCCGCACTCGCTGCCGCGGCCCGGGGTGCGCGGGTGACGGCCGTGGACATCACCCCCGAATTGATCGCCATCGGTACGCGTAAGGCAGAGGCCGCGGGCAGATCCGTCGCCTGGGTAACGGCCGACGCGTCCGACACCGGCCTGCCCGGACTGTCCTTCGACGTAGTGGTCTCGAATATGGGGATCATCTTCGTCGAGCCGGTCGGCCTGGTCGCCGAGGTCAGTCGCCTGCTGAAGCCCGGCGGCGTGTTCGGGTTCTCGGCCTGGGTGCACGACCCGGCCAATCCCTTCTTCACCCCGATCATCGAGGTGCTCGGTCCGCCTCCCGCGTCGGGCTATTCGCCCGACCAATGGGGTGATCCGGACACGATCACCGCGCGGCTGTCGGCCGACTTCGACGACATCGACATCGAACACGGCCGGCACCCATGGCAATTCGAGTCGGTGGATGCCGGGATGAACTTCCTGATGCGAGAGTCGCCGTTGCACGTGGACTTGTTCGGTCGCGTGGACGTGAAGCAGGGTGAGCGGCTCCTGGCCGGATTCCAGTCAGCGTTGGGCGCGCACGCAGACGCCGACGGCCGGGTGTCCTTCGAGGCGCCCTACGTGGTGGTGACCGCCCGGCGCAGGTGATTACAGCAGCGTGGCTTGCTCGGGTTCCGGCTTGGCCGGTTCGATCAGTTCCGGGCCGTTGTTGCGGATGCTGTTGACGAGCCGGGAGACCTCACGAATCTCGACGCGGTCGAGGTCGCCGTGCCCGCGCAGCAGGCCCTCGTCGATCGGAGCATCGGGATCCAGCCAGCGGTCCCAATCGGCCTTGCTGATCGTCAGCGGCATCCGGTCGTGGATCTCGGCCAGCGGACCGGCGGCGTCGGTGGTGATGATCGTGCAGCTCAGCAGCGGCGCGCTGTCCCTGGGAGCCTCTTTTGGCCGCCACGTTGTCCACAGCCCGGCCATGAACAGCGGCTCGCCGTCTGCGCCGTACATGTAGAACGGCGTCTTCGGCGCCTTCTTGCCGGATGCCGTCTCGCCGTTGGGCCGCCACTCGTACCAGCCGTCCATCGGCACCAGACATCGCTTGCCCTTGGCGGAGTTACGGAATGCCGGCGAAGTGGTGACCTTGTCGGAGCGGGCGTTGATCAGCAACGGCCCCTTGGTGTCCGGGCCGCCGCCCTCGGCGGTCTTGGCCCACGGCGGGACCAGCCCCCAGCGCATGAGGCGCACCCGCCGCGTCGACTCGTCGTCGGGCTCGCTGTGCCGTTTGACGACGGTGCTGATGGTCGTCGTCGGCGCGACGTTGTAGTTGGGGGTCGGCGCCTCCTTGAGCGCGCTCGTCGCCTCATCGATTGCCTGGATCTTCTCGGCCAGCAGCGCCGGGTCGGTGGTCACCGCGAATCGCCCACACATATATCCCATGGTGGCACGGTCAGCGGACAGGGCAGGATAGAGGCCGTGAGCAATTGGCCAGCACCGTCGACGCCCAGTCCTGTGCATGCCACCGTCACCGTGCCCGGCTCCAAGTCGCAGACCAACCGGGCGCTCGTGCTAGCCGCGCTGGCGACCCCGCAAGGCACGTCGGTTGTCAGCGGTGCGCTGCGCAGCCGCGACACCGACTTGATGATCGGCGCACTGCGCACCCTGGGCGTCACCGTGGACGGAGACGGCACCGAGCTCACCGTCAGCGGCGCCATCGCCCCGGCATCGGACGCCCGTGTCGACTGCGGCCTGGCCGGTACCGTCCTTCGGTTCGTGCCTCCGGTTGCGGCGCTGGGCACCGAAACCGTGGTGTTCGACGGCGACGAACAAGCCCGCGCCCGCCCGATCGCGCCGCTGCTCGACGCGCTGCGTGGACTCGGTGTGGACATCGACGGCGATGGCCTGCCGTTCGCGGTGCGCGGCGGCGGGTCGGTTGCCGGCGGCACGGTGCAGATCGACGCATCGGCTTCGTCGCAGTTCGTGTCGGGGCTGTTGCTGTCGGGGGCCGCCTTCACCGATGGGCTGACAATCGTGCACACCGGCGAGTCGGTTCCGTCGGCGCCGCACGTGGCGATGACCGTGTCGATGCTGCGCGACGCCGGTGTGGTCGTCGACGACACGCAAGCCAACCGGTGGCAGGTGTCACCCGGCCCAATCGCGGCGCGGCACTGGAGCATTGAGCCCGACCTGTCCAACGCGGTGCCGTTCCTGGCGGCGGCGGTGGTCAGTGGTGGCGCGGTGCGGATAATGAACTGGCCGCGGGTCAGTGTCCAACCCGCGGACACGATCCTCGCCATCCTCGAGACGCTGGGTTCGGCTGTGCGCCATGGCAGTTCGTATCTCGAGGTGAAGGGCGCGCAGATCTACAGCGGCTTCGACGTGGACCTGCACGCGGTCGGTGAACTGACCCCGGCGGTGGCAGCGCTGGCCGCGCTGGCCTCACCGGATTCGGTGTCTACGCTGCGCGGCATCGCCCATCTACGCGGTCACGAGACCGACCGGCTGGCCGCGCTCTGCGCCGAAATCAACGGCCTCGGTGGGCAATGCGTCGAGACACCCGATGGGCTGGTGATCACCGCGCGTCCGCTGCACGGCGGCGTTTGGCGCTCGTATGCCGACCACCGGATGGCAACAGCGGGCGCCATCGTCGGGCTGCGGGTGCCGGGTGTCGAGGTGGAAGACATCGGCACGACGGCGAAGACGCTGCCAGACTTTCCGAAGATGTGGGCCGACATGCTGGTAGGCCAGACGATGGAGAGCGATTGAGTCCTCGCGAGTACGACGAGTCCGATGTCCGGGTGCGGCCCGGCCGGGGCTCGCGGCCGCGAACCAAGACCAGACCCGAACACTCCGATGCCGTCGAGGCGATGGTGGTCACCGTTGACCGCGGCCGATGGGGGTGCGCGCTGGGCGGCGACCCCGGCCGCCGCGTCACCGCGATGCGGGCCCGCGAACTGGGCCGCACCCCGATCGTCGTCGGCGATGACGTCGGCATCGTCGGTGACCTGTCCGGCAAGCCGGACACGCTGGCCCGCATCGTGCGGCGCGGTGAGAGGCGAACGGTGTTGCGGCGCACCGCCGATGACACCGACCCAACCGAACGCGTGGTGGTCGCCAACGCCGACCAGCTGCTGATCGTCGTCGCTCTCGCCGATCCCCCGCCGCGCACCGGCTTGGTCGAACGCACGCTGATCGCGGCCTACGCCGGCGGTCTCGAGCCGATCCTGTGCCTGACCAAGACCGACCTGGCCCCACCGGAGCCGTTCGCCGCGCAGTTCGCCGACCTTGACCTGACCATCACCACCGCGGGCCGCGACGACCCGCTCGACGCAGTCTCACCGTTGCTGGTCGGAAAGATCACGGTGCTACTCGGACATTCCGGGGTGGGCAAGTCAACGCTGGTGAATCGCCTTGTGCCGGACGCTGATCGGGCGATCGGCGAGGTCACCGACATCGGCAGGGGACGGCATACGTCGACGCAGTCGGTGGCGCTGCCGCTGAGCTTCGGCGGCTGGGTGGTCGACACGCCCGGCATCCGATCGTTCGGGCTCGCCCACATCGAACCCGACGACGTGCTGCTGGCCTTCTCCGATCTGGCCGAGACGATCAAGGACTGTCCCCGCGGCTGCGGGCACATGGGCGCGCCGGCTGATCCCGAGTGCGCACTGGACACCCTGACCGGATCCGCTGCGGGCCGCGTGGCCGCGGCGCGGCGACTGCTGGCCGCACTGCACGAGGGCGCCGCCTACTGACCGTCACCTCACCGCGTGGGCCCACGCGAAGCTGGGGATGTGCGCGTTTGTTGGCCGACACGCCGAGAATCGGCGGCATTTTGTGCACGCTCACGGCCGACGAGCGCCGTAGGGTTCTGCAGTGACCGAATCAGATTTTCTGCAACATACGCGCGACGGCTATGACCGCACCGCCGCGTTGTACGCCGAACGCTTTCACGGTCATCTCGACGGCAAGCCGATCGACCGCGCAATGCTTGGCGGGTTCGCCGGACTGGTGCAGCGCCATGGCGTCGTCGCCGACATCGGCTGCGGCACCGGTGCAACGTCGCGCATGCTCGCCGACATCGGACTGGAGGTTGTCGGTATCGATTTGTCCCCCAACATGATTGCCGAGGCGCAGCGTCGCAACCCCGGTCTGCGATTCCAAGTCGGATCCATGACGGAACTGGATTTCGACGACGGCTACTTTCATGGGATCTGCGCGTGGTACTCGGTGATCCACGTACCCGATGAACTACTGCCACATGTCTTCTCGGAATTCCGTCGCGTGCTGCGTCCCGGCGGGTGGTTGCTGGTGGCATTTCAGGTCGGCGAGCAGCCCCGCGAGTTCACGCAGGTGTTCGGCGAGGACGTGTCGCTGACGTTCTACCGCCGCCAGCCCGACGCCGTCGCACTGCTACTGGACGAGGCGGGCTTGGAGCCGTACGCAGGCATGGTGCGTGAACCAGACGACGACAACTTCGAATCGACGCCGCAGGCCTACCTCATCGCCCGTCGAACGTGAGCTAATGTGCGACATTTCATCGAAAAGTCGCACATAGCTTCACGTTCGACGTCAGGCGGCCAGGTCGCGACGCGAGCGCTTCTCGCGCCGGCGTGCGCGGACCGCGGCGATGGCCGACTTGAGCCCGCGCCGCTCGCCGGGTTCCAGCTCGGCGAACATCCGCTCGCTGCGGGTCTCGGGCGCATCGTCGCGGGTGTCCTTCAGGAACTTGTCCGGCAGCGACAACTTGGCGATGGTGCGCCACGTCTTGCCGTACTGGACCGCGAAGTTGCCTGTGGTGTAGGGCAGGTCGTACTTGTCGCACACCTGGCGCACCCGCACCGCGATCTCCTCGTACCGGTTGCTCGGCAGATCCGGGAAAAGGTGGTGTTCGATCTGATGGGACAGGTTGCCGCTCATGAACCGCAGCGCCGGGCCGGCGTTGAAGTTGGCACTGCCAAGCATCTGCCGCAGGTACCACTGACCCTTGGACTCGCCGACCATGTCGGTCTTGGTGAATTTCTCTGCGCCGTCGGGGAAGTGGCCGCAGAAGATCACGGCATTCGCCCAGACATTGCGGATGACGTTGGCCACGGCGTTGGCCGTGAGCGTCGACTTGTACGACGCGCCCGGCGACAACGAGGTCAGGGCCGGCCACACCACGTAGTCCTTGGCCACCTGATGGCCTGCCTTCACGCCGAACTCGCGCACGCGCTCCATCGTTGCCGTGCGATCGTCGCGGCCCTTGAAGATCTTGCCGAGCTCCAGGTGCTGAAGACCCACGCCCCACTCGAAGCCGATCGCCAGAAGAGTGTTGAACAGCAGATTGCCGTAGAGGTTGAACGGCTTCCACCTCGCATCGCGCGTGACCCGGATGACGCCGTAGCCCACATCGTCGTCCATGCCCAGGATGTTGGTGTACTTGTGGTGCATGAAGTTGTGGGTGAAGCGCCAGTGCTTGGACGCCCCGCTCATGTCCCACTCCCACGTCGAGGAGTGAATCTCGGGGTCGTTCATCCAGTCCCACTGGCCGTGCATGACGTTGTGGCCGATCTCCATGTTCTCGATGATCTTGGCCACGCCCAGGGTCACGGTGCCCGCCCACCACGCGGAGCGCTTCGAGCTCGCGGCCAGCATGAGCCGGCCGGCCACCTCGAGCGCACGCTGTGCGGCGATGGTGCGGCGGATGTAGCGCGAATCGCGCTCGCCGCGGGAGTCTTCGATGTCTTGGCGGATCGCGTCCAGCTCGTAGGCCAGATTGTCGATATCGGCGTCGGTCAGATGTGCGAATGCCGGAACGTCGGTAATAGCCATCGTTCAGACCTCCTTTCGCTTACTACGCTACCGTAACCTACGCTGCCGTAGGTTACCAGTCAGTAAAGTTTAAACGTCCAGGACACAATCGCCAGACGCTGCGGAAATGCAGGTCTGAATGCGACTGCCCGGTTCTTTTTCGGCGCCCGTGCGCAGGTCGCGGACATGCCCCTCGAGCAGCCCGACCACACACGACTGACAGATGCCCATCCGGCAGCCGAACGGCATCCGGATGCCAACCTGCTCGCCGGCATCCATCAGCGGGGTCGCACCGTCGACAGTGAGCGTCTTGCCGCTCCGCGCGAACTCGACCGTGCCGCCCTCACCGTGCGCCGCTGCCTTCGACACTGCGAAGCGCTCCAGATGCAGCCGGTCGGCGATGCCCGCCGCTGCCCAGACCCGTTCGGCATCGTCCAGCATGCTTTCCGGGCCACAGGCCCAGGTTTGACGCTCGCGCCAGTCGGGCACCTCGTCGTCCAGCCGGGACAGGTCCAGACGCCCCTGCGTGCGGGTCGTGCGCAGCCGCAGTTTGTAGCCGTCGTGCGCGCTTCCCAGCTCGGCCAGTTCGCCGGCGAAAATCACGTCGGATTCCGTTGGCGCCGAATGCAAATGGATTACGTCGGTGACCTGATTGCGACGGACCAGGGTACGCAGCATCGACATCACCGGCGTGATGCCTGAGCCGCCGGTGAGGAATAGCACCGAAGCGGGTGCGGGATCGGGCATGACGAAGTTGCCTTGCGGCGCGGCCAGCCGCACGATCGTGCCGGGTGCCACGCCGCCGACCAGGTGGGTCGACAGGAACCCCTCGGGCATGGCCTTGACCGTGATGGTGACGATGCGATCGCCCCGCACGGGACTCGACGTCAGAGAGTACGAGCGCCACCGCCAGCGCCCGTCCACAAGCACGCCGATGCCGATGTATTGGCCCGGCTGGTAGCCGAAGGTAAAGCCCCAGCCCGGCTTGATCACCAACGTCGCGGAGTCGACGGTTTCGCGGCGGACCTCGACCACGCGGCCGCGCAGTTCCCGCGCCGACCACAACGGGTTCGCGAGCTTGAGGTAGTCGTCCGGAAGCAGTGGCGTCGTGATCCGGCCGGCAAGCGCGCGTAGCGCGTTCCAAGCTGGACGTTCCTTCGCGCCGGCCACCTTCGGCCGCACGGTGTCGGCGACATTGGCCGAGACCTTGATAGTGTTCTTGGCCATGGAACCTACGGTACCGTAACTTACGGCCCCGTAGCTAGTCCGTCGTCTGCCGAGCAGACGGAGAGGGGGTGATTTCGGCCAAGGCCCCTTCTGTGTCTGTCCCCAGCTTGCGCGGGGGCCCACGCCGCGCGCTAATCAGAGCAATTCGAGCAGGAACGCCAGCTCTTGCGGCGCGTACCAAGCGAGATCGTGGTCCTGGGCGTCGCCGACGAGCAGTTCGGCGTCCTCGTCGCCCAGGTCGGCGGCGTCGACGGCCTCGATCGCGGCCCGCACCGCAGGTTCGGCATCCGCGTTGTCGACGTACGCGGCGATCACGTCGTCCAGGGCCACCGGACCGGCCAACCGCACCACCGCGTCGTCGAGGTCCGGCCGGGCGGTGACGTCCTCGGCATCGGCCACGACCACCGCGCGGCGCGGCGGCAGACCCGAGTCGTCGTCGTCGAGCAGCCGCAACGACGCCAGCGCCGCGTCCCGCAACGCAACGTCGGCCAGCTCGTCCTCGTCGCCCTCGGCGTAGGCCTCCCGCAGCGTGGGTGTCACCGCGAAGGCGGTCGCGTTCACGGCGCGCAGCGAGCGGTCGGCCACGAGTTGCCGCAGCATGGCCAGGGTCGCCGGAACGTAGACGCGCACGAACCGAGCGTAGCTACTCGGCGTCGGGATCCTTTGCCACGGCGATCACGAAGTCGTCACCGTGTCTGGTGACACCGGTGACCACCGCACTGTCGACGGCCTCGGACGCGTACTGCCGGCGCACCACCTTCGGGTCGTGTCGCAGATCCTTCACAAGCGCCACCGCCATGGCGATCATCACGAGCACGAATGGCAGCGCGGCGATGATCGTGATCGTCTGCAGGCCGGTCAGGGCGTCTTCGCCGCCCACCAGCAGCATGACCGCTGCCACCGCCCCCATCGCGACGCCCCAGAAAATCACGGTGCCACGACTCGGTTTGATCGTTCCGCGTTCGGACAGCGAGCCCATCACGATCGAGGCGGCATCGGCACCGGACACGAAGAAGATCGCGACGAGCACCATCACCAGAACGCTCGCGATGATCGCGATCGGGTACTGATCGAGCAGACTGAACAACTGCTCCTCGACGCCGCCCTCGCCGGCGAGGTCGACGCCGCCCTGTTGAACGTTTATCGCCGCGCCGCCGAAGACGGCGAACCAGATCAGCGACACCAGGCTCGGCACCAGCAGCACGCCGGCGACGAACTGGCGGATCGTGCGCCCACGCGAGATCCGCGCGATGAACATGCCGACGAACGGCGTCCACGACACCCACCACGCCCAGTAGAAAATCGTCCACGACTGCAGCCAGGTGTTGACGTCGGCGCCTTCCGCCCCGGTGCGCGCCGACATCATCGCCAGCTCCTGGGCATAGCTGCCGATGGACGTTGGGATGACGTTGAGGATGAAAACCGTTGGGCCTACGACGAATACGAAGAGCGCCAGCGTGAGGGCAAGCACCATGTTGATGTTCGACAGCCACTGGATGCCGCGGGCGATGCCCGACACCGCGGACAACACGAACGCGATGGTGAGCACGGTGATGATCACGATCAGGATCGAGTTGCCGGTCTCTCCGATGCCGCCGACGATTTGCAGGCCACTTCGAATCTGAAGCGTGCCCAGACCCAGCGACGCGGCGGAGCCGAACAGCGTGGCGAAGATCGCCAGCATGTCGATGACCTTGCCCAACGGGCCGTGCGCCTTGGATCCGAGCAGGGGTTCGAACGCCGAGCTGATCAACTGCAGGCGCCCCTTGCGGTAGACGCCGTAGCTGATCGCAAGGCCCACCACCGCGTAGATGGCCCACGGATGCAGCGTCCAGTGGAACAGCGTGGTGGCCATCGCCGCCTGCACCGCTTCGGGGTTGCCCGCCGGACCGGTGCCCGGCGGCGGCGTCGCGAAGTGGGTCAGCGGTTCGGCGACGCCGAAGAACATCAGGCCGATGCCCATCCCGGCGGAGAACATCATCGCGACCCAGGAGATGCCGTTGAACTCCGGTTCCTCGTCATCACGGCCCAACGGGATGGTGCCGTAGCGGCCGAGCGCCAGCCACAGCACGAACACCACAAACCCGGACGCCGTCAACACAAACAGCCAACCGGTGTTGTTCATCACCCAGGTCAGCGCGCTACTCGAGGCGCTGGCCAGCGACTCCGTGCTGACGAAGCCCCAAACCAGGAAGGCAACCGCGATCACCGCGGTGACACCGAAAACGACCCAGTCCACGCCGCTACGGGTGTAGGCCGCTTCTTCGACGGGCACGTCGAGAACGGGATGAGGGACGACGACGTCAGTCGGCGACTTCAACGCGGACTCGGCGGCTTTCTTGGTCTTTTCGCTCTTGGAATTGGTGGTCATGGTTTGGCCATTCGACCGTGTCGGAAGTGACGCGTCAAGCGCTGGGAGCAATCGCCCGTTTACTGTGCGGCTTCGAGCAATTCGTCGAGCGATTCCCGCAGCAGGGTCGGCAGTACGTCGACATCACTCATCGCATCGCGGTCGGCGTTGATGCCGAAGTAGAGCATTCCGTTGTATGACGTGACACCGATCGCGAGCACCTGGTTGTTCAGCAGGGGCGGCACCGCATACGTCTCAAGGAGTTTGGTGCCCGCGACGTACATCTGTTTCTGTGCGCCGGGCACGTTGGTGATGAGCAGGTTGAACTGGCGCGCCGAGAATGTGGTGGCGACACGAATTCCCATGGCGTGCAACGTCGGTGGCGCAAACCCCGACAGCGTGACGATGGTCCTAGCGTCGACGAGGCTGCCCGCGGTCGTCGGCGCCGTTTCCGTGGCATGCGCGATCTGTGACAACCGCACCACGGCGTTGCCTTCGCCGACGGGCAGGTCGACCAGGAACGGCGACACTTCGCTGATCGCCTGCCCCGGCGAGTTCGTATCAAGGTCGGCGTCGGGGTAGACCGACATCGGCGCCATCGCCCGCATCGTCGATGTGGACGTCACCGGCTCGCCGCGTGACAGCAACCAGTTGCGCAACGCGCCGGCGACCACCGCGAGCACGACGTCGTTGACGTCGCAGTCGTAGCGGCTCCGGACCAGGCGGTAGTCCTCCAGCTTGCCGGTGGCCACGGTGAATCGCCGATTGCGCGACACCGTTGTGTTCAACGGGCTGCTCGGCGCGGTGCCGCGAGCGACCGTGCGGGCGATGTCGGCGGCCCGCCGGCCGACCTCGAGCAGCTGCCCGCCGTTCGTCGCCACCTCCGCCACCGCCGAGCGCACCGCGGCCAATTGCTCGGCAGGCCGCGTCACCCATTCACCGATCGCACCGAGCAACAGGCTGCGGTCACTGGGCTCGCGAGCCGGAATCCAGATGTCCTCACCGAACTCCGGCGGCTTCTGAGTGCGGTCGGCGATGACGTGCCCGATCTCGAGCGCCGTCATGCCGTTGACCAGCGCCTGGTGCGACTTGGTGTAGACGGCGACGCGGTTTCTGGCCAAGCCCTCGATCAAGTACATCTCCCACAGCGGCCGCGACTTGTCCAACGGCCGCGAGCCCAGCCGGGCAATGAGTTCATGCAGTTGCACGTCGCTGCCCGGCGACGGCAGCGCGGAGCGACGGACGTGATAGGTGATGTCGAAGTCGCGGTCGTCGATCCACACCGGCCTGGCCAGGCCGAGCGTCACTTCACGCACCTTCTGGCGATAGCGCGGAATCTGTGGCAGACGCTGCTCGACGGTGGCGAGCAGGGTCTCGTAGCTCAACCCGCTGCGGGGCTTGCGCAGGATCGACAGCGAACCCACATACATCGGCGTCGAGGTGTTCTCCAGGTGAAAGAACGACGCATCCGACGCCGACAACCTGGTCACCATTGCGGCGCCGTCCTCCCCGTTAACGTCTTGTCGCTTTCATTGAGCCCCCGACACGTTATATCTGCCCATGCCGGGAGCCCGCCACACGGGTGCGTGGAACCTCCTGCAAACCGTGCGATCATGAATGAGTCTGCGACTCTCCAGCAGATGCCGTCCCGCCGCGCCGACCGCTGGAGAGCATCGATGACCGCATCCCGCATCCCGTCCGAACAGGCCTCGTTCACGTCGCCGATCATCGACTACGAGCCGCCGCCCGTCGGTTATCAGCAGTGCCCCCCACCCAGCCCCGCCGCGCTGCACCGTCGCACGCCCCGCCCACTACGACGGGTCGCAACCTGCCCGGCTCAGGATCCGCTGCCTCCGCAGGCGGTCATCGTCTTCGCCGACGCGGCGCTGCGCCGGGTGCTGGAGGTTATCGACCGTCGCCGGCCCTTTGGGCAACTGCGGCCACTCGTGGCGCCCGCGTTGATCGATCCCGTCGTCGCGCTGGCGCGGACGACGCACTCCGCGACGGCGACACTGCGCCGGGTGCGCCTGCGCATGGTCGATGACGAAGCCGCGGAGGTGTTCGCGAGCTACACCCGCGGCTCACGGGTCCGCGCCATCGCCGCGCGCGTCGAGCGCTACCGCGACGGCTGGCGGATAGTCGCGCTGCAGATCGGCTGAGATGTCCTTTGGCGGCCCAACGTGAGCTTGTTTGCGAAACTTCGGCAATTCTTCGAATACCCCTCACGTTCGCGTGTGGCCGTGACGCGACCTAGCCGCGGCGGCGGGTGGACTTGGCCTGCTTGCGCGCGGCCTCGCGGCGCTCCCGCCGACTGCCGCCGCCGGCCGGCGCTGCATGCCTGCCACCACCGCCATCAGTTGAGCGCTGCACCGACCCGTCTTCGGACGGCCCGCTGTAGGTCAGCGGCGGCGCCTGGTCCTCAATTCCCTTGGCGCGCAACGGTGCCGGCGTGGCAGGACGCTCCTTGGTCGCAACGGCACCCTCCTGCGCCTTGGCTGCGGCCTCCGCGGCGAATTCGGCGAGCCCGGTCGGCGCTGCGATGGGCGCCACTGCGGGAGCGGGCGTCGTAGGCGCGGCCTCGACGGTGACGTTGAACAGGAAGCCCACCGACTCTTCCTTCACGCCGTCGAGCATGGCGACGAACATGTCGTAGCCCTCGCGCTGGTATTCGACGACCGGGTCGCGCTGCGCCAGCTGCCGCATCCCGATGCCCTCCTTGAGATAGTCCATCTCGTAGAGGTGCTCACGCCACTTGCGGTCGATCACGTTGAGCAGCACGTTGCGTTCCAGCTGGCGCATCGCGCCCTCGCCTGCGATCTCCTCGAGCTCCTTTTCCCGCTGGGCGTACGCGCGTTCGGCGTCGGCGATCAGCACCTCGAGCAGCTCTTCGCGGGTCAGCTCGCCGGGCTCGCCGACCGCGTCGGAGTCGATCAGGTCGTGGTGGTCGATGCCGACCGGGTAGAGCGTCTTGAGCGCCTGCCACAGCGTTTCCAGGTCCCAGTCCTCGGAATAGCCTTCTGCGGTGGCGCCATTGACGTAGGCGGTGATGACGTCGACGAGCATCTGGTGGGCCTGATCGGCCAGGTTCTCGCCCTCGAGGATGCGGCGGCGCTCGGCGTAGATGACCTTGCGCTGCTGGTTCATCACCTCGTCGTACTTGAGCACGTACTTGCGGGCCTCGAAGTTCTGCTGCTCGACCTGGGTCTGCGCGCTCTTGATCGCGCGGGTGACCATCTTGGCCTCGATGGGCACGTCGTCGGGCAGGTTCAACCGGGTCAGAAGCGCCTCGAGCGTCGCGCCGTTGAACCGGCGCATCAGCTCGTCGGCGAGCGACAGGTAGAACCGCGACTGACCGGGATCACCCTGCCGTCCGGACCGGCCACGCAGCTGGTTGTCGATGCGGCGTGACTCGTGCCGCTCGGTGCCCAGCACGTAAAGACCGCCGACCGCGATGACGTCCTCGGCTTCCTGGGCGCATTCCGCCTTGACCTGTGGCAGCACCTCGTGCCAGGCGGCCTCGTACTCGTCGGGCGTCTCGACGGGTTCGAGGCCCTTTTCCCGCAGCCGCTTGTCGGCCAGGAAGTCGGGGTTGCCGCCGAGCACGATGTCGGTGCCGCGGCCTGCCATGTTGGTGGCGACGGTGATCGCGCCGAGCCGGCCGGCCTCGGCGATGATGCCGGCCTCCTGCTCGTGGTACTTCGCGTTGAGCACGTTGTGCGGGATGCGGCGCTTCTGGAACTGCCGGGACAGGTATTCGGAACGCTCGACGCTGGTCGTGCCGATCAGGACCGGCTGACCCTTCTCATAGCACTCGGTGACGTCGTCGACGACCGCGATGTACTTGGCCTCTTCGGTCTTGTAGATGAGGTCGGACTGGTCGGCGCGCACCATCGGCTTGTTGGTCGGGATGCTGACCACGCCCAGCTTGTAGATCTCGTGCAGCTCGGCCGCCTCGGTCTGAGCGGTGCCCGTCATGCCGGACAGCTTCTTGTAGAGCCGGAAGTAGTTCTGCAGCGTGATCGTCGCCAGCGTTTGGTTCTCGGCCTTGATCTCGACGTGCTCCTTGGCCTCGATGGCCTGGTGCATGCCCTCGTTGTAGCGCCGGCCGATCAGGACACGGCCGGTGAACTCGTCGACGATGAGCACCTCGCCGTCGCGGACGATGTAGTCCTTGTCGCGCTGGAACAGCTCCTTGGCCTTGATGGCGTTGTTGAGGTAGCTGACCAGCGGTGAGTTGGCGGCCTCATAGAGGTTGTCGATGCCCAGCTGGTCCTCGACGAACTCGACGCCGAGCTCGTGCACGCCGATCTGGCGCTTACGAATGTCGACCTCGTAGTGGACGTCCTTCTCCATCAGCGGCGCCAGGCGGGCGAACTCGGTGTACCAGTTCGACGCGCCGTCGGCCGGGCCGGAGATGATCAGCGGGGTCCTGGCCTCATCGATGAGGATGGAGTCGACCTCGTCGACGATCGCGAAGTTATGGCCGCGTTGCACCAGGTCGTCCAGCGAGTGCGCCATGTTGTCGCGCAGGTAGTCGAAGCCGAACTCGTTGTTGGTGCCATAGGTGATGTCCGCGAGGTAGGCCGCCCGCCGCTGGTCGGGCGTCATCTGCGACAGAATGACGCCGACGTCCAGCCCGAGGAAGCGGTGCACGCGACCCATCCACTCCGCGTCGCGTTTGGCCAGGTAGTCGTTGACCGTGACGACGTGCACACCCTTGCCCGCGAGCGCATTGAGGTAGGCCGGCAGCACCGCGGTCAGCGTCTTACCCTCACCGGTCTTCATCTCGGCGACGTTGCCGAAGTGCAGCGCGGCGCCGCCCATCACCTGGACGTCGAAATGACGCTGGTCAAGCACGCGCCAGGCCGCCTCACGGGCCACCGCGAACGCCTCGGGCAGCAGGTCGTCGAGATCCTCGCCGTCCTCGACCCGCTTGCGGAACTCGTCGGTCTTGGCCCGCAGGTCGGCGTCGGAGAGCTTCTCGACGTCGTCGGACAGGGTGTTGACGTAGTCAGCCACCCCCTTGAGGCGCTTGACCATGCGGCCTTCACCGAGACGGAGCAACTTGTCCAGCACGCTATGTCCTCTATGGGTTTCGATGGGTTTCGATGGGTTCGGTGAGATCCATCGTAAGTGACCGTTACGGGGGTTGGCCGTTGGTGGCCGGTGCCGGGGTAACGGTTGCCCGGCCCAGGTGCCGCGTTCTTGCCCGGCGGGGCTGACGGGATTCGGTTCCCCGTGTCCCTGGCCGGTGGCGGCTGCTGGTACTCACCTGTTGATCCTCGGGTGCGGCCTGGTCGGCAGCTCTCACGACGCGATCCTCCGGTCGCGAACGTGTCACACCTTTCCGTCGCCGCGCCTTCAAACCTTGGGCGCGTCTACCGATCACCGTGGCGGCTGCCTCGTGTCGGGTGACGTTCTCATACGGGGTGCGCCAATGCTGATCTCCCCATACGCTGCTGTAGGCAGGGTTGACCGCGTACAGGCTGATGCCGTGGCGGTCGGCCTGGGTGCACAGCCGGTTGCGGAACACCGCTGTCGGGATGCCGGCCACCGACCTGCGGAAGCGTTTACCGCGCTGTCCGCGGCCCATCGTTTCGCGCCCGATGGTGCGGGCGTCGGCAAAATCGAGATCCTCCACCGCAATGGTGTCGAAACCGTGGCACTGGGCGTAGTGGATGAGCCGGGTGATCGCGTGCCGGACTTGGGCATCACGACGGGCTGATGACCCCGTGAGGTCGATGTCGATGCGCTGAGGTCGGCCGACCGGGTTGCCATGCTCATCGAGGCGGCGTAGCGCGAGGTGTCCATCGTTGAGGTCCACCCCCACCACCGGGCCGTCCGCCCGAATGTCGGGTGTGTCTGGCTCCACGTCGATCGTCTCGGGTGTGGCGCCCCAGGCGGCGGTGAGGTATCGACCGGCGCGGCCGGGCTTACGGGTGATCGCATACGAGATGGAATGGCTGCTGGTGATCCTGGCTCGCCACTCGTCGCCGCGATAGGCGAACGCCGCGGTACCGGAGAGCACGTAGCGGCCGTATGGCGCGTTGGCCAGGTGCTCCAACGGTTTGGGCAGCCGCAGCCTGACCTCTCCGTCCGGGGTGACAGTGATGGTCAGGTTGCCGAACGGTTCATCACCGGATCCGAGGGCCTCGACGCGATAGCGCGCACAATTCCATTCGGCGCGCCAACCGGAGGCGGTCAGGTTCGCGGCGGGCAGGTTGTGGCGGGTCTTGGCCAACCGTTTGCCACCCTCCACCACATGCACACGCTTGTCATCCCAGTCGGCGGACACGCGGTCCAGCTTGGAGCGCAACCGCTGCAACCGGCGTTGCTTCTGAAACCTCTCGCTCTGAGTCGCATACCCATTCCGCAGCTTGGCCTTTCGACGCGCCCGGCGTTGCTCCGGGGTGAGGGTATCGCCGGTCGGCGCCGCGAGTCGCTTCTCGATGATGGTGATCGCCGCCCGCAGCCCGATGAGGTGGCGGTGCTGGGCGGCGCGGGCCAGCCGGTACTGATCGTCGTTGCAAGCGATGATCGCATTGGCCCACCGCGCACTCGACTCCGCCGTCAACGCCTTCTTACGGGTATTGAGCCGATCCCGGCGCGCCTGCCGCCTCGCCGCCCCGTCCATCGCCGGATCCAGCGGCTCGCGTCGGACGATGGCGGCCAAGTCCGCACGTCGCAGCCTGCCCACACATGCTCGGCAACCAGGTCGAGCACCCGCTCGTCTTCGGGCGTGCACTGTAACCGGGTGCTGATCGCCACCCCGCACGCGCCGGCCACCGGCTTCACTCCGTGCCATTCGCGCAAACTCGCTGCCGTCACGCCGTCGATCATCCCGAACATGTACGACAAATTCGGCACGTGACAAAACCGGCTTCCTAGGCGGCGGCTGTTCTATAGCCGTCGAAATCCTTGGTCGAAGCGGCTCGAAAGGTGTCAGGCCAGGCGAATCAGCCCGTAGTCGTAGGCGTGGCGGCGGTACACCACACACGGCTTGTCGGTCTCTTTGTCGTGGAACAGGAAGAAGTCGTGGCCGACCAGTTCCATCTGCGACAGGGCGTCATCGACCGTCATCGGCGTCGCCGGATGTTCCTTGGTGCGCACGATCCGCCCAGGTTCATGGTCATCGACGGCCGAGCCGTCGACCTGCGTCTCGTCGGATGCGGGCGTGGTCGTCTCGGGCAGCGGTGCGGCGGCGGTGGCCTCGTGCAGTGACACGGGCGTCTTGTCGCCGTAATGGATCTTGCGGCGGTCCTTGTGGCGCCGCAGCCGGTTCTCGAGTTTGCTGACCGCCGACTCGAGGGCGGCGTAGAAGCTGTCCGCGCAGGCCTCGCCGCGGACGACAGGTCCGCGACCGCGCGCGGTGATCTCTACGTGTTGACAGTTCTTGCGTTGGCGCCGGTTGCGCTCGTGGTCAAGTTCGACGTCGAAGAGGTAGATGGTGCGGTCGAATCGTTCCAGTCGTGACAGTTTTTCCGAGACGTAGACGCGGAAGTGGTCAGGAATCTCGACGTTACGGCCCTTGACGACGACCTCGGCATTGGTGGTGGATTCGGACGTCTCGTCCTCGACCACCATCGTGCGGTTCGAATCGACGGAATTGGTTGACATGCTTGGCAACTCGTTTCTCTTTCGCGTCCGCACGCTTGTGCGTGCCCGGCTTATCAGGATGCGCGCCGACGGGGCCTTGCATGTCTCGCCGCCCGCCGGTGCAAGGTGTCGTCTACTCACCTCCTACCGCTGGTCGGCGATGCTGGCGCTTCTGGTGAGCGCCGCCGTGAGGCATCACGGGTCGTTGGTGCCGACGGTAGTCCGTGTTCACCGGGTAGTGCCAGTAAATTCGCCCATGCGTTTTCAGTTCTTCTCCTGGGGTTTGACTGTGAGGCAATTGCCGGGGCCGTCACCAGCGTGGGTCAGGCGTGTGCGACCGCGAGAACTGCGACGACGCGCGCGCCGATCGTCTGCAGCACCCGCACGGATTCCGCCGCCGTGGCGCCGGTGGTGACGATGTCGTCGACGACCAGGACGTCTCCAGCGACCGGCTTGGCGACCTTGACGCGGCCCGCGATGTTGCGCTGACGATCGGTGCTGGACAGGCCGACGGAGTCGCGGACGAAGGCCCGCATCCGCAGGGCACCGATGACTTCCAGTGCGGGGTGTCCGGCCGTCGCGGCGACCGCCATGCGGGTGACGGGGTCGCCGCCGCGGCGCCTGGCGGCCGAGCGCCGGGTCGGTGCCGGAACGACGTGCAGTGGTGTGTCGAGGATGCCCCACGTGAGCAGATGGTCGAGCCCGAAGTGCAGCGCACCGGCGAGCGGTGTGATCAGGTCGGCGCGGCCGTGCTCCTTGACGGCGACGATGGCCTCGCGGCGGGCACCGGCGTAGCGACCGAGCGTGAAGACCGGCACGCCGGGATCGACGCGCGGAGTGATGAGGTGGGGCTCATCGGGCTTGACCGACAGCTCGCGGGCGCAGACCGGGCACCACCGGGTCGACGGCGCGCCGCAACCACCGCATTCCAGCGGCAGGACCAGATCGAGCATGTTCGCCAGTGTCGCGGTGGTCGGTGACAACTGATTGGGGGTACTCCCCCGACATGCAAGACGAACGGGAGTCGTTCATCGTCAACTGCCTCGTGGATGCGTTCTCCGATCTGATGAAGGCGGACCCGGATGCGTTCCGGACCAAGTTCCGCAAGATGGCCGCCGACCCGTTCGCCTTCTACCGCGGCAGCGCCTGCGTGTTCTACGCCGACGTTGCCGACCGCAAGGACCGCTGGGCCGACGAGCGGACTTCCCGCGTCTGGATCCAGGGCGACCTGCACGCGGAGAACTTCGGCACGTACATGGACGGCTCGGGGATGCTCATTTTCGACGTCAACGACTTCGACGAGGCGTTCGTCGGCCACTTCACCTGGGACCTGGAGCGGTTCGCGGCCAGCGTCGCGTTGATGTGTTGGCAGAAGGCCCTCTCCGACGAGGAGATCAAAGCACTGATCGAGACGTTCGTCCGGGCGTACGTCGACCAGGTGCGGTGGTTCGTCGACGTGGAGGACGACTCGACCTTCTCGCTGAACCTGAAGACCGCCCGCGGCGCGGTGCGCTCAGCGCTGCAAACGGCGAGGCTCTCCACCCGCTCGCAGATGCTGGACCGCATGACAAGGGTCGACGACTGGGACCGGCGCTTCCGTGACCTAGCCGGTGTGCGCCGACTCGACGACGCCGAACGCGACAAAGTCACCGACGCATTCGACCGCTACCTCGAGACGATTCCGAAGACCAAGCGATTCCGTGGCATCACCTACGACATCAAGGACGTGATCGGCAAGACCGGCATGGGCATTGGCAGCGCGGGACTGCCCGCGTATACCGTGCTGATCGAGGGCTTCAACCAGGCATTGGACAACGACGCGGTGTTGTCGATGAAACAGGGCAATGTCGCCGCGCCCAGTCGCGTGATCGACGACCGCGATGTGCGCGAGTACTTCAAGCATCACGGACATCGCACGGCGGTTTCTCAGCGGGCGCTGCAGGCACACGCCGACCCCCTGCTGGGCTACACCGACATCGACGGGGTCGGCTTCGTGGTGAGCGAAATCTCGCCCTATGACACCGATTTGGACTGGAGCGAGCTGACCGAACCCGACGAGCTCGCCGAGGTCATCGAGCAGCTCGGACAAGCGGTCGCCAAAGTGCACTGCGTCAGCGACACCGACAGTGATCAAACGCTGGTCGACTTTCAGACCGAGGAGGCGATCATCTCGGTAGTCGGCGATGACATCGACGATTTCGCCGACGACATGGTTTCGTTCGGCCTGGAGTACGCAGCCGTGGTGCGCGACGACCACCGTCATTTCGTCGAGGCGTTCCGCGAAGGCCGCATCCCCGGCATCACGTCGACCTGAGCTCTGCGGGAATACAGTTCGGCGTAGGCGGACTCAGCCCAGGATGATCGAATCACCCTGAACTGAGACCGTTTTGGCCTCCAACGGTTTGGTCGCCGGGCCGTTGGCGACGGTGCCGTCCAGGTTGAACTTGCTGCCGTGACACGGGCAGTTGATGGTTCCGTCGGCCACTTTCGCCACCGTGCATCCGGCATGGGTGCACGTCGACGAGAACCCCTTGAAAACGCCCGCGGACGCTTGCGTCACCACGATGTCGTCGATGATCACGCCCGAACCCACTGGGACATCCGCGGTCTTGGTAATGGCATTGGCCGGTGCCGGTGCACCCGGCGCGCCGGTGGCCGGCGCGCCGGTGGCCGGGGCGGCGGTGGTGGTGGCGGTGTCTCCTGAGGCCTCGGGCTTCTTGCCGTAGGTGGTACACGCCGCCAGCGCCGCGGCGATCAGACCAAGCCCCGCGCCGACGATCACCTTCTGGCGCGGGAGGCGCGCATCTGCAACAGACATGGAAAACCTTTCCGTCAGAACGTGATGCCGCTGGTCTGGAAAAACCACAACGCCGACGTCAACCAGACATAGACCAGACCGAAGAACACCAGGCCCCCTGCGATCGGGATCACCCATCCCCCAAGGCCTTTGCGGGTGAGCAGCACCATCTTGGTCACGAAGGCGCCGTAGAAGAAGCACCCGAACAGCGAGTGGAACAGCACCCGACTGTCCGACGATTGAAATCCCAGCGCGTACAGACAGTGCACCGCCACCGGCACGCTGGCCAGCACCGCCAACCGGCCAGACCACACGTGCGCGGCGCCGATCCACGAGGGCGCCCTGCCGCCCGGGATCAGCCGGTACATCGCGAAAGCGGACGCCAACTGGAAGAGCGCCAGCGTGACCGCGAGCGTGGCCAGCCACGACTTGACCGCGGTGCCGCTGGAGAACCCCGCCACGCTGATCGAAAAGAATTGCGGCTCATGGAGTTTGCCGAAAACGCCGAGCCCGACGGCGACGAACGCACCGAGCGCGACGGCAACCAGCACCGCGACCCCGCTTCCCTGCGCGCGTACGGCCTGCGTCGGCATCTGGGCCGTCGGGTCAAACATCGCTACCGCCCTCCACCCGAGTCGCCTTGACGCTGCGCCCGTCGATCACCGCGACGCCATCCGTGGACAGACCCGGCGCCGGGACGGTCGACCCGTCGGCCGTGCGCTGCACGCCGGTGACGCCACCCTCGGCGTCGATGATCCAGCTGGTGCGCACACCGGCGTCCTCATAGACGTACAGGCCGGCGGGCGGCTGTGCGGGATCGGCCTTGAAGTCCCAGTTCTTTCCGCTGATCCACAACGTGCCGACGACAGCGCTGTCCTCGAGACGTCCCTCGAGCCTGCTCGCCTTGTCCTTGCTCACCAGGCTGACCGCGCCGTTGACGGCGGGTCCCCTCAACCAGACTTCGACCGTGTTGCCGTCGCAGGCATAGGCGATCGCGTTGTCGCCCTCGACCGAAATGTCCAGGGTGATGGTGCCGTTGGCGGTCGGCACCTTGCCGACATAGTCGGCCTTGGCCGGAAATGCCACCGGCGCAGGCGCGGGCGGTGCCGGCGGCTGCGGCGCCGGGGCGGCGGTCGTGGTGGTGGTCTGCGCAACGGGCGGTGCCGGCTCCGGCTCCTCTTTGGACACATTGACCAGCCATATGCCTATCCCGAGCGCGGCGACCGCGCCGAGGGTCACTAGCGGACCGCGAATTTTCATGCTCGACTCCCTGGCTCATAGCAAACGCCTTTAGCGTTGATTTGTCTGCACAACGGGCAAACCCGGGAGTTGGTTCAGTGCGAGTTCAGCCTGCAGTCACTCAGCCCGGCAGTACGGGCAGCGCACCGGCCACCATCAGCGGCCTGACCTCCGCCCATGTCGGCTCGCCACCCTCGGCGGCGGTGCCGGTCAGCTGCAGCACACCGCGTTCGTCAGCGACGTACACGGTGGACGGGTTCGCGGCGACGGTCGTCACCGGCATCAGCAGGTTGCGGCTCGGTCCGTCGGAGTTGACGCCATCGAGGTTGACGTAGGAGACGGGATGCTGCGGGTCGGTGCGGCTGACGACGATGTCGTCGCCGGTGCGCCAGGACAGCGAAACCACGGTATTGCGAAGCCCGTAGCCGAGCCGCCGCGGGTACGTCAGCGCGTAGCCGCCGCCGGGAGTCTGCTCGACGCCGGCGAGGATCACCTGGCCCTCGATGACCATCGCGGCGCGCGTCCCGTCGCGCGACAGTTGCAGCTCGGCGATCACCCCGGGGAACCGCGTCGCCACCATGGTGGCGTCGACGGGGATGCGGGCCGGCTGGCCCGACGCGTCCTGGATCACGCGCACCACGTTGTTTCCATCGACGACAACCCAAATCGCGTCGTCGAGCGACCAACTCGGCCGTGACAGACTGCGTCCCTCCATGGCTTGTGACGCGTTGCCGCCGAGCGGGCCCACCCACAACGACGAGGCCATGTCGGGCGCACCAGGGCGCAGCGTCACGATCGACGCCACCTCCTGTCCGGTGCGCGATACCGCGGCCGCGGTCTGGTTGGGCGTCTGCCCGAACGGGCCGGGGACGCGCGGTGCCCGCTGACCGTCAAGGGCTACCAGCGACCCGCCGACCAACGCGTGCAGGCCGGCGGCGGCACCATCAGCCGCACCGGGGTCGGTGGCCGCGACGTCGGAGGTGTTCCAGCCGTCGGCGAAGCGGTCGTCCAGGGCCGCACCGTCGGCGTTGATGACATACGGCCCGTTGATGCCGGCCCGCGACAGCGTCCAAATGATCTGCGCCGCAAGCAGTTGACGGCTATGCGGATCGGTGGTGGACAGGTTCTCCAGGTCGATTCGGGCACCGCCGTAGCCGCGGCCCACACCCGTCTTGCCCCCGTCGGCGCGGGTCACCGGACCGCGCAGCTTCAGCGGCGGGCCGAGCAGATTGCGCACCGACTTGTCCATCTCCGGACGCGGCCCCGCGATCAATTTGGTCACCAGTTCGGTGGCCAGCTGATCGGGGTCCGACACCGCGACGTAGCGCGGATCGGGGACGACTGTCTTGCCGGTCGGGTCGGCGAAGTACAGGGTGTTGCGCTTGTACGTCGACTGGAACTGTTGCCAGTCAAGGAAAACCCCGTTGGGCAGCCGGTCGATGCGCCACCCGCCCGGCGTCTGTACCAGTTCGATCGGGCCGGGATCGGGCAGTGCGCCTTCGCCCGTCTCGAACACACCCATGTCCGACAGCGACCCGAGGATGTCGGCGCGCATGCTGACCGACACCCGTTCCGGTTGGCGGGTTTCCACGAACACCACGTTGTCGATCAGCAGTGCGCTGCCGGCGTCGTCCCAGCCGCGTGAGGCCGATTCGGTGAGAAACTGACGCGCGGCCAGGTGGCGGTTGGCGGGATCCGCTGTGGCCTTGAGGAATTCGCGCAGCAGCACATCGGGGTCCATGCCCGCTGTCGGCTTGGGCAAGCTGGGTGGCGCGGGCCGGTCGACGGTGCCGATGGCCTGCGGCGCAGACGAGCTCGGCACTCCGGCGCACCCCGCAAGGGCGAACGCCAGCGCCCACACGGCCGCCAGAACGCGTTTCACACCGTCTCCTGCGCGGGTTCGCGTTCAGGGGCCGTGCGCCGCGGAGGCCGTTCGCGCCCAACGGGTTGCCCGGTCGGTTTCAAGGGAAGGGGGCTCGTCGTCACCTTGTGACCGCGAACGAGCGGCAGCGTCAGCCGGAAGCAGGCACCCTTGCCCGGCTCGCCCCACGCCTCCAGCCTGCCCTGGTGCAGCCGGGCGTCCTCGATGCTGATGGCCAATCCCAGGCCGGTGCCGCCGGAGCGCCGCACCCGAGACGGGTCCGAGCGCCAGAACCGGCTGAACACCAGCTTCTCCTCGCCGGGCCGTAGACCGACGCCGTAGTCGCGCACGGCGACCGCGACGGTGTCGTCGTCGGCGGCCATCCGGATGCGCACCGGCTTGCGCTCAGCGTGGTCGATGGCGTTGGCGATGAGGTTGCGCAGAATGCGTTCGACGCGGCGTGCGTCGACCTCGGCGATGACCTCGTCGGGGGGCAGGTCGACGATCAGCTCGATGTCGGCGTCGGCCGCGAGATGTCCGACGTTGTCCAGCGCGCTCTGCACCGTCGAGCGCAGATCCACCGCCTCCACGGACAGTTCGGCGACGCCGGCGTCGTGGCGAGAGATTTCCAGCAGGTCGTTGAGCAACGTCTCGAACCGGTCCAGCTCGCTGACCATGAGCTCGGTCGAGCGCCGCAGCGCCGGGTCGAGATCCTCGCTGTGGTCGTAGATGAGGTCGGCGGCCATCCGGACGGTCGTCAGCGGGGTGCGCAGCTCGTGGCTGACGTCGGAAGTGAAGCGGCGCTGCAGATTGCCGAACTCCTCGAGCTGGGTGATCTGCCGGTGCAGGCTTTCGGCCATGTCGTTGAACGACACGGCGAGCCGGGCCATGTCGTCCTCGCCGCGCACCGGCATGCGTTCGGTCAGGTGTCCTTCGGCGAACCGCTCGGCGATCCGCGAGGCGGACCGCACCGGCAGCACGATTTGGCGGGCCACCAACAGCGCGATGGCCGCCAGCAGGCCCAGTAGCACCACGCCGCCGGTGGCCATGGTGCCGCGCACCAGAGTGATGGTGGATTCCTCGTTGTTCAGCGGAAAGATCAGGTACAGCTCGAGATTCGTGACGGGTGACGACGTGGGGCTGCCGATGATGAGCGCGGGGCCGGAGAACCCTTCGGTGTTCACCGTCGCGTACTGGTAGCTGACCTGGCCGGCCTTCACGAAGTCGCGCAGCGCGTCGGGCACCTGCTGAACGGGGCCCGCCGCGGTGGCCGCCCGCGGTCCGTCGCCGGGCACGACGAGGACCGCGTCGAAGGCGCCGGCCAGCCCGGGACCGGCGTCGGCGGTCCGGTCGATCAGCGTGTTGCGGGCGAGCTGCAGGCTGCTGTCGAGCGAGCGGGTTTCCTCGCCGCCGACGATGCCGCTGACGGTGGTGCGGGCGCGGTCGATCTCCTCGGTGGCCGCGCGCACCTTGACTTCGAGGATGCGGTCGGTGATCTGGCTGGTGAGCACGAATCCGAGCACGAGGATGACGGCGAGCGACAGCCCCAGCGTCAGCGTCACCACCCGAAGCTGCAGGGAGCGGCGCCAGGCAAGTCCCATCGCTCGACTCAACGCACCCAATCCGCGTAGCAGTGGAGCTGAACGCCGATGAATGCGTCGCCTCGAGCTGAAGATCACGGGGGTCCGGCCTTGTATCCCACTCCTCGAACGGTCAGGACCACCTGCGGGTTCTCCGGGTCTTTCTCAACCTTGGCCCGCAAACGTTGGACATGCACGTTCACCAAACGGGTGTCCGCGGGGTGCCGGTAGCCCCACACCTGTTCGAGCAGCACATCACGAGTAAACACCTGCCGCGGTTTGCGCGCCAACGCCACCAACAGGTCGAACTCCAGCGGCGTCAGGGAAATCTGCTCGCCCTGCCGGGTGACCTTGTGGGCCGGCACGTCGATGTCGACGTCGGCGATCGACAGCATCTCCGCGGGCTCGTCGTCGTTGCGGCGCAGCCGGGCGCGCACCCGGGCGACGAGCTCCTTCGGCTTGAACGGCTTCATCACATAGTCGTCGGCGCCGGACTCCAGGCCCAGCACCACGTCGACGGTGTCGGTCTTGGCCGTCAGCATCACGATCGGCACGCCCGAGTCGGCGCGCAGCACGCGGCACACGTCGATGCCGTTCATGCCGGGCAGCATCAGGTCGAGCAACACCAAATCGGGCCGCAGCTCGCGGACCGCCGTGAGCGCCTGCGTACCGTCGCCGATGACCGCGGTGTCGAAACCTTCCCCGCGCAGCACGATGGTGAGCATCTCGGCCAGCGAAGGGTCGTCATCGACAACCAGAATCCTTTGCCTCATGGTGTCCATGGTGTCACCAAATCGCGACAAATCGCTGATAGCGCGCCCGCGAGTCTGCTAGCGGGTTAGTTCCTTCGCAAGATCGGCGGCGTCGACGTCCGGGCCTGCCGTCATCCAGCGCCCGCACCAGTTCTTTGCCGCCAGGGCGGCATAGACCTCGCCGGTGCGTCGTTGCAGGCCGTCGTCACGCTCGTAGGCGTCCCTGGCACGGTCGGCTTCGGTGTTGGCCCGGTTCTCGGCGCGCTCGGCGGCGAGCTCGGCGGGGACGTCGAGAAGCACCTGCCAGTCCGGGGTGGGCAGCTTGAGGCGCTCGTATTCGAGGTTTTGCACCCAGGTGACGACGTCGCCGTCGGCCGGCTGGTGCAGGCGCGCGGCGCTGTAGGCGGCGTTGGAGGCGACGTAGCGGTCGAGGATGACGACGTCGTAGGCGGCGTTGAGGTGGCCGATCTCGTCCTTGGCGTCGGCGCGGTCGAGGGCGAACAGCACGGCCATCGCGTAGACCGAGGTGGCCAGGTCGCCGTGGTGACCGTGCAGGGCCTCGGCGGCGAGGTCGGCCGTCGTCGAATGCCCGTAGCGGGGGAAGGCCAGGGTGGCGACCGACTTGTGGGCGGCTTCGAACGCTGCGCGCAGACCGGTGGTCAGCGTGCGCTTGCCGGCGCCGTCGACGCCCTCGATCGCGATGAGCACGCGGCGAGCGTAACTGGTGCGCGTCGTTGTTGAACCCGTGCGCCGGCACCGTCGTTGGCCTAGGAGAAGGGGTTGCCGGATTCCGTAATGGTGGACAGTTGAAAGGGAAGCCATCATGACCATCACACGGGCCAGGACCATGGTCGCTCTGTTGTTAACAGTGCTGGCGGTTGGCTGTACGCGCGACATTGCCGGCCTTGCGACCGGACAGCCGAAAATTACCGGCACCACAAGCGCGTGCAACTTCGTGTCGGCACCCATGATGCCGGTCCCGTCCCGGGCCGATGACGAGCCACAAGTATTCGTTCCCCTGCCGTCCGGCTGGGAGCGCGATTCGGAGCACGAGTCGGAGGAGCGCCGGTTCGCAATACGGAATGGGAGCGCGCAGTCCGGCCGCATTGCGGTGGCTTCCGCAAGGGTCAGGACATTGGTGGGCCATCACGATCCGGCGAAGGAATTCGAGAACGTGCGTGTGAAGGCCGAGAAGGACAGCTACACAAGGGATGTGACCGCGACCGGCGCCGATGTGTGCGGGTATCCCGCGCGAATCTTTCGGTATACCCGGCTCCCCATGTGGGAGTTGCCGATGCGCCCGGAGACCCTGCTGATGGTCGTTGTCCCCGCCACCGGCAAGACCCACGAGGTCGCTCTCAACATCACTACCAGCCACGCCGACGATCCCGAGTTCCGGCGCGGAATCGACACCATCCTGTCCGGACTTCAGGTGCTGGCACCGACTGGATGAACCGTTCCCGTCGCCAGGGCGGGTCCCTTGGACCTCTACTGCCACACCAGTCTCTGGCTGGACTGGTACGCCGATCTGCCCGCGTAGCGAGCGACAACTTTGGTGCGCGGACGCGCTGAAGGCCCATGGAAAGATAGAGGGGTCTTTGCTGCAGCGAGGAGTTGTCTTGGAAGAGTTGCGGGTAACCCCGGAGCAATTGGTGTCCGTGGCCGGTGACTTGCGGACGGTGGTCGAGGGGACACGGACCGGGCTTTCGACGCTCGACAATCAGCTGTCGGGTCTGCTCGGAACCGGGTGGACCGGCCAGGCGGGATCGGCGTTCGGCGACGTGTGGCAGAAGTGGCATCACGGCGCCGACGAACTGGTCAAGGGCCTGGACACCATGGCTGGGTTGTTGGAGGAGGCGGCGCAGGGCTACGGCGGGGCGGACGCCGCCGGCGGCGCTGCGATCGATTCGTCGGGGATGTGATGGCTGGTTTCACTGTTGACCTCACGCCGCTGCTTGCTGCCGTGGACCAGATGTCGACGTTCAACTCTGATTTGGAGCAGCAACTGGCTCAAGTGAAGGCGTCGGTGGCCTTGCTGGGGCCGTCGTGGCACGGCGAGGCTTCCGACCGCCAGGAGGCTGCGCAGGACCAGTGGAACAACGGCGCGGAGGAACTGCGCGCCGCTCTTGGCCAGCTGCGCGACATCGCGGAGCAGGCGCACGGCAACTACTCCGACGCAGCGACGATGAACATGCAAATGTGGTCGTAGAGGTCGCGTGCCACCGATAACCGTTGATCCCAACGCCCTGTCCGGTGCCGGTGAAGCTATCGGCGCCGTCGGCGAGGAGATAGCCACTGCCATAAGCACATTGGACTCCGCGCTGCCCGGCGGAGCAAGATCAGGACTCGATCCCGCAGGGTTGGCGTTCGGTCAGACCTATCAGCAGCTATCGCAGGCGCTGCTTGATGCCGGCGCTGAAGCTGTGAATGCCGGTCGCAGTGTCGGGTTCGGCGTGCAGATGTCGGCGACCAACTACTCACGGGCCGATGCCGCATCCACCATCGGCGGCGGCGAATCCACGCTGACTCCGCCTGATGCGCCCGCAGAGTACAGCGCACCGGCCGCGCCCTCGGGGCTCGGCGGCGGCGTACCGCCACCGTTGCTGTGGTCGGTGATCCAGACGGTCATCCCCGACGTGTGGCCCGACGGCGACCCGTCAGCGTTGAGAGCGAGCGCCACTGCGTGGCAGGGCTTCGCCTCGACAATCAACGGCATCGTGGGTCACCTCACCGCACCGTCCGGAGTCGTTGCCGGCCAAAAGATTCCGGAGGGCGGCCAGATGACGGCCGCGATTTCGAAGCTGTACTGCATTGAGCCGGCCGCATAGCCGCGGACGGCGGCGAAGTCCATCAGCAATGCGCGCAGATTCTTACGGCCTCGGTGCAGACGCGACATGACAGTGCCCAGCGGCATACCCAGGATGGCGGCAATCTCCTTGTACCGGAAGCCTTCTACATCTGCGTAGTAAACAACGAGACGCTGGCCTTCCGGCAACGCCTGCAGTGCGTCGCGCACCTCGTCATCGACCATCGCCTCCAGCGCGGCGAGTTCTGCCGACGGGTGTCCGGCCGCGTTCGGCCGCACCTCGGTGACATCGGCGGCGAGAACTTCGTCAACGCGTCGCTGTGCGGTGCGGTACGACGTGATCCACGTGTTGGTCATGATGCGGAAAAGCCAAGCACGGACGTTGGTTCCAGCACTGAACAAATGAAAGCCGGCATACGCCTTGACCATCGTCTCCTGCACCAAGTCCTCAGCGTCGGCGGCACTGCGCGTATACCGGCGCGCGGCGCGGTAGAGCTGATCAACCAACGGCAACACATCTCGGGCGAACCGTGCCGACGGGTCGTCGATCGGCACCACCGTCGCGCCGGAACCCCTTGTCCCCTTCGTCATGCCAACACCCTGACACCTCAACTGGACTTGAGGTCAATAGGTTTTTGCCAAAGACGCAAAGCCCCGGCACACCCTGTGCGCTCTCGCCGGCTCCGCTCAGAACTGCCCGCAGTTCGGTGTCGTCGGTAGACCGTTGAACCGATCCGCGATCCACTGCATCGCCCGCTCGCCGTCCACCAGCATCGGCAGCGCGTGATTGACGACCAGTTTGTTCATGAACGGCGGCTGCTCGTTGATCCAGAACTCGACGTCGGCACCTTGTGCGCACCAGTCCCGCCCAAGCTGGTTGGCTCCCGTCCATGGCACCAGGGGGTCGTACCGATTGCTCAGGATCATCACCGGCGCATTGGGTTTGTAGCGCCCGATCTTCTGCATATCGAAGAGCGTGGTGAACGGTTCCTGGTTGACCAGCGCAGACATGTCCTGATTGAAGTACGGCTGTAGGTGCCGAAACATGAACTTTGTAACGGTTTCCGCGATGCATTGGTCCTGCACCTTGTACAGCAGGTCGGCACCACGCGGCGTCAGCGTGGCCCGAATCGGCTCCTCGAATTCCGGGTACGTCGTGATGACTGAGTTCAGCGCATAACCGACCACCCCGACCAGCGCGCTACCGTCGGCGTAGGGAAACAGCTCCTTCAGATCCGCCGGCGGCGCGCCCGCATACGTCCCGACAACGTGAAGTTCCGCGGCGTACGTCGGCGCCAACTCGGCCGCCGATGCCGCCGCTCCGCCGCCCTGCGAGTAGCCCCAAAACGCCACGGGTCCTTGCGGATCCAGCGACGTGTCCGGTAGTCGCATCGCGGCACGACCGGCGTCGAGCATCGCGTTGCCCTCGGCTACCCGGTTCACATATGTGTGCAAACCCGGTGTACCGAGGCCTTGATAGTCGGTCATCACGATCGCGAACCCGCGCGCAACCATCGTCGCGACGAACATCTCCTCGTAGTTGAACGCGATGTCCAGCCACGGCGACCAGTGGATGCCCTGGTTGAACTGCCGCGACGGCGCGCACTGGTCGCCCTGGCCCTGCGTGCCGGGACCGTAGACGATCAACGGCCGCGGTCCCTGGCCGGGCCAGTCGTTATACGGCTCGAAGTAGGTGCCCGTCACGGCCATCGGGTTTCCGCGAGCATCGGTGCTGCGGTACATGATTCGCGTACCCGTCGCCATAATCGCGCCCAGCTGACCCGATGGCTCCAGCACCAGCCGCGACGGCTCCTTGCGGATCAAATCGCCGGGTTGACCTGGCGACAGCGGATCCGGCGGCGTGTAAAACTCGGTGTACTCGTCTTCGTTGAAGTAGGCGTCGTGCCCGTCGATTATGGGGTCGGCAGACGCGTGCGGCGCGAGTCCCAGTGTCAAACCAATGATGACGACGACAACAAGCCCCACCAGTCCCCGACCCACGCCGGGACCGTAACAGATCCGGTATGGCCAACGGGGCGTTACCTTACTTTTAGGTAAGTTCGACGAAGCGTCTACCTACAACGCGGAAACTGCGGCCAGATCACTACTTTCGCGATCTGACCGCAGTCTCGGCAAAGAAATCAGTACCGGTAGTGCTCCGGCTTGTACGGGCCCTCGACGTCGACGTTGATGTACTCCGCCTGCTCTTTGGTGAGCTTGGTCAGCGAACCACCCAGCGCCTCAACGTGAATGCGGGCCACCTTCTCGTCGAGATGCTTGGCCAGCCGGTAGACCTCGTTGTCGTACTCGTCGTTTTTTGTCCACAGCTCGATCTGAGCGATCACCTGGTTGGAGAAGCTGTTGCTCATCACGAAAGACGGATGCCCGGTCGCGTTGCCCAGGTTCAACAGCCTGCCCTCGCTCAGCACGATGATCGACTTACCGTCCTCGAAGATCCACTGATCGACCTGCGGCTTGATGTTGATCCGCTTGGCACCCGAGCGCTCCAGCGCGGCGATCTGAATCTCGTCGTCGAAGTGGCCGATGTTGCCGAGGATCGCCTGATCCTTCATCGCCCGCATGTGCGCCAGCGTGATGATGTCCTTGTTGCCGGTCGCGGTGATGACGATGTCGGACTCGCCGATCGCCTCCTCCACTGTGCGCACATCGAACCCGTCCATCAGCGCCTGCAGCGCATTGATCGGATCGATCTCGGTGACCGCCACCCGAGCGCCCTGGCCCGCAAGCGATTCCGCGCACCCCTTGCCGACGTCGCCGTAGCCGCAGATCAACACCTTCTTGCCACCGATCAGCACATCGGTGCCGCGGTTGATGCCGTCGATCAGCGAATGCCGGGTGCCGTACTTGTTGTCGAACTTGGACTTGGTCACCGAGTCGTTGACGTTGATCGCCGGGAACGCCAGCGTGCCCGCTGCGGCGAACTGATACAGCCGCAGCACCCCGGTGGTGGTCTCCTCGGTGACACCCTGCACCGACTCGGCGATCGTCGTCCACTTGGTCTTATCGGTCTCGAACCGCTCCCGCAGCAGGCTAAGGAACACCTTCCACTCGGCGGGGTCATCCTCCTCTGCGGGAGGCACCACGCCGGCCTTCTCGAATTCCGCACCCCTCAGCACCAGCATCGTGGCGTCGCCGCCGTCGTCGAGGATCATGTTGGCAGGCTCACCCGGCCAGGTCAGCATCTGCTCGGCCGCCCACCAGTACTCCTCGAGGGTCTCGCCCTTCCATGCGAACACCGGCACACCCTTGGGCTCCTCCGGGGTGCCGTGCGGGCCGATGACCACCGCGGCGGCCGCGTGATCCTGGGTGGAGAAGATGTTGCACGACGCCCACCGCACCTCGGCGCCCAGCGCGACGAGCGTCTCGATCAGCACCGCGGTCTGAATCGTCATGTGCAGCGACCCCGAAATGCGGGCACCCTTGAGCGGCTGCACGTCGTGGTACTCGCGCCGCAGCGCCATCAGGCCGGGCATCTCGTGCTCAGCCAGCCCGATCTCCTTGCGGCCGAACTCAGCCAGGGACAGATCGGCCACTTTGAAATCAATGCCGTTGCGGACATCGGCGGTCAGCCGCTGCTCAGTCGTCGTCATATGGGGTTCCTTACTGCGCGCGTCGCAATTACTTAGCTTGGTTACACATTAGTCGGCATCGCTGTGAAGTCACTGCCGCCGCTAATCCTGCTCGATGACACCGTAGCGCTCGGCAAACGGCGACATGAGTCTAGCCAAGTCACGCGCGACGTCGTGGTCGGCCTCCGGCGGCATCGAGACATAGCTCATGGCCAGCCGGACGATGGCCCGGGCCAACACGCCAGCGTCCTCCTCGCTGGTGCGCACCCAGCTATGTATGAATGACGACGTCAACCGGTCCGAGCAGCGCGTGATGATCGGCGCGCTGTCGGTGGTTATCAACTGCAGCAAGTCAGGCTTGGTGGTGCCGGTGAGCAGCGAGATCACCAGCGGGTCGGACGCCGACTCGGCGAAGAACGCCCGGAACCCCTCCAGGAACGCCGCATAGATATCGCCGACGTTTCCTTGGATGGCGTCGTCGACCGCATCGACCAACCGGTCCGCCAACCGCAACGCGTAACCCTGCGCCAGCCCCTGGCGTGAGCCGAATTCGTTGTAGATCGTCTGGCGGCTGATGCCCGCGGCGCTGGCAACGTCCGACAGCGTGATCGACGACCAGTCGCGCTTGAGCAGCAACTCCCTCATGCCGTCGAGAATCGAATCGCGCAGCAACACCCTCGACGCCTCGGCGTACGGGATGCGCTGCGCAGTTCGCTTGTCGCGCGGGCTCGCCACACGCGCGACGATAGCCGTCACGGCCGTGCAACCTCCACCATCTCGAAGTCGGATTTCGCCGCGCCGCAATCGGGGCAGCTCCAGTCGTCGGGGATGTCGTCCCACCGCGTGCCCGGGGCGATGCCGTCCTCCGGCCAACCCTTCGCCTCGTCGTACTCGAATCCGCACTGCACACAAATGAACAGCTTGTAGTCACTCATTTCATGGCTCCTATCTCTTCGAAGTCGACCTTCTCGCGCACCCCGCAGTCGGGGCAGCACCAGTCGACCGGTATCTCACTCCACGACGTGCCCGCCGGAAATCCCTCTCGCGCAGCGCCTTTCGCCTCGTCATAGACGTAGTCGCAGACGGGGCACCGGTAGGCGGTCATGCTGTGGCCCCGTACCTCGCCAGCACCTCGTCGCGCACTCGCGGATGCAGGTTCACCCGCGTGATGTCGCCGCCGTAGTGCTCGAGCACGCGGTGGTCCATCACCTTGCGCCACACCGCCGGAACGTAGGTCAGCGCGATCATCGACGCGTAGCCACTGGGCAGGTTCGGTGCCCCGTGCATGCTGCGCAGCGTCTGATACCGGCGTGTCGGGTTCGCGTGGTGATCGCTGTGCCGCTGCAGGTGGTACAGGAACAGATTGGTCACGACGTGGTCGGAGTTCCAACTGTGCTCCGCCGCGCACCGCTCGTAGCGGCCGCTCTCGGTCTTCTGCCGCAGCAGTCCATAGTGCTCGAGGTAGTTCACCGTCTCCAGCAGCGTGAAGCCGAACACCGCCTGAATGACCATGAACGGAATCAGGGCCGGCCCGAACACCGCGATCAGCACGCCAAAGAAGACCAGCGACATCAACCAGGCGTTGAGCACGTCGTTGCGAATGTTGAACGGGCTCTTGCCGAGTCGTCGCATCCGCTGCGCCTCCAGCCCCCATGACGACCGCAGGCTCCCCCAGACGCTGCGCGGCAGGAACTCCCAGAACGTCTCCCCGAACCGGGCCGACGCCGGATCCTCGGGCGTGGCGACCCGCACGTGATGGCCGCGGTTGTGCTCGATGTAGAAGTGGCCGTACCACGTCTGCGCCAGCGTGATCTTCGCCAGCCACCGCTCCAGCGCGTCCTTCTTGTGGCCCAACTCGTGTGCGGTGTTGATGCCCACCCCTCCGAGCATCCCCACCGACAGCGCCAGCCCGATCTTGGCCGGCCAGCTCAGCCCACCGTCGAATCCGAGCCAGCTCAGACTCCGACGCGGTGAACAGGTACGCGCCGAATATCACGCTGGCGTACTGGAACGGGATGTAGACGTAGGTGCAGTAGCGGTAGTACTTGTCGTTCTCCAGCCGCTCCATCACCTCATCCGGCGGGTTCTGCCCGTCCGGGCCGAATCGCAGGTCCAGCGCCGGCAACACGATGTACAGCAGGATCGGGCCAATCCAGAACGGCACCTGCGCCACCACGTGCCAGCCCATTTGGTTGATCGCCCACACCAGCGGCAGCACCACGAACAGCGCCGTCGGGGCGATCAGCCCCATCAGCCACAGGTATCGCTTCTTATCGCGCCATTGGGCGATGTCGACCTCGGAAAGTTGCGTGGTCACTATGCCTCCCGCTTGTGAGTGCCATCACGTCTTGGGATTGACTATAGAGCCGGTTTTGTCGTCTGTCTAGACATGGATGGCTGATTTGTAAAGCCCTGGGAAGCTGCGGTCCCCGCGACCGCCCACCTTCGTACGGTTTCCAGCCTCAAAGGCGGACCAGGTTGAGCGCTCGCGACTGATCCCTGCGATTTGGGAGCGCAAACAGTCGCTGAGCGAACAGGACATGTCGCTGAGCGAACGTTGGCGCGCCGAAATCACACCGTGGTGGCGGCCTCGCGCTGCGCCAGCACCGAGTGGCGGCGGCCGTAGAGGAAGTAGATGACCACGCCGATGGCCATCCAGGCCAAGAACCGGATCCACGTCAACCCGGTCAGGTTCAGCATCAGCCACACGCAGGCCACGATCGACGCGATCGGCAGCAGCGGCACCCACGGCGCCCGGAAGCCGCGGGGCAGGTCGGGACGGGTCCGGCGCAGCACGATCACCCCGGCCGACACCAGCACGAACGCGAAGAGCGTGCCGATGTTGACCATTTCCTCGAGCTTGCCGACCGGGAACACCGACGCCGCCAATGCCACCAGCACACCGACCAGGATCGTGATGCGCACCGGCGTGCCGTGCCGCCCGGTCTTGGCCAGCGGGCGCGGCATCAGTCCGTCGCGGGACATCGCGAACAGCACCCGAGTCTGCCCCAGCACCAGCACGATCACGACCGTCGTCAGGCCGGCCAGCGCTCCGATCGAGATCACCTTCGCGGCCCAGTCCACGCCGTTGAGGGCGAAGGCCGTCGCGAGGTTCGCGCCCTCCCCGGCCTCCCGGAGTTCGGTGTAGCTCACCATGCCGGTCAACACGACCGCCACCGCCACATAGAGGACGGTGACGATCGCCAGCGACGCGAGGATGCCGCGGGACACATCGCGCTGCGGATTCTTCGTTTCCTCGGCGGTGGTGGCGACGATGTCGAATCCGATGAACGCGAAGAACACGATCGACGCGCCCGCGATCAGGCCGTACCACCCGTAGTTGCTGCCTTCGGCCCCGGTCAGCAGCGAGAACAACGACTGTTCACTTCCGGTGCCGCCTTCGGCGCCTTGCGGCGGCGGGATGAACGGCGAGTAGTTGGCGGCCTTGATGTAGAACGCCCCCACGCTCGACGACCAGCAGCACCACACCCACTTTGATCGCCGTGATCACCAGGCTCACTTCGGCGGACAGCTTGGTGCCCCAGGCCAGGATGACGGTGACGAACGCGATGATCAGCAGCGCTCCCCAATCCAGTTGCAGCGCACCGAAATCCGCGGTGCCGCCGCCGAACCCGAACACCGTGCCCAGATAGCTCGACCAGCCCTTGGCCACCACCGCGGCCGCGACGGCGAACTCCAGGATCAGATCCCAGCCGATGATCCAGGCGACGAACTCACCGAAGGTCGCGTACGAGAACGTGTAGGCACTGCCGGCCACCGGCACCGTCGAGGCGAACTCCGCGTAGCACAGCGCGGCCAGGCCGCACGCGATCGCCGCGATGACGAACGAGATCGAGATCGCCGGGCCGGTGATGTTGCCCGCCGTGGATGCGGTGATCGTGAAGATGCCGGCCCCGATCACCACCGACACACCGAAGACGGTGAGATCCCACCAGTTCAGGTCCTTGCGCAAGCGGGTGTCCGGCTCATCGGTATCGGCGATCGACTGCTCCACCGACTTGGTCCGCCAGGCCATTTGCATGTCCTCCCTGCTGCGGGAATGTAACTAGTACTGTCCCCCCATGGGGCGGAGCGGAAACCACGCAATCGTCATCGGGGCCAGCATCGCGGGCCTGTGCGCGGCGCGGGTGCTGGCCGACTTCTACGACCGTGTGACGGTCTACGAGCGCGACGGCCTGCCTGACGGCCCCGCCAATCGGGCAGCGGTGCCCCAGGGCAAGCACGTGCACCTGCTGATGGCGCGCGGTGCGCAGGAGTTCGAAACGCATTTCCCCGGTCTGCTCGACGACATGGTGGCCGCCGGTGTGCCGATTCTGGAGAACCGCCCGGATTGCATTCATTTCGGCGCCGCCGGCCACGTCCTGGGCACACATCATCGGCTGCAGGACGAGTTCACCGCGTACGTGCCGAGCCGGCCGCAACTGGAATGGCAGATCCGGCGCCGCGTGACGGCGATCCCCAACGTCGAGATCGTGCACACCGGCGTCAGCGAGCCGCGCTACGACACGACAGCACAGCGGGTGGCCGGTGTGCAGTTGGACTCCGGTGACGACGTCGAGGCGGACCTCGTCGTCGACGCCGCGGGACGTGGCACCCGGCTGCCGGTGTGGTTGGCGCAGTGGGGATTTGAGCGTCCCCGCGAGGACACCGTGGACGTCGGCATCGGCTACGCCACCCATCAGCTGCGCATCCCTGACGGTCTGATCGCCGAGAAGGTCGTCGTCGCCGGCGCCTCCCGTGAGCAGCCGCTCGGGCTGGGCATGCTGTGTTACGAGGACGGCACGTGGGGGCTGACGACGTTCGGAGTGGCCAAGGTCGAGCCGCCGCACGATTTCGCAGGGATGTGCGCGCTGGCCGACGAGATCGTGCCCGCGCACGTCGCCGCCGCGATACGGCAGGGCGAGCCGATCGGCGACGTGGCGTTCCACAAGTACCCGACCAGTCGGTGGCGCCGCTACGACAAGCTCGACCGCTTTCCCGCCGGGATCCTCCCGTTCGGCGATGCCGTGGCCAGCTTCAACCCGACCTTCGGCCAGGGCATGACGATGACGTCGCTGCAGGCGGGCCATCTGCGGCGGGCGCTCGGCATCGGGCGCCGACCTGGCCCGCGACTTCCACCGCGCCACCGCCAAGACGACGTTTCCGGTGTGGACGATGAACGCGATCGGCGACCTGGTGCTGCACCGGGCCGCCGGCCCGATGCCGCGGTGGTACCGGCCGGTGGGCAATCTGTTCGATCAGTTCCTCGGCGCCGCCGAGACGGATCCCGTTCTGGCCGAATGGTTTCTGCGCCGGTTCAGCCTGCTCGACAGTCTCTACATGGTCCCGTCGGCGCGCCTTGTCGGCCGCACCGTCCGCCACAACATGCGGTCTGTGGCTGGCTGAGCGTCGCCAGAAGCGAAGCGGGTCACTGCAGGCCGTTTCTACCCCTTGACGAGCCGGGACTGCGGTGTAGCTGGCCCGCCAGACTTTGCAGGGCCTCCACCGCAGCGGATATGGCATCATCGACTTCCCTTGTGCGGGAAACGAGTTCACCACCTGCGCAGTCTCGCGCCTCGAGGGCCGGCACCACGAAATGACGGAATCGCTTACGGACAGCCTCTTCCGACCGGTCTATGTCTTCGGCGGCCAGGTAGGTCTGCTCCACGAGGAAGTCGACCAACTCATCGAGTTCCAGGTCAGTGCGCACCTCTCCGTTGCGCTGACCCTCCTGCAGCACTGGTCCCATCACCCCCACCGCCGCCAAATGTACCCGCGGGTCGTGCACTGATGCCGAATGCTCGGCGATCAACGCGACGATCGCCGGATCGGTCGGCAGCTCACGCGCGGTGTAAATCAGGGCCGCCTCCACCTTTGCGAACACCCCCGTCTTGGCCTGCATCAGTTGGTGCACCGCCGCAATATGTCGCTGGGCACGCAGGATCGCCACCTGAATCACCACTTCGGAGACACTGCCCAACCGCCGAAACGCGGTGGCCCGCGATACGCCCGCACGTTTGGCGACTGCTTCCATCTGCACGACGCTGGTGCCACGCGACTCAATCTCGGCATCCGCGGCCCGGATCAGACGGTCCCTGATGGTGCCGCCATCATCGTCGGCAATGCTGGCGATGCTCACGTGACTGCGTCGGCGATCTTCAACTCGATGAGTTCGTCGTCGTCGAACCCGAGTTCGCGCAGCACCTCGTCAGTGTGCTCGGCGAACCGGGGCGCACGCGTCAGCGACACCGCGGCATCGTCGAACTTCACCGGATTGGCCACCAGCTTTTGCGTGGTGCCCATCGGCATCGACGACGTCGGCGATGCGGCCGTTGGCGATCAGCGATTCGTCGTTACCGACGTCCCAGCCGTCCTGGACCGGCGCCCACGGACCGGTGCCTCTACCGAGCAACCGCGCGCATTCCGCCAATGTGCCGGCTACCGATCGCGTCGTGCACGATCTCCAACGCCGTCCTCGAGGTGCTCGGCCAGCGACTCCATCGACTCGAACCGCGGATCATGCGCGAACTCGTCGCAGCCCATCAGCGCGCAGAATTCAGGCCAGAATCTGGTTGGCTGCAACATCGACAACTGGATGAAACGACCGTCGGAGGTGCGGTAATAGCCGGTCAACGGGTTGCACGGCGCCTGCGTCTTGCTGTCGATCTTGGGCAGCGGGCCGCCCGCGAGTAGCGCCATGTTCACGCTGAACTGGGTGGCCCACGCGCCAACGGCCAGCAGCGACACATCGAGCACCGAGGGCTGGCCGGTGACCTTGCGGCCGTACAGCGCCGCCGCCACCCCACCGGCGATCGCCAACCCACCGATGTTGTCGCCGTAGGCGCCTGCGGGCATGAACGAGGCCTGCTCGGCATCGGACGGCGTGACACCGTCAGCGCTGCCGCCGCGCGCCCAGAATGCGGTGGCGTCATAGGCGCCGGTATCGCGATCCGGCCCTTCGAGTACCGAAGCCGCTGCCGGCGACATAGATGATGTCGGGGTTGATCCGCCGGACCTCCTCGACACCGATGTGCAGTTTCGCCCTCGCGGTGGGCAGATAGTTGGTCAAGAAGACGTCGCTGCGACGGATCAGCTCCTCGAGCACGGGCCGCGCTTCTGCCACGGCAAGCCCCAACCCGATGCTCCGCTTACCGCGATTGGGCGCCTCCATGATCGGCGCGAACGACGACCCGGGCACACTGGCCAGCGCGCCCCAGCACCGCGACCAGTCCGCGCTGCGCATCACCGGTGACCGGATTCTCGATCTTGATCACCTCGGCGCCCCAATCCGCCAGCACCGCCCCCGCGGACGGCACGAACGTGAACTGCGCGACCTCGAGGACACGCACACCTTCCAGCGGCCGCTCCATCACGCCTCCCATTCCAGCGGTAGCGCCTCGAGGCCGAGTTGGCCGCCGCTCTCGACCAAATCCGCATTCTCGGCGACCCGATAGTGCGGGATGCGCTTGTGCCACTCCTCCAACGCGATTTTCAGCTCGCGTCGTGCCAGGTGCGATCCCAGGCAGCGATGCGGGCCGGCGCCAAAAGCGATGTGGTTGTTCGGTTTTCGGGTGATGTCGACCGTCGTCGCGTTAGGGAACGCGCGCGTCGTCACGGGTGGCGGCGTTCAGCGGAATGTTGACCATGTCGCCGGCCTTCATCGGGCAGCCCTGGATGTCAACGTCTTTCATCACCTTGCGGGCGGGTATCACGATCGCGAAGGCGCGTAGGAACTCTTCGACGGCGCCGGGGATCAGGCCAGGGTCGTGCGACGATCCGCTGTCGGTCGTCGTCGTTGCGGGCCAGGTGCAGGAATGCTCCAGCCGAGCGTGACCGACACAGTATCGAGTCCGGCCATGAACATCAGCAGGCAGAACGACAACAGGTCGGCGTCGGTGACCGGCTTGCCGTCGATCTCGTATTTGAGGGCCTTGCTGACGATGTCGTCGCGCGGCTGCTCGCGTCGCTCGGCGATGACCGTCGAGAACCTGCCCATCACCGCCATCATCGCGGCGATCTGCTTCTGCAGACCGCTCTTCGTGCCCGACGATCGGTGTGCAGGATGTCGTGCTCCCAGGCCAGGAACTGGTCCAATTCGTCGACGGGCAGGCCCATCAGCTCCAGGAAGATCGTCGTCGGGAAGCGCTGCGCGAACTCGGCCATGAAGTCGACTGACCCGCGGTCGACGAGCGCGTCGATCAGCTCGATCGCGCGTTGCCGGACCGTGGCGTCGAGGCGCTCCACCGCGCCCGGGGCGAACAGCGGCCCGAGCTGGCGGCGCCACTGCTTGTGTTCGTCGCCGTCGAGCATTTCGGGGATCCACTTGTACGGTGGGTCCGGGTCGTGCGCGACTGACCACGCTGTTGGAGAAGATCTCCGGGTCTCTGCATGATCTGCAAGATGCCCTCGTAGTTCACGACGGTCCAAAATCCGGGCCCAAACTCGTTGCGGAACCAGGGAAACCGCGCCCGCAGGTCGTCATAGGTCTTCAGCCAGGTGCCTTCGGGTTTGGAGGCGGTGTAGTCGAAATTCAGCACCGGGCACTCTTCGGTGCGCTCTCGCATTGTGGTCACCGCCGGGACCTCCCTTAGGTATCATCGCTAACTAAGTTAGCCTATGCGACGCTAAGTCGGGATAGTATCAGCGCTGAGACTACGTGTCGAGACGCGGATCACACTTGGAGGTTGATCGAGATGGCCACATACAGTCGTCCGGAGTTGCGGTTGGCGCCGCGTCCGACCGCAGAGTCGGAGCCGTTCTGGACGGGCGGACAAAACGGTGAACTGCTCATCTCCCGGTGCCACAGTTGCGGGCACTTCTACCATCCACCCGGCCCGGCGTGCTGGCGGTGCCGGAGCCTGGACGTCGGGCCGGAGGCGGTGTCCGGGCGGGCCACGGTTGCCGCATACACCGTGAACCACCAACCGTGGATCCCCGGATTCGATCCGCCGTACATCGTCGCAATCGTCGAGCTGACGGATGAGCCGGACGTTCGACTCATCACCAACATCGTCGACATCTCCGTCGACGACATGCGCGTGGGCCTCGAGGTCGAGGTGTTCTTCGAGGACTGGACCGCGGCGTCCGGCGACGAGGACAGCCGGGTCTGGGTGCCGCTGTTCCGGCCCGTCTAGAACCCGAGGAGCACCAATGTTGGAGTTACCCGACCTGCAGACCATCGAGTTCGATGTCAGCGACCACGTCGCGACGGTCGCCCTGAACCGCGCCGGAGCGGATGAACAGTTTCATCAACACATGGCCGACGAGCTGTCAGCGGTGTGGGCGCGCGTCCGTGATGACGACGACATCCGCGTCGCGGTGCTGCAGCGCCAATGGCGAGCGGGCGTTCTGCACCGGCATCGACGTCGCCGAGGGCACCTGGTGGACCCACCAACCCATCTTCAATCAGGAAGACCCCGGCGCGGTCTTGGGCCCCAAGGCGCACAAAGTGTGGAAGCCGGTGATCGCCGCGTTGCACGGCATGGTGGCAGGCGGCGCAATGTATTTCGTCAACGAATGCGACTTCGCGATCTGCGCGGAGTCCGCCGTCTTCTTCGACCCGCACGCCAATGTCGGCATCGTGTCGGCACTGGAGCCGATGGGCATGCTGGCTGCGGGCGTACCGTACGGCGAGGTGATGCGATGGGCACTGCTCGGCAACGACGAACGGCTCACCGCCCAGACGGCTCTGCGGATCGGGCTTGTGACCGAAATCGTGCCCGACGACGAACTGCACTCCCGTGCAGCGGAATTAGCGGCCGAGATCGCCTCACGTCGCCCTGATGGCATCCAGGGCACGGTGCGCGCGATGTGGGAAGCGCGCGACCTTCCGCCCAGCATCGCGCAGCGCCATGGCCTGTCCTACACCCACATCGGCAACGCGGGGGCGAATGGCAGCGACTCGCGAATCAACAAGAAGACCCCACGGATTCGCTAACGGGCTCGGCTCTTATCATCGCCCACGAAATTTTGGTGCCCGACGACTGACGAAGGCCCGGACGCCCTCCCGGAAGTCGGCTGTGCTGGTCAGCGCTTCCTGACCTTCGGCCTCGAGCGCCTGCGCATGGGACAGTCCAGCCAACGTCGACGCCGCCAACGCCCGCTTGATCCCGCTGTAAGACAGCGTCGGGCCGGTGGCCAGGGCCTGCGTCAGCGATTCCAGTTGCGCATCGAAATCATCGTCGTTCACGAGATGCGAAATCATGCCCCACTCGAAAGCCGTCGCGGCAGAGATCTTTTCGGCGAGCAGCGCCATCCGGCCCGCTCGTGCGCGCCCGATAGCGGCAGGAAGAAGTGCCGATGCGCCTCCGTCGAGCATCAAACCGACGCGGGTGAATGCCAGCTGGAAGTACGCCGACCGCTCAGCGACCACCAGGTCGCACGCCAGCGCCAGCGGACAACCGAAGCCCACCGCGGCACCGCGTACACCGGCGATGACCGGCTTCGGCAATGCGACGATGGCCTGCACCACATCGTTTGCGGCAAGCGCGGCACCGTCGGTTTCCGCGCCGGTCAGGTCGCCGCCAGCGCAGAAGGCGCGCCCGGCGCCAGTCAGCGTTACCACACGGACCGAGTCGTCGGCACCGTCGTCAATGCGTGCCCGAAGCTCTTGCAGCATCGGTGTGTTCACCGCGTTGAGCTTCTCCGGACGGTCCAGCCGTATTCGCAGAACGCCGCCATCAAGCGTCGTGGAGATTCCGTTCACAGACCCAGGTCGCGCCCGATGAGGTCCTTCATGATTTCCGTCGTACCGCCGAGGATGGTCTGAATCCGGATATCGGCGTAATCCCTTGCCACCCGGTATTCGTTCATGTAGCCGTAGCCGCCGTGCAACTGCACACAGCCGTCGATCACCTTCTTGGCAAGTTCGGTGCACCACCACTTGGCCTTGGCGGCTTCCACGGCGGTGAGCTCCTTATCGATCACCGCCCGCAGGCAGCGGTCGACGTACTGCTCGGCAATGTCGAGCTCGGTGTCCATCTCGGCCAGCACGAAACGGTTGTGCTGGAAGCTGCCGATAGGTTGCCCGAACGCCTTGCGGTCCTTCGCGTATTGCAAAGTCTGCCGCCATGTTTCGCGAGCACCGGCGACCGCCGAGATGGCGATCGACAACCGCTCCGACGGCAAGTTGTGCATCAGGTGATAGAAGCCGCGGCCTTCGCGGCCGAGCACGTTGGAGGACGGCACCCGCACATTCTCGAAGTGAAGTTCCGCGGTGTCCTGGGAGTGCAGGCCCATCTTCTCAAGCTTGCGTCCGCGGGTGAATCCCGCCATGTCGCGGTCCACCACCAGCAGCGTGAAGCCCTTGTGCCCGGCCTCGGGATCGGTCCGCGTCACGACGACGACGAGATCGCAATTGATGCCCGACGAGATGAACGTCTTGGAGCCGTTGACAATCCAGTCGTCACCGTCGCGCACACCGGATGTGCGGATGCCTGCCAGGTCGCTGCCTGCGCCGGGCTCGGTCATCGCGATGGCGACGATCGTCTCCCCGCTGATGATTCCGGGCAGCCAGCGCTCCTTCTGCTCGTCGCTGGCCAGCGATTTGAAATACGGGCCGACGACGTCGTTCTGCAGGCTGAGCGCCGGGACCGCCGACCCGAACTTCGCCAGCTCCTCGTTGATCACGGCGTTGAACCGGAAGTCGTCCGAACCGCCGCCACCGTACTCCTCGGGCATGTTGAAGCCGATCAGCCCGTACTTGCCTGCCGCGATGTAGGCCGACCGGTCGACGATGCGGTCGCGTTCCCACCTTTCCGCGTTCGGGGCGACCTCGCGCTCGAGGTACTGCTTGGCGGTCTCGCGGAGCTGCTCGTGCTCCGGCTCGAATATCAGCCGTTTCATTTCAATTCACTCTCCATGCAGGCGCCGCATTTCTTCGCCAATCTTGCCCGATACTCGTGAGACAATTTGTGCCCCACGCCTTCTCAAGTCTTCGTCCGGCGCCGGCAGCACAACGGCGCCGGTCTGTTTGGACGGCAGCAGCACTTTCGCCGTGCCCTTGGTCGTGGACTCGTCGCGCTGGCTTGTCGCGCGCACCTCGATGCGTTAGCGGGTTCGCCCGGCGTATCACCTTTCGCGGTCACCGCGCCGGTGCACGTGTGGATGTCGCCGTGGTAGTTGAAACCTCGTAATTGGAGCTCCATTTCGGCCAGCCAGCCGTCGTCGCCGATCCAGTTGGTCAGCAGGTGGCTGATCCACGCGGCCCTCATCTGGCCGTAGTCGTACGGCGCTGGAATACCGAGTGCCTTCGCCCGTTCGGCGTCCCAGTGCAGTCTTTGCACCACATCCGGAACGCCATACTCGTCTGGCTGATAAAAGGCCGGCATCCGTCGACGCAGCTCGCGGCCGTACTTCAGCGGCCCGACACCGTAACCGCCCCAGCCCCAACCCATATGCATGCTGATGATGTCGACGACGGTCAGCGGACCCTTCATCACCGGGGTCAGCTCGTCGCCGATCGATACCTCTTCCCACCAGTTCGGATCCGCGCCGCGGCATACTTCAGCGTCATAGGCCGCGTCGACCTCGGCGAGTTCCTCGGGTGTCCACTGCTTGCGCTCGATGTGCGAATACTTGCTGGACTCCTTCGAGCCTTGCCGTTCGGCGCTGATGTAGGACTCGTCGCGCGTTGCGATCGGCGTTCCGTTGGCGTCGACGTAGAGGTAGCGATACGTCTCCTTCACCGAACGCCCGCCGGAGAATTGGCTCTCTTTCACCGAAACATCGAGGGTGTAGGTCTCACACAAGACGGGGCGTCCGGCGTAGATCGGCTGATAGAACGTCCACCTCACGCCGGAGTAGTACTTGCCGGTGCCGCGGAACAGGCCCCGGAACAACGCCTTTCGGTCTGGGTCGGTGAACTTCGGCGTCTGGTCAAGTCCGGTTGCGATCGGAAATGTCGGCGGGGCGATCTGCCCGTGCCAGCGCGTCTTCGCGCCGTACTCGGGGTCGTGAAAGAGTGGATTGTCGTCGCCACAACCGAACGCGAAGTGGCTTATCGCGTCGGCCTGCGGCAGCTTGTTCCACGCCTCGTCGCGCTGGTTGACCGGGATGCCGATCTGGGCTTTCGCCCGCGCGATGTCCTCGTCGGTGATGCGGCCTTCCACCGCCGCGGTGTCGGCGTCGGATTTCTCGGTGGTGGTCATGGTGTCCTCCCTAGAACTTCAGTGTCGCCCCGGCGTCGACCTTGAACTGCAGGCCGGTGACATAGCGGGATTCGTCGGAGGCCAAGAAGCACACCGCGTTTGATGTGTCTTCCGGTTCGATGTACGGGATCGGCATCGCCTGCATCAGCGGGAACGCCAGCAGCGCATCCTCTTTGGTCGGATGCTCCAGATCGGGCCGGAATGTCCGGTACATCGGCTCGCTGTTGAGCATCGGCGAGTTCACATTGGTCGGATGCACCACATTGGCCCTGATGGAAAGCGGAGCAAGCTGTTTGGCCAACGTCCTGGTGTAGCGATCGACCAGCTGCTTGGCCAGGTTGTAGCCTTCCCCACCCGGACCGACGGGGCCGACGCTGCCGGCTGCCGTTTCGGCGATCAGGCCGGCGACCGATCCGATCGTGATGACCGAACCACCGGCCTGCAGATACGGCAGCGCGCGTGGACGGTGTTGACCACTCCGACGAAGTCGACGTCGAAGGCGTCGACGAATCCTCCGATCGGTACGTCGGCACCCAGCGGACAGATGCCGGCGTTGGCGATAACGACGTCCAGCTTCCCGAAGTCGGCGACCGCGTCGGCCAGCGCGGCGTTCAGTTCTGCCCTGTCGCGGACGTCCACCTCCGCGGTAATGGCCCGCCTGCCGGTCTTCTCCACTTCCAGCCCGGCCTCCTCGAGGTCACGCGAAGTGGCCAGCGGGTAACCGTTGGTCTCGATGTCGTGGCAGATGTCGAAGAGGATGATGTCGGCGCCCTCTTCGGCCAACTTGACGGCGTGGCTGCGGCCCTGACCGCGCGCCGCACCGGTTATCAGAACAACTTTGTCCTGTACTCGTCCCATGTTCAGCGTGCCTTCCATTCGGTTTGACTCAGCTCTGAAAGCAACCCGACCAATCGCCGGCGGTCGACCTTCAGCGCCGCCCCGCGCGGCAGTTCGTCGACGACGAACACCTCTGCCGGCACCTCGTACGGCGTCAATCGAGATCGGCAATGCGCGCGAAGTTCCTCACCTGTGACCGAAGCGCCGTTGCGCAATTCCACTGCGGCGACGGGGATCTGGCCCAAGCGGTCATCCGGTAATCCGGCGACCGCGGCGTCGGCGACGGTGGGGTGCGACCGCAGCGCCCTGATCACCGTCTCCGGTGCGATCTTGAACCCGCCGCGCAAGATGACATCGTCGACCCGCCCGTCTATGTAAAGGAAGCCGTCGTTGTCGATATGCGCAAGATCGCTTGTCGTTATCCACCGCTCTTGCCCACCCACCTGCGGGGCGGCGACCTGAAGCCTCCCGGCCTGGTCGGCCGATAGGACAGCGCCCTTCTCGTCGATCACCTGCAGGCGGACCCCTGGAAACGCGCAACCGACGCTTCCCCTCTTGTCGGTCCACCGCTCGCGGAAGTCGCCGACTGTCCAACCGGCGACCGCACCACAAAACTCGGTGGCGCCGTAGACAATCAGGATCGGAATGCCATAACGCTCGTAGAAGGCGTCTACCAGTTCGGGGTCAACCGGGCTGGTGCCGGCGTTGATGGCGCGGATGCTGGATAAATCTTCGGCTGGAATGTCGGCGTCCAGCACCGAGCGGATCGCTGGCGGCGGCAGGCCGGCCAGAACCGGCCGATTCTCCTTGACCGCGGCATGCCAGCCGGACAGTGTGAATCGCTCCAGCATCACGAAAGGCCGGGCAGCCACCAGTGACTGCAGCAGTGCCCACAGTCCCCCGATGTGCACGATCGGCAAAGTGACCATTCCGACCGTTCCGGTGAACGGCGGCTTGTCCCCCACTTGCGGGCGGTTGTTGTGTTGCAAGGCCGCCGATAGGGACGCCTCAAGCTGATTGCGTGTCAACGGGATCCGCTTAGGCGCTCCGGTGGTGCCCGAGGTGAGCATCTCCACCGCGACTGCTGGATCACCGTCGACCGGTTCGCGACCGGCCGTCGTGCGTGCAGTGACCGCGTCGCCGTCGACGCTCCAGCTCGCTGCGCCTAGTTCGGCGACCGCATCGACGAAAATATCTTCGCCCCAGAGCCTCTCGGGAGCCAGGACGTACGAGGCGCGGGAAGCGACCAGGTCTGCAGCGAGTCGCTCCGCCGGTTGCAGCGGGCTGACCGTTACCAGCGTGCGCCCACCACACAGGATTGCGAGCAGTGCGGCGACCGATTCCGGGCGGTTGCCCAGCACGACGGCCACCCGACCGCCGGCTCCGCAGCCCGCGGCGACCAGCGCAGCATCGATCCGTTCGGTCAGCGACCGGATATGTCCCCACGACACCCACACGCCGTCGTGCTCGAGCACGGTGGCGCTGTCGTCGGCTGTCCACAGCCGTCGCAACGCATCTTGGATGCTGGTAATCGGCGCGCCTGATTCGTTCGGTGAAGTAGCTATACATTAAACGTAATCCACATGGTTTACTAGGTCAACTTAGTGAGGAGCATTCGGTGGATTTCGGGCTGACCGACGAACAACAGCAACTCGGCGATTCAGAGCGGTCCTGGCTGACTCGACATGATCCCCTGGCGAGGGTCCGCGAAACGCTGGACCACGGGCGGGTTACCGTCGATCCCGCCGCGGTGACCCATGCGGCCGAATCCGGGCTGCTTGCCCTGTTGACGCAGGACGTCGGTGGTACGCACGTCGACCTGGCGGTGCTCACTGAGGCGCACGGGTATGCCGCGAGTTCGCTGCCGTTGGCCGACCTCGCTCTCGCGGCATGGTTGCTCGGTGAGTGCGGCGACGCGCAGGCCGGACCGTCCGCAGAGGGGGCACAACTGTTTGGCGTCACCCGTGCGCCCGACGGCCTGTCGGGCTTGAGCTCCCCCGTACCGATGGCTTCGGACATGGTCGGCTTCGTGGTTGTCGGCGAAGACAACGACGGTCAGTTCGCGGCGATCGTCGAGCAGCCCGTCCTGACGCCCATGTCGACATTCGACCTCACAAGGTCGTGGGCCCGACTCGACCTCGAACGCGCATCGGTTGACCGGATGTCGCTGCCGACGGGGACGCTGGCCCTGGTGCGCGATGCGCTTGCGGTGCATCGCGGGCTGGACGCGCTCGGCGCCGCGGCGCGACTCTTGGAGATGACGGTTACTTATGCCGGGCAACGGCAGCAGTTCGGCGTTGCGATCGGTTCCTTCCAGGCGGTCAAGCATCACTGCGCGGACATGGTCCTCGCGGTGGAAGCCGCACGCTCGGTGCTCTGGGCAGCCGCATTGGCGCTGGATACCGCTGGCACACCAGCGCAGCGTTCGCGCGCGGCCTCGGCGGCGGCCGCGTACGCCAAATCGGCGGCCAGCCAAGTTGCCGGCACGGCCCTGCAGGTGCACGGAGGTATCGGCTTCACGTGGGAGCACGACCTGCACCTGCTCCTGCGCCGGATCAAGGTGGACGAGGCGATGGACGGCACCGTCGCCGAGCACCGGTCCGCTCTGGTCACCGTCTAGCGGGAGCAGACGGGAAACTAGCGGGGCAGTCCGAGCCCACGCTCGGCGATCATGTTGCGCATGATC
>CAVXVJ010000013.1:0-504105 GCA_963765155.1 uncultured Actinomycetota bacterium
GCCGGGTCAGCGGATGCACCGACGCCACGCGGGCGCGCCGGACTGACGTCATCGGCCGCTCGGACGCCCAGGTCAAGATTCGGGGGTTCCGGGTGGAGCCCGCCGAGATCTCGGCGGTGCTGCACAGCCACCCGTCGGTGCGGCACGCCCATGTCGCGGTGTGCGAGCACGCAAGCGGTCCGCGGTTGACCGCTTATGTGGCGGCAGAACCCGGGGCCCGTCCGTGTCCGAACTGCGTGCCATGCTGGCGAAACCACTTGCCGCGCTATATGGTTCCGCACCGCATCATCGTCGTCGACGAGATGCCGCTGACGTCGCACTGCAAGGTCGATGAGGCCGCGCTGGCCGCGATGCCCGCCGTCGGCGGAGCCTGCCGGCGCGCTTCCCGAGACACCGACCGAAGCCGCGCTCGCCGAACTCCTCGCGAGATCCTGCAATCAGAGGCCGAGATCGACGTCGACGCCGATTCCTGCGCCTCGGTCTCGACAGCATCGTCGCACTGTCGGTGGTGCAGGCGGCGCGCCGGCGCGGCATCGCGCTGCGCGCGCGCCTGATGCTCGAATGCGGCACCATCCGCGAACTCGCCGACGCGATCGACAGTGAATCCGTGAGGCGTCGGGCCGGTCGACGACGACGACGGTGGCCCAATCACGTTGCTGTCCAACGCTCGCTGGCTCTACGAGTACGGCGAACCGCGGCGGCTGGCGCAGACCGAAGCCATCCGCCTGCCCGAGGGCGTCACCCCCGAGCAGCCTCGAGACGCTGTTGCACACCGTCGTCGACGGCCACGAGGTGCTGCGAAGCCGGTTGGACCGCGACACCATGACGCTCGTCGAACACGATGTCGCCGTCGAGATCACCGAGGCGGCGGTCGACCGGAGACCTCCACCGAGGTCGTCGCGGAACAGGCGCGGTCGGCCGTGGACCGGCTCGACCCGAGAGCGGTGTGCTGCTGGACGCCGTCTGGCTGCGTGACGCCGGCGTCCTGGTGTTGACCGCGCATGCGCTGGCGGGGGACCCGGCGTCGTGGCGAATCATGCTCGGTGAGCTCGATGCGGGTTTGCACGCGCTGGCGCAGGGCCGAAACCGGCAGCGGTGCGGGAGCACACCAGCTATCGGCGGTGGTCGCGGCTGCTGGCCGAGCGGGCGCAGCGCCTCGACACCTGCGATTACTGGGTCGCCCAACTCGCCGGTGATGACCCGACCTCGGTGCGCGCCGGGTCCGCCCGCAGACCGACCGCGTCGGCGACGTCGCCGTCACCGTGTCGCCCACCGACCGCGAGGTGTCGGCCCGGCTGCTCGAGCGGGGCGGAGCCGATCACGCATCTGCTCGCGGCGGCGGCAGCGCGGATGGTCAACCAGTGGCGCCTGCACCGCGGCCAGGCCCGGCCTGCGCCGCTGCTGGCGCTGGAAACACATGGCAGGGCCGACACTGTCACCGCCGACGCCGACACCTCCGACACCGTCGGGCTGCTCAGCGCCATCTACCCGCTGCGAGTGCCATCGGCACACGCCGCGATATCGTGACGCGATCGACGCGATCCCTGGCGACGGAATCGACTACGGGCTGTTGCGGTACCTGCGGGCTGACACCGCCGAACGGCTGCGCGCCCACCCTGAGCCGCAGCTTCTGCTGAACTTCCTGGGCCGCATCGATTTCGGTGTCAGCGGCGAAGAGTTGCGACTGGACCGCTCGCTGCTGTCTGGCGTGTCGGTGCTGCCCGAACCCGATGCGGCGGTGCGCTTCGAGCTGACGATCAACGCGTTGGTGCTCACCGACGATGATGCGCCCGTACTGGCGACGCAATGGCGTGCTCTGCCCGACATCCTGACAGAAACGGATATTGCTGTGCTGCAATCGATGTGGCAGGACGCGCTGGCGGAGGTCGCACAGTGAGTGCAACTCTTGCCGTCGTCGGTGCCGGCGCCAAGGCCGTGGCCGTGGCCGCGAAGGCGGCCGAACTGCGGGACATGGGCGTCGACGTTCCCGATGTGATCGCGGTGGAACGTACTGCGGTCGCGGCCAACTGGCAGGCGCGCGGCGGCTGGACCGACGGACAGCACCGGCTGGGGACCGGCCCCGAGAAGGACGTCGGCTTTCCCTACCGTTCGTCGCTGGTGCCACAGCGCAACGCCGAACTCGACGAACGGATGGTGCGGCACAGCTGGCAGTCGTACCTGATCGCCACCGCGCAGTTCGCCGAGTGGGTGGACCGTGGCAGGCCCGCGCCCACCCATCGCAGGTGGAGCCAATATCTGCGGTGGGTGGCCGACAACGTCGCGATGACCGTGATACCCGGCGAAGTCGGGCGCATCGCCATCGAAGAGGACAAGTGGGCGCTGCACACCCAGAACGCCGTCGTCAAGGCCGATGCCGTGATGATCACCGGCCCCGGACAGGCCGAGCGCTCGATCCTGCCCGGCGACCCGCGGGTGTTGTCCATCGCGCAGTTCTGGAAGCTCGCCGCTGGACATGAGGTGATCGCCGCGGAGCGAGTCGCGGTGATCGGCGGCGGTGAAACCGCGGCGTCGATGCTCAATGAGCTGTTCCGCCACCGGGTCTCGACCATCACCGTGATCTCCCCGCAGGTGACGTTGTTCACCAGGGGTGAGGGCTTCTTCGAGAACACGCTTGTTCTCCGACCCCACCGGCTGGTCGAGCCTGACACTGGCCGAGCGGCGCGACGCGCTGGCCCGGACCGATCGCGGAGTGTTCTCCGCACGCGTTCAGGATGCGCTGCTCGCCGACGACAGAATCCGTCATCTGCGCGGCAGGGTCGCCCACGCGGTGGCGCTCGACGACCGAATCCGGTTGACGCTGAGCACAAATCGTGGCAGCGAAAACCTGGAGACGGTGCACGGGTTCGACCTGGTGATCGACGGCTCGGGCGCCGACGCGCTGTGGTTCGTGCCGTTGCTGGGTCAGGACGCTCGGGATCTGATCGAGCTGGGTCTCGGCGGTCCGCTCACCGGTGACGCGCTGCAGGAGTCCATCGGCTACGACCTGTCCCTGACCGGCGTCACGCCAAAACTGTTCCTGCCCAGCCTGTCCGGGCTCACCCAGGGGCCTGGCTTCCCCAACCTGTCCTGCCTCGGATTGCTGTCCGACCGAATCCTGGGCGCCGGACTTCTGGCAGCGCCCGACACGCGACTCGATGCATGGAGAGGAACTCGATGAGCACCAATCCGTTCGATGACGACAACGGCACGTTCTTCGTGCTCCGCAACGACGAGGACCAGCACAGCCTGTGGCCGACGTTCGCCGACGTCCCCGCCGGCTGGCGCGTCGTGTTCGGCGAGAGCACCCGCGCGGACTGCCTGGCCTACGTGGAGGAGAACTGGACCGACATGCGGCCGCGCAGCCTGCGCGAGGCCATGGCGAACGACTAAGCCCCACCGCGCGTGGGCCCACACGTCAGTAGGGGATGACCGTGTTTGCGCGCCGACACGCCGCGAATGGGGTGTACAAAACCGGTCGTCCCCAGCTTCGCGTGGGCCCACGCGGAAGTGGGTACTAGGCCTGCTGCGCCTCGGACATGTCCATGTCGAAGAGCCGCGCGTGCAGCACAGTCCGGTTCCGTAGGGCCGCCCGCACCGCGCGGTGCAGACCGTCCTCCAGGTAGACGACGCCCTTCCACTTCACCGCGTGGGGGAACAGGTCGCCGTAGAACGTCGAGTCCTCCGACAGCAACCGGTCCAGCGCCAGCACCGTCGTCGTCGTGACCAACTGATCGAGCCTGATCTGCCGGGGCGGGATTTGGGCCCACTGACGATGCGATAGTCCGTGCTCGGGGTACGGCCTGCCCTCGCGGACACCCTTGAAGATCATGGGGCAGGGATCCTCCGAATCTTCCCCCCGACCATCGGTGACACCCTGCAAAGGCTAGTCGCAGCGGGCCTGTCCGCCACGCGAACAGCCGCTCGCGGGGAATCTTCCCTGCTGATGCCCGTAAAATGGACGCTAACCGGGTGGAAGAGGGAGGTGAACGCATGGGTAGTGCCGACGATCGTCGCTTCGAGGTGCTGCGCGCCATCGTCGCCGACTTCGTGGCCACCAAGGAGCCGATCGGGTCCAAGTCACTGGTCGAACGCCACAATCTCGGCGTTTCCAGCGCGACCGTGCGCAACGATATGGCGGTTCTGGAGGCCGAGGGTTACATCGCCCAGCCACACACCAGCTCGGGCCGCGTGCCCACGGAGAAGGGGTACCGCGAGTTCGTCGACCGGCTGGAGGACATCAAGCCGCTGTCGACCGCGGAGCGGCGCGCGATCCTGGGCTTCCTGGAGTCGGGCGTCGACCTCGATGACGTGCTGCGCCGCGCGGTGCGGCTGTTGGCCCAGCTGACCCGCCAGGTGGCGGTCGTCCAGTACCCGACGCTGTCCACGTCCAGCGTGCGGCATCTCGAGGTCGTGGCGCTGACACCGGCCCGGCTGCTGCTCGTCGTCATCACCGACTCCGGGCGCGTCGACCAGCGGATCGTCGAGCTCGGCGACGCCATCGACGAGCATGAGCTGACCCAGCTACGTGACCGGCTCGGCCAGGCGCTGGAGGGCAAGCGACTGACGGCCGCGTCGGTCGCGGTCTCCGACTTGGCGACAAACATGAACGGTCACGGCGGCCTCGCCGACGCGATCGGCCGATGCGCGACCGTCCTGGTGGAGTCACTGGTCGAGCACAGCGAGGAGCGCCTGCTGCTCGGTGGCACCGCCAACCTCACCCGCAACACCGCCGACTTCGGCGGCACGCTGCGACCGGTGCTCGAGGCGCTCGAGGAACAGGTGGTAGTGCTGCGGCTGCTGGCGGCGCAGCAGGAGGCGGGCAAGGTCACCGTGCGCATCGGCCACGAAACGGAGGCCGAGGAGATGGTCAGCACGTCGGTGGTGAGCACGGCGTACGGAAGTTCGGGCAAGGTGTACGGCGGCATGGGTGTGTTGGGACCCACGCGGATGGACTATCCGGGAACTATCGCTAATGTCGCTGCGGTTGCCCTCTATATAGGTGAAGTCTTAGGCAGCCGGTAACTCGGCACGAATAGGCAGGCAAGGTCAAGCGTGGCACGCGACTATTACGGGCTGCTCGGAGTGAGCAGAGGTGCGAGTGACTCGGAGATCAAACGCGCGTATCGCAAACTCGCCCGCGAACTGCACCCCGACGTCAACCCGGACGAGGCCGCGCAGGCCCGCTTCAAGGAGATCAGCGTCGCCTACGAGGTGCTGAGCGATCCCGAGAAGCGCCGCATCGTCGACCTCGGCGGCGATCCGCTGGAGTCCGCCGCGGCAGCAGGCGGCCCTAATGGATTCGGCGCCGGTTTTGGTGGGCTTGGCGACGTGTTCGAGGCCTTCTTCGGCGGCGGGACCACGGCGAGGGGGCCTATCGGCCGGGTGCGGCCGGGCTCGGACTCGCTGCTGCGGATGCGGCTTGACCTGGCCGAATGCGCCACCGGCGTGACCAAGCAGGTGACTGTCGACACCGCGGTGCTGTGCGACCTGTGTCATGGCAGGGGCACCAACGGCAAGTCCACTCCGGTCACGTGCGACACCTGCGGAGGCCGCGGCGAGATCCAGACCGTTCAGCGCTCGCTGCTGGGCCAGGTGATGACGTCACGGCCGTGCCCGGTCTGCGGCGGGGTCGGCGAGGTCATCCCCGACCCGTGCCACCGTTGCGGCGGCGACGGCCGGATCCGCGCGCGACGCGACATCAGCGTCAAGATCCCCGCCGGTGTCGGCGACGGGATGCGGGTGCGGCTTGCCGCGCAGGGCGAGGTCGGGCCGGGTGGCGGACCCGCCGGCGATCTGTACGTCGAGGTCCACGAAAAGCCGCATGACACGTTCATCCGTGACGGTGACGACCTGCACTTCACCATCTCGGTGCCGATGGTTGACGCCGCGCTCGGCACGACGGTCACCGTGGACGCGATCCTCGACGGCCCGACGGAGATCACCATCCCGGCGGGCACTCAGCCCGGCTCGGTGACGACGCTGCGCGGGCACGGCATGCCGCACCTGCGGTCGGGAGTGCGCGGCGACCTGCACGCGCACATCGAGGTCGTGGTGCCGTCGCGGCTGGACCACGAGGACATCGAACTGCTGCGCAAGCTGAAGGAGAACCGCACCCGCGACGCGGCCGAGGTGCGATCCACCCACGCCACCGCCACCGGCGGAGGGCTGTTCAGTCGGCTGCGCGAGACCTTCACCGGCCGCTAGCGCTTCATGTCTGCGGCGCTCTTCTACGTCGACGCGCTGCCCGAGTGTCGGTGAGATCGCGGCTGTCGAGGGTGACGAAGGCTTCCACGCCGCCAATGTCCGGCGGATCCGTGCAGGTGAGCAGCTCGACCTGAGCGACGGCGCAGGGGTGTTGGCGCACTGCGTCGTCGACGAGGTCGGCAAGGGCCGGCTGTCGGCACGGGTGCTGGAGCGTTTTCGTGTCCCGGAAGCCGCCCCGGCGGTCACCGTCGTGCAGGCACTGCCGAAGTCCGACCGTTCCGAGCTGGCCATCGAACTGGCCACCGAGGCGGGGGCGGATGCGTTCGTCGCCTGGCAAGCGTCGCGTTGCGTGGCCCGCTGGGACGGGCCCGCGCGCGTCGACAAGGGCCTGCGCCGCTGGGGTGCGGTGGCCCGGTCCGCGGCGCGGCAGTCGCGGCGGGCTTATATTCCGCCGGTGAGCGGTGTGGTGTCGACGGCCGAGTTGGTGCAACGGATCGGTGACGACGTTTCGGCGGGCGCGGTCGTGCTCGCGCTACACGAGTCGGCGGTTTCACGGCTCACCGAATTGCCGGTGGGACAAGCTGATTCGCTGATGTTGATCGTCGGGCCGGAAGGGGGGATCGCCGACGACGAGATCGCCTTGTTGTCGGAGGCCGGCGCCACTGCGGTGCGGCTCGGGCCGACGGTGCTGCGCACGTCGACGGCCGCCGCGGTGGCGCTGGGCGCTCTGGGGGTTTTGACGCGCCGGTGGGATTAGGGGGCGTGCATGGTCTTCCCCAAGAACCATGCGTTTCCCGGCCGTCATCAATTGCTGACGAATTTCAGGACATGCACCGGCTGTTACGCCGCGTCGACGTCATACAGGCGCAAGCCTGCCACCCGCTCGAAATGCTTGTGGTTGCGCGTCGCGAGTGGCAGGTCGAACCGCAGGCAGATACCCGCCTGTAAGCAGTCGGCCATTCCGATGTCCTGGCCGGCGGCTCGCAGCGTCGCGGCGACCTCACCGGCGCGCAGCGCGGACTCGAGATCGAGCGGGAAGGTCCGCGACCGTCCGAGCCGGAGAATGTCGTCGCGGCGCGCCAAGAAGTCGGCGCCGACCCGCAGTTCGAACGCGGTAACCGCGGTGACGCGCAGGCGATGGCCGGTGATCAACTCACGGACCAAGCTCGACCCGGGGCCCTTACCGCGGAGGAAGTCGATCACGAGGTCCGTGTCGACGACTACGAGGCCCGCCACTTGCTTCTCGCATCCTTGATGCGAGAACGCATCTCCCGCGCATCGGACTCGGTGACCACGCCCTCCAGGGCTAGCAGCAACTCCACCTCGTCGGTGTTCAGATTCGTGAGGTAGGAATCCAACGCTTCCTGCACCAGCACGGAGAAGCCGCGAACACCACGGCGCTGAGCAATGGCACTGAGTGCGCGGTGCTGCTCGGCGGTGATCTCCACCGTCGTACGCATGCATGCATGATAGCATGCATTTCCCGGGTCGCGCCCTGCGATCGTCGGTTAACCGCTGGGTCGTGACGGTGTCCGACGGTAGACTCGACATGCGCACAGACCTCTACATAGAAAGCAGGCAGAAAGCCCCACGTGACGCCCCGCGAGACTAACGCTGACTCGGACGAATCGGTTCGCAGCAGCATCAATGTTCCGCCCGATTACATCGTGGGCCTGCTCGGTTCCGCCGACGAGAATCTGCGCGCACTCGAGCGCATCCTGGCGGCCGATATCCATGTGCGCGGCAACGCGCTCACCCTGTCCGGCGAGCCGGCCGACGTCGCTCTGGCCGAGCGCGTGGTTTCCGAACTCATCGCGATCGTGGCCAGCGGTCACACGCTGACACCGGATGCCGTGCGCCACAGCGTTGCCATGCTCACCGGGTCTGGCAACGAGTCGCCTGCCGAGGTCCTCACCCTCGACATTCTTTCGCGCCGCGGCAAGACGATTCGGCCAAAGACGTTGAACCAGAAGCGATATGTCGACGCCATCGACAAGCACACCATCGTCTTCGGCATCGGGCCGGCCGGCACCGGCAAAACGTATCTGGCAATGGCCAAGGCGGTCAACGCATTACAGACCAAGCAGGTCAACAGGATCATCCTGACCCGCCCGGCTGTGGAAGCGGGCGAGCGCCTTGGTTTCTTGCCCGGCACACTGAGCGAGAAGATCGACCCGTATCTGCGGCCGCTGTACGACGCGTTGCATGACATGATGGATCCGGAGCTGATCCCAAAGTTGATGAGCGCCGGGGTAATTGAGGTCGCGCCGCTGGGGTATATGCGGGGTAGAACCCTCTCAGATGCGTTCATCATCCTCGACGAGGCGCAGAACACCACCGGCGAGCAGATGAAGATGTTTCTCACGCGCTTGGGGTTCAACTCCAAAGTTGTTGTCACGGGTGACATCACGCAGGTGGACCTGGCCGGCGGCTCAAACTCCGGCCTGCGCGCGGCCATGCGGATCCTCGACGGCATCGACGACATCCACTTCGCGGAGCTCACCAGTGCCGACGTCGTGCGGCACCGGCTGGTCGCGGAGATCGTCGACGCCTACGCCAAATCCGAGGAACCCGCGCTCATGAACCGGGCCCAGCGGCGGGCTTCCGGGAACCGTCCGCGACGGTAACGGACGACACAATGAGCATTGAGGTGTCCAACGAATCGGGCATCGACGTTTCCGAAGAGGAACTCGTCAGCGTCGCCCGGTTCGTCATCCGCAAGATGAAAGTCCATCCAGCGGCCGAACTGTCGATGGTGCTGCTCGATTCCGCCGCGATGGCCGACCTGCACATGCGGTGGATGGATCTGCCCGGCCCGACCGACGTGATGAGCTTTCCGATGGACGAGCTCGAGCCCGGAGGCCGGCCCGACGCGGCCGAGCCCGGCCCGTCGATGCTCGGCGACATCGTGCTCTGTCCGGAGTTCGCCGGCAAGCAGGCCGCCGCGGCCGGGCACACGCTCGGACAAGAACTCGCGCTGCTGACCGTGCACGGCGTGCTGCACCTGCTGGGTTATGACCACGCCGAGCCGGACGAGGAGAAAGAGATGTTCGCCCTGCAGCGCCAACTGCTCGAGGAGTGGGTGGCCGATCAGGTCGAGGCGTACCACCAGGACCGCCAATCCGAGAAGGACAAGCGGCTGCTGGACAAGTCCCGATACTTCGACGAGCCGTGACCGGAATAGCCCCGCTGCTCGGCGCGATCGCCCTCATCGGTTTCGGCGGGCTCTTCGCCGCGATCGACGCCGCCATCAGCACGGTATCGATCGCCCGGGTCGAAGAGCTGGTGCGCGACGAGCGCCCCGGCGCGGTGCGACTGGCCCGGGTGATGACCGAGCGGCCGCGGTACATCAATCTCGTTGTGCTGCTGCGAATCGCCTGCGAGGTGACCGCGACGGTGCTGCTGGTCGCCTACCTGGACGGCCTGCTCGGTGTCGCCTGGGGCCTGTTCACGGCGGCCGCGATCATGACGGTGGTCAGCTTCGTCGCCATCGGTGTCGGGCCGCGGACCTTGGGCCGTCAGCACGCGTACTCCATCGCGTTGGTGGCAGCCCTTCCGCTGCAGGCGATTTCGGTGCTGCTCACACCGATCAGCCGACTGCTTGTCTTGATCGGTAACGCGCTGACCCCTGGTCGCGGGTTCCGCCACGGCCCGTTCTCCTCCGAGATCGAGCTGCGGGAGGTCGTCGACCTCGCGCAGCAGCGCGGCGTGGTGGCCGACGACGAACGCCGGATGATCCAGTCCGTCTTCGAGTTGGGCGACACCCCCGCGCGCGAAGTGATGGTGCCGCGCACCGAGATGGTGTGGATCGAAGTCGGACAAGACTGCAGGCCAAGCCACCTCACTGGCGGTGCGCAGCGGGCATTCGCGCATCCCGGTGATCGGTGAGAACGTCGACGACGTCCTCGGTGTCGTCTACCTGAAAGACCTTGTGCAGAAGACCTATTACTCGACCAACGGCGGACGGGACACCAGCGTGTCCGACGTGATGCGGCCGGCGGTCTTCGTGCCGGACTCCAAACCGCTGGATGCGCTGCTGCGCGAGATGCAGCGCGACCGCGTCCACATGGTGCTGCTGGTCGACGAGTACGGGGCGATCGCGGGCCTGGTCACCATCGAGGACGTGCTCGAGGAGATCGTCGGCGAGATCGCCGACGAGTACGACACCGACGAGGTCGCCCCGGTGGAAGAGTTGGGCGACAAGCAGTATCGGGTCTCGGCGCGGCTGCCGATCGAGGACCTCGGCGAGCTGTACGACATCGAGTTCGACGAGGACCTGGACGTCGACACCGTCGGCGGGCTGGTGGCCCTCGAACTGGGTCGTGTGCCGCTGCCGGGCGCCGAGGTGACGTGGGACGGGCTGCGGCTTCGCGCCGAAGGCGGTCCGGACCACCGCGGCCGCGTGCGGATCGGCACCGTCCTGGTCAGCCCGACAGAACCGCAGGAGAACTAATGTCTGAACTGGATGCCGAGGACGCCAAGCTGGTGACGTTGGCCCGCGGCGCGATGGGCAGGGCCGAGGCGGCCGACGGCGCGGCGGTGCGTGACGTCGACGGCCGTACCTACGCCGGCGCCCCGGTCACCCTGGAAGCCTTGAAGCTGACGGCGCTGCAGGCCGCAGTGGCCGCAGCGGTGTCCAGCGGAGCAACCGGTCTGGAGGCGGCGGTCCTGGTCGGCGGATCGGCGGACGACGCGGGTGTCAAGGCCGTGCAGGAACTTTCGGCCGACGCCACGATCATCGTCACCGACCGCGCGGGCAACGTGCTGTGAGCGAATTCCGTTCCGGCTTCGTCTGTTTCGTCGGCCGCCCGAACACCGGCAAGTCGACGCTGACCAACGCGCTCGTCGGCACCAAGGTGGCGATCACGTCGAGCCGGCCGCAGACCACCCGGCACACCATCCGCGGCATCGTGCACCGCGATGAGTTCCAGATCATCCTCGTCGACACCCCGGGCCTGCACCGGCCGCGCACGCTGCTGGGTCAGCGGCTCAACGATCTGGTGAAGGACACCTACTCCGAGGTCGACGTCATCGGGCTGACCATCCCGGCCGACGAGAAAATCGGCCCGGGGACCGATGGATCCACGAACAGATCCGAACAATCGCGCCGAACACCACGCTGACGGTCGTCGTCACCAAGATCGACAGAGTGCCCAAGGACCGGCTCGCCGCCCAGCTGATCGCGGTGAGCGAGCTCGTCGGCCCCGATAGCGAGATCGTCCCGGTGTCGGCGACCATCGGCGAAAACCTCGACGTGCTGATCGATGTGCTGGCCGCGCAGTTGCCAGAAGGTCCGGCGTTCTACCCCGACGGCGAACTGACCGATGAGCCCGAGGAAACGTTGATGGCCGAGCTGATCCGGGAGGCCGCACTCGAGGGCGTGCGCGACGAGCTACCCCACTCGCTGGCCGTGGTCATCGAGGAGGTCGAGCCGCGGGAGGGGCGTGACGACCTGATCGACGTGCACGCCATCCTCTTCGTCGAACGCGACAGCCAGAAGGGCATCGTCATCGGCAAGGGCGGGGCCAGGCTGCGCGAGGTCGGCACCGCCGCGCGCACCCAGATCGAGAAGCTGCTTGGCACCAAGGTGTACCTCGACCTGCGAGTCAAGATCGCGAAGAACTGGCAGCGCGACCCCAAACAGCTTGGGCGACTGGGTTTCTGAGTGTTGTCGTGGATGCGCAGCGGGCTGGGCTATACCACGCTGCCGCCGCCCGAGGTTGTGGGCGTCGGTGCGCCGGCGCTGAAGTCCGCGCCGTTATTGTCGTTGTCGGCACTGGCGCCGCGCTGCACGGACGTGGTGTTCGAGGCGCCGATCGCGGCGGACGGCCCCTCGAAGATCCCGGCCGAGCCGTAGCCGACCAGGTCGATGACTCTCGGGTCAGACCAGCAATCGGGGCCGCAGGTGAGCGGGGTAGTACCAATCACCAGGGCGACCGTCCCGGACGTCGCGCTCATCGAAATCGTGCCCGCGCTGTCCGGGGTGGGCAGTGGCACCCCGTTGGCTCCGGCGCCTTCCTGCACGAGCCAGTGCGCGCCGGCCCCCACCGTGCCGGACAGCGGGGTGACTTGCCAGGTGCCGGTTGGCGACGACGAGTGATACTGCACCGAGAGGCCGGTCAAGTCGATTGTCGAGTTACTCACGTTCTTCAGCTCGATGAAATCGTTGGTGTATGGCGCGCCGGTGTTCCCGCCGCCGCCGTACACCTCGTTGATGACGAGCGGGGCGCCAGTGACCGCCCCGACGGTGATGGTGACCTGTGTTGGGGTGCTGTCGGAGGTGCCGTCGTAGGCGGTGTAGTGGAAAGTGTCGGTGCCTTCGAATCCAGCGTTGGGGGTGTAGGTGTAGGTGTCGTCTTGGGCGTTGTATTCGAGGGTGCCGTTGGTGGGGTCGGAGATGATGTAGGGGGTTAGTGGGTCGTCTTCGGTGTCGAGGTCGTTGGTCAGCAGGTCGTCTGGGTTGAAGGTCAGCGCGGTGTCGGCTGGGGTGGACAGTTCATCGGGGGTGGCCATTGGTGTGGTGTTGGCCGGGATGCCCACGGCGATGGTGACTTGGGCCAGGAAGCTGGTGGTTCGGCCGTCGGAGGTCACGTATTGGAAGGTGTCCTCGCCGGTGAATCCGGCGTCTGGGGTGTAGGTGCGGGTGCCGTCGGGGTTGACGGTCAAGGTGCCGTGGGACGGTACCTGGATCACGGTCACGGTCAGTGGGTCGGTGTCGGCGTCGAAGTCGTTGCCTAGCAGTTCGGCGTCGGTGATGGTCAGCGGGGTGTCCTCATCGGTGGCCAGGCTGTCCCAGCCGGCTACCGGCACGGTGTTGATGCTCGGTTGCCCGACGGTGACGGTGACGACGGCGATGTTGCTGTCGTCTTGGAAATCGGTGAGTTGGTAGGTGAAGGTGTCGATGCCTTCGAAGCCGGCGTCGGGGGTGTAGATGAGGTTGCCGGTCTGCTCGTCGGTGGCCAGGGTGCCGTGGTCGGGCTCTTCGAGGATCTGCCCGCCCAGCAGGTCTGGGTCTCCGTCGGGGTCTTCATCGTTGCCCACCAGGTCGTCGCGGGTGATGGGCAGCGGAGTATCCACCGCAGTGGCCAGCTCGTCGTCGTTGGCGATCGGCGGAATGTTGACCACGCCACCGACCTCGATCGTGACGACCGTCGGTGTGCTGTCGGCCTGGCCGTCGAATGCGGTGTAGTAGAAGCCGTCCATACCGACGTAGGTGGCATCGGGCGTGTAGGTGTACGTGCCGTCGCCGTTGTCCTCGAGGGTGCCGTGGGCCGGGTCGGAGACGACGTAAGCGTAAAGGGTGTCGCCTTCGGCGTCGGCGTCGTTGTCCAGCAGATCCTCCGAGGTAATTGTCAGCGGTGCGCCGATGCCGGTCACCAGGTTGTCCGGGGTCGCCTGCGGTGCGGCGTTGGCCGGTCCACCGACGTTGATCGTGACTTCGGCAGGGAGGCTGGAGTTCTCGGGATAGCCAGCCGAATAGAAGAAGCTGTCGATGCCCGTGAATCCGTCGTCCGGCGTGTACACCAGGTTGCCCAGCGCGTCGGTGCTCAGCGTGCCGTTGGTCGGCTGCTGGGTGACGGAAACCGTCAGTGGATCACCGTCTGCGTCGAAGTCGTTGGCCAGCAGTGTATTCGGATCGATCGTCAGCGGTGTGTCGATGTCCGTGCCGAAGCTGTCGTAGCCGGCGACCGGTAGGGTGTTGCCGTCGGGTTGGCCGGCGACCTGGACCGTCACGAGCGTCGGCGTGCTGTCCGCGAAGCCGTCGAACGCGGTGTAGTAGAAGCTGTCGATGCCGGTGAAGCCGGCGTCCGGCGTGTAGGTCCAGGTGCCACCGGTGTTGAGCTCGAGCGTCCCGTGCGCCGGGTCGGAGACCACGTAGGGCGTGAGGGTCTCGCCGTCGGCGTCGGTGTCGTTGCCCACCAACTCGCCAGGGGTGATGACCCGCGGCGTGTCGACACGGGTGGACACCAGATCGGGGCTGGCGACCGGCACTGAGTTGGCGGGGATGCCGACGTTGATGCTGACGACGGCTACGTTGCCCTCGCCGGTGGCGTCGGCGACGGCGTACTGGAAGGTGTCGGTGCCGACGAAGCCGGTTTCGGGCTCGTAGGTATAGCTGCCGTCGCCGTTGTCGACAAGCTCGCCGTGCTCGGGCGCCTGGTTAACGATCACCGTCAGCGGGTCGCTCTCGCGGTCGAAGTCGTTGGCCAGCAGCTGTTCCGCGTCGATCGTGACCGGTGTGTCGACATCGGTGGCGAAGCTGTCGTAGTTGGCCACTGGCGCGGCATTGGGCAGATCCTCGGTCACGGTGATGTTGACGAAGGCGCCGCCGCTGGTCGTGGTGCCGTCGTCCGCGTAGTACTCGAACGAGTCGGTGCCGAAGAAGTCGGCGTCCGGGGTGTAGGTGAAACTGCCGTCGGCATTGAACATCACGCTGCCGTGCGACGGATCGGTAAACTGCACCGCGGTGAGCGGATCACCGTCGATGTCGGTGTCGTTCTGGAGAACACCGGGACCGGCTACATCGAGCGTGGCGTTCTGGATGACGGTGTAGTTGTCGCCCATCGCAACCGGCATGTCATTGGCCGGGTTCACGGTGACGGTCACGGTCCCCGTGTCGCTGGCGTCGCCATCGGTGACGGTGTACGTGATGGTGTCGGTGCCGTTGAAGTTGAAATTCGGTGTGTACGTCAACGTTCCGTTGCCATTGATTGCGACGGAGCCGTGCGCGGCCTGCGGGTAGGGATTCACCGCGACGCTGAGCGGATCGCCGTCCGCGTCCGTGTCGTTGGTCAACACTGCGAAGGTCACCGAGGTGTCCTCGTTCGTGCTGAGGTTGTCGTCGCCTGCCACCGGCGTTTCATTGACGGCGGTGATGTTGACGGTCACGGTGGCCGTATCGGTATGGCCACCGCCGAACAGACCGAACAGACCATGCAGATGCCAGCCACCCGTTTCGTCGCTGACGTTGTAGGTGAAGGTGTCGGTGCCGTGGTAATTGGCGTCAGGGGTGTAGGTGAACGAACCGTCCGCGTTCAGCGTGACGTCGCCGTGGGCCGGGCCGGTGACCAGGCTTGCTGTCAGCGGATCGCCGTCGGCATCGGTGTCATCAGTGCCGTCGGTGAGCACGTTGCCCGTGAGGCCGACGTCTTCGGAGGTGGTGTAGACATTGGCGACGGCGATGGGCGAACGGTTGAAGAACGTCCGCTGTATCTCGCGCCGTACCCAGTCCAGCACGGCGAACAACAGCAGCGGAGGTTGCGTCGGCGTGACCGGGCCAGGTGCCAGGAACGGCGACAACACGGCAGCGACAAATCTGGCCGCAATGTTGACCACGGTTGCGGGGATCGCCATGAGCGCCTGCACCGGGTCCTGCGGAGCGGCCAACGAGGTGTTCTGCGTCGAAGTGAGGACAGAGTTGTCCTGCGTTCCGGAAGCCGTGAGCAACTGTGAGTTGCCGTCCTCTGCGCCTGATGCGTTGAACAGCCGGAACTCGGTGGATTCGCCCGAGCCGGCCGCAGTGCTGATCGGCTGTGCGCCACCGAGAACGTCGACCCCGGTGGAACCTCCGACCGAATCCACGTCGGCCGTGGTGGTGGGCGACGGTGGGCCGGCCGATGTGGTTCCGCTGGCTGCTGAATCATCTTGGGGTGCAGGGATTTGCGGCGGGGCCGGATCCGCGGATGGCGGCGGGGTGTCCGTCGGCGCGGTGCCGATGGTGTCCGTTGACACAGCGTCGCCCGGCGCGTCGGAAGTGGCCGGCTCCGCGCCAATATCGTCGTCCGAGCTCGGCGTGGTGGCGTTCGGTCCGTAGCTTCCCGTTTGGGCGCCGCCCGAACTCTGCACGATCCCCGGTCTCGAGAGCGTCTGCGGACGAATCCTCGTCGGAGGTGGAGGTGTCCGGTGGCGAGTCGGTCGACACGGTGGAGGTCGACGCCGTGGTTGAGGCTGTCGTGTCGGTCGCGCTTCTGGTGCCCGCCTGATCCGACGTCGAATTCGGCGACGAGGATTCCGTCGAGGATGAGGTGTCGGTGTCGTCGGCCCACGCGATGGCAGGCATGCTCGTCGTGAACCCGACGCCAACGCCCAGCGCGACGGCGAGCGCGCCAACCCGGCCGATGAATTTCGAGTATCCCTGGGCGCCAAGCCGTTCCGCACGAAGCTGCGGAGGTACAAGCACGGCGTTGGTGGTGTCGACCATGGGCCGAACCGCCGTGCGAATGTTGCGGTGCAGCCGGTGTCGGCTTCGGCCAGAAGTACGCCCTGCGGACATCACGCGCTCCCCGGGTTGTGCCATTGGGTCACAAAGATCGTGTGACGGCCGCGGGGATTTGCAATGAGTAGTCGGCTACTCCAGTCTGGTGGAGCGACTACACAATCGAAGCGTCAAGGGCGCCAATACATGCCGTTCCAGCATGCTGCGGTCCCCGGGCCGGCGGCACTATTCGGCTGAGCCGTCAATTCGCCAAGAGTTCGCGATGGGCATCAAACAGCTTGGGCGGCTAGGGCGTCCAGCCCGGAACCTGACCAAAGTCCCGAGGGGGCGATGGAACCGGGGGCTCGCCGTCGCCCTTGCCGTAGACCGCGACCACGACCGTGCGGTCGAGCACGCTCTCGGACCACACACCGATGTCGACGTTGGCGCAGTCCGCCATGATCGCGTGGTAGTCGGGCCGGTAATACCACTGGTTGATCAACTCGATACCGCTGATGGCTAGGGCCGGGTTGATCGCCACCGTTTCGGCGACGGCCCCGGCGTATCCGGCGTTGCGCGCCCGGTCGGCGACCGTGGTTCCGTCGGACCCGATGTCGCCGTCCAGCGCCCGGTTGTGCAGCACGTCGTTGGTGTGCCACTGAGCGGCCAGACGCAGCTTGGGGTTGATCTTGATGTCGGTGCTACAGCCGGCCTGGCGTTGCACGGTGTAGACGTTGGCGACGACGCTCTCGTTGAGCCGCTTGTTGTCGGCGTTGGCGGCGGGCGTGCCCGCGATCGCACCGGCGGCCACGGCCAGTATCGGGATCGCATATGCGCAGCGCCGCGTTGTCATGGTCGACGACATTACGCGACCTCGTCGGACACAACATCCTCAATGGGCGGTTCCTCGACGACCGCGGGCTCGGACTCCTGGGCCGGTGGCGGCTCCCACCAGGGCTCGGGCTGCTTCATCGCCCACCCGTTGATCGCCTCGAGGGCGGCGGCCAGGGAGATCAGCAGCGGTTCGCTGTTGGCCGGGCCCATCAACTGAACCCCGATCGGCAGCCCGTCGGAGGTGAATCCGGCCGGCACATTGATCGACGGCCAGCCCAGCAGGTTCCACGGCCAGGTCACCGGGCACGCCTTGATCATCGTGCGATCGGTCGACAGTCCGCCGCGCTGGTCGAAATCGTGCACCAGCGGCGGGGGCTGCGCAGTCGTCGGCGCGACGATCACGTCGACGAGGTTGAAGATCCAGCCGATCCGGCGCTGCGCCTTGGCCTCGCGCGCCCGCGCCTTGCGCAGCACGTTCTCCGACAGCACCCGGCCCATCCGCATGTTGGACCTGGTCCGCTTGTCCAACGTCACGTCGTAGCCCAGCTGCTCCGCCCAGGCCAGCACCCCCGAGGTGGACCGGGACAGGAAGTTCCACGACATGCCCAACGTGTATTCGGGGTCTTGCCGCCTGACCGTGTGGCCCAGTTGTTGAAGCTGGCCGGCGACGTTTTCCAGCGCCGCGTGGATCTCGGGGTGCAGCTTGGCCCGGAATACGGTGTACGGGAACTTGGTGGACATCGCGATCTTCAGCGGCCCGGGTGCCCGGCCGACGAAGTCCGACACCCGCACCGGCGGCGGTTTGTGCAGGTCACCGGCGACATTGCCGGACGCCGCGTCGAGCACCAGCGCCGCATCGGTGACCGTGCGTGCGAGCACGCCGTTGACGGTGATGCCGTTGAACGCCTCGGGCAGCGGCCACGTGGAGATGCGGCCGCGCTGCGGTTTGATGCCGACCAGGTGCGTCCACGCCGCGGGGATCCGGACGCTGCCCGCCCCGTCGGAACCGATCGCCGCGGCCACCAGCCCAGCCGCCACCGCCGCCGCGCTGCCGCCCGACGAGCCGCCGGGAGTGTGCTCGGGCGACCACGGGTTGAGCGAGTGGCCGAACGCCGGTCCGCTGGTGAACGGCCATTGACCCAATTCGCAGGTGTTGGTCTTACCGACGATGACCGCGCCGGCCGCCCGCAGCCGCCGCACGACTTCCGAGTCGGCGAGTGCCGGACGGATGTTTCCGTCGGCGCCGAACCGGGTCGGCACACCCGCGACGTCGACGTCGTCCTTGACCGCGATGGGAATGCCCAACAGCGGAAGATTCGAAATATCATGGCCCGCCGCGCGTTTGCGGTCTGCCTCCGCCGCGTCGGCGAGAGCCTGCTCGGTCAACACCACCCGGAACGCGTTGAGCGTCGGCTGGCTGGCGGTGATGGCATCAAGCGATCGCCGTACCAGTTGGTCGGAGGTCACGATGCCGGCGGCGAGCTGATAAAGCTGGTGGGTGAGGGTTGGGAAACGGTTGCGTGGGTGGGAAGACTCGACCATCACTTACGAGAGTATCGGCGGTGCATACCGGCAACTGTCAGGGCACGATGAGAGACTGTCTTAATGCGGCTGTACCGGGACCGAGCGGTGGTGCTGCGCCAGCACAAGCTCGGCGAGGCCGACCGAATCGTGACCCTGCTCACCCGCGACCACGGGTTGGTGCGCGCGGTGGCCAAGGGCGTGCGACGCACCCGCAGCAAGTTCGGGGCGCGGCTGGAACCGTTCGCGCACATCGATGTTCAGCTGCACCCCGGCCGCAACCTCGACATCGTCACCCAGGTGCAGGCCATCGACGCGTTCGCCACCGACATCGTCAACGACTACGGCCGCTACACCTGCGCGTGCGCGGTGCTGGAGACCGCCGAACGCCTGGCGGGGGAGGAGCGGGCACCTGCGCCCACGCTGCACCGGCTGACCGTGGCCGCGCTGCGGGCGGTGGCCGACGGCGGCCGCCCTTGGGAACTCGTGCTGGACGCTTACCTGTTGCGTGCCATGGGAATCGCGGGCTGGGCACCGGCACTGACCGAATGCGCCCGCTGCGCCGCACCCGGTCCGCACCGGGCGTTTCATATCGCGGCGGGCGGAAGCGTGTGCGTGCACTGCCGGCCGTCCGGGTCGGTGACCCCGCCGCAGGGCGTGCTGGATCTGATGGCGGCGCTGCACGACGGGGACTGGGAGCACGCTCAGGCGACGCCGCAGTCGTACCGCAGCCAGGCCAGTGGGCTGGTCGCCGCGCACCTGCAATGGCATCTGGAACGTCAGCTGCGGACATTGCCACTGGTCGAACGCGTGTATCGGGTGGATCGCACGGTCGCCGACCATCGCGTGTCGCTGTTCGGGCAGGATGTGGCCCATGGCAGTGAAGAGGGCCGGGCTGCGGACGCGGAAGGCGGAATACCCCCAGTTGCCTCCGGCGCCTGACGACTATCCGACCTTCCCCGACGTGTCGACGTGGCCGGTCGTCTTCCCCGCGTTGTCGCCCAATTCCAACGGCAGGTTCGCCCGACCACCGCAGCACACCTCGAAGGCCGCCGCACCCCAGATCCCGGCCGATCAGGTGCCCAACCACGTCGCCGTCGTCATGGACGGCAACGGCCGGTGGGCCACCCAGCGCGGGCTGGGCCGCACCGAGGGCCACAAGATGGGCGAGGCGGTGCTCATCGACATCACCTGCGGCGCCATCGAGATCGGCATCAAACACCTGACGGTGTACGCGTTCTCGACCGAGAACTGGAAGCGCAGCACCGAGGAGGTCCGCTTCCTGATGGGGTTCAACCGGGAGGTGGTCCGCCGGCGCCGGGAGAACCTGAACGACATGGGCGTGCGGATGCGCTGGGTCGGCTCGCGGCCGCGCATGTGGCGCAGCGTCATCAAGGAGTTCGACATCGCCGAGCAGATGACGGTGGGCAACGACGTCATCACGATCAACTACTGCGTGAACTACGGCGGCCGCACGGAGATCGTCGAGGCGGCTCGCGAAATCGCGCAGGAGGCGGCGGACGGCAAGATCAATCCGAGCCGGATCACCGAGGCGACGCTCGCCAAGCACTTGCACCGCCCGGACATCCCCGACGTCGACCTGTTCATCCGGACGTCGGGGGAGCAGCGGGCAAGCAACTTCCTGCTGTGGCAGGCCGCGTACGCCGAGTTTGTGTTCCAGGACAAGCTGTGGCCGGACTACGATCGCCGCGACCTCTGGGAAGCCTGCGAGGAGTACGTGCACCGCAACCGTCGCTTCGGCAGGGCATGATGCAGCGACTGGCTGTCGTCCTCAACGAAATCCTGCCGGTCCAGGAGGAAGACGACGGCGCGGTCACCGTGCACCACGACGACACGTTCGCGTCGTTGAGGGTGGTGACGATCGCCGAGGGCCTCGACATGGTGTCGCTCACCCAGATCTTGGCGTGGGATCTGCCGCTGGACAGTAAGCTCCGCGCGAAGATCACGCATCACGCCGCGAACACATTGCTGGGCACCGTTTCGCTCGTCGAGAAGACCGGCGCCGCCAAACGCAACTCGAAGAAGACGGCAGATGTGCTGCTGCGCTACAACTTTCCCGCGGCGGGACTGACCGACGAGGCGCTGCGCACGTTGATCATGATGGTGTTGGCCACCGGTGGCGACCTGCGTCGGGCGCTAGTTGCCTGACGGGTGGCCGCCTCTCCCAGGGGACATGTCCTTCAAAGTCGTCCACAGATGATGACGGCCGCGAGAGGGCCATGTATTTGTAGAGCCCGGGCTAGTTGTCCGACGGCCCTTTGGCCGTGCAGACACCGCAGATGCCGAAGATCTCGATGGTGTGACTGACATCTGAAAACCCGTGCTCGCGGGCGACTTCGGCGGCCCACGACTCAACCTGGCGGCCCTGCACTTCGACGGTCGAGCCGCAGGCCCGGCACACCAGATGGTGGTGATGGCCGTCCGAGCACCGCCGATACACCGACTCGCCGGTGTCGGTGCGCAGGGTGTCGACGAGGCCGGCGGTCGCCATCTGCTGCAGGGTGCGGTAAACGGTCGTCAGGCCGATGCCCTCGCCGCGGCGGCGGAGTTCGTCGTGCAGTTCCTGGGCGGACCGGAAGTCGTCGAGCTTGTCGAGCAGTGCCGAGATCGCGGCGCGCTGCCGGGTCGCCCGCACCCCGGTGGTGCTCACTCGCCGCCCTCGGCCGCGTGCGTGACCGCCGCGACGACGATGTCGGTCAGGTGGTGATCGACCAGGCGGTACATCACTTCGCGTCCCGAGCGCTCCCCGGCCACCACCCCGGCGGCCTTGAGGATCCGCAGATGCTGACTGACCAGCGGCTGCGGCGCCGCCAACGCGTCGACGAGCTCGTGCACGCAGCGCGCGGATTCGCGCAGTTGCAGCACGATGGCGATGCGCACCGGCGCGGCGAGCGCACGGAGCAGATCACCGGCCGTTTCGAGCACGTCGCGCGGTGGCAGTTCCTGCGGCGGCGCCCCGCCGTGCTGATGCTGATCGTCGTCCTGCGCCGGATCGCTGGCCAAACTGGAAACGGTTTTCATTATGACGCCAGAATACATTCGCGATTGCGCATGTCAATGTCGTCGCCGAGATCAGTACGCTGTTCACCCGTGGCGTCCATCATCGACACTGTCGCGAACGTGGCCAAGCGGCGTGGATTCGTGTTCCAGTCCGGCGAGATCTATGGCGGAACGAAGTCGGCGTGGGACTTCGGACCGTTGGGCGTCGAGCTCAAGGAGAACATCAAGCGCCAATGGTGGCGGTCGGTGGTCACCGGCCGCGACGATGTCGTCGGCCTCGACAGCGCGATCATCCTGCCGCGCGAGGTCTGGGTGGCCTCCGGCCACGTCGAGGTGTTCCACGATCCGCTGGTCGAGTGCCAGAACTGCCACAAGCGGCATCGGCAGGACCATCTGCAGGAGGCGTACGCCGCCAAGAAAGGCGTCGAGGATCCCGACTCGGTGCCCATGACCGAGATCGTGTGCCCGGATTGCGGCACCAAGGGCGAGTGGACCGAGCCGCGCGAGTTCAACATGATGCTCAAGACGCACCTCGGGCCGATCGAGTCCGACGAGGGTCTGCACTATCTGCGGCCCGAGACCGCGCAGGGCATCTTCGTCAACTTCACCAACGTGGTGACCACGTCTCGTAAGAAGCCGCCGTTCGGCATCGCCCAGACCGGCAAGAGCTTCCGCAACGAGATCACGCCGGGCAACTTCATCTTCCGCACGCGTGAGTTCGAACAGATGGAGATGGAGTTCTTCGTCGAACCGGACACGGCCCGCGACTGGCACCAGTACTGGATCGACGAACGCCTGCAGTGGTACGTCGATCTCGGCATCGATCGCGACAATCTGCGGCTGTTCGACCACCCGAAGGACAAGCTGTCGCACTACTCCGACCGCACCGTCGACATCGAGTACAAGTTCGGCTTCCAGGGCAACCCGTGGGGCGAACTCGAGGGCGTCGCCAACCGCACCGACTTCGACTTGTCAACGCACTCCAAGCATTCCGGCGTCGACCTGACGTTCTACGACCAGGCCACCGACACCCGGTACACCCCGTACGTGATCGAGCCGGCGGCCGGCCTGACCCGCTCGTTCATGGCGTTCCTGATCGATGCCTACGCCGAGGACGAGGCGCCCAACGCCAAGGGTGGGGTGGACAAGCGCACGGTGCTGCGCCTAGACCCCCGGCTGGCACCGGTCAAGGCGGCGGTGCTGCCCCTGTCGCGGCACGCCGACCTGTCACCGAAGGCGCGCGACCTCGCGGCCGAATTGCGCAAGTACTGGAATGTCGAGTTCGACGACGCCGGCGCCATCGGCAGGCGCTACCGCCGCCAGGACGAGATCGGCACACCGTTCTGCGTGACGGTCGACTTCGACTCGCTCGACGATCACGCGGTGACGATTCGTGAGCGCGACGACATGACGCAGGATCGTGTCGCGATCGACGGCGTCACCGACTATCTGGCCGCGCGTCTCAAGGGGTGTTAGCGGCTAGAAACGGCCGCCGCCGCCACCGCTGAAGCCGCCGCCCGAACCGCCGAATGATCCCGGGCTGAATCCCCCGCCGCCGAAGCCGCCGCCGAACCCACCGCGCAGCGCACCACTCAGGATGTTGCCGATGAGGACGCCGCCGATCACCGCGCCCATGTTCGCGCCGCCGCCACCGCCTCCGCCGTAGTACCCGGAATACGCCCGCTGCGCTGCCGCAACGTCGGCGTTCGCCATCGACTGGGCCTGCGTGGCCAGCATCGCGGCGCCGTTGGCGTGCCCGATCGCCTCGCTGAGGTTGGTGGACCTCATGTCCTGCGCGGCCTGCAGATGACGCACAGCCTCGGCGAGTCGCGTGCGGGCCTCGGGGCCAACGCTGCCGCGGCGCGTATCGATATAGTCCGACACCGCCCGCACCCGCGATTGCGCGGTGAACAGAGCCTGATCGAACGCCCGGCTCAACCGCTCGGCGGCCTCACGTTCCTCCTCCACGCTGGCGAGCAGCCGGTCGAGTTCGGCGTCGGCCTGGGTCAGCTTGGTGAACGCGCCCAACGGATCGGCGTTGCCGGCGCTCTGCGCGTCTGCCACGGCAGCAACGGCGGCGTCACGGGCCGTGCTCAACTCATCTGCGTGCGGCGTATTGGCCTGCCGCAACTGCGCGCTGGCCTGGTTGATGCCGTTCTGGATATCGGCGATTGCCGACGGGAGTGTCGCGACGGCGCGGTTGATGTCGGTGGACGCGCTGTCCACCGCCTCCAGCATTGTCCGGGCTTGTCCCATTGCCCCTTCCGCCGCGCGGATGGCGTCCACCAAGCCCGACTGGTCCCCGGCCGGGCGGGATACCAGCGTGCGGGCATTGGTGATGTTCTGATCCGCGAATTCCAGTCGCTGCTTAGCGGTTTCGACATTGCCCGCGACGGAAGCCAACGCGGTATCGGAGAATTGCTTGTGCAACTGCGCCAGCGTCTGCTCCGACGGGCCGAGCCGCGCCGTCAGCTCCACCATCTGTTGCGTCAGCGCGTCCAGCCTCGACGGCGCATTGATCACCAAATCGCGCAGCTGCTCGAATGCTTCACGCTGGGCGTCCAGTTCGCGGTCGGCCTTCGCGGCGGCCACCACCACCCGGGTCAGTAGGTCGCGCCGCTGCTGCGGGCTTTCCGGCACGGCATCATCGAGGATCTGACGCACGTTGAACGCTTGAGCGAGCGTCGTTTTGGCGTTGGCCACCGCCCGGCTGAACGGCGCCGTCTGCCGATCGCCGAATTCCTCTACCGCCAAAGCTAATTCGCTATCGCTGGTCCGAACCGCGTTGTCGACGTCGACCACGATCGTCTTGGACAAGTCATCGAGGGCATCGATCGGCACCGCGGCCAACGCATTCGGGTCCGACGGATCCACCCGTCGCGCCGCCGCGAACTCGGCCTCGCGCCGCTTGCGTCGCCGCCGCCGCATCCACAGCCACAGCACCATCACCGCGAGGGCGATGACCGCAAGCATGATGAGCATCCCGAACCAGCTGATGCCGGTTCCCGTCGAGCCTGTCGCCGCATTGAGTCCATCGGCCGCGGCTATCGCGGCGGCTGCCCAATCGGACTGCCTCAGCGCCGGCTCGATCTCGTTGCGCCGCAAGGAGGTGACGTCGCCCTTCTCACCTTCGGTCGGCGGCAGGAACGCGTACGCGCGGTCTTGGGTCGCCACCGCAAGAATCGCGTCCTGGCCGCCGATATCGCTGGCGCGTTTGGTGGCGTCGGTCCATTTGACGGCATCCTGGCCGGAGAAGGTATCGACGTAGACGACCCACAACCGGATTCGCCGGTCGGTGTAGAGCTTGTCGACGGCTTGCAGCACGTCGTTCATGTCGGAGCCGGTCAGAGCACTCGCTGTATCAGTGACATAGCTGGGCAGCCGGAACGGTTCTCTGGCGGACGCCGCGGGCGCCATCACCAGGCTGGCGGTCAACATGGCGAGCACAAGGCTGAACAAGCGGGCAATGCGCATGATCGCCATCCTGGCAGACTGTGCGTCGGTGGCCATGAACAACGACCCGTACGACGAGTTCGACCGGCAGCGTCTGGTGGTCGAACCGCCGAAGGCTGCCGCGCTACCGGGCACCGGCACCGAGCACCGCACCGATTTCGCCCGCGACCGCGCACGGGTCCTGCACAGCGCCGCGCTGCGCCGATTGGCCGACAAGACGCAGGTCGTCGGGCCCCGGCAGAGTGAGACGCCGCGCACCCGGCTGACCCACTCCCTGGAGGTGGCCCAGATCGGCCGCGGCATGGCCATCGGACTGGGCTGCGATCCCGACCTGGTCGACCTGGCCGGGCTGGCCCATGACATCGGCCATCCGCCCTACGGCCACAACGGGGAACGCGCGCTCGACGAAGTGGCCGCCGAGCACGGAGGCTTCGAAGGCAACGCGCAGAACTTCCGCATCCTGACCCGCCTGGAGCCGAAAGTCCTTGACTCCCAAGAACAGAGCGCAGGGCTGAACCTGACCAGGGCCGCGCTGGACGCGGTGACGAAATACCCGTGGCGGCGGGGACACCGGAAGCGCAAGTTCGGGTTCTACGAAGACGACGCCGCAGCGGCCGACTGGGTGCGCTCCGGCGCCCCGGAGAGCAGGCCGTGCCTGGAGGCGCAGGTCATGGACTGGGCCGACGATGTCGCCTACTCCGTGCACGACGTGGAGGACGGTGTGGTCTCAGGCCGCATCGACATGCGGGTGCTGGCCGACGACGATGCGGCGGCTGTGCTGGGGCGTCTCGGCGAGTCCAGCGGCATGGGCGCCGGGCTGCGAGCCGACGACTTGATGGCCGCGGCCGAGCGGCTGTCGAACTTGCCGGTGGTCGCCGCGGTCGGCAAGTACGACGCCACACTCGCCGCGTCCGTCGCGCTGAAGCGGTTGACCAGCGAGTTGGTCGGACGGTTCGCATCGGCCGCCATCACCGCGACCCGGGAAGCAGCCGGCCCGGGGCCGTTGGTTCGCTACCAGACCAATCTGCGCGTGCCGGAGTTGGTGCGCGCCGAGGTCGCCGTGCTGAAGATCCTGGCCCTGCAGTTCATCATGTCCGACCCGCGGCACCTGGAACTGCAGGCGCAGCAGCGCGAGCGCATCCACCGCGTCGCCCAGTGGCTGCAGACCGGCGCACCCGCGACGCTCGACCCGATCTTCGCGCCCGTGTACAACAACGCCGCCGACGACGGTGCCCGCCTCCGGGTCGTCATCGACCAGATCGCGTCATTCACAGAGGGGCGATTGGAGCGGCTGGAACCCGCGTAGGTGGTGACGCGGGCGCGCCTAGACTGGGCCGGTGGCCGGCCGTATTCCTGATCGCGATATCGCGGCCATTCGCGAAAAGATCCGCATAGAGGACGTCGTCGGTGACTACGTGCAGCTGCGGCGCGCGGGCGCTGATTCGCTGAAGGGGCTGTGCCCGTTCCACGACGAGAAGTCGCCGTCGTTCCACGTGCGGCCCAACCACGGCCATTTCCATTGCTTCGGCTGCGGTGAGGGTGGCGACGTCTACGCGTTCGTCCAGAAGATCGAGCACGTCAGCTTCGTCGAGGCCGTGGAGCTGCTGGCCGACCGCGCGGGTTACACGATCACCTACTCGGGCGCCGCGGCGACCAACGTGCAGCGCGATCGCGGCAGCCGCAGCCGGCTACTGGCCGCCAATGCGGCGGCCCAGGAGTTCTACGCCGCCGCCCTGCAGTCCGACGAGGCCGCCCCCGCCCGCCAGTACCTGACCGAGCGGAACTTCGACGCCGAAGCGGCCGCGCGCTTCGGCTGCGGGTTTGCGCCGTCGGGTTGGGAGACGCTGACAAAGCACTTGCTGCGCAAGGGTTTTGAGTTCAAGGAGCTCGAGGCCGCCGGGCTGTCGCGGGAAGGCCGCCGCGGCCCGATGGACCGCTTCCATCGTCGGCTGCTGTGGCCGATCCGGGCCAGCGGCGGTGAGGTGATCGGCTTCGGTGCCCGCAGGATCTTCGACGACGACCAGATGGAAGCCAAGTACGTCAACACCCCCGAGACCGTCCTCTACAAGAAGTCCTCCGTGCTGTTCGGCCTCGACTTGGCCAAACGCGACATCGCCAAGGGCCATCAGGCCGTTGTGGTCGAGGGTTACACCGACGTGATGGCCATGCACTTGGCCGGGGTGACCACCGCCGTGGCATCGTGCGGCACCGCTTTCGGCGACGAGCACTTGGCGATGCTGCGCCGATTGATGATGGACGACAACTTCTTTCGCGGCGAGCTGATCTATGTGTTCGACGGCGACGCGGCGGGCCGGGCCGCGGCGGTCAAGGCGTTGGAGGGCGAACAGAATCTGGCGGGGCAGTCGTACGTGGCGGTGGCCGACGACGGCATGGATCCGTGCGACCTGCGGCTGAAGGCCGGCGACGGCGCGTTGCGCGATCTGGTGGCGCGTCGAACGCCGTTGTTCGAGTTCGCGATTCGCACGGCGCTGGCCGAACACGACCTGGACAGTGCTGAGGGACGCGTCTCGGCGCTGCGGCGGTGCGTGCCGATGGTGGCGCGGATCAAGGACCCCATGCTGCGCGACGAGTACTCGCGTCGGCTGGCCGGCTGGGTGGGCTGGGCCGAGGAGGCCCAGGTGATCGGCCGGGTGCGCGAGGAGGCGCAGAAGCGCGGCATGCCAGACCGGACCCGGCGTCGCACCCAGGCGGCGGAACCGGCCACGCCGCGACTGCCCCGGACCGAGGTGGCGGTGCGCCCCAACCCCGCCGATCCCACGTTGTGGCCGCAGCGTGAGGCGCTCAAGTCGGCGTTGCAGTACCCGGGGCTGGCGGGCCCGGTGTTCGATTCGCTGAGCGTGGAGAGCTTCACCCACCCCGGCTACGCCGCCGTGCGGGCGGCGATCGAGGCGGCAGGCGGGACGTCGGCGGGACTGTCCGGTGCCCAGTGGATCGAGGCGGTGCGGGAGCAGACCGCGTCGGCGCCGGCCGCGAACCTGGTCAACGAGCTCGGGGTGGAAGCCATCAACGTCGACGACGACGAAAAGCTCGCGCGCTACGTCGGCGGGGTGCTGGCCCGCCTGCAGGAAGTCTGGGTCGGTCGTCAGATCGCCGAGGTGAAGTCGAAGCTGCAGCGCATGTCGCCGGTGGAGCAGGGCGACGAGTACCACGCGTTGTTCGGCGACCTGGTGGCGATGGAGGCTTATCGGCGCAGCCTGCTCGAGCAGGCAAGTGGCGACGACCTTACTGCGTGAACGGCCCGTGCAGGTTATGGTGTGGGGGCTGTCGGTGACCGTGGAAGAGAGGCGAGCACGTGGTATCTGTGACTAACCGATCTCGACGACTGGTGGCGAGCGCTTTCGCAGCCGCCGCCGTGGCGGTCCCGCTCTACGCCGCGATCACGACCGATGCCACCCCGGATGTCACCGCGGGGCCGCCGTGCCTGGCATGGTTCGGAAACATCGAGGACGGCAAGTGCCTGTCGTACTCGAACGGCAACGGCATCAATGTCGGCGCCCCGGGGTATTACGGCGGTAACAGCCCTGACAGCGGCTTCTACACCGGGCCGCTGCTCCCCGGCACCACCATCCGCCAGGGCACCGGTATCGGCGCTCCCTAGCGCTCGTTCCTAGCCGCCGCCTCAGGCTCCAACACGGTGGTGTCGGAGTCGATCTCGCGCAGCGTGACCATCGCCGGGTCGGGTGAAACCCGGTCGGCGATCCTGCGCCGTCCCGCATCGATCACGGCCTTGGCCGCCGGACTGCCGGTGACGGCCTTATAGGTCCCGGCGATCTGTTCGTAGCGGCGCCGCCCGGCCTTCGTACCCAACACGTAGCCGACAGCCAATACGACGACATACCGGATCACAGGGCCCCTCCCAGACGACGGTGCGTTGGGGTCCATCCTGCCTCACTTGCAGCGGTGCGCGCGGGTTGGGCGCGTGTTGGCTACCCAAGTGGCGGGTGCGCTAAAGTCGTCTCTTGCGCACGGCGACTCGCCTGTGCGCAGAGGTAGTCCCCTGTAGCTCAATTGGCAGAGCATTCGGCTGTTAACCGAAGGGTTCCTGGTTCGAGTCCAGGTGGGGGAGCAACCACCGTCTAGTTGCGCTTTCAACAGCGGTTCTTTGCGCCTGCAACGGCGTCAGATTTTCTGTGCTGATCGTCCAGATCGTGCATGCACCGAACCCGATAATCGAAGCTGCGCCCGAACGATCGGATGCGCAGAACGGGGGTTCGAAAATGTCAGAGCAGGACAACAAAGAGGTCATCAAGCGGGGGTATGAAGCGTTCACCGCGGGCGATCTGGAAACGGTGATGAGTCTGTTCGATGACGATGTCGAATGGGTGCAGCCTGGCCAGAGCGCGGTCAGCGGGACTTTCCACGGAAAGGCCGAACTGATGGAGCATCTCGGGCGATTGGCCGAGAAGGATCTGACGGTGAGGCTCGACCGTCTCATCGCCGAGGGCGACACCGTCGTTGCCATCACCCAGGTGTCGGCTGGTGGTGAAACCGGCGAGGACGCCGACGTGTTCACCCTCCGCGACGGCAAGACAGCACGCGCTGAGATCCACGGGGACACGGCGCTACTAGAGCGCGTGTACGGCAAGAAGCAGCACGCGGCTGGGTAACCGAGACTTGCCTCCATGGTCGGCCCGTCATCAATCGATGACGGGCCGACTACTTGTGGTGGGTCAAGCGATTGAGGCCGCCGCGACGATGTCGCAGTCGGCGAAACGCCCGCGCGGCGTGTGCTGGATCAGCTCGTCGTCGAGGTGCGGGCAGTCGGCGGTGGGGTCGTCCGACGTGCATTTGAGCAGGTGCTCCAGATGGTCGCGGGCGCTCTGTAACCGGGCGCGCTGTTCGTCGAGCCGGTCAATCTGAGCCCGGACGGCGAGCTGCCAGTCGGCGTTGTCGGTGTCGCCGGACGTGACGATCGCGGTCTGCTCCAACGGCATCATGCCGGTCACGCTGCACAAGTAGGCCAGCCCGATCCGGCGCAGATCGGTGCGGTCGTATCGACGTTTTCCCGCCGCCTGCTGCGACGGCGGCAGCACGCCCTGCTTCTCCCACCACCGCACGGTCGAAGGGGCAAGTCCGAACAGTGCGGCCGCCTGCCCGATCTGGACGGTGTTCTCGCTCATGGAGAGCAGTTGACATGAAGTTGACTTCACTATCAAGACTTAGGCCACCCTTACCTGAGAGGACCGTCCATGCCCTTCGATGCACTGCCGATCAGTTACCGAGCCGCCCTGCGAATGCTCCGCCCCGTCCACGTCGACCTCATCGCATGCGCCGCACTGGCTGCCATTGCCGCAGCGGCCGGACTGCTGCCCTACATCGCGATTGGCGCAATAGCGCGGCAGGTGCTGTCCGGCACGACAGACGCGGTGGGGCTCTGGCTGGCCATCGGTGCCCTCGGAGCGTTCGCCCGGCTGGTGTGCCTCGGCCTCGATTCGCACATCGGCCACCACGCCGACGCCAAGATGCTGCATCACCTACGGGAGCGCATCGTCGACCACCTCGGCGCGGTGCCGCTCGGCTGGTTTAGGACCGCCGGCTCCGGTCAAGTGAAGAAGGCCATGACGGTGGACCTCGAGGCCATGCACGTGCTGTTCGCTCACGCGCTCGGCGAAGTCGTCGGCGCCGGCACCGCCGTGATTGTTGCCGTCGGCTATCTCGCGTCCGTCGACGGATGGATGACCGCGATCACCGTCACCGTCCCACTGGCCGCGTTCCTGACGTATCGCCTGGCGATGCGCTCGGTGCCCGAACACACCGGACGCCTCATCGCGGCCGAGGCCCGCATCAGCACCGCGACCGTCGAATATGCGGACGGGGTTGCAGTGACCAAGACCTTCGGCGCGACAACGGCATTGGACCGCTACAGCGACGCGGTTCGCGAATACCGTGACGCATTCCGCACGTGGGTGCACGAAGTCCGCTACAGCACCGCCGCCAGCCACGTACTGGCTGCAGAGCTGACGGTGCTCGCTGCGGTGATGCTCGCGGGCATGGTGTTCGTGCGCTCCGGGCGACTGGCGATGGCGGATGTCGTGCCGTTTCTCGTCGTCGGTGTCGGACTGGCGACACCCTTGGGGCTTTGGATCAAGGGATCGATCGCGCTGCGCAGCGCTCGCGTCGCGGCCGGCCACATCGAGCGGCTGTTGGCCATGACCCCGCTGGCTGAACCGCGACAACCGAAGGAGCCCAAGGATTTTGGTATCGAGTTCGACTCGGTGAGTTTGTCCTACGACGGGACGACCAACGCCGTCGAGAACGTCAGCGTAACGTGCAAACCCGGTAGCGTCACCGCGCTCGTCGGGCCATCCGGGGCGGGAAAGTCGACCCTCGCGGCGCTGGTTCCGCGCTTCTACGATGTGACCGCCGGAGCCGTCCTCATCGGTGGTGTCGATATCCGGGAAATGTCGTCACCGCAACTGCTTTCCGCGACCTCACTCGTCTTCCAGGATGTAATCCTGTTGCGCGACACCGTCATGGAGAACATCCGCCTCGGCAGCCCCGACGCCTCCGATGACGAGGTACGGCGGGCAGCGAAGGCCGCGCAGATACATGACGTCATCGAGGGATTGCTACACGGCTACGACACCGTTCTCGATCAGGCCGGCGGCAGCGGACTGTCGGGTGGTGAACGACAACGCCTGACGATCGCGCGAGCGATTCTCGCCCAATCGCCAATCGTCGTGCTTGATGAAGCGACGGCGGCGCTGGATCCCGACAATGAGGCGGCGGTGCAGGATGCGCTCGCCGAGTTGATCTCCGGTAAGACGGTGATCGTGATTGCGCACCGGTTACACACGGTCGTTAGCGCCGACCAGATCGTCGTACTCGACAATGGCCGCGTCGTGGAATCAGGCACGCACTCAACACTTCTCGCCAGCAACGGCCTCTACGCCCGGATGTGGCGCGCCCAGCGGCAGGGAGTGCCAGCATGATCCGCCGTTTCCTGGACATCGTCCCCAACCCCCGACCGGTGCTGCGGCTGGGCGCGCTGCAGATCGTGCTCGGGGTGCTTGGGGGTCTACTCCTCGGAGCGCTCATCCCGATTCTGCGCGCGCTACTGCGGCCAGAACCGGACTTCGGCGCCGCCGCACCGTGGCTGACCGCCGCGGGACTCGGGGTGCTGATCTATTGGTGGCTCAGCGTGCGAGCCGTCACTGTCGGCCTCGTCGCCGCCGGCGAAACCACCGCGCAAGTGCGTCATCGGTTGATGGCGCATCTGACCACCCTGCCCATGGGATGGTTCACCGCCGACCGCAAAGGCAAGTTCGTCCGTACCGCCACCTCGGTGGCGGGTGAAGTCGGCCATATCAGCGTGGTGGCCGGGGGACCTGCGGTGAACTGCGTGGCCATGTCGATCACCATCACGGCCGTCGCGTTCGCGGTGGACTGGCGGCTCGGTCTGGTGTTGCTGATCACCGTCCCCGCCGCATTGCTCGCAGCCTACAGATGCGGGCGCTTGACCACCGACGTCGTCGCCGACATCGAGATCGCGGCCAACGAAATCGCCGGACGCGCAGTCGAATACGGGCAGGCGCAGCCCGTTCTTCGCGCCGCCGGACGCGGCCGGATAGGGACGGCGCAGATGCGCCACGCGCTTGTTGAGCACCGGCGCCGCTACGCGCGAGGGTTAGATCGGCTGCTGCTACCCGACCAGGCCTACACCGCCGTGGTGACCGCAGGGTTCGTCGCGGCGCTGGCGCTCGGCACGGTGTTTCTGCTCGACGGCAGCCTCCCGGTCGCGGACGCGGTTGCGTTCCTGGTACTCGCGGTACGGTTCGTCGAACCGCTCGGCGCCTTGGGCGGCTACGTCAGCGGCATCGGCGCACTGAACTACGCGATCGCCACGGTCGACGACGTCCTGCGGACACCGTCCCTGCCGACGAAACCGCATGCGCTCCGCCATATCGCGGACGACGATATCGAATTCCGTGACGTCACTTTCGGTTACGACTCGACACCGGCGCTGCGCGACGTGTCATTCACATGCGCGGGCGGCTCGACGACGGCTCTGGTGGGGCCGTCCGGCTCGGGTAAGACGACCGTCCTGCGCCTCATCGCCCGGTTCTTTGACACACACCGCGGGTCGGTGCGCGTCGGCGGGATCGACGTGCGCGAGCACGACCACCCGGCGCTGATGCGTCAGATCGCGATCGTCTTCCAGGATGTGTACCTGTTCGACACCACCATCGAAGAGAATCTGCGCCTGGCACGGACCGATGCCACCGTCGCCGACCTCGAGGCCGCCGCACGCGCCGCACGCCTCGACGAGGTCATCGAGCGCCTGCCGAACGGATGGCAGACGCGGGTCGGCGAAGCGGGCGCACAGTTGTCGGGTGGGGAACGCCAACGCGTTTCGATCGCACGGGCATTCCTGAAAAGGGCACGCATCGTGTTGATCGATGAGGCGGCGTCGGCGCTGGATCCCGAGAACGAGGCCGCGGTCAGTGCCGCCATCGCGGCATTAGCCGCCGATCCGCAACGCACCGTCATTGTCATCGCACACCGACCCGCGACGCTCGAGGCCGCCGATTTCGTCGTGTCCCTCGACGGTGGCCGTGTCGCAGAGACCGGAACACCCGACCAGCTGCGCAGGACCAACGGCATCTTCGCCCGGCTCTACGACCAGTACCAGCGGGCCCGTGGTTGGCACCTTGCCGCGGGCCGCTAGCCGCACGGGTGGTTCCGTACGCTCGAGTCGTGACTCCGTCGCTGCCGGCCGGCACCCGCGTGCTGTCGATCGGCCTTCACCCCCGCTCGCTCGACTACAGCACGATGCCGGACGGCCTCGACGAGGCGGCCCTGACCGCCCGGATCGAGCAGGGCAATACCGCGCTACGGGACGCCAGCTTCAACGTGGTGCTGTGTCAGATCGGCACGTCGCCGGACATCGCCGAACAGCTGATCCGCGACGCGTTCGACGGCGCATCCTTCGGCCTGGCGATGATCGGCGGCGGCATCCGGATGATGCCGGAGCACACCGAGCTGTTCGAGCGCATCGTCAACGTCCTGCATCAGGTGTCGCCGGGGATCCGGATGTGCTTCAACACCGCGCCGGACAACACCGTCGACGCGCTTCGCCGTTGGCTGAGATAATCCCCGGTCGTCCCCCTACCCTTCGGGTGGGCGGTACCCCCAGCGCTCCTGCCCGCCGGACACCGCGACCGTAAGCTCGATCCCATGCGAGTTCCCCGGTTGATCGCCGCGCTGCTGACCCTGGGCCTGATCGCTGTGGGTTGCGGATGGAGTCCGCCCGGCGCACCGCCGCCCAAGGCGTGTGGAGAGTCCGACGGTCCCAGCGCGGACGCGGTGCAGCAGGCGATCGTCGGATTGGGCGCGGGCGCGTGGACGGAGACCGCCCGTGGATACACCGGCAACTGCCGACTGCATTGGGTGCAGGTAGCCCTGACCAACACCGGGTCGGAGCGCCCACAGCAGGTGCTGTTCTTCGACCACAACACCCCGCTGGGCCCGGCTACGCCGGAGCCGCGGCCCTACATCAGCGTGTCGTCGCCGGCAGACGAGACCGTCAACGTGCAATACCAGTGGCGTCAGGGTCAGGATCCGGCGTGCTGCCCGACCGGCATCGCCACAGTGCGCTTCCAGATCGGCGAAGACGGCAAGCTCAAGGCCGTTGACCCGATACCGAATCCGTAGGCACTGAAAATGCGTCGACGCGTCGGCGCTGCGCGGGTTACAGTATCGCCGGTCTCAAGCAGACCAGCGGATGTGAGCCGGAACTGATCGGTTATCACCTGTTAAGTGAGTGGTCGCGGGTTCGAGTCCCGTCAGGCTTCGGCCTGTAGCTCAGCGGTAGAGCACTTTGCCGGTTGGTACAAACACGCCCATATCCTCTGCGCGACAACAACATAGCGGCGCGACGTGAGCCGGATGTGATCGGTTATCCGGCGATTTTGGTTCGACTCCAAGCCCGGTCACAACACACACGCCCACGTCGCTCCGCGTAAACCAAGGAATCATCGTGGATCCACTGCGCACCATCAGCACGCGGCGCACCGCCCAGAGCGAACCTGCCGACCCTCGGCAGGTCGCCAATGCTGCCGGCGGATACACGTTCACGGTCGACGATCACGCCCGGCTGCACCGGTTCTTGACGCTGGGCACCGAGGGCGGGACGTACTACACCGACGCGCGGGACTTGAGCCGCGACAACGCCGACGTTGTATTCCGTGCTGCCGCAACCGATCCGGCTGGATTGGTCCGGCAGATTGTCGAGGTGTCGACGGCGGGGCGGGCGCCTCGGCAGAATCCGGCGCTCTTCGCGTTGGCCGTCGCCGCCTCGGCAGAGGACGTCGACGGTCGGCGTGCCGCGTTGGCTGCGCTGCCAACGGTCGCTCGCACCGGAACCCACCTGTTCCTATTCGCGCGCTACGTAGAGCAGTTTCGCGGCTGGGGACCGACGCTGCGTAAGGCGGTGGCGCAGTGGTACATCGACATGCCGGTCGACAAGCTGGCCTACCAGCTGGTCAAGTATCGCCAGCGCGAGGGCTGGAGCCATTACGACCTGCTGCGGCTTGCCAGCCCCAGCGGTGTCACCGACCCTGCGCGCCGGATGGCTTTCAACTGGGCAGCCCGTAAGGGCCTGGCCGACTACCCGAACCGTGACGCCGGCGCAGGGCGGCCGGCACTGCCGACCGCCGACAATGTGCCGGAATCCCTTGCACCCATTGCCGACTTCGAAGAGGCGCAGGCCCAGTCGACGGCGCGGGGATGGGTCGACATCATCAACCGCGGTCACGGACTGTCGTGGGAGATGCTGCCGGATGCGGCGTTGGCGGAGCCGGCGGTGTGGCATGCGCTGATCGAGCAGGGCCTGCCGCAGACGGCCTTGATGCGGCAGCTGCCTCGGCTGACCCGGCTGGGTGTGCTCTCTGGCAACACCGGCCGTGTCGTTGCCGCCCAGCTGCAGGATCCGCAGCGGCTGAAGCGGGCTCGGGTGCACCCCATCAATGTGCTTGTCGCGCAACGTACCTACGCCGCCGGGCAGTCGGCGCGCGGGGACGGCACGTGGACACCGAAGGGGCGGATCAGCGACGCGCTGGACGCGGCGTTCTACAACGCTTACGGCGCCGTCGAACCGGCGAACAAGCGCACGCTGCTGGCCCTGGACGTGTCCGGGTCGATGGGTTCGCGCGTGTCCGGGTTGCCGTTGACGTGCCGCGAGGCGTCGGCCGCGCTGGCGATGGTCACCGCCGCGACCGAACCCGACTACCGGATCGTCGGTTTCACTGACGGCTCGGGACGTCTGAGCTCGGCGTGGCGGGCGAACACCGTCCTGACCGAGCTGGACATCAGCCCGCGCCGGCGGCTCGACGACATCTGCCGCTACACGGCTGAACTGCCGATGGGCGGCACCGACTGTGCGCTGCCGATGGTGTGGGCGCTGAAGAACCGCATCGAGTTCGATTCGTTCGAGATCATCACCGACAACGAGACGTGGTACGGCTCCATCCACCCGCACGAGGCGTTGCGTGAATACCGGGAGAAGGTCAATCCGCAGGCGCGGTTGGTGGTCGTGTCGATGACCGGCACGCGCAATTCGATCACGGATCCGGCCGATCCGATGTCGCTGGACGTTTCCGGGTTCGACTCCGCTGTGCCGCAGCTGATCGCGGACTTCTCCCGCGGCGACCTGTGATTCGGCACTGCTCTATACCCGGCGAGCAGACGCAGAATGGGGCTGAGACCGCTTTCGGAAGCCCCTTCTGCGTCTGCTCGCTCGGGGCGGAGTCATGGCATCGCGAGCGTAGGAAATATGACGGAATTCGCGCCAAATCCCGTCATATTCCCTACTCTCGGCGCAGTTTTCACTCACCGTCTGCGTCTGCTCGCGGGGGCGGGAGGTCAGGTGTCGATGATGTTCTCCGGGTGCAGCATCTCGGCGTAACGCAACTGCTCGGGGATCCCGAACCCGTCGACCAACATTTCGGCGTACGGCCGTAGCGTGCGGCAGCGTTCATTGATACCGCGGGTGACGGCCTTGGACCGCTCGGTCGACAGGTAGCGATGCTCGATGTACCACGCCTTGTCGTCCTCGATCACCGACAGCGCATACAGATCGCACACCAGCTCGAGGATCTTGCGCGCCTCGTCGTCCTCGCACGAGTCGATGCCGGCCACGAACGCCTCGAGGGTGATGCGGTCGATGTGCGCCGTCGCGGCGTGCAGCACATGGTCCTGCACCGCGTTGAAGGCGTCGAATGCCGAGGACTCCTTGGATTTGCCCTGCAGTCGACGCGCGACGGTGCTCAGCAGATACTCCTCGCGGTCCTCGAACATCTTGACCTGCGTACCGCGGTTGAACAGGCTGCCCTCTTCCTCATTGTCCTGCCGGGTGTCGAGGATGGTCTGCATGATCGTTTCGGCCGCAGTGCGTTTGAGCACGCGATCGCCGGCGAAATTGGCTGCGAAGCGCACCCACTCGACCGGGCTCATGCTCTTGATGTCGTCGGCGTAGGCGGTCAGCAGTTCCTTGGCGACCAGCTGCGTCAGCACGTGGTTGTCGCCCTCGAAGGTGGTGAACACGTCGGTGTCGGCCTTCAGCGCGATCAGCCGGTTCTCCGCGAGATAACCTGCGCCGCCGCACGCTTCGCGCGCCTCCTGGATGGCCCAGGTGGCGTGCCAGGTGTTGGCGGCCTTCAATCCGGCTGCGCGCGCCTCCAGCTCGCGTTGGTCTTCGGGGTCGGGGGTGTCGGCGGTCTGCAGGTCATGGCATCTGGCGACCAGTTCGTTCTGTGCGAATTGCAGCGCATACGACTTGGCGATCAGCGGCAGCAGCCGGCGCTGGTGCACCAGGTAGTCCATCAGTAGCACCTCGTTGTTGTCGCCGGGCGCGGTGAACTGCCTGCGCTGCAACGCATATCGCGTCGCGATGTCCAGCGCCACACGCGCGGCGGCCGCGGCGCTGCCAGCGACGGTGACCCGGCCCCGCACCAGCGTGCCGAGCATGGTGAAGAAGCGGCGGCCCGGGTTCTCGATCGGCGAGGTGTAGGTGCCGTCCTCGGCGACGTCGGCGTACTTGTTGAGCAGGTTCTCGCGCGGAACGCGGACGTGGTCGAACTGGATGCGGCCATTGTCCACGCCGGGCAGCCCGCCCTTGTAGTGACAGTCGCCCGTCGTGACGCCGGGTAGGTCGTTGCCCTGGTCGTCACGGATTGGCACCACGAAGCAGTGCACGCCGTGATGGACTTCCTTCCCGTCTTCGGGAGTGATCAGTTGGGCGAAAACCGCGGCGACGGTGGCGGTTTGGGCGGCACCGCCGATGTAGTCCTTGCGGGACGTGCGCGTCGGTGAGTCGATGACGAATTCCTTGGTCGCGGGATCATAGGTCGCCGTCGTCTCGAGTGATTGGACGTCGCTGCCGTGGCCCGTCTCGGTCATTGCGAAGCAGCCGAGCAGGTCGAGATTGATGATGCGCGGCACGTACTTCTTGTGGTGACGCTCGGTGCCGAGGTTCTCGATGGCCCCGCCGAACAGGCCCCACTGCACGCCGGCCTTGACCATCAGAGAAAGGTCGGACATCGCCAGCATCTCGATCTGGCTGATTGCGGCGCCGACGTCACCGGTGCCGCCGTTCTCCTTCTTGAAGCTGTCGTCGGCGGCGCCCGCCCACGCCATGATCTTCAGCTGTTCCGCTACCTTCGTGCGGGCGATCACGGTGTTCGGGGTGTAGTGCGGGCGGAACACTTCGTTGGAGAGTTCCTCCCGCATCCGGTTCTTCACGTCGCGCCAACGGCCGTCCAGCGTGTTGCGCAAATGCTCCGAGGTGGTCGTCATAACCCGACCGTAGCCCGCAACCCGCCCCCGCAAACTGTGAGTTTGGAAACCCAGGTGATCCTGACTAGCCCCGTCGAATCCGACAGGCGTTGAATCGAGCTATGACGGACCGAGGCAAAGCGCCGGTCTCGCCCACCGGCATGCCGCACGTCGCCGACCACCGTCACTCCGACGTGTCCGGCGGTTGGCTACGGGCCGCGACATTCGGTGCGATGGACGGCCTGGTCAGCAACACCGCGCTGATCGCAGGCGTCGCCGCGAGCGCCAGCGCGCACACCGTGATCCTCAGCGGGGTGGCCGGACTCCTGGCGGGCGCATTCTCGATGGCGTTGGGGGAGTACACCTCCGTCACCACCGCCAACGAGCAGATCGAATCCGAGGTCCGCGTGGAGCGGCGGTCCTTCCGGAAGCATCCGCAGGCCGAGAGGGCCGAACTCGTCGCCATGATGGTCGACATGGGGATGACGCGGGAGACCGCGACCAGGGCGACCGACGAGATCCACCGCGACGAGAACCGGGCGTTGAACTTCCATCTCGTTCAGGAGTTGGGCGTGGACCCGCGGGAGAAGCCGTCGGCCCGCGTTGCGGCAGGTTCGTCGTTCCTGATGTTCGCGATCGGCGCGATCATCCCGCTGATCCCATACTTGCTGGGCTTCGAGTCGCTGTGGGCGGGGCTGGCCTGCGGGGGAGCGGGACTGCTTATCGCCGGTGCTGTTGCGGCCCGTTTTACCAGGAAACCGGTGGCGTGGGCCGCCTTGCGGCAGTTGGCCTTTGGCACGGTCGCCATCGCCGCCACGTATCTTGTCGGCACGCTGGTCGGTACAGTCACCACGTGAGGTTCAGGCTCTCGGCCGTGTTGGCGGCCGGTTGCATACTGGTCGCCGGCTGCGGAACAACGCACGCTTCACCGCCGCCGTTCACCTTCCTCGGCAAGGCCGATGTGCCCCGCGGTTACCTCTTCGACGGCACGACCGTCGGCGGTCTTTCGGCGCTCAGCTACGACCCGGGCCGCCAGATGTACTACGTGATCGCCGACGACCGATCGGCAAAGAACCCCGCCCGCTTCTACACCGTGCGAATCACGTTCCCCGGCAACAAGTTGGGCCTCGAGTGGGTCGCCGCCACGCCGCTGATGGACCGCAACGGCGCACCGTTCCCACCGTCAGCGCCGGATGCCGTGCCTCCGGCGATTCCGCCCGACCCCGAGGGCATCGCCTTCGACGAGCGACGCCAGCGGCTGTATTGGTCCAGCGAAGGCGAACGTGTCACCGACGACCCGGCCCGCCCATTGCTGCTGAATCCGTGGGTGCGCGTCGCCGGCATTGGCGGCGACTATCGCGGCGAGTTCACGCTTCCTGGTGGACTGGACATGTCGACCGGTGCAATGGGGCCACGGCAGAACCATGGGTTGGAAGGCCTGACGCTGACCCCCGGCGGTGACGCTGTGTGGGCGGCGATGGAGGCGCCTGGCTACACCGACGGTGAACCGCCGACCAACGACCGCGGCGCGCTGACCCGCGTCACCCGGTTCGACGTCGACACCGGCACGCCGACAGCGCAGTTCGCCTACCCGCTGGACCCGGTCAGTGCCGGCGCCGACGGCGACAACGGGCTCACGGACCTGGTGGCGCTTGACGACCAGAACTTTTTGGTCCTCGAGCGCGGCTTCGGCACCCACGTCGTGGTGCGCGTGTACCGGGCAACCGTCGCCGGGGCCGACAACGTCCTCGGTTGGCCGTCGCTGGCGGTGGCGTCGCCCGCGACGATGACCAAATCACTCGTCGCGGACTTGTCGACGTTGGCGGACATTGGCCACCTCGACAACGTCGAGGGAATCACGTTGGGCCCCAAGCTCTCTGACGGTCGCCAGTCGGTTGTCCTGGTGGCCGACGACAACTTCAATACGCAGCAGGTCACTCAGTTCTACGCGTTTGCGATGTAGAAGCAGGGGCGGTTGCGTCTTCGAGAAGTCCACGCAGCACGCGGATGGCGTCGGTGAGCGTCTGCCGATCCGCGGCATCGAGCCGCTCCAGATACGGGTCGACGGCCGCGCCGCGGTCCACCCGGACCTGCCTGAGCGTCTCGACACCCTTCGGGGTGATGCGGATCAGCACGGCCCGCGCATCGTCGGGGTCGACGGTGCGGGACACCAGGCCGGCGTCTTCGAGCCGGCGAACCTGGGTGGTCATCGTCGGCTGCGAGCAGTGGTCGAGGGCGGCCAGGTCGGAGATCCGCGTCGGGCCCTGGTCCTCGATGGTGGACAACAGTCGGCCCTGGGCGAACGGCAGCGGCAACCGCGCGCGCTGGCTGGCCAGGCGGTTGATCCGGGCCACGACGGCGAGCAGGTCTGCGCCGAGCGTCGAGGTCATGACACCATCGTTGCATACATAGGTTTACTATGCGTATTAACCGCGTGCCGCCGTCCCATGCCCGTCACATATGAGGCTCTTAGCTTGCGGCTGGCAGAATCGTGCAATGACCGCGATCGGGGAAGCGAGCTCACCTCGGCGGTCCGGCTCGCTGCGACCGGTCGAGTTGGCGCAGGCCTCGGTGATGGCGGCGTTGTGCGCGGCCACCTCGATCATCGCCGTCGTCGTCCCGTTCGCGGCCGGGCTGTCGCTGCTCGGCACGGTGCCGATGGGCCTGCTCGCGTACCGCTACCGGCTGCGGGTACTGATCGCCGCGACGGTCGCCGGCGGCATCATCGCGTTCTTGATCGCCGGTATGGGCGGAATGATGACGGTCATCAACTGCGCCTATATCGGCGGGCTGACCGGCGTCGTCAAGCGCCGCGGCCGCGGCACACTGACGGTCTTCTTCGCGTCACTCGTTGCGGGCGCGGCGTTCGGCGTCGCCACGGTCGCGGCGCTGGCGGTCCTCTCTCGGTTGCGCCACCTGCTTTTCGACTCGATGACCGCCAACATCAACGGCGTCGCCGCGGTCATCGCGCGCATCCCGGATATGGACGGCGTCGCCGACCAACTCAAGCGTGACTTCGCCACGGCGTTGAGCTACTGGCCATACTTGTTTTTCGGCTTCTCGGTGCTGTCCATCAGCATGGTCAGCCTGATCGGGTGGTGGGCGCTGTCGCGGGTGATGGCGAGACTGCTCGGCATTCCCGATGTGCACAAGTTGGAGTCGTCGGCCGACACCGCACCGATCGCGCCCGTGCCCGCCCGGCTTCGTGACGTCCGCTTCCGCTACCCCAGAGCCGACCACGACGCACTCGGGCCGGTGTCGCTCAACGTCGAGCCCAGCGAACACCTCGCCGTGACCGGGGCCAACGGCTCGGGCAAGACGACGCTGATGCTGATGCTCGCAGGACGCGAGCCAACCTCGGGCAGCATCGAACGGCCCGGCGCCGTCGGGCTCGGCCGGCTGGGAGGCACGGCCGTGATCATGCAGCACCCGGAGAGCCAGGTGTTGGGGACGCGCGTCGCCGACGACGTGGTGTGGGGGCTGCCGCCCGGCAAGACCACCGACGTGCACCAGTTGCTCACCGAGGTCGGCCTTGATGGTCTGGCCGAACGCGACACCGGCGGCCTGTCGGGCGGCGAACTGCAGCGCCTCGCCGTGGCCGCAGCATTGGCGCGCGAGCCGTCGCTGCTGATCGCCGACGAGGTCACCAGCATGGTTGACCAGCAGGGCCGTGACGCACTGATGTCGGTGCTGTCGGGCTTGACCAAGCACCACCGCATGTCGTTGGTCCACATCACCCACTACAACAACGAGGCCGACGCCGCCGACCGCGCTGTCAACCTGACTGGGGCCGGTGCCGCCGCGGACAACACCCACATGGTGGAGACGGCGGCCGCCCCAGCCGCCACCATCGCATCGGGACATCATCCCGGCGAGCCGGTGCTCGAACTCAACGGCGTCGGCCATGAATACAGCAGCGGAACCCCCTGGGCGGCAACTGCTTTGCGTGACATCAGCTTCACCGTTCATGAGGGCGATGGCGTGCTGATCCACGGCCTCAACGGGTCGGGCAAGTCGACGCTGGCGTGGATCATGGCCGGGCTGACCGTTCCGACGGCCGGCAGCTGCCTGCTCGACGGCAAGCCGGTATCTGACCAGGTTGGCGCGGTCGCGATCTCATTCCAGGCGTCCCGGCTGCAGCTGATGCGCAGCCGGGTCGACCTTGAAATCGCCTCGACGGCAGCGTTTTCGGCGCGCGACCACGACCGGGTAGCCAAGGCACTGGCGACCGTGGGCCTCGACGCGGCGCTGGCCAAACGGCGCATCGATCAGCTCAGCGGCGGTCAGATGCGCCGCGTCGTGCTGGCCGGCCTGTTGGCCCGCTCGCCGCGTGCGCTCATCCTCGACGAGCCACTGGCCGGGCTCGACGCCGCGAGCCAGCGCGGGCTGCTGCGGCTACTCGAAGACCTGCGCCGCCGTGCCGGGCTGACAGTGGTGGTGATCTCGCACGACTTCTCCGGACTCGAAGACCTGTGCCCCCGCACCTTGCACCTGGACAACGGGGTGCTGGCGAGCGCACCGACCGCGGCGGGAGGTATGTCATGACCGCTCCCGCCACCACCAAACGGCAGCGCAGGCCAGTCGTGTTGTTGCGGCCGGTCCCGGGCCGCAGCGTCATCCACGAGCTGTGGGCCGGAACGAAACTGATTGTGGCGGCGGGCATCGGCGTGCTGATGACGTTCTACCCGGGCTGGGTGCCGATCGCCATGGTGGCGGCCCTGGTGCTGACGGCGGCCTGGCTGGCACGCATTCCGCGTGGGGCGCTGCCGTCGATCCCACGCTGGCTCTGGGTCCTGTTGATTCTCGGCTGTTTGACCGCCACCTTCGCCGGGGGCAGCCCGATCATCGGCCTGGGCTCGATCGAGGTCGGCCTGGGCGGCCTGTTCAACTTCCTGCGCCTCACCGCGCTGTCGATCGTCCTGCTCGGCCTCGGCGCGATGGTGTCGTGGACCACCAACGTCGCCGAAATCGCGCCTGCGGTAGCCACATTGGGCCGACCGCTGCGGCCACTGCGGATACCCGTCGACGACTGGGCGGTGGCGCTGGCGTTGGCGCTGCGCGCCTTTCCGATGCTGATCGACGAGTTCCGCGTCCTTTACGCCGCGCGCAGGCTGCGGCCCAAGGAGCGGCCGGCCACCAGGAGGGGACGCCATCGCCAGTGGTGGCTCGATGTGATCGATCTGTTCGCCGCGGCCATCACCGTCGCGCTGCGGCGAGCCGACGAGATGGGTGATGCGATCACCGCACGCGGAGGTTCCGGCCAGATCTCGGCGGCGCCGTCGCGGCCGAAACGTAGTGACTGGGTGGCGTTGGCGATCGTTCTCGTCGTTTGTGGCACGGCGCTGGCGCTGGAGCTGACGGTATTGGGCACCAGTGGGGTTCGTTAGCGCTGTGAGCGGGTCCACGATAGAGGGATGGAAGAGCATCCCCCGCCGGGCACCCCGACATCGAAGGGCTACGGACTGAGCCGCGTCCGTCAGCGCAACCCGCTGTCGATAGCCCTGATCGCGGTGATCGTGATCGGCTTCGTAACCGCCGGCCTGCTCGCCAGTGAGCTGTACGCCCGTCACCGCGCCGAGAGCGCGATGACCGCTGCCGCCGAATGCCTGCTGCAGGATAAGGCGAGTGTGTCGTTCGGCGCGACGCCGCTTTTGCTTCAGTTGGCGACCAGCCACTACAGGAACATCTCGATCCACACGGCCGGCAATCGGATCGGCAACGCCCTCGGCATGAAGGCCGACGTGCGCATAGACGATGTCCGGCTGGATCGCGACGGCGATGCCATGGGCACTGTGGGAGCTCTCGATGCCATCATCACCTGGTCTGCCGACGGCATGAGACAGAGCATCCAGGAAGCGATCTCGCCGTTGCGTGGCTTGGTCACCGGGGTCCAGACCAACCCGGACGACGGCACCATCAAGCTGCAGGGCAACCTGGGCGGTGTCACCACTAAACCGCGGGTTACAGACGGACGAGTGGCGCTGCAGGTCCTCGATGTCACCGGGCTGGGTTTGTTGCTGCCCAGCGAGATGGTGCAGTCGGCGCTAGACGCGTTCACAACCGATCTCACCGAGAATTATCCGCTCGATATCCGTGCTGACAGCGTGCAGATCACCGATGACGGTATGACAGCGCATTATTCGGCCCGCGACACGCAGATCCCGCAGGGCAACCAAGGCAACCAAGGCAACCAGGGAACAAGGACACCCAGGACCCCTGCTTCGCAAACCTATAGGCGGCGAGCGCGTACGCGACAGCAAACGTCGCAAACTGGCTGACCCGAAGTCTGCGGGCAGCGGCGACAAAGCTGGGATTGACCGGTGCGGTTGGCGGGAGAATCCTGAAGGTGATCGCCGCCGGCCGCAGCCAACCACCGCGACGATTCGGGAGGGCAATGAGTTCGGAACATGCAACAGAGCAGGTGCCGCTGGCCGATATCCAGGAGGGTGACACGATCCAAGATCCCAAGTCCGGTCAGTGGTTCACCGTCACGCGAACGGCGGACGGCACAACGAGCGTCACTCACAAGCACGCAGATGGCGACACGACGGTCATCGAGGGGTATCGCGTCTACTACGGCGACGAACGAGAAGGTGAGCAGGTCGATTCCCGGTGTGTCATCGACTCCCGGTCCGGTGAAGGCCTCATAACTCGCCAGGTGCGAGAGTAATCGCGAGCGTCTACGCGACAACGTCGACACTGGCCGACGTGATGGCCGCTAGCGCTGTGCCGCCGAGTTGGCGGCCCGCTGGGCCTCGGCAAGACTGCTCGCGACTTCGCGGCGGCCCAGGAACATCTCGTCGAAATACGGCTTGAGAGCGTCGAAGCCAGCCGCGAACCCTGCTCCGCCGGGCGCCGCGATGCGCGGGCCGTTGAGCACCTTGAAGAACGGGCTGACGTCGACCCCACGCGACGCCCAGTACTTGTGGTACACCGGCTGGGCAGCCAAGCACGGCCGGGATGGCGGCGCCGCGGGCGCCGAGGTATTCGTTGCCGCGGCGGCTGCCCATCCACGCGAGTACCTGCCGCACGGCGTCGGGATGTTCGGTGGCCGAATTGCCCGCGGCGGCAATGCCATTCGTGACGCTCACTCGGCCCTTCGGGCCCGCGGGCAGCATGGCGACACCCCACCGGAACGGGGCCTGGTCGGCGACCGCCGCCAAGTTATACGTGCCGGACTGGAACAGCGCCATCCTGCCCTGCAGGAACTGGTTGCGCGAGAAGTCGCCGTTGCCGTTGGTGGCCGACGCCGGCGGTGCGACGTGATCGGTGTTGATCAGCCGCACCAGGTATTCGAACGCCTCGGCAGACTGAGGGTTGTCGAAGGCGAACCGGTCGCCGACGGAGAACACCCCGCCCGCCGAGCCGATGTAGTTCAGATAGATGCCCTGCATGTCGTTGGCCGCGTTATAGCCCCACTGCCGGACGCGCTCGGCATCGAATCCCGGTGTGGCGGCTGATCGTCCGTCGGCGTCCAGCGTCAGGCGCGCCAGCAGCGGCCGCAGTGTGTCGTCCTCGCCGAGGGACCACCGCAGGGCGAGCAGTTCCCGCAGCTGCACGCCCGCGGCGTCGAGCAGGTCGGCATTGAAGTACAACGCGATCCCGGCGTCGGTCAGCTGCGGGACACCCCACAATGTGTCGTCCCGAGTGAACTGGTTGACCACCGATGGCTCCCAGGCCCGTGACGCGTTGGGGCCCAGCACTTCTGCGATGTCCATCAGCCAGCCGCCGTCGGCGTAGCCGGCGAAGTAGGCGTTGGACAGCCAGAAAATATCGTCGGCGCTGCCGCCGGCCACGTCGGTGCGCAGAGTGTCGAAGTAGTTCGAGTAGGCGACGACGTTGACACGCACCTCGATATCCGGGTGCAAGCGGGTGAACTCGTCGAACGATTCCCGGTACGCCGTGGCGACCTGCTCATCCCACAACCGCACGGTGACCACCGTCCTGCCGCTCGGACTCGGCGGAACGACCCAACAGCATCGCCGCGACGAGCAATACGGCGAGTGTTAGGGCGACTCCCGCCACCACGAGTGTGGAGAATCTAGGCCTCATGGTCGCCCCTCGGCTCGCCGAGTTCTACATGAAGGTCGCGATCTCGCGAAAATCACAGCCCTGATGTAGAAATCGCGATCGATCCGCCACCTCATTTGAGCCCCGTCACCACGATCGACCGGACGATGTGGCGGCCCAACGCCACGAACAACACGATCAACGGCACGATCGCCACCGTCGTCGCCGCCATCACCAGCGTCCACTGCGCGTTGTACCGCGACTGCAGGCCGGCCGTCGCGACGGTGAGCACCTGCCACTCGCTACCGCTGGTGATGACGAGCGGCCACATGAAGTTGTTCCATTGCGACACGACGGTGATCAACGCCAGTGTCACCAGGATCGGCCGGCTGGCCGGCACCACGACGTGAGTGATGACATCCAGCGTGTTGGCGCCGTCGATCCGCGCGGCGTTGATCAGATCGGCTGGGATGGCCCGAAAGTGCTCGCGCAGCAGGAAGATCGCGTACGGCGAGCCGAACATGAACGGCAACACCAACGCCCAGAACGTGTTGCGCAGCCCCGCCTCGGCCATCATCAGATACAGCGGCACCACCGTGACGGTCGCCGGCACCATCAGCGTGGCGATGTAGACCCAGAACAACGCGTCGCGGCCCGGAAACCGCAGGCGGGCAAACGCGTACGCCGCCAGCACCGAGAACGCGATCTGTCCGAGCAGGATGACGGCGGTCATCAGCGCCGTCACCACCAACGCCCGGCCGAACCCGGCGTCGGCCAGCCCGATGTAGTTCTCCAGCGTCGGCGGTTTCGGCAGGGACAGCGGCGATTCGGTGTTGAACTGCCGCGCCGAGGTGAACGACGTCAACAGTCCCAACGTGAACGGCGCCAACGTGATCAGCGCCCCGGCGACCAGGACGGGGTAGATCACCACGCCCGAAACGACACGACTAGGTGAGGTCATAGGTGATCCGCCGCCGGAAGTACAGGTGCTGGACGATCGTCACGCCGACCAGCAGCACGAACAGCACAACGGCCATCACCGCGGCCCGGCCGACAGCGGCCGCGCCGAACGCCTCGGCATAGATGCGGTGTGCCACCAGATCCGTCCTGCCCTGCGGGCCGCCGCCGGTCAGCGCGTAGACCGTGTCGAATACCTGGGCGGCGCTGATGATTCCGGTGACCAATACGAAGAACAGCGTCGGCCGCAGCATCGGCAAGGTGATGCGGCGGAACCGCTGCCACGCCGTCGCGCCGTCGGTGCGTGCCGCGTTCTGGATGTCCTCGGGGATGGCCAGGATGCCGGCCAGGAAGAACAGCGCCACGTAGCCGACGTTCGTCCAGACCACCACGGCCGACACAACGGGCAGCGCCAACCCCGGATCGGTGAGCCACTCGACGCGCTGGCCGAGCAGCGTGCTGACCGCGCCGTCGGTCGGCGCGAGTATCCAGCGCCACAGCACCGCGATGGCCAACGGCGCGCAGATCCACGGCAGCACATACAGCGTGCGGAAGAAGCCGGTGCCCGGCAGCCCGCGGGCCAGCATGGCGCCGGCCACCAGCCCGAGCAGCGTTTGCACGGGCACCACCATCGCGATGAACAGCAGTGTCACGACCAGCGACGTCCCGAATGACCGGTCGGTGAGCACCGATTGCCAATTGTCCAGTCCGACATACCGAATCGGCCCCAGCAGGTCCCAGCGGTGCAGGCTGAGCCAGAGCACCACCAGCATCGGCAACAGCATGAACGTGACCACGCCGAAGAGGCTGGGTGCGAGCAAGGCATATCCCAGCGCTGTCGATCGGACACGTCGGGCGGCCACCGAGCCATTAAAGCGGGCCGGCGGTCGGGCCACTACGGTGGTAGTGCGTGACAGCGCCCCGACGAGTCGATGCCGACTTCCTCGGGTTGCCGCGACACGCAGCTTAGCCGACGCCGCGTTGTCCGCCGCCGTCGCGGCCGGGGCGAGCTACGCCGACCTGCGCATTCATGCGCATCACGACGGAGATCGTGCAGCTGCGCGACGGTGAGCTGGAGAACGTCGGTCGTCAATCGCGAGATCGGCCTGGCGGTGCGGGTCATCGTCGACGGCACCTGGGGCTTCGCCTCACACGCCGAACTCGACCCCGCCGTGGCCGCCGAGACCGCGCGCCGGGCCGTGCGGGTGGCGACCACGCTGGCGCCGCTGAACGCCGAGCGCATCGAGCTGGCGCCCGAGCCCGTCTACACCGATGTCAGCTGGGTGTCGGACTATCGGATCGACCCGTTCGACGTCGCGTCGGCGGACAAGATCGCTGTGCTGGGCGGAGTACTCCGGGCGGCTGCTGGCCGCCGACGGCGTCGACCACGTCTCCGCCGGGCTGAACGCGGTGAAGGAGCAGACGTTCTACGCCGACACCTTCGGCTCGTCGATCACCCAGCAGCGGGTGCGGGTGCTGCCGACGCTGGAGGCGGTGACGGTGGACGCCGCGGCCGGCACCTTCGAGACCATGCGCACGCTGGCGCCGCCGACCGCGCGCGGCTGGGAGGCCGTCGCCGGCGACGACGTGTGGAACTGGTCCGAGGAGCTGGCCCAGCTGCCGTCGCTGCTCGCCGAGAAGGCCAAGGCGCCGAGCGTGACGGCCGGGCCGACCGATTTGGTGATCGACCCGTCCAACCTGTGGCTGACGATCCACGAATCGATCGGGCACGCCACCGAATACGACCGCGCGATCGGCTACGAGGCCGCGTACGCGGGCACCTCGTTCGCCACGCCGGACAAACTGGGCACCATGCGCTACGGCTCGCCGGTGATGAACGTGACCGCCGACCGGACCGTCGAATTCGGTTTGGCCACTGTCGGTTTCGACGACGAGGGGGTGCGGGCGCAAAGCTGGGACCTGGTGCGCGACGGGATCTTCGTCGGCTATCAGCTGGACCGGGTGTTCGCGCCGCGGCTCGGAGTCACGCGATCCAACGGCTGCTCGTACGCCGACTCGCCCGCACCATGTGCCGATCCAGCGGATGGCCAACGTCTCGCTGCAGCCCGGCATCGACGACCTGAGCACCGACGACCTGATCGCCCGCGTCGAGGACGGCATCTACATCGTCGGCGACAAGTCCTGGTCAATCGACATGCAGCGCTACAACTTCCAGTTCACCGGCCAGCGATTCTTCCGCATCCGCGACGGCCGGCTGGACGGCCAGCTGCGCGATGTCGCGTATCAGGCCACCACCACCGACTTCTGGGGCTCATGGAAGCCGTTGGCGGGCCGTCGACTTGGCGGCTCGGCGGGGCGTTCAACTGCGGCAAGGCCCAGCCGGGCCAGATCGCCGCCGGTGAGCCACGGCTGCCCGTCGGCGCTGTTCCGTGGCGTCAACGTGCTCAACACCCGCACCGAGGCGGGGCGGTAACTGGTGATCGGCGCACAGCAGGTCGTCGACAGCGTGCTGGCCGAGGCGGCCAGGCGGGGCAAGGCCGACGAGACCATCGTGCTGGTCACCGATCGCGCCGACGCGTCGCTGCGCTGGGCAGGCAACTCGATGACCACCAACGGCGAGTCGGTGAGCCCGCCACACGACGGTGATTTCGATTGTGCGCCAAGGCGATAAGGCGCATGTCGGTTCGGTGCGGTCCGGCCGAGGTGGATCCGTCGACCATCGCCGGCCTGGTCGCCGCGTCGCAGAGACGCGGCGCTGTCGGCGCCGGAGGCCAGCGACAGCGCGCCGCCGCTGGCGGGGACAGACGAGCCCGACGACTGGGACGCGCCGGTCCCCGGCACCGGCTCCGAGGTGTTCATGGGGCTGGCCGGCAGCCTGGCCGCGCGCGGGTTCCGCGGCCCGGACCAGCTGTACGGGTACGCGCGGCACGTGCTGGAGACGACGTTCGTCGCCACCTCCAACGGACTGCGCCGACGGTTCACCCAGCCGACGGGGTCGGTGGAGATCAACGCCAAGCGCGACGGCGCGAGTGCGTGGGCCGGCACCAGCACGCCCGACTTCGTCGATGTGCCAGTCGATTCGATGCTCGAGCAGCTCTCGACGCGGCTGGGCTGGGCCGAGCGCACCGTCGAGCTGCCCGCCGGGCGCTACGAGACGATCATGCCGCCGTCGACGGTGGCGGACATGATGATCTACCTGGCGTGGACGTATGGACGGCCGGGGCGCGCAGGAGGGCCGTACCGCGCTGTCGGCGCCCGGTGGCGGCACCCGGGTGGGGGAGAAGCTCACCGATCTGCCGTTGACGCTGTACTCCGATCCGGCCGCGACGGCGTTGGAATGCACACCGTTCGTGGCGGTGCCGAGTTCGTCGGAGCGGGTGTCGATTTTCGACAACGGCATGGACATCGGTCGGGTCGACTGGATCCGCGACGGCGCGATCAACGCGCTGGCGTACCCGCGCGCGGCGGCCGCCGAGTTCGACCAGCCCGTCGCGGTGCCGGCCGACAACCTGCTGATGACCGGCGGGTCGGCGAGCCTGGCCGACATGATCGCGCGCACCGAGCGGGGTCTGCTGCTGACCACGCTGTGGTACATCCGCACCGTTGACCCGGCCGTGCTGCTGCTGACCGGACTGACCCGGGACGGCGTCTACCTGGTCGAGGACGGCGAGGTGACCGCGGCCGTCAACAACTTCCGGTTCAACGAGAGCCCGCTGGATCTGCTGCGCCGGGCCACCGAGGCCGGGCTGTCAGCGAAGTCACGTTGCCGCGCGAGTGGGGCGACTGGGCGACACGGGCGGCGATGCCGACGCTGCGGATACCGGACTTTCACATGTCGTCGGTGAGCCAAGCGCAATAATTCGACCGACGAACATGCTTGACACGCAACGGCAGTTCTCGGCGTACGGCCCGTCCTACTGGGGCGCGATCGTGGTATTCGTCGTCGGCGCCGCGCTGCTGGTCTGGGTCGGGCGCAGGCAGACCGAGTCGCAGGCCCGCCTGCTCGGGCGCATCCTTGGCGGGCTGACCGCGGCGATATACGCCTCGGTGCTGATCTACTCGCTGATCCCGCCGTCCATCAGCTATTCGGTTCCGCTGCGCCTGACCGACCTCGCAACTGCCGCCGCGGCCTACGCGCTGTGGTCACAGCGGCAGTGGGCGTTCGTGCTGACCTACTACTGGGGCCTGGTGCTCAGCGCGCAGGCGTTGATCTCACCGGCGCTGGAGGGCCGGGACTTTCCGCACTACGAGTTTCTCGGTTTCTGGGCGATCCATCTGCTGGTCGTCTGGGCGGCCATCTACCTGACCTGGGGGCGCGGAATGCGTCCGTCGTGGCGCAGCTTCCGCTTCGTGGTGGTTGTCACGGCGGCGTGGGTGGCAATCACCTTCGTGTTCAACAGCATCGCCGGCACCAACTACGGCTTCACCAACAGAAAACCGACAACCGCGTCGCTGCTGGACGTGTTGGGTCCGTGGCCGGTGTACATATTCACCGCGTCCACGCTGATCGTCATCGTGTGGGCCCTGATGACCTGGCCGTGGGAGCGTGCGACCATTGGTGCCGCGACGCGCGAGGGGCGGTAGCTCAGTTGGTTAGAGCCGCGGACTCATAATCCGTTGGTCGCGGGTTCGAGCCCCGCCCGCCCCACTGAAATAGCAGCTAGATCAGACGCGGGCGAGCAACTTAGTTCAGGGAGCACAGTCCAGATCGGCGAGGGCCTTGCGGGCGGCTTCTAGTTCAGCTTCGAGGGCGGCGACCCTGGCGGCCTGCTGGGAGCGCGCCTCTTCGATGACCTCGTCGATCGGGTTGGAGAGGTCCTCATGCAGTTCCTTGGCCGCACGGGAGACGGCGGCGGCTGCGACCGCGAGGTTGCGGGCCAGGTAGGACGTGCCCCGCTTGAGCTCCGCGCGCCATTCGCCGTCAGCGGAACCGGTGACAGTGAGGGTCAGCTCGAGAGTCTTGGCCTTCTTGCCGGCTACCGTCTTGGCCGAGGATTTCTTGGGCTTCGCCTCGGCAGAAGCTCCATTGGAGGGCGCTTTGGGTGCCGGCGTACTTCCAGGAAAAGTGCTCTCGGTAGAAGGAACCAAGATGTCGGGAGTGTCGGAGTCGGTCGACGGCGCTTCTGCTGTCAGAGTGTCTACAGTCATATTTAAGGCGATCTCCTCCTGAATATCGCCCGCAGTGAGCGGGGCGGCCTGAAGGTTCAGTAGAACACATGTTCGACTGCTTGGCCAAACTCGGCGCCCGCGCGTATGGATACTGCGCCTCACGATGAGGGCAGGACTCACATTTCGATGGTCGCGGGTTCGAGCCGCGCCCGCCCCGCCTGATGCAGCCTTGAGCCGGAGTGAACAAGCCTCCCCAGGCTGCCGCCGACGAGGACGGCTTGTGATCGTTTCGTTATAAACATCCAGGTCACGTGCGATTTTGCGATGTCGGCGACACTAGTGCCGTTCATCCAGTCGATGCACAACCGTTATGACTGCTCTACCATCGCGTGCGGTCGGGGTTTTTCTACTTGAACGTTAATAGGCCCGGCGGAGGGTGGTTACGGCATGGAGCCCAGCGGTCCGAACGTCATCGAACATGCGCCTCGGACCGCGTCGCGGGCATCTTTCGAAGGCTGGCCGTTGCGATGGAAAGTCGCGGCGATCATGGTCCTGCCTGTCCTGCTCGCCGTGACGTTCGGCGCGCTGCGGATCCAGAACGAACTCTCGGCGGCGTCGAAATTGAGTGTCGTGTCCGGCGACGTCGTGATCGTGGTGCCAGCGGTCGAGTTCGTCGATCGGCTCGACGGCCTCGCATACGCCGCCGCGACGGGCGCGCCCATCGAGGAACCGCTCGCACGGTTCGACGCGAGTGCGACGGGCCTGGCGTCGCTGACCACCTCCGCGGAGTTCGCCCCGACCGTCGCTGCGGCGCTGGCGACCGCATCCTCCACGGCGAAGACGTTGCGCGACGAGATCGCATCCGGCCCCGTGCCGCAGCTACGGATCGCCGAGCAATCGCAGAGCGCGGCGATCGGCGTGGTCTCGGCGATCGCGACGGCAACGGCGACCATCGACGACGGCGCCGTGCGCCCGCTCGCAGACCGGCTCGTGAGTCTTCTCACGGCGCAACGGGCGCTGACCACGCAGCGGGTCCTGGTCGCGGCGCCGGACTTCGTTGATTCGGTCGTGCTGCGGACCAAGGTGGCCGACGCGGCAGGTGCAGAGGCGGCCGCCATCGATCGGCTCGCCCAGCTGACACCGACAGGTGAGGACGCGGCGTTACGCGGGGCATCCGACGTTCGCCGCGATGCCTACACCCGACCGCCGGGCGAATCGGTGTACACGCCCCAGTTCGCCAGCTCGATGCAGGCGAGCGCCGAGCAGTACCACGCGATGGCGCAGCAACTTGCGTCCGATCTCGAGCGCACGGTGCATGCCCGGGCCAACGCGTTGCGGTCCGCGGCGCTGCGCGACACCGCGATCTTCCTCGGTGCGGTGCTGGCAACCCTCGTCTTCGCGCTCGGGGTCGGCCGGTCGCTCATCCGATCGATCGGCGGTCTACGCCGCGGCGCACTGCAGGTCGCACAGGTCGAGCTGCCCGAGGAGATCGATCGACTCAGCAAGGGTGGTGGCGTGCCGGAGATCACGGCGCTGCCGGTCCACACCAAGGAAGAGGTCGGGCAGCTGGCGCGCGCGATCGACGACATCCACTTCCAAGCGGTCCGCCTGGCCAGCGAGCACGGCGTCCGCCTGCAGATCGGCGAGATGTTCGAAACCCTCTCCCGCCGAAGCAGATCCCTCGTAGAAGAGCAGCTGGCGGTGATCGAGACACTCGAGCGCGACGAAGACGATCCGGTCCGGCTCGAACGTCTGTTCCGGCTCGATCACCTTGCGACGCGCATGCGCCGCAATGGCGACAATCTGCTCGTGCTCGCCGACACGGTCGAACGCCACCGCCGGCCGGCGCCCGTGCCGCTGCCGGAAGTGCTGCGCGCCGCGATGTCCGAGGTCGAGGACTACCGTCGGGTCAAGGTCGGCCCGACCGGCGACGTCTCGATCGTCGGCGCGGCGGCCGGTGACGTCAATCACCTGATCGCGGAATTGCTCGACAATGCACTGCGGTACTCGCCGCCGGAATCGCTGGTATCGGTGACGGTCTCACGCGCGGTCGACGCCGGCATCCTGGTCGAGGTGACCGATCGCGGACTCGGCATGTCCGCGGAGGACTTGCACGCGGCGAACGAACGGCTCGCGCTGGGCGGCGAGGTGACTCCCGAAACTGCCAAGCGGATGGGCCTTTTCGTCGTCGGCCGCCTTGCTCGACGTCACCAGGCGACCGTCCGGCTCCGTGCCACCGCCGAGTTGACCGATCAGCCCGGTGTGACGGCGAGCGTGTACCTACCCGGCTCGCTGATTGCCCCGCCTGCCGAAATCGTCGATGCACTCAACGATCCGCTCGCCGGTTCGTTCGGCGATGCGCCACTGCGGTCCATCGAGCGCGGGAGCGAACTCGATGGAAGAGCTGTCCGCACACGTGCCGACGAGGCTGGACTCACCGGCGACCACACCGATGACCAGATCCGATGCCCCGATGCGCGACGGCAGCACCCTCCCGAAGCGGTCGCCTGGTGCGAGCGGCGTCAACGGCGTCGCCCGCCCCGAGGACGGACCGACATCCTCGGAGCCGGCGGCGGCCACCGAGGACTCGCCGGCACCTCAGGCGACATCGAATACGTTTGCCTACTTCAACACTCGGCCAACGACCGAGGCGCCGCCCTCGCAGGCCACACCGGCCGCCGAACCTGCGCGGCCGAACATCGAGTCCGAGACTTCGGAAGGTGCGCCGATCTACGAGCGCATGGTTTCCGAATGGCTGATGGATCCGACCACGCTCGAATCACGCGACGGGGTTTGGGCGACCGCTGCCGATGCCGGCTGGACCGCCGCTGCGAAGGCAGTTGAGCAGAAACCGCAGCGGCACACCGAATCCGGGCTGCCGATCCGCGAACGCGGCGCGCGGCTGGTGCCGGGCCACGCCAGGAACGGATCCGACGCCGGCGCCGACGCAGGGCGCGATCCCGCGGCCGTTTCAGCCATGCTGAGCCGAGCGATGGCCGGTATTCGCAGCGGACGGGCCGAAAGCACTGCAGCACACCGCCGAATCGAAGGAGACCGATGAACACCGGCGCCCAACGGCATGATCGAGTCCGCCAGCTCCGCTGCTGCGACCAACCGGACCCTCGACTGGTTCGTGTCCAATTTCGTCCGTGATGTGCCGGGCGCGACACATGCGATTCTCGTGTCGGCCGACGGCCTGCTGATGGCGTCGAGCTCGCATCTGCCGGCTGATCGCGCGGACCAACTGGCAGCCGTGACATCGGGTTTGGCTAGCCTGGCGAGCGGCGCCGCCCGGTTGTTCGAGGCCGGCGAAGTCCGCCAGTCGATCGTCGAGATGGACGATGGCTACCTGCTGTTGATGGGTGTCGGAAACGGATCGTATCTCGCCTCTCTGGCGTCGATCTCATGTGATGTCGGGCAGGTCGGGTACGAGATGGCGGTGCTCGTCGACCGGGTCGGCAAGGCCGTACAGGCGACTCCGCGTGCGACGCAGGGAGTTCGATGACGCTCAGCATGGATAAGACGAATCGAACACCTAACCGCCGCCCGGCCGTACACGCTCACGGGCGGGCGAACCCGCGCCGAGATCGAACTGCCGATCGAGGTTACGGTGGAGACCCTGGAGTCGAGGCGCGAGCTCGATTGGGCGCCAGGCGATGTCCGCACTGTGATCGTCCGCTTGTGCCGCGCCCGGCCGTCTATCGCCGAGATCTCGTCCTACGCCGATCTGCCGATCGGGGTGACACGGGTGCTTGTGGGGGACCTGGTGGAGAGCGGCCACCTTCGTGTGCACGCCACGCTGACCGACCGTTCGACCGCAACGGAGCGGCGTCGGCTGATCGAAAGGACCCTCGATGGGTTACGTGCACTCTGAGCACCGCCGCACGTCGTCGTCGACGAAGATCGTGATCGCCGGCGGCTTCGGAGTCGGCAAGACCACGTTCGTCGGCGCGGTGTCGGAGATCGTGCCGTTGCGCACCGAGGCCCTCGTCACGACCGTCTCGCACGGCCACGATGACCTCGAGGTGATCCCCGGTAAGGGGAGCACCACGGTCGCAATGGATTTCGGCCGGATCACGATCGCCGACGACCTCGTGCTGTATCTCTTCGGCACACCGGGGCAACGCCGGTTCTGGTTCATGTGGGACGACCTGGTGCGTGGTGCGATCGGTGCCGTGGTGCTGATAGACACCCGCAGGCTCGAGGAAAGCTTCGCCGCCGTCGACTTCTTCGAGGCACGCAACCTGCCGTTTCTCGTCGCCGTCAACGAGTTCGAGAATGCCCCGACCTATGCCGCCGAGGATCTGCGCGAGGCCCTGGCCGTGGGGCCTAATGTACCGATCATCAATGTCGATGCGCGGCAACGTGATTCGGCGAAGAACGCGTTGATCGCCATCACCTCGTATGCACTTGATCGTCTGCCGACGACGGTGCCCTGATCCAACCCTGAACCGAGGCCCGCCTCTCAAACCTCAAGGAACCAATCATGGACTAGTCACGTACACCACTTCGATATGGGCCTCTGGCTGCTGTTTCTGGCGTACATGGTGTCGGTGACCGGCTCGGTCGTCGGGCTGGCGTGCACCCGTCACAGCGCCGCGGCGTCCGACGCACGCGATCGGATGCGTTGGCTGGCCATGGCGGCGATCGCGATCGGCGGGGTGGCGATCTGGCTGATGCATTTCATCGCGATGCTGGGCTTCGCGATCCCGAACAGCGCGGTCAGGTACCACCTGGGATGGACGGTCGCGTCGGCGGTGCTGTCGATCTCGGCAGTGTTCGTCGGGCTGATCACCATCGGCCGGACCGTTCATCTGTCCCGGCTGATCGCCGGCGGTGTGATCACGGGCCTTGCCGTCGCCCTGATGCACTACACCGGCATGTGGGCGGTGCAGGTCCAGGGCACGGTCGCGTACGACAAAGGCCTTGTCGCCCTGTCGATCCTGATCGCCGTGGTCGCGGCTACCGCCGCGCTGTGGTTCACGCTCGTCCTAGAATCCCCGGTGCTGCGATTCGTCGCAGGGCTCGTGATGGGCGTTGCCGTCGTCGGAATGCACTACACGGGCATGGCGGCAGTGCGCGTGACCGTCGACCACCACGCACCGGTACCCGGTGGGCCCGAGGTCTTCTCGTTCCTGTTCCCGGTCTTCGTGATCGGATTGCTCGCGCTCGCCGTCCCGATCGCCGCCGTGATGCTCGCTCCTGACCGCGTTGAGACCGAAACTCAGTCCGCTGCACGCCCCGTGGCGTCGGTCGGGCGACTTCGGTGAACCCTGCTGCGCGCGCAGCATCGAGACGCGAAACGCTTGCGCCGAAACTGTTATCCGGCAGGCCTGTACTCGAACTTCCCCTGCACGGCAGCAGTCTCGGCGCGGCGTTACTGCGGGTGGTCGGCCAGGTACTCGTCGACCGGGATCGGTGCCGTTGACTCGTAACCGACGGGCAGCAGTACGTCGCCGGCGGTCGTGCGGTAGTACACGTCCCATCGGTAGTAGCCGGCGAATGCGCCGGGATCAGCTGCGAGCACGGCGGCGTGGGCATTGACAGCGCGCACGTACCGGGTCGCGTTGTTGTACCGGAAGATGGCCTGATCGCGATCATGCGCAAAGCCATTGGCGGCAAGGTAGCGGCCCGCCGCCAAAATGCTGTCACGCGGCGAGCGGATGTCGCCCCCGTTGCCGTAGGCGTCCCATGTGGATGGCAGAAACTGCATGGGGCCCTGCGCACCGGCCGTGCTGTCGCCTTCGATGCGGCCGAACCGGGTCTCGATCAGGTTGATCGCGGCCAGGTAGTTCCAGCCGACGCCAGAGGCCGCTTCCGCTTCGCGGTAGTAACCCAACAACGCCTCGGCCGGAGCCGGAGGCACGATCCGCCACGCGGGCAGCATGTTCTGCGCTTCCGTCATCGCAGACAACTGGCGTCGGGCGTCGACGTTGCGGTCGTACGTCTGGAGAAACGCTGGTGGGATTCGCGGACGGATGATCGCATCCCACTCGGTGTGGCTGCCGATGGCTCGATACGCCGCCTGTTGGCGGCGCGCGGCGGCGGTCAACGCCGGCTCTGGCGTCGATGGGTCACGCAGTGCCCGCTCGTCGGCGACGAGGTCGTCGGCCACCTGTGCCGGGTCTGTCGAGATCTTGGGCTGCGCTCCCGCGGCCGCGGCCGGGGAAGTCGGCTGGTCCGTCATGGGGGCTGGGACGGTTGCGGCCGCTGTCGTAGCGGTTGGAGGCATCGACGGCCCGCTGTGAGTGCAGCCGAGGAGTGCGCACATGCTGGCGGCGACGATCAGTGCGCCCACCGTGTTCGCTTTCGACGAGTACATCTTGCTGAGCAAGTGTAGGGAAACACCTGATTTGTCGGACTCCAAACCTGCCTAGCTTCGAACGCCACGCGGAAACCAACGACTACACGGGCAGTATCGACCCGGAGTGGGGAACGCTGCGCGGGACCACCGTGAACAACGCGGGCGTCACAAACGAATGGTCAGCACACGAGCACTTTGTGTGCGCCTGATCGTCTGTCGACGTGTAGATCAGGCCGGCCCAACACCTGTTGCCGTCGGGATGTGCGGGGCCGGCTGAGCCGCCAGCACCGGAGGAGCGGCAGGAGCGGGCGCGGCCGGCGGGGTCGCGGGAGCCGGGGGCCGGCTGGGCCGCGGGAGCGGGAGCGGCCGGCGGGGCCGCAAGAATCGTGGCGGGCGGCGAAACCGGCACCGGAGTGGCCGAAGGAGGCGTAGGAGTCGACACACGCTGTGCGACGTTGACCGCGGCCTGATCGACCATGCCGTTCGACACGTACTGCATGTGCGCCCCGATGTTGCCGCCGTCGTTCGTGCAGACCGGATCGTCGAAGATGCATTGCTCGATGGTCTTGGCCGCATAGAGCGGACCGACGTTGATCGGCGGCGCGTCGATCCGGTTCAGAAACCTGCTCGATGGTTCTCCGAAGAGGACGACCGCCGCGACGTGCTCAGCGACCTCGGGGGGCATCGGTCCGGTGATGCCAGGTGGAAGGACGAAACCCGGGGGGATTTCGGCCGCGGTGACGTAACCGACTACAGCGGCACCTTGGGAGTATCCGCCAAGCACCAGCTTGGTGCTCGGACACTTCGCGGCCATTTCACGGACCCGAGCGCTCGCGTCGATCACGCCCTGAGCGGCGGTGGGGAAGTCCGTACTGGCGGGGTAGTTAACCGCATACGTCCACATGGACTTTGGCGCCAGTTGCGCTTGCAGCGAATCCACGAATGCCTGCCCGATCCCACCTACGCCGGGTGGTTCGGTGGTGCCCCGCGCGAACACCACCTCGACGTCGGGGCATCCAGCGGCCGCCGCAAGAGGAATGCTTGCTGGCGAACTCGCCAAGGCCGAGATTGCCGCCGCCGCAGCAGCAATCGAGCAAACGATCTGACGCGCACTCACGTAATCACCCCGCCGACAGGCTCATCTCCATCAATCTGTTAGCGCACCTCAACACTAACGGCGCAAGACGCTGCGCGCGCGGCGGGGGCACCGCACTCGCGACCGCCGAGCATGCGCAAGCGCCGAAGAGCAGGCCTATCCTCTTGAGCGAGACCACTGTTATGGCTCTGCAAGACCGGGGCGTCGGGGAGCTCCACTGCCTTACCGCGCGTTCGGTGAATTTCCTATTTGGGAACCACCGGGCTCGCCGCGATAGGTGGGAGCTGGTCGCGGACAGGATCGACGAAAGGATTTCTTCAATGGCCTCCGCGTACGGCGGCTCGCGACTCGGTACCCAATTCGGGCCGTACGAGCTGCGGTCACTGATTGGTGTCGGCGGGATGGGCGAGGTGTACCGGGCCTACGACACGGTCCGAGACCGGATGGTCGCGGTCAAGGTCCTCCGCGCCGAGATGGCTGCAGACCCCAGCTATCAGGAGCGTTTTCGGCGCGAGTCCCGCGTGGCGGCCCGACTGCAGGAACCCCACGTCATCCCGGTGCACGACTTCGGCGATATCGACGGTGTCTTGTACATCGACATGCGGCTGGTCGACGGTGCCAGCGTGAAGGACGAGCTGCGCGCGAACGGCCCACTGGCGCCGAAGCGGGCCGTGGCGATCCTCGCGCAGGTGGCGGCGGCGCTGGACGCCGCGCACGCCGACGGCCTGGTGCATCGCGACATCAAGCCCGAGAACGTGCTGCTCACCCCCGACGACTTCGCCTACCTCGTCGACTTCGGCATCGCCCACGCCGGCGGCGACGCCAGCGTCACACAGACAGGCATGCTGATCGGGTCGACGGCCTACATGTCCGCGGAACGGTTCAGCGGCGGCCAGGTCGGGCCACCAGCCGACATCTACGCGCTGACCTGCCTGCTCTACGAGTGCCTCACCGGCCGCCCGCCGTTCGAGACCGGGGATCTGCGGCAATTGATGACCGCCCACATGTTCTCTCCGCCGCCGCGGCCGAGCATCATGCGCCGCGGCATCCCTCGCGATTTCGACGACGTCATCGCCCGGGGCATGGCCAAGGAGCCCGACAAGAGATTCGCCTCCGCCGGCGAACTGGCCAAGGCGGCCACCGCTGCCGCATCGTCCAAGCCCGCTCCCGTCGCGGCGCCACCTCCGCCTCCGCCCGCGGTGTCGCCTCCGCCCGCGGTGTCGCCTCCGCCCGCCCCGCCGCCGTCCACTCGGCAATTCTCGGCCGTCTACCCGAATCCGGCCGCGACGGGATACACGCCCTACCCGCCGCCGGCCCGGCCCCCGCAGCAGCCACCGGCCCCGAAATCCCGATTCGGGCGTACACAGGTAGCGCTGGTGGTCGCGACGGTAGCGATGTTCGGCCTCGCCGCAGCGCTGGCCGCGATCTTGATCTTCAGCAACGACACCAGCAGCTCGCCGCCCCCGACCACGATGGTGGCGCCGCCCCCGGAGCCGACGACCGAGACGACCACCGAAACCACGACCGAACCGCCAACCACCACGACGACGACCTCGACAACGCCGACCACCACGTCGACCTCGGCCATCCCCGGTGCCGACAGCCAGGGCTTCGTCGGCCATACCGCCCGCTGTGACCCTGGAAGCACCCCCGCGGCGATGGTCCGAACCGCCAATTCGCTGGCCGTGGTGTGCGAATCGGGACCGGGAACCTACTACTACCGCGGTGAGCGGCTGAGGGACGGCGCCAACCTCGAACTCGCCAACGCGGTGCCCTCCGGCGGCGGGTTCGATGTCCTCAACCCGGCCGACGGCACCCGGTATGAAGTACGTCCCGATCGCCTGTCGATCATCGGCAGGACCGACTCGGAGACTGAGCCTGTGCTGCAGTACTCCTCGGGTTAGTCGGCGCCTTTGCCGTTGTCGACGCGGTACACCGCACCGTGGATAGCTGCCGCATCGTCACTGGCCAAGAAGGCGATCGCCTTGGCGACGTCCGCGGCCTCCATGAACCCGCGGGGCGATGCGATCCGCATGATCAGATCCCAGTCGGCGTGCTCCGGCGCGGTGAACTCCGTCGCCTGCGGGGTGGCCATGCCGCCGGGGCAGATCGCGTTCACGCGGATCTTCTCCTTGGTGTACTCGACCGCCAACGCGCGGGTGAGCCCCACCAGACCGTGCTTGGCGGCGCAGTATCCGGCCGAGTACACCTCGCCCTCCACACCCGCGATGGACGTGACGTTGACGATGTTGCCGCCGCTCTCGAGGAGGTGCGGCAGGGCGGCACGGCACAAGTAGAACGGACCGTTGAGGTTCACCGCGAGGTCCTGGTCCCAGTCCTCGTCGCTCATCGAGACGGTATGGCGCATCTGGTGATAGCCCGCCACATTGACCAGCACGTCGAGGCGGCCGAACGCGGCCACACACTGCGCGACGGCGTCCCGGCACGCCGCCGCGGAGGTGATGTCCACCGACGCGTACCTGCCGCCGGGCACCGCGTCGAACACCGTCGCCAACCGCTCGGCGTCGCGCGCGATCCCGAACACCGTCGCCCCCCGATCGGCGAAGAGCTGGGCAACCGCCGCGCCCAGTCCCGACGACGCGCCCGTGACCAATGCGACCTTCTTGCTGAGAGTCATGGCACGACCTTCTCACGGCCGCGCCATCGTTCAGGCCGAGGCGCGCGGCCTCGCGGGCGGAACCGCGGCCAGCAGCGCGCGGGTGTAGGGCTGCTCGGGCTCGGCGAACAGCTCGGCTGCCGGCCGTTGCTCCACCGCCTCACCGTCGCGCATGACGACGATGTCGTGGCTCATCTGCTGGATGACCGCCAGGTCGTGACCGATGAACAGATACGTGAGCTTGAGATCGCGCTGCAATTCGGCGAGCAGGTCGAGCACCCGCGCCTGCACCGAAACATCCAGCGACGCAGTTGATTCGTCCAGGATCAGCAGGTCGGGCTCGGTGGCCAGCGCCCGCGCAATACTGACCCGCTGCCGCTGCCCGCCGGAGAGTTCATGGGGGTACCTCGACGCGAAAGACGTTGGTAGCCCGACGAGTTCGAGCAATTCGGCCACCCGGGTTTGACGGGCCTGTCGGCCGTTCGCGAGCCGGTGCACAAACAACGGTTCGCCGATCGTCGCCCCCACCCTGGCGCGCGGGTTGAGCGACGAGTACGGATCTTGAAAGACCAGGCTGATCCGCCTGCGCAGATCCTTCTCCTCAGCGCGCCGCACGGTGAAAATGTCGATCCCGTCCAGCGCTGCGGTACCGGCATCCGGCTTGACGAGCCCCGTCAACGCCCCTGCGACAGTCGACTTGCCCGAGCCCGATTCGCCAACCAGACCCAGCGTCTCCCCACGCCGGATGTGAAACGTTAAGTCTTTCACCGCATGCACAATCGTCTTGCCGACCGGGGTTCTCACCGGGAAGCGGACGTCGAGCCCCTCGACGCGGAGCAAGCGCCGGAACACCCTCGGGCACCGGCGGGGGACCCGAAACCCCGATGCGCGGCCGGGCCTCCAACAACTGCCGGGTGTATTCGTGCTGCGGCCGGTCGAACACGTCGACGGTCGGTGCCTGCTCGACGGCCTCGCCGTCTTGCAGCACCGTCACGGTGTCGGCGACCTGGCCGATGACGCCGAGATCATGGCTGATCCACACCACGGCGGCACCGAAATCGCGTTGCAGGTCGCGCACGAGGTCGATGATCTGCGCCTGCGTGGTCACGTCCAGCGAGGTGGTCGGTTCGTCGGCGATCAGCAGCTCGGGATCGCACGCCAGGGCAATCGCGATCATGACGCGCTGCCTTTGCCCGCCCGACAGCTGGTGTGGGTACGAGTGCAGGCGGTTCTGCGGATCCGGCAGGCCCACCGCTTCGAGCAGTTCGAGTGCACGCGCCTTCGCCGCCCGCGGCGTCATCTGTCGGTGTGTCTCAAGCGATTCCGTGATCTGACGTTCCAATGTCAGCAGTGGGTTGAGCGACGTGCCGGGATCCTGGAAGACGAAGCCGATCCGGCCACCGTGCACGCCGCGCAGCGTACGCCGCGACGCGCCGACCAGCTCCGTCGCCGCCGAATCATCCGCGCCGGCAAGGACACTCGACCCCGCCACAACAGCACCCGGTGCATCCAGCAGTCCGGTCGCGGCCAGCGCAGTCATCGTCTTACCCGACCCCGACTCGCCGACGATGCCCAAAGTCTGCTCACGCCGCACATCGAACGAGATGCCGCGCACGATCTCGCGACGCCCGATATGCACCCGCAGATCACGCACCGCGAGCACGGATTCGGACACGGCGCCGGTCATTGCTTCCTCCGCGCCTCGATCATGGTGCGCTGCTTGGGATCCAGCACGTCACGCAGTCCGTCACCGAGCAGGTTGAACGCCAACACGGTGACGAATATCGCGGCGCCCGGGAACACCGCCATCCACCACGCCAGCGTCACGAAACCCTGAGCGTCGAAGATCATCCGGCCCAACGACGGCTGCGGCGGCTGGATGCCCAGGCCGAGGAACGACAGCGCCGCCTCCGACAGGATCGCGAACGCCAGCGACAGCGATGTCTGCACCACCAGCGGTCCGGCGATGTTCGGCAGGATGTGGCGAACCAGGATGTACCCGTGTCCGGTGCCGATCGTGCGGGACAACTGAACGAACGGTTCGACCCGGACACTGAGCGTGCTCGCGCGCGCCACCCTCGCGAAGATCGGCGTGTAGACGATGCCGATCGCCAGAATCGTCGTCGTCACACCGGGCCCGAGGATCGCGACGACGGCCAGGGCGAGCAGCAACACGGGAAACGCGAACATGACGTCGACCACGCGCATGAACACCGCGTCGACCCAGCCGCCTCGATACCCGGCGATCACCCCGATGGTCACCCCGACGACGACGGCGAACGCCACGCTGACCACCGCGACCCCCAGCGACGCCTGGACCGCCACCAACACCCGGGAGAAGACGTCACGGCCCAACTCGTCGGTGCCGAACCAGTGCGCACCGCTGGGCGGTCGCAGGGCGTTCGGGACATCGACGGCGTTGACACCGAACGGCGCGATCCAGGTGGCCGTCAGCGCGACGACCACGATCACGGCGAGGACGAGCGCACTGACCACCGTGACCGGATTGCTGCGCCAGCAGCCGCCACGACGCGACAGGCCTGGTCGTTGTGTCCGTCATGCCAGCCGGATCCTCGGATCGACCATCGCGTAGAGCACGTCCACGATCAGGTTGATGAGCAGGAACAACGCGGCGATGAGCAGCACCGCGCCCTGGATCAAGGGATAGTCACGGGCAGCGACGGCGTTGAACACCAGCCGCCCGAGACCGGGCCACGCGAACACCACCTCGACCACGATCACGCCGCCGAGGATCGTCGCGAGCTGGATACCGGTGATGGTCAGGATCGGGATGAGTGCGTTGCGCACGGTGTGGCGGAACGTGACAACCCGAGGAGGCAGCCCCTTCGACCGGGCGGTACGCACATAGCCCATCGACGCGACCTCGAGGACCGCGGAACGGACATAGCGCGTCATGATGGCGGCGGCCACCAACCCCACCGTCAGCCCGGGCAGGACGATGTGGCGCAGCCAGCCGGCCGGGTCGTCGAACAGCGGCCGGTACCCCGACGTCGGTAGCCAGCCAAGCGTCGAGGCGAACACGCCGATCAGCAGGATGCCCAGCCAGAAATCGGGGATCGAGACGCCGAACTGGCTGCCGACCCGCACGACCGCATCGCTCAGCCGGCCCTCACGCAACGCCGACCAGATGCCCGCCGGCAGTGCGATCAGCAGGGCGATCACGATGCCGGCCACACCCAGCGAGATCGTCGCGGGAAGGCGCTCGAGCAGGGTGACGGTGACAGGAGCGCCGTCGCGGAAGCTGACCCCGAGATCACCGATGAGCGCCGAGCCGATGTAGCCGAAGAACTGCTCGATGATCGGCCGATCGAGGCCGCTCGCGGACCGCAGCGCGTCATAGGCCTGCGGCGTGTACCGCGTGCCCAGCGCGATGCGCACGGGGTCGCCCGGCACCAGATGCACGAGTGAAAACACCACCACCAGAACACCGATCAACACCGCGAGCGAGTAGAGCAACCTGCGCAGTACGAAGCGAACGACCGGGTGGGTGAACAGCGTCAAGTCAGCCGACACCGCCTGGTGCCAGGCTCGCGGTGCGGAATCGGATCGCCCTGTCGCGGCGGGCCTCGTAGCCCGACAAGTCGGTGGTCCAGGCCTGAATCACCGACGGGTTGTACAGGTAGATGTAGCTGACCTGGTCGGCGATGATCGTTGCCGCCTTGGCGTAGTCATCGGCTCTCCGGGTCCGGTCGGTTTCGACGCGGGCGGCGTCGAGCAGTCGGTCGACTTCGGGGTTCGAGAATTTCTGGGCGTTGCTCGTGCCGTTGGTGTGGTGCTGCGCGTAGTAGAAGTCGTCGGGGTCGATGTTGCCCAGCCAGCCCATCATCAGCATGTCGAAGTTGCCGGTGTTCTGTTCGTCGAGCCAGGTGGCGAAGTCGACGGTGCGGATGTTCACCGTGATGCCAAGTGGCGCAAGGTTATCAGCGATGATTTGCGCCGCGGTCACCGTCTCCGGATATTCATTGGTCACCAGCATGTCGAGGTTTCGTGGGGCGGCCTGCGCCTCGCGCAGCAGGGTCTTGGCCTTCTCGATGTCGTGGGTGTAGGTGTCGTACTCGCTGTACCAGGGATTGCCCTTCGGTATCGCGAGCTGGTTGGTGACAGCCGTGCCGTAACTGGTTGCCTGGACGATGGCGTCGCGGTCGATGGCGTAGGCGATTGCCTGCCGCACCCGCACGTCGTTCCACGGGTCACGCGCCTGGTTGAGGGCCAGATACCAGTAGTCGTTGCTCGGCATCTGCGCCAACGTGATCGAGTCATCGTCGGCGAGCGCTGCGACACGCTCGGTGGGAATCGAGTCGGTCCAGTCGATCTCGTCGGCCTGCAGCGCCGACAGCGCCGTCGACGGCTCGGAGATGAACCGGAACGTCACCCCCGAAACCTTGGGCGCGCCACCCCAATAACTGGGGTTGGCTTTCAGCGTGATCGAGTCACCACTCTTGTGGGTTTCAAACGCGAACGGTCCCGTCCCAATTGGATGTGTGGCGATCTGGCCGCTTTCGACGTTCTTGCGCTGCACGATCGCCATGCCCTTGAACCCGCCCAGGTTTGTCAGCAGATTGGGGGTCGGCTGTTTCACCGTGATTCTGACTGTGGACGGGTCGGGCGCGGTGACGTCGGTGACTGCGCTGAACTTGTCGACGTTCGTCAAGCTTTTCGTCGATGATGCGGCGGTAGGAGTAGACGACGTCGTCGGCCGTGAAAGGGCTGCCATCGTGGAAGGTGACGCCCTTGCGGAGATGGAAGGTCCAGGTGCGCTGATCGGGGCTGACGTCCCACGACTCGGCAAGCGCGGGTCGCATCTCGAGGTTCTCGTCGGGCTCGACCAGCGTGTCGAAGACGTTCTCCAGTACCTGGAAGGAGAAATATGCGGTGGTCTTGTGCGGATCGGCCTGGTCCGGCTCACCGGCTATGGCAGCGATGAGGTTTCTCGGCGCCTGGTCGCCGATGTCGACCTGCTCACCCGTTGAGCAGGCGGTCAGTGCAACAACGAGGGAGGTGACGATGCCAAGAGCGGTCCGCACTGCTGGTCCCATCATCACCCTCACCTCGGATTGTCGGCCCTTGCCTCTCTACCCTGTTTCGGCCTGCATCGAAACCCGGGCATGAACAAAGTCGTGACTTTGTTCTGTGGACACTGAAATACTCAGGCCGTGATGATCATCCGCGGGCTGGCCGCAGCCGCCGTCTTCGCGTGCGCTGTCCTGGGGTTTGTCAGTCCCGCCCAGGCCGACGAGCACAAGCACCCCGAGGTTCCGGAAGGCATCTACACCGCCAACATCGACGGGCAGGCGTCGACCGAGTGGACGATCTGGCCGTCGTGCGTTCCCACCGTCGGCGATCTGCGGGTGCAGCTCTACATTCCGGTCGGGTGCCGGCTGCACGTCACGCCGTCGGGCCGGGCAGGCAGCGACGCCGTTATGACCAACGGCCTGTGGACTTTTCAGTACAACACCACTGACGGCCGGACATGCCCCGACGGCAGCAAGGCCGCCCAGCAGGAGACCTACTCGTTCCATGGGCTCACACTCGTCGGCAACCTCAAGATCATCCACGGCGCGGTGTGTGGTGAGCAGCCCGGGATGACGAACATCCCGTTCACGCTCGCGTTCAAGGAGCCGCTGCCGATTCCGGTCGACCGCTACCCGCTGATCTGCGAAAAGGAAGGTCTGCGGCGCTGCTTCTGAGGCCCCTGCCGTTACTCAATGGCAAGGTCGTCGACCTGACCGGCCCGGGTCTCACCGACCGGTGGGGCGTCACGTGCACCGACCTCGGGGCGTCCGTCGTCGCGCCGAACGGCAAGCTGGTGTCGGTCTTCGGCGACACCTTCTCGGGCCGCAAGGTCGGCCAGGGCGACTGGCGTTCGCCCGTCGTGCTGATCGGCACCGGCGACGCCGACCACGAAATCGTCTACGAACGCGCCGGCGGCGACGACCCCGACTACGCGCGCCAGCTGTGGCACTACATCCACGACGACGCCGCCACCGGATGGACCCGCGGCGGCATCAGCACGGTCATCCCGTCCGACCTGCTGCGGGTCGACGACTCGATCTACCTGCACGCCATCGTCAATCGCGGTTTCGGCAACGTCATCTGGACCGAGATCTGGCGCTCCGACGACAGCGGTGTCTCGTGGACGCACATGGGTGAGGACTCCAGGTTCCCGGCCGATCTGCACGACGGGTACGCACAGTGCTGGTCATGGGACTACGACCCTGACGACGGCTGGGTGTATGTGGCGGCCACCGGTTTTCAGCGCGACAAGGGCATCATCCTGATGCGCGTGCGTCCCGAGCACATCGGGGATCGGTCGAGCTATTGGAGTTGGGGTTACGCCGACGAACGCTGGGGGTGGGGCCATGCGGCGACCCCGATCACCCCGGACGGTGAGAGATGGGGTGAGCTGACGTTTCGTCGTGTGGCGCAAGGCAAATGGATCCTCGGCGGCTTCCTGGCATCGAAGTACGCGCTGGGGTACCGGGTCGTCGACTCGCCCGTCGCGAACATGCATGCGACACCGCTGCAGACGCCCGTCATGGGTTCGGCGTGGCATGCGGAGGATCATGCGCAGAACAAGGTGGCGCAGCTCTACGGGGGTTACGTGTTACCGGGGTCGCGGTTCGACATCGAAGGGGGCATCGGCCTGGTGGTGTCGCAGTGGCACACCGCCGCCGGATGGCCTTACCGGGCAATGCAATTCAAGGCCGCGCTGAGGGACACCACGAAGACGGTGCATCCGACGGATCCGATCAACTTGTGAGTGTTCGACAGCCACTCGTCTGGAGGTTACATGCGCCGGATCGTCACCTGTGTGTTGCTGGTGGCCGTACTGATGATCGGCGCGTGCTCCACCGCACCGCCCGATTCGCTGTCCGGTTTCCTCGCTCGCACTTGGCATCCTGAACCGCGCTCGCACTCAGCCGTCGTGATGGCCAAACGGGATGGGGCTGTGCGGGATTGGCGCTTGTTGAGGTGCGGTATTGCAGCGCTATGCCGTAAATCCGCCGTCGACATTCCAGTTCGCGCCGGTGACGTAGTCAGATTCAGGACCGGCAAGGTAGCTGACCACGCTGGCCACGTCGCGCGTATGGCCGTAGCGGCCCAACGCGATCAACGGCCGTGCGGCATCGGCGAATTCGCCCTCTTCCGGATTCAAATCCGTGGCAATCGGCCCCGGTTGGACGTTGTTGACCGTGATGCCGCGGGTCCCGAGGTCGCGCGCCAGCCCACGGGTCAGCCCGACGACCGCGGCTTTCGTCATCGAGTACACCGCGAGGCCGGGGCCGGGAACCCGCTCGGAGTTGACGCTGCCGATATTGATGATGCGGCCGCCCTCGCCGAGGTGGGGGACCGCGCGCTGTGTGGCGACGAACATGGCCCGCACGTTGATCGAAACCAGCCGGTCGAACTGCTCCAGCGGGAACGACTCGATGTCCTCGATGTGCGCCACGCCGGCGTTGTTGACGAGGACGTCCAGCCCGCCCAGCTTCGACACCGCCTCGTCGACCGAACTGGCGACCTGGCCCGGGTCGGAGCTGTCGGCCTGGATCGCGACCGCGGTCCCGCCGTCGGCCGCGATCTCCGCTGCCAGCTTCTCGGCTTCCACGGCCGACGCCCCGTAGGTGAACGCGACGGCTGCACCATCAGCGGCCAGTCGTCGCGACGATCTCCGCGCCGATGCCGCGTGACCCTCCGGTCACCAGGGCTCGTCGTCCTGTCAGAGCTGTCATGTCATCGTCCTTTCGGGTGGTCGCCATCTCGAATCATCAATGCGGGTTGCTCCGAGATCATTCCCGGGGTAAATGTCCGTCGCCTCGCCAAGTCGACCACGACACCGCTGACCAAGCCTATGGTGAAGGCCGTGACTGAATCGCAGCCCAAGCGAGTTGTCGTCTGGGGCACCGGATTTGTCGGCCGCATGGTAATCGCCGAAATCGTCAAGCACCCGCTGTTCGAGCTCGTCGGCGTGGGCGTGAACAACCCGGACAAGGTGGGCCGCGACGTCGGCGAGATCTGCAGCCTCGGCACGAAGCTGGGCCTGACCGCCACCGACGACGTCGATGCCCTCATCGCGCTGCGGCCTGACGCACTGGTGCACTACGGCCCGACCGCCGCGCACGCCTTTGACAACATCTCGCTGATCACCCGCTTCCTGCGGGCGGGCATCGACGTCTGCTCCACGGCAATGACCCCGTGGGTATGGCCGACGCTGCACCTGAACCCGCCCGATTGGATTGAGCCCATCACGACGGCCTGCGAGCTGGGCGAGTCGTCCTGCTTCACCACCGGCATAGATCCCGGCTTCGCCAACGACCTGTTTCCGATGACGCTGATGGGCCTGTGCTCGGAGGTCCGCACGGTGCGGGCATCCGAGCTGCTCGACTACACGAACTACGAAGGCGACTACGACTTCGAGATGGGCATCGGCAAGCCGCCCGAGTATCGCCCGCTGCTGCAGAATCCGGACATCCTGGTAATGGCTTGGGGCGCAACGGTTCCGATGATCGCCCACGCCGCGGGCATCATGCTAGACGAGATCACCACCACGTGGGACAACTGGGTCACCCCGTCGGAGCGCAAGACCGTGAAGGGCGTCATCGCGCCGGGCCACGTCGCGGCCGTGCGGTTCACCATCAACGGTGTGTACCAGGGGGATACCCGCATCCAGTTGGAGCACGTCAACCGGATCGGAAACGACGCCGCACCCGACTGGCCGGCGGGCACCGAGAACGACGTCTACCGCGTCGAGATCGAGGGCACGCCCAGCATCTCCCAGGAGACGGCGTTCCGGTTCACCGACGGCTCCGGACGTGACGCCGCCGCCGCGGGCTGCCTGGCCACCGGCATGCGGGCGCTCAACGCGGTGCCCGCCGTCAACGATCTTTCGCCAGGCTGGGTCACCGCCCTGGATCTACCACTGATTCCCGGGGCGGGGACCATTCGCTGAGTAACGCCAACTCCGTCAAAGAAGATGGATAACTGGATAGGCTTAATTTCGAGACGGGGTGACATGCCAGATGGGGTTGGGCTGTCGGTTGGGGCCACCAACCTGACGGCCGTCGTAGTGGGGCGGGCCGCGGTAACGCGGTCCCCGGTGTTGACGCTGTATCCGCACCGGCCGCCCGAGGTCGGCGTGCCCAGCGAGAACCCCAACCTGACCGAGCGCGGCCTGATCATCACCGACTTCGTCGACCGGGTGGGCGACCCGGTCGGCATCGTGGCCTCCGACGGCTCGACGCATCGCGCCGACGGGCTGTGCGCCGACGCACTGCGCGCCATGCTCGTCGCCGTCGGCCGTGGCCGCCCGCCCGCTGAACCCGTCGCCGTGACCTATCCCGCGCATTGGCGGCCCTCCGCCGTCGACGCGCTGCGCACCGCCCTGGCCGGCATGCCGGAATTCCAGCGACCCAAACCGGCGCCCCTGGTCTCCGATGCCACCGCGGCCCTGACCGCGCTGCAGAACGACCCGGGTCTACCCACCCGCGGCGTCATCGCGGTATGCGACTTCGGCGGCACCGGCAGCAGCATCACCCTGGTCGACGCCGCCAACGGTTTCGCGCCGATCGGGCCGACGGTGCGACACACCGACCTGTCCGGCGACCTCATCGACCAGGCGCTGCTGACCCATGTCATCGACGACCTGTCCGCGGCGGGAACCATCGACCTGTCCGGCACCTCGGCGATCGGTTCGCTGACCCGGTTGCGGGGACAGTGCCGCGGCGCCAAGGAACGGCTGTCCACCTCCGCGGTCACCTCGCTGGTCGCCGAACTGCCCGGGCACCGCACCGACGTACGGCTGACCCGCACCGAACTCGACGAGGCCGTTCGGCGACCTCTCGACGAGTTCGTCGCGGTGGTGCAGGAAACGGTGGACCGCAGCGGAATTCAGCCTGCAGATCTCGTCGCCGTCGCATCGGTGGGCGGCGGTGCGCGGATGCCGATCATCACCACGACGCTGTCCGAGCACTTCCGGGTGCCGGTCATCACGACCGCCCAGCCGGAGCTGACGGCCGCGATCGGCGGTGGCCTTGCCGCTGTGCGCGGCACGGTCGAGGAGGGCATGACGTCGATGGCCGCGGCGCCCGCCGCCGGGGCGGCCGCTGTCGGCGCGGCCGGCGCGGCGACGCAGATGGCGCCCGAAGCCGATGCCGGTGAGATGGGCTCGAGCACATTCGGGGCGTTGGCGTGGTCGGACGCCGACGACATTCCCGACGTGGCGCCCACCGACCCGTACGACTACGCGCCGGTGGCCGATACCAACGGCATGGCCGACGCGCGCCCGCAGGTCCAGTTCGACCACGAGTCGTGGGAGGAAGAGCCGGCCGCGCCGCTGCCGTGGTACCGCCGTCCGGCGGTGGCGGCGGGAGCGGGCGCACTCGCGCTGCTGGTCGCGCTCGTGGCGGCGGTGCTGTTCGTGATGCGCGACGACAGCGCTCCGGCGCCGGCATCGACCACCGCGCCGGTCACCACCACCCTGCGCCGCCGACGACGTCGGCCGCCGCGCCGCCGCCCCCACCGCCGGTGCCGCAGACGCAGGCTCCGCCGCCGCAGACGCGCACGGTCACGCGGCAGGCGCCGCCGCCCGTCACCCAGACGCAGGCGCCGCCCCCACCGCCGCCGACGTCCGAGCCGCCGCCACCACCGCCGCCCACGACGGAGCCTCCGCCACCGACGACCACGGCGCCGCCGACGGAGACGACGCAGCCGCCGTTGATCCCGACGTTGCCGTACGAAACGATCCCGGGTCTGCCGTTCGTTCCGGCACCGGTCCAGCCGCCGCCGCCATAGTCTCGCGGGATGGCGCAGACCGACGGCTTGCTCTTCAATCCGAACACCTACGACCCGCAGCAGTTCGACGCCGAGACGCGGCGGCTGCTGCGCGCCACCATTGACTGGTTCGAGGGGCAGGGCAAGAAGCGCCTGCTCGACGACGACCTGGCCGCGGCGTGGCCCGCCGACTTCATCGAGTTCGTCAAGCGGGAGAAGCTGTTTGCGACGTTCCTCACCCCGTCGGAGTATGCGCGATGGCAATCCGGACAAGCGCTGGGATGCCGCCCGCAACGCCGCGCTGTCCGAGATCCTCGGCTACTACGGCCTGACTTATTGGTACACGGAGCAGGTCACAATCCTGGGTCTCGGACCGATCTGGCAGAGCGGTAACGACGATGCCAAATGCAAGGCCGCCGCGCGATCTCGACGCGGGGGAGGTGATGGCTTTCGGGCTGTCCGAGCGCGAACACGGCGCCGACGTCTACAACACCGACATGGTTCTGACGCCGGCCAGCGAGCAGGACCGCGCCGACGGCATCCTGTATCGGGCATCGGGCGAGAAGTACTACATCGGCAACGGCAATGTCGCGAGCATGGTGTCGGTATTCGGACGGCGCGGTGACATCGAGCGGACGACGGACAGCGTACGTGTTCTTCGCCGCCGACAGCCAGCACGACAATTACCACCTGATCGACAACGTCGTGCACATGCAGATCTACGTCAGCACGTTCCGGCTGGAGAACTATCCGGTGCGCGAATCCGACATCCTGCACACCGGCGTGGAAGCCTTTGCGGCAGCGCTGAATACGGTAAACATCGGCAAGTTCAACCTGTGCACATGTTCCATCGGCATGACCGAGCACGCCTTCTACGAGGCCATCACCCACGCACAGAACCGCATCCTGTACGGCAACCCGGTGACCGACTTCGCCCATGTGCGAGCGACTTTCGTCGACTCCTACGCGCGGCTCGTGGCGATGAAACTGTTCAGCCAGCGGGCGGTCGACTACCTGCGCAGCGCGAGCCTCGACGACCGTCGTTATCTGCTGTTCAATCCGGTGACCAAGGCCAAGGTCACCATGGAGGGCGAGACCATCCTGCGGTCGCTGCACGACGTCGTCGCCGCCAAGGGCTACGAGAAGAACACGATGTTCCGCGAGGTGGCACAGCTCATCGGCGCTCTGCCGCGGCTGGAGGGCACCGTGCACGTGAACGTTGGACTGGTGCTGAAGTTCATGCCGAACTACATGCTCAATCCCAAGGAGTATCCAGAGATTCCGACGCGTAACGACCCGGCGGACGACGTCTTCTTCTGGAACCAGGGCCCGACCCGCGGTGCCGGCAAGGTTCAGTTCGCCGACTGGGCGCCGGTGTACGAGAAACACACAAGCATCCCGAATGTCGCGCGGTTCTACGAGCAGGCCCAGGCATTCAAGACACTGCTGGTGACCGCCGCGCCCGATGCCGAGCAGCAGAAGGATCTGGACTTCCTGCTCAACGTCGGGCACCTGTTCTCGCTGATCGTCTACGGGCAGCTGATTCTCGAGCAGGCCGCGCTGACCGGTGTTGACGACGACATCGTCGACCAGATCTTCGACTTTCAGATCCGCGACTTCTGCACGTATGCCGTTGCGCTACACGGCAAGTCGAGCTCCACACAAGCGCAGCAGGACTGGGCCGTCGGCGCGATCCGCAAACCGGTGCCCGACGCCGAGCGCTTCGACCGGGTCTGGGAGCGAGTCAAGGCCTACGACGGCGCCTACGAGATGCGTCCCTGACGGCGCTTCCTCACCCCTTACCGGTAACCGCCGAGCGCGGCAACCTCCCGGCTTTCGAAAATCCAGTCATTCGATCGCCGTCGACCACGACGTCGAAGTCGAGGTTGAGTCTCATCGGCTTGGTCACTGACTGTCGCCACGTAACCCGTTGCCCCGCAACAGTGATGTCGCTCAGCGGTACTGTCTCGCCCTTGCCGGTCGCGGTGCCCGTGACGGTGCCGCCGTCGTCGGTGAACGTGTAAGCGATAGCCAGCGACCCGATCGGCGTCTTGATCGTGACGTCCCAGTCTCCGAGGATGCTCATGCCTCGACTCCTGAAGCTGCCCATACCGTTCCCCGCCGCTCGTATTCGAACAGCTTCTCGACAGCGATCGCCACCCGCGGGCCGTAGCTGCGCTCGAGGAGATGCAACGCCAGATCCAGGCCGGACGTCACGCCGCCGGCCGTCACAAGGTCACCGTCATCGACCACCCGGGCCCGAACCACGTTGACCCCCGTCGCTTCCAAGACGTCCAGGCCGAGCGCGTGCGTGACCGCGTGGCGGCTTTCCAACAACCCCGCCATCGCCAGCGCGAGCGAACCGCCGCAGACGGTGGCCACCGTGATGTCGGGATTGGCCAGCGCCTTGCGCATCAATGGGACCGCCGCGGTCTCGCCGAATCGGGCAAGCAGAACGGGGATGGTGTCGATTTCGTCGGGATCTCCGTCGGTCGGCCCCGACGCGCCCGGCACGATGATGTATCCCGGCTTGGACGGATCGAGTTGCCCGGTGGCGTGCAAGACCAGGCCCCGGCTGCCGCTGACCACCTGATGCGGCCCTTCGGCCGATACGAGTTCCACCGCTAACTCGCCTCCGACCATGTCGCTGCCCGCGACCAGCACGTCGAACGGCGCGATGACATCGAGCGGGTCGAACCCGTCGAACAGAACAATCTGGGCATGCACACCGCCATCGTCGGGCCAACGGACGGCGAAGAACCAGTGGCGAACTGGTCAGAACTCGCCGACATGTTGCCAACGCGTGCACCACTATGGGTGGGTGACTACGGGCGCACACGTCGTGATCGACCGCCTTGTTGCCGGGGGAGTCGAGCTATGTTTCGCCAATCCCGGCACATCTGAGATGCATTTCGTGGCGGCCTTGGATTCTTTCCCGGAAATGCGGGCGGTGCTCTGCCCGTTTGAAGGGGTCGCAACCGGAGCCGCCGACGGCTATGCCCGAATTGCCGGCAAGCCGGCGGCCACGCTGTTGCACCTGGGCCCCGGACTGGCGAATGGGTTGGCCAACCTGCACAATGCGCGGCGCGCGTACAGCCCGGTCGTCAACATCGTCGGCGACCACGCGACCTATCACCAAGAGTTCGATGCGCCGTTGCAGTCCAACATCGATGTGCTCGCGGATTGGCTGGAGTGGACGGTGCACCGACCGCCGTCGGCCGCCGAGCTCGGCAACACGGTGGACGCAGCGGTCGCCGCCGCGGGCGGAGACCACATCGCCACGCTGATACTGCCTGCCGACCTGTCGTGGGGTGAATCGAATGTTGACGCACCGCCCCCGGCTTCGAGACCACTTCCGGCGGCTCCTCTCGACGTGGGAGGGGTCTCCGCGCTCGCCGATCAGGGCTACACCAACCGCGAGATTGCCGAGAAACTATCCCTCCCAATCAGGGTTGTCGACCGTGCCCTGCATACCGCTGCGGTTCCCGAGGAAATACTGAGAACGCATGGCGAGCGAGTGGTCCTGCTACTCGGCGGGTCTGAAACCACAGCCGCGGGGCTTCGTGCGGCGGCGCGCATCGCGGCTGCGACCGGTGCGAAGACGTTCGTGGAGACGTTTCCCGCCCGGCTGGCGCGGGGCAGAGGCGTGCCCGATATCCCGCGTCTTGGCTACTTCGCCGAACTGGCTCAGGAACAGCTCAGGGGCACAACGCATTTGCTTTTGGCCGGAACGCGATCGCCGGTCGCGTTCTTCGCCTACCCTGACATGCCGAGCGATCTGGTGCCAGAAGGCGCAGAGACTCGCACGCTGTGGCGCGGCCAGCTGGAGCAAATCGCTGACCGACTCGGTGCGCCCGACCCGCCGGCCAGCCAGGGCCCACCAGAACTACCAAGCGGACCGCTGAGGTCCGACAATTGGGCCTCGGTCATCGGCGCGCTGTTGCCGGAGAACGCGATCATTTCCGACGAAGCCAACACCAGCGGCCTGTTGCTACCCGCAGCGACGGCAGGGTCGCCGCCGCACGATGTGCTCACACTGACCGGCGGAGCGATCGGCCAGGGCCTGCCGGTGGCGGTCGGCGCCGCCATTGCCGCGCCGCACCGGCCGGTGATTGCACTGCAGGCCGATGGCAGTGCGCTGTACACGATTTCGGCGCTGTGGACGATGGCCCGCGAACAACTCGATATCACCGTTGTCATCCTCAACAACCGCGCATACGCGATCCTGCAAGTCGAGCTGCAGCGTGTCGGGGCCTCCGCCGCAGGCCCCAAGGCGCGGTCGTTGCTCGATCTTTCCAATCCGGGCATGGACTTCGTCGAGATCGCCAAGGGGTTCGGTGTTCCTGCACAACGCGCCATGACGGCGGAAGAACTCGCAACCCACTTCAGGGCTGCCATAAGTGAGCCAGGACCTCATCTCATCGACGCCGTGGTGCCCGCGCCGCAGTTCGGGTAGTGGCCAGATCGATCCCTGACGCCATGATATTGCCACGACGGCTGTTACTGTCGAGGTGTGCATACGATCGCGGTCCTCGCTGTGCCTGACACGGTCGCGTTCGACTTGAGCACCCCGGTGGAGACGTTCGGCCGTGTGGTGCTCCCCTCCGGTGAGCCCGGATATCGCGTGCTGGTATGCGGTACCGAACCCGTCGTCGACGCGGGACCGTTGCGAATCGCTACCGACCACTGCATCGAGGCGGCGGCCGAGGCGGACACGATCGTTGTACCGGGCCGCAACGACGTCACCGTGGACACTCCAGACGAGGTGCTGGATGCGCTGCGGGACGCGTTCGCCGCCGGTACCAGGATCGCGTCGATCTGCTCCGGTGCTTTCACTGTCGCTGAAGCCGGATTGCTCGACGGCAAGCGTGCGACTACGCACTGGCTGGCGACCGATTATTTCCGCGCGAGGTTCCCCGCCGTGAATCTCGATCCCGATGTCCTCTACGTCGACGAGGGCCAGGTGCTGACATCGGCGGGCGCATCTGCTGGCCTGGACCTGTGCCTGCACATGGTTGCCAGAGATTACGGCGCCGCCGTCGCCGCGGACGCCGCACGGCTTGCCGTCGCGCCCTTGCACCGCAGCGGGGGACAGGCACAGTTCATTCTGCGAAACACCGCCCCCGCCAAGCACATTGCCGAACGTACCCAACTCGACGATGTGCTGGCTTGGATCGAGCGGGAGGCGCATCGCGAACTGACCTTGCGCGAAATCGCCGAGCAGGCGGCGATGAGCATCCGCACGTTGAACCGCCGATTCCAGTCCGAGACTGGCCAGACGCCGATGCAGTGGGTGACAGGAGTGCGCGTCCGACACGCTCAGCAACTGCTCGAGGGCGCTTCGTACGGCGTCGAACGGATCGGCCGCGAGGTGGGGTTCACCTCGCCAGCCAATTTCCGCGAACAGTTCCGCAGGCTCACCGGCGTATCACCGCTGAACTACCGCAACACATTTCGCGACCGGATGGCCGGCTGATCACTGCCCGTCGTCACCAGTTCACAGGGGTCGATCCCCCAGCCCGAGTTCTTCACCACATCCAGAAACGTCATCGAGGTTCCGTTGATCACCTCGTTTATGTGAGCGGGAAAAGAGAAGGGGGGAGCCTTCATGGGGTTGACTCGGATGCCACCTGCGATGAGTTCGGCGATGGCGTAGCCGAAATCGTGCCGTGGCCACGCAGCGTGCACCCGCTCGGCGAAACCGGCTGAGAGAAGCTCTTTCTCGATACCTCCAACGTCCAGCGAGATACCGAAATGCGAGACGGACTGATCGGGGCCGAATCGGTTCGCCAAGCCGGTGCTGGTGTGCAGAGCTATTGCCTGCCACACCGTGGTCAGCCGTTCATCGGAGATTCCCCGCTCGCCAAGGAAGCGCACTGCGGCGTCGGCGCCATCGACCTCGAATCGCTGGTCGCCGCCACCGTAGTCGGTGACACCGAGGTCATGCAGGATGCAACTGAGGAAGACGAGTTCGTCGTCGTAGTCGACGCCACTGCGCAGGCCCTTGGCGGCGGCAAGTTCGCGCGCGAAGAGGTAACTGCGAACACAGTGGTTGGCGATGAACGGGGCAGAGACGTCGAATACTAACTCCATTGCTGCTGAACAGATTTCGGAATCAGGGAAGCCCCATTGGGCTCCGCTGCTTGCGACGTTGGTCATCGGGGCCTGTTGTTGGTTGGTCATTCCGCCACAGTGCCGACCCGCAATCGAGCGCACTAGTGGCTGAATGGCCAACACCCGTCGGAATCTTGACACGAGCTGATGGCAAGAAACCGTCGTTGGGCGGCAATCGAGCTACTCACCGCATCGGTGCCGTCGGCGTTACGTTTGAGCCCTCTTGAGAAAGGATGAGGATGCTGGCACAGGTTGTGATGTTTGACGGGTTCGATCCACTCGACGCGCTACTGCCGTACGAGGTGTTGGCAGCGGGCGGGGTACTCAGCGGCGGAATGGTTGAGGCCGAACTGGTTTCGGCCGAAGGACCGCGTGAGGTCCGCAGCGGTTTCAAGTCGATCAAGCTGCAAGCCTCCGCCGCGCTGGACCCGGCCCGTGCCGACGTGATCGTCGTGCCAGGAGCGGCGGGCAGTCTGCCCGACGGTGACGAACCCGGCGAGGACAGCATCGTTGGCTTTCTGCAACGCGCTGCCAGCTCGGCCCTTACCGGATTACTCGCCGAGGCTCTGGACCGACGCGGGGTCACTGTTACGACAGTGTGTGGCGGCTCGATGCTGCTGGCCATGGGAGGCCTGATCAAGGGACGCCCGGCGACCACCAACCACTTCGGGCCAGGCCTTGCGATGCTCGCTGAAACGGGCGTCAACGCCATCGATGCCCGCCTTGTCGACGACGGTGACCTGATCACCGCCGCGGGCGTCAGCTCCGGCCTCGACTTGGGCCTGTACTTGCTCGAGCGCGACCTTGGTCCGCAAGTGGCGCACACCGTCGGGCAACTGTTCGAGCACGAACGCCGTGGCACGGTGTGGCGCGCGGCCGGGGCCAAGCCGTCTCTGCTCACCGAGGGCGCCGCATGACCGGGCCGCTTACGCCAGTAGGCCCGCGGCCCACGGTGGCGATGGTCGCCTATCCGGGCATGACCATGCTGGACTTGATCGGGCCCTACGACACGCTCAGCCAGATGACCGACGTGCATCTGCTCGCCTCGACGACCGACGAGTTGCGCTCGGATACCGGTGTGCCGTTCCGGGCGACGGGGACTCTCGCCGACGCATCCGTCGACGTCGACGTGGTGTTCGTCCCTGGCGGCGAAGGAACAGCCGACGCGATCCGCGACCGACAAGTCGTTGATTTTCTTGCCGACAGAGGCGCGCGGGCCCGATACGTCACCTCGGTCTGCACCGGATCGTTGTTCCTGGGCGCCGCTGGGCTCTTGCGGGGCTACAAGGCGACGTCGCATTGGGCGACACGCGAACTGCTCAGTTTGTTTGGGGCCGTGCCCACCGAGGGACGGATCGTGGTCGACCGCAACCGCATCACTGCCGGCGGTGTCACCGCCGGGATCGATTTCGGTTTGACGCTGTTGGCGCAGATGCTCGGCGAACAGGCTGCACGGGTCACTCAACTGATGCTCGAGTATGACCCCGATCCACCGTTTGACAGCGGGTCACCGTTGACCGCGGGCGACTTCGAGACCGAGGAAATTCGGAAGTTCGTCGAGCCTTTGAACGCCGAAATCGCCTCGCTGGCAATGGTATAGGGGCACGAAGTGCGCCTACTTGTCGTCGGGGCCAATGGAGCGCTGGGTCGGCACATCGTTGAGCGCGCCCTCAAGGCGGGTCATGAGGTGACCACCATGGTCAGACGACCGGAATCGATGGATGCGATGCCCTCTTTGACCGTGGTGCCGGGTTCGGTTGGCGAGCAGCCGGAAGCGGTGGCGTCGGCGATGGCCGGCCACGATGCGGTGCTCTCCGGATTGGGCAACCACACCTGGCTGCGTGGTGGTCGCATGATCACGGTGATGGCCGCCGCGACAGCCAATCTCATCACCGCCATGGAGGCGCAGAACATCAAACGAATAGTGATCCCCGTGGCGTGGGGGCCGGCGCGAGCCGTTCGGCGACGTCAATGCCGGTGCGGTTGATCACTCGCGGTCTGATGCTGCGCGACTTCACCGATCTTGACGCGGCCGAGCGCAACTTGGTCACCACCGACTTCAACTGGACGGTCGCATATTTCGGTGCTCTGACAAACGGTGTCGCCAGCGGCCGCTGGACCATCAACGAAACGCTGAAACGACCACGGCCACTACGGATCAGTCGATCTGATGTCGCTGATTTCCTGGTCAGTGCGGTCGAGCATCAGCGGTATCACGGTCAGCGCGTTGTGCTGAGCGGGCCGAAATGACCACCGTCGTTATCACCGGAGCCAGCTCCGGGCTCGGCGCCCGTGCCGCACACAGGTTGCACGACAAGGGAATCCAGCTCGTTGTCGTCGGCCGCGACACAGAGCGCACCACCGCAATCGCCAAGAAACTCGGCGCGACGGGCTACATCGCCGACTTCGCTGAGCTGGACCAGGTCCGCTCCCTCGCCAGCACTCTGATCCGGGCGTATCCGCGGATCGACGTGCTCGCCGCGAATGCCGGAGGCGTGCCTGCAAGCTGGTGCACCGAAGACGGCGTGGAGGCCACCTTTCAAGTCAACGCGTTAGCGCCTTGGCTGCTGATGGAGTCGCTGGCCGGTGCGTTGTCGGGCGGCCGCGTGGTCGTCACTTCGTCGCGATCGCACACTGGCGCTCAGATCCCTGAGGACGCCGTCGAGACGATCGCCACCGGCACTGCCCGGTTGTCCCGTCATCGCGCCTATGCCCGCGCCAAGCTGGCGGCCGGGATACTGCTGCGGGAATATGGTCGTCGGCATCCCGACATCGATGTCGGCGACTTCCATGCCGGCGTCATGGCCACCGACTTCGGCCGCTATCTGGGCACCACCGGAACCGTGTTGAAGGTGCTGACCGCACCATTTCTCGACAGCGCAGACGACGGCGCGCGACGCCTGGTCGAACTGGCGCTCACACCCGATCAGCTCGGGGGTCAATACTTCGTGAACGATCGGCCCAGTAATGGATCACCCCAGCTGGACGATCGACGGCTAGGTGATCGATTGTGGCACTTGGCCCAATCGCTTACGTCGCCTTCGGTCGCTTGATCAACACGAGATGCGCCAGCGGAATCCGCATCTGCTCCGGCGTGGCAGCCAGCCGCGCCGCAATTCCAGCCTCCAGTCGATCGAAGAACTGCGCCGACCGCGGATCGGGCACGCCGCCCTCGAGTGCGCCCGCCAGCGTCGGGAACACCGCGGCCCGGACGAAGGCCGCCCACTGAGCCGCGAAAGCCTTTGCATCCTGTGTGTTTGGTATTGCGTCCAGAACCGGTCCTCGGCGTTGAACACCTCGAGGTGCTCGATCTCGAGTCGCTCAAAACGCCCCTTCGGTGCGAAAGGCGCCAGGAAGTCGGCTTCGCTGCGCCCGACCGTCGGGATGCACATCCGGTGCAGTTCGTCTGCGGTGACCAACCCGTCCGCCGCGAGCTCGTCGAGCGCGTCCACCAAGGCCGAAAGCAGTGGGCGATATCCGAATTCGCCGTCTTCGTCGACGGCCAACGTCATCACCACCAGGCGAGCACCCGGGCACAACTCCCGGCCACGGAACGCGATGAACTCGTGCCAGTCGTGCGCAGCCTGTTTGGCGTACGCCGCCCGGACGGCCTCGTCACTGCTGTAGGCCACCTGCACGTGGTCGGGAATCGGTGCGGGGACGCGGCCCAGCCACTGGATCGCCCATGCGCTCCAGCCCAGGTTCACACTGTCGGATGGCAGGATCTGGGTGTAGAACGAGCGTCCGATCGCCGAGGCGAAGGTTGCGCCGTCCTTGTGCAGGTAGGTATCCGGGTCGTCGGCCAGCGTCCGGAACATCGCGGTGAAGTCGTTGTCCGGCACGTCGGTGTGCGCCACCAAGATCGAATGCTCGGGCCGGGTGCGCTTGCGCAGCACGGCGATTGCCGCACCGATCGGCAACAGCGAGTTGTGTCCGGTCGACGCGCCGTAGTCGGCGATGACGATCGGATTCGGCGGCGAGGGCAGGGGCACCGCCGACGCGGCCTGCTCGAAGAGCTTGATGGCGGGTCCCAGTCCGGCGGCCTGCAGGGAGAGGCGGCGCCGACGACTCGCTTCGGTCGGTTCGGGCCGCACGACGATGCTGGACTCAGGCATCGCGACCTCCTACGACGTCGCGGGCAAACAAACCGTTAACTGAGACGGTAGCCCGCGCGCGACCGTCGGTGCTGACGAAGCGCAGGCTTCAGTTCGGCGTCGGAAAAGACACCTGAGTGAGCTGCTCGGAGATCTCCCAGAGCCTGCGGCCGTCGGACTCGTTGCGGGCGCGATCGAGGATCTTGGCGTCGGTGACCCCGCCTCCGGCCATCTCGTAGACGCCGCGCGGACCGTAGAAGGCACCGCCTTCGGCCTCCGGTGTAACAGCGCCGTAAAGGGTGGGAAGGATTGCCTCGTCGACCTCCTGCCACATGAACGGCGTGAGTCGTCGACTGACCCGGTAGAAGCGTTCCAGTACCGTCGGCTTGTCCTTGCCGTGCGACGGGCCGCTCAGCTGGAGGTTCGTTTTCGCAAATCCGGGGTGGGCCGCGTTGGACACGATGCCCCAGCCCGCGCGGCGGCTCCTGCGGTCCAACTCCAGCGCGAACATCAGGTTCGCGGACTTCGACTGTGCGTAGGCCTGCGTGGCGTTGTACCTCTTCTCCCACTGCAGATCGTCGAAGTTGATGCCGCCCATCCGGGCCGCCAGGCTGCTCACCGTCGTCACCCGGGCGTCGCCCGCGGCGCGCAGGAGCGGAAACAGGTGGCCGGTCAACGCGAAGTGGCCCAGGTGATTTCCGCCGAACTGCAGCTCGAAGCCGTCCTCGGTGGTCGCCCGTTGCGGCGGCTGCATGATGCCGGCGTTGTTGATCAGGATGTCGATCGGTCGGCCCTCGGCGTTGAGCTCCTCGCCCAGCGCCTTGACACTGCTCAGCGACGACAGGTCGAGCTGCTTGAGCGTCAGCTTCGCGTGGGGTACCTCCGCTCGGATCTGCTCGACCGCGGTTTCGCCCTTGGCGCGATTGCGGATCGCCATGACGACGTCGGCGCCGGCGGCGGCGAGCCGGGTGGCAAGGCCGAGGCCAAGGCCGGAGTTGGAGCCGGTGACGACCGCCAGCTTCCCGGACAGATCGGGGACGGTCACTGCGTAGTTGCGGGACATGGGGATCTCCTTTGGATGTCGATAACCGAACAATAACGAACCAGCGTTCTGATAACAAGAGACCATTGGTCTGATATATTCCTGCCTGTGACGACCGGTTTCCAACGCGCCCGTCGCCCCGAGCAGATGGCGGCCCGGCGCGCGGCGATCCTGGACGTCGCGCGCGCGCTGCTGGCCGAGAAGGCCGTCGCCGACATCAGCCTGCGTGAACTCTCTGACCGGGTCGGACTGGCCAAGTCCAATGTGCTGCGGTACTTCGACAGTCGCGAAGCGATCTTCCTGGAAGTCCTCGACGAGGAGTTCCAGGCGTGGCTCGCCGATCTGGACAGGCGCTTGGGGCGACCACGGACCAGAAAAGCCAAGTACACCAACGAGATCCGTGTCGCGACCGTGATGGCGCAGTCACTGGTGGACCGCAAACTGTTGTGCGAGCTCCTCGCGTCGATGGCAGGAGTGCTGGAACGCAACATCTCGACCGGTTTCGCCCGTGACTTCAAGGCCCGCGCGACGGCGCTCATCGAGGAGCTTGCGCAACTCATCGCCCGGCAACTGCCATGGCTGGCTCCGGAGTTCACCACCTTCTTCGCCGAGGGCGCGCTGACACTGACCGCGGGCATGTACCCGTTCTCCGTGCCGACGGAGGCGGTTCGCATTGCAATGGAGGAGATGGGTTTTCCGGAGCCGGCCGAGCGGTTCAGCGAGGGCCTGCGCGCCGGGCTGGTGACCTGGCTGATTGGCGCGACGGCGCAAACCGAGGCGTGACAGACTTCGCCCATGAGCGCAAGGTTCGCCCCGCGCGTCGCCATCACCGTGTCGATCCTGACGCTGGTGGCGTCGGTCATCGGCTTCGTCGCCGTCATGATCCTCGATGCGTTCGTGCTCGACGAATTCGACGCCTACGGCGAGGTGCCGATCCCTGGGTCCGCGAGTCTGCAGCTGCCCGAGGGTGAGGTGACGGTCAGCTTCCACACCTTGATCACCGGTCGGCCACAAGCGGTTTCCCCCTCCCCGAGATGGGCCTGAGTATTGATCCTCCGGCTGGGGTACCCGAGCCTGAGGTTACCGAAAGCATCGGTGGGACAACGACGGTCAACAGCGACACGCATGTGCGGGTATGGGTGGCGCAGATCCCCGAGGCGGGCACGTACGAAATCACCACCGACGGAAATGTCAACGGCTACATCAATCCGCGGCTCGCGTTCGGCCACGCCAGCTCGCACAGTTGGCTGCTGTGGCTGTTCGGCGGGCTTTTCGTGATGGGCTTGCTCGAACTGTTCGCCGCGTTGTTCTGGTCGGCGCGGATCGGGAAGAAGGCACGGCCGCTCGGGCCGCAGGAGCTGCTGACCTTCGACCGAGCCGACGTGGAGCGCGGGCCCAGCACCTACACAGCCCGCGGCGAGCTATGCGCCCACCGACCAGGGCATCCGATTGGAGCAGCTCAAGACACTGGCCGCGCTGCGGGATTCGGGAGCGCTGACCGCAGAGGAGTTCGAGGCCGAGAAGCGCCGCATCCTCGAGACCTGAACTGCCGCGACCGTGCGTGTCTGTCGGGCGACACGCCGCGCAATTACCCGAGTTTGCGCACGCTCACGGCTCCCGAGTGTCAAGTGTCAAAGCGGCGGCGTGCGGCCTGGATTTGACCGAAATACTGGTGGGTCCAGCCGCACATTCCGTCGACCGTTGCCCGCAGGGCTTGGCCCGGCTCGGTAAGGGTGTACTCGACCCGGGGCGGCACGGTGGGGTGCACCGTCCGCTCGACCAGGCCGTTGCGCTCCAGCATTCGCAGGTTCTGGGTGAGCATCTTGTGGCTGATGCCCTCGACCTCATTCCGCAATTCGCTGAAGCGCAGGGTGTGCTCGCCGAGGGTCTCGATGATCAGGAACGCCCACTTGTTGGCGACGTCCGAGAAGATCTCCCGCGCCAACGAGTCCGCACGGCTCAGGTCCGCGTCCTCGGGCGAGCCGTCGAACTGCTTGGTCACCATCTGGTTCCCCAGTCACTGAAAAGTGCGTTCTTCCATGTCAGGCGGTCACTCTCCTACGGTTTCTCAGTAACCACAAGAGACTACGAGCATTTGGCAGGCGGACGCCGCCCACCGATGCTCAGGACAAGGAGACAAGGCGCATGAGCCATCACCCTGGTCAACCCCAGCGGATTGCCCAAGATCGATGTCTATCAGCAGGTGTCGATCGCATCCGGGACGAGAATGGTCTTCATCGCCGGGCAGGTCGCCTGGGACGCCGAAGGCGTCACGATCGGCGAAGGCGACCTCGCCGCGCAGGTCGAGCAGTGCTATCTCAACATCGGCACCGCCATGGCCGAGCTCGGCGGTTCCTTCGACGACGTGGGAAAGCTGAGTTTCTACGTCGTCGACTGGACCCCCGACAAGATGCCGTCGCTCTTGGAAGGGATCTCCCGAGCGGCTGCGAAGCTGGGGATGACTCCGGTCCCACCAACGACGCTGCTCGGTGTTGCTGCGCTGGACGTGCCCGAGCACCTGGTCGAGATTGAAGCCACCGCGATCCTCGAGTGAACAAATCGAGGGACGCAGAAGATGGCTACCTAGCGCGAGAGTGCGTGTCTGTTGGGCGACACGCCGACTGAGGACGACAGTTTACGCACGGTCGATCACCCGTGAGCGTGCACGCTTGTACCGGCCGGACCGGGGCGTGTCGACCTGCAAACACGCACGCTCGCGGGGGCAGGGCAGAGCTAGTGGCCGCGGGCGGCCCATTCGTCGTAGTGCACGATCTCGTCGCCGATGGTGGTGGAGTCCCCGTGACCGGTGTAGACGACGGTGTCGCCGGGCAGCTGGCCGAGCCGGTTCGCAATCGAGTCCAGGATGGTGGGGAAGTCCGAGTACGACCGGCCCGTCGCGCCGGGCCCGCCCTCGAAGAGGGTGTCGCCGCTGAACACGGCGTTGATGTCGGGCGCGTACCAGCACACCGATCCCGGTGAATGGCCCGGCGTGTGCAGCGCCCGCAGCTCGATGCCGCCGACGGTGCACCGTGTCGCCGTCGTTGACCGGGCGGAAGTCCTTGTCCGGATGGGTCATTCGCCACAGCACGTCGTCGGCCGGATGCATGAGCACGGGCGCGTCCAGGGCCTGCGCCGAGCTCGGGCGCGACGGTGACGTGGTCGTTGTGCCCGTGTGTGCACACCACCGCCTTCACATGCCGCCCACCGACCGCGGCCTTGATGGGCTCGGCGTCGTGGGCGGCGTCAAAGACCACCACCTCGGAGTCGTCGCCGACGATCCAGATGTTGTTGTCGACTTCCCAACTGCCGCCGTCGAGTTCGAACACCCCGTGGGTGACTACGCGCTGGATCGGGCCGCCGTTCACAGCACCACCACCGAGCGCAGCACCTCGCCGGCGTGCATCTTGTGGAAGGCCTCCTCGATGTCGCCCAGCCCGATGCGTTCGGAGACGAACTTCTCCAGCGGCAACCTGCCCTGCAGGTAGAGGCTGATCAGGGTGGGGAAGTCACGCTCGGGCAGGCAGTCGCCATACCAGGACGACTTCAGCGAGCCGCCGCGGGAGAAGAAGTCGATCAGCGGCATCTCGAGCTTCATGTCCGGCGTCGGAACACCCACCAGCACAACGGTTCCCGCCAGATCACGGGCGTAGAACGCCTGCTTCCAGGTCTCCGGCCTGCCGACCGCGTCGATCACCACGTCCGCGCCGTTGCCGTCGGTGAGGTCCTGGATGGTCTCCACGGCGTCGAGTTCGCGCGCGTTGACGGTATGCGTGGCACCGAACTCCCGCGCCCACTCCAGCTTCTTGTTGTCGGTGTCGACGGCGATGATCCGCTTCGCCCCGACCAGCCGCGCGCCGGCGATGGCCGCATCGCCCACGCCGCCGCAGCCGATCACCGCGACCGTGTCGTCGCGCGCCGACCGCCCCGGTGTTGACCGCCGCACCCAGCCCGGCCATCACTCCGCAGCCCAGCAGCCCGGCCACCGCGGGGTCGGCCGCCGGGTCGACCTTGGTGCATTGGCCCTCGTGCACCAGCGTCTTGTCGGCGAACGCCCCAATACCCAGTGCCGGGGTGAGTTCGGTGCCGTCGGTCAGTGTCATCGGCTGCTCGGCGTTGAAGGTGTCGAAGCAGTACCACGGCCGCCCGCGCTTGCAGGCCCGGCACTGCCCGCACACCGCGCGCCAGTTCAGGATCACGAAGTCGCCGGGCTCCACATTCGTCACGCCGGCGCCAACGGATTCGACGGTGCCGGCGGCCTCGTGACCGAGCAGGAACGGGAACTCGTCGTTGATGCCGCCGTCGCGGTAGGTCAGGTCGGTGTGGCATACCCCGCACGCGATCACGTCGACCACGACCTCGCCCGGTCCAGGGTCGGGGATGACCACATCCACCACCTCGACCGGATCACCCTTCTTCCGTGAAATCACTCCGCGCACCGTCTGAGTCATGCGTCCAACCTAATAGGAACCGCTCCGGGCGAGGCGTCGAGTCTGCGCATAGATCGCGATTTCGCAACGGATCGCGATCTCCCCGCAGCGTCGGCGCGCGGGGCAGGCGAGTGGGAGGCTAGGGATGTGACGCCGACGCTCTACCTGTCCCACGGCGCACCCCCGCTCGTCGACGACAAGCTGTGGGTGTCTCAGCTGGCGGCGTGGGCCGGCGAGCTGCCGAAGCCGACGGCGATTCTCGTCGTCTCTGCGCACTGGGAATCCGCGCCGCTGACCATCGGATCGACCACCGCCGAGACGCCGCTGACCTACGACTTCTGGGGGTTTCCGGCGCACTACTACGACGTCACGTATGACGCCCCTGGTGCACCCGACCTGGCCGCCCGCATCGCAGCACTGATGCCGGACGACGAACCGGTCAACCACGACCCGAGTCGCAGGTTGGACCACGGCGCCTACGTCCCGCTGACTGTCATGTATCCCGATGCCACCATCCCGGTGCTGCAGATGTCGATGCCCACCCTGGACCCGCGACGCCTGCTGCATCTCGGCGAGCGGCTTCGCCCGTTACGTGATGACGGCGTGCTGATCGTCGGCTCGGGCTTCACCACGCACGGTCTGCCGTTCCTCGATGATCCATCGCCGACTGCCGACCCGCCAGGATGGTCGGCGGAGTTTGACGCGTGGGCGGCGGAACGGTTCTCCGCCGGCGATCTCGACTCACTCATCGACTTTCGCGCCCAGGCGCCCGGGATGCCGTATGCACACCCGACGATCGAGCACTTCTCGCCATTGTTCGTTGCACTGGGCGCCTCTGATGATCCGGAGCAATCGCCGCGGCAGGTCATCGACGGATACTGGATGGGCCTGGCGAAACGGTCCATTGAACTGACCTGACCCGCATACCGTTGATCCGATCGAGATGGAAACCCGCATAGCGCCTCACACCGACTTGCTGCTGGCGGCGCGCACCGCGCACGCCGGCCGCGACTGGCACGCCTCGTATGAGGCATTTACGCGCGCCGGCGACGTTGCGCTGCTGGGAACCGACGACCTCGACGCGCTCGCGGTCGCGGCATGGCGTCTCGGCCACGCCAAGGAAGCTGTCCGCCTTTCGGAGCGGGTGTTCGCGCAGCTGGCCCGAACCGACCCCCCCGCCGCCGCGATGAAGGCTGTCGAGCTCAGCCTGACCTGGCTGACACGCGGTGACCTCAATATCGGGCAGGGCTGGATGAACCGGGCCCGGCGGCTGCTCGACGCCGCACCCGAGGGTGCGGCGCACGGGTATTTGGCGTACCTAGACGCCGTCGTCGCTGTACTCACTCAAGACGTCGATTCGCTGCGCCCTCGCGTGATGGCATTGCGCGAAATGTGCCGTCGGCTCGACGTGCCCGCGGTGACCGCCCTCGGGCTGGTGGCCGAGGCGCTGGAAGCGATCTTCGATGCCAGGATGGCGGACGCGTACGGATTGATTGACGAGGCGATGCTATCGGTGGTCGCCGACGAAGTGCCGATTGACTGGGCTGGCGATATCTACTGCATCGTCCTGCACTACTGCCACAGGTTGGCCGACTTGCCCCGTATGCGGGCGTGGACGCAGTCGATGGAACGCTGGTGCGAAGTGGCCGGCTCGGCGACGTACGGCGGGGTATGCGACGTGCACCGGTTGCAGGTGCTGGCCGCGACCGAGGACTACCGCGTGCTAGAGGACCGATTAGCCACCGCCAGCAGCAGTTTGGAGGATCTCAACTCGTGGGCGGCGGGCGAGGGCTTCTATCAGCTCGGCGAGGTGCGACGCCTGCGTGGCGACACGGATGGAGCATTCGTGGCTTTCGCCAAGGCCCGCGCACTGGGCATCGAACCACAGCCCGGCGAGGCGCTGCTGCGCTGTCGCCAGGGCGACAGCCAGACGGCCTGGACCGACCTGCGCATCGCGCTAGCCGGCGAGAGCCAACTCGGCCGCATGCGGCTGCTTCGCGGCGCCGTCGATGTCGCGCTGGCCCGCGACTGCTTCGACGAGGCCGAACGGCATTGCGCCGAACTGGAATCCGGCGCCCAAGCCTTCGGCACGCCCGGCTTCCGTGCGTGGGCGGCACACGCCCGCGGCGCGACCCTGACGCATCAGGGACGCCACGCCGAGGCGCTCGATGCGTTGCAGGCGGCCCTTCGCGAATACCGCACGCAGCAGTCCAGGTACGAGACTGCCCAGGTTTACGAATGGATGGCGATCGCGCACAGGGGCCTCGGCGATGACGAGCTGGCCGTCGCCGACGTCGCCACCGCGGAGAGCATCTACGCCCAGCTCGGTGTCGAGCCCGCCCAGCTCTGCGGCTCCAGCTCGCCGGGCGGCCTCACCAAACGCGAGATCGAGATCCTGCGGCGGATCGGCGGAGGTGCTACGAACAAACAAGTCGCCGAGCAGATCTCCATCAGCGAGAAGACCGTGGGGCGCCACCTGGCCAACATCTACGCCAAGCTTGGAGTCTCGTCGCGCACCGCGGCGGTGGCGTGGGCGCACGAATACAACTTGCTGTAGCAAGCTTCTGCATCATTTGCACCACATCGCGACCAGGAATTTGCATGGTTTGCCCGATGCGGCAAAAGACCCCGACGGCCTAGCGTTTCACCCATGACGACGATGAACGAGAACCTCACCGACACGACCGAGGAATTCGCCGAGCGCATGGTCGGAGCGATCGACAGCGCCAGCCTGGCCATCCTGCTGTCGATCGGACATCAGACCAAGCTGTTCGACACGCTGGCCGAACTGCCGCCGGCCACGAGCGCCCAGATCGCCGACGCCGCCGGGCTCAACGAACGTTACGTGCGGGAGTGGCTGGGCGGTGTGGTCACCTGTCGCGTTGTCGATTACGATTCTGCCTCGCAGACGTATTCGCTCCCGCGCCATCGCGCGGCGGTGTTGACCCGCGCCGCCGGGCCGGACAACCTTTCTCGCGTCGCGCAGTTCATTCCGCTGCTCGCTGAGGTCGAGCAGAAGATCATTGGCTGCTTCCACTCGCGGCGGCGGGTTGTCCTACAGCGAGTACCCGCGGTTCCACAAGCTGATGGCCGAGGAGAGCGGCGAGGTGTTCGACGCCGCGCTTATCGACGTCATCCTCCCCATGGCCGAGGGTCTGCCCGACCGACTTCGTGCCGGCGCCGATGTCGCCGACATCGGTTGCGGCAGTGGGCATGCCATCAACGTGATGGCACAGGCATTCCCGGCCAGCCGGTGTACCGGCATCGACTTCTCCGAGGAAGGACTCGCCGTTGGAGCCGCCGAAGCCCGGTCTCTTGGGCTGACGAACGCGACGTTCGTGGCGGCGGATGTGGCTGCACTCGACGCGACCGAAGACTACGACGTCATAACGGTTTTCGATGCGATTCACGACCAGGCCCAGCCAGCGCGCGTGCTGGAGAACATCTACCGCGCGTTGCGGCCGGGCGGAACGTTGCTGATGGTCGACATCAAGGCCTCGACCCAACTCGAGGACAACATCGGTGTGCCGCTGGCGGCGTACCTCTACACCGTCTCGACCATGCATTGCATGAGCGTGTCGCTCGGGCTCGACGGCGCCGGGTTGGGCACCTGCTGGGGGCGCCAGCTGGCGACGTCGATGCTGGCCGACGCCGGCTTCGGCGAAGTGCAGGTACACGAGATCGAGTCGGACCCGATCAACTTCTACTACGTCGCGCGGAAAGGCCAGCAATGACGATCGAAGCGAGCCGCCGACAGTCCCTGCCTCAACTGAGCGGCACCGGGTTGTTCGTGACCGACGGAGGCCTGGAAACCGAGTTGGTTTTCCATGACGGCATCGACCTTCCGTGCTTTGCCGCATTTCCCTTGCTTGACAAAGCAGATACACGCGAGCGGCTGCGTCGCTACTACGACGGATATCTCGACATCGCACGCAAGCTCAACGCGGGCTTCGTCGTCGAGACGCCGACATGGCGTGCCAACCCCGATTGGGCCGGACAGCTTGGGTACTCGCTCGAGCGAGCTCGACACCTCTAACCGCTCGGCGGTAACGCTCGCAGAGGAGGTCAGGACGGCTGCGGCGGCGGACGGCATCACCGTGGTGGTGAGCGGCTGCGTCGGTCCGCGCGGGGACGGCTACGACCCTGGCGACGCGATGACGCCTGAGGAGGCCGAGCGCTACCACGCGGTGCAGATCGGCACGTTCGCCACACGACGGCCGACCAGGTCACCGCGATCACGATGACCAACGCCGAGGAGGCGATCGGCATCGTGCGTGCCGCCTCGGCGGCGGGTATTCCGGCGGCGATCTCATTCACCGTCGAGACCGACGGGCGGCTTCCCACGGGACAGCCGCTGCACGAGGCGATCGAGCAGGTGGACGCAGCGACCGACGTCGGCGCCGCTTACTTCATGGTCAACTGCGCGCATCCCGCGCACTTCGCAGATGCACTGGAACACGACGGTGCGTGGCGGCAACGGCTGCTCGGCCTGCGTGCGAACGCGTCGCTGAAAAGCCATGCGGAACTCGACGAGGCGACGGAGCTCGATGAGGGCGATCCGAACGACCTCGCGGCTCGCCACGCCGCACTGCGTGACCGGTTGCCGGCAGTGACCGTGCTCGGCGGCTGCTGCGGCACGGACGCACGCCACGTGGCCGCGATCTGCTCGGCATGGAGGGCCAACTAGGCTCCAGCGCGATGGCCGCGCTCGATGCACTCTCCGATTGGCCGGTCCCGACCGTCGCCGCGGCGGTGGTCGGGCCGTCCGGCGTTCTGGCGGAGTACGGCGACACCCGGCACCGCTTCGCGCTGGCGTCGGTGACCAAACCGCTGGTGGCCCGCGCGGCACAGGTCGCCATCGAAGAGGGCGTGGTCGAACTCGACACTGAGGCGGGTCCGGCCGGCTCGACGGTGCGCCATCTGCTGGCGCACGCGACGGGCTACGCGATGAACTCGCCGGAGTTGATGGCTCAGCCGGGCAAACGCCGCGTCTACTCCAACTACGGCTTCCAGGTTCTGGCCGAGACCACCGAGCGAGCTTCGGGGATCGAGTTCGGGGAGTACCTAGTGGAGGCGGTGTTCGAGCCGCTCGGCATGGCCGATACGTCGCTGGACGGCGGGGCATCGGTTGCGGGGTTCGGGGCGACGTCGACGGTGGCCGACCTGGTGGCGTTCGCCGGTGACCTGCTACGGCCGTCGACGGTGTCTGCGGACATGCACGTCGCGGCAACCGACGTGCAGTTTCCCGGCCTGACCGGCGTGTTGCCCGGGTTCGGGGTGCAGCGGCCCAACGACTGGGGGCTTGGCTTCGAGATCCGCGGCGCGAAGTCGCCGCACTGGACCGGATCGGCGAACTCGGGCCGCACGTACGGGCATTTCGGCCAATCAGGGACGTTTTTGTGGGTCGACCCCGACGCGGATGTGGCACTCGTGGTGCTCACCGACCGCAACTTCGGTGGCTGGGCCTATCCGCTGTGGCCGGCGCTGTCTGACGGAGTGCTGAGAGAATTCGCTGGAGACTAGCGCAACACGGGCCTCACAAGGCACAATGGACTCGCACGACACAGCTGTAATTCGGATTCGCCAGGTCGTTGGGGAAGACGTCCCTCGTGGAACCGAAGGAGCAGCAGATGCGTGCAGCGAACCAATTCGCCGACGCGACGACGGGCGTGGTGTACATCCACGCCTCACCCGCGGCGGTGTGCCCGCATGTCGAGTGGGCGTTGTCGTCGACCCTTCAGGCGAGGGCGAACCTGAAGTGGACCCCGCAGCCGGCCTTGCCCGGTCAGCTACGCGCGGTCACCAACTGGGTCGGACCCGTCGGCACCGGGGGACAGCTGGCAAACGCGCTGCGGTCGTGGTCGGTGCTGCGGTTCGAGGTGACCGAGGATCCCAGCGCCGGCGTCGACGGTCATCGCTGGTGCCACACCCCGCAGCTGGGAATGTGGAGCGGCGCGATGAGCGCCAACGGCGACGTGATGGTCGGCGAGATGCGGCTGCGCGCGCTGATGGCGTCTGGTGCCGACATGCTCGCCGCCGAACTCGACTCGGTGCTGGGCACCGCATGGGATGAAGCGCTGGAGGCCTATCGCGACGGCGGCGACGGCGCCGAGGTCAGCTGGCTCAGCCGCGGAGTGGGCTGAGTCTGCTCACGCTAGGGGGCTGCGCGCAGGATCTTCAGCGCGCCGGGCACGGCCGACACCTCGACCGGAGCGGGCAGACGTATTCGCCGTCGGCGTAGGCGTTGATGCCGGGGGAGTCGACGCTGACCGCTCTCGCGCGTTCGGTGCTGACCCGGTCGAGTTCGGTGTGCGTGCCCTTGAATACCGTGGGGAACAACCGAATCAGCCGCGTGCGCGACGTCGCGTGCACCATCGTGATGTCGAGTTGGCCGTCGGCGTGGTCGGCGGTGGGGCAGATCAGCATGCCGCCGCCGTAGCTGCTGGTGTTGCCGAACGCGGCCAGCGTCAGGTCGGCGACGATCGTCTCGGCCGTCGTCGAATGCCAGCCGGAACGGCAGCGGCCTCAGCTGTGAGAGCTCCGCGACGATCGCCAGGTTGTAGCGCATCCGGCCGTGCGGCCAGCGCATGCGATTGGTGCGGTCGCTGACCAGAGAATCGAAACCGGCGGCCATCACCGTGCCGAACCACTTCTGCGTGCCGGCGTGGTTGTCGATGCGGCCCAGGTCGACGGTCTCAGTCCAACCGTCGGCGACCACATCGGCGGCGGCCTCCGGATCACCTTGGGCAAGCGCGTATTCGCGCGCATGGTCGTTGCCGGTGCCGGCCGGGATGATGCCCAGCGGAATGTCGCCGAGCGCCAACGCCTGCAGCGCAAGCGAAATGACACCGTCGCCGCCGCACACCACCAGCGCGTCGGTGCCTCGCGCGAGCGCATCGTCGACCAGCCGGCGCGCGTGATCGGCGTCGGTGCCGACGATTTCGCAGACGTCGACGCCGCGCTGTTGGAAACGGGCGATCGCCCGCTCGGCCGCATGCGGTGCGTTGCCGTGGCCCGACATCGGATTAGTCAGCATCGTGACGCGGGCGATATCCGCCGGCTCGCTCCGAGTCACGGAATCAGCTTGCCCGGGTTGAGGATTCCGGCCGGGTCGAGCGTGGCCTTGACGGCGCGCAGCACCGCGACGCCGAGGTCGCCGACCTCGTCGCGCATCCACGGCCGGTGGTCGGCGCCGACAGCGTGATGGTGGGTGATGGTGGCACCGGTGCGCACCATCGCGTCCGACGCCGCGGTCTTCGCCTTGCGCCACTGCTCGATCGGATTGCCGCGCTGCCCGGCGACCACGGTGAAGTACAGCGATGCGCCGGTGGGATACACATGCGAAATGTGGCACAGCACAAGCGCGGGCGTGCCCGATTCGGCGAGCGAGCTCGTCAGCGCCTCGGTGACCGCGGCCTTGAGCGCGGGCACATTCGACCAATTGGTTGCGGTCTCCAGCGTCTCGCACAGCGCCCCGGCCGACAGCAGCGAGTCGCGCAGATACGGCGCGCCGAACCGGCCGTGCTCCCAGGCGCGCGCCGGCGCCTCGCCCAACGATGTGCCGCCGCCGGCAGCCAGCAGCGCGCGGGTCTCGGCGTGCCGGCTCTCGACGTGCGGCCTCGGTTCCCTCGAACACCGTGATCGCCAGGCAGCCGCCGGTGATCTGCTGTTCGCCGATGCTCTCGGTGGTCGCGAGGTTGACGCCGGTCTCGGCCTCGTCGGACAGCCGGATCACCGTCGGCCCCGTGCCCGTCTGCACGACGGCGCGCAGCGCGTCGGCGCCGGTCGCGAAGTCGGGGAACGACCACGCCTCGTAACGCGTGGCCTCCGGCACCGGGTGTACCCGAACGCGCACGCGGGTGATGATTCCGAACACGCCCTCCGAGCCGATCAGCAGTTGACGCAGGTCCGGCCCGGCCGCCGACTCCGGCGCGCGGCCGAGGTCGAGCACGCCCGCTGGCGTCACCGCCCGCAGGCCGCGGACCATGTCGTTGAAGCGGCCGTAGCCCGCCGAGTCCTGGCCCGACGACCGCGTCGCGGCGAACCCGCCGATGGTGGCGAACTGGAAGCTCTGCGGGAAGTGGCCGAGCGAAAACCCACGCTCGCCGAGCAGGCGTTCGGCTTCGGGCCCGGTCAGTCCGGCACCCAGTTCGGCCTCCCCGGAGACCTCGTCGAGCGCGTGCAATTCGTTCAGCCGCCGCAGGTCCAACGAGACCACGGCCTTGAAGTCGCCGCGGATGGGGTCCAGACCGCCGACCACGCTGGTGCCGCCCCCGAACGGGACGACGGCAATGCTGCGTTGCGCGCAGTAGTGCAGGATTGCGGCGATCTCGATTTCGTCGCCGGGCAGCAGCACCGCGTCGGGTGCATCCTGCACGCCGGAATCCTTGCGGCGCAACAGGTCCAGCGTCGACTTGCCGCCCGCGCGCAGCAACCGGCCACGGTCGTCGACGCTGCAGTACTCGGCGCCGACAATGGCCGTCAGCCCGTCACGGTCGACATTCGACAGTGCGGACGGCCGCAGCCGCACCTGTTCGGGCTTCGAGTTCGGCGCGCCGTCGACTCCTCGACGCCGAGGGCCTGCTTCAGCAGCGATCGGATCCCGTCGGACAGCGGCTTGGCCTGCGCCGGATCGCCCCATGCGTTCCACTTCATCGGGGGCAGGAGTGCGGTCTGTTGGTCATCCGGACGCATCATGCGTTACAGTATTACACATGGTGTCAATCCGTAACACAGCGTCGACGGTCGAGTCGACAGGATCCTGGACGCGGCCGCGGCGGCCGTACTGGCCAATGGCGTCGACCGGGTGACGTTGGCCGAGATTGCCCGCCGGGCCCGGGTCAGCCGCCCGACCATCTACCGCCGCTGGCATGACATCCGCTTTGTACTCGCCGACCTGCTGACCAGGCGTATTGCGGGTGCCCTCGACCACATTCCCGAGCGCGGAAACGACCGCGAGGCGCTCGTCGAGCGCATCGTCGCGGTCGCCGAACGCCTGCGCGGCGACGAAGTGGTGATGTCGGTGCTGCGCACGCGCCGAGCTTCGCGATGGTCTACATTGCCGAACGGCTGGGCACCAGCCAGCAGATTCTGATCGACACGCTCGCGCACGCGATCAAGCTCGCCCAGGAAGACGGCAGCGTGCGCCCGGGCGAACCGCGTCAACTTGCAGCGATGTGCCTGCTGATCACCCAGTCGACGATCCAGTCGGCGCAGATGGTCGCGCCGATCCTCGACGCCGACGCACTCGCCATAGAACTGGCCCACTCCCTGAACGGATACCTCAAGCCATGACCGGCTCCACGCTTTCAACCAGTCACGTCGCGCCGCCGAGCTTGCGGCACTGGCCGACGGCGAGACGCTCGACGTGCTCGTCATCGGCGGCGGCATCACCGGCACCGGTATCGCGCTGGACGCGGCGACCCGCGGGCTGTGCGTGGCGCTGGTGGAGAAGCACGACCTGGCGTTCGGCACCAGCCGGTGGAGCTCCAAGCTGGTGCACGGCGGCCTGCGATACCTGGCGACGGGCAACGTCGGCATCGCGCGGCGCAGCGCCATCGAACGCGGAATCCTGATGACCCGCAACGCCCCTCACCTCGTGAAGGCGATGCCGCAGCTGGTTCCGCTGCTGCCCGTCGATGGCTACCGCGTACCGGGCGTTGGTGCGCGGCGGATTCCTGGCCGGCGACGGGCTTCGCGCGTTGGCGGGCACACCGTCCTCGACGCTGCCACGATCCCGTTGTGTCGGAACCGAGCGCGCCATCGAGTTGGTGCCGGGCGTGCGCCGCGACGGGCTGACCGGTGGCCTGCTCGCCTACGACGGCCAGTTGATCGACGACGCCCGCCTGGTCACCGCGGTGGCACGGACGGCGGCCCAGCACGGCGCGCGCATCCTGACCCGCGTCGCCGCATCGAACGCCACCGGCACCTCGGTGACGCTGACCGATCAGTGCTCCGGCGAGTCTTTCGACGTGTCGGCCCGTGCGGTCATCAATGCCTCCGGGGTGTGGGCGGGGGAGGTGGACGCATCGATCCGGGTGCGGCCCAGCCGCGGCACACATCTTGTCTTCGACGCCAAGGCGTTCGGTAATCCCGTTGCCGCGCTGACGATTCCGATTCCCGGCGAGATCAACCGATTCGTGTTCGCGATGCCCGAGCAGCTGGGCCGGGTGTACCTGGGGCTGACCGACGAGGACGCGCCAGGCCCGATTCCCGATGTGCCGCAGCCGACGTCGGAGGAGATCTCGTTCCTGCTGGACACCGTGAACACCGCTTTGGACGTGGCGCTGGGTCCCGACGACGTCATCGGCTCATACGCGGGGCTGCGGCCGTTGATCGACACCGGAGAGGGGACGCACGGCCGACGTATCGCGGGACCACGCGGTCACCGAGTCGCCGTCGGGTGTCATCAGCGTGATCGGCGGCAAGCTGACCGAATACCGATACATGGCCGAGGATGTCCTCGACCGTGCCGTCGAACTGCGGGGCCTGAGCGCGTCGGGCTGCCGCACCCGAAACCTGCCGCTGGTCGGTGCGCCGGCGAATCCGGTTGCGACGCTGCGGTCGCCGGTCGATCTGCCGTCTTCGCTGGTGGCCCGCTACGGTGCCGAGGCGCCCAACGTGATCGCCGCCGCGAGCTGTGACCGGCCGACGGAGCCGGTGGCGGACGGAATCGACGTCACCCGGGCGGAATTCGAGTACGCGGTGACGCACGAAGGCGCGCTGACGATCGACGACATCGTCGACCGTCGCACCCGCATCGGGCTGGTGGCGTCCGATCGCGAGCGCGTCGTGGCGGTCGCCGAGGAGTTGCTCGCCGGCGTCGGCTAGGGGTTCTCAGTCTCGGTTTTGACGGCTAGCGTCGAGAACATGAGCAACCTCGCAGGCAAATCAGCAGTAGTCGCCGCCGGGGCCAAGAACCTCGGGGGCTTGATCAGCACCACACTGGGGGAACGCGGCGTCAACGTCGCCGTTCACTACAACAGCGCCGCGACCGAAGCCGACGCGGACAAAACCGTCGCACACATCCAGGGGTCCGGGGCCAAGGCGATCAAGGTGCAGGGCGACCTCACCGTGCCGGCCAACGTGGAGACACTGTTCGGCGCCGCGGTGGACGCGTTCGGCGGCGTCGACATCGCGGTCAACACGGTCGGTAAGGTGCTCCGCAAGCCGATCGTGGAAACCACCGAGGCCGAATACGATTCGATGTTCGACATCAACGCCAAGGCCGCCTACTTCTTCCTGCAGCAGGCGGGCCGTCGGCTCAACGACGGCGGCTCGGTGACCACGATCGTCACCTCGCTGCTGGCGGCGTTCACCGACGGCTACTCGACGTATGCGGGCGCGAAGGCCCCGGTGGAGGACTTCACCCGGGCGGCGGCCAAGGAATTCGCCGAGCGTGGCATCAACGTCAACAACGTCGGGCCCGGTCCGATGGACACGCCGTTCTTCTACGGCCAGGAGACACCCGAGCGCGTGGCGTTCCACAAGTCACAGGCGATGGGCAACCGGCTGACCGACATCGACGACATCGCGCCGCTCGTGGTGTTCCTGGCCGACGAAGGTCACTGGATCACCGGGCAGACCATCTTCGCCAACGGCGGCTACACCACGCGCTGATCCGCTATAGGACCCCAAAGGGGCAAGCTCCGGAGGTAGCCGAGCTCATACCGGTAAAGTGCCCGTCAGTTACGTAGGCTCGAGGGGATGGACGTGTCCGCGACGGCAGTGCAGGCGTGGATCGGCGTTCTTGCAACGCTTCTCACGGCGTTCCTCGGTATCACTACGTATTACAGGACCAAGCGTGACCGCATTGCGACTGTGGGCACGGCGTTCGCGACAACCGTTGATTCGCTTTCCGCCGACAACGAGGTTAAGCAGATGGCGGCTGCAGTGCTTTTGCGCCGGTTCTTTGACCTCAGCAGCGAGCAAGCCGTCCGCGGCGTCGGATCCAAGTACACCCCGTACAAGAAGGGCACGCCATACAAGAAGGAGGCCGTCGAAGTCATCGCCGGGATGCTACGAGAGACCGAACCATCCCGCTTGCAGAAGGTCCTGGCTGATGGCCTTCGGTACGCCGAAGACCTGAGCCATTCGGATCTGCAGAATTGCGAGCTAAGCAACGCATACCTCGGTCAGCGAGAAGGAGATACCTCAAGTGTTGACCTCTCCTTCGCTGACTTGTTCCAAGCCAAATGCGTGGGCACATCCTTCAAGTTCGCAAAGGCGTTCAAGACCGTGTTCTATGGCGCGAATCTCGAGCGTGCCGTGTTCTTTGGGGCGGATTGCCAGAAGGCGAACTTTCGCGATGCCGAGCTGTGCCGTGCAGACTTCCGCGAGGCCGAGCTGAGCGGCGCAGACTTCACCGGAGCGAAGATCGGCGGCGCGAGGTTCGCCGGGGCGCGCAATATCCCAGTGGAGGTGGCCCAGCTCCTGACAGCAAATGGTGTCGCGGCAGCCACTAGCGTCGTGCCCGCACGGAGCGACAATCCATGACGGCGGTCACTCTGCTCTGTGCGCCGTCCGTACGCAATGACATCCAGCAGGCGATCTACGAGGCGTGGCTGGAGTCAATCCGGTCGAGGAGCTTCCGGGTCGAAATGGTGTGTCGCGCAGACTATACGAGAGACCCGTGGTCGCAATTGTCGCATCTGATGACGCATGTCGACGGTGTCGTGGTTCTCGGTTTCCGTCAGATGGAAATCCGGCAAGGACTGTGGCGAAGCGAAACCCCAGAGATCGACAACGTCACCGCGGTGTGGACCTCACCATGGATGCAGATCGAAGCCGGAATGGCAATAGCGTCGAACAAGCCGGTCCTGGTGGCGCCGGAGCGCGGTGTGTCCGAGGGAGTTTTTGCGCCAGAGAACTGGACGGCGAATGTGTTCGGATCCGCCGCCGAGAACCCCAGATCGCTGAGCGTTGAGCGCTGGGCCGCAGCCGTTCGGAAGAGCAGAGCGCCGAAGGCCGGTTGAGGCCCGTTTGCGACCAGACGCAAAAGCCCCCAAACACACGGCGAGTTCACCGTGGGCGTCGCAACACTCTCGATTTGAGAGGTTGCGGCGATCGTGTCGTTTTCGGAGGATTGTGTTCGATTTGGTGATCAGCTCGCTCGGCTGATCGATGCCGGTGCGTCGGTGAAGGATGGCGCTGGGGCGTTGGGGATTTCGCGGCAGCGCTGTTATGCAATCCTGCGCGCGACGGGCCGTCCTGTCGGGTCGTCTCGACCGGTGCGCCCCGACGTCGATGTTGGACAGGTCGCGGCGGTATTCACTGCGACCGGGTCGATCAACCAAGCCGCGAAGGCGACTGGGGTCTCGCATTCGTTGGCGCGGCGGCTGCTGGTAGCCGAAGGGTTGGTCAGCGCGTCGCGGCAACCCCGGGGCAAGGCGGCTGCCAAGCGCCGGTTCGACGAGCTCATCGACTTGGGCTGGTCAGCGTCGCGGGCGGCTCGGGAGGTTGGGGTGCACGAGCGCACCGGCCGGGACTGGCGCGACGGAATCCGCAAGGACGGCACGACACGCCGTCACCCCGATGGCGCGGTCGTGGATTATCGCAGCGGGAACCGATACATAGCCCCTGTGACTACTTCGGGCGGCGCCGCGCCGCAGGTGATCAGTACCCGGTATTTGTCCCTGAAGGATCGGCTGACGATCGCCGATGGGCTACTGAGCGCACAGACGTTGACTCAGATCGCTGCCGCTATCGGCAAGCACAAATCGACGGTGTCACGGGAGGTGGATGCGCATAGCGTGGACGGGCTGTATCTGCCGTATCACGCTGAACTGGCCGCGGCGGCGGCCCGGGCTCGACCCAAGCAGTCCAAACTGGTGGTGCACCAGGACCTGCGCGCAGCGGTCAAGGGCGGACTGTCGCGACGGTTGTCGCCCGAGCAGATCTCGCACCGCCTGCGTAGGGACTTCCCGGAGGATGAGAGTATGCGGGTGAGCCACGAAACGATCTACCAGGCGCTGTACTTCCAAGCCCGAGGCGGGCTGAAACGCGAAGTAGCCCAAGCACTTCGGTCCGGGCGAACGAGACGCAAACCCCATCGAGTTCCGGACCAACGCACGCACCGGTTCGTCGACCCGATGATCATGATCAGCGATCGGCCCGCCGATATTGCGGACCGCGCCGTAGCGGGTCACTGGGAAGGCGATCTCATCATGGGTGCAGCCAACAAGACTGCGATCGCCACCCTCGTCGAACGCGCCACCCGCTACACCATGCTGGTGCACCTGCCCGACGGCCATACCGCCGAAGCCGTGCGCGACGGGCTCATCGCCACGATCTCAACCCTGCCGGCGCATCTACGCGGCTCGCTGACGTGGGACCAGGGCGCCGAGATGGCACGCCACAAGCAGTTCTCCATGGCCACCGACATGGCGGTCTACTTCTGCGATCCGGCCAGCCCCTGGCAGCGCGGCACCAACGAGAACACCAACGGGCTACTGCGCCAATACTTCCCCAAAGGCACCAACCTGAGCGTCTTCGGACCTGAAGACCTCGAACACGTCGCCCAACAACTCAACGGCCGCCCACGCAAAACGCTCGGCTGGGACACCCCAGCCGAGCGCTTACGTGATCTACTACTCACCACCCAATAACCAGGCAGTGTTGCGACGACCCCTAGAAAACGCCCACGGGGTGTCGGGGGCTTTCGCGTCTGTTCGCGCAGGGAAGTTACAGCGGGATGTTCTTGTGCCGGCCGCGGCGCTGCGGAGCCTCGGCCAGGGCCTGGGTCAGCTTGCTGCGGGTGTGCGCCGGGTCGATCTTCTCGTCGACCACGCCGATCTCGATGGCGGCGTCCACGCCGCCGGCGATCCTCTCGTGCTCGGCCGCCAGCTCGTCATGCAGTGCGTCGCGCTCGTGGTCCGCCGCGGCGGCCAACTTCTTCTTGTGCAGAATGCCGACGGCGGCCTTGGCGCCCATCACCGCGACCTCCGCGTCCGGCCACGCGAACACCTTGGTGGCGTTCAGCGACCGTGAGTTCATCGCAATGTAGGCACCGCCGTAGATCTTTCGGGTAACCAGTGTCACCCGCGGGACGGTCGACTCGCCGAAAGCGTGCAGCAGCTTGGCGCCACGTCGCACCACGCCGCCCCACTCCTGGTCGACACCCGGCAGATAGCCCGGCACATCGACGATGACCACCATCGGGATCCCGAACGCGTCGCACAGGCGCACGAAACGTGCAGCCTTCTCGGCGCTTTCGGAGTTCAGGCATCCACCCAGTCGCAGCGGGTTGTTGGCCAGCACACCGACCGTCCGGCCGGACAGTCGGCCAAGGCCGACCACGATCGACGGCGCCCACTTGCCCTGGAACTCCTCGAAGGGGGTCTCGGCGTCGAGCAACCCATCCACCAGCGGGTGCACGTCGTAGGCACGGCGGGGGGAATCCGGGAGCAACGCGTGCAGGTCGGTGTCCCCGGCCTCGGCCTTGCTGCGGTCGAAATGACCCTGCTGGCAGAACAATCCGACCAGGCGGCGTCCACGCTCGTAGGCGTCGAGTTCGTCGTCGGCCACGATGTGGCACACACCCGACTTCTTGTGATGGGTGTCCGGGCCGCCGAGCGACGCCATGTCGACGTCCTCACCGGTGACACTGCGCACGATGTCGGGTCCGGTGACGAACACCCGGCTGTCCGGCGCCATCACGATGACGTCGGTCAGGGCGGGCCCATATGCGGCGCCGCCGGCCGCGAAGCCGACGACGACCGAGATCTGGGGGACGTATCCGGATGCCCGGATCATGGCCTCGAAGACCAAACCGACTGCGTGCAGCGCCTTTACGCCCTCGGCCAGGCGCGCACCACCGGAATGCCAGATGCCTACGATCGGGCTCTGCTCCTCGATGGCGGTGTCGTACGCGTTGACGATGTGAGCGCAGCCCTCCACACCCATGGCCCCGCCCATGACGGTGCCGTCGGTGCAGAACGCGACGGTGCGCACGCCGTTGACGGTGCCGGCAGCGGCCAGCACGCCCGAGCGGTCCCGCTCGTGCAGCAGCTCGACGCTGCCGTCGTCAAAGAACGTGCTCAAGCGCAGTAGCGGATCGCGTGGGTCGAGCGATTCGCCGACGGCCTCGGGGACCATGGTTGTCATAGAAACCTCCTGTGGCTGCCGGATGTCGGCCGCTCCGAGAAACGCTGAATGTCAGTACTTCCCGAAGGCGAGCGCGACGTTGTGCCCACCGAATCCGAACGAATTGTTGATCGCATATTGGAAATTTCCTGACCGCGGCTCGCCGGCGACCACGTCAAGGTCGATTTCCGGATCGAGGTTCTTCAGGTTCAGCGTCGGGGGAATGAGCCCGTCCCGCAACGCCATTACGGTCAAGATGGACTCCACCGCACCGACCGCGCCGACCGAATGGCCGAGCGCCGCCTTGGGCGCGTACACCGCCGGCTTGTGGCCGCCCATCGCGTTGTTGATTGCCTTGCCCTCGGCCACGTCGCCGACGCTGGTGCCGGTGGCATGCGCGTTGACGTGGTCGATGTCGGTGGGCTTCAGGCCGGCGAGTTCAATGGCACGCGTCATCGCGTACCCGGCCTGCTCGCCGTTGGGATCGGGCGCCACGATGTGATATCCGTCCGAGGTGATGCTCGCGCCCATGATCCGGCCGAGGATGTGCGCGCCACGCGCCTTTGCGTGTTCCTCGGTCTCGATCACCATCAGCGCGCCGGCCTCGCCGAACACGAAGCCGTTGCGGTCCTTGTCGAACGGGCGACAGGCGCCCGCCGGATCATCGTTGGTGGTGGACAACACGATTCGCATCTGCGCGAATCCGGCAATCGGCACCGCCTCGATCCTCGTTTCGACGCCACCGCAGATCGCGATGTCGGCCTCGCCGAGCACGATGCTGCGCCATGCCTGCGCGATGCCCTCGGAACCGGAGGCACAGGCCGAGACAGGGGTGGAAACCCCGGCCCTGGCCTTGCGCTCCAGCCCGACGGCCGCGGCCGCCGCATTGGGCATGTACATCTGCACCGCCAGCGGCGACACCGCGCGAAGACCGTTCGCCCGCATGCCGTCATAGCTGAACACGAGCTCTTCGGTGGACCCCATGCCAGTGCCGATGGACACCATCAGCCGCCTGGGGTCCGGCTCCGGTGAGCCCGCGTTCTCCCACACACGGCGCGACAGCACGGTGGACATCTTCTGCAGATACGACAGCCTGCGCAGTTCGACGCGCGTCAGCTCATGGTCGAAATCCTCGAGAAGGTGCCCGCCGATACGGACCGGCAGGTCGTACTGCTCGACGAACGGATCATCGAGCTTGCGGATGCCGCTCTGCCCGTCCAGCAGCTTCTTCCAGGTGTTGTCCGCATCGGTTGCCAGGGCGGTCGTCATCGCGACGCCGGTGACGACCACATTGGGGAAGCCGTTCCCCGTGGAGAGCCGTGTCAACCCTGCCATTGAAGCTCCGATGGTTCCTCTCGCGTCTCAGTAACGCCCGAACGCCAGGGCGACATTGTGACCACCGAAACCGAACGAGTTGTTGATGGCGTACTGGTATTCGCCATATCGAGGCTCGCCCGCAACAACATCGAGATCGATCTCGGGATCGGGGGTCTCATAGTTCAGTGTCGGTGGAATGACGCCGTCACGCAGCGTGAGCACCGTCAGCACCGACTCCAGCGCACCGACCGCACCGATGGAGTGGCCGAGCGCCGACTTCGGCGCGTACACCGCGGCGTGCTCGACGCCTGCGACCCGGATCGCGTTGGCCTCGGCGACGTCACCGATCGACGTGGCCGTGGCGTGGGCGTTGACATGGTTGATGTCCTTGGGCTCCAGTCCCGCGGTCTCCATCGCACGCTTCATCGCGTGCCCGGCCCGCAGGCCGTCGGCGGCCGGGGCGACCATGTGGAACGCATCGGACGTGATGCCCGCGCCCAGCAGCCGGGCCAGCGGCTTGGCGCCGCGGGCCTTGGCGTGCTCCTCGGTCTCGATGACCATGAGCGCGCCGGCCTCGCCGAACACGAACCCGTCGCGGTTCTTGTCGAACGGCCGCGACGCGCCCTCCGGGTTGTCGTTGTTGGTCGACATCGCGCGCATCATCGAGAACGCCGCGATCGGCAGCGCCTCGATGCCGCCCTCGACACCACCGCAGACGGCGATGTCGGCGTCACCCATGACGATCTGACGCCACGCGTGGGCGATCGCCTCGGAACCCGACGAGCAGGCCGACACCGGGGTGATGACCCCGGCGCGTGCGCCGAGCTCCAGCCCGACGACCGCGGCCGCGCCGTTGGGCATGATCATCTGAACCGCGAGCGGCGACACCTTGCGGGGCCCGCCCTCGTTCATCGCGTCGTAGGTTTCGACGATCTTCTCGCCGCCACCGAGGCCGGTGCCGATCACGACCGCGAAACGGTCCGGATCGACCTCGGGCGTGCCTGCGGTCTCCCACAGCTGGTTGCCGAGGTGCTTGGCCATGCGCTGGACGTACGACATACGCCGCATGTCCAGCCGGGTCATCAGTGGGTCGATGGGCTCCTTGAGGTGCCCACCGATCCTGACCTGCAGGTCCCACTTGGTGACGAACTCGTCCTCGAGTACGCGGATGCCGCTTTCGCCGGCCAGCAAGCCCTTCCACGTGCTCTCGATGTCCGGCGCGATCGAAGTCGTCGCCGTGACGGCGGTTACCACAACATTGGGGAAACCGCCGTTAGCAGTGGAAGGTCTGGTCACTTGCTCTCCGTGATCTGCGCGCGAATGGCCGCGGCGGCCTCGGGGTTCTCTTCTTCGAGCTTCTGGATGTAGGCGACGACGTCACCGACGGTGCGCAGACCGGCGAGGTCCTCGTCGGGGATCTTCACGCCGTACTTGTCCTCGGTCTGCACGGCGATCTCGACCATCGACAGCGAGTCGATGTCCAGGTCGTCGACGAACGACTTCTCCGGGGTGACCTCGGACGGCTCGATACCGGTGACCTCTTCGATGATCTCGGCGAGACCGGAGATGATTTCTTCCTGAGTGGCGGGCACGGTGGCTCCTTCTAATTGGGTTGATACTGCGGAAATTGACGTCGGATATGTGGTTGTGATCCCGGCGCGGCGCCGGGGGTAGTCCCTCTAGAGCTCGGATAGCCCGTCCAGGTCAGCGGGGGACTTGACGGCGTGCGTCGGCACCCCCCGAAGTTCGCGTTTGGCGATCCCGGCGAGCGTCCCGGCGGGCGGGAACTCGACGATCGCGGTCACGTTGTTGGCACGCATGGTCTCGGTGCACAGGTCCCAGCGCACGGGCCGGGTCATCTGCGACACCAGCTTGCTCATGGCGTCCGCGGCCGAGGCCACCGGCTGGCCGTCGGCGTTCGACAGAAGCTTCGCCGTGGGCTCCTTGGTTGTTACACCCTCGGCGGCGGCGGCGTATCCGTCCAGCGCCGAGGCCATGTAGCGGGTGTGGAACGCGCCGGCGGTGGCCAGCGGGCGGACCCGGGCCTTGGCGGGCGGATCCTCGGCCAGCTTGCTCAGCGCGGCCAGGCTGCCGGCGGCGACGATCTGGCCGGCGGCATTGCGGTTGGCGGGGGTCAGATCCAGCTCCTCGAGGCGGGCCAGCACCTCGGCCTCGTCGCCGCCGAGCACCGCGGACATGCCGGTCGGCTCGAGCGCGCAGGCCTTGGCCATCTCGGCGCCGCGGGTGGCGGCCAGCTTGACGGCGTCGTCGGCGGAGATGACGCCGGCGATCGCGTAGGCGGCGATCTCACCGACCGAATGGCCCGCGACCACGGCGTCGGCGTTGGCGCAGCAGACCGCGCTGTGGTCAGCTCCTCGTGGGCCAGCAGCGTCGCGGCCACCACGAGCGGCTGCGTCACCGCGGTGTCGGTGATCTCCTCGGCGGTCGCCGTGGTGCCCAGGCGGGCCAGGTCGAGGCCGCTGATCTCCGACCAGGCCGCGAGACGCTCGGCGGCACCGGGCAGCTCAAGCCACGCGGTGAGCATGCCGGGAGTCTGGGAGCCCTGTCCGGGCGCAAGAAGTGCAAGCACTCTCTAAGAGAACACTGTGAAGACGGTTTTGCGCGGTGTAAGAGATTATGAACCTTGTCTTATGTTTTTGTGGAGAGCCCACAAAACGGCATGTGATGCGACTCCATCGAGACCGCTCTGAAATCTTTTGCTGACCTGTTATACGGCCCGATGGGCGCCCGCGGGGGCGGGACGGACCGTCGGCACCTGCGCAGCTGCCGCATTTGACGTGCTGGGATGGTACGCCTGACGGCTGAGCCGGCCGACCGTCGCGGCGACTCGGAGCACATACGCGTCGCGCGGAAGCGTGGGATCGCGGCCGGTGAAGTCGGCGATTCGTTTGAGCCGGTAGCGGACGGTATTTGGATGAACGAACAATTTGCGGGCGCACGCCTCGATGGCGCCGCCGGAGTCCAGATACGCGTCCAGTGTCTCGGTCAGCGCCGGACCGGCGTCCGCCAGCGGCCGCATCACCTCCGCCTCCAGCGCGGCGATCGCGGTCGCATCGCCCAGCAGCGCGCGCTCGGGCAGCAGTTCGCGCGCCGACACCGGCCGCGGCGCCCCGCTCCAGCCCGCGACGGCGTTCATCCCGGCGATCGCCTCGGTGGCGCTGCGGTGCGCGGCGCCCAACGTCGGCGCCGTCGGCCCGATCACCACGGGCCCGTCGGCGAAAACCGTCAGCAGCTCGGTCGAGGAACCGCTCGGTCATGGTGCAGCGGGCCCGACACGATGGCCACCAGCCAGGTGCCGTGCACATCGGACAACGCCGCGCGCCCGTTGCGGGTCGACCACGTCGTGGACGTCGTCGCTGGCCAGATCGATGCGGTCGGGCTGCGGCAGGCCCACGATCACGGTGGCCGGCGCGGTGGCGTCCCAGTTCAGCGCGGCGGCCTGGGATTGCAGCTCGGGTCCGGTGTCGCCGCGGACCACGGCGTCGACGACGTTGGCCTCCATCCGGGTGTCCCACGCGCCGCGGGCTTCGGCCTGGTCGGCGTAGGCGGTGGCGGCGGCGAACGCCAAATCGCGGCTGTAGCGCAGGATTCCGGCCGGTCAGCGCGGTGAGCTGTTCCTCGGAGCGGGCCAGCAGCGGCACCACTTCCTCGAAGAACTCCATGGTGGTCCGCACCATCTCGACGGACTGCCGCAGCGCGATGCGCCGCCGCAGGTCCTGCGGGACCACCTCGAAGGCCTGCGCCGTGTAGCCGACATCGCTCTGCGGGTCGCGCATCCACTCGACGAAGTTGACCACCGCGGTCTGCACGACCAGTTGCACGCTGGCCCGCTGCGACGCCTCGAGGTCGGCGAAGAACGGCAGCCGCTCCTCCAGGGCGTGCACCGCTTCGGTGGCCAACGTGCCCGAGTACTGCTTCAACCGGCGCAGCACCGAGTCGGGGACGGTCTCCAGCACCTCGACCGTGGACTTCGGCGGGACGTACCGATTGTCGGGCATCCCTAAAAGCTACGCCATTGCGCTGTAAGAATCCTCCAACGAGCTAGCGCCGACTCCCGGGTCGGACGTCTGCTCCGGCGCGGCCATCACGTCGTCGATCTTGTACTTGCGGGCCGCCTCGACGGCCACCGACTGGTCGATGTTGCCGTCGCGGGCCAGGCCTTCGAGCACCGCGACCGCGATCGACTCGGCGTCGGTGTTGAAGTAGCGGCGCGCCGCCGGACGGGTGTCGGAGAAGCCGAACCCGTCGGTGCCCAGCGTGATGTAGGTGCCGGGCACCCACGGCCGGATCTGCTCGGGCACCGCCCGCATCCAGTCCGACACCGCGACCACCGGGCCGGCCGCGTCGGCCAGCGCCGTGGTGACGTACGGCGTGCCGGCCGGGCGCTCGGGATGGCGCAGCCGCTGCTTCTCGATCGCCACGCCGTCGCGGTTGAGCTCGCCCCAGCTGGTCACCGACCACACGTCGGCGGCGACGTCCCACTCGTCGGCCAGCAGCTCGGCGGCCTTCAGCGCCGACGGCATGGCCACGCCCGAGACCAGGATCTGCGCGACGTTGGTCCGCTTCTCCGGCGCCTGCTGGTAGCGGTAGATGCCGCGCAGCAAGCCCTCGACGTCGAGGCCCTCCGGCTCGGCGGGCTGCACGTAGGGCTCGTTGTAGATCGTCATATAGAAGTAGATGTTCTCCGGGTTCTCGCCGTACATCCGGTGCAGCCCGCTCTCCACGATGTAGGCGATCTCGTAGGCGAACGCCGGGTCGTAGGCCACCACGGCCGGGTTGGTCGCCGCCAGCAGCAGCGAGTGCCCGTCGGCGTGCTGCAGGCCTTCGCCGATCAGCGTGGTGCGGCCCGCGGTGGCGCCGAGCACGAAGCCGCGGGCCATCTGGTCGGCCGCCGCCCAGAACCCGTCGCCGGTGCGCTGGAACCCGAACATCGAATAGAAGATGTAGATCGGGATCATCGGCTCGTTGTGCGTGGAGTACGACGTGCCCGCCGCGGTGAACGACGCCGTCGAGCCGGCCTCGTTGATGCCCTCGTGCAGGATCTGGCCGATTTCGCTTTCCTTGTACGCCAGCATCAGTTCGGCGTCGACCGCGGTGTAGAGCTGGCCGTTGCGGTTGTAGATCTTCAGGCTCGGGAACCACGAGTCCATGCCGAACGTGCGGGCCTCGTCGGGGATGATCGGCACGATGCGCGGGCCGATCTCCTTGTCCCGCAACAGTTCCTTGAACGTGCGCACGGTCGCCATGGTGGTGGCCACCTCCTGGTTGCCCGAGCCCTTCTTGAGCGCCTTGTAGGTGTCGCGTGCCGGGCAGCGTCAGCGCCTTGGACTTGGTGCGGCGCTCCGGCAGGAAGCCGCCGAGCGCGCGCCGCCGTTCCAGCATGTAGCGGATCTCCGGGGCCTCCGGGCCGGGGTGGTAGTACGGCGGCAGGTACGGGTTCTCCTCGATCTGCTCGTCGCTGATCGGGATCCGGATGCGCATCGCGGAAGTACTTGAGGTCTTGCAGCGCAAGCTTTTTCATCTGGTGCGTGGCGTTGCGGCCCTCGAAGTGCGCGCCCAGCGAGTAGCCCTTGATGGTCTTGGCCAGGATCACCGTCGGCTGGCCCTTGTGCTCGGTGGCGGCCCGGTAGGCGGCGTACACCTTGCGGTAGTCGTGGCCGCCGCGCTTGAGATTCCAGATGTCGGCGTCGGACATGTTCTCGACCAGCGCCTTGGTGCGCGGGTCGCGGCCGAAGAAGTGGTCGCGGACGTAGCCGCCGTCGTTGGCCTTGTACGTCTGGTAGTCGCCGTCGGGCGTGGTGTTCATCAGGTTGACCAGCGCGCCGTCGCGGTCGGCGTGCAGCAGCGCGTCCCACTCGCGGCCCCACACCACCTTGATGACGTTCCAGCCGGCGCCGCGGAAGAACGACTCCAGCTCCTGGATGATCTTGCCGTTGCCGCGGACCGGGCCGTCGAGGCGCTGCAGGTTGCAGTTGACGACGAAGGTCAGGTTGTCCAGCGCCTCGTTGGCGGCGACCTGGATCAGGCCGCGGCTCTCCGGCTCGTCCATCTCGCCGTCGCCGAGGAACGCCCACACATGCTGGTCGGAGGTGTCCTTGATGCCGCGGTCGTTCAGGTAGTGGTTGAACCGGGCCTGGTAGATCGCGTTCATCGGGCCAAGGCCCATCGACACCGTGGGGAACTCCCAGAAGTCCGGCATCAGCCGCGGGTGCGGGTAGGACGGCAGGCCGCCGCCGGGGTGGCTGTGCTCCTGGCGGAAGCCGTCAAGCTGGTCGGCGGTTAGCCGGCCCTCCAGGAACGCGCGGGCGTAGATGCCCGGCGAGGCGTGGCCCTGGATGAAGATCTGGTCGCCGCCGCCGGGATGGGACTTGCCGCGGAAGAAGTGGTTGAAGCCGACCTCGTACAGCGCCGCCGACGACGCGTACGTCGAAATATGGCCTCCCACACCGACTCCCGGACGCTGCGCCCGGTGCACCATGATGGCGGCGTTCCACCGGATCCATGCCCGGTAGCGGCGCTCGACGTCCTCGTCGCCGGGGAACCACGGCTCCAGCTCGGTCGGGATGGTGTTCACGTAGTCGGTCGACGTCAGCGCGGGGATGGCCACCCGCTGTTCGCCGGCGCGTTCCAGCATGCGCAACATCAGGTAGCGCGCCCGCGCCGGCCCGGACCGCTCCAGCAATCGTCGAACGACTCCAGCCATTCGGCGGTCTCGTCGGGATCGATATCGGGCAGATACGACGCGACGCCTTCGCGGATCACCCGAACCCGGTCGGGTTCGGCTGCGGTGGTGGAGTTTTGGGCCAGGTCTTGGCGCACGAACTCGGTGGTCAACTTCCGCTCCTTGTTAGGCGGTATTAGGTGCTTAAGGTGCGTACGCGGTCGGCGCAGCGGCCTCTATCCTCCTCCTATCCTGCCCCACGCGCACTGCTGGGGGTGCGGCATGGAATGAACCGGCGATCGAGGGATCGAACCGGTAACGTCTGCAGACCGTGCTGATGGGTGGGCTGGGCGCGAAGCGGCTGCGGATCGCCGCCCTGGTGATGGGCAGCCTGGCTGCCCTGGCGATGATCATCGTCGGATGCAGCAGCGTCACCGAGGGCACGCCGAAGGTGGACGCCGCCGAGGCGCCGGTCTATCGGGCGTCGGTGTCGGCGTCGATCGAGGAGTCGGCGGCCAGCTCCAGCGCGCGCGAAGTCCGAACGCCAGGAGTCGCTCACCACGGAGGCGATCCATTCCTCGTGTGAAGCGCTGAGTTCGTCCAGCGTGGACGCGATCACCGCGGTCAACAACTACGTCGACGCCTTCAACGCCAACGCCGCCGACGTCGGGAGCCCAGGCCGGTCCCGCCATCGATGCCCTCAACCACAGCGCCGACGTGGTGGCCCGCAGCGTGTCCGACCCGCTGTCGCCCGAGCTGAGGGACGCGCTGAACGGCTGGGTCGACGCGGCGCGGGGCGTCGCGACCGCGATCGCAGGCAATTACGGACCCGAGGAATTCAACGTCGCGATCACCGAGTTGAACGACTCGAAGACGACCGCGCTGAATCTGTGCGACGCCGCATATTGACGAACCTGGCCGCCAGTGCACGCTGCTCGCGTGGCGTCGTGCGACGATAGGGCCCAGACATCGCGAGCTGCATGATGCGCTCGAGCTGGCTGAAGGAGGACCGACGGTGGTCGCGGCGGATGACGCCCCGAACTACGCCCGCAGACTGGGCATCCAAAAAGATCAGGTTGTGCAGGAGTTGGGCTGGGACGAGGACACCGACGACGACATCCGGGCCGACATCGAAGACGCGTGCGGCGGCGAGCTGCTCGACGAGGACGCCGACGAGGTCATCGACGTCGTGTTGCTGTGGTGGCGCGACGGCGACGGCGACCTGGTCGACCGGTTGATGGACGCCATCACGCCGCTGGCCGACGACGGCGTGATCTGGGTCGTCACGCCCAAGACCGGCAAGCCCGGGCACGTGATGCCCGCCGAGATCGCCGAATCGGCGCCGACGGCGGGGCTGATGCAGACGTCGTCGGCCAACCTCGGTGACTGGAGCGCGAGCCGGCTGGTGCAGCCGAAGTCCAAGGCGGCGGGGAGACGCTAGTGCTCGACGTGGGCACCGAGGCTCCGGACTTCACGCTGCAGGACCAGAACGGCCAGCCGGTCACGCTGAGCAGCTTCCGTGACGTCAAGAACGTGCTGCTGGTGTTCTTCCCGCTGGCGTTCACCGGCATCTGCCAGGGCGAGCTCGACGAGATCCGTGATCACCTGCCCGACTACGAGAACGACGACACGGCGACTCTGGCCATCTCGGTCGGCCCGCCGCCCACCCACAAGGTCTGGGCGATCCAGAGCGGCTTCACCTTTCCGGTGCTGTCGGACTTCTGGCCGCACGGCGCGGTCAGCCAGGCCTACGGGGTGTTCAACGACGACGCCGGCTTCGCCAACCGTGGCACCTTCGTCGTGGACCGCTCGGGCATCATCCGGTTCGCCGAGATGAAGCAGCCGGGGGAGCGCGCGCGATCAGTCGGTTTGGACCGACGCGTTGAAGGCGTTGCGAGTCGGGCTGACGGATTTCCACCTGCAGGTCGGCGGCGTGTAGCCTGCCCGGCACGGGCGCGTAGCTCAGTGGTAGAGCTCTGGTTTTACACACCAGCGGTCGTAGGTTCGATACCTTTCGCGCCCACCAGTCGTTTCCCAGGTCAAACGGGGAACACGCCGTGACGGTCAACCCCCGCTGTGCCAATAATGTGCCAACGGGTCAGCCGCTCCGTGGTAGCAACGGTCCGCCTCCCAAGGTCAAGTCGCAGGAGTTCGTTCCGCACCGAAGCTGACTGGTCTGGCGCCTATCCGCGCCGCTGAGGCAGCACGTCGCGCTGCCACGCGGTGAAGAACCCATTCATGTCGGGCCCGATCTTCTGCACGTAGACCTCGTCGATGCCAGCGTCCAGGTAGGCGCGGACCTGCCCGGCGTGCTTGTCGGGATCCGCGCCGCAGGTGACCGCCTCGGCAACGCGCTCAGGTGGAACCAGTGTCATTGCTGCACCGAAATCCCTTGGTGTGGGCAGTGTTTGGGCGAGCCGGCCTGGCAGTTGCTCATTGGCCCACAACCGGTGGGCCGCTGCGAGGCCGGCGTCGGGCAGGCAAGGCAGTAGCCGTGGTCACCGGTAGCGTCGTCACCTGCGACAGCGCGCCGATCACGCCCCAGACGAATGGGCCTTTCGCCGCTGCTCCACGGGTGAAAATGATCCGAAACCCACAACGCGTCGAAACCGGCCGCCTCCGCTCGATTGGCTTGGTCCACCAGCTGTGCCGGATCGAATTGTTCGCTGGAGAGGAAGTATCCGATTTTCGCCATGGCGGCGGATTACCCGCGGTGCCGGCGGGCTATGCGCGGCAGCGAGGCCGTCAACTATCAGACCGTGAGGGAATAGGTTTCGGGGTCCTTGGCTGCCGCCAATTACGTCGGTGCCCAACGATTTCCAGTATCCGATCCGCGCGCAACGCGGTGATCGCGGCGTGCGACGCGGTGACGTGCACGAGCCATAGGTGCCGCTGGGCGTGTCGGAGCCGTTGCACGGGACTGAAGCTGTCACGGGCCCCGGCTGGGATATACGACTTCGATGTCGGTTCACGTGGCGGTATCCGACGGCGTGCACGTCGACAACAACCCAACTTGATTACCAAGCGCCGGTTGGCTCGCCGATTGCATCGGGCCCCAGCTGTCAGCGGATTCGTAAGGTTTGAGCGGTTATCGAGGAGGGCATTTGGTAACGCAACGGCGACAACCGCCGTCGAAAGGCATTGGATTCACGTTGATAACGACATGTCTGGGAACCGGCGACACCGTCGTCACCGACGCCGGGGTCTACGCGCCCCAGCATGATTCGCAACTGCTCATCGACGCGCTGACGCTATGCATGCTGTCAGGAGGCAGACGTGTGCTCGACCTGTGTACGGGAAGCGGCGTGGTGGCGATCGCGGCGGCCCACCTCGGGGCGGCCGCTGTGACGGCCTTCGACACTTGTCCGCGTGCGGTGCGTTGTTCGCGTGTCAATGCGCGAAGGGCCGGCGTTGACGTCGACGTGAGGCGTGGCTCGGTGGCGGCAGCGGTGGCATCGGGGCCATACGATTTGGTGGTTACCAATCCGCCGTATGTACCGGTGGGCTCCGACTTCCACACCGAGATAATTCCGGCCGGCGTGGGACCGGCATCGGCTTGGAACGCCGGTGGCGATGGCCGTCGTGTTCTCGATCCGCTCTGCGAATCCGCGCCGCGGTTGTTGGTCCGGGGTGGCACCATGCTGCTGGTGCAGTCGGAGTTTTCCGGCGTCGAAATGTCGCTTACGGCCTTTCGGTCTGCTGGTATGGAGGCCGAAATCGTGTTGTGGCAGTCGATTCCGTTCGGGCCCGTGCTGTCGGCGCGCGCGGGATGGCTCGAGCGGATCGGACGACTGCACGCGGGGCGCCGAGAGGAGGAGCTGGTGGTGATTCGGGCGGACAAGAGATGAGTTGCTCGAAGCGGTGGGTTCGCGTCGTGCCAACCGGACCGGTGTTGGTCGAGGGCCCGGTACACATCGAGCTGTCAGATGGCACCAGCGTGGATTCCGACCGATTCATGGTGGCTATCTGTTCTTGCGGGCGGAGCAAGACCTATCCGCTATGCGATACCAGCCATCGCGCGAGGGTTCGCAAGACTAGCTGAGGGGCTGCCGCAAAGACGTCTCGCCGGCGGTCCAGTTCTTCATCAGGTACTCGGCGAGACGGTTTTCGACAACGTCACGTGCGCGGATGCCGAAGACCACGTCGGCCTCGAGGTGTGGCTGCCTGGCGATGAGATCGTCAACCACGCTGGTGCGGACCACCTGTTCGTGCACCGCGTCGGCCTCCACATGCTCGCGGTAGAAGTGGATACACCGCTCAGGAGCGCCCATTCGCTCAAGCGCCTCGGCCAATCGGCGTGAGCCCGGCGATGATGTGATCTCTGTGGCGGCGAAGTGGCCCATCACGGCGCCGAGAAAGCGGCGGTGCAGCCCGAACAGGGACATCAGGTTGACCGTCGCCAGAGTCTGCGCCGGAACGTCGTCGAGATATGCCAGGTAGCTCGGGTCGAGTCCGGCGGCGTCCATCAGATCGGCGAAGAGACGCTGATGGACACGTTCACCGTGGCCGCCGCCATACTCATCGAACTCAACGGCCACGAAAGATGCCTTGGCCTGGCCAGTGAGCCGGGGGATCGCCCACGCGTGAGGATCGGCCTCCTTCAGGTGATACAGCGACCGGTGCGCGAAGTATTCACGCATCTGCTCCCAGGTGCCGTCATCGCGTAGAAAATGCGACAGCCCTCGGCCGTCGACGGGCTCCACCGAAAGCGCGGCCATCTCCGCCGCAGCGGTTTCATCGGGGCCGATCTGCCCGACGTCGCGCCGGACGGCCGCGAGGAACACATCTTCGAGGCAGGAGCGCAGCGCTAAAAGGGTGGGATTCCACTCCCACAGCGGGTTGATGCCGGCGAAGCCCCGGTAGTGCAACTCGTAGCAGGTATACAGCGCCAACTGCAGGTCGAGGCCATAAGGGTCCGAGTCGTCGCCTGGTACGTCGATGCCCGGTGAGTACGTGGAGGGCTCGCTTGTGAGCAGTTCCAAGACTGTTAGCGATAACGGCCCCCTGGCGCAAGGAAGCCTGGGCTCGACCAAGCTCGATGCGCTGGTCATATCGGTTTGCTACCCCCGGCACTTATCTCTCAAACCCCTGGGTGCAGCCCGATCACGCTGTGGGATAAGTCAAACGATGATCCATCGCGTTTAGCGGCACCGACTGCCAGGTACCCAGCGGGCGAAGTTGGCCGATCGGAGGCGTGGAGCGATGACGCGAGTGGATGCCGATCCGGTTGAGGCCGCCGGGCGACTACTCACTTCCGTCGGGGTGTGCCTAATGCGCGCTGCGGAACTGACGAAATGCATTGGCGCCGACGACGATGCATGGGTCCGGTTTTCCTCGCACTGGGAGAAGCTGGTGCCCGACAGCTATGCTGCCGAGCTCGGAACGCGGCGGCTGCGCCGCTACGGGTCGTTCTGCTACAAGGCGGCCGATGAGGTGGCGATGCCGATGCCACACCGAGCGTTTGCGCAGCCCGAGAACTCCAATCCCCTCTACATCGAGAGGGACCGCCACTTCGAGCCGCTGGCCGACGCCTTCACGAGCGATCCGCTGCTGCACAAGGTGCTGCGGCTACTGGGCAGGTTGGCTACGGCGCTGGATGATGTTGCCGAATGGACCGCAAAAGTGCACCCGTTTCGGGTTCTCGCATCGGCGGAGGGTGAGGGGCAACCCACACCCGAAGGTCTGCACCGCGACGGTGTCACACTCGTCACCTCGCTGCTGATAGGGCGGCACAACATCGCCGGCGGGGAGAGTTCGGTTTGCGACCAGCACGGCCACCGCCTTCTGACGGCAACGTTGTCCGAGCCCGGCACCCTGCTGCTGGGTGACGACCGTCGCACCCTGCACGCCGTCTCGCCGATTCGCCCCGTCGATCCCACCGAGCCCGCGCACCGAGACGTACTGGTAATTACGTTCGCTCCCGCCGATTGATCCCGTGCCGATCAGCATGGAGCAGACGCGGTCAACGCGACGAGGCCGTCCACGACTCCCATGAGTGATCGGTGCTGCGTGGCGAAGGCACGCTGGCGATCGGCGCCAGTTCCGCGTGCCGCGAGGCGCCGCAGAAACGCCGACACCAAATCGGTGTCCCCGTGTTCCTCCAGCGCAGGCCTGATGTGGTCGAAGAGTCGCCGGGCCTGTACTGGGGCCGGAAGAATCTGTCCGGACAGCGCATCCACACCGCTGCCTGACCAGCCGTCTCTGGCCGCCCGCCAGTACGCGGCCCGCAGTAGTTCACCGCACGGATGGGGGCCCGGGTCGCCGCAGCGCACCTTTGCAGTCGCGGTTGTCACGAGCGCCCTGATCAGTACGGTCAGAGCCAGCGTGTCGTCGACGTCGGCGATCACGTCCATGGTCCGGATCTCCAGCGTAGGCAGATGCGGGTTCGGCCGGATGTCCCAGAACGGGGTGCCGGCGTCCAGCATTGCTTCGGATTCGGCCATGGCCGTGGCGATTTCGTGATGGTGCCGTAGTGATTCGGCGTACGGGGGAGGGCCGAGACATGGGAACCGGCTTCTGATAACCGTTCGCCAGCTGGCGTAGCCGGTGTCGTGTCCTTGGTGGAACGGCGAATTGGCGCTCAGCACCACGAGGAGTGGCAGCCAGGGCCTGAGGTGATTGCCGACCAATACCGCTGTTTCGCGGTCGGGCAGATGGACGTGCGTGTGGAGGGCGCAGACCGCGAAGTCGTCCAGCATGGCGCGGTACTGCTTGACGCCGGCACGGTACCGGGGATGGTCGCCAACCGCGGCGGGATTGTGGTCTGCGACGACGGGGGTGCCGGAGGCGCAGATGCGCAGCCCCTCCGCCGCTGCAGCTGCCCCGGCGGCGGTGCGCAACTGGAGCAGTTGCTCCCGAAGCGCCGCGGCGTCCACGCACGGTGGTGTCTTCACTTCGAGTTGGTACTGGGTGAACTCACCGGCGACTTGATCGCCCAGACTCTGTGCCGCCCGTGCAACGACCCTGGCACCGGCTGGCTCCGGCACGCGGCGAATTGGGTTGACGAGGAAGTACTCCTCCTCGACCCCAATCGTCGGCGCGCCTTGGCCGCTCATCCTTTGATGACGCCTTTCGGCCGGTACGAACTCAGCAGGTTCGGTGGCCGCCAATAGTCGGCGAACATTGTGATGATTCACATACCCACCACACCAAGAGCCCTAATCTGCGGCGCCGCGATCTGTTCCCTGTACTAGGCAGTGCATGGGTCAATCCCCCCGTTCGGCGTAAGCCGTCGTCGGCTGCCCTCCAGCTGCCATTGCGAGTTTAGGGATCTCTCACCCCCGGAAGGGGAACGGAAACGTTAGCCGTCGGGATGCCGGGTAGCGCTGAGCTGATGGTCAGAGACGTAAGCCGAAACGAGGTCGGGCGGCTCATCGCTGCATGTGCACAGGTGGTGGAGGTACTTCCGCGCAGCGAATACGACGACGCACACCTGCCCGGGCAATCAACATCCCCATCGAGAAGCTGGCCGAGCAGGCGCCGTCACGACTGGACAAAGACCGACCGGTCCTCGTCTACTGCTACGACGCGTTGTGCGTTGCGGTAGTCATCGGCCGCCGAGAACGCGTCGTCGTTTTCCTCGACCTTGTTGACCACGAAGATCTCGCCGCGGTCGATGTCGCACTTGCGCATCGCCTCACCGATCGCCGGCTGCGTGCCGTAATCGGAGGACGTGTCGATCATCCGATAGTCCAGTTGCAGCGCATGCTGGACGGTCGTGGCGGTGTGATCGGTGAGCTGCCAGGTGCCGAGGCCCAGCACGGGCATCGGCCGCCCGGTGTTCAGGGTGACGGTTGAGAATTTGTCCACGGGATGCTCCTGGTCTGGCGGTTCCGTTACCGTCTGATTGCCCATCCGGCGGTGCGGGCACACCTCGGCGGCGTGACTTCCTCAGCTATTCGTCACCATAGGAAGGACCACGCGACCGTCGAGCCGCAGTTGTCTGGGGCATAGTCGACATCCTTCGTCGTCGCAATGCTTGGCATACGCCAGCCAACCGCTGGACAAACGCGGCCATGCGCAATGTGCCTCTGGCAGTTGAGATTTCGTACCCTCGCTGGCGCGACACGAGAACCGCCGCCAACAGCCGCCGACGGCATACCTCGGCGGATACTGCTCTGACACGCTAACGGCGTGACCGGATCGGCAGTTCGTCAGCTCTTGGCGACCATGAGGATCAGCCACGCTGTGCTCGTTCCGGATTTCCGGTTGTTCTTCATTCGCGGCGTTGGTGCGCGGTCGGCGGTTCGGTACCGGCCACGCCCACAATCGACCCGGCGGCGCGAAGAACTCCAACGCGATGCCATCGGGATCGCGAAAGCTCAAGCCGGACCCGTAATGCGCATCGACGATCCCCCCGTGCTCGATGCCGAGATCGTCGAGCCGGTCGACCCACGCTTGAAGCTCGGACCGGTTGGCGCAGCCGAAGGCCACGTGATCCAGCCCTGCGCGGAACTCGGTGAAGCGCTCGTCCTCGGCGGCCCGATCGTGCTGATGGATGCCAAACAGGGTGCCGTTGTCCAACTGCCATACCAGGTGGTGGAAGCCGGCGTCGGTGTGTTCGTCGAGTACCGGTTCGGCCTCGAATAGACCTCGGTACCACGGTCCGCTGACGTCGAGGTCTCGCACCGTGACCGCGACATGGGTGAGCGCAGGGAATGTCATCGTGGACTCCTCACTGCCGAATGGGCCGGCTCCGTAAACGTATCCGGGCAGGCAGTCGTTTTCTTGGGAATCGGCGCGGTTGATTTGCCAGCTTCCGGCCATCTGCCCGAATTACGCATCAGCAAATTTGTCACCGCGTCGTTAGCCGTTGCCTAGTTGCCAAAACTAATGATGCTCGATTTGCCAATTCGGCATGCCGTTGCATGGTGGGTGCACGTCGCCGTACCTCAAACATGCTGGTCAGAAACACCTGACTTTCCATAAGTCCGATTAGGTCTGCTAGTTGCCGGGAATACGGGGCGATGTATCGGTACCCCGGCGGGGCGGGGCAAAGGAAATTGATTCAGCGAAACGGGGATACAGATGTGGCAACTGAACGGTCGCGGGCTTCGGCGGCACGGTATCAAGATCGGCATTGCGGTGACGGCCTCTGCGGTGGTGTCCGCGGGCGGCGCCAGTCTTCTCATGGAACCGACATTCGTTGCCCTCCCGTATACGGCGACGGCGGCAATTGAAGAGTCGAATACAACTGTCGGGTTTGCCGACTCGAATTTGTACTTCATGTCCCCGGCCGAGATCGACCGGACCCTGGACGAGATGCAGGCCATGGGCGTCAACAACGTCCGCATCGGCATCCCGTGGGCGGGCATCGAACCGATCCCCGGTTACTACAACTGGAGTGCAGTCGACTACCTCGTGGCCGCCGCGACCGAGCGCGACATGGGGATCCTTGCCGTCATCAACACCACGCCGTCGTGGGCGAGTCAACCCGGGGCGCCACAGTTCTACAGCGAGCCTGCCGATCCGAGCCAGTTCGGCGAGTTCGCCGGTCTGGCGGCGGAACGGTACGCCGGACAGATCTCGGCTTACGAAATCTGGAACGAGCCGAATGCCGCGTTCTTCTACGGCCCGGAAATCGATCCCGCGGGTTACGCAGAATTGCTTCAAGCCGCTTACCCGGAGATCAAGGCAGCCGACCCGGACGCCACCGTCATCGGTGGCGTGGTCGGTTCGACCATCACCTACGAAGACATCACGATGAATCCGGTCGACTTTGTCGAGGAAATGTATGCCGCTGGCGCGCAAGGTAATTTCGACGCGCTGTCGTTCCATCCGTACCAATACACGACACCCTTCACCGAGGGCGGATACCATCCGGACTCGCCGATCAACCAGCTGGCCGACATTCGCGATCTCATGGTCGAGAACGGCGATAGCGACAAGCTGGTGTGGGCCAGCGAATACGGTCTGCCCACGTCGGAGGTCACCGAGGCGCACCAGGCCGCATACATCGAAGATTTCCTCGAGGGATGGTCCGACGTGTCCTACACGGGGCCGGCGTTCATCTACACCACGCGTGACACCGCCACCGGCAGTACCAATGAGCAAGACACGCTCGGGGTGATCCGCACCGACTGGACATGGAAGCCCGCTGCTTTCGTGATCCAGGAGTGGACGCGGACCCATCCGCAGACTCCGGATCCGGTGACGCTGGCCGCGGCGACGACGGCACCGAAACGGCCACCGTCGAGCCCGTGGAAGCCACCACGGTGCCGCAGTCGGCGTTGACGGCCCCCGGGGCGACCGCTCTGGTGCCGGCGCCGATCGAACCGGCCACTGCGAGCCGCTGCGGAGGCCCGCGCGGAGGAGCCCGCTGCGGAGGAGCCCGCTGAAACCGAAACGTCCAGTGGCCCTGCCGATGCGACTGTCGAACCGGTCGACCTGCGCCGCCACCACGGAGCCGACGGACTCGGACGACCGATCCGGCGGGCGTGGAGGACACCACCGCAGACTCGACGGACCCGACAGACTTGGCGGACGCGACGGATTCATCGGATTCGACGGATTCACCGAGCTCGTCGGATTCGACGAGCTCAACCGACGGCACGCGCGCGGGGAGCACCGAAAGCGGCGCTTCGGACGCCACCGATGCGAGTGAATCGACCCAATCCAGCGATTCGAGCCAATCGACGGACGCGGCCGCCTGACCCGAAGTTCCGGGTGCCGGGCGGCTGGTGTGAGCCTAACGAGGAGAGCGCCCGGCGGACGGGTCACACGATTCGCTTGCCGCGGCGCGCCCGCGACCGCATATCCCGAAGGTACAGCTGATAACCCAGGATCCACAGGTCGCGCGGAATCACGCGATCGGCGATCCGCAGTGCGGTCAACAGCCAATCGAATCGGCGCTGCTGGGCCGACGTCCACGCCAACTGCATGTGCGCGCGGAACTCCGCGGGCAGGAATCCCGTCGTCGCGAACAGGTTGAACCGGCCGGCCAGCAGCCGCAACGGCAACGGCAGGAACGCCATCGCGGCGACTCCGTAGAGATGCTCACGCACCGGCGGGTCGATGCGCAGTTCGTCAAGCGACCGCTTCCAGAACTCGTCGAATGCGACGCGGTCGGCCGGCCACATGTCGTCACGGACCTGCAGTGTGGTGCCCAGCTTCTTGGCGTCCTGATACACCGCCTCGGCTGCGTCGTCATCGAGCGGCCCGTACAGGAACTCATGCTGGTCGATGTAATAGCGGTACAGGCAGGCCGCCACCCACAACTGCAGACGAGGGTCAAATGCGTTGTAGGACAACGGACTTGACTTGTCCGACCGAACCAGCGCGTGCACCCTGTCGACCTCGTCGCGAATCAGGGCGCGGTCGGCGTCCGTGCCGAGCGTGGCGGCCGCCAGGTAGGTACCCGTGGTGCGGGCCCGCTTGAACGGATGCTTGTAGACATTGCCGCTGTCCACCCGGCTCTCCAAAACGCCGTACCCCACGCCCGGCGATGCCAGCTGCATGATCACGTTCGCCGCAGGCAGCAACACCGCCGCCGGATTGATCAGGTCGACGACCCGGCTCGGCCGTCGCGGTGGCCCCAGCCTCATGAAACCGAGTAGACCACTTTGTGAGACGCTCCCGTGGTGTTTGCAGCATGTCGGGGCCGGGCCGCGGGGATCGCACTAGGGTGCGTCGCCGATCTGCTGCTCGGCGATCCTCGTCGCGGCCATCCGGTGGCGCTGTTCGGTCGCGGCGCAGCGGCTTTGGAGCGGCTGAGCTACGCCGACACGCGCCGCGCGGGCACGCTGCACACCGGTGCGCTGCTGGGTGTGCTCTGGCGTGCTCGGGGTGGTCGTCGAGCGGACCGCCGTGGGCCGGGGCCCGGCCTGGGTGGCGGCGGCCACGGCTGCCACGAGCTTCGTCGCATTCGGCGGGACGTCGCTGACCCGGACCGGCGCCCGGATGGCCGGCCTGCTGGAGGCCGGGGACGTCAGCGCCGCGCGGCAACTGCTGCCGTCGCTGTGCGGGCGCGATCCGGCGGTGCTGGACGAGGCGGGCCTGACCCGCGCGGCACTGGAGTCCGTCGCCGAGAACACCTCCGACGCGCAGGTCGCACCGCTGATGTGGGCGGCCGTCGCCGGGGTCCCCGCGGTGCTGGTCTACCGCGGCGCCAACACGCTGGACGCGATGATCGGCAACCGCTCACCCCGGTACGCCCGATTCGGCTGGGCCGCAGCCCGTTTCGACGACGCCGCGAACTTCCTCGCCGCCCGCGCGACGGCGCTGCTGGTCGCGGTGTGCGCACCGGTCGTCGGCGGATCACCTGCGGGTGCGGTACGCGCATGGCGTCGCGACGCGGCGCGCCACCCCAGCCCCAACGCCGGTGTGGTGGAGGCGGCCTTCGCCGGTGCGCTGGGTGTGCGGCTCGGCGGGCCGACCCAGTACGCGCATGAGCTCGAGATCCGGCCGACGCTCGGCGACGGCCCGCCACCGCAGGTCTCGGACCTCGCGCGGGCCGTGCGGTTGTCGCGGGCGGTGCAGCTGGTGGCGGCGGTGCTGGCCGTGTCGGTCAGTGCCGCCGGCCATACCGGTCGGCGAGCTTTTGTTCGGCGGTGAGCGGGGCGGACGGTACGACGGCGGCTTTGGCGGCCTTTTCGCGTCGGCGCTGTTGAACCTCGGAATACACGAAGTAGCCCACGCCGATCGGGGCGATGATGCCGAACGCGATCCACTGGATGCCGTACGACAGGAACGGTCCGGCGTCGAGGTGGGGCAGACCGATGACGCCAAGGCCGCCCGGCTGGTCCTCGGTCAACTGCAGATACGAGCCGGTCAGCGGGACTCCCGTCACCGCCGATATCTGCGTGGTGCTGATCGAATAGACCTGCTGCGCGCCGTCCTGACGGAACGGTTCCTTACCCTGTGCGACAGGTTCTGAGTCGCGCAGGCGCGCGGTGATCGTCACCGGCTGGTTCGGCGGTGGCGCGATCGGCGGAACCCCCGACCCCTGCACGGGTCGCACGTATCCACGGTTCACCAACACCGTCGGGCCATTGTCGACGGCGAACGGCACCAACACCTCGAACGCCGGCTCACCGTCGACCGACCGCAGCCGCGCCAGCACCTGGGCGTCGGGCAGATAGCGTCCCGTGGCGGTCACCCGGCGCCACTGCTCGTCAGGGGCCGACGAATCCTGGTGCGGCAGAACGGTCGTCACCGGCACGGGGTCGGCAGTCAGCGAGTTGGCGATCTGGGCGTTCTCCCGCGAGGTCTTCGTGTTCTTGCCCAGCTGCCATGGCGCCAGCACGGTGAAGCACAGGTACGCAAACGCGATCACCACGACGAACAGGGCCAGCCACGCCGGCCGAAGCAGGAAGGCCCAGCGTGTCATCAGCTTGCGATTCCACGATCCGCCAGCTGCTCGGCCACCCAGTCATGCAGGCCGGGCAACGCGGCGTCGATCACCGTGAAGACGTCCTCGAAGTCGTCATGGGTGCCGTAATACGGATCCTCGACGTCGAGGGCATGTGCGCCCGAACGCGGGTCGAACGACCGCAGCATCCGAAGCCGCTCGGCGGGCACGCCCATCTCCTGCAACATCCGTAAGTGATTGCGCCCCAAGGCAATTACCAGGTCGGCAGACAAGTGGTCGTCACCGATCTGGGCGGCGCGGTGTGCAGTCGGGTAGCCGTGCTGGCGCAGCACGTGGCTGGCCCGGTCGTCGGCCGCCTCGCCGACGTGCCAACCGCCGGTTCCCGCGCTGGTCACCTTCACCGCGCCCGACAGTCCGCGTTTCTTGATCTGGTGGGCGAACATCTTCTCCGCCATCGGCGACCGGCAGATGTTGCCCGAGCAGATGAAGGTGATGTGCAACGGTTCAGACACCGAGCACCTCGCGCAGGTCGTCGACGGTGGAGACGTGCGCCAGTGCGGTGGCCGCGCCGGGTTCGTCGAAATCGGTCGCGGCCGTAGCCCCAACCGACCACCACGGTGTCGATGCCATGCTCGGCCGCGCCCTCGACGTCGTGGGAGCGATCGCCGACCATCAGCACCCGCTCCGGCACCGGAGCCAGCTGGGCCAGCGCGTGCGCGACGACGTCGGCCTTGGCGGCGCGGGAACCGTCGATGCTGGCGCCCGCGATCACCTCGAAGTGCTCGTCGAGCCCGAAGTGCGCGAGGATCCGCTGCGCGGTCGGTTCCGCCTTGGAGGTGGCGACCGCCAGCCGGACACCCGCGGCGCGCAGGTCGGCCAGCAGTGCGGGGATGCCGTCGAACAGCTTGTTGATCGCCCAGCCGCGCGTCATGTAATCGGCGCGGTAGGCCGCGATCGCGGCGTCGGCATCCTTCGCCGAGGCCCATCTCGCGCAGCGTGTGATGCATCGGCGGACCGACGATCCGGCTGGCCAGATCGCCGTCGGGGACCACGGCCCCGACCGCGCCGAGCGCGTGGCGGAAGCTGGACACGATTCCCTGCGCCGAATCGGTCAGGGTGCCGTCCAGATCGAAGATCACCAGCTGCGGGCTTGTTTGCACGAATCCATTCTCCCCGACGTGTCCGGTCGTGCGGTGGCCGGTCCGACAGCGCACTACTGTCGTGATGTGGCGAGTCAACTCCGGCGGGAGGCGCGTTATCACGGTGATGAGGCCGTGGTGCCCGGAATGCTGGACTTCGCCGTCAATGTCCGCGCCGCGGGGCCGCCGTCGTGGCTGGTCGACCGCCTCGCCGCGGGGATTGACCGATCTCGGCCGCTACCCGACCGCGACGGACTCGCGTCGCGCGGTGGAAGCCGTCGCCGCCAGGCACGGGCGCAGCTGCGACGAGGTCGCGCTGCTGGCCGGAGCCGCCGAGGGGTTCGCGCTGCTGCCGAACCTGCGTCCGCGGTTGGCTGCGCTCATCGCGCCGTCGTTCACCGAGCCCGAAGCGGTGCTGGCCGCCGCCGGCGTGCCCATCCCGCACGTCGTGCTTGGCGCGCCGTACGGCCTGGCCGGCGCGGTCGGTGCCGGACGAGGCCGATCTCGTCGTGATCGGGAATCCCACCAATCCGACGTCGGTGTTGCACAGCCGCGAGCAGATCCTGGCGCTGCGCCGGCCCGGGCGCGTCGTGGTGGTCGACGAGGCGTTCGCGGATGCAATTCCCGGTGAACCGGCATCGCTCGCGGGCGACGCGTTGCCCGACGTGGTGGTGCTGCGCAGCCTGACCAAGACGTGGGCGCTGGCCGGGCTGCGGGTCGGCTACGCGCTCGGCGCCGCGGACGTGCTGACCCGGTTGACGGCCGGCCGTGCGCACTGGCCGTTGGGCACCCTGCAATTGGAGGCGATCGCCGCCTGCAGCGCACCGGAGGCGGTCGCCGAGGCCGAGGCTGGTGCACGACGGCTGGCGATGCTGCGCGCCGAGATGGTGGCCGGATTGACCGGGATCGGCGTGGACGTGGTGGACGGTTGTGCTCCGTTCGTCCTGTTCCGTGTCCGGGACGCCGAGTTGACGCGAAAGCGACTGGACGGCAAGGGTATTGCCGTGCGCCGCTGTGACACATTCGTGGGCCTGGATGGTGATTTCCTGCGGGCGGCGGTGCGGCCCGAGTGGCCGCGGCTGGTGGACGCTATCGCCGAGGTGCTGCCGTGAGCGCGCGGCTGGCCGACATCATCGAGGTGCTCGACGAGGCCTACCCGCCGCGATTGGCGCAGGACTGGGATTCGGTCGGTTTGGTGTGCGGCGACCCCGCCGAGACCGTCGACACGGTGACGGTCGCCGTGGACGCCACCGCCGCCGTCGTCGCCGAAGTGCCCGATCGGGGGCTGCTGCTGGCGCATCACCCGCTGCTGCTGCGCGGGGTCGACACCGTCGCCGCCAGCACGGCCAAAGGCGCACTGGTGCACCAGATGATCCGTACCGGGCGGGCCTTGTTCACCGCGCACACCAACGCCGACTCGGCCTCGCCGGGAGTGTCCGACGCGCTCGCCGAGGCGCTGGGGCTGCGCATCGAGGAAGTGCTGGCACCGATCTCCGTCGAACCGGGCCTCGAGAAATGGGTGGTGTTCGTGCCTGCCGAGAACGCCGACGCGGTGCGCGAAGCGATGTTCACCGCAGGCGGCGGCCACATCGGCGACTACTCGCACTGCAGCTGGAGCGTGTCCGGGACGGGCCAGTTCCTCCCGCAGCAGGGCGCAACCCCGACCATCGGCAGCGTTGGCGCCGTCGAACGGGTTCCCGAGGACCGGGTGGAGGTGATCGCGCCCGCCGGCCTGCGCGGCCATGTGCTCGCCGCTCTGCGCGCGGCGCACCCGTACGAGGAACCGGCCTTCGACATCTACGCGCTGGAGCCGGTCCCGGGTGCAGTGGGGCTGGGGAGGATCGGATCGCTGCCGAGACCGGAAACCCTGTCGGCCTTCGTAACTCGCGTGCACGACGCACTGCCAGGGACGTCCTGGGGGGTCAGGGCGTCGGGCGACTCGGACGCGAGCGTGTCGCGGGTTGCGGTGTGCGGCGGAGCGGGGGACTCGCTGCTGGACGCCGTCGCGGTCGCCGGCGTCGAGGCTTATGTCACCGCCGACTTGAGGCACCATCCCGCCGACGAACACCGGCGTGCATCGGATGTGGCGTTGGTCGACGTCGCACACTGGGCCAGTGAATTCCCGTGGTGCACACAGGCGGCGGAACTGCTGCGTGAGGCCTTTGATGAGTCGCTACCGGTGCGGGTGTCGGCCATCCGCACCGATCCGTGGAATGTCGAGAGAAACTGAGACATGAAAGCTGAAGTAGTCCAACAACGTTCGTTGCTCGAGCTGGCCGAACTCGATGCCGAGCTGAGCCGCCTCGAGCATCGCGCCAAAAACCTGGCCGAGCATCAGCAGCTCGAAGAGGTCCAGGCGAAGCACCGTGACGCCAACGACCGGCTGGCCGCGCTGCAGATTGCGATCGAGGACCTGGACGCCCAGGTGGCGAAGTTCGAGGCCGAGATCGACGCGGTGCGCCAACGCGAGGATCGCGACCGGTCGCTGCTGGACGGAGGGTCGATCGACGCCAAACAGCTCACCGATCTGCAGCATGAGCTCCAGACGTTGCAGCGCCGCCAATCCAGTCTGGAGGACTCGCTGCTGGAGGTGATGGAACGCCGGGAGGAGCTGGCCGGCCAACAGACCGATGAGTTGGCGAGGATCGACGAGCTGCAGACCAAGCGCAGCGAGGCGCAGAAGGCGTGTGACGATGCGCGCACCGAGATCGACCAGCTGCGCCACCAATATGCTTCGCGGCGTGACGAACTCGTCGCGGAGCTCGCCCCGGATCTGGTTGCGCTGTATGAACGCCAGCGGTCCCGTGGCGGCGCCGGCGCGGGAGTGTTGCAGGGTCGCCGGTGTGGGGCATGCAGGATCGAGATCGACCAGGGCGAGCGGGCCAGGATCGCCGCGGCCGCCGAAGACGAGGTGCTGCGCTGTCCGGAGTGTGGCGCAATCCTGTTGCGGGTCAAGGGCAGCTGCCCAGTGAAGGTCATCGTTGAGGCCGACGGCGGGTCGCGGGGCAATCCGGGACCGGCGGGCTACGGCTCGGTGGTCTGGTCCGCCGACCGCAGCACCGTCCTCGCCGAGAGCAAACAGGCCATCGGCCGGGCAACCAACAACGTCGCCGAATACCGCGGGCTGATCGCCGGTTTGGAGGAGGCCGCGAAGCTGGGCGCCACCGACGTCGACGTGTTGATGGACTCCAAGCTTGTGGTGGAACAGATGTCGGGCCGGTGGAAGGTCAAGCATCCCGACCTTGCGGTGCTGCATCAACAGGCCACGGCGCTGTCGACGCGGTTCGACCGCATCACCTACGCATGGATACCGCGGTTGGAGAACAGCCATGCCGACCGGTTGGCCAACGAGGCGATGGACGCGGCCGCCGAACTCGAGACGCCGGCCGAAGCGCCCAAGGCGGCGCAGACACCGTCGTCGCCGGGGTGGACCGGCGCGCAAGGTGCGCCGACCCGGTTCCTGCTGCTGCGGCACGGACAGACCGAATTGTCCACGCAGCGGCGGTATTCGGGCCGCGGCAACCCGGCGCTGACCGACGTCGGCCGCCGCCAGGCCGATGCCGCCGCGCAGTATCTGGCGTCCAGGGGCGGGATCGCCGCCGTGATCACCTCCCCGCTGCAGCGGGCATATGACACCGCCGCCAGAGCGGCCAAGGCGCTCGGGCTCGACGTCACCGTCGACGACGACCTGATCGAGACGGACTTCGGCGCGTGGGAGGGCCTGACGTTTTCCGAAGCGGCCGAACGGGATCCGGAGTTGCACCGGCGCTGGTTGCGCGACACCAGCGTCACGCCGCCGGAGGGCGAGAGTTTCGACCGCGTGGCCGATCGCGTGCAGCGGGCACGGGCCCGGATCATCACCGAATACGGCGGCGAGACGGTCCTGGTGGTGTCGCACGTGACGCCGATCAAGACGCTGCTGCGGATGGCGCTGGACGCGGGGCCGGGCATCCTGTACCGGCTGCACCTCGATCTCGCGTCGCTGTCCATCGCCGAGTTCTACCCGGACGGGGCGGCGTCGGTGCGGCTGGTGAATCAGACGGCGTACCTGTAACTCAGGTGTGCAGGTGGAGCCGTTCGCCGTGGGCGCCGAAGATCATGATGGCCTCGACCGGTTCCTCGACCACTCCGAACCAGTGCGGGGTCCACGTGCTGAATTCGACCGCCTCGCCGGGTCCGATCGTGAAGTCGCGCTCGCCGAGGATGAGGCGCAGCCGCCCGGACAGCACATAAGTCCAATCCCGGCCTTCGTGAACGGGTAACTCCGCCGGCGGTTTCCGCCGGCGCGCGCTGATCCGGACCTTGAACGCGTGCAGGCCGCCAGCCGGTCCGCTGCGGGTCAAGGGCCAGTACGTGATGCCGTGACGGGTGTGCGAGCTGCCCTTCACCCGCGGATCCTCCGCTTCCGGAGCACGCAGCAGTTCGTCGGTGCTGACCGACAGCGCGGCAGCGAGCCGCGGGAGGTGGTCCAGCGCCAGGCGGCGCTTACCCGATTCCAGCCTGCTCAGCGTCGAGACGTCGATGTTCGACCGGTTGGCGACGTCGTCCAGCGTCAGACCGTGCTGCATGCGCAATTCGCGCAGCCGCCGCCGAACGCGAAGATCGACACCTTCGTCTGCTTTTGCCTGCATGGCAAATCAGCTTGGCAGTTTGAGCACGCGCCTGCAAGCTCGTGTCATGGACGATCTGTGGGATTGCGTCATCGTGGGCGGCGGTGCGGCGGGGCTGAGCGCCGGTCTGGTGCTCGGCCGGGCCAGGCGGCGCACGCTGTTGGTGGACGCGGGCAATCAAAGCAATCTGCCGGCGCACGGCATCGGCGGGCTCCTCGGCCACGACGGCCGTCCACCCGCCGAGCTGTATGCGATCGGCCGTCGCGAGTTGGCGGCTTATCCCAGCGTCGAGGTTCGGTCTGGTGAAGTGGTTTCCGGTGGAGCGGGCCGACCGCGGATTCGTGCTCGAGTTGGCCGACGGCCGCCGCGAACCGGCGCGAAAGATCGTGCTGGCCACCGGAATGGAATACCGCCCACCCTCGCTGCCGGGGCTGGCCGAACTGTGGGGCGGTTCGGTGTTTCATTGCCCGTTCTGCCACGGCTGGGAGGTGCAGGATCAGCCGTTGGCGGTCCTGGCCCGCGGCGACCGCTGGCAGTGCACAAGGCGCTGCTGCTGCGGGACTGGAGCGATGACGTCGTGCTCCTGACCGACGGTCCCGCCGAACTGGATGCCGGGGACCGCACCCGGTTGGCGGTCGCCGGCGTCGAGGTCGACGAACGGCCGGTGGCCGAACTCGCCGCGCGCGACGGTGAATTGGACGCGGTCGTGTTCACCGATGGCAGTCGACTTGCGCGGCGCGGCCTGCTGGTCGCCGGGACGCTACATCAGCGGTCGCGGCTGGCCGAGCAGCTCGGCGCGGCGTTGGCCGAGCCGACTCCGGTGGCGCACGACTCCCTCGACGTTGATGCGCAGTGGCGCACCACGGTGCCAGGTGTTTTCGCCGCGGGTGACGTCAGCGCACAGATGCCGCAGGTGGCCGGCGCGATCGCCGCGGGCTCGCAGGCCGCGGCCGCGGTGGTGCAGAGCCTGCTGGCCGACGACTATGGACTAGCGATTCCGGAATGGAGGCAACATGTCAACGCCTGATGCCAAGGCAACGTGGGAGGAGCACTACGGCGAGCGTGACCGGGTCTGGAGCGGTCGGGTCAACGTCCGCCTCGCCGAGCTCGCATCGACGCTGACGCCCGGTAGGGCACTCGATCTCGGCTGCGGTGAGGGCGGGGACGCAATGTGGCTGGCCGAGCACGGCTGGAATGTCGTCGCCGTCGACATCTCCGAAACCGCGCTGCAGCGCGCAGCCGCCGATGCCGGTGCCCGTGGGCTGGACGGCCGGATCGATTTCCAGCAACACGACATGTCGGAGAGCTTTCCCGTGCGGGACTTTCGATCTGGTGTCGGCGCAGTTCCTGCATTCCATGGTTGATTTGGACCGACCGCGCATCTTGCGCCAGGCCGCCGATGCCGTGGTGCCGGGTGGGCTGTTGATGGTCGTCGACCACAACGGCCCTCCGCCCTGGGCGTCGAAGCTGCACCATCACCACGAGTTCCCCAGCGCCGACGAGGTCGTCGAATCGCTGAATTTGCCTGCCGCCCAATGGGAACGGCTCCGGGCCGAGGCTGTCGATAGGGAGACGACGGGGCCGGATGGCGAGGCCGCGACGCTCACCGACAACGTGATCGTTCTGCGTCGGCGCTAGTTCGTTGCTTCCAGTCCCGGTAGCGATCCGGCAGGCAACGGGCACAGGGCCGGTAGCCGGCGGCGATGGCTTCTGCTTCGTCGGCGAAGAACACCCGATGCTTGACGTAGCCGCCGCGTTCGATCGCGCGCAGCGCCGACGGACAATCCAGGCGGCCGTAGATCCGTGCTGTGGCGCGATGGCCACCGAGGGTGCCTCGCTTGCCGTTGTGCTTCACGCCGCGTCGTGGAACACCAGGCCGAGGGTGTAGCGCTCGCCGGAGCGCACGGCCGAAACGCCATGCCGGACCGGCGCTGCCGACCAGCCGCGCGTCGACTCCACCGGCCGCTCGCGGGTGGTGAACACGAATCCATGGCCGTGCGGCAGCAGGGTGGCGGTGCCGCGGGACTGGGCGCGTGGCCGCTGCTCGACGAGCAGGAACTCGCCGCCGGTGTGATCCACGCCGGGCTCGCTCAGGTTGATGACGACTTGGAGCGGAAATACCAAGTCTCCGTAGAGGTCTCGGTGCAGAGCGTTCCAGTCGCCCTTCCGTACTTCAGCAGGATGGCGGTGGACTTGGTCTGACCGGCAGCGTGGCACGCGTCGAGCCAGTCGTCGAGGGTGTCTGGCCAGGGCGTCTTGCGGCCGAGCTTGGTCCACCAGTCGCGGGCGATGGGCAGCAGCCGGGGATACAGGGCCTGCTTGAGCTGTTCGATGGGCTCGGGGTAGGGCTGCTCGAAGTATCGGTACTCGCCCTCGCCGAACCGGTATCTGCGCATGTCGATCGTCGCGCGGAATCGCTCGTCGTCGGGATAGAGCTCGCGGATCTTCGTCGCCTCGGTCTTGGTGACAAGCCGGGGCAGCAGCGCACCGCCGAAGTCGTTGACTTCAGCGGTGATTGCGTCCCAGTCGCCCGAATCCACGCGTTGCTGCCATTTCGTCAAAGCCATCAGAACAACCTCGCTGCTCTGGTTTCGGCGGGCTCTTCCAGTTCGAGCAGGAACTGCTTGCGCTCGACGCCGCCCGCGTAGCCGGTGAGTTGGCCGTTGCGTCCGACCACGCGATGGCATGGGACGACGATGCTCAGCGGATTGCGGCCGACGGCCTGTCCGACCTGCTGGGCGGTGGTGCCGTCGGCGAGGGTGGCCGCGATCTCGCCGTACGTGACGGTGTCGCCGTAAGGGATGGTGGCCAGCAGGTCCCACACCCGCCGCTGCGCTGCGTCGCCGTCGCAGTTTGATCGGTAGGTCGAAGTCGGTCCGCAGGCCGGCCAGGTAATCGGTCAGCTGAGTCTGAGCCCGCGCGAGCAGGTCGTCGGATTCCGCGTCGACCCGTGGCCCGAACGTGTCCGCCGACGGGCGATACCAGTGATGCCGGAAGTACACGCCGGTCAGGGTGTCGTCGTCGGCGACGAGGGTCAGCTCGCCGAGCGTGCTGTCGATAACCGCATGTCGAGTGGTCATTGTCTTCCTCTCCTCACCTTGTAGACGATGCGCAGGGCCGGTGCGTGAGATTTGTCGGCCTGGGTGCGGTCTACAGTCGAATGCATGTTCGAGGCCGTTGGCCGATGGGGAGCTCATTGATGTGATGGGTGAGGCGACGCGGGATGAGTCGACGGCGATTGCGCAGCGGTTGGCGGCGGTGGGTGAGTTGTATGCGCCGTCGGGCTGCCGAGCATCCCGAGTGCGAATTGTGGTCCACCGACGTGACCGATCAGGTGGCCGCGGAGGTGTCGGCGGCCCAGAACATCAGTCATGCCCGCGCGGTGAGGTCAGGTGCAGTTCGCGCGCACGCTGCGTGAACGGCTGCCGCGCTGGCCAAGGTGTTCGCCCGCGGGGTGATCGATTTTCGGTTGGTGTCGATGATCGTGGCGCGCACCGAGAACGTCGAGGACGCGGTGATGCCGGGGCTGGATGAGGCGATCGCCCGGCATGCCGAGAAGTGGATGAAGCTATCCAGGCCCCAAGCTGCGCGACCGGGTGGATGAGTGGGTGGCCAAGTTCGATCCGGCCGGGGTGCGGGTGCCGCCGAAGGTCGATGAGCAGCGGTATGTGGACATCGAACCGAGCAGCCCGGGGCTGGCTTTCTCAACGGTCATATCCGCGCCGCCGACGGCGCGGCGTTGGATCAGCGGTTGGAGGCGTTGGCGGCCACGGTGTGTGAGAACGATCCGCGCACCACGCAGCGCCGCTCCGATGCGTGCGGGCCGCTGGCGCGTGGTGAAGCCACGCTGGCGTGCCAGTGCGGCCGCGAGGACTGCCCGGCTGTGGTCGAGCGGAAGGCCGCCGCCGCCGCGGTGATTCATGTGCTGGCCGAGCAGGCCACCCTCGACGGGAGCAGTGATCACCCGGGGTATCTGCCCGGGTTCGGGATCCTGCCCGCCGAATCGGTGCGCGAGGTGGCCAAGACCGCCACGCTCAAGCCGCTGATCGTGCCGACCGGTGCTGACCCGGATCCGGGGTATCGGCCCAGCGCGAAGAACGCCGGAGTTCATCAAATGGCGGGATGTGACGTGCCGCTGGCCGGGCTGTGACAAGCCCGCGGAGCGTTGCGATGTGGACCATACCGCGCCGTGGCCGTACGGGCCGACGCAGTCCAGGGCGCACACTGCGCCGGCTGTACAAGCATCCGAAGACCGCGGCGTGGGTGCGGCATCGGAATAGCGGTCACGGTACTTCCCCAAGGGTTTTGGCAACGTGTCATCCGGTCTGCAGCGACCAGCGATGTCGAACGCCGTATTGTGATGCTCCCGATACGTTATCTCGATCAAGCCCAACCGCGTAACCGGGGCGGACCGACCAGAGCGCGCAATGGTGCGGCCGGTGATCCCTTCATTACCTCGAAGCGTTCTTAATGAACTGGTGTCATCATTGTTAAGACCTTTTGCGGCGGGCCGGGTGGCTGGACCGATGAGCAGTTGCCCGACGGCACTGTCGTTCTCACTGCTCCGACCGGGCATACGTATACCACCGAACCCCATGGCGGGGCCATGTTCCCCGCGCTGGCACAGCCCACCGGTGAGTTGGACATCCGCCGCAGCTGCGTGGCGCCTGACATCGACCGTTCGGCAATGATGCCGCGGCGCAAGCAGACCCGCGACCAGGACCGCCGCGACCGCATCAACGCCGAACGCCGCGAACGCCCGAACTCATCGCCCAAGAAGAACGAAGAACGCCAAGCCTGGCTCGCTGCCACCTACGAACCACCACCCTTCTGAAGGGCAGTTGCGGGCGGCCGCAGTGCCCACGACGTGACGGTCAGGGCGAGCAGCGCCGTCGGTGCGACGACGGCGCCGATCCCGTCGCCAACGATCACGTGGGAAGCAACAGCCGACGCGTAGTTGATCACCGCGCCGGCGTAGACCCACTCCTTCAGTCGCTGGAAGCGGGGGATCAGCAGTGCGGCCGCGCCGGGGATCTTCCAGACCCCCATGATGGTCAGCAGGTAGGCGGGATAGCCGAGGTGCTCGACGACGTCGCGGACATAGTCGATCCGCAACAGGTCCCACACCCCGCCGACGGCGAGTTCGGCCGCCACCGACACCGTCGCCACCCAATAGACAATGGAGCGGCCTCGACCGAAACTCCGTGCGGCGTCGGCAAAGTCACGGCGTGAACGTGGCCGCAGCGCCCACGACGCGGCGGTGAGACCAAGGAACGCCACGGGAGCCACCAGCTTCCCGGCGCCGTCGCCTACCCAGATGTGCGACGCCGCGGCGCCGGTGTAGTTGAAGACCAACCCGGCATACGCCCACTCCTTGAGCCGGGGGAGTCGCGGCGCGAGCAGCACGACCCCCGCCGACACATACCAGACACCCAGGATCGACATGAAATACGCGGGATATCCGAGATGGGTCGCCGTGTCGCGAAACGGCGACATCTGCAGCCCGCCCATCACCCCGCCGACCAGGCACTCGGTCGCAAGGACGGCAGTGATGATCCAATACGCGGTATTACTCAGCCGGGTAGGCGCGATCGCTGTCATATCTGTATGACGAACGAAGACGGCTCGTCATGACCGCTTCGGCTGTGGCTGGTGCGCGACCCCAGGTGTCCACGGGCTGCAGCGCGGCAGCCACGCGTGCACGTTGCGCCGGTATTCCTCGTATTCGCCGTCGTATTCGCGGACCAGCGTCGGCTCCTCGTACCACCTGACGAACGACGCCGTGATCACCCAGAACGCCGCGGCATACAGCAGGAGCCACCAGCTCCCGAACAACAACGCCTGGCCCACAATCGCGGTGATCAACCCGGCGTACATCGGGTTGCGGACAAATCGATTGAACCCCGTGACCACCAAGCGCTCGGTCGGTGCGACGGGCATTGGCGTGCCGCCGGCCTTCACGAACTGAGCAAACGCGTGCACCGGCGGAATCAGCCCCGCGACGATCAATACGGCGCCGATGACGATCTGCCACATCGGGATGGAATCGGCTATCTCCCAACGGGTCATCAGCCACGGGATCAGGCCCACCACCGTACCCGGAGCCGCCACGAAGAATGCCGCCGAACTGACAGCGGCCCTTGACTTCTGCATGTTCTATCCACCATTCCCTTCGTTGCCGGGATCGTTCGACGTGCCGACGGCACGCAGGAATGAGGCGGTGAACTCCGAGCAGGCCTGGTCCACGCCCACCTCGCCGCCCAGCGCAGGCCGCATCAGGACGTGCGCCAGCATCGGGCCCAGAAGCTGTTGCAGCAGTAGGGGAGTCGGCATATCTCGGATCCGGCCGGCCTTCACGTGGTACTCCAGCCAGCCGCCGACGGAGGCCCGCACCCGAGGGAAGTAGCGGGCGAAGATTCGGGCCCCGATGCCCTTCGGATTGCCCAGCACGTCCGACAACATCGCGGCCGCCACCCGCGGCTCGCGAGTGAGCGCCGCAGACGTCGTCTCATAGAGTTCGGCGACCGTCTCCTCCACGCTTGCGGAGGGGTCGGCGCTGATGCGGAGCACGTCGTGGAATGGGCTGTAGCGCTCGTAAATGGCGGCGAACAGTTCGTCGCGGTTGCCGAAGATGGCGTAGAGGCTGTGCACCGAACAATCCGCGGCCTCGGCGACCGAATCCAGCGTCACGTTCGCCAGGCCACGCTCGCTGACCAGCCACGCCGCGGCCTCGATCGCACGGTCTCGCACGGGCCGGCCGCCGGGGTCGATCCCGGCGGCCCGCACCGCCTCGTCCAATGCCTGCCGCGACCCATTCAGGCGCCGCACCAGCGTGCTGCGTGACACGCCCACCGCCTGGGCGATCGTCGTCAGCGGCACGTCGGCCACGTCCTTGCCGCACCGTTCGGCGGTCTGGACCGCTGCGGCGACCAAATCGGCTAATTCATCAGCCGATGACATGCTACTGAAGGTAGCACTTACTGCAGTGTCAGGCTAGGCCTTATCCGGCCCACTCCGATACGTCGGCCAGCTGGGTGAGTCGCACACTGTTTCCCGACGGATCCCGGAATCCGGAATCGATGCCGTACGGCATTTGGTGCGGTTCTTCGGTGAACTCGACCCCGCGCGCTTTCATTTCCTCAAAGCTGGCCTGGCAGTCCTCGGTGGTGAGAAATACGGTGCCTGCGAAGCCCTTCGCAACAAGGTCCAGCACTTGCTTGCGGGTTGCCTCGTCCATCATCGGCTCGCCGGGCACCGCCATCAGGACGATCGACACGTCGTCTTGACCGGGCGGTCCAACGGTGAGCCACCGGAAGCTGGGGTCGAGGTCCGAGAGCGAAACATCTTGGCGCACTTCCATACCGACCTTCTCGGTCCAGTACTTGAGTGCCACTTCTTGGTCATGTACCCACAGTTGGGCGCTTGCAATTTTGATCACGGGCACGACGCTACGGTCGCTCGCCGCGACCCGTCTTCTCCCCGTGTGCTGTCTTGCGCACCGTTACTGTTCATGTTGGCCGTTGTTGGCCGGTGCCGGGATAACGGTTGCCCGGCCCAGGTGCCGCGTTCTTGCCCGGCTGGGCGGGCGGGATTTGGTTCCCCGCATCCCGTGGCCGGTGGCGGTTTCTGGTACTCACCTGTTGGTTCTCGGGCGGGGCCTGGTTGGTAGCTCTCACGACGCGATCCTCTGGTCGCGTGCGTGTCACACCTTCCCGTCGCCGCGCCTTCAAACCTTGGGCGCGTCTGCCGATCACGGTGGCTGCTGCCTGGTGTCGGGTGACGTTCTCATAGGGGGTGCGCCAGTGCTGGGCTCCCCACACACTGCTGTAGGCGGGATTAACCGCGAACAGGCGGATTTCGTGGCGGTGGGCCTGGGCGGTGAGCCGGTTGCGGAACACCGCGGTCGGGATGCCGGCCACCGACTTGCGGAAGCGTTTACCGCGCGCTCCGCGGCCCATGGTTTCGCGCCCGATGGTGCGGGCGTCGGCGAAGTCCAGATCTTCCACCGCGACGGTGCCGACACCGTAGCGGCGGGTGTAGCGGATCAGCCGGTTGATCGCGTGCCGGACCTGGGCATCCCGGCGCGCCGATGACCCCGACAGGTCAACATCGATGCGCTCGGGGCGGCCGACCGGGTTGCCATGCTCGTCCAGGCGGCGCACGGCCAGGTGCCCCTCGTTGAGATCTACCCCCACCACCGGGCCATCGGCTCGTGCCTCGTCGTTCGGGTCTTGTGCGCCCATGAGGTCGGACGTCGGTGTGGGGCGGGCCCAGGCGGCGGTGAGGTACCGGCCGCCCCGGCCCGGTCTACGGGTGATCGCGTACGACATGGACTGGGCGCCGGTGATCCGGGCCCGCCACTCATCGGCGCGGTAGGCGAACACCGCCCTGCCGGAGAGGATGTAGCGGCCGTCGTGGGGCGTTGGCCAAGTGCTCCAACGGATTCGGTAGCCGCAGGCTGACCTGCCCGTCCGGGGTGACGGTGATGGTGAGGTTCCCGAACGGCTCATCACCGGAGCCCTTGGCTTCGATGCGGTCACGGGCACTATCCCATTCCTCGCGCCACCCGGAAACGGTCAGCTTCGCGGCATTGAGGTTGTGGCGGGTCTTGGCTAACCGCTTAGCACCCTCCACCACCCGCACACGGTTGTTGTCCCAGTCGGTGGTCACCCGGTCGAGTTTGGCGCGCAGCTGCTGCAGCCGGCGTTGCTTCTGGAATCTCTCCGCTTGGGTCGGATATCCCTTCGGCGCCTTGGCCTTTCGGCGGGCCCGGCGTTGCTCCGGGCTCAGGGTGTCTTCGGTGGGTTGGCGCCAGTCGTTTTTCGAGGGTGGCGATCGCCGCGCGCAGCCCGATGAGGTGGCGGTGCTGGGCGTCGCGGGCCGATCGGTATTGGGCGTCGTTGCCGGCGATGATCGCATTGGCCCACCGGGCACTGGACTGCGCGGTCAACGCCTTCTTGCGGGTGTTGAGCCGATCCCTGTGCGCCTGCCGCTTGGCTTGATCGTCCATCGCCGGATCCAGCGGCTCGGGTCGGCTGACGGCGGCCAGGTCTGCACGTCGCAGCGCGCCCATATGCTCGGCTACCAGATCGAGCACCCGCTCGTCCCCGGGGGTGGTCTGCAACCGGGTGCTGATCGCCACCCCGGCCGGGCCCGCCACCGGCTTCACCCCACGCCACTCCCGCAGCTTCACCGCCGTCACGCGCCCGATCATCTCCGACACCTACGACAAGTTCGGATCGCCCACTACTGACCAACAAAATCAGTAGCTGTTCTCAACCCGGCTGTCGGCCGGCGGCCGCGTGTCCCTGCGCAGGATGCAGCTCGGCACCCGCGCGTGCACGGACGCCGGCGGCAGGCTGGCTCGATACGCCGCAGGCGGCAGCCCGTATACCCGGCCGAAGGACGTGGTGAACGACCCGACGCTTTGCAGCCCGACCATTACACAGATGTCGGCCACCGAGCGATCGGTGTGCCGCAGCAGCGCGGCCGCACGCTCCAGGCGCCGCGTCTGCAGATAGGCGTGAGGCGATTCGCCGAACGTCCGCGTGAACATCCGGCTGAAATGTGCCCGCGACAGCCCGGCGGCTGCGGCCAGGTCGTCGACCGTGATCGCCTCGGCGTAGCGGGCGTCGACCAGATCCTTGGCCCTCAACAGGTAGCGGGCTGGCGGAACCTGCGGCATGGCTCAAGTATCGTTCATAGAGCGGATGAGTTGGCTGGGCGGCCGCGGACCACCCCACAGTGGTTCGAGGAAAGTCCGGACTTCACAGAGCAGGGTGATTGCTAACGGCAATCCGAGGTGACTCGCGGGAAAGTGCCACAGAAAACAGACCGCCACCTTCGCGGTGGTAAGGGTGAAACGGTGCGGTAAGAGCGCACCAGCATTCCGGGTGACCGGAGTGGCTAGGCAAACCCCACCCGAAGCAAGGCCAAGAAGGCCGCACCTGGTGCGGTCGCGCAGGCGTCCGAGGGTTGCTCGCCCGAGCCTGCGGGTAGGCCGCTCGAGGCACCCGGCAACGGTGTGTCCAGATGGATGGTCGCCGCCTTGCCGCCGTGGTAACTCGCGGCGACGAGGGACAGAATCCGGCTTACAGGCCAACTCATCCGCCCTCTAAGCGCTCGTCACTGGGACTTGCGCACCGCCTTGTCCAGTTGCTTGAGCGCGTCGCCGACCTGTTCGCGTGAGCGCTGCGCCAGGTCGTCTTCCTGTTGGTAGAGCAAGCCGTAGGTGAACGTGTCCTCGCCGGCGGCATACGCGGCCTCCGCCTGCTGGCTCAAATGCGTGCGGCTGACCACACTGTCTTGATGATCACCCAGCAGCGTCTGGATGGTCTTGGCTCGAGCGGCCACGGTGTCGTCACCCGTCGCCGCCGCGGTATAGCGAAGCCGCTTGGCGCCCTTGCGAATTCGGTGCAGCGCGTCGTCACGGTCCTCCGGCGGCGCCTCTTTCGCGCGTTTGGCCGCCTTGCGGACCCGCTTGTATGCCGAATCGAGAGTCACCTCCGCCGGCTCCTCGCCCGGCGGCAGCGGCGGTGGTTCGGCCGCCACCAGCGCGTCGAGCGCGTCGAGCAGCCGGAAGTAGCGCTTGGTGCGCATCGCCATCAGCGACCGCCGCAGCCCGGACGTGTAGCGGCTCTTCGCGCCGTCGACCAGCCGCTCCCGCACCGCCCCCCGCACCAGCTCCTCGGGCAGTTCGTCCAGCGCTTTCTCGTAACGCTCGGCGAGCACCTCCGCGTCGCGTGCCACCCCCAGCACACCGGCCAGCTCGCGTAGCTCGTCGAGGATCCACGCGTCGTCGGAGAGTCCGAACGCCCCCTCCGACGACTGCAGCAGGCTGCGGATCTTGCGTGTGGTGACCCGCATCTGGTGCACCGAGTCATAGACGTCGGCGCGTACCGCACGGTCCCACACCAGCAGCTGCTCGACCTGCTCGGCCACCGCGCGGTGCACCGGGTCGGCCGGGCGCGCAGGGGCCTCGGGCGACCCTGCCGACCCGAGAACGCGCGCGAGTTTCGAGCCGTGTCCCGCCGGAGCGGCCCCCGCGTCCAGCAGCCGGTTCGTCAAACGGTCCAACAGGTCGCGGTCACCGCCCTCGGCCAGCTCCAGCTCCCACTCGCGCCAGCGCTGTTCGGCGCCGTCGTGGTCGGCCTGCGCCGTCACCTGGTCGTCGCAGAACTCGGCGAGCGCAATGCCGTCCGGCCCGTACAGCGTGTCGACGGTGCGATGCGTGGCGATGCGTGCGACCGGGCCGAGCGGACGGTCCCGCACGATGGCCAGCACGACATCGAGCAACGCTTCGGGCACGGCATCGGCACCGTCGCCCAGCGGTGCCTGCACTTCCGTACGCGCGTCCGGCCCGGCAGGCAGCTTCAGGTGCCACCCGGCATCGGCGCCGCCTGTGCGGCGGCGCAGGGTGATGTGGTGAGCGGCCAGGTCATGGCCCGGCGTGTCGAAGTAGACGGCATCGAGATGCTGCGACGGTGACCGCTCGACTCGCGCCACCGATGCCAGCCCGTCAAACGAGGGGGACACGGTGGACTCGACCACCTCGAACTTGCGCTCGACCTCCTTGTACTTGGAGGTTCCGGGCGAACTCGGAGCCATTTTCACCTTCGTTGAGAGCCGCGGCTTTCGTTTGTTGGACGATTCAGCGTGCCATATCGAGGTGAACCGACTGCTCGGGCGCCGGTTATCGTCGGTGGGTGACCGAATACCAGACCATCAAGTTCGAGCAATCCGGCGCGATCACGCGGATCACTCTCAACCGGCCCGACGCCGCAAACGGAATGAACGACACGATGACTCGGGAACTGGCCGATGCCGCCCGGCGTTGCGACACCGAGGCCACCAAGGTTGTCCTGCTCACGGGTGCGGGCCGATTCTTCTGCGCCGGAGGCGATCTCAAGTCGTTCGCGTCGGCGCCGAGCCGAGGCCGCTACATCAAGGGTGTCGCCGACGAACTGCATCGCGCGATCTCCACGTTCGCGCGGATGGACGCCGTGCTGATCACCGCGGTCAACGGCGTCGCGGCGGGCGCCGGCTTCTCCATCGCGGTGACCGGCGACCTGGTGCTGGCGGCCGAGTCCGCCTCGTTCACCATGGCCTACACACGGGCCGGGCTCAGCCCCGACGGCAGCTCGTCCTACTACCTGCCGCGGCTCATCGGCGTCCGCAAGACCCAAGAGCTGATGCTGACCAACCGCACACTGTCGGCGCAAGACGCCGCACAGTGGGGTCTGGTCACCGAAGTCGTTCCCGACGCTGAACTCGCCGACCGCGCCAATGCGCTGGCCGACCAAATGGCCGCCACCTCAAGGCAATCCAACGGTGCGGTGAAGGCGCTGTTGCTGACCACGTTCAAGAACGGCATCGAGGAGCAGATGGAGCTCGAGGGACGCCTGATCGCCGAGCACGCAGACTCGCACGACGGACGCGAAGGCGTCGACGCGTTCCTGGCGAAGCGGAAAGCCGAGTTCGCTTAGAAGCTGTGCTCCTCGCCGGGGAACACGCCGGAGGCAACTTCGTCGGCGTACTGCGTTGCGGCGCGCTGCAATTCGGCACCGACCGCGCCGAAGCGCTTCACGAACTTGGCGGTCTTGCCGCTGGTGAGCCCTGCCATGTCCTGCCACACCAGCACCTGCGCGTCGCAGTTCGGTCCGGCGCCGATGCCGATTGTCGGAATGGTCAGCTTGCCGGTGATCTGGGTGGCCAGCTCGGCGGGCACCATCTCCATCACGACGGAGAACGCGCCTGCCTCCTGCACCGCGATCGCGTCATGGATGGTCTGCTCGGCGGCGTCGCCGCGGCCCTGGACCCGGAAGCCGCCGAGTCCGTTGACGCTCTGCGGGGTGAACCCGATGTGCGCCATCACGGGGATGCCCGCGGCGGTGATCGCGGCGATCTGTTCGGCGACCCGCTCGCCGCCCTCCAGCTTGACCGCGTGCGCGCCGGTCTCCTTCAGGAACCGAGTCGCGGTGGCCAGGGCCTGCTGCGCGCCGGCCTCATAGCTGCCGAACGGCATATCGGCCACCACCAGCGCGTGCGGTGCGCCCCGCACGACGCCGCGGACCAACGGGATCAGCTCGTCGATGGTCACCGGAACGGTGGTGTCGTAGCCGTACACCACGTTGGCGGCGGAATCACCGACCAGCAGCACCGGGATGCCGGCCTCGTCGAAAATTCGGGCGGTCGAGTAGTCGTAGGCCGTCAGCATGGCCCACTTGTGGCCCTCGGCCTTCCACTTGTGCAGGTGAAGAGTGCGTACTTTGGTGCGCGGTTTGGAATCCGCGGCAGCACCATAAACCGTCTGCTCAGACATCGTTGTCCCCCAATGGGTGAGTCGGGTCGAATCCTCGAGGCCATCAAGGTCCCCGGGTTCGTCTGACCACCCAAGTGTGCCATCCCGCGGTGAGAACTTGAACTTCGGACTTAAGTGGATTTCCTCACATTACGATCTGATCATGCAACGGCTCAGCGGACTCGACGCCAGCTTCCTGTACCTCGAAACCGCGCAACAGCCAATGCACGTGTGCTCGATCCTCGAAGTCGACACGTCGACGATGCCCGGCGGGTACACATTCGACCGACTGCGTGACGCGCTGGGCTTGCGGATCAAGGCCATGCCGCAGTTCCGCGAAAAGCTCGCCGACAGCCGGTTCAACCCCGACCATCCAGTGTGGGTGGACGACAACGACTTTGACGTCGACCGGCATCTGCACCATATCGGCCTGCCCGCACCCGGTGGCCGCCGTGAGCTCGCCGAAATCTGCGGTCACATCGCGTCGCTGCCGCTGGACCGCAGCCGTCCGCTGTGGGAGACCTGGGTGATCGAGAACATCAGCGGTACCGACGCACACGCCGGTGGCCGACTGGCGGTGATGACCAAGATGCACCACTCCGGTATCGACGGCGTCACCGGCGCCAACCTGATGTCGCAGCTGTGCAGCACCGAGCCCGACGCGCCCGCACCCGACCCGGTCGACGGCGTCGGCGGAGCCAGCGGTCTGGAAATCGCTGTCAGCGGCGCGGTCAAGTTCGTCACCCGGCCGTTGAAGCTGGTCAACGTGCTGCCGGTGACGGTCTCCTCGGTTGTCGACACCGTCAAACGCGCCCGCAGCGGCCTCACGATGGCCGCGCCGTTCGCCGCCCCGAAGACCGCGTTCAACGCCAACGTCACCGGCCACCGCAACATCGCTTTCGCACAACTCGACCTCGAGGACATCAAGACGGTGAAGAACCACTTCGGCGTCAAGGTGAACGACGTCGTGATGGCGCTGGTGTCCGGTGTGCTGCGCAAGTTCCTCTACGACCGCGGTGAACTGCCGGAAAACAGCCTGGTCGCGATGGTGCCGGTGTCGGTGCACGAGAAGTCGGACCGCCCAGGGCGCAATCAGGTGTCGGGGATGTTCTCCCGGCTGGAAACGCACATCGCCGACCCGGCCGAGCGTCTGAAGTCCATCGCCGAAGCGAATTCCGTTGCCAAACAACATAGTTCGGCCATCGGGGCGACGCTGCTGCAGGACTGGACGCAGTTCGCGGCACCGGCGGTATTCGGCGTCGCGATGCGCGTCTACGCCGCCAGCCGGCTCAGCGGGGCGCGGCCGGTGCACAACCTGGTCATCTCCAACGTGCCCGGCCCGCAGGTGCCGCTGTACTTCCTGGGCTGCGAAGTCAAGTCGATGTACCCGCTCGGCCCGATCTTCCACGGCTCCGGGCTGAACATCACCGTGATGTCGCTGAACGGCACGCTCGACGTCGGCATCGTGTCCTGCCCCGAGCTGCTGCCGGACCTTTGGGACCTGGCCGATGACTTCAAAGACGCGCTCGACGAACTGCTCGGCGCGACGAGATAAAGCCACGAAGTAGCTGCTTCGCCTGCGTCGATGCGGGTTCATGGCAGCATGTGGAGCCATGAACCTCAAGATCGTCCGGTCTGCTGTGCTCGTAGCGGCAACGTTGCTTCTCGTTGCCGGCTGCAGCAAGCAGGTCGACGGTCGCGCCGTCATCTCGGTGCCAAGGCCGGGCTCGCCGATCCAGTGGGCGCCCTGCCAGGCCGCCCCGTCCGACGAGTCGCGCATCCCTCCGGGCGCCGAATGCGGAATGCTCTCGGTGCCGGTGGACTACGCCAAGCCCGACGGTGACGTCGCTCAGATCGCGATGATCCGGTTCAAGGCGACCGGCGAGAAGATCGGCTCCCTGATAATCAACCCCGGCGGTCCCGGCGAGTCGGGTGTCGAGGCCGCGGCGTCAATGGTCGCCACCCTGCCGCAGACGGTTCGGGACCAGTTCGATCTGGTCGGCTTCGACCCGCGTGGGGTCGCGAACTCCACCCCGGCGGTGTGGTGCAACTCCGACGCCGACAACGACCGGTTGCGCGCCGACCCCCAGGTCGACTACTCGCCGGAGGGCGTCGCCCACATCGAATCGGAAACCAAGGCTTTCGTCCAGCGCTGCGTGGACAAAATGGGCAAGGAGTTCCTGGCCAACGTCGGAACCACCAACGTGGTCAAGGATCTCGATGCGATGCGCGCCGCGCTCGGCGACGAGAAGCTGACCTATCTGGGCTACTCCTACGGCACCCGGATCGGGGCCGGCTACGCGGAGGCCTATCCGCAGAACGTGCGGGCGATGATCCTGGACGGCGCCGTCGACCCCAACGCGGATCCGATCGAGGCCAACATCCGTCAGGCCGCCGCGTTCCAGCAGGCGTTCGACGACTACGCCGCCGACTGCGCGACCGACCCGTCCTGCCCGCTGGGCACCGACCCGGCCAAGGCGACCGATGTGTACCTCAGCCTGGTTGACCCGCTCGTCGAAAACCCCGCGAAGACAAAGGATCCGCGTGGACTGAGTCACAGCGATGCGATCGTCGGCACCATTCTGCCGCTGTACTCGCCGGGCCTGTGGCGGCACCTGACCCAGGCGCTGACCGAGCTCAAGGAGGGCGCCGGCGACACCATGCTGACCCTGGCCGACCTGTACATGGGCCGCGACGCCGAGGGGCGCTACAACAACTCGACCGATGTGCGGGTCGCGGTCAACTGCGTCGACGAGCCCGACGTCACCGACCGCGCCAAGATTGTCGAGGAGGACCGCCGCGTCCGCGAGGTGGCGCCGTTCATGAGCTACGGCGAGTTCACCGGTCATGCCCCGCTGGGCACGTGCGCGTTCTGGCCGGTGCCGCCGACCAGCGAACCGCATGAGATCAACGTCCGCGGGCTGCCCCCGATCCTGGTGGTGTCGACGACGAATGACCCCGCAACCCCGTACCAGGCGGGCGTCGATCTGGCCCGCCAGCTGGGCGGCACCATGGTCACCTTCGACGGCACCCAGCACACAGTCGTGTTTCAGGGAAATACCTGCATCGACGACATCGCGGCGCGCTACCTTGTCGACGTGACCGTGCCACCGCCCGACACCCGATGCTGAACATCTCCACCGTCGGGCAGGCAGATCTGCCCGATCTCCTCCCGCTGCTGCGGGCCTACTGCGATTTCTACCGCGTCGAACCGTCCGACGAGCGGTTGACGGCGCTGGCGTCGGCGCTGATCGACAATCCCGCCGACGGCCTTCAGCTGATCGCCCGCGACGGTGATGGAACACCACTGGGATTCGCGACGATCTACTGGACATGGCAGACCTTGTACGCCGGTCGCGTCGGCGTGCTCAACGACCTCTACGTGGTGCCGGCGTCCCGGGGAACGGGTACCGGACGGGCGCTGATCGAGCGGTGCCGCGAACTGTGCCGCGAACGCGGCGCCGAGAAGCTGGTCTGGGAGACCGCCCCGGACAACGCAACGGCCCAAAGGCTTTACGACGGGATCGGTGCGGAGAAGTCGACCTGGATCACCTACGAACTCGACGCCTGATCACAGCCAGGTCACCGTTCGATCCCGGCGCAGACCGGTGATCGTCATGCGTGCGACCATGTCTGCCATGCGGCGGGCGGGCAGGGCGATGGCGGCGTCGCTTGTCCTGCTGATGGTTGTGTGCCCGGTGGCCTCCGCATCGCCCGAGGGGGAATCGACCCAGCTGTACGGCCAGCCACCGGTCTGGGGCGGCTGCGAACAATGGCTCAGCGACACCAGCAGAATCCCGACGGCGCAGTGCGGCACCGTCTCGGTGCCGGTCGACTACACCAAACCCGAAGGGGCCCAAGCGCAATTGGCATTGATCCGGATCCCTGCCACGGGTGATCGGATCGGTGTGCTCATGGTCAACCCCGGCGGGCCGGGCGCGTCCGCTGTCGACACCGTCGCGGGTATGGGTGCATCGCTGGCCGACACGGACGTCACGCGCCGCTTCGACCTGGTCGGCGTCGACCCACGCGGCGTCGGGCATTCCACACCGGAACTGCGCTGCCGCACCGACGCCGAGTTCGACGCGTTCCGCACCGAACCGCTTGCCGACTACAGCCCGGCGGGCGTCGCGCACATCGAGGCGCTCTATACCCAGTTTGCGCAGCTGTGCACCGAGCGCAATGGCACCGACTTCCTGGCCAACATCGGAACCGCGTCCGCGGTGCGCGACATGGACGTCGTCCGGGCTGCGCTGGGCGAGAACCAGATCAACTACCTCGGGTTCTCGTACGGCACCGAACTGGGCGCCGCCTACGCCGAGCAGTACCGAGACCGGGTGCGCGCCATGGTTCTCGACGGCGCCGTCGATCCGGCCGCCGATCCGGTCGCCGCGAGAATCCGCCAGATGGCCGGTTTCCAAACGGCTTTCAACGCCTACGCGGCGGACTGCGCACAGTCGGCGGGCTGCCCGCTGGGCACCGATCCGTCGAAGTTCGTCGACCGTTACCACGCGTTGGTCGATCCGTTGGTGCACAAGCCGGCGATGACGTCCGATCCGCGGGGCCTGAGTTATCAGGACGCGATCACCGGAACCGTCAACGCGCTCTACTCGCAGCGCTACTGGCGCTACCTCACCAGCGGCCTGCTGGGCTTGGCGCGCGGCACCGACGCCGTCGACCTACTCCTGCTGGCCGACGACTACCAGGACCGGAACAAGGCGGGCCATTACACCAACCAGCAGGACGCGTTCGTCGCGATCCGCTGCGTCGACTCGCCATTCCCCACCGACCCCGCGGTGTGGGCCGACGCCGACCGGCAGATGCGCGAGGCGGCACCGTTCGCGGCCTACGGCACCTTCACCGGATACGCCCCGCGTGACGTTTGCTCGACGTGGCCGGTGCCGCCCACGTCGTCACCGCACCCGGCATCCTCACCCGGGCCGGGCAAGGTCGTGGTGGTGTCCACCACCGGCGACCCGGCCACCCCGTATCAGGCCGGGATCGACCTGGCCCGCCAAATGGGCGCGCCGCTGATCACCTTCAACGGCACCCAACACACCGTGGTGTTCAACGGAGACGCCTGCGTCGACACGGCGGTAGTGAAGTTCCTGGTCGACTCCGTTATCCCGCCCGACGGTCTGGCCTGCTAGCCGCGAAACGCAGCGGCCGTGTAACACAGAATTAACAGCCGGAACCTACGCTGCGGTCATGGATCGGCAGAAGGAATTCGTGCTGCGCACGCTGGAGGAACGCGACATCCGGTTCGTCCGGTTGTGGTTCACCGACGTACTCGGATACCTCAAGTCCGTCGCCATCGCCCCGGCCGAGCTCGAAGGCGCGTTCGAGGAAGGCATCGGCTTCGACGGCTCGGCGATCGAGGGCTTTGCCCGCGTCTCGGAAGCAGACATGGTGGCCCGGCCCGATCCGTCGACGTTCCAGGTGCTGCCGTGGGCCAGCAGCAGCGGCCAGCACCACTCGGCGCGGATGTTCTGCGACATCACGATGCCGGACGGCTCGCCGTCGTGGGCCGACTCCCGTCACGTGCTGCGCCGTCAGCTGTCCAAGGCCAGTGACCTCGGGTTTTCCTGCTACGTGCATCCCGAAATCGAGTTCTTCCTTCTCAAGCCAGGTGCCTATGACGGCTCCGTGCCGGTCCCGGCGGACAACGGCGGCTATTTCGACCAGGCCGTGCACGACTCGGCGCCGAACTTCCGCCGCCACGCCATCGACGCGCTCGAGCAAATGGGCATTTCCGTGGAGTTCAGCCACCACGAGGGCGCCCCGGGGCAGCAGGAGATCGACCTGCGCTACGCCGACGCGCTGTCGATGGCCGACAACGTGATGACGTTCCGGTATGTGGTCAAGGAGGTCGCGCTCGGCGACGGGGTACGGGCGTCGTTCATGCCCAAGCCGTTCGCCGAGTACCCCGGCTCGGCCATGCACACCCACATGAGCCTGTTCGAGGGCGACACCAACGCGTTCCACAGTCCCGATGACGTGTTGCAGCTCTCCGATGTCGCGAAGTCGTTCATCGCAGGCATTCTCGAGCACGCCAACGAGATCAGCGCCGTCACCAACCAGTGGGTGAACTCCTACAAGCGGCTGGTGCATGGCGGCGAGGCCCCGACGGCCGCTTCGTGGGGCGCGGCCAACCGCTCGGCGCTCGTTCGCGTGCCCATGTATACCCCGCGCAAGGCGTCGTCGCGGCGGGTCGAGGTGCGTAGCCCCGATTCTGCGTGCAACCCGTACCTGACCTTCGCCGTGCTGCTTGCGGCGGGTTTGCGGGGCATCGAGAAGAACTATGTGCTGGGCCCGCAGGCCGAGGACAACGTGTGGAGCCTCACCCCCGAGGAGCGCCGCGCGATGGGCTACAAGGAGCTCCCGGGCAGCCTCGGTGCCGCGCTGGCGGAGATGGAGAACTCCGAGCTGGTCGCGGAAGCGTTGGGGGAGCACGTATTCGACTATTTCCTGCGCAACAAGCGCGCGGAGTGGGAGAACTACCGCAGCCACGTGACACCGTTCGAGCTGAAGGCCTACCTGTCCCTGTAGACCAGGCCCGCAAAACGGGCTGCGCTACGGTCATGGATGTGGCCAAACCTGCGACGCAGCGTCCGAAGCTGCCCAGCGTAGGCCGGCTCGGGCTGGTCGATCCCCGTGCCCCCGCGGACCTGCACCGGCTGGGTTGGGACACCGACGCGCACGTCGAGCTGTTGTGGTCACTGTCGCGCGCGCCCGACGCCGATACCGCTCTGAAGGCGGTGGTGCGGCTGGCCGAGGCCGCAGACGACTGGGACGAACTCAACGCGGCGCTGCTCAAGGACCGTGGTCTGCGCGGCCGGCTGTTCGGCGTGCTCGGCTCGTCGCTCGCACTCGGCGATCATCTCGTCGCCAATCCGGCCTCATGGCACCTGCTGGCCGGCCACGTGATGCTACCCGGCGCCGACGAGCTGCGTGACGCGTTCGCGGCTGTGGCCGAAAAGGCAACGGACACAAGGGCTGCGCTGCTACCGCTTCGCAAGCTGCACCGTGACCGGCTGCTGGTGCTGGCGGCGCTGGACCTGGCGCCGACGGTCGAGAACGAACCCGTGCTGGCGTTCACGACGGTCGGCAAGCATCTGTCCGATCTGGCCGACGCCGCGCTGGGCGCTGCGCTGATCGTCGCGACACGTTCGGTGTGTGGCGAGGCGGGCGAGCGGCCGCGGCTTGCGGTGATCGCGATGGGCAAGTGCGGCGCGCGCGAACTGAACTATGTCAGCGACGTCGATGTCATCTTCGTTGCGGAGAATGCGGACGCGACCGCAACTCGGGTGGCCGGCGAGATGATGCGGTTCGCCGGTGATGCGTTCTTCGAAGTGGACGCCGCGCTACGGCCCGAGGGCAAGCACGGTCACCTGGTGCGAACGCTGGACTCCCACATCGCCTACTACCAGCGCTGGGCCAAGACATGGGAATTCCAGGCGCTGCTGAAGGCGCGGCCCGCGGCCGGTGACGCCGAACTCGGCCGGGCCTACATCGACGCGCTGATGCCGATGGTGTGGACGGCAAGCGAGCGTGAAGACTTCGTGCCCGAGGTGCAGGCGATGCGCCGGCGCGTCGAGGAACTGGTGCCAGCCGGTGTGCGGGCCCGCGAGATCAAGCTCGGCACCGGCGGGCTGCGCGACGTCGAGTTCGCCGTGCAGCTTCTGCAACTGGTGCACGGCCGCACCGACGAATCGCTGCATGTCGCGTCGACGGTGGATGCGCTGGCGGCTCTCGCCACCGGCGGTTACGTCGGCCGCGACGACGCGGCGAACATGACGGCGTCCTATGAGTTCCTGCGCCTGCTCGAACACCGGCTGCAGCTGCAGCGCCTGCGGCGGACGCACATGCTGCCCGAGGCCGACGACGACGAGGCCTTGCGCTGGCTGGCGCGCGCCGCCCACGTCCGGCCCGATGGTCAGCACGACGCGCTGGGGGTGTTGCGTGAGGAGCTCAAGCGCCAAAGCCTGCGCGTGTCGCGGTTGCACGCCAAGCTCTTCTATCAGCCACTGTTGGAGTCGGTTGGTCAGCCGGGACGGGGCTTTGCTGCCGGTATGACGGCGGGTGCGGCCGAAAGACAGCTGGCCGCACTGGGATACGAGGGCCCGCAAAGCGCGCTCACTCACCTCGCCGCGCTCACCAGCCACAGCGGACGGCGCAGCCGAGTTCAGCAGGTGCTGCTGCCGACGCTGCTGGACTGGCTGTCCGACACGCCCGACCCGGACGCCGGCCTGCTGGCGTATCGCCGGATCAGCGAAGCGCTGTCGGACCAGCGGTGGTATCTGTCGACGCTTCGCGACGAGGGCGCGGTGGCCAAGCGCCTGATGCAGGTGCTGGGCACGTCGGCGTACGTGCCCGAACTGCTGATGCGGGCGCCCGAAGTGATCCAGAGCTACGCCGACGGTCCGGACGGGCCGAAGCTGCTCGACGTCGACCCCGAGGGCGTGGCCCGGGCGCTGGTCGCCTCGGCCGGCCGGCACGCCGACCCGGTGCGGGCAATCGCGGCCGCCCGCACGCTGCGCCGGCGCGAGCTGGCCCGGATCGCCTCGGCCGACCTGCTCGGCATGCTCGAGCTGACCGACGTGTGCAAGGCGCTGACGTCGGTGTGGGTGGCGGTGCTGCAGGCCGCGCTGGAGGCGGTGATCCGGGCCAACACCCCCGATGGCGGCGTGCCCGCGCGCATCGCGGTGATCGGGATGGGCCGCCTCGGCGGCGCCGAACTGGGCTACGGCTCGGACGCCGACGTGATGTTCGTATGCCACCCCGTAAATGGAGTCGACGAGTCGGCCGCGGTGCGTTGGGCGGTGACCATCGCCGAGCAGGTCCGCACGCTGCTGGGCACGCCGAGCGCGGACCCGCCGCTGGAAGTCGATGCGGGCCTGCGACCGGAGGGGCGCAACGGATCGCTGGTGCGCACGCTTGCCTCGTACGACACCTATTACGCGCAATGGGCGCAGCCGTGGGAGATTCAGGCCCTGCTGCGGGCACACCGCGTCGCCGGCGACGAGGATCTCGGGGAGCAATTCCTGTTGATGGCCGACAAGATCCGCTATCCACCGGGCGGCTTTTCAGCAGAGTTCGCGCAGGAGATCCGGCGCATCAAGGCACGTGTCGACGCCGAGCGGCTGCCGCGCGGCGCCGACCCGAACACCCACACCAAGCTGGGCCGCGGCGGGCTCGCCGACATCGAGTGGACGGTGCAGCTGCTGCAATTGCGGTATGCACACAAAGTGCCTGCGCTGCACAACACTTCGACGCTGGAGGCGCTCGACGCCATCGGCGCGGCCGAGCTGATCGCCGAGGGTGACGTCGATCTGCTGCGGCAGGCGTGGCTGACCGCAACGCGTGCGCGCAACGCGCTGGTGCTGGTGCGCGGCAAGCCGACCGATCAGCTGCCCGGGCCGGGCCGTCAGCTCAATGCGGTTGCCCTGGCGGCGGGTTGGGGCAGCGACGACGGCGGTGAGTTCCTCGACAACTACCTGCGGGTGACCCGTCGGGCTAAAGCGGTGGTACGGAAGGTTTTCGGAGGGTAGTGAAGTTCTATATCAGCCCGGCATTCCTCGAGACGCGGGAGATCGTCGAGATCGCGAAGGCCGCCGATGATCTCGGCTATGACGGGATCGGCATCCCGGACCACGTCGTCAACCTGGAATCGCTGGGCACGCCGTATCCGTACACCAAGGACGGGCAACGTCGCTGGCAGCCGTTCACCGACTGGCCCGATCCGTGGGTGTTGGTCGGCGCGCTCGCGCAGGCGACGACGCGGCTGCATTTCGTGACGACGGTGTACATCCCCGCCATGCGTGATCCGTATTCGGTGGCCAAAGCCGTTGGCACCGCGGCATATCTGGCCGGCGGCCGGGTCGAGCTCGGCATCGGCGTGGGCTGGTGCGAAGAAGAGTTCACGTTGATGGGTCAACAGTTCGACCGTCGCGGCAAGCGCACCGACGAGATGCTCGAGCTGATCCGCGCGCTGTGGCGGCCGGGCTGGACCGAATTCGACGGCGAGTTCTACCGAACACCGCGGCTGGAGATGGAGCCGACGCCGCCGCATATCCCGATCTACGTCGGCGGTCTGAGCGAGATCGCCTTGCGGCGGGCGGCGCGCAACGACGGCTGGATCGGTGATCTGATCACCACCGAGCGCGCCATCGCGGCAGCGCAGCGGCTACGCGAGCTGCGGACCGAAAACGGTTTGTCCATGGATGATTTCACGATCCTGACGCCGCTGGTCGACGCGTTCACCGTTGCGGACTACGAGCGCGCCGAGGCGGCAGGCATCACCCACATCCTCACCATGCCGTGGATGTTCTACACCGGCGCCGACTCGACGACGGCCGAGAAGATCGACGGCATGCGCAAGTTCCGCAAGGACCTTGCGCTGGACTGACGCTCAGCCCCAGCGGCTGATCGCGGCGTCGACCGGTTGACCGGCGGCCATGGCCGCCATCATCAGCACACGCGCCTGGCTGGCCCGCAGGTTCGGCACCATCACCGCCCCGGCCTTCACCATGTCGTCGCCGGGTCCGTATTCGGCGATGACGGGACCGGTGGGCACGCGGGTGGAGATGGCGACCTGCACGCCGGCCGCCTCTTGCCGGCGCACCGCGTCGACGACGGCCTCACCGGCATTGCCCGATCCCAGCGACTCGAGCACCAGACCGCGCGCGCCCGCGGCCACCGCAGCGTCGATGGGGCCGGCGCCGTCGCCGGGATAGAGCGCGATGGTGTCGACGCGCGGGGCCGACGCGGCCGACACGTCGCCGATGAACGGTCGCGGTGCGGGATAGTTCAGCGTGAACACGCCGTTGGCGACGGTTCCGACCGGGGCCGGGCCGCCGAACGGCGACAGGCTCTGGGTGTCGAGCTTGCGGGTGCCCAGCGCGGGAAACACGTTGCCGGCGAACATGATCAACGCGCCCTGGTCGCGCGCGGCCGGGCTGGCCGCCGTCGTCAACGCGTCACGCAGGTTCGTCGGACCGTCGGCATCGGGCGCATCGGAACTGCGCTGGGCTCCGGTCAGCACCACCGGCGGCGACCCGTTGTACGTGAGGTCCAGCCACATCGCGGTCTCTTCCATGGTGTCGGTGCCATGGGTGATCACCACACCGTCGGCGCCGCCGGCCACGGCGTTGTCGACCGCGGAACCGATGGCGTCCCAGTCCGCCGGTGTGAGCTGGGAGCTGTCCTTCTTCATCAAGTCGACGACTTCGACATCGAGACCCGCGGCGAGCTCTGCGCCGCCGACCGTGGGACGGCGGACGCCGCTGGGGTCGGTGCTGGTGGCGATGGTCCCGCCGGTCGTGATCACCACGAGGCGCGCGGTATTGGGCTGGGCACTGGTCGTTGCGATGGCGGGGCCGAACATGCTTGCCGCGAGCCCCACCGCCACCGCCATGGCCATCAATTGCCTGTTCATCGTGTTGACCTTCCCGCCGATGCGGTTTGGCCGCGGCCGATGACGGAATCCAGCGCGATGCTTCCCGGGCCGGTGAAGACCAGCAAGAAGAAGCCGAAGCAGAACAGGATCGCCGCGAGCCCCCCATTGCCGCCCATTTCCGGGGGAACTATCGGCCACAACGCGAGGGGCTGGTGCTGCCAGAAGTAGGCCACGGCCATCTGGCCGGCTGCGATGAACGCCGCGATCCGGGTGAACAATCCGACCATGATCAACAGGCCGGTGATTACCTCGATCACGCCGGCCCACCACACCGGCCAGCTACCGGTCGGCACCCCGAATGCGATCGGCCAGCCGAACGCGTGCGACGTGCCGAATGCGGTGAAGAGAAAGGCGAATACGACGCGAAACAGGCTCAGAACAACGGGCGAGTAGGTGTTGAGGCGGGTGTCCAGAGTTGTCATGGCCCCGACCCTAACGCGCAGCGGACCGTCGTGGCCGGTGTCTAACGCCGGAAGCCAAAACGTCGGCGTCGTCCAGTCGCCGCCGCGGGACGCCGTCGGCCGTCGACCGACCACCTGCCCGCGCCCATGGTGGCCAGCAGCAGGAAAGCGAAGCAGAACATGATCGCCAGCTCGCCGCCATTGCCACCCAGTTGCGCGTCGAACGGCCAGAACGGGGCGGACGGGCCGCCACCCAGCGGCGGCCAGTGCTGGTAGAAGTAGGCGAAGGCCATCTCGCCCGAAGCGATGAACGCCGCAATGCGGGTGAACACCCCGAGAGTTATCGCCAGGCCCGTGACGAACTCGATCAGGCCGGCAAACCAGAACGGCCACGTGCCGACCGGTATGGAGGCGCCGAGCGGCCAACCGAACAGTTTCATCGAGCCGTGCAAGGTGAACAGCAACCCGAAGATGATCCGAAATGCGCTGAGGGCAGGAGACGAATAGCTCGCGAGGCGGGAGTCCAGTCTGGTCGTCATGAGCTGACACTACGCACAAACGGAAAACCGGGCGGCGCGAACGCCACCCGGCTTCTCGAACGTCGGCTTACACGTCGAAGTACAGCGCGACCTCGTACGGATGCGGGCGGATCTGCACGGGCAGAATCTCGTTCTCCCGCTTGAAGGAGATCCAGGTCTCGATCAGGTCCTCGGTGAAAACGCCGCCCTCGGTGAGGTATTCGTGATCCTCTTCGAGCCGGTCGATCACCGCCGACAGCGACGTCGGCGCCTGCGGGATGCTGGCGGCCTCTTCCGGCGGCAGCTCGTAGAGGTCCTTGTCGACCGGGGCCTGCGGCTCCATCTTCTTCTTGATGCCGTCCAGGCCTGCCATCATCATCGCCGCGAACGCCAGGTACGGGTTGCCCGAGCTGTCCGGACAACGGAACTCGAGGCGCTTGGCCTTCGGGTTGTTGCCGGTGATCGGGATACGAACGCACGCACTCCTATTGCGCTGGCTGTACACCAGGTTGATCGGGGCCTCATAGCCCGGCACCAGACGCTTGTAGGAGTTCACCGTGGGGTTGGTGAACGCCAGCAGCGACGGCGCGTGGTGCAGGATGCCGCCGATGTAATGGCGCGCGGTGTCCGACAGGCCCGCGTAGCCCGACTCGTCGTGGAACAGCGGGCTGCCGTCCTTCCACAGCGACTGGTGGGCGTGCATACCGGAGCCGTTGTCGCCGAACAGTGGCTTGGGCATGAACGTCACCGTCTTGCCGGCCTGCCATGCGGTGTTCTTGATGATGTACTTGAACAACACCAAGTCGTCGGCCGCGTGCAGCAGCGTGTTGAACTTGTAGTTGATCTCGGCCTGCCCGGCGGTGCCCACCTCGTGGTGACCGCGCTCCAGGATGAACCCGGCGTTCTGCAGGTTGGTGCACATCTTGTCGCGCAGGTCGACGTAGTGGTCGTACGGGGCGACGGGGAAGTAGCCGCCCTTGGGGCGGACCTTGTAGCCGCGGTTGGGGCTGCCGTCAGACTCGAACGGCTCGCCGGTGTTCCACCAGCCCGCCTCGGAGTCGATCTCGTAGAAGGTGCCGTTCATCTTCGAGTCGAACGACACCGAGTCGAAGATGTAGAACTCCGCCTCCGCGCCGAAGAAGCAGGTGTCGGCGATGCCGGTGCTGGCCAGATAGTTCTCCGCCTTGCGGGCCACATTGCGCGGGTCGCGCGAGTACGCCTCGCGGGTGAACGGGTCGTGCACGAAGAAGTTCAGGTTCAGCGTCTTGGCTTCACGGAACGGGTCGATGCGCGCCGTCTCGGGATCGGGCAGCAGCATCATGTCGGACTCGTGAATCGACTGGAAGCCGCGAACCGACGAGCCGTCGAACGCCAACCCATCCTCGAACACACTCTCGTCGAACACCGAAGCCGGGACCGAGAAGTGCTGGACCACGCCGGGCAGATCGCAGAACCGAATGTCGACGTACTCGACGTCCTCGTCCTTGATCTGCTTGATGACGTCGTCCGCCGTCTTTTCTGCCACTGAAGACTCTCCTTATGTCTGGTTAACCCGCCCGATGACGCTATGGACACGATGTTGCACGGTCGTCAACCGCATGTTGCGCTGAAGTTACGCAATCGCGTGGCGGCGGCCGCTGGGGCCGGGAAGGCCCCGCTTATCCTGACAGTATGGCCCGTGAGATTGGGTCCTGGCTGTCGGGTCCCGGACCATCGGAATCGGGCAGTCCGGACCAAGGACCCAACGACTACCCGGGGCAGCGGCTCGGCTTGCCGCAGAGCGGCCCGCGCTCGCTGGCCCGAATGGGTCGACGGATCGCGGCGCTGTTCGTTGACTGGCTCATTTCCTACGGTTTGGCGGCGCTGGCGATGACCGTCGGCATCGTCTCGATGGCCACCCTGTCCACTGCCGTGCTGGTGATCTGGCTGCTGCTCGGAGCGGTGTCGGTGCGGCTGTTCGGCTTCACGCCCGGCCAGTACGCCCTTGGCCTGGTGGTGGTGCCTGTCGATGGCCGGCTGCACGTCGGCTCCGGCCGGGCGGTCGCGCGTGTCCTGCTGATCGCGTTGGTCATCCCGCCGCTGATCACCGACACCGACCTGCGCGGGGTGCACGACCGGCTGACGAACACCGCGGTGGTGCGACGCTAGCGCCTGCGCACCGTGCGCTGCACGCCGCGCATCTTGGCCTGCGCCGGCAGCGGCCCCTTGGGCATCGCCGCCGGGCCGACCTTGGTGCCAAGCGCGGCCAGCCGCGACTCCAACGAGTCCATCTGCTTGACGGTGATGTTGGCCGGCAGCTTGGTCAGGTGGCGCTCCAGCTTGGCCAGCGGGACCTCGCCCTCGCCGTTGCCGATCACGATGTCGTAGATCGGGATGTCGCCGACGAGGCGGGCGGTGCGCTTCTTCTCCTGGGCGATCAGGGGTTTCACCCGAGTCGGTGAGCCCTCACCGACGAGGATGACGCCCGGACGCCCGAGCACCCGGTGCACCGCGTCGAAGTGGCCGGTGGCCGCGACCCCGGGGGTGACCCGCCACTTGCCGCGCAGGTTTTCCAATGCCCACGCCGCCGCGCCGGTCTGCCCCTCGGCCTTGCGGTAGACCGACTTCTGCGCGCGACGGCCGAAGATGACGAAGGCCACCAGCGCGCCGAGCACCACGCCCAGCGGGATCATCAAGTAGGTGGTGAAGCCACCGGCGAAGATCCCCGCCGCCACCGAGACCGCCACGATCAGCACGAACGCGCCGATCATGTACGGCAGCAGCCGCTTGTCCTCTTTTCGCTGAACCTGGAACGCCTGCCACAGCTGACTGCGGCGCTGTTTGGAGGCCGCCTTGCGGGCCGCCTTGGCCTCGGCCTTGGCAGCCTTGGTGGCAGCGGTGTTGCGGGATTTCGCCATTTCTTCAGGATACGGCGGGCCGAGATCCGGACAGCCTGCGCGTACAGCCGGCCCGCCCGGTACGAGGAACGGACCAGCGGGCCGGCCAGCACCCCGGCGAAACCGAGGCCCTCGGCGAACCGCTCGTGCTCGACGAACTCCTCAGGGTGCACCCACCGCTCCACCGGGTGGTGACGCACCGACGGCCGCAGGTACTGGGTGATGGTGACGATGTCGCAGCCGGCGTCGTACAGGTCGGTCAGCGCGGTGCGCACCTCGTCGGGCGTCTCACCCATGCCGAGGATCAGGTTGGACTTGGTGACCAGGCCGTAGTCGCGGGCCGCGGTGAGCACCGCCAGGCTGCGGTCGTAGCGGAACGCGGGCCGGATCCGCTTGAAGATCCGCGGCACGGTTTCGACGTTGTGCGCCAACACTTCCGGCCGTGCCTCGAAGACCTGCTCGAGCAAGGCGGGCTCGCCGTTGAAGTCCGGGATCAACAACTCGACACCCGTATTGGGGTTGAGCCTGCGGATGGCCCGCACGGTCTCGGCGTACAGCCACGCACCGCCGTCGGGCAAGTCGTCACGCGCGACACCGGTGACCGTTGAGTAGCGCAACCCCATCGCCTGCACGCTTTCGGCGACCCGGCGCGGCTCGTCGCGGTCGAGCTCGGCGGGCTTACCGGTGTCGATCTGACAGAAGTCGCACCGGCGGGTGCACTGCTCGCCGCCGATCAGGAAGGTGGCCTCGCGGTCCTCCCAGCATTCGAAGATGTTGGGGCAGCCGGCCTCCTCGCACACGGTGTGCAGGCCTTCGCGGCGGACCAGGGCCTTGAGCTCTTTGTACTCCGGGCCCATCTTGGCGCGGGTTCTGATCCACGGCGGCTTGCGCTCGATCGGCGTCTCGGCGTTGCGAACCTCGAGGCGCAGGAGCTTTCTGCCTTCCGGGGTGACGGTCACTGTGTCAATGCTACTGATAGGCGGCCGTCGAGCGCGTCACACACGGCGCCTGCCACACGGTCGATGACGTCCGCCACCGCCACGTCACGGCCCAGTTCGGCGGTCAGCGACGTCACGCCGGCGTCGGCGATACCGCACGGCACGATCGTGGAGTAGGCGCTCAGATCGCAGTCGCAGTTGAGGGCGAACCCGTGCAGAGTCGTCGCCCGTGACACCCGGATGCCGACGGCGCCCACCTTGCGGGCCGGCCGCAGCCCGTCAGCTGGTACCCACACCCCGGACCGGCCCTCGACGCGCCCGGTTTGCAGTCCCAGGTCCGCGCACACCGCGATCATTGATTCTTCAAGGCGCCGAACGAAATTCACCACGTCCAGCGGTTCGGCCAAGCCGATGATCGGGTAGCCGACCAATTGGCCCGGCCCGTGCCAGGTGATCTTGCCGCCGCGGTCGGTGTCGACGACGGGGGTGCCGTCCAGGGGCCGTTCCTCGGGCAACGTGCGCTTGCCTGCGGTGTACACCGGCGGGTGTTCGAGCAGCAGCAGGGTGTCCGGTCCGCCTGCGACGCGGGCGTCGGCCAGCTCACGCTGCAGGTGCCACGCCTTCTGGTAGTCGAGGATGCCCAGCCGGCGGACGTCGATCGGCGTGGTCGCTGACCGGATGGAACTCATGATTCGACGGTACTCGTGGCGTAGGCCAGTGCCTCGCCGATGGTGTTGTGGTGGAAGACGAAACCCGATCGCTCCAGAGCCGCGGGGATAGCGCGCTGCCCACCGAGCAGCCCCTCCTCGGCGAACTCGCCGAGCACGGTGCGCAGCGCGAAGCCAGGGAGGATCAGCGGCGTCGGGCGGTTCATGGCGCGCCCCATCGCCGCGGTGAATTCGGCGTTGGTGACCGGGGCCGGTCCAGTCAGGTTGACGGGTCCGGCCATCTCGTCGTGGCCGATGGTGAACAGCAGCGCCCGCACCTCGTCCTCGAGGCTGATCCACGGCATGTACTGACGGCCGTTGCCCAGCCGTGCGCCCAGGCCGAACGAGAACAGCGTCTTGAGGCGGCTGAGCATTCCGCCCGACGGAGCAAGCACCAGGCCCGTGCGCACCAGCACGACGCGGGCACCGTCCTGCGCGGCGGGTGCGGTCGCCTCCTCCCAGTCCTGGCACAACTGAGCCAAAAAGCCGTCGCCTGCAGGGGTGGTTTCATCGGCGGTGCGGCCGCGGGTGTCGCCGTAGTAGCCCACCGCACTGGCGTTGATCAGCACCGGCACCCCGGCCTCGACGACCGCGGAGGCCAACACCTCCGTGGGGCCGATGCGGCTGTCGCGCAGACACTGCTTGAAGGCGCCCGACCACCGCTTCGCGCCGACGTTGACGCCGCACAGGTTCACCACGGCGTCGACCCCATGCAGCGCCGACGAGTCGAACTCACCGGTGTCGGGGTTCCAGAACACCTCATCGACGTTCGACGGTGCCCGGCGCACGATCCGTATGACCCGGTGGTCGGCGGACCGCAACGCCGACACCAACGCCGAGCCGATCAGGCCGGAGGACCCCGCTATCGCAATGACGGAGTCGGCCACTACCTCAGAGCCCCAGATCCGCCTCGAATGCGCCCTCTTCGAGTCGGCGTTTGATGGTCGTCAGGAAGCGCCCGGCGTCCGCGCCGTCGATCAACCGGTGGTCATACGTCAGAGGCAGGTAGCACACCGACCGCACCCCGATCGACTCGTTGCCGAAGGCGTCGACGATCACTCGCGGCCGTTTGACGATGGCGCCGGTGCCCAGCATGGCCGCCTGCGGCGGCACCAGGATCGGTGTGTCGAACAGCGCGCCCTGGCTGCCGATGTTCGTGATCGTGAAGGTCCCGCCGGACAGTTCGTCGGGCTTGAGATCACCGGACCGCGCCCGGCCCGCAATGTCGGCGATGGCCCGCGCCAGCCCTCCCAGCGACAGATCGCCCGCGTTGTGGATCACCGGCGACAGCAGCCCCTGGTCGGTGTCGACCGCGAAGCCGAGGTGCTCGGCGTCGTAGTAAGTGATCTGCTTGGCGTCCTCGTTGTAGCTGGCGTTGACGTTGGGGTGCGCCTTGAGTGCGTCGATCACCGCGCGGGCGATGAACGGCAAATACGTCAGGTTGACGCCTTCGCGTTCTGCGAAATCGTTCTTCGCACGGGCCCGCAACGCCACGATCTTGGTCATGTCGACCTCGTGGGTTTGCGTCAATTGCGCTGTGGTCTGCAGAGATTCGCGCGTCTTCTTCGCCGTGATCTGACGGATCCGGCTGGCCTTCTGGGTGGTGCCACGCAGGTGTGCCAGCGCCGGCGCGGGTGTCGGGGCCGCGGCCGCGGGTGCCTTGGCCGGTGCTTGGGTGGCGGGTTCAGGCGCCGCGGGAGCCTTCTTCGCCTCGGCCGCGGCGAGGACGTCCTGCTTGCGGACCCGGCCGCCGACCCCGGTGCCCTTGACGGTTGCGAGGTCAATGCCGTTCTCGGCAGCCAGCTTTCGCACCAGAGGCGTCACATATGGACCCGCCTCACCGGACGGTGCCTCCGCCGCGGGGGCGGGCTCGGGCCTTGGTTCTGGCTTTGGCTCGGGCTTTGGTTCCGGCTTGGCCTCTTCCTTGGGCTCCGGCTTCGGCTCGGGTTCTCCGGCTCAGGCTCCGGCTTCGGCGCGGGCTTCTCTGCCGCCGCTGCGCCCGCTTCACCGATCTTGGCGAGCTCACCTCCGACGGCGACGGTGTCGTCTTCTTCGGCGGTGATGGACAGCAGCGTGCCCGCCACTGGGGACGGGATCTCGGTGTCGACCTTGTCGGTGGAAACCTCGACCAGAGGTTCGTCGACCTCGACCTTGTCGCCGACGTTCTTCAGCCACCGGGTCACGGTGCCCTCGGTGACCGACTCACCCAGTTCGGGCATCGTCACCGACGTGGCTTCGCCACCGCCCGACGCCTGTGCTGCGGGCTTGGCCGGCTCTTCGGGTTCCTCCTCGGCGGCCGGTTCGGGCTGCGCGGCAGGCTCTTCGGCGGGCTTCTCCTCGGCAGGCTTTTCTTCGGCGGCCGGCTTCTCTGCGCCGCCGCCCGCCTCGCCGTCCTCGCTGGCATCGCCGATCACGGCGAGTTCGCCGCCGACCTCAACGGTGTCGTCTTCCTGGGCGACGATCTTCTTCAACACCCCGGCAGCGGGCGAGGGGATCTCGGTGTCGACCTTGTCGGTGGAGACTTCCAGCAGAGGCTCATCTTGTTCCACCGTGTCGCCCTCTTGCTTGAGCCAGCGGGTGACGGTGCCCTCGGTGACGCTCTCGCCGAGTGCGGGCATCTGAACGGAGATGGCCATGTGTAGAGACTCCCTCGCTCCCTCGAACGGTCAGGCAGGGTTGTTACGGGTCAATTGTCGGCTCCCATCCTGTCACGTCCGGCCGCGCAGTTCGTCGCAGACCTGGGCAGCCGCGCTCTGGCACTATCGGAGGGAGGCAGGAGCAAAGGAGTGGGGCCCAGGTGGGACTGTTCGACAGGGTTCGCGGGCGCCGGTCGGCGCGTGGCGGTGACGGTCACGACCCCGCCGCCGATCTGCGTTACCTCCGACAATGGGTCGCTTCGCACAACGGTGTGGAGGCCTTCGTGGAACCCAAGACCACCGTCACCGACGTCACGGTGGTTCTGGTGGCGGCGGACGGCGAGTGGACCCGGCGCAGGGCGGGGGGAGACGCAGGCGCCCGGCGACTGAGCGAACGGCTCAACATTCCCGTCTACGACGTGCAGAAGGTCGGCTATCCGCAGCGGATGCGCGATTACGACGAGCGGCGCCGGATCGAGCGCCGACGCGCTGCCCGTGATGAACTCGAGGGGCGCTGATACGGTACCGGCGGTCCCACCACGTCGCGGGAGGCGCAATGGAGCGGTTTGTCGACAGCACCGACGGGGTTCGCATCGCGGTTTACGAACAAGGCAATCCCGACGGTCCGACGTTGGTTCTCGTGCACGGCTGGCCCAACTCGCATGTGATGTGGGACGGCGTCGTGCCACTGCTGGCCGACCGGTTCCGCATCCTGGCTTACGACAACAGGGGAGCAGGCGCCTCGTCGGTGCCCAAGCCCGTAAAGGCTTACACCATGGGCCGTTTCGCCGACGACTTCGAGGCTGTCATCGGCGAACTGAGCCCCGGCCAGCCCGTGCATGTGCTGGCGCACGACTGGGGGTCGGTCGGAGTGTGGGAATACCTGTCCCGCCCGGGGGCAAGCGAGCGCATCGCGTCGTTCACGTCGGTGTCGGGACCCAGCGCCGATCACTACGCGGCCCTCATCCGGGAGGGGCTGGCCCGGCCATACCGACCGATCCGTTTCCTTCGGGCGCTCAACCTGGCGTTGCGGCTCGCGTACTGGATCCCGTTCTCGATACCGGTGCTTGCGCCCGCCGCGATGCGCGCCGGCCTGGCGCGACGGCTGCAACACGCCAACGCGCGGGGCGCCCGCGCTGACCAGATCCACTACGGCGACATCAACACGGACGCGGCAAACTCGCTGAAGATCTACCGCGCCAACGCGTTACGCTCCACCACCGAGGTCAGACGGGACCACTATGTCACTGCTCCGGTGCAGCTGATCGTCAACGCCAAAGACCCCGTCGTCATGCCGTACGGATTCGACAACGAATCGCGTTGGGTCTCACGGTTGTGGCGCCGCGACATCAAGGCCGGGCACTGGTCGCCGTTCTCGCATCCCCAGGTTCTCGCGCAGTCGGTGCGCGAGCTTGCCGACTACCTGGATGGCAAACCGCCGAGCCGGGCGCTGCTGCGTGCACAGGTCGGCCGTCCTCGCGAATACTTCGGCGACACACTGGTTTCTGTCACCGGTGCGGGCAGCGGCATCGGCCGCGCGACCGCGCTGGAGTTCGCCCGTGAGGGCGCCGAGGTAGTGGTCAGCGACATCGACGAGGCCAGCGCGAAGGACACCGCCGCCCAGATCACCGCGCGCGGCGGCGTCGCGCACGCCTACAGACTGGACGTCGCCGACGCCGAGGCCGTCGAGCAGTTCACCGATCAGGTCTGCTCCACCCACGGGGTGCCCGACATCGTGGTGAACAACGCCGGGGTCGGCCACGCCGGGCTGTTCCTCGACACGCCGCGCGAGGAGTTCGACCGGATCCTCGACATCAACTTCGGTGGAGTTGTCAACTGCTGCAGGTCTTTTGGGGGCCGACTCGTCGACCGCGGCACCGGCGGGCATGTCGTCAACGTAGCGTCGATGGCCGCGTACTCGCCGCAGCAGGCGATGAACGCGTACGCCACCAGCAAGGCCGCGGTCTACATGTTCGGCGACTGCTTGCGAGCCGAACTCGACCAGGCCGGAGTCGGGCTCACCACGGTGTGCCCCGGTGTGATCGACACGAACATCGTGCACACCACCCGATTCGATATACCGGGCGTCGGGCAGCACGACCTGGAAAAGCGTCGCGCGCAGATCGAGAAGATGTTCGCCGCGCGCCGCTATGGCCCGGAGAAGGTGGCCAAGGCGATCGTGTCGGCCGTCAAGAAGAACAAGCCGATCCGGCCCGTGACTCCCGAGGCCTATTTCGTGTATGGCGTCGCACACCTGCTGCCGCAGGCGATGCGCAGCGCGGCCCGCGGAAACGTGACGTAGCTCAACCGTTCTGGGCTATATCCTCGAGCACCGCGAACATCGTGCGCGTCGGCACGCCGGTGCCACCCTTGCCGGTGTAGCCCCACGGACCGCTGGTGTTGTAGGCAGGTCCCGCGATGTCGATGTGCGCCCATTGCACACCGTCGGCGACGAACTCCCGCAGGTACGTGCCGGCGACCAGCATGCCGGCGTAGCGCGAACCACTGACATTGGCCAGGTCGGCCACCGTCGACTTGAGGTCGTCCTTGAGCTCTTCGGGCAGCGGCATCGGCCAGCCGTTCTCGCCGACTGCCTGCGAGATCCCGGCGACCCGATCACGGAACTCGTCGCTGCCCATCACGCCGGGAGTGCGCGCGCCAAGCGCCACGGTCTGCGCCCCGGTGAGCGTCGACGTCTCGATCAGGTAGTCGGGCTCGTCCTCGCAGGCCCGCACTATCGCGTCGGCCAAGATCAGCCGGCCCTCGGCGTCGGTGTTGAGCACCTCGACGGTGATGCCGCCGTACTGGGTCAGCACATCTCCGGGCCGCTGTGCGGTCGACGACGGCATGTTCTCGGCCATCGGCACCGTGGCGACGACGTCGATCGGCAATTGCTGCTTGGCGGCCAGCACGACGGTTGCGATGACGGCGGCCGCCCCGCCCATGTCCGAGGTCATGTGGTGCATGTTCTGCGCCGGCTTGATGGAGATGCCGCCGGTGTCGAACGTGATGCCCTTGCCGACCAGTGCAACCTTCTTGGCCTTCTTCGGGTTCTTCGTCAGCGCCGACCCACGGTGCGCCAGCCTGACCAGCCGCGGCGCGCGCGACGAGCCCTTGCCGACGCCGATGATGCCGCCGTAGCCCTCCTTGTTGAGCGCCTTGTCGTCGAGAACCTCGACCTCCAGCCCGGCCGTTTCCCCCAAAGCCTTTGCGCGCTTGGCGAATTCGGCGGGGTACAGGTGGCTGGGCGGGGTGTTGACGAAGTCGCGTGCGGTGGCGACCGCCGTCGCAATCGCCGCGGCGCGCTCGGCCGACTCCTTGGTCTTGGCTTTCGTGTCTGCGGTCAGCGCGGTGATGTTGCGCAGGCCGGGCTCCTTGGGCGCGGTCTTCTGGCTGCGGAAGTCGGAGAACCGGTATGCACCCAAGACCAGTCCCTCGACGGCTGCACCGAGGTCGACGGCCGACAGCGTGGTCACGACCGATTCGGCCTTGTCGAGCGAGCGTGCCGCCACTCCCGCCGCGCGACGGACCTTGTCGGCCGCCCAGTCGTCGCGCCGCGAGCCGAGACCGACCGTCAGCACGCTGGCCACCGGCAGCGACCCGATCACCAGCCGGTGCACCTGCCCCTCGCCGCCAGTCGCGCCGAGCGCCTGCAGGCCGGACTCGATTTCGGCGACGGCGTCGGCGCCCAGATAGGGTTCGGCGTCCAGCACCGATGCTCGGGCTTCGTCATCTTCTGAGCCGTTGACGACGGGAACGATCAACACGGCGTTGGTCGCTCGCTTCGGCAGCGACGAGCTCACGGTGACGGTGGGGGCCTGATATTCGGGATTTGCGGGGCTCACGAGCGTCCACCCTAGAGTGTTGGACGTGACCGACGCCCTTCATGGCCCTCTGGAAGACCGGCACCGCGAACTCGGCGCGAGTTTCGCGGAATTCGGCGGCTGGCTGATGCCCGTGTCGTACGCCGGTACGGTCAGCGAGCACACCGCGACACGCACCACCGTCGGCCTCTTCGACGTCAGCCATCTCGGCAAGGCCCTGGTGCGAGGACCGGGCGCCGCCGCCTACGTCAACTCCGCGCTCACCAACGATCTGGGTCGTATCGGACCTGGCAAGGCCCAATACACGTTGTGCTGCACCGATTCCGGTGGCGTCATCGACGATCTGATCGCCTACTACGTCTCCGACGACGAGATCTTCCTGGTGCCCAACGCCGCCAATACCGCGGCGGTGGTCGCCGCGCTGGCCGACCATGCCCCTGCCGGGTTGACGATCACCGACGAGCACCGGTCCTATGCGGTGCTGGCTGTGCAGGGCCCCAAATCGGCGGACGTCATCGGTGGGCTGGGCCTGCCGACCGACATGGACTACATGGGATATGAGGACGCCGAATTCAGCGGTGTCACAGTGCGGGTGTGCCGCACCGGCTACACCGGCGAGCACGGCTACGAACTGCTGCCGCCGTGGGACGAGGCTTCCGTCGTCTTCGACGCGCTGGTCGACGCCGTCGGCGCCGCGGGCGGCCAACTCGCGGGACTCGGTGCCCGCGACACACTGCGCACCGAGATGGGCTATCCGCTGCACGGCCACGAACTCTCGCTCGACATCTCGCCACTTCAGGCGCGGTGCGGCTGGGCCATCGGGTGGCGCAAGGATGCGTTCTGGGGCCGTGACGCGCTGCTTGCGGAGAAGGAGGCCGGCCCGAAGCGCCTGCTGCGCGGCCTCAAGGCCGTCGGCCGCGGCGTCTTGCGGCCCGACCTGACCGTGCTCGACGGTGACGCCGAGATCGGCGTGACGACGTCGGGAACCTTTTCTCCTACTTTGAAAGTCGGCATCGCCCTGGCGTTGCTGGACACCGACCACGACATCGCCGACGGGCAAACAGTCTCGGTCGACGTGCGCGGCCGCCGCCTCGAGTGCGAGGTGGTCAAGCCCCCGTTCGTCGAGGCAAAAACCCGGTAGCGAGCGGATATACAATCGCTTCATGACTGACCGCCTCGAGTTCACCGTCGATCGCAACGCGGATCCGGCGAACGACGAGGTACGCGCTTCGATCCTGGCCAATCCCGGGTTCGGTCGCTATCACACCGACCACATGGTGTCGATCGACTACGTCGACGGCAAAGGCTGGCACAACGCGCGGGTGATCCCGTACGGCCCCATCGAACTCGACCCGTCCGCGATCGTCCTGCACTACGCCCAAGAGGTGTTCGAAGGGCTGAAGGCCTACCGCTGGGCCGACGACTCCATCGTGTCGTTCCGCCCGGAGGCCAACGCCAGGCGGCTGCGGTCCTCGTCACGGCGGCTGGCCATCCCGGAGCTGCCCGAAGAGGTGTTCATCGAATCGCTGCGTCAGCTCGTCGCGGTCGACGAGCCATGGGTTCCGCCCTCGGGTGGTGAGGAGTCGCTGTATCTGCGGCCCTACATCATCGCCACCGAGCCCGGTCTCGGAGTGCGTCCGGCCACCGAGTACCGCTACCTGGTGATCGGCTCGCCCGCGGGGGCGTACTTCCCGCGCGGCATCAAGCCGGTCAGCGTGTGGCTGTCGCACGAGTATGTGCGCGCCTGCCCGGGCGGCACGGGGGAAGCCAAGTTCGGCGGTAACTACGCCGCCTCCCTGGTGGCGCAGGCGCAGGCCACCGAGAATGGTTGCGATCAGGTGGTTTGGCTGGACGCCATCGAGCGCCGGTACGTCGAGGAAATGGGTGGGATGAACCTGTTCTTCGTGTTCGGCAGCGGCGGGACGGCTCGCCTGGTCACCCCCGAGCTGACGGGCTCACTGCTGCCCGGCATCACGCGGGATTCGTTGCTGCAGTTGGCAACTGACGCCGGCTTCGCTGTCGAGGAGCGCAAGATCGACGTCGATGAATGGCAGAAGAAGACGGCGGCAGGCGAGATCACCGAGGTGTTCGCGTGTGGGACCGCCGCCGTCATCACCCCGGTGTCGCACGTCAAGTACGCCGACGGCGAGTTCACCATCGCCGGCGGTGAACCCGGCGAGATCACCATGGCTTTGCGCGACACGTTGACCGGCATCCAGCGCGGCACCTTCGCCGACACGCACGGCTGGATGGCCCGGCTCAGCTAGCCGACGGCCAGCCCGACGGCAGCAACCGTCGTCGTCACCTCGATCGCGGCGCCCAGCACATCGCCGGTGATCCCGCCGAACCGGCGCACGCAGTGCCCGACCAGCGCCGCACCGCAAACCAACGCCACCAGGACGACGATCGGCCCCTGCCACGGTCGCTCGGTCGCCGGCACCGCCGCCGCGGCGATCGCCACGATCCAGGCGGCGACGACCGGCCATGGCTGAGTGCCTGCCACCAGCGCGCCCAGCGAACTGCCCGGCGCGGCGGGCACGCTGCGGCGGCACGCCAACACCGCGGCCACCCGTCCCGCGGTCACCGCGACGACGACCGCGACCACGCTCAGTTCGGCGAACGCCAACGCCTGCGCCAATATCGTCACCGCCACCGTCGCGACACCGAACGGCCCGGCCGTCCCGTCGCGCATCACCTCCAGTGCCCGCTGCGGCGGGCCGTAGCAGCCCAGGCCGTCGGCGGTGTCGGACAGCCCGTCGATGTGCAGGCCGCGGGTGGCGATCAGCAGCACCGCGACCGCGAGCACACCGGACAGCGCGCTGCCCGGGCCGAAGGCCCACGACCGCCGCCCATAACGTGGCCGCGGCGAGCCCACCCAACGCGACGCCGACCACCGGAAGAGCGGTCATCACCCCGCGACCGAGCGCCCCGGCCGGCGTCGGAAGAACGGTTCCGAACGCGAAAGCCCCGGTGACCGAACGGATCACGGCCCCTCGCGTGTGGCGATCCCGGCTTCGTCGAACGTGGCCATCGATGCCAGCGTCGCCACCGCGGCCCTGACGATGGGCAGGGCGACCGCGGCGCCGGTGCCTTCGCCGAGCCGCATCCGCATGTCGATGATCGGTTCCAGCCCCAGGCGCTGCAGCGCGACAGCGTGGGCAGGCTCGGGTGACCGGTGGCCGGCCTGCCACCACTGCCGCGCGCCCGGCGCGAGCCGGTCGGCCACCAACGCGGCGGCAGTCACCACCAAGCCGTCGAGCAGCACGCGGTGTGCGGCGCACAGCCGCCTGCGCGCAGAACCCCGCCATCGCGGCCACATCGGCGCCGCCGCAGATCTGTAGCAGCGCAACGGGATCCGTGGTCACTGCGCGGGCGCGGTACAGCGCGTCGCGGATCGCGGCTGTCTTGCGGGCCCAGCCGGCGTCGTCGATGCCGGTACCGCGGCCCACCACGGCGACAGGTTCGGAGTCGGTCAGTGCCGCGATCAAAGTGGTTGCCGCCGTGGTGTTTCCGATGCCCATGTCGCCGGCGATCAGCAGGTCCGCGCCGGAGTCGACCTCGTCATCGGCGATCCGGCGGCCCGCCTCGACCGCGGCCGTCGACCTCGTCGGCGGACAACGCGTCCTCAACGGCGATGTTGCCGCTGCTGCGGCGCACCTTGTGTGCCCCGATCGACGGCGACAACGGCTCGGCAACATCGACCGCGATGTCGACAACCCGCACACTGGCACCGGCCGCCTCGGCCAGCACGTTGATCGCGGCGCCGCCGGCGTCGAAATTGGCGACCATCTGCGCGGTGACCTCCGCCGGGTACGCCGACACCCCGGCCGTGGTGACGCCGTGATCGCCGGCGAACACGACCACCCGCGCACGCTGGAACGGCTGCGGCGGACAGGTGCCCTGGCACGACGCGACCCACACCGACAGGTCCTCGAGCCGACCCAGCGAGCCCGGCGGTTTGGTCAACCGGTCCTGGCGGGCCCGCGCCGCGGCGGCCACCTCGGCGTCGGGCGGCGCGACAGCTCCGAATTCCGTCACGCCGGCTCCTTGACCGTCATCGGCTGGCCGGCGATCACCAGCACCACCCGGTCGCACACCGCGGCCAGCCGCTGGTTGAGGACGCCGAGCTCGTCGGCGAACCGCCGGCCCGATTCGGTGGCGGCACCACCGTCAGCCCCACCTCCGGGCTGACCAGAGCCAGCGGCGCCGCGAACGCGCCCACCGCGTCGAGCAGGTCGTCGACCTCGGCGCACACCGAGGCACCGGTCCACGCCTCCCGCCGGTCCATCGTCGCGGTCAGCCAGCCGCCCACGTCGTCGACGACGGTGGCGGTCGGCATCGGAGCGCAATTGCGTTGCCACATCGACGGTTTCGATGGTCGACCAATGCGACGGCCGGCGTTCGCGGTGTGCGGCCACGCGCGCCGACCAGTCGGCGTCACCGCCGGGTGCCGCGCCGGTGGCCACGTAACGCAACGTGTTCTCCCTCGGCGACAGATTCGGCGACCGCCCGCTCCGCCCACTCCGATTTGCCCGACCGGATACCGCCGAGCACCAGAATGCGCACCGCGGCTCAGGAGACCTTGTCGCCGCGGTTGACCTGTGGCCGCGGCGCACGCATCCGGCGCAGCTGCGAGGCGCGGCTGGCGGCGTAAAAGCCCAGCTTCCAACCACTTTCGGTGTTGTCGGGGAACTTCGCGTCGACCAGCCGGTTGACCTTGCGGCCGACGATGAAACCGTCGATCACCATGATCAGCACCAGCACCAGCATGGCGGGGGACAGCAGGCGCTGCACCTGCACCGACGGCACCGCCAGCATGACGAAGATCAGGCCCAGCGCGGCGGGCATGAACAGGCCGAGCACGTTGCGGCGGGAATCCACCACGTCGCGGGCGAACCGGCGCACCGGACCCTTGTCGCGCGGCAGCAGGTAGGCGTCCTCGCCGGCCATCATCTTTTCGCGGCGTTCGGCCATGGCGGCGCGGCGTTGCGACCTTCTCCGTTTTGCGTTCCTCGCGGCTGAGCTTCTGGCGCCATCTCCTTGCGGCGGCGCCGCGCCTCGGCGGACGTCATCGGGGCGGGTGCGACCGGGCCGCGCTTGCGGGTGGCCTCGCTGCGCTTCGGGGTCGGCCTGCCCTTGGGGGCGGTCGCGCCGGATTCCTTGACGTCGGCTGGGCGGCCTCTTGCCGCGTCCTCGGAACTGGCGTCGTCGGACGGCGTGTTGTCTTTCTTGCGGCCCAGCAGCTTCACGCCTGCCAGGTTACTTCCGCTGTGCCCGGCTCTGACATGCACCTGCGGTATTCGGGCCATACTCTGCTGGGATGAGCAGCCTGCGCGTATTGATCGCCCCGGATTCGTTCGGCGACAGCCTGACCGCGGTGCAGGCCGCCGAGGCCATCGCCGCCGGATGGCGGCGCGCACGCCCCGACGACACGCTGACGCTGGCACCGCAGTCCGACGGCGGGCCCGGCTTCGTCGACGTGCTGGCCGGCAGGCTCGGTGTCAAGCAGACGCTGCGGGTGAGCGGCCCGCTGGACGGCCGAGGTAACCGCGGAGTGGGTGCTCGACGCGGCTCCGCCGGGCACCGCCTACATCGAGTGCGCGCAGGCGTGCGGGCTGGCGTTGCTGGGCGGACCGCCGACCGTGCAGACCGCGTTGACGGCGCACAGCAGGGGCGTGGGCCAGCTCATCGCCGCGGCTCTGGACGCCGGGGCAGGTCGGATCGTCGTCGGCCTCGGCGGCAGCAGCTGCACCGACGGCGGCCGAGCCATGGTCGACGCACTCGGCGGGTTGGACAGCCGCCGCGCAAGCTGCTGGCCGGCGTCGAACTCATCGCCGCCACCGACGTCGAACACCCACTGCTGGGGCCGATGGGGGCCGCGGCGGTATTCGGCCCGCAGAAGGGAGCGGACCCCGAAACCGTCGTCGTCCTCGAGCAGCGGCTCACCGACTGGGCCGCCGAACTCAACGCGGCGGCGGGCCGCGACGTCAGCGGCGAACCCGGCGCGGGCGCGGCCGGAGGGCATCGGCGCCGCGCTGCTGGCGCTGGGCGGCCGCCGCGAATCCGGGGCCGCGGTCATCGCCGAACACACCCGGCTGGCCGACGATGTCGCCGCCGCCGACCTCGTCATCACCGGCGAGGGCCGGTTCGACGACCAGTCGCTGCACGGCAAGGTGGTCAGCGCGCTGGCCGGGGCGGCGCGGGCGCGGCACATCCCCGTGCTGGTGCTGGCCGGCCAGGTCACGCTTGACGACCCGGCGCTGCGCGTGGCGGGAATCACGGCGGCCTATTCCATCGCCGACCACGCCGGCTCGGTGCAGCTGGCCATCGACGACGCGGCAAACCAGCTGGCCGGTCTGGCGTCGGCGAACGGGCCGACCGGCGGCGCTGGGGACGAGCGACTTGGGGTAATCGGGAATAGCGGCGAGAACAAGGTACCGTTGATCAGGTTGGCCCCACAGCGATGAGGCACTCACAGGGAGAAGCAATGACTGTTCAGGACGAGACGGCGACCAGCACCGACCACCCACGGCGCAATCCTGACGGACGCCGCGGCCGCCAAGGCGAAGGCGCTGCTGGACCAGGAGGGCCGTGACGACCTGGCCCTGCGCATCGCCGTCCAGCCGGGCGGGTGCGCCGGGCTGCGCTACAACCTGTTCTTCGACGACCGGTCCCTCGACGGCGACCTGACCGCGGAGTTCGGCGGCGTCACGTTGACGGTGGACCGGATGAGCGCCCCCTACATCCAGGGCGCGACCATCGACTTCGTCGACACCATCGAGAAGCAGGGCTTCACGATCGACAACCCCAACGCCACGGGGTCATGCGCCTGCGGCGACTCGTTCAACTGATTCCGTACTGACTTTAGTACTGACCCGCCGTCCGCGGCAGGTACGAGCAGACCAGGATCTCGTTGTCCTGGGCGAGCAACTGGGCGACGGCCTGTTCCTCGCCGTCGCGGCTGCCGGATCGACCCGCCGGAACCACCTGCATGGTGAACAGCACCTGAGCCTGATGGGGCGACCACAGCACCATCTTGTCGATCGAGGTCACCTCGGCCTGGCTGAACTGCTTGCGGAACGCGTCGCTGCTCAGGCCCGCCAGCGCGAGATCCGACCGGCGTTCCTTGACCGCGTCGAACAACCCGCACAGCGTGTGGCGCGCCACGGTCTCGTCATCGCCGTTGGTCATCGCGTCCAGATAGTCCTGGATGGCGGCCTTGGCCGACGCGTCGGTCAGCGCGCTGGTGCCCGACGTTTGTCGTCACCGGCGGCGAGCGCAATCGCGGCCACGAGCGGCGGCCACCACCGCGACCGCCAGCACCGCACCGGCGACAAGCGCGCCAGCGGCGTCTCTTCGGATATTGCACCGGCGGCGGCAGCATGCCCGGATATGCCGATGGCACCATTGGTCGGGATACGGTCGGGATAGATTTGCGGGCTGACCGGTCCAGCGCCGTATTCGGGCGGGTACGGACCAGCCATACATTTGCTCCCCGGAGTGGGTGTCGGAATTCGCCTGTCTACAGTGACCGGGCGGGCACTTGTAGGCAGGTTAGCGCACCCGACCGCGGGTGTCCCGCTCGGTAAGGTTTATCTAGGCGGCTTAATAAATGAAGGGTGACGTTTCGTGACCATTGCGGTGACCGGATCCATTGCGACCGACCATCTGATGCGGTTTCCCGGTCGAGTTCTCCGAGCAGCTGCTGGCCGATCACCTGCAAAAGGTGTCGCTGAGCTTCCTGGTCGACGATCTGGTGGTCCACCGCGGCGGCGTGGCAGGCAACATGGCGTTCGCCATCGGCGTGCTCGGCGGCGATGTCGCGCTGGTGGGCGCTGCCGGCCAGGACTTCGACGACTACCGGCACTGGCTCGAGTCGGTCGGCGTGGACTGCGAGCAGCGTGCTCATCTCCGAGACCGCCTACACCGCCCGGTTCGTCTGCACCACCGACGAGGACATGGCCCAGATCGCCTCGTTCTATCCCGGGGCGATGTCGCAGGCCCGCGACATCGCGCTCGCCGACGTCGTATCCCGAATCGGCACACCGGAATTGGTGATCGTCGGCGCCAACGATCCCGAGCGATGTTCCTGCACACCGAGGAGTGCCGCAAGCTGGGCCTGGCGTTCGCCGCCGACCCGAGCCAGCAGCTGGCCCGGCTTCAACGGCGAGGAGATCCGCAGGCTGATCGACGGCGCCACCTACCTGTTCACCAACGACTACGAATGGGACCTGCTGCTGCAGAAGACCGGTTGGTCCGAGGCCGAGGTGATGAGCCAGATCGGGCTGCGGGTCACCACGCTGGGCCCCAAGGGCGTCGACCTGGTCGGCTCCGACGGCACGTTCGTCCACGTCGGCGTCGTGCCCGAGAAGCACCGCGACGACCCGACCGGCATCGGCGACGCGTTCCGGGCCGGCTTCCTGACCGGCCGCAGCGCCGGGCTGAGCCTGGAGCGTTCGGCGCAGCTGGCGTCGCTGGTGGCGGTGCTGGTGCTCGAGGCGCCCGGCCCGCAGGAATGGACGTGGGACCACGACGAGGCCGTCACGCGGCTGACCGACGCCTACGGCGCCGAGGCCGGCGAAGAGATCGCGTCGGCGCTGTCCGTCTAAATCTGCACGGGGTAGTGCGGCTCGCTGATCTGCGGGGTCACGCTGTGCTCGACGAAGATCGCGTGCCACAGCATGAAGATCAGCACCGTCCACAGCCGGCGGCTGTGATCGCTTGCGCCGCTGCGGTGTTCGTCGAGCATGGTGCGCACCGCGGCGACGTCCACCAGATCGCCGGCCTGCCGACGCGCGCGACCATCGCGTGGGCCCAGTCCAGCAGTTCGCCTGCCCGCAGCCAGTGCCGGATCGGCACCGGGAAGCCGAGCTTCGGCCGGTTGAGCACATGTGCGGGCACGATGGGCTCCAGCGCCCGTCGCAGCGCGTACTTCGTGGTGGCCCTGGTGATCTTCTGCTCCAGCGGCAGCCGCGACGCCACCGCGAAGACCTCGGGATCCAGGAACGGCACCCGCAGCTCCAGCGAATTGGCCATCGTCATCTTGTCGGCCTTGACCAGGATGTCGCCGCGCAGCCAGGTGAACAGGTCGATGTGTTGCATGCGGGCCACCGGGTCCCAGCCGTCGGATGTGGCGTACACCGGCGCCGTGACGTCGGTGTGGGTCCAGTCCTCGCGGAAACCGGGCAGCACCGCCCGCAGCTGCTCGTCGGAGAAGCTGCGCGCGTTGCCGTAATAGCGCTCCTCGAGCGTGAGCGATCCGCGGTGCAGCAGGCTCTTGCCGCGCATCCCCTCGGGCAGCGGCTTGCTCGCCTTGCCCAGCGATCGCCGCACCGGCCGGGGGAGATAGTCGAAAGGCCGCAGCGACAACGGTTCACGGTAGATGGTGTAGCCGCCGAACAGCTCGTCGGCACCCTCGCCGGACAGCACCACCTTGACGTGCTTGCGGGCCTCGCGGGCGATGAAGAACAGCGGCACCAGAGCCGGGTCGGCGACGGGTTCGTCGAGATACCAGACGATTTCGGGCAGCGCCGCGACGAACTCGGCCTGGCTGACCACCTTCGTCACGTGCCGGGCGCCGATCGCCTCGGCCGAGGCCACCGCGACGTCGACCTCCGAGAAGCCCTCGCGTTCGAACCCGGTGGTGAACGTGATCAGCCGCGGGTTGTGCCGCATGGCCAGCGCCGCGATCGCCGTCGAGTCGATGCCGCCGGACAGGAAGGCGCCGACGGTGACGTCGGCGCGCATGTGCTTGGCGACCGAATCCTCGAGCACCGCGGTGATCTCGTCGTAGCGGGCTTGCTCGCCACCGTTGGCTGAACGGCTTGGCGTCGAAGCGTGGGCGTGAAGTAGCGCGGTCACGTCGGGCGCCTGCCCGGGCCGCACGCGGGCGTAGCTGCCCGATTCCAGCCTGCGCACGCCGCGGTGCAGCGTCTCCGGTTCGGGCACGTACTGCAGCACCGTGTAGTGCTGCACCGCGCGCTCGTCGATGCCGAGGTCGATGCCCAGGCGTGCCGGCGCAGATCCAGCAGGCACTTCTTCTCGCTGCCCACCGCGGTGCCGCCCGGGCCCGCGTCGCCATGAACAGCGGCTTGATGCCGAACGGGTCACGCGCGCAGAACAATTCGCGCTCGACCGTGTCCCACAGCGCGAACGCGAACATGCCGCGCAGCCGGGCCAGCGCCTCGGTGCCCCAGTGGTGGTAGGCGGCGATGATCGCCTCGCCGTCGCCGTCGGTGGCGAACTCGGCGCCGTGGCTCGGCGGCCAGCTGCGGCGCGCAGCTCGAGATAGTTGTAGATCTCGCCGTTGAACACCAGCACGTAGCGGTCGGGAGACTCCGGCGGGCCCCACCGCAGCGGCTGATGGCTGTGCGCGATGTCGATGATCGACAGCCGGTTGAAGCCGAAGACGACGGCGTCGTCGGACCAGGTTCCCGGCTCGTCGGGGCCGCGGTGACGCATCAGGTGCGACGGCGCCGGCGACCGCGTCGACGACGGCCGGAGATAGTCGCGCGGACGGGTCACTCAGAAAGGCCAGCAGTCCGCACACCGCGCCAGTATGCCTAATGGCCCGCGCCGGAGGACGGAACACGGAGGTGTGTCGAGACCGGCACCCTCGCGGTGGTCTACGCTGCGTAGTATTCGCCGCGTCCGTCTGACCGCTTGGCGGTCTACCGACTTCTAGGAGGCTGCCAACGTGACACGCTCGCGGGCTGAAGGCGGTGGCACGGGCGGCGGTCTCGTCAGTCGTCCTGGGTGCCACGGCGTTGCTGCTCAGCGGATGTAGCTGGTCAGAGGTGCTCGGCCTTGGCTGGCCGAAAGGCATCACCCCGAGGCGCACCTCAACCGGGAGCTGTGGATCGGTTCGCTGATCGCGGCGCTGGTGGTCGGCGTGATCGTGTGGGGGCTGATCTTCTGGACCTGGGCGTTCCACCGGCACGAAGAAGACCGACACCGAGCTGCCGCGCCAGTTCGGCTACAACATGCCGCTGGAGCTGGTGCTCACCGTCACGCCGTTCCTGATCATCTCGGTGCTGTTCTACTTCACCGTGGTGGTGCAGGAGCGGATGCTGCACAAGGACCCCAACCCCGAGGTCGTCATCGACGTCACCGCCTTCCAGTGGAACTGGAAGTTCGGCTACCAGAAGATCAACTTCACCGACGGCACCTTCACCTACGACGGCGCCGACCCCGAGCGCAAGGCGGCGGTGGCGTCCAAGCCGGAGGGCGTCGACGCGCACGGCGAGGAGCGCGTCGGCGCGCTACCGGGCGGGCTGAACCCCGAGGACCGCACCTACCTGAACTTCGACAAGGTCGAGACACTCGGATCCTCCACGGAGATCCCGATTCTGGTGCTGCCGGCCGGCAAGCGCATCGAGTTCCAGATCGCCTCGGCCGACGTCATCCACGCCTTCTGGGTGCCCGGAGTTCCTGTTCAAGCGCGACGTGATGCCCGACCCGAAGGCCAACAACTCCGACAACGTCTTCCAGATCAGCGAGATCACCAAGACCGGTGCGTTCGTGGGCCGCTGCGCCGAGATGTGCGGCACGTACCACTCGATGATGAACTTCGAGGTCCGAGTGGTGGAGCCCAACGATTTCAAGGCGTATCTGCAGCAGCGCAGCCGACGGCAGGACCAACGCCGAAGCACTGCGGTCGATCAACCAGCCGCCGACGGCGCGTCACCACCCGTCCATTCGACACCCGCCGCGGCGAGGGGGCACCCGAGGTGCCTCAGGCGAGCAAGTAGGGACACAGATGCACATCGAAGCCAGGCTGTTCGAGTTCCTGACCGCGTTCTTCGTCCTGTCCGCCGTGGTGTACGCCGTGCTGACCCAGATGTTCGCCACCGGCGGCATGGAGTGGGCCGGGACCACCGCGTTGGTGATGACGGCGGGGCTGACGCTGATCACCGGCACGTTCTTCCGGTTCGTGGCCCGACGGCTCGACACCCGGCCCGAGGACTACGAGGACGCCGAGATCAGCGACGGCGCGGGCGAGCTCGGCTTCTACAGCCCCCACAGCTGGTGGCCGGTGATGATCGCGCTGTCGGCGTCGGTCACCGCCGTCGGCGCCGCGCTCTGGCTGCCGTGGCTGATCGTGGCCGGCGTGTGCTTCGTCCTGACCACCGCCGGCGGCCTGGTGTTCGAGTACTACACCGGTCCCGAGAAGCACTGACCTCGGCGGTCGGAAAGATCACAATCGGGACAACAGTTCCCCCGCAAACCGCGCTGCGAGATTCATCGGGATTGCCCGGTTGGGTAGTGTTGCCGAGGCAGTCATCGGTCGCGACCGAAGGATAGGCGTAGATGAGCGGGCCGAACCCCCAGGGCCGGATTCTGAAGGGTCGGATATCCCAGGTCAGGAGCCGGGTAACCAGCCCACCTCTGACCAGCCCTCACAGGGCGCCAGCGGAGCGCCGGGACCGGCGACGGAAAACCTTGACGAGGCCGAGTTCTCGCAGGCCTACTCCGCGCCGGAGTCCGAGCAGTTCACCAGCGGCCCGTACGTGCCCGCCGACGCGGCGCTCTACGACTACGACGGCTACGAGCCCGCGACCGAACTGGTCGACCAGCAGCCACCACCGCGCTGGCCCTGGGTGGTCGGCGTGGTCGCGATCATCGCCGCCGTCGCCCTGGTCGCGTCCGTGTCCGTGTTGGTCACCCGCACCGACACCGACAGCCTCGCCACGCCGGAGACCACGACCACCACCGCGCCCCCAGTGCAGGACGCGATCACCACGACGACCCCGCCACCACCGCCACCGCCGCCGCCGACGACAGAGCCGCCACCACCACCGCCGCCGGAGACCGTGACGGTCACCCAGGAGCCGCCGCCGCCTCCGCCGCCGGCGCCCACCGAGGCGCCGCCGCCTCCACCGGGGACCACCGAGGCGCCCCCGCCGCCACCTCCGACGACGACGCGGTCGGGCCCGCGGCAGGTCACCTACTCGGTGACCGGGACCAAGGCGCCCGGCGACATCATCACCGTCACCTACATCGACGCGTCGGGGCGCAGCCGCACGCAGCGCAACGTCTACATCCCGTGGTCGCTGACGGTGACCCCGATCTCGCAGTCCGAAGTCGGCTCGGTACAGGCGTCAAGCCTGTTCCTGGTCAGCAGGCTCAACTGCTCGATCACGACCAGCGACGGAACGGTGTTGTCGTCGAACACCAACAACGCCGCGCAGACAAGCTGCTGATGGCATACGACACAGACACCGTGGGCCGCGCGCGGTTGGCGCCTGGCTTGGACCCCAGCCGAACTGGACCGCGTCGACCGCATCCTTCTCGGCGCCTGCGCGGCGATCTGGTTGGCCGCGTTGGGCGCCGGGGTCGCAGCCGTGGTGGCGCTTGTCGATCTGGGACGCGGCCAGCCCGAATCGTCGGGCGACTCCGGGACGCCATGGCTGCTCTACACCGTCATCGGTGTTTCGGCTGTGGTGATCATCGGCGCGGTGCCGCTGCTGCTGCGGGCGCGCCGGACGGCGATGGAAGAGTCCCAACCCCCTGCGCGCCCCGCCGCCCGGACAGCGCCGGGTCAACCGCAGTCACCTGCGCGCGGCGCCGAGGCGGCCACCGAGAAGCTGCAGGTCCTCGGGACGGCCGGCGACCAGGCCACCCCACGGCCCGGGTATCCGGCACCGCGGACGGCTGGCGCGTCGCCATCGGCCGCCGCGGTCGACCAGCTGTGGCTGCGCTGCGCGGTGGTGATCGCGTGCGCAATCGGCATCGCCATGGTGGCGATCGGCGTGGGCACCTACTTGATGGCCGTCGGACAGCAACGCGGCGGCGTGGGTTTTCTTCGGCCTGGCCGGTCTGCTCACGCTGGGAATGCCCGCCATCCCGTGGTTCTACCTGCGCGAGCTGCGCGCCGTACTGGACAAGCCCGAGTAACCTCGGCGAGCCCAGCTCGGCGTTAGTGGTGACCGTTCGTTTCGCCGTCTGACGAGCCGTTGCGCTCCTGGTGTTCGCGTAACGCGGTGAGTGCCTTGCGTTCTGCGGCGTGCTCGGCCTCGGTCAGCGCCTCGTGCTCGGAGATCGGGTCGGCGGACAGGAAGCTGCCGCTGCCCGGAGCGCCGGCCGAGCCGAGCTTGTTCATCCGCTTGGGCAGCGCCGCACCCTGGTACTCCAGCGGGATCGGATGGCCATGCTCGTCGACCGGGCCCAGCGGCTGATGCAGCTCGATGTAGGCGCCGTGCGGCAGCCGCTTGATGATGCCCGTCTCGATGCCGTGCTCGAGCACAGCGCGGTCACTGCGCTGCAGCCCGATCGCCCACCGGTAGGCGATGTAGTAGACGATCGCAGGCAGTACCACCATGCCGATGCGGCCGATCCACGTCGTCGCGTTCAGCGAGATGTGGAACTTCCAGCGCGATGACGTCGTTCATCGCCGCCAGCGTCAGCACCATGTAGAACGCGATCGCCATCGCGCCAATTGCGGTGCGCACCGGGGCATCTCGCGGACGCTGCAGCAGGTTGTGGTGTGCGTCGTCGCCGGTGAACTTCTTCTCGATCCACGGCCACATGGGCAGCAGGATGAAGACCAGGCCCATGATCAGCGCGACGCCGACCGCGGCCGGGATGGTGTGGCCGAACGGGTAGAACTCCCACGGCGGCCAGATCCGGGCCAGGCCTTCGGTCCACATCATGTAGAAGTCGGGCTGGCTGCCGGCCGACACCTGTGACGGCTTGTACGGGCCCAACTGCCAGATCGGATTGATCTGCAACAGGCCGCCCATCAGGCCGAGGATGCCGGTCAGTATCGCGAAGAATGCGCCCGACTTGACGGCGAACACCGGCAGGACGCGCACGCCGACGACGTTGTGTCTCGGTGCGTCCCGGCCCGGGGAACTGGGTGTGCTTCTGGAACCACAGCAGCGCGAGGTGAACACCGATGAGCGCCAGGATGATTCCGGGCAGCAGCAGGATGTGCAGGGCGTACAGCCGGGGGATGAGGATCTCGCCGGGGAAGTCGCCGCCGAACAGCGCCCAGTGCAGCCAGGTGCCGATCACCGGCATGCCCAACGTGATCGAGCTCAGCGCGGCCCGCAGCCCGATGCCGGACAGCAGGTCGTCGGGCAGCGAGTAGCCGAAGTAGCCCTCGAACATGGCCAGGATCAGCAGCAGCGAGCCGATCACCCAGTTGGTTTCGCGTGGACGGCGGAACGCGCCGGTGAAGAAGATGCGGGCCAGGTGGACCATGATCGACGCGGCGAACATCAGCGCCGCCCAGTGGTGGATCTGGCGGACGAACAGCCCGCCGCGGACCTCGAAGCTGATGTCGAGTGTGGTCTCGTAGGCCCGCGACATCTGCACGCCGCGCAGCGGCTGATAGACACCGTCGTAGGTGACGTGGGCCATCGACGGGTCGAAGAACAACGTCAGGTACGTGCCGGTGATCAGCAGCACGATGAAGCTGTACAAGGCGATCTCGCCCAGCAGGAACGACCAGTGGGTGGGGAACACCTTGTTGAGCTGTCGACGCAGCGCCGCCGACGGGTGGTACCGCGAATCGATCGCTTCGCCCTGGCCTGCCGCGATTTCGGCCAGATTCGGTTTTGGCAGTTTAGGACTCATGAGCGCCGCTCCCAGAATGCCGGTCCGACGGGCTCGATGAAGTCGCCGTTGGCGACCAGGTACCCGTCTTGGTCAATGGTGATGGGCAGCTGCGCGAGTGCTCGTGCAGCCGGACCGAATATGGGCTTCGCGAAGTGCAACGCGTCGAACTGCGACTGGTGGCACGGGCAAAGGATGCGATAGGACTGTTGCTCGTAAAGCGAAGAGGGGCAACCCAAGTGCGAGCACACCTTGGTGAAGGCGAACAGGTCGCCGAAGTTGAAGCTCTCCTGGCCCTTGCGCTTGACCACCCGGGGCAGGTCTTGGCTCTTGATGCGGATCAGCATGACGGGGTTGCGCACGCCCATCGCGATCTCGGTCAGGTGATGGGCGGACTCGACGGTGGTGCCGTCGCCGTCGGACTCCCGCCACGGGAACACGGTCTCCATGCCGCCGGCGTCGAGGTCTTCCGGCCGCATCTTGACGAACGGTGACTCACCGGGCAGGCCCGTCGCGCGGGCCAGGTAGATGGTCTCGCCGTGGAACCTGCGGCGTCCAGCCCGATGTCCACAGCACCGCCTTTTTGCCCTCGGCGGTCTGCACCACCGGCTTCCACGGGTTCTTGATCAGGCCGCCGAGGAAGGCAACCAGCGTGCCTGCCCCGAACGCGCCGAGACCGATCCCCAGCGACAGGCCGATCATCTTGCGCCGCTTGATAGTTGACGTGTCCAGCGCGTCGGTGAGGTTGGCCGCGATGGTCTTGCGCTGGATCTCGGGGGAGCGTCCGTCGTGGCGGTCCTGAATCGAGATCTCCTGCGGGATGAACTTCTTCTGGAACATCACCGCGCCGATGCCGATGGCCAGGATCGACAGTCCGAACAACAGCCCGTACAGCGGGGTGGCCAGGCTGTAGATGAACTCGCCCTCGGCGCCGTACGGCTTGTACTCCCACGGCCAGAACAAGAACACCAGCAGCAGCGCCAGTCCCGAAAAGCCGCCCAGCAGAAGCCAATACGAGACGCCGCGCTCGGCGCGCTTCTCGGCCTTGGTGCCGGGAACCGGCCAACGGTCTTCCTTGTAGACGATCTCGACGCCGTCGAGCTTGCCGCCCAGTTCGAGCAGCTCGTCGCGCGACATCGCGGCCAGTTCGGCGTCAGTGGGCTGACCCGGAACGCCTTGCTGCCCAGGGGTGTCCGTGCCCTTGATGTCTGAACCGTCCTGACTCATGCTCGAGATCCGATCCACAGGGCCGCACCGATGACGGCCACCATCCCGATGATCCACATCGCCATGCCTTCAGGGGCAGGGCCGAAGCCGCCGAGTCCGTAGCCGCCGGGGTTGGGCGTCTCTGCGGCCTCACGGACGTAGGCGACGATGTCGCGCTTCTCTTCCGGTGACAGCTGGCGGTCGGAGAACTTCGGCATGTTCTGCGGGCCGGTCAGCATCGCGGTGTAGATCTGAGCGGGGGTGGCCTCACTGAGGTCGGGGGCGTACTTGCCGGATGACAGCGCGCCACCCTTGCCGGTGAAGTTGTGGCACGACGCGCAATTGAGCCGGAACAGGTCGCCGCCGCGGGCCACATCGCTGACCGAGCAGCGACTGCTCGGCGATATGACCGTTGTCGTCGCGTGGCACCGTCGGCCCGCCACCGTTGGCCTGCACGTAGGCGCCGAGCGCGTCGGTCTGCGCCTCGTCGAAGATCGGCGGTTTCTCCCGGCCTGCGCCTCGCCGCGCATGGCCGGCATGCGGCCCGTCGACACCTGGAAGTAGACGGCGGCCTCGCCGACGCCGATGAGGCTGGGCCCGCGGTCGGGCACGCCCTGCAGGTTCGCGCCGTGGCAGGTCACGCACGACGTGTCGAACAGCTGCTTACCGGTGCGCAGCAGCGCCGACTGGGACTCGTCGGCAACCGCCACCTGGGGCGACGGCGTCAGGGTGGCCGCCAGGCCACCGGCGACTGCCAGTCCGATCAGCAGCAGCAGCGCTGCCGACAGGCGCCGGCGCAGCCGACGGCGGGACTTGTCGGTCATCGAACCCCTTCTCATCATCGGCGAACCGATCAACGGACGAAGTAGATCGTGGCGAACAGTGCGATCCACACGATGTCGACGAAATGCCAGTAGTACGAGACGACGATCGCGGCGGTGGCCTGCGCCGGGGTGAACTTACTCATCCCGGTTCGGGCGAGCAGGAAGATGAAGGCGACCAGGCCGCCGATGACGTGCAGGCCGTGGAATCCGGTGGCCAGATAGAAGGTGGAGCCGTAGGCGCTGCTGGAGACGGTGGTGCCCTCGCCGACCAGGTTGATGTACTCGTAGCCCTGGCCGAGGACGAAGAACAGGCCCATCAGGAACGTGACGACATACCAGCGCCGCAGCCCGAACACGTCACCGCGCTCGGCGGCGAACACGCCCATCTGGCAGGTGAACGACGAGGCGATCAGCACCAGCGTGACCGGCACCGCCTGAACAAGGTTCAAATGCGTGGGCGCGGGCGGCCAGTCGCCGCCGGCCTGGGCGCGCGCGGTGAAGTACATTGCGAACAGTCCAGCAAAGAACATCAGCTCGCTGGAAAGCCACACGATGGTGCCGACACTGACCATGTTGGGTCGGTTCAGCGAATGTATTCGCGACGTGATTGCGGTTCCCGAGGTCCCTACAGCGCTCGTCACAGTGCAAGTATGACGCTTTGTAGTTGTTGAACTCCACCCGGGTGGAGCAATTCGACATAATCGGCTGGTGGCATTCCCTCAAGCGCAGCCGTCCAATTCGACCGACTCTCCGACGTGGCCGCTGATCCTCGGCAGGCTGACCACGGGCCAGGCGCTCGCCCCGGGTCAGGCGGCCTGGGCGATGGACCAGATCATGACCGGCGCGGCGACTCCCGCACAAATCGCCGGCTTCGGCGTGTCGATGAAGATGAAGCGCCCGACGCCGGCCGAGGTGACCGAGCTGGCCGCCATCATGCTCAAGCATGCGCGCCGGGTGCCGACGGACGTGATCGGCAACGACACCGTCGACGTGGTCGGCACGGGCGGTGACGGCTCGAACACGGTCAACCTGTCGACCATGGCCGCGATCGTGGTGGCGGCCGCAGGGGTCCCGGTGATCAAGCACGGCAACCGCGCCGCGTCGTCGCTGTCCGGCGGCGCCGACACGCTCGAGGCGCTCGGCGTGCGGATCGACCTGGGTCCCGACGACGTCGCCCGCAGCGTCGCCGAGGTGGGGATCGGGTTCGCGTTCGCCCCGCAGTTCCACCCGTCGTATAAGCACGCGGGCGTGGTGCGCCGCGAGATCGGGGTGCCGACGGTGTTCAATCTGCTTGGCCCGCTGACGAATCCGGCCTCGCCGCGGGCGGGCCTGATCGGCTGCGCCTGGGGTGATCTGGCCGAGGTGATGGCCGGCGTGTTCGCCACCCGCCGCTCCAGCGTGCTGGTCGTGCACGGCGACGACGGCCTCGACGAGTTGACCACCACGACGACCAGCACCATCTGGCGGGTCCAGGCCGGCACCGTGGAGCGGCTGACGTTCGACCCCGCCGCGTTCGGGTTCAAACGCGCCGAGCTGTCGGAGTTGGTCGGCGGCGACGCGGAATCCAATGCGGCCGAAGTCCGTTCGGTGCTCGGCGGCGCGAAGGGCCCGGTGCGCGACGCGGTGGTGCTCAACGCCGCCGGTGCGATGGTGGCCCACGCCGGGCTAGCCAGCGACGCCAAATGGGTGCCGGCCTGGGAGTCGGGACTCGCCCGCGCCGCCGAGGCGATCGACTCCGGCGCGGCCGAACAACTGCTCGCGCGTTGGGTGCGGTTCACGCAAAAGATCTGAGCCTTGGGCAGTCTGTTCGGCAGCCAGGCGCGCCGATTTGGCAGCCGCCGCCCACGCCGCCAGGCGTCCCGCCGATGCCGCAGGCGAAGCCCAACCGGGTTCGGCCCGCACGATGCGCACGCCAGGCTGAACGAGCCAGCGCGCGATCAGCGCCGTCTCCTCGACCAGCGCGCCGCCCAACGGCGCGGACGTCGGCAGAACCGCTTGTGCCCCAGCACAAATCGCGTCGATGACCGGCATCGGGGGCACGCCGCGGCGGGCGCAGCCCGCCGCCGCCAGCTGCCCATGCCGGATCACCGCGAGATGCCATCCGCCGTCGCCGTCCGGGCGTGCCGCCACCATCTCGGTGACAGCGGCGAGCGCGCTCAGCCGCTGGCCGCGCCACAGCACGTCGATCGCCGCGGCGGCGTGATCCCGTAACCGGGCCGCGGTTTCGTACCGGTTGCGCTCGGCCAGGTCGGATATCTGCGACAGCAGCGCCGCCAGCGCGCGGCTGTCGCGCCCCTCTATCAGCTCAACGGCGCGCTGGGGTGCGTCCGCGTACTCGGCGGCGGTCGCGTCGCGCGGCGCGGGGCACGGCGCGATCTCGCGCTCGGGGCAGGCGTGCACTGCGGCGCGCGCCAGCCGTCTGGTGCACGTCCGCACCCCGGTGAATCGCGCGATCAGCGCGGCGGTTTCGATGGCGTCGGCGCGGGACCGGAAAGGCCCTACGGCGGTTTGATGTTTGGGTGCCCGCACCGCCGAAAACCGCGGAAACGGTTCGTCGGTCAGCACCATCCACCACCAGCGGTGCGGGAATTTCGACCGGCGGTTGTACGGCGGCGAGTGCGCCGCGAGCAGCCGCAGTTCGCGAACCCCGGCCTCCAGATCGTGCGCGCACTCGACATGGTCGACCGCGGTGGCGAGCGACGCCATCTCCTTGATGCGGGTCCGCGGGTCGGCACCGTTGAAGTACTGGCCGACGCGCCTGCGCAGATCGACCGCGGTCCCGACGTACAGGACTTCGGCGGACGGACCGCGGAACAGGTACACGCCGGGTCGGTGCGGTAGTGCGTCGGCGAGGTGGCGGTTGCGGCGTTGGGCGGGCGTCACGTCGGGCAGATACGACCGCAGTTCGGTGTAGGTCTGGATGCCTTGGTTGCCAACCCGCTCGATCAGCGCGTGCAGCACGTCGACGGTGGCACGCGCATCGTCGAGCGCCCGGTGCGTCGGGGTGGTGGCGGCGCCGAACAACCGCGCCAGCGCGGCCAGCCGCACGCTGGGCGCCTCGTCACGGGTGAGGACCCGGCGCGCGAGCCGGACCGTGCAGAGCACCGGCGGTCGGGGCCAGGCGATCTGGCAGCGCTCGGCCGCCGCTTTCAGGAACCCGATGTCGAAGCCGGCGTTATGCGCGACCAATACTGCGCCGCGGGAGAACTCGAGAAATGCCGGCAGCACCGACTCGATCGTCGGCGCGTTGTAGACCATCGCCGACGTGATGCCGGTCAGCGCCACAATTTGCGGCGGGATGCTGCGTCCCGGGTCGACGAGGGTGGCGAGCTCGCCCAGCACCGCGCCGCCGCGCACCTTGACCGCCCCGATCTCGGTGATCGCGTCGTGGCCGTCGCCGGTGGCTCGGCCGCCGGTGGTCTCCAGGTCCACGACGACGAACGTGGTCTCCCGCAACGAGACGTCGGCGTCCGGGTCGACGTCAGCGAAGCTGAGCTGGCCCATGCGCTGAAGGTAGGGAATGCCACCGACAGCGCGGAGTTGCCACTCCGCACCGCCCTTGTTGTCGGTGCCGCCCGATACCGTGCGGGCAACACCGACCGAAGGGACGGAAATCATGGGGACGGTGAAGATCGACTGCGACGACTGCGCGGTGCGCGGACACGGGTGTAGCGACTGCGTGGTCAGCGTGTTGCTGGGAGTGCCCGACACGCTGCTCGACGACGAACGCCAGGCGCTGGAAGTGCTCGCGGACGTGGGCCTGGCGCCGCGGTTGCGGCTGGTGCCGATACACCGGCCCGGAGACTCGGGGGTTGCCTGACGCGACACGCGCTAACGCGCACGTCGTGGCGCATGTCTAAGGGCCTGCTAAATTTGCGTCTCCTGTTTGGACAAGCCCGATGCCGTTTCGTAACCTAGCTGAGACCTAAGGGCAGATCGAGACGGCTCGTCACGACAGCTTAAGGACCCAAACTCTTGAGACTCGACCGCACGCACTGGACCATGCGCGTAGTTAAGCGATCCGTCATAAGTGCGATAGCGGGATTAATCGTTTTCGGAGGCGCCCTCGCCGCGAATGTGCAGGCCGACCCGGCCGACGACGCGTTGGCAAAGCTCAACGAACTGTCGCGGCAAGCCGAACAGACCACCGAAGCCATGCATTCGGCGCAGCTGGATTTGAACAACAAGCTGGCTGTGCAGCGGGATGCCGAAGCAAAGCACGCGGCCGACGCTGCCGCCGCAGAATCGGCCAAATCGCAACTGGCAACATTCCAAATGTCGGTCGACAAGTTAGCGGCCGCGCAGTATATGGGTGGCCGCACCGACGGGCTCGACGCGATCCTGACCGCCACGTCGCCGCAGGGACTAATCGATCAGCTCGCCGTGCAGCGGGTGATGGCCGCCGAGATGTCGGCGCAGATGAAGAGTTACCGAGATATCGGTCAACAGGCGGCCGTGGCCGAGCAGGCGTCGGCCAAGTCGGCCGCCGAGGCCAAGACCGCGGCCGAGCAGGCCGCCGCGGTGCGCGCCGATCTGCAATCCAAGCAAAGCCAATTGCAATTGCAGATCGCCGTGGTCAAGTCGCAATACCAGGCCCTGACCCCGAACCAGCGTGAAGCCCTTGCGGCCGTGCCGCCCGCGCCTCCGGTTCCGCCACCGGCCCCGGTTCCGCCGGCGGGCGATCCCGCGATCCTGGCCGCCCCGCCTGGTGCCATTCCGCCGGGCGACATCGCACCTCCGCCCGGTGGCGGTGATCGCGCCGTCGCGGTGCAGGCCGCCCTGAGCCGCATCGGTTCGCCGTACTCGTGGGGCGGCTCAGGCCCGAGCGCGTTCGACTGCTCCGGGCTGGTGATGTGGGCGTTCCAGCAGCAAGGCATTTCGCTGCCGCACTCCAGCCAGTCGCTGGCCAGCGGCGGCCAGCCGGTGTCGCGGGATCAGATGCAACCGGGCGACCTGGTCACGTACTACTCCGATGCGTCGCACGTGGGCATCTACATCGGTGACGGAATGATGGTGCACGCGTCGACCTACGGCACGCCGGTGCGAGTGGCCCCGGTGGACAATGCGCCGATCCACAACGTCCGTCGGTACTAAGCGCCCACTGCTGGGCGGGGTGCTGCTCGCCGAACTGCTCCTGGCGGCCGCGTTAGTGGCCTGGCCCAATGCCGCCGCTCCGCAGCCGGAACGTTCGTCGCCGCCCCGGCCGGTCACCGCCACCGCGTTACCCACCGCAACGGTCAATGTCGGCGACGGTCGCACCGCCCACATGATCGGCCTTGGCGGCCAGCGCACCGCCACGCTGCTCATCAGGATCGCGGCGGAGATGCGTGGCGCGGCCGACGCGGTCACCGCGTTCTGGGGCGACGATTGGCCGCGTGCCATCTCGATCGTGGCAGCCGGGTCCGACGCGCAGTTTCGCGCCATGACCCAAGCCGGACCGGACAGTGCCGCGGCCGCGGTGGCGGACTACGTCGACCCCGAACGCCGGACTGCGACGGGCCAGCGCATCGTGTTCGCACCGGGCGCGGCCTCGATGAGCGACGGCGCCTTACGAATCGTGTTGCGCCATGAGCTTTTTCATTTCGCCTCGCGCGCTGACACCGCACTCGACGCGCCGCGCTGGCTCACGGAGGGCGTCGCTGACTTCGTCGGCCGGCCGCCGACCCCGCGACCCGGCGAACGCCGCCGAACTGGCATACATACCCAGCGACGCGGACCTGGACGCGGCGGGTCCCGTCCGCTCCCTGGCGTATGACCGCGCGTGGTGGTTCAGCCGGTTCGTCGCCGAGGTGTACGGCACCGCGCAGTTGCGGGCGCTGTACATGCGGGCCTGCGGGTACGGCCATCCGGATGTGGCGACCGCCGTGCGCGAAACCCTGGGCGCCGACCTCGACGAGGTGCTGACCCGGTGGCGCCAATGGCTAACCGGTTAATCTTGCCGGGATGACCCGGGTTTTGCTGGTTACCAACGACTTTCCGCCGCGGCGCGGCGGCATCCAGTCGTACCTGCACGAACTGGTCGGTCACCTTGTCGGCGCGGGCACACATGAGCTGACGGTGTACGCCCCGAAGTGGAAGGGGTCCGACGACTTTGATTGCGACGCCGCCTACGAGGTGGTGCGCCATCCCGGCACGCTGATGCTGCCGGTGCCGTCGGTGTCCACCCGGATGCGGCGACTCATCGAGCGCAACGACATCGACACCGTGTGGTTCGGGGCGGCGGCGCCGCTGGCGCTGATGGCGCCGCTGGCCCGCGGCCGCAGGCGCCGACCGCGTCATCGCCAGCACCCATGGTCACGAGGTGGGCTGGTCGATGCTGCCGTTGGCTCGAACGGCGCTGCGCCGCATCGGAACCGGCACCGATGTGGTGACCTACGTCAGCCGCTACACCCGCGGCCGGTTCGCGTCGGCGTTCGGCGCGGACGCCGCGCTCGAGCACGTGCCGCCGGGCGTCGACGTCGATCGGTTCGTGCCGGACGAGGTGGCCCGGGCCAAGATGCGGGCCCGCTACCGCCTGGGCGAGCGCCCGGTCGTGGTGTGCGTGTCCCGGCTCGTGCCCCGCAAGGGTCAGGACATGTTGATCCGCGCCATGCCGTCGATCCGGCAGCGGGTGCCCGGGGCCGCCCTGGTGATCGTCGGCGGAGGCCCGTACTCCTCGACACTGCGCCGGCTGGCGCACAGCTTCGGCGTGGCACGAGCACGTGGTCTTCACCGGCGGGGTGCCCGGTGACGAACTTCCGGCCCACCACGCGATGGCCGACGTGTTCGCGATGCCGTGCCGCACCCGCGGCGCCGGTCTGGACGTCGAGGGATTCGGCATCGTGTTCCTGGAGGCCTCCGCTTCGGGCGTCCCGGTGGTCGCGGGGCGCTCGGGCGGCGCACCCGAAACCGTGCTCGATGGCCAGACGGGGCTGGTGGTCGACGGCTGGGACGTCGGCGCCATCGCGGCATCCGTCAGCGACCTGCTCGCCGACCCGGACCGGGCGGCGCGGATGGGCGCCGCAGGCCGCCAATGGGTCGTCGACAACTGGCAGTGGAGTACCCAGGCCGCACGGCTGGCCAAGCTGCTTTAGCGATTTCGGCGTGGCCGGTAACGCACAGCGTTACGCAGCACGCCGAAACCACTACTTTTCGTAGAGCGCTTCGATATCGTCGGCGAACTTCTCGGCCACCACCTTGCGCTTGACCTTCATCGTCGGCGTCAGCTCGCCGGTGTCCTCGGTGAAGTCGACCGGCAGAATGCGGAACTTGCGGATCGCCTCGGCCTTGGACACCGCCTGGTTGGCCTCCTTGATGGCCAGGTCGATCTCGGCAACCAGATCGGGATCTGTCTGCCAGGTCGGCCACCGACGCGGAGCTTTCCTTACTATTGCGCTGCTTCCAGCCGTCGAACGCCTCGGGATCGATGGTGATCAGCGCGGCGATGAACGGTTTGGCGTCGCCGACGGCCATCGCCTGGCTGATCAGCGGGTGCGCGCGCAGCCGGTCCTCGAGGATCGCGGGCGCGACGTTCTTGCCTCCTGCGGTGACGATGATCTCCTTCTTGCGGCCGATGATCGTCAGGAAGCCGTCGTCGTCGATGGCGCCGAGGTCACCGGTATGGAACCAGCCGTCGGAGAAGACGGCGTTGGTCTCCTCCTCGTTGTTCCAGTAGCCGGAGAACACCACGCCACCCTTGACCAGCAGCTCGTCGTCGTCGCCCAGGCGCATGCTGTTGCCGGGCAGCAACTTTCCGACCGAGCCGACCTTCACGTCGTCGACTCGGTTCACCGTGATCGCGGCGCTGGTCTCGGTCAGGCCGTAGCCCTCGTAGATGGTCAGTCCGACGCCGCGGTAGAAGTGGCCCAGCCGCGCGCCCAGCGGTGCGCCGCCGGAGATCGCGCCGCGGCACTCACCGCCCAGTGCGGCGCGCAGCTTGCCGTAGACCAGCCGGTCGAACACCGCGTGCTTGGCCTTGAGCACCAGGCCCGGCGCCGCCGGAATCCAGCGACTTGCTGTATTCGATCGCGGTATCGGCGGCGATCTCGAAGATCCGGCCCTTGCCGTCGTTGCGGGCGTTCTGCTCGGCGGTGTTGTACACCTTCTCGAACACCCGCGGCACCGACACCACCAGCGTCGGCTTGAACACCGAGAAGATCGGCACCAGGTTCTTGATGTCATTGGTGAAGCCCAACGTGACCTTGTTCGCGAACGCCGCGATGGTGATCGCACGGGCCAGCACGTGGGCCAACGGCAGGAAGACCAGCATCTTCTCGCCCTTGTCCAGCAGCGACGGGAAGCACTCCTTGGCGCCGCGGATCTCGTACACCAGGTTGGAGTGGGTCAGCTGGCAGCCCTTCGGCCGGCCGGTGGTGCCCGAGGTGTAGATCAGCGTGGCGGGGTCGGTGGCCTTGATGGCGGCCAGCCGGTCATCGAGTTCTTTCGGGTCGACGGACTTGGCCGCCTCGGCTAGCTCATCCAGCGCAGCCGTGCCGGACCCCTCGATGCGCAACACCTTGCGCAGCGCGGGCAGTTCGTCCTTGAGATGCTCGATCTTGTCGGCGTGCGCGTCGGTCTCGGCGAACATCAGCACCGCACCCGAGTCGGCCAGTACGAACTTCACCTGCTCGGCCGAACTGGTCTCGTAGATCGGCACGGTCGCCGCACCGATCGCCAGAATCGCGAAATCCAGAATCGGCCACTCGTAGCGTGTCGCCGACAGCAGCGCGACCCGGTCGCCCGGCTGGACACCCTCGGCGATCAAACCCAAAGCGGCCGAGCGGATTTCGTCGGCGGCCTGCTTGCACGTCACGTCCGTCCAGGCGCCGTCGACCAGGCGCTGGAATATCACGTGGTCGGGATCGTCGCGTTCGTGGGCGAACACGGAGCTGACGATGTTGTCGTGCTCGCCGACGGTGAATGATGCGGGAACACTGAACTCGCGCACGTTCTTGGCCTCTCGACACTGTTAGCGGCTTTGCTGTGACCAGCCTAGTTGTTCACGTGGGTGTGTACATGTGTGAAGCTGTAACGCGATGAACAGCATCCAGATCGCGGACGAGACCTTCGTCGCCGCCGACCCCGCCGAGGTCGGCAGGGCCGTCGCGGATCCCGCGAGCTGGCGGCGCTGGTGGCCCGACCTGCGGTTGACGGTGGTCGAGGACCGCGCCGAGATGGGACATCGCTGGACGGTGGCCGGCGCACTGACCGGCACCATGGAGATCTGGTTGGAACCCGCCTTGGACGGGGTCATCCTGCACTATTTCCTTCACGCCGAACCGTCCGGTGTGGCGGCGTGGCAGTTGGCCAAGATGAACCTGGCGAAGATGAATCATCGGCGCCGGGTTGAAGGCAAGAAGATGGCGTTCGAGGTCAAACAGCGGCTGGAGGCGTCGCGGCCAGTAGGGCTACCGCCGCTGGCCTGATAGTTCAGCCAGGGCATTGGTGGGCAGGTAGATTTTCTGCCAGCGGGCAGACCTAACGGGGAAGAAAATCAGTGGCGGACAAGACGGCGCAGACCATCTACATCGATGCCGATCCGGGGACGGTGATGGACGTCATCGCCGATATCGGCTCCTATCCGGAGTGGGTGAACGAGTACAAGGACTGCGAGGTACTCGAGTCCGACGACGAGGGCTACCCCAAGACCGCCCGACTGGTGCTGGACGCCGCGGTCCTCAAGGACACCATGGTGCTGTCGTACGACTGGCCGCCCGACCACAAATCGGTGAAGTGGACGCTGGTTTCCAGCTCGCTGCTCAAGGCTTTGGACGGCGCATACCGATTGACGCCCAAGGGATCTGGCACCGACGTCACCTATGAGCTGTCGGTCGACCTGATCATCCCGATGATCGGGCTGCTCAAACGCAAGGCCGAACGCCGGCTGACGGACACCGCATTGAAAGACCTCAAGAAACGAGTCGAGGCTGAGTGATCCCACCACGCCTACGGCCCGGATCAGTCTCTTCGTCGGGAAGGGTGGGGTAGGCAAGTCCACGTTGGCGACCGCGACCGCGGTGCGCGATGCGCGCGCGGGTCTGCGGGTGCTGATCGTGTCGACCGACCAGGCGCATTCGATCGGCGACGTGCTGGGCGTCACCGTCACGCCGACCGGATTGCGCGAACCGACGCGGGCGCTCGCCGATGACGCCGACGCGGGTGGCGGATTCCTCGACGCGCTGGCGCTGGACACCCTGGCCCTGTTGGAGGCCCGCTGGCGCGGGATCGCAGGCCTGCTTGCCGACAGGTTCCCCCAGTCTGACCTGGGAGACATTGCGCCAGAAGAGCTTTCGGCCCTGCCGGGCGTCCAGGAGGTGCTCGGTCTGCACGAGGTCGGCGAGTTGGCGGGCTCGGGGCAGTGGGACCACGTCGTCGTGGACTGCGCTTCGACGGCCGATGCGATGCGCATGCTGACGCTGCCCGCGACGTTCGGCCTCTACCTGGAGCGGGCCTGGCCGCGGCACCGTCGCCTGTCCAGCGCGTCCGACGACGCGCGCTCGGCCGCCCTTGTCGGACTGCTCGAGCATGTCGGCTCGGGCACCGAACGGCTGAGCTCACTGCTCACCGACGGCGAGCGTGTCAGCGCATATCTGGTGATGACGCCCGAACGTGTGGTGGCCGCCGAGGCGGTGCGCACTCTTGCGTCGCTGGCCTTGATGGGGGTCCGGGTCGCCGAGCTGATCGTCAATCAGGTTCTGGTGCAGGACGATTCGTACGAGTACCGCAACCTGCCGGAGCACCCCGCGTTCGACTGGTACTCGGAGCGCATCTCCGAACAGCGGGCGGTGCTCGACGAGCTCGACACCACGATCGGCGACGCGGCGCTGGTTCTGGTGCCGCATGTGCCCGGCGAGCCGATCGGCCCCAAGGCGCTCGGCGAGCTGCTCGACAGCGCGCGTCGCCGGGACGGTTCGCCGCCGCCCGGGCCGTTGCGCCCGATCGTCGACCGCGAATCCGGATCTGGACTCGAAGCCGTCTACCGATTGCGGCTAGAGTTGCCGCAGGTCGACTCCGGCGCGTTGACATTGGGCCGGGTCGACGACGACTTGATAATCGGCGCCGGCGGTATGCGGCGCCGGGTTCGGCTGGCGTCCGTCCTGCGGCGGTGCATCGTGATGGACGCGCAGTTGCGAGGCAGCGAGCTGACGGTACGTTTTCGACCCAATCCGGAGGTGTGGCCGGCGTGAGTGGCACTCACCCCGATATTGGTCCCGAACTGCGGCAGTTGGCGCAGACCATTCTGGACCGGCTCGACCCCGCGGTGCGGTTGGCTGCCGCGCGGGCGGCGAGCGCAGGCGACGGTCCTGGTAAATGCCAGCAAGTGTGGTGCCCGGTGTGTGCGCTGGCAGCGCTGGTGGCCGGCGAGCAGCATCCGTTGCTGACCGTCGTCGCCGAGCACAGCGTGGCGCTGATGACCGTCATCCGGGCGATCATCGAAGATGCAGCAGCGCGGCCTTCAGACGGCGAATCGCCGGAGCCGCCGCCGGACACCCCACCGCCGCCGAGCGGCGGTCCCGGAGGGGACGGGCCGCCGCCGTCAGGCCCCGGCCGCTATCAGCACATCCCGGTGACCGTCGAGGAGTGAGCAGGCCCGGTTTGTGGTCGCACGCACAGAGCGTGGGTAAAGTTGTCGCAGGACACCGACCGGTGTTCAGTCCAGGGGAGGGTCCATGTGGTATTGGCTGTTCAAGTACATCTTCATGGGCCCCTTGCTCTCGTTGCTGGGCCGCCCGAAAGTCGAAGGGCTGGACTACGTCCCGCACTCCGGCCCGATGATCTTGGCCAGTAACCACCTCGCCGTCGCCGACAGCTTCTATCTGTGCCTGGTGGTCCGTCGCAGAATCACGTACCTGGCCAAGGCCGAGTACTTCACCGGAACCGGGTTAAAGGGCTGGTTCAAGCGTTGGTTCTTCACGGCCGCCGGCCAGGTGCCGATCGACCGCACCGACGCGGACGCCGCGCAGAGCTCGCTGGACACTGCTGACCGGATCCTGAATGAAGGCAAGCTGCTCGGGATGTATCCCGAGGGCACCCGTTCGCCCGACGGGCGGCTGTACAAGGGCAAGACCGGGCTGGCCCGGCTGGCGCTGCAGACCGGTGTGCCGGTCATTCCGGTCGCGATGATCGGAACCGATGTCGTGAACCCGCCGGGCAGCAAGATGTGGCGGTTCGGCCGCGTCACGGTCAAGTTCGGCAAGCCGATGGACTTCAGCCGCTTCGAGGGCCTGGCCGGCAACCGGTTCATCGAGCGGGCGGTGATCGACGAGGTGATGTACGAGCTGATGCGCCTGTCCGGGCAGGACTACGTCGACCTCTACGCCGCCGACGTCAAAGAGGGAAAAGCCGACACCACGGTCAAGCCGCCGGCGCGGATGCCGGAAGCGGCCGCGGGCTGACCGACCGCACCGCGCTGCGGGCCGACACGGTGCCCGCCGCCACGATCACCGCCAACGCCCACCACACGTACGATCCGCCCGCCAGCTGACGCCACAACGACGCCGTCGTCTCCTGGTGTTCGGGCATCAGCGGGATCGGTGTCCACACCATCAACCCGATGCCCGCCAGGGTCACCAAACCCAGCACCACATGCCGGTGGCGGTATGCCACCACCGCGCACACCAGCACGGTCGGCAGTGCCCACACCCAGTGGTGCGACCAGGACACCGGCGAGACCACCAGGCCGAACATCGCCACGCAGATCAGTGCGAGCACCGGCTCGTGCGGCCTTGAGCGCGCGCCGGGCCGCCCACACCGTCAACCCCAGCACCGCGAAACACGCCAGCGTCCACACCACGAACCGCTCGCCCTCGCCGAGGCCGAGCCGGGCCAGCGCCCCCGCGATGTTCTGGTTGGTGTTCAGCGTGACGGTGCCGATCCGGTCGGTGTTGCGGACTGTCTCGGTCCAGTACTCCCAGGAATCGCGCCACGCGAACACGAAGCCGGCAAGCGTGGCCACCACCGCCGACGCCGTGGTCACCAGCAATGCACGCGTGTCGCGTCGCAGCAGGAAATACAGCAGGAATACCGCGGGGGTGAGTTTGAGCGCGATCGCCAGGCCCAGCAGCATTCCTCGCGGCCAAGGCGTCTTGCGCGGCACGCAGTCGGCGATCACCAGCGTCATCAGCACGACGTTGACCTGGCCGAAGTCGAAGTTCGACCGGATGGGTTCCAAATAGATCACCGCGGGCGCGACGACCGCCGCGGCCAGCCAGCCCCGCCGCATCCAGGCCGGCTCGCCAGTCACGGAGGTCTGCGGCCACACATCCAGCCGGGTCAACACGACCACCGTCGACGCGATCAGCAGCAGGAGCGTGGTCAGGGTGATCGCGGCGCTGGCCACCGGCAGCGGCAGCCAGGCGAAAGGCGCGAACATGACGGCCGCCAGCGGTGGGTACGTGAACGGCAGATCCAGGCCGCCGCGGGTGTGAAACATGACGCCGTCGGCGTACAGCGGCCTGCTGTCGAGCCAGGCCCGCCCGCCCATCCGGTAGACGTCCACGTCGATGCGATAGGGCGTATGGCCAAGGAGCCGCCATCCCGCCCAGACCAACGCCGCCAACGTGAGCAGCTGAAACAGCCGCCAGGCGAGCGTTGGCCCCCAACCAGCCCCGCCGGGCGACCGCCAAATACTCATTTCGCCGACCAGACTATCGGGGCCCGGCGGCGCGTCGACCACCTATCCGGCCCCGACACGCGCAGGTCGGCGTAAGTTTTCTGCGTGCGCGCGGACTTCGACCTCAACTTCGCCATCCCACACGAGCGGTGGCCGCTCGTGTGCTGCCTGGTCGCGTTCATCCTCACCTTCTTCGTCGTCCGCACGATCGTCCGGTACATCCGCAGCCACGCGGACAGCGACGCGCCGCGCAAGTGGTGGCAGCCGCGCAACATCTCGTCGGGCGGCGGCGTGCACATCCACCACGTGGTGATCGGCGTGATTTTGGTCATGGTCTCCGGGGTGACGATGGTGACTTTGTCGGTGAACGGGGGAGTACCCGAATTCACCGTCGCTTCAATCTTTTTCGGTATCGGTGCGGCGCTGGTGCTCGACGAGTTCGCGTTGATCCTGCACATGTCCGACGTCTATTGGGCCGAAGACGGGCGGACCTCGGTGGACGCGGTCTTCGCGGCGATCGCGGTCGCTGGCCTGCTGATCCTGGGCTTCAACCCGTTGTCGTTCTTCGATATCGGCATCTGGCGCAACGACCACACCCTGGAGGCGCGGGCCAGCGTCATCGCGATCGCTGTGCTGACGCTGCTGATGGCGGTCGTCGTGCTGCTCAAGGGGAAGGTGTGGACCGGGCTGATCGGCATGTTCATCACCCCGCTGCTGGTCGTCGGGGCGATCCGGCTGTCACGGCCGCATGCGCCGTGGGCGCGGTGGCGATACAGCGACCGGCCCCGCAAAATGCACCGGGCGCTGGTCCGCGAACGAAAGCTGCGCAGGCCCGTCGTTCAGGCCAAGCTCTGGCTGCAGCACATCGTCGCCGGAGAACCGCAGTTCCCGGATGACAAGGAAGTCGACCAGCAACTCGACCGCGAGATCCACGCCGCCCCCAAGCCGGGGGCCCCGGCCAAGCCGGAAACGGCGTCAGTGTGAGGTATTTCTATGACACCGAGTTCATCGACAACGGCCGCACCATCGAGTTGATCTCGATCGGCGTCGCCGCCGAGGACGGGCGCGAATATTACGCAATCTCAACGGAATTCGATCCTGACCGGGCGGGCAGCTGGGTACGCAAGCACGTGCTGCCCAAGCTGCCGTCGCCCTCATCGCAACTGTGGCGTTCGCGGCGGCAGATCCGCGATGAACTGGAGGACTTCTTCGGCGTCGATGGTGACGAGCCCATCGAGTTGTGGGCATGGGTGGGCGCCTACGACCACGTTGTGCTGTGCCAGTTGTGGGGGCCGATGACCGACTTGCCGCCGGCGATCCCGCGGTTCACCCGCGAGCTGCGCCAGTTCTGGGAGGAGCGCGGGTCGCCGCGGATGCCGCCGCGACCACGCGATGCACACGACGCCTTGGTCGACGCGCGTCACAACCTGCTGCGGTTCCAGCTCATCGCCTCTGGCGAAGTGCGGTGAGCCGGAACCGTTCGGGGTCCCTCAGAAGAACGTCGTGGTGTCGGTCTGTATGCCGTTGTCGCAGGTGACGCTGACTGCCCAGTCTTGGAGTTTGGGGATGGCCGGAACGATCCGCAAGTCGACCGTGGAGTTCTTCGGCAGGAAGAACGCCCGGCTGAAGAAGTCCGCCTGATATTGGCATTGCGAGTCGACGCCGCTGCGGTCGGTGATGTGGGCGACCAGACCACCGATGACGAGATCGAACGAGACACCGGGACCCTCCTTGGACGCCGCGGCCTGGGCGCAGGTCATCGGGGCCAAGCTGCTCCACTGGACGTCGGGGGGCGAGGTGCCGTTCACCTGGCCGCTGGGATCGATGACGCCCGCAACACTGCCCTGCCTGGTGGGACCATCCGCGTGTTTCCATTGGGCCGGCCCGCTGGCGCCGGGCCCGGTCGAGTTGAACGTGATCAGCTCTCTGGTGGTCCGCCTGATGGTTACTTGACCGGGAAAACTCCACTGCTAGCAGTCGCCCGGGGCGAGCGGGAGGGGCGGCATCGCCTGCGCGTGCGCTGCGCCGTTGAGTAATCCCGCCGCCGATATCGCGGTTGCCGCTGCGCACAGCGCCGACCTGCGCAAGAAATTGGTCTCTTTCATTGTGGACGAACCCCTCTCGTTGTGCCTGCAGACAAGCGACCCGCGGACCGCAGGTGTGAATCGGGTGTTTCCCTATACCTCGGGTTCGGCCGGCGAGCGAGAAGTGCCAGCGCAGGCGTGAAAATCCGGTACCGGCGCCCAGTTACCATGAACGGGTGAACTGGACCGTCGACGTACCCATCGACCAGCTGCCACCGCTGCCGCCGCTGCCTGACGAGCTGCGGCATCGGCTTGACGCGGCCCTGGCCAAACCCGCGGCGCAGCAGCCCAGCTGGGATGCCGACGCGGCCAAGGTCATGCGGACGGTGCTGGAGAGTGTCCCGCCGGTGACCGTGCCCGCGGAGATCGAGCGGCTCAAGGGCCTGCTGGGCGATGTCGCCCGCGGTGAGGCGTTTCTGTTGCAGGGCGGCGACTGCGCCGAGACGTTCGTCGACAACACCGAGCCGCACATCCGGGCCAACATCCGCACCCTGCTGCAGATGGCGGTGGTGCTCACCTACGGCGCCAGCATGCCGGTGGTCAAGGTGGCTCGCATCGCCGGCCAGTACGCCAAGCCCCGGTCGTCCGACATCGACGCGCTGGGCCTGAAGTCCTACCGCGGCGACATGATCAACGGGTTTGCACCCGACGCCGCTGTGCGCGAGCACGACGCTTCGCGATTGGTGCGCGCCTACGCCAACGCCAGCGCCGCGATGAACCTGGTGCGGGCGTTGACCGCCTCGGGTCTGGCGTCGCTGCACCTGGTGCACGACTGGAACCGCGAGTTCGTCCGGACCTCGCCCGCCGGTGCCCGCTATGAGGCGCTGGCCGCCGAGATCGACCGCGGGCTGACCTTCATGAGCGCGTGCGGCGTCGACGATCGCAATCTGCAGACCGCCGAAATCTACGCCAGCCATGAGGCTTTGGTGCTCGACTACGAGCGGGCGATGCTACGGCTATCCGAGGGTGAAGACGGCCAGCCGAAACTCTATGACCTGTCGGCGCACTACGTGTGGATCGGTGAGCGGACCCGTCAGCTCGACGGTGCGCACGTGGCGTTCGCCGAGGTGATAGCCAACCCGATCGGGGTGAAGATCGGTCCGACGATGACGCCGGAGCTGGCCGTCGAGTTCGTCGAGCGGCTCGACCCGCACAACCAACCGGGACGGCTGACGCTGGTGAGCCGGCTGGGCAACAACAAGGTGCGTGACCTGTTACCGCCGATCATCGAGAAGGTGCAGGCCACCGGCCACCAGGTGATCTGGCAGTGCGACCCGATGCACGGCAACACCCATGAGTCGTCCACCGGATACAAGACCCGGCACTTCGACCGCATCGTCGACGAGGTGCAGGGCTTCTTCGAGGTGCATCGCGCATTGGGCACCCATCCAGGCGGCATCCACGTGGAGATCACCGGCGAGAACGTCACCGAATGCCTCGGCGGGGCACAGGACATCTCCGACTCCGACCTCGCCGGCCGATACGAGACGGCGTGTGATCCGCGGCTGAACACCCAGCAGAGCCTCGAGTTGGCGTTTCTCGTCGCCGAAATGCTGCGCGACTAGATCAGGTTGACGATGTTGCTGCCGAGCGTCCATGCGGCGGCGGCGATCAGCCCGGTCAGTGTCAGCACCGCGACTACCCAGAACAGCAGCACCCGCTTGGCGCGCTGGCGGGCCCAGTGGAACTCAGTGAGGTCGATTCCGGCGAATTGCCCTGACACGCCCTGATATTGGTAATCCCCGTCCGCGGGTTGCCAATCATCGCGGGTGAGCTCGCGGGTGCGTTGACGCGGTGCCGGTGCAACCGCGGCGGCCGGCTGCCGGGCGGTAGTGTCGGTCCTGGCGTGAACCTGGCTGCGATGCAGTGCCGCCGACTGGTGCTGGGCCGAGTTGCGTGGCGCGGGCACCCGGAAGTCGGGCAGGCCCAGTTCGTCGACGATCGCGTCGAGTTCTGCGCGCATGTCAGTGGCATCGGCATATCGCCGTGCCGGGTCGCGGGCGGTGGACCGCAGCACCAACTCGTCGAATTGTGATGGGACACCGGCGATCACGGTGCCGGGCGGTGCGACGTCGTTATCCATCCGCTGGTACGCCACCGCCAGAGCGGAGTCCCCGGTGAACGGTGTGGCGCCGGTCAGCAGCTCGTAGGCCAGGACGCCGACGGCGTAGACGTCGCTGCGCGGGCCGGCGTCGCCGGTCGCGACCTGCTCCGGCGACAGGTATGCAGCGGTGCCCAAAATGACGCTGGTCGAGGTGATCTTGGCTTCGGCCACCGCGCGTACCAAACCGAAGTCGGCGATCTTGACGTCGCCGTCGTCGGAGATCAGCACGTTCTCCGGTTTGATGTCGCGGTGCACCAGTCCAGCGCGGTGTGCCACCGCGAGTCCGCCAAGCACTGGACCGAGCACAGCGGCGACCGCGTGTGGCGGCATCGGTCCGCGCTCACGCAGGAGTTCGCGCAGGGTTCCGCCCTCGACGAGCTCCATCACCAGGAACGGGTGCTGGCCGTCGATGCCTTGGTCGTAGACGGCGACCAGGCCGGGATCCTTCAGCCGGGCGACGGCACGTGCCTCGCGCTGGAACCGGGTCAGGAACTGCTGATCTCCGGCGTAGCGGGAATCCATGACCTTGCACGCGACGGGTCGGTCCAGCCGCAAATCGAGCCCGCGGTACACCGCCGACATACCACCCGTGGCGATCAAGGTGTCGAGGCGGTACCTGCCGTCCAGAACGATCCCGACGAGCGGGTCCGATTGCTGGTAGGCATCCACCGAAGACATGTTACGGAGCGGCCGTTGCGACTTAGACTCGATGCGGTGAGCAGCATTCCGGCCGCCGATGACGTTATTGACCCCGCCGAGGCCGTCTACGACCTACCCACTGTCGCCGATTTGCTCGGTGTGCCGGTGACCAAGGTCCATCAGCACCTGCGGGAAGGCCAGTTGATCGGTGTCCGCCGCGGCGGCGCGGTCGTGGTTCCCAAGGCCTTCTTCGACAACACCGGGCATGTGGTCAAGAGCCTTCCCGGCCTGCTCGTCGTGCTTCGCGACGGGGGATATCGCGACACCGAGATCGTGCGGTGGCTGTTCACTCCCGACCCGTCGCTGACGATCAGGACCGACGGCTCAACCGAGCAACTCGCTAATGCCCGGCCGGTGGATGCGCTGCATTCGCATCAGGCTCGTGAGGTGGTGCGCCGGGCGCAGGCGATGGCGTACTGACGGAGCCCGTGTACAGCGAATACCACGCCACCCCAGCGCATGCCGCGGCCAGCAGCACGTGCGACCACGAGTACATGCCATGCGCCCCGTCGGGTTTCCAGATCACCGTGATCCACGTAGACAGCCCTGCGATCGCCGCGATCCACCGGGGGGACTGCGCCAGCGCGGCCACCACCGCCAGCGGCCACGTGTAATACCACGGCAGGGCGGCGGGGACGAACAGCACGACCACCGCCATCGCCAGCGCGATACCCATCAGAGCCTCGCGGTCGGTGTGGCGAAAACGCCACCACAGCAACGGAAGTGAGGTCGCGATGGTCGACGATGCCGGCGATGCGCGTGACGTCGAGCACCGCGTAGAAGTTCACCGGCAGGAAGAGTCCGCCAACGACGTTGACCAGGTTGGCCGTCGCGGTCGGGATCGTCAGCCAGTTGATGATCTTCACCGAACCGGCCAGCGCGGTCAGCCATCCGAGGCCGACACCGGCCAGCAATGACAGCACCGCGAAAACCGCAACGAAGATCAGCGCCGATGCCGCCGTTGCGGCCGCGAACGCCTTCACCGGTGAGTACCCGCGCCGGTTGCGAAGGTCGCGGGTCCACACCCAGACCATGAACGGAAGGGCCAGTCCCGCCGTGGCTTTCACAGCCACGGCCACCGCTATCACGCTGACTCCGGTGATGTGGCGGCCGGAGAATGTCAGCGCGATCGCGGCCATCATCAACCCGACCATCAACATCTCGTTGTGCACGCCACCCATCAGGTGGATGATCACCAACGGGTTCAACACGCAGATCCACAGCGCGGCCGCGCCGTTGGCGCCGATGTGGCGGGCCACCCGCGGTGCCGCCCAGATCAACAGCGCCAGCCCCGGCAGCATGCACAGCCGGAACAACATGGTTCCCGTGACCACGTCGTCGCCGACCAGCATGGTGACGAACTTCGCGACCAGAATGAACGCGGGCCCGTATGGCGCGGTCGTCGTCGTCCAGATCGGACTCACGTTGTCCAGCAATGAGTTCGGGTTCTCGATGGGGCCGACGGCATACGGGTCGAAGCCGTCGCGAAGCAGAGCACCCTGCGCCAGGTACGAATAAGTGTCACGGCTGAACACCGGCACGCTCAGCAGCAGCGGCGCCAGCCAGAAGCCCGTCGTCGCGATCATCGTGTATTCGGTTGCCGTGCGGTCGATCACCCGTCGGCCCAACCACAGCCAGGCGATCAGCATCACCGCGACGCCGCCCCACAGCAGCACCGACGACAGCACCAGTCCGTGCCCGAACCGCAGCCAGGACAGGTGCAGCGACTCCAGCAGCGGGTCATGCAATCGGGTGCTGCCTGCACCCAGCCCGCCGGTGGTGATGAGCACCGCGCCCAGGCAGCCCAGCAGCGCAGGGCGCGCCTGGATTGACGTGGCGAACGACGTCAGCCGCGAGACGTGATGCGCCAGCCCTTCCCAGAAGGGCACAGTCGCGGCCTGCGTAGGCGTGGGGGTTGTCATGCTCCTAGGCGGACCGGTTCGCGACCAATCTGGCGAGCTCGGACAGGCCGACCTTGGCTCGCGCGTCGATCGGTGCGGCGTTGAGGATTTCGAGCGCACGGCGGGTGAGCACGTCGATGTGCTCCTCGACCGCGGCCAGCGCGCCGACCGATTCGATGACCAGGCACAGTTCTTTCACCTGCGGGTCGGTCAGCTCGGTGCCGATGGATGTGCGCAGCAGCTTGGCCGCAATCGGATCCATCTTCTCGGCCCGCTCGACGGCCTCGGCCAGCAGCACCGTGCGCTTGCCGGACCGAAGGTCGTCGCCCGAGGGCTTACCGGTGACCGCAGGATCGCCGAACACCCCGAGCACGTCGTCGCGCAGTTGGAACGCCACGCCCAAGCTGGTGCCCAGCTCGTGGAAGGCGGCGAGCACCTCCGGGCGGTCGGCGGCGGCGGCAGCGCCGAGCTGCAACGGACGGGAAATGGTGTAGGACGCGGTCTTGTAGACGTTGACCGTCATCGCCGATGCGACCGTGTCCGCGCCGCTGGCCTCCGCGACGATGTCCAGGTACTGCCCGCCGAGCACCTCGGTGCGGATGGCGGCCCAGACCTTTTGCACCCGGCGGTGCGCGTCGATGGGCAGATCGGCGGTCGCGACGATGTCGTCGGCCCATACCAGGGCGAGGTCGCCCAGCAAGATGGCTGCCGATATCCCGAACTGTTCCGACGAGCCGTGCCAGTTGCTGACGCGGTGATGGTCGCCGAACAGCCGGTGCACGGTGGGATGCCCGCGCCGGGTCGCCGACGCATCGATGACGTCGTCGTGCACCAGCGCGCAGGCCTGCAGCAGTTCGAGCGCGGAGATCAGCCGGACTATCGAGGGTGGCGTCGGGTCACCTGCTGTTCGGCGACCGCGCGCCAGCCCCAATAGGCGAACGCCGGCCGCAGCCGCTTACCGCCCCGGAGCACGAACTCTTCGAGTGCGGCGGTCAGCTCGCCGTAGTCGGTGCCGATGTAGGCACAGTCGCGACGGCGATCGCGGAGGTAGTCACGCAATTGGTCCGTGACGGCGCTGGCCAACTCGGCGGCTGACGGTGCCGCTGCATCCACGCTCAGCGGGCGCCCCTTTCTGACAAGTTGCCGTGTACTCGCCCCCGAGTGCATTCAGAGTAGAGCGTGGCACGGTTTTGCTAGCAAGTCAGGCGGTGCTGCGCCGTCACTGCGGCTGGTCCTCGCCGACGCGGGGGAGCGGTCGCGGCTCGTGTAGGCCAGCCCGCCGATGATCCCGGCGACCAACAGCGACGCCACACCCAGCCAGATCGCCGCGCCGGTGAACGATCGGGCGCTGGGATCGGTGTAGCGGGCCTGGGCGTTCATCGTGCTGACCACGCCGGGCCGCAGCTTCCATTCGACGACCTCGGCGGACACCTGGTCGCCGTTGGTCGACGTCACCTCGCCGGGGAACGACACGGAAAGCGAGACATCGGCCTCGGGATCGCTCAGCGACGTCAGATCGGCACGGCCCTCGAGGATCACCAGGTCACCGGCCCGGCGCAGCGAGATGTCGACGCCTGCGGCGTCGCGGTTCATGTTCGCCAGCTGCGGCAGCTCGGCGAAGGTGAGGTCGGAGAACACGGCCTGCGAGCCGACGTAGTCGTCGCGGCTGTAGTCGGAAACCGCGACCTTCTGGGCGAACGGCAGGGTGTTGAGCAGCTGGGGGCCCTTGTCGTCGGCGTTGCGCGGTTTGGCCGCAGCGACGATCTGCCCGGACACCCGGTCGTCGGGCGAAACGGTGATCGACGCCCTGATCCGTACGCAGCCGACGGCCATCGGGACGACCACCAACAGCAACACAACGATCGCGAGCAGCCGGATTCGGCCGCTGCGCCGGGGCTGGCGGGCGTGCACGTGGTCATCGTGCCAGATGGGGTCCTCAGAGCGGCAGCGCCCGGCCCAGAATCGCGAATGCGCGCGGATCACCGGCGAAGTGGTAGCCGCGGATGATGTCGTTGAACCCGAGCCGCCGGTACAGCCGCCACGCGCGATTGGCCTCGCCGTTGATCTCCGGCGTCGACAGCAGCACGTAGGCTTCGCCGCGGTCGGCGAGCAACCGCCGGGCCAGCGCCTCACCCAGACCTCGGCCTTGGGCCCGCGGGTGAATGTGCAACTCGGTCAGCTCGAAGTAGCTGGTCATCAACTCGGCGATCTGCGTTCGGTCCGCGCCGACCCGATGCAGACCGGACACGACCTGCTGCTGCCACCACTGGTCGGGCGCTCCGCAGTAGCCGTAGGCGACCCCGAGCATGGGCGCCGCGGCCAGGGTCGCCGCCGAGGAGTCCGGCGTGTCGTCCGGTCACTTCCACGGCGGCGACGGCTTTCCAGCCGGTCCTGCGGGTGTGCTCCAGCCACATCGATGCGCGCTGGTCTTCCGTGCCGCGCGGGTAGCGCATGGCGTCGACGTACACGGCCAGGGCGTCACCGAGCCGGCGTTGCATATCGCTCGGCGACAGTTCAATGAGAAATGTCGCCAACTCTTGTCGCCCTCCGCGGTGTCGTGCGGTGTGTCACCACCATTATCGGGTGGTGTGCTGCCGCCTCCCAGTGGCGGTGCCCGTCATACAATCGAGCATCGAACTAGGTGGTACGGCTCAGATCGACCTCGTATCATTACTGTTAGGTGCCTGCAAATGCGGGCATACATGAGTTTGAACGTTTGAGACGGCCACGGCGGCCCCCGGTTTCAAGGGAGGGACGAATGCCACTCTCCGATCATGAGCAGCGCATGCTCGACCAGATCGAGAGCGCGCTCTATGCCGAGGACCCCAAGTTCGCGTCGAGCGTTCGCGGTGGCACTCTGCGCGCACCCTCCACCCGGCGCCGCCTGCAGGGCGCCGCACTCTTTGTCGTCGGCCTCGCGATGCTGGTGGCCGGCATTGCCTTCCGGGCCACATGATCGGCGACAGCCTGCCGATTCTCAGCGTGTTCGGATTCCTGCTGATGTTCGGCGGCGTGGTCTACGCCATCACCGGCCCGCGGGTGGCCGGCGGCCGTGACCGCACGCGCCTCGGAGTCCGGGGCGCCGCGAACCAAGCGCGCAAAGGGTGCCGGCGGCTCGTTCACCAGCCGCATGGAGGACCGCTTCCGCCGCCGCTTCGACGAATAGATCACACGCGACCCACGGGGCAGCCCGCAAGGGGCTGCCCCTTTTTTTGCGCAATCTTCGTGGGCCCATGCTGCCCAGCGCCCGCGGCGTCCGCCAGGGTTCCCCCCACAACGCCCCACCGCCGCTTCCACCGCGCTGACATGCGTTTTTTATGGCCGTGCAGTCCGGGTCGGTTCCTCGAGTCGCTGAAGAACCTGGTCGTGAGGGGCACGGTGGGGTTATCAACACAACTTTTGCAATCAAATGGAGCAAAGTGGGGGATTGTGGGGTAAAGTGGCGGCTGACGGGGTGACCGGGGCTCCGTTCGGAGGGCAGGAGTGAAGCGGAGGTGGCCAGATGTTTCTGGGCACCTACACGCCGAAGCTCGACGACAAGGGGCGGCTCACGCTGCCCGCCAAGTTCCGCGACGCGCTGGCAGGAGGGTTGATGGTCACGAAGAGCCAAGACCACAGCCTGGCCGTATACCCGCGGACCGAGTTCGAAAAGCTGGCACGACGGGCGTCGCAGGCGTCGCGAAGCAACCCGGAGGCTCGTGCATTCCTGCGAAATCTGGCCGCAGCCACCGACGAGCAGCACCCAGACGCGCAAGGCCGGATCACGCTGTCAGCCGACCACCGCCGCTACGCCAACCTGGCCAAGGAGTGCGTGGTGATCGGATCGGTTGACTACCTCGAGATCTGGGACGCCCAAGCGTGGCAGTCCTACCAGCAGACCCACGAAGAGAACTTCTCCGCGGCCACCGATGAAGCTCTGCACGACATCATCTGATGTGGCCGGTTGATCGGCACGTTGCCCGTGCATCGCGGCCTCTGCCCGAACCGGCCCTGGCGTACTTCCCCAACGCCAGGTCCGTACTCTCGGACAGGGACCTCGGTGCAGGGGCAATTCTCACCAAAGGCGCTGCGATGGCTCAGGATTCAGCAGATCACGGGCACATACCTGTGCTGCTCGACCGGTGCGTGGAGCTGCTGGCCCCTGCGCTGACTCGCCGGCACCGCGACGGCACCGGCGCCGTCCTCGTCGACGCCACCCTCGGGGCCGGCGGACACGCCGAGCGTTTCCTCACCGAATTCTCCGGCCTGCGCCTGATCGGACTCGACCGTGATCCCGACGCCTTGTGGATCGCCGGCGAGCGGCTGTCCAATTCGGCGACCGTGTCATGCTGGTGCGCACCCGGTACGACGGCATCGAGGGCGTACTGGCCGAAACCGGTTACTGGGCAAGCAAAGTGGATGGCTTCCTGTTCGATCTCGGCGTGTCCTCGATGCAACTGGACCGCACTGAACGCGGGTTCTCCTACTCCGCCGATGCGCCGCTGGACATGCGGATGGACCCCGACGCGCCGCTGACCGCCGCCGACGTCCTCAACACCTACGACGAACGGGCGCTCGCACGCGTTCTGCGTGAGTTCGGCGAGGAGCGATTCGCAGGTCGCATCGCCGCCCAGATCGTCCGCCGTCGCGCTCGCCAACCGTTCGCCACCACCGGTGAACTGGTGGAGTTGTTGTACGAGGCCATCCCCGCACCGGCGCGCCGGACCGGCGGGCATCCGGCAAAGCGTACCTTTCAGGCGCTGCGCATCGCCGTCAACGGCGAACTGGACTCACTGCGTGACGCGCTGCCTGCCGCCCTGGAGGCACTGGCTCCGGGCGGCCGAATCGTCGTGATGGCCTACCAATCGCTGGAAGACCGCATCGTCAAGAACCAGTTCGCCGCAGTGACGGCGTCGCGCACACCGCCCGGCCTTCCTGTCGAATTACCCGGGCATGAACCCCAATTCTCGCCTTGACCCGCGGTGCCGAACGCGCGGGCGCCGAGGAGATCGAACTCAATCCGCGTAGCGCATCCGTGCGGCTACGGGCACTGGAAAAGGTTGGGGGATAACCATGAAGGCGAAGCGACCCGCACCGGTGCGCGGTGGCGACGAGCCGCCGGCGCAAGACGCGCAACACGGGGCATCGTCCGGGCGACGCGCCGCCACGCAGGCGCAAGCCGGCGCGCGAACAGCGCCCGCAGCGGTCGGCGCCGGCAGACCAATCCGATTCCGCGGCCGGTCGACGCGCCCGCCCGGCCCAAGAACGCCAGCCAGGCCAAGGCCCGTGCCAAGGCGCGAAAGGCTAAGGCGCCCAAGGTCATCCGTCCGCCACTTCGTGAGCGGATCATCGTCAGGCTGGCGTCGATCGAACTGAACCCGCGCACCCTCGTCGCGAGGGTGCCATTCGTTGTGCTGGTCATCGGGTCACTGGGGATGGGGCTCGGCGTCACGCTGTGGCTATCGACTGACGCTGCCGAACGCTCCTACCAGTTGGGCAATGCCCGTGAGACGAATCAGGCGCTGCTGCAGCAGAAGGAAGCGCTGGAACGTGACGTGCTCGAGGCGCAGGCCGCACCGGCGCTGGCCGAGGCCGCCCGCGACCTCGGCATGATCCCGTCACGCGACACCGCGCATCTGGTGCAGGACGCCGCAGGCAACTGGGTCGTGGTCGGCACGCCCAAACCCGCTGAAGGTGTCCCGCCGCCGCCGCTGAACACCCCGCTGCCCGAGGAAGGACCCCTCCGGCGCCGCCGCCGCGCCCCGGGTCGTGGAACCGCGTGAGGTCACCGTCCGCGTGCCGCCGCGGACGACGCCGCCGGTTCCTGGCGCCGAACCGTCGGCGCCTGTCGCGCCCGCCGTGCCGCTGGCTGCACCGCCGGGCGGCGAGGTGCCGCACGCCGTCGGGGGACCGCCGCCCGCGCCGGGTACCCGTCGAGGTGCCCGTCGCCCCGGCCGGCACCGTTGGCCGAGCAGCCGGTCATCTCGCCGGTGGCGCCGTTGGCCGAGCAACCGCCCGTTCCGCCACGTATGAGCCGCGGCGACAGGCAGGGCCGACGCGTGGCCAAGCCGAAGACACCGCCGAAGGTCAGGAAGCCGCAGACTCAGGAAAGGTCCGCACGCGCTCGCCGGACCCGGGTCGCGACAACCGAAAATGGTTTGCGCAGTGCGTCATTCGTGTTCCGTCACCGGACCGGCAACGCCGTCATCTTTCTGCTGTTGATTGTCGCCGCCGCGCAGCTGTTCAACCTGCAGGTGCCGCGGGCCGAAGGGCCTACGGGCCGAGGCGGCGGGCCAACTCAAGGTCACCGACGTCGAGAAGGCCGTGCGCGGCTGCGATCGTGGACCGCAACAACGACAAGCTCGCCTTCACCATCGAGGCCCGCGCGCTGACGTTCCAGCCGGTCAAGGTCCGCAAGCAGCTGGCGGACGCCAAGGCGAAAACGTCCGAGGCGCCGGACCCCGACCGGCGGCTGCGCGAGATCGCGGCCGAGGTTGCGCTGCGCCTGAACAACAAGCCCGACGCCAACACCGTGCTGAAGAAACTCAAGAGCAACGAGTCGTTCGTCTACCTGGCCCGCGCCGTCGACCCGGCCATCGCCGACGCCATCACCACCAAGTTCCCCGAGGTGGGGTCGGAGCGCCAAGATCTGCGTCAGTATCCCGGCGGGTCGCTGGCCGCCAACATCGTCGGCGGTATCGACTGGGACGGTCATGGCCTTCTCGGGCTTGAGGATTCGCTGGACGCCATGCTGGCGGGAACCGACGGTTCCATCACGTATGACCGTGGCTCCGACGGCGTGGTGATCCCGGGAAGCTACCGCAATCGCCACGACGCGGTCGACGGCTCCACGGTGATGCTGACCCTCGACGACGACATCCAGTTCTACGTCCAGCAGCAGGTCCAGCAGGCCAAGAACCTGTCCGGCGCCAAGAACGTGTCCGCCGTCGTGCTCGACGCGAAGACCGGTGAAGTCCTTGCGATGGCCAACGACAACACCTTCGACCCGGCACAGGACATCGGCCGTCAGGAGGACCGTGAGCTCGGAAATCCCTCGGTATCGTCACCGTTCGAGCCCGGCTCGGTCAACAAGATCATCACCGCCGCATCGGTCATCGAGTACGGCCTGTCCAATCCCGATGAGGTCCTGCAGGTTCCCGGATCGATCGACATGGGAGGGGTGACCGTCGGCGATGCGTGGGAACACGGCACCATGCCGTACACCACCACCGGGATCTTCGGAAAGTCGTCCAACGTCGGCACACTGATGCTTGCCCAGCGACTCGGTCCGGAGCGCTTCGCCGACATGGTGCGCAAGTTCGGCCTCGGCCAGCGCACCGGTGTCGGACTGCCGGGCGAGAGCGCAGGCCTGGTCCCGCCCATCGACCAGTGGTCGGGCAGCACGTTCGCCAACCTGCCTATCGGACAGGGTCTTTCGATGACACTGCTGCAAATGACGGGCATGTACCAGGCCATCGCCAACGACGGTGTGCGCATTGCGCCTCGCATCGTCAAGACCACCATCGCGCCCGACGGCAGCCGCACCGACGAACCCCGCCCGGCAGGAGTGCAGGTGGTCTCGCCGCACACCGCCCAGACCGTGCGGCAGATGCTGCGGGCGACGGTGCAACGCGATCCGACCGGCGATCAGCAGGGCACCGGGTCACAGGCCGCCGTCGAGGGATATCAGATCGCCGGGAAGACCGGCACTGCGCAGCAGATCAATCCCGCCTGCGGCTGCTACTACGACGACGTCTACTGGATCACCTTTGCAGGCATCGCCACCACCGATGACCCTCGCTACGTCGTCGGCGTCATGATGGACAACCCGCAGCGCACGGCCGACGGCCAGCGCGGGACGACGGCGGCACCGCTGTTCCACAACATCACGTCCTGGTTGCTGCAGCGGGAGAACGTGCCGCTGTCGCCGGATCCCGGTCCGCCGCTCACGCTGCAGGCCACCTGACGGCTAGGGATCGCCGGGCGGGCGGCCGGTACTGTGTCATCGCCATGAACCTGCGTCCCAGCCACCCCGTCGGCCATGCGCTGCGGTCGCTGGCCGAGCAGGTGCAGGCGGTACCTGCTGAGGACATCGTGGTGCCCGACATCCGGGTCACCGGGGTAACGCTGCGGGCTCAGGATGCGCAAACCGGTGACCTGTTCGCCGCGCTGCCGGGTAGCACCGCGCACGGCGGGCGATTCGTCGGCGAGGCCGTTGCGCGCGGTGCGACGGCGGTACTCACCGACGCGGCCGGCATAGCTCACATCAGCTGGGCGTCGAAGTCCCCGTCCTCATCCATCCCAACCCGCGATCGGTGCTGGGCGAACTGGCCGCCACGGTCTACGGCCATCCGTCGGAGCGGCTGCGCGTCATCGGTGTCACCGGGACGTCCGGAAAGACCACGACTACATATTTGGTTGAGGCGGGCCTGCGGTCGGCGGACCGAGTGGCCGGCCTGATCGGCACGGTCGGCATCCGGATCGACGGACGCGATCAGCCGAGCGCACTGACCACGCCGGAGGCGCCGGACCTGCAGGCGCTGCTGGCGGCGATGCTCGAACAAGGCGTCGACACCGTGGTGATGGAGGTCTCCAGCCACGCACTGACTCTTGGCCGGGTCGACGGGGTGCAATTCGAGGTCGGCGGTTTCACCAACCTCTCGCGCGACCATTTGGACTTCCATCCGACGATGGAGGACTACTTCGACGCCAAAGCGCGGCTGTTCGATCCCGAATCACCTACGCACGCACGCGTTTCCGTAGTGTGCATCGATGACGACGCCGGCCGCGCGATGGCCGCGCTGGCACATCAGCCCGGTATCGGTGAGCGCGACCGGCCGCGACGCCGACTGGCGAGTCGAGAACATTCGCGCGGTCGAGCGCGGCGCCCAGGAGTTCTTCGCCGTCGACCCGGCAGGGGTGCATCACGGTCTTCGGATCGGGTTGCCCGGCCGCTACAACGTCGCCAATTGCCTGCTGGCGGCCGCGCTGCTCGACGTCGTCGGGGTATCACCCGAGCAGGCCACGCCCGGACTGCGTGCCGCGACCGTTCCCGGCCGGCTGGAGCCGATCGACCGCGGGCAAGGCTTTCTCGCGCTGGTCGACTACGCGCACAAACCCGGCGCCCTGCGGGCGGTCCTCGAGACGCTGCGCGAGCAGGGCCGGGCAGGCTCGCGGTGGTGTTCGGTGCGGGCGGCAACCGCGACCCGGGGAAGCGGGAACCGATGGGCCGCGTCGCCGCGGAACTGGCCGACCTGGTCGTGGTGACCGACGACAACCCCCGTGACGAGGAACCGGCAGCCATCAGAGCGGCGATCATGGCCGGCGCCGCGGCGGGCCGCGCAGAGGTTATCGAAATCGGTGACCGCCGTGAGGCCATCGACTACGCCGTTGCCTGGGCACAGCCCGGCGATGCGGTCCTCATCGCGGGCAAAGGCCACGAAGCCGGCCAGACCGCCCGCGGTCAGACCCGGCCCTTCGATGACCGCGACCAACTGGCGCAATCTCTCGAGGCACGCGCGTGATCGCCCTGACGCTCGCCCAGATCGCCGACATCGTCGGCGGTCAGCTGGCCGACATCTCACCCGATGACGCGGCGCAAACCCGCGTCACGGGCACGGTCGAGTTCGATTCACGGGCCGTGACACCGGGTGGGCTGTTCCTGGCCCTGCCGGGTGCCCGCTCCGACGGCCACGACTTCGCCGCCGCGGCGGTGGGTGCGGGTGCTGTTGCGGTGCTGGCCGCCCGGCCGGTGGGTGTGCCCGCGATCATCGTCAAACCCAGTGCCACCGACGATCAGACCGACGCCGCGGCCAGCGTGCTCGAACACGACACCGACGGCGCAGGGGCGGCGGTGCTGGCGGCGCTGGCGCGGCTCGCTGCGGCCGTCGCCGCCGATTTGGTGGCAGGCGGGCTCACCATCGTCGGCATCACCGGCTCGTCCGGCAAGACGTCGACCAAGGATCTGCTCGCGACGGTGCTCGCACCGCTGGGGGAAGTGGTGGCGCCGCCAGGCTCCTTCAACAACGAACTCGGCCACCCGTGGACGGTGTTGCGCGCCAGCGAATCAACCGACTATCTCGTCCTGGAGATGTCCGCGCGGCACCCCGGCAACATCGCCTCGCTGGCCGCCATCGCGCCGCCGTCGATCGCGGTGGTGCTCAACGTCGGCACCGCCCACCTCGGTGAGTTCGGATCGCGCGACGCCATCGCCGCTACGAAAGCCGAACTGCCCCAAGCGGTTCCGTCGTCAGGGGTGGTGATCCTCAACGTCGACGACACGGCCGTTGCGGCGATGGCCGGCCAGACCGCGGCGCGGGTGGTGCGGGTGTCGCGGGAGCCGGGTGCCCGGAAAGCGGACGTGTGGGCCGGGCCCGTCACGCTCGATGAGCTGGCCAGGCCGCGGTTCGCGCTGCACGCCGGGGACGCGCAGGCCGACGTCGCGCTCGCGGTGCACGGCGACCACCAGGTGTCCAACGCGTTGTGTGCCGCCGCGGTCGCACTGGAATGCGGGGCCGGCCTCGATCAGGTGGCGGCAGCGCTGGCGGCGGCGGGTCCGGTGTCCAAGAACCGCATGCAGGTCGCCACCCGCGGCGACGGCGTCACCGTCATCAACGACGCCTACAACGCCAACCCCGACTCCATGCGGGCCGGGCTGAAAGCGCTGGCCTGGATGGCCCGCGAAGCAGGTGAGACGCGGCGCAGCTGGGCGGTGCTCGGCGAGATGGCCGAACTCGGCGACGACGCGATATCCGAGCATGACCGCATCGGTCGGCTGGCGGTGCGCTTAGATGTGTCACGACTCGTCGTCGTGGGAACCGGGAGGGCTATGAGCGCCATGCACCACGGGGCGGTGATGGAGGGGTCGTGGGGCTCGGAGGCAACCATCGTGCCCGACGCTGACGCCGCGCTGGCATTACTGCGGGCTGCAGCTGCGGGCCGGTGACGTGGTGCTGGTGAAGGCCTCGAACGCCGCCGGGCTTGGCGCGCTGGCCGACGCGCTGGTCGCCGACTCTCCTTCCGGGGGCGAGGACCGTTGAGACAGATTCTGATCGCCGTCGGCATCGCGCTGACGGTCTCGATCCTGCTCACCCCGGTGCTGATCCGGCTGTTCACCCGTCAGGGTTTCGGTCATGAGATCCGCGAGGACGGGCCGCCGAGCCATCACAAGAAGCGCGGCACCCCGTCGATGGGCGGGGTGGCCATCCTGGCCGGCATCTGGGCCAGCTATCTGGGCACGCACCTGGTCGGGGTGGTCATGGACGGTCGGGGACCGTCCGCGTCCGGACTGCTGGTGCTCGGGCTGGCGACCGCGCTGGGTGCCGTCGGCTTCATCGACGACCTGATCAAGATTCGCCGCGCGCGCAACCTCGGCCTGAACAAGACCGCCAAGACCGTCGGTCAGATCACCGCCGCGGTGTTGTTCGGCATTCTTGCGCTGCAGTTCGGCAACGCCGACGGGCTGACCCCGGCCAGCCCCGAACTGTCCTACGTCCGCGAAATCGCCACGGTCACATTGCCTCCCGCGCTGTTCGTGCTTTTCTGCGTGACGATCGTCTACGCGTGGTCCAACGCGGTGAACTTCACCGACGGCCTGGACGGCCTCGCGGCCGGCGCGATGGCGATGGTCTGCGCGGCCTACGTGCTGATCACCTTCTGGCAGTTCCGCAACGAGTGCGCCATCAGCCCGGGGCTGGGCTGCTACAACGTGCGCGATCCGCTGGATCTGGCCATCGTCGCGGCGGCCACCGCCGGCGCGTGCATCGGCTTCCTGTGGTGGAACGCCGCGCCGGCCAAGATCTTCATGGGCGACACCGGTTCGCTTGCCCTTGGCGGCGTCATCGCCGGGATTTCGGTGACCAGTCGCACCGAGATGCTGGCGGTCGTGCTCGGCGCGCTGTTCGTCGCCGAGGTGACCTCCGTCGTCGTGCAGATCATGGCGTTTCGCACCACCGGGCGCCGGGTGTTCCGGATGGCGCCGTTCCACCACCATTTCGAACTGGTGGGCTGGGCCGAGACGACGGTCATCATCCGGTTCTGGCTGCTCACCGCCATCGCCTGCGGGCTCGGCGTGGCGCTCTTCTACAGCGAGTGGCTGACCACAGTCGGGGCATGACGTGACCCACCTTGCCCTGTTGGTGCCGGGGGCCCGCGTCCTGGTGACCGGCGCCGGCCTCACCGGGCGTTCGGTGAGCGCCGTGCTGGAGCCCACGGGTGTGCGGTTGACCATCTGCGACGACGACCCCAAGGCGCTGCAGCGGCTGGTCACGCCGGCGTCCGTGGTGACGACCGCCGACGCGCAGGCACACATCACCGACTACGACCTGGTGGTCACCAGCCCCGGATTCGCGCCGACGTTCGCCGGTGCTGGCGGCCGCGGCCGCTGCCGGCGTGCCGATCTGGGGTGACGTCGAATTGGCTTGGCGGCTGGACAGTTCCGGCCGCTACGGGCGCGCCGCGACGCTGGCTGGTGGTCACGGGCACCAACGGCAAGACCACCACGACGTCGATGCTGCACGCCATGCTGACCGCCGGCGGGCGGCGCGCGGTGCTGTGCGGCAACATCGGCAACCCGGTGCTCGACGTGCTTGCCGAACCGGCCGAATTTTTGGCGGTCGAGCTGTCGAGTTTTCAATTGCACTGGGCGCCGTCGCTGCGCCCGGAGGCGGGCGTGGTGCTCAACGTCGCCGAAGACCACCTCGACTGGCACGGTTCGATGGCCGCATACGCGAGCGACAAAGCCCGCGTGCTCGACGGCCGGGTCGCGGTGGTGGGACTGGACGATCCGGTGGCCGCGTCCTTGCTGCCCAACTCCGGCGCACCCGTGCGGGTCGGTTTCCGGCTGGGGGAGCCGGGGCCCGGTGAACTCGGCGTCCGCGACGGGGTGCTCGTCGACAATGCGTTCGGCGACGACGTCGCGAATGGCCGAGGCGACGACGATCCCGGTGGCCGGTCCGGTCGGCGTGCTCGACGCGCTGGCGGCGGCCGCGCTGGCCCGCGCCGTCGGCGTGGCGCCCGAGGCCATCGCCGATGCGCTCGCCGGGTTCCAGGTCGGCAGGCACCGCGCCGAGGTGGTCGCGGTGGTCGACGGCGTCACCTACGTCGACGACTCCAAGGCCACCAACCCGCATGCCGCGCAGGCGTCGATCGCCGCCTACCCGCGGGTGGTCTGGGTCGCCGGCGGCCTGCTCAAGGGCGCCTCGGTCGCCGAACTGGTCAGCGCAGGTGGCAAATCGGCTGGTCGGAGCCGTATTGATCGGGCGTGACAGGGCGCTGATCGCGGACGCGTTATCGCGACACGCCCCGGATGTCCCCGTCGTCGAGGTTGTGACGGGGGAGGATTCTGGGGTGCAAGGGACAATTGTGACTCGTGTGAAAGACGAGGGCCCGCCAGTCGGTGATGCCGTCATGTCCACCGCCGTCGACGCCGCGCGCGGCCTTGCCGGCCCCGGCGACACCGTGCTGCTGGCCCCGGCCGGCGCGTCCTTCGACCAGTTCAGCAGCTACGGCCACCGCGGCGATGCGTTCGCCTCGGCCGTGCGCGCCGTGACCCGCTAGCCGGCCGTGAGCAACATCCTGACCCGGTTGCGGCACCGGAGGACCAACGCGGCCGCCGACGCGACGCCGGCCGACGACACGGCCACCGAAGCCGTCGCGCGGGGGCCGCGCACCCGTTTCGGCGCGTGGCTGGGCCGGCCGATGACGTCGTTTCACCTCATCATCGCCGTGGCAGCGCTGCTGACCACGCTGGGCCTGATCATGGTGCTGTCCGCCTCCGGCGTGTACTCCTACGACCAGGACGGGTCGCCGTGGGTGGTCTTCGCCAAGCAGGTGCTGTGGACGCTGGTCGGGCTGGTCGCGTTCTACGTCGCGTTGCGGATGCGGGTGCAGCTGATGCGCAGCCTGGCATTCTCCGGTTTCGCGCTCACGATCGTCCTGCTGATCCTCGTGCTGATCCCCGGAATCGGTACGGAGGCCAACGGGTCTCGCGGCTGGTTCGTGGTGGCGGGGTTCTCCATGCAGCCGTCCGAACTGGCGAAGATCGCGTTCGCGATCTGGGGCGCGCACCTGCTGGCCGCGCGGCGCCTGGAGCACGCGTCATTGCGCGAGATGCTGATCCCGCTGGTGCCGGCGGCCGTCATCGCGCTGGCGCTGATCGTCGCCCAGCCTGACCTAGGGCAGACCGTGTCGCTGGGCATCATCCTGCTGGGTCTGCTCTGGTACGCCGGGTTGCCGCTTCGGGTGTTCCTGTCGTCACTGGTCGCCGTTGTCATGTCGGCGGCCGTGCTGGCCATGGCCGAGGGCTACCGGTCGGCTCGTGTGCAGTCGTGGCTGAATCCCGGCGCTGACGCTCAGGGTTCCGGCTATCAGGCGCGTCAGGCCCGGTTCGCGCTGGCCAACGGTGGTGTGTTCGGCGATGGACTGGGTCAGGGCGCCGCCAAGTGGAACTATCTGCCCAACGCCCACAACGACTTCATCTTCGCGATCATCGGCGAAGAACTCGGGTTCGTCGGCGCGGCGGGGCTGTTGTGTCTGTTCGGGCTGTTCGCCTACACCGGGATGCGCATCGCGCGGCGCTCGGCCGACCCGTTCCTGCGACTGCTCACCGCCACCGCGACCCTGTGGGTGATGGGCCAGGTTTTCATCAACGTCGGCTACGTCGTCGGGCTGCTGCCGGTGACCGGACTGCAGCTGCCGCTCATCTCTGCGGGCGGAACATCAACGGCCACAACACTATTGATGATCGGCGTGATGGCCAACGCGGCTCGACACGAGCCTGAGGCGGTGGCGGCGCTGCGCGCAGGCCGTGATGACCGGGTGAACCGGCTGCTGCGGCTGCCGCTGCCCGAGCCGTACGTGCCGACCCGCACCGAGGCGCTGCGCGACCGGTTGCGGTCGCGGCCGGGACCGCGCACGCGAGGAACAAAGCAGCAAGGCGCCGGCTGCCAAGGCGCGGCCCGCAGACCAGCCGCCGCGCGAAGCGGCGCAAACCCCAACCGGCCGAGAAGGCCGTGCGACGATCAGGGCATCATGGAGACGGCCGACGATCCAACGGCCGGCGAGCACGCCAATTGGAAGGTCAGCGTTACGGGTGAAAACAGTCTGTCGGTCGTGCTGGCCGGCGGCGGTACCGCGGGGCACGTCGAACCGGCGATGGCCGTTGCCGATGCCCTGACCGCGCTGGACCCCGACGTGCGGATCACTGCGCTGGGCACCGAGCGCGGTCTGGAGACGCGACTGGTGCCCGAACGCGGCTACCACCTCGAGCTGATCACCCCCGTGCCGCTGCCACGCAAGCCGTCGGGTGATCTGGTCCGGCTGCCGATGCGGGTACGCCGGGCGGTGCGGCAGACGCGGGCGGTGCTCGACAACGTCGACGCCGACGTCATCGTCGGATTCGGCGGATATGTCGCATTGCCTGCGTATCTGGCTTCGCGAAGGGGCCTGCTGCGGCGCCGCCGTGTTCCCGTCGTCGATGCACGAGGCGAACGCGAGCGCGGGCTGGGCCAACCGGGTTGGCGCCCGATCGGCCCGGCGGGTGCTGTCGGCGGTCGCCGATCCCGGGCTGCGCCGCGTCGAGGTGGTCGGTGTGCCAGTGCGGGCAGCGATCACCTCGCTGGACCGCATGGCGCTGCGCGCCGAGGCGCGCGCCCATTTCGGCTTCGACGACGACGCCCGGGTGCTGTTGGTGTTCGGCGGATCTCAGGGCGCCCAGTCGATCAACCGTGCGGTCGCCGCAGCTGCCAAAGACCTTGCCGCCGCCGGCATTTCGGTGCTCCACGCCCACGGCCCGAAGAACGTCCTTGACCTGCGTGAACCGGCCGACGGCGACCCGCCGTACGTCGCCGTGCCGTACCTGGACCGGATGGATCTGGCATACGCCGCCGCCGATCTGGCGATGTGCCGCTCCGGTGCGATGACGGTCGCCGAGGTGACGGACGTCGGCCTGCCGGCGGTATATGTCCCGCTGCCCATCGGCAATGGCGAGCAGCGCCTCAACGCGCTGCCGGTGGTCCACGCCGGCGGCGGTGTCCTCGTCGACGATGCCGACCTCACTCCGTCGTTCGTCGCCGACACGGTCGCCAGCCTGCTCAACGACACAGGCCGGCTGCAGTCGATGACCGCGGCCGCGGCGCTTGCGGCGCACAGGGATGCTGCGCAGCGCGTCGCCGAGGTCGCGCTCGAGGTCGGCCCGCAACGGCCGAAAGCGGTTGCGGTGAACGCGAAATCGCTGCCCGACGAACTGCGGCGGGTGCACATGGTTGGCATCGGCGGGGCGGGCATGTCGGGCATCGCCCGCATCCTGCTGGATCGGGGTGGGCTGGTGTCGGGATCGGACGCCAAGGAGTCGCGCGGGGTGGTCGCGCTGCGCGCCCGCGGCGCGGCCATTCGCATCGGACACGACGAGTCGTCACTCGACATGCTGCCTGGCGGCCCGACGGCCGTGGTCACCACCCATGCCGCGATTCCCAAGACCAACCCCGAGTTGGTGGAGGCGCGGCGGCGCGGCATCCCGGTGATCCTGCGCCCGGTGGTGCTCGCCAAGCTGATGGCCGGGCACACCACGCTGATGGTCACCGGTACGCACGGCAAGACCACCACCACCTCGATGCTCATTGTGGCGTTGCAGCACAGCGGTTTTGATCCGTCGTTCGCCGTCGGCGGCGACCTGGGCGAGGCCGGCACCAACGCGCACCACGGCAGCGGTCACTGCTTCGTCGCCGAGGCCGACGAAAGCGACGGCTCGCTGCTGGAGTACGCCCCCGACGTCGCCGTGGTGACCAATATCGAGGCCGACCATCTCGACTTCTTCGGCAGCTGCCGAGGCCTACGGCGCGGTGTTCGACGACTTCGCCGAGCGGCTCAAACCGGGTGGCGCACTGGTGGTCTGCACCGACGACCCTGGTGCGGCGGCGCTGGCCGAACGCATCGAGGCGCTGGGCATCCGCGTGTTGCGCTACGGCAGCCGCGCGGACCAGCCTGGCCGGGACGCTGGTGAGCTGGGAGCAGCAGGGCACCGGCGCGGTGGCACACATTCCAGCTGGCCGGCGAGTCCCATCCGCGGGTGATGCGCCTGGCGGTGCCGGGTCGGCACATGGCGCTCAACGCGCTGGGCGCCCTGCTGGCCGCGATGCAGGTCGGCGCGCCGGTCGACGCGGTGCTCGACGGGCTGGCCGGGTTCGAGGGTGTGCGCCGTCGCTTCGAGTTGGTGGGCACTGCCAACGGCGTGCGGGTCTTCGACGACTACGCCCATCATCCGACGGAGGTCCGCGTCGAGCTGACCGCCTTGCGGACGGTGGTCCAGCAGTCCGGCGGGCAGGGCCGGTCGATCGTGGTGTTCCAGCCCCACTTGTATTCGCGGACACAGACTTTCGCACGCGAATTCGGCGCAGGCCCTGAGTGTGGCCGACGAGGTGTTCGTGCTCGACGTGTACGGCGCGCGCGAGCAGCCGCTGGCCGGGGTGAGCGGTGCGACGGTCGCCGACTACGTCAGCGTGCCGGTGACCTACGTGCCGGACTTCTCGGCCGTCGCCGAACGGGTGGCCGTAGTCCGCGCAGCCCGGAGACGTCGTCGTGACGATGGGCGCCGGCGACGTCACCATGCTGGGCAAGGAGATCATTGCGGCACTGCAGGTGAAGGCCAACCGCAGTGCGCCTGGCCGGCCCGGGGACGGCGTCGCGATGACCGAACCGACCGAGCGCGAGGCCCCCGAAGCAGCCGCGGAGGCGCAGCCGGCGCTGCCACCCGCGGCTGAGTCGGACTTCGAAGGCCCGCGGCGGCGTGCGCGCCGTGAACGCGAGGAACGACGTGCCGCCCAGGCCCGCGCCACCGCGATCGAGAATGCGCGCCGCGAGGCCAAGCGCCGGGCACTCGGCAAGCCGCCGAGGAAACCAAAAGGCTTGGCCGCGGCGCGGTTCGGGGTCTGAAGGTGCTGATGTGGTCGGCGCTGTTGAGTGTGGTGGTGGTCGGACTCGGTCTGCTGCTGTACTTCACGCCGATCATGTCGGCGCGCAGCATCGTCGTGACCGGGCTGGGGGCGGTGTCGCAGGAAGAGGTCGTCACGGCGGCCGCGGTGAAAACGGGAACCCCGCTGCTGCAGGTCGACACCGACGCCGTCGCCGAGCGGGTGGCGGCGCATCCGGCGCGTCGCCAGCGCACGGGTCCAGCGCCAGTACCCGTCGACGCTGCGGATCACCGTCATCGAGCGGGTTCCGGTAGTGGTCAAGGACTATCCCGACGGTTCGCATCTCTTCGACAAGGACGGCGTGGATTTCGCGACCGCACCGCCGCCGCCGGGCGTGCCGTACCTCGAGACCGAGAATCCGGGTCCCAGCGATCCGGCCGACCAAGGCCGCGCTGGAGGTGATGACCTCGCTGCGGCCGGAGGTGGCCGGGCAGGTCGGCCGCGTCTCGGCACCGTCGGTCGCGGCGATCACGTTGACCTTGACCGATGGCCGGGTCGTGGTGTGGGGGACGACCGACCGCACGGAGGAGAAGGCGCTCAAGCTCGGCGCGCTGCTCACCCAACCGGGCCGGACCTACGACGTGTCCAGCCCGGATTTGCCGACCGTCAAGTGACGGCAGCTCGGGAAAAACCGAGAAATTCTTGACGTGCGCGTCGGCGCGCCTGCGTGGATACGTCGCGGCCCCGTCCTACCGTTCTGGTTGCGCGGAACAACTTGACATAACTATAACCCTCTGGTTGAGGTTGAGAGTTTGCCAAGGGGCTCGGCGCGACGACAGGCAACCTGGGAGGAAGGGCGATCGTGATGACCCCCCCGCATAACTACCTCGCCGTCATCAAGGTGGTCGGCATCGGCGGCGGCGGCGTCAATGCCGTCAACCGGATGATCGAGCAGGGCCTCAAGGGCGTCGAGTTCATCGCCATCAACACCGACGCGCAGGCGCTGCTGATGAGCGATGCCGACGTCAAGCTCGACGTCGGTCGTGACTCCACCCGCGGTCTGGGCGCCGGGGCCGACCCCGAGGTCGGTCGCAAGGCCGCCGAGGACGCCAAGGACGACATCGAGGAGCTGCTGCGCGGCGCCGACATGGTGTTCGTCACCGCCGGTGAGGGTGGCGGCACCGGTACCGGCGGTGCGCCCGTCGTCGCGACCATCGCCCGCAAGCTCGGGGCGCTGACCGTCGGCGTGGTGACCCGGCCGTTCTCGTTCGAGGGCAAGCGGCGAAGCAACCAGGCCGAGACGGGCATCACCTCGCTGCGGGAAAGCTGCGACACGCTGATCGTGATCCCCAACGACCGGCTGTTGCAGATGGGCGACGCCGCGGTGTCGCTGATGGACGCGTTCCGCAGCGCCGACGAAGTGCTGCTCAACGGCGTGCAGGGCATCACCGACCTGATCACCACCCCGGGCCTGATCAACGTCGACTTCGCCGACGTCAAGGGCATCATGAGCGGCGCGGGTACCGCGCTGATGGGCATCGGCTCGGCGCGCGGCGACGGCCGGGCGCTCAAGGCCGCGGAGATCGCGATCAACTCGCCTCTGCTGGAAGCGTCGATGGAAGGCGCCCAGGGCGTACTGATGTCGATCGCCGGCGGCAGCGATCTCGGCCTGTTCGAGATCAACGAGGCGGCGTCGCTGGTGCAGGAAGCCGCACACGCCGAGGCCAACATCATCTTCGGCACCGTCATCGACGACTCACTGGGCGACGAGGTACGCGTCACGGTGATCGCGGCGGGGTTCGACGCCGCCGGCCCCGGCCGCAAGCCCGTGGTGGGTGGCGACGGGTCGGCCATCGCGCCAGGACGCGCCGGCAAGGTGACCTCACCGTTGTTCGAGCCGGCGGACGCGGTCAGCGTCCCCGTGCACACCAACGGCTCGACCGTCAGCATCGGTGGCGACGACGACGATGACGTCGACGTGCCGCCCTTCATGCGCCACTAGTTCAGGCGGCAATACTGGGCACCGTGACCGTACGACGCATACGGCGCGTGACCACCACCCGCGCCGGCGGAGTTTCCTCGCCACCGTTCGACTCCTTCAACCTCGGCGACCACGTCGGCGACGACCCGGCCGCCGTCGCGGCCAACCGAAAGCGGCTCACCGAAGCCATCAGGTTGGGCGACGACGGTGTGGTCTGGATGAACCAGGTGCACGGCGACAACGTCGTCGATGGTCGACGAACCTGTCAAGGCGCCGGTCGACAAAACGGACGCATTGGTGACCACCCGGCCGCGTTTGGCTTTGGCGGTGGTGACCGCCGATTGCGTTCCGGTATTAATGGGCGACGCGCGGGCCGGTGTCGTGGCGGCGGTGCATGCCGGGCGCGTCGGCGCGCAGAAGGGCGTCGTGGCCCGCGCGGTCGAGGCGATGCTGGGCGTGGGCGCGCACCCCGAGGACATCTCGGTGCTGCTGGGCCCGTCGGTGAGTGGGCGCAACTACGAGGTGCCCGACGCGATGGCGGCCGAGGTGGAAGCCGCGCTGCCGGGCAGCCGCACGACGACATCGCGGGGTACGCCCGGACTGGATCTGCGGGCCGGAATCGCCCGTCAACTAACGACTTTGGGCATCACGGCCATCGACGTCGACCCTCGCTGCACGGTGGAGGACCGGACGTTGTTCAGCCACCGCCGCGACAACCCGACGGGACGCCTGGCGTCGTTGGTGTGGATGGAATGACGGGCACCGTGGCAACCACTCGCGAACTCGAACTCGCCGAGGCGCTGTCGGCCGTGCGGTCGCGGCTGGCTCGGGCCGCCGAGGCCGCCGGACGCAATGCCGACGAAATTGAATTGCTGCCGATAACCAAATTCTTTCCGGCAACAGATGTCGTTATTTTGCGGAATTTGGGGTGCCTCGCATTTGGCGAATCTCGTGAACAGGAAGCGTCGAATAAGGCCAGCGAAGTCGACGCATTGTTGGGTTCTGAGCCCATTCGCTGGCACATGGTCGGCCGGATCCAACGCAACAAAGCACGCGCGATCGCGGGCTGGGCCTACGCGGCGCACTCGGTCGACAGCGCCAAGGTGATTGCCGCGCTGGACCGAGCCGCGGCCGAGGCCATCGCCGAGGGCCGCCGGGCGAAGCCGCTGCAGGTCTACATCCAGATCAGCCTCGACGGCGACGAGAAACGAGGCGGAGTCGACGTCGGCAGGCCGGCCCGGGTCGACGAGCTGTGCGCGGCCGCCCAGGCCGCCGAGGGACTCGAGTTCGTCGGGCTGATGGCGATCCCGCCGCTGCAATCCGATCCCGCCGAAGCGTTCGCACGCCTGGCCCAGGAGCGCGAACGGGTGCAGCGGGACTACCCGCAGCAACTCGGTCTGTCGGCGGGCATGTCCAGCGACCTCGAGATCGCGGTGGAACAAGGGTCGACGTGTGTGCGTGTCGGTACCGCGCTAATGGGGCAACGACCGCTAACGTCACCATGAGTAGTCACTCCAGTCACATCTTCATCACAGACACCACAACTTCGGGAAGTCCAGAAGGGTCCTAGCGATGAGCACACTGCACAAGGTCAAGGCCTACTTCGGTATGGCGCCGATGGAGGACTACGACGACGAGTACTACGAAGACGACGACCGCAGCCCCTCGCGCGGCTACTCACGTCGTGCCCGCGAGGACCGGTTCGAGGACGACGGTTACGGCCGCAGCTACGACGACCGGGAATACGACGAGCCGGCCGGCTACCGCGGTGGCTACGAGGAGCCGCGGTTCGATCCCAGGCTCAGGGGGCCGCGCGAATTCGACCGGCCGCCGGTGCCTCGCCTCGGCGGGCTGCGCGGTTCGACCCGCGGCGCGCTGGCGATGGACCCGCGCCGGATGGCCGAACTGTTCGAGGCGGGCAGCCCGCTGTCGAAGATCACCACGCTGCGCCCGAAGGACTACAGCGAGGCCCGCACCATCGGCGAGCGCTTCCGGGACGGCACCCCGGTCATCATGGACCTGGTGACCATGGACAACGCCGACGCCAAGCGGCTGGTCGACTTCGCCGCCGGCCTGGCCTTTGCGTTGCGGGGCTCGTTCGACAAGGTCGCGACCAAGGTGTTCCTTCTGTCTCCGGCTGACATCGATGTCACCGCCGAGGAACGCCGCCGCATCGCCGAGGCGGGGTTCTACGCCTACCAATAGGCCTATCCGTAGGCCCGATCAGCCGTAACGTCACCGCCGGAACCGGCAGGTAGGCTGGCGGCGTCGCGTTGGCGCTCAGGCTTCGAGCGACGCGTTGGCCCTGCTTGTATCGAATGTCACACATCTGCCTGGAGTGAGGTCGGCTCAGTTGTCGCTGTTCTTCCAGATCCTGGGATTCGCGCTGTTCGTCTTCTGGCTGCTGCTGATCGCCCGGGTCGTCGTCGAGTTCATCCGTTCGTTCAGCCGCGACTGGCGTCCCAAGGGTTTCACCGTGGTGATCCTGGAGGTCATCATGACCGTGACCGATCCGCCCGTGAAGCTACTGCGGCGGATCATTCCGCAGCTCACGATAGGCGCTGTCCGGTTCGACCTTTCGATCATGGTGCTGCTGCTCGTCGCGTTCATCGGCATGCAACTGGCGTTCGGCGCGGCGACCTGAGAACCGGTTCCCCCAGCCATCTTTGGCGATCGCGGCGGCCGTCACCGACCGTTTGCCGGTGTCGATATTCGGTCGCTAAGAAGATTGAAATTCGCTCTTAATTATTGGCCTCTCCTGCAACCGCAGGGTCTGGTGTGACAGGATGGGCGCCAGTTGCGTTCCAGTAAGGCTCTACACTTTGAGATCGGTTGACGGTCCAAGACTCCAAGGGGGCAGACAATGCCGCTCACACCAGCCGACGTCCACAATGTCGCGTTCAGCAAGCCGCCTATCGGCAAGCGTGGCTACAACGAGGACGAGGTCGATGCCTTTCTCGATCTGGTTGAGAACGAGCTGACTCGGCTCATCGAAGAGAACGCCGATCTTCGTCAGCGGGTCGCGGAGTTGGATCAGGAGCTGGCGGGCGCCCGCTCAGGCGGCGGCTCGCAGGCCGACCCAAGCCATCCCGCGCTACGAGCCCGAGCCGGAGCCCGAGCCGACACCGGCGCCGCAGCCCGTGTACGAGGCGCCGCCGCCGCCGCAGCCCGCCGCCCCGGTCAGCGAGGACCAGCACCTGAAGGCCGCGCGGGTGCTCAGCCTGGCGCAGGACACCGCCGACCGGTTGACCGGCACCGCCAAGGCCGAGTCGGAGAAGCTGCTGGCCGACGCCCGCGCACAGGCCGACGCGATGGTCAGCGAGGCCCGGCAGACCGCCGAGACCACGGTGGCCGAAGCCCGGCAGCGCGCCGACGCCATGCTGGCCGACGCCCAGACCCGGTCCGAGGCGCAATTGCGCCAGGCGCAGGAGAAGGCCGACGCCCTGCAGGCCGACGCCGAACGCAAGCACTCCGAGATCATGGGCACCATCAACCAGCAGCGCACGGTCCTGGAGGGCCGGCTGGAACAGCTGCGCACGTTCGAGCGCGAATACCGCACCCGGCTCAAGACGTACCTGGAGTCCCAGCTCGAGGAGCTGGGCCAACGCGGCTCGGCCGCCCCGGTCGACTCGGGTGCCAACAGCGAGCAGCCCACCTTCAACCAATTCAACCGGGGCAACAACTAGACTGCGGCACGTTTAGTTCCCCCCTTCGACCTAGGGTTGGTCAATGCTGATCGTTGCGCTCGTGCTCGCCGTCATTGGCCTTGCCGCGCTGGTGACCGCCGTCGTCACCAGCAATGAACTGATCGCCTGGGTCTGCATCGCCGCCAGCGTCATCGGGGTGCTGCTGCTGATCGTCGACGCGGTGCGGGAGCGCTCGAGAAGCGACGCTTCAGAGGAGCCCGGCCGAAGCCGAAGCCCAGAACGACTACGTCGAGGATTACCCCGAAGAACCGGCCGCTGCCGCGGAGGCCGAAGAACAGAGCGACGCCGAAACCACCGCAGTCACCACCGAGCAGCGTGAGGACGAGGACCGCAACGGTCGCTAAACCGTTGGCGTGGCTAGCAATTCACGTACTTCGTCGTCGGTGACTTGGTGGAAGTCCTCGAACACCTGACCGACCGCTTCGAAGCCGGGCGGCATCGTCGCGCACACCACATCGTCGGCTTCCTCACCGATCTGGCGGCACGCCGAGGGCGGTCCCACCGGCACCGCGACAACGACCTGTGCGGGCTTGGCGGCCCGTACCGCCCGGACCGCGGCGAGCATGCTGGCGCCGGTGGCGATCCCGTCATCGACCAGGATCACGGTCTTGTCGGCGATCTCGACAGGTGGCCTTCCGCGGCGGTAGGCGGATTCCCGGCGATGGAGTTCCTCGGTCTCGCGTTCGATCGCCGCCTGTAGCTGTTCGTCGCTGATGCCGAGGTTGCGTACCAGGTTGTCGTTGATCACCACACCGCCGCCGCTGGCCAGAGCGCCCATCGCCAGCTCCTGCCATTGCGGCACACCGAGCTTGCGCACCAGGAACACATCCAAGGGCGCGTGCAGCGACGATGCGACCTCCCAGCCGACCGGGACGCCGCCGCGCGCCAGACCGAGCACCAAGAGGTTGTCGGTGCCGCGATAGGACGCCAGCTCATCAGCCAGGACTTGGCCGGCTTCTCGGCGGTCCCGGAACGTGCGCCTCGCATTTCGGCGGGCGAGTCCGCTCCATCCGCTCATCGCAGTCTTTTTCGATATCGGGGACATTTTCCAGCGTACGACCGTGGGTGGGGTACCCGTCCTACAACGGAGACAATCAGCCATGGGCATCGAGCACGAAAGCGTCGTCGACCATCCGCTGGCCGAGGTGTTCGCGTGGCACGCCCGGCCCGGCGCGATGAGGCGACTGGTTCCGCCGTGGCAGCCGATGAAGGTGATCGCGGAGACGCAATCGCTGGCCGACGGGCGAGCGGTGCTTGGACTGCCGGGCGGGTTGAGGTGGGTCGCGCAGCACGATCCGGCGGGCTACGACCCGCCGTACCGGTTCGTCGACGACCTTTCCTCCGACGGGCCGGCGTCCTGGCCCGCCCGGCTCGTCGGCCGGTGGCGGCACACCCACGAGTTCAGTGCGGTTCCGTCGGGGACGCGCGTGTATGACCACGTCGAGACGTCGGTGCCCGCGGCGGCGTTGCGCTCGACGTTCGTGTATCGGCACCGGCAGCTGGCCGACGACCTGGCCGCGCATCGCGATGCCGCCGAATCCGGCCTGCGACCGATGCTCGTGGCCGTCACCGGGTCATCGGGCCTGGTCGGATCGGCGTTGACGGCTTTCCTGGGCACCGGCGGGCATCGGGTGGTCCGGCTGGTGCGACGTCCGGCGCGCGGCGACGGCGAACGCCAATGGGATCCGGAGCGCCCGGCGCCCGACCTGTTGTCCGGCGTCGACGCCGTCGTGCACCTGGCCGGCGCATCGATCGCCGGTCGGTTCACCGATGCGCACAAGGCTGCGGTCCGCGGCAGCCGCATCGAGCCGACCCGGCGCCTCGCCGAAGCCGCGGCACGCGCCGACGACGGTCCGCGCACGTTCGTCAGCGCCTCGGCGATCGGCATCTACGGTTTCGACCGCGGCAACGTGGAGTTGACTGAGGAAAGCACGCGCGGCGACGGATTCCTGGCCGACGTGGTCGCGGATTGGGAGGCGGCGACGGCCCCCGCCGGCGAGGCGGGGCTGCGTGTTGCCATGGTGCGCACCGGAATAGTGCAGTCCGCTCGCGGCGGCACGCTGCGCCTGATGCGCCCGCTGTTCGCCGCGGGGTTGGGCGGGCGGCTCGGCACTGGCCGGCAGTGGCTGTCCTGGATCGCGCTGGACGACCTGCTCGACGTGTACTACCGCGCGCTGTACGACGCCCGCTTGACGGGACCGGTCAATGCCGTCGCACCCGCGCCGGTCCGCAACGCCGAGTACACCAAGGCGCTTGCGGGAGTGCTGCACCGCCCGGCGGTGTTGCCCGTGCCGTCGGCGGGGCCGCGGCTACTGCTGGGGGAGCAGGGCGCCCGCGAGTTGGCCGAGGCCGATCAGCGGGTGGTGCCTGCCAAGCTCGACGCGCTGGGCCACCGGTTCCGGCATCCGGGCATCGATGCCGCGCTTGCTCACGAACTCGGGCACGGTTGACGCGCCACGTGCGCGAGGAAGCCCTTGACCAACCCGCGGATGCGTTCGGCCGCATTGTCGGCGAGTTCGGTTGTGCGGGTGCGTAATTCGTTGTGACTGAGACCGACACCGGCGACTTCGCCGTCACGGTCCTCATCCAGCCACAGCTCCAGCAGGGCGCGGTCGATCTCCGGGTGAAACTGCACCGCCAGCGCGGGGCCCAGTGTGAACGCCTGCGACGCGGCCGGGGTACGGGCGATCTCCGTCGCTCCGGGCGGCAGTGTCCAGCGGTCGAAATGCCATTGGAACCACGGTCCGCCGGGTACCAGGGCCGGGTTGTCGCTGTCGACGTCGTACCAGCCGATTTCGGGGGTGGCCGAGCGCGTCACCGAGCCGCCGAACGCCTGCGCGAGCAATTGGCCTCCGAAGCACACGCCGAGCAGCGCCACGCCGGCTTCGGCCGCGTCGCGCACCAGTTGCATCTCGCTGCCCACCCAGGTGCGGCGCAGGGCGTCGTCGTAGACGGGCCACCGTGCGCCGAGCGGGACGATGACGTCATATCCGGCGGGGTCGGGGAACGTCACGTCGCCTGCGGGGTTGTCGATGCGTTCGGCGGGGACGACCTCGAAGGTGTCGACGTCGAAGCCGCATTCGGTGAACGCCTCACCGAGCAGGGCTTCGGTCGCTAGATGCTCGTTGTAGATGAACAGAACTCTCGGCGCCACGATCGACATTATTTCTGTGGTGGCATGGGTGGCGCATCGTCGGGGGCGAGTTCGGCGCCGATCCTGCGGAACAGGGTGTCGGCCTCGTTGTCGTAGTTGCCCTGGTCGTCGAAGGCCTCGGGGGCGAATGTGACGGCGACGGCGATCGCGATCTTCTGCGACGGCAGGTAGGCCTCGAGCGCCGCGTACCCGGCGAACAGCGGGTTCTGCAACAGCCAGTTGCCGCTGATGACCATGCCGAGGCCGTAGGTGTAGATGTCGTTCATCTCGTCGCAGGTGGTGCAGCCGGACTGTTTGTGGGTCTTGCCGCGAAGGTCGGTGGACACCATCTTCTTGTAGGAGTCGGGTGTGAGCAGCCGGCCCGAACCGATGCCTCTCGCGGTCGCCTCGAGATCGTAGATGTTGGACGTCTGGATCGCGCCGTGCGTGATGGTCCAGGACGGGTCCCAGAACGTGGTCTCCTCGTAAAACGGTGTGCCAGCAGGGATCTGCAGCGCCGCGCGGCGTTCCGAGCTGAAGGCATGCAGGGCGGGCGAAGGGATCTCCGCGGTCAGTGAGTTGACGGTGTTGGTCAGGCCGAGAGGACGAAGCACCTTGTCGGACAACAACTTCGACATCTCCTCGCCGGTGGCCTTCTCGAGGGCCAGGCCCAGCAGCACGTAGTTGGTGTGGGCGTAGTTCCAGTTGGTTCCTGGCTCGTAGAGCAGCGGCTTGGTGACGGCGTACTGCAGGAGCTCGTGAGTTGTCCAGCGGCGGAACGGGTTAGCGTAGAGCGCGTCGTTCATCTCGGTGTTGCCGATGACGTAGTCGACGTAGCCCGATGTCATCTGCGCCAGCTGGCCGAGCGTGACCCGGTCCGCGTGCGGGATTTCGGGCAGCCATTTCGACAGCTTGTCGTCGAGGCTGACCTTCTTCTCGTCGACGAGCTTGAGCAGCAGGGTGGAGACGTAGGAGATCGCGACGGCGCCGTTGCGGAAGTGCATGTTGGTCGTGGCGGGCACGCCGGTCATCGACTCGCCGACGGCCTGGGTGACGATCTCCTCGCCGTCGACGGTCACCCGGACGATGACGGCCTTCAGGTGCTTTTGCGCCATCGTGTCGCGGACGATGCGCATCACCGCGTCGGCGTTGGCGGTGCCGGTGGTCGGAGTCGGGGACTCCGGCGGAACGGCGGCGGGCGAGCAACTGGTGAGCAGGACAAGGGCGCAGGCGACGGCGGCCAAGCGACGGGCGAAGTGCACACCCGATCTTGGCAGAGCGATGCTGCGGAGTGCGTAAATTGACGTACAAGTGGGCATTCCACGGCGTGTCCGTCTTGGCCGAATGGTTCCTCACGTCGGGGAACGCGGCAACCCAAATTGCGGATCTGCCGGCGTGGAGCGAGGGCAATGAGGCGCATGCTCTCATCCACGGAGCGACGTATTTCGATCGTCTCGTCACCGAGGTGGAGGCGCTCGGCTGCGGCGATCACTTGTTCTTCGCCGATTGGCGTGGCGATGCCGATCAGAGGCTGCGTGAGAACGGGCCGACCGTCGCGGAACTGTTCCGTGCGGCGGCCGAGCGGGGCGTGGTCGTCAAGGGACTCATGTGGCGGTCGTACCCGAACAGGCTCCAGTTCAATGGGGAGCAGAACCGCCATCTCGCGGAGGCCATCGAGCGCGCCGGCGGCGAGGTGTTGCTGGACCAGCGCGTCTGCTTGGCGGCTCGCACCATCAGCGGCTGGTCGTCCTCCGCCATCGCGATGAACCGCAACTCGACGCGCATTCATCGGCGGCATCGATCTGTGCCACTCCCGCCGCGACGACGCGTCGCACCAGGGTGATCCGCAGGCAGTGCGCATGTCGGGTCACTATGGCGAGCGCCCGCCGTGGCATGACATGCAGCTGCAAGTGCGCGGTCCGGTCGTTGGCGCGCTGGACACCACGTTTCGGGAGCGCTGGACGGCTCGGGCGCCGCTGAGTCTGCTTCAACCCGTTGGCGTGGCTACGCGACAAGTTTCAACGCGCAGACGCGACGCGGGCATCCGCTGCCGGAGCAACCGCCCGATCCGCCAGCCTGCGGGAACACATGCGGTTCAGGTGTTGCGGACGTACGGCGACGCGCTGATCCAGTACGAGTACGCCAAGGACGGCGAGCGCAGCATCGCCCGCGGCTACACCAAGGCGGTACGGCGCGCGCGGCGCCTGATCTACCTCGAAGACCAGTATCTGTGGTCGGAGGAGGTTGCGGAGCATGTTCGTCGGTGCGCTGACCGCCAACCCTGACTTCACTTGGTCGCTGTCGTGCCGCGGTATTTCGACCTCGAAGGTGGGTTGGGCCGTCCACCGACTCTGGTCGGGCGCCAACTCGCGCTCGAGGCGTGCCGGCGCGTCGCCGCGGATCGGGTGCATGTCTTCGACATCGAAAATCGTGAAAGCACACCGGTGTACGTGCATTCCAAGGTGTGTGTCATCGACGACACGTGGGCGTGCGTCGGCAGTGACAATTTCAACCGGCGGTCGTGGACGCACGATAGCGAGTTGTCGTGCGCAGTGCTGGACGCCGACGGTGTGTTCGCACGCGACGTCCGGCTGCGGTTGCTGCGCGAGCATCTGGACCGTGCCGCCGACGGTAGCCAGGACGGTGGTCTGGTTGATCCGGTTGCTGCAGTAAGCGAGATCGTTGAGTCCGCAGAGAATTTGGAGGCGTGGCACGAGTCGGGCTGTCGAGGGCGCCGCCCGCCGGGCCGGTTGCGGCCGCACAAGATCGAACGGATCGATCCGCTGACGCGGCTGTGGGCCGAACCTGCCTACCGGATGATCTACGACCCGGACGGACGGTCGTATCGCGACCGGTTTCTGGGGCGGCGGCCATGAATATTTCGGACTGGTTCCTCACCGCAGCCGAACGAGGAAATCCCGCGTCGCGGGTGCCGACCTGGTGCGAGGGCAATCGGGCCGAGCCGCTGATCCACGGCTCGACATACTTCGACCACCTCGTGACAGAGGTCGAGGCGCTGCGTGCCGGCGACCACCTGTTCTTCACGGACTGGCGGGGTGATCCGGACGAGAAGATGCGCGAAGACGGGCCGACGATCGCCGAGTTGTTCTGCGGCGCTGCCGAAAGAGGCGCCGTCGTCAAGGGGCTGATGTGGCGGTCGCATCTGGACAAGTTTGCCTATAGCGAGGAGGAGAACCAGCATCTCGGCGACGTGATCGAACAGGCCGGCGGCGAGGTGTTGCTGGATCAACGGGTGCGCGTGGGCGGATCGCATCACCAGAAGCTGGTCGTCATCCGTCATCCCGACGCGCCCGAACGCGACGTGGCCTTCGCAGGTGGCATCGACCTGTGCCACTCGCGCCGAGACGATGCGTCGCACCGCGGCGATCCACAGGCGGTGCGGATGTCCAAGCACTACGGTGAGCACCCGCCGTGGCACGACGTGCAACTGCGGCTACAGGGTCCGGTGGTCGGGGCGCTCGACATGACGTTCCGGGAACGCTGGAATGACCCGGCGCCGCTCGACATGCTGTCGCCGATCGCGTGGATCGAGGACAAGATTCGCGGCGCCGACCTGAAACCCGGGAAGCTGCCGGAACAGCCGCCGGATCCGCCGGCCTGCGGGCCGCATGCCGTGCAGGTGCTGCGCACGTACCCCGACGCGCATTTCGAGTACGACTTCGCGCCGCGCGGCGAGCGCAGCATTGCGCGGGGCTACAGCAAGGCGGTGCGGCGTGGCAGGCGGCTGATCTATCTGGAGGATCAGTATTTGTGGTCGAAACGGGTGGCAGGCCTGTTCGCCCGCGCATTGGCGGACAACCCGGACCTGCATCTGATCGCGGTGGTGCCGCGCCATCCCGACGTCGACGGGCGGCTGGCGTTGCCGCCCAACATGATTGGCCGTCGGCAGGCGATCGATGCATGCCGGGAGGCCAGCCCGCGCCGCGTCCACGTGTTCGATGTCGAGAACCATGACGGCACACCGGTTTACGTGCACGCAAAGGTCTGCGTCGTCGACGACATCTGGGCGAGTGTGGGCAGCGACAATTTCAATCGGAGGTCGTGGACGCACGACAGCGAATTGTCTTGTGCCGTGCTGGATGAGGACCAGGAGTTCGCGCGTGAGCTGAGGCTGCGGTTGATGCGCGAGCATCTGGACCGCGCTGCGGACGGCAGCGAGGACGGGGGATTGGACGATCCCGACACGGTGGTGCAGGAAATCACCGAGACCGCAGAGGCGTTGGACGCCTGGCATGCGTCCGGTTGCAAGGGTGCGAGGCCGCCGGGGCGGCTACGTCCGCACCGACCGGAACGACTGGGCTTATTCACTCGGTTGTGGGCGGAACCGGCATACCGGATGGTCTATGACCCCGATGGCCGGTCGTATCGCGATCGGTTGACGGGAAGGCTGTGAGATTATCTCGAATACGCGATATCATATTCGATATGGACGGCGAGCTGCCCCGGCTGCCGGGTTTCCGCGAGATGGCGCTGCGGCGGATGTCGGCGGAACGCGGCCGGCTGCTCGCGGACCTGACGGCGCGCCGCCAGGCGGCGGGGCTGTCCCAGACCGAGGTCGCCGCCCGAATGCGCACGTCGCAGTCGGCGGTCGCCAGGCTGGAGGCCGGCGAGGGCGATCTGCGCATGTCGACGCTGGAACGTTATGCGGCCGCCATTGGCAGCGACATCACGTGGCAGGTGCGGGCCGCGCCGAACGAAAGCACAGGAGATGGCCGATGAGGTTTCCTCGCAATGACGTCGTTCCTCCGACTCCGCCGTGGCGGCCGCAGCCGCCCGAATACCCTTGGCCGCCAGCGCATCCGGGAATGCCTGATCAGCCGCCGAACCAGCAAGGCCCCGATCGGGGTGAGTGGCCCGCCCGGTTGTACGAGCGGCTGCTCGAGCAGCGCATCGTGATGGCCCACGGCTGGTTGGACAACGAGGCCGCAACCCGGCTGTGCGCGCAGCTGCTGACCCTGGATGCGGAGAGCACGCAACCGATCCGGCTCGAACTGCAGAGCCTCGATGCCGAAATGGATGCGGCGCTGACCGTGATGGGTGTGCTCGACGCGTTGCGGGTGACGGTGTCGGCGTACGTGGCGGGACGTCTTCGGGGCCCGGCGGTCGGGCTGCTCGCGCTTGCCGATCGTCGGTATGCCTATCCCAGCGCGGTTTTCGTGTTGTCGGAGCCACGGCTGCAGTTCGACGGCACCGTCGCGGCGGTGACGGCGCAGGAACGTCAGGCATCGCAGATGCTGGGTGAATTGGCGTCCCGGCTGGCCGCGGTCACCGGCCGTGAGGTGGAGCAGATCCGCTCGGATCTGGAGGCACAACGCGTTCTGACGGTTGATGAGGCGATCGACTACGGCCTCATCGAAGGCCGTGCCGAGCCACGGGGTCCCGCGCGGACCGGCCTGCAGCCGGGACCGCACGACTGACGGCAGCGCGTAGATATACGCGCATACGCTGATGTTTTGCCGTACGCGCTGGTCGCATGCTGGTTAGCATGAGCGCGACTGAGTGGAGCGAGCTGGGTGTGAGCGGGCTGCCGACCGGAACGGTGACGTTGCTCTTGGCCGACGTCGAGGGCTCCACTGCGTTGTGGGAATCCCAGCCCCACGAGATGAGCGTGGCGATCGCACGGCTCGACGACACCCTGCGCATTCTCATCGAGGCCCACCGCGGCGTCCGGCCGGTCGAACAAGGCGAGGGTGACAGTTTCGTGCTGGCATTCGCACGAGCCAGCGACGCAATTGCGTGCGCCCTGGCATTGCAGCGAGCGCCACTGGCGCCGATCCGGCTCCGGATCGGGATCAACACCGGTGAGATTCAGCTGCGCGACGAGGGTAACTACATCGGCCCGACGATCAACCGCACCGCGCGGCTGCGCGATCTCGCGCACGGCGGCCAGACCGTGCTGTCCGGTGCGACGGAATCCATGGTCATCGACCATCTTCCGGCTGACGCCTGGCTCAACGATCTCGGCAGTCATCCGTTGCGCGATTTGCTTCGGCCGGAACGGGTTGTGCAGCTGTGTCATCCAGATATCCGCAACGACTTCCCGGCGCTGCGATTGTCGAATGCTGCTGTAACACAGCGCCTTCCGGTGCAGTTGACCAGATTTGTGGGGCGAGCGGACCAGATTGAGAATGTCCGTCAGATCGTTGCGGACAACCGGCTGGTGACACTTACCGGTGCCGGCGGCGTCGGCAAGACGCGGCTGGCCGTGGAGGTAGCGAAGAAGTCTGGTGATGACGTTTCCTACGTCGACCTGGCACCAATCACCGACGCGGATGTTGTGCCTGTAGCGGTGATTCGGGCTCTGGGGCTGCTGGATCAACCGGGCCGCCCGACGATGGACACGCTGCTGCGATACGTCGCCGGCCATCGCGGCTTAATGGTATTGGACAATTGCGAACACCTGCTAGATGCGTGCGCCGACCTGATCATCGACGTGCTGAAGGCCAGTTCCGGCGTAACGCTGCTGACGACAAGCCGTGAACCCATCGGCGTGGCCGGAGAAGTGACGTGGCGGGTGCCGTCGCTGTCGTTAGCCGATGAGGCGGTCGAGTTGTTCGCCGACCGCGCGAGGCTGGCGCGACCCGATTTCAGCGTCACCGACGAAAACGTCGGTGCGGTCACCGAAATATGCTGACGCCTTGATGGCATCCCGCTCGCCATCGAGCTCGCGGCAGCGCGGGTACGGGCATTGTCGTCGACGGAGATCCTCGACAGCCTGCGTGACCGTTTCCGCCTGCTCACCGGAGGCGCGCGGACTGCAGTGCGCCGCCAGCAGACCCTTCGGGCCTCGGTCGATTGGTCGCACGGTCTGCTCACCGAGCCTGAACAAGTTCTGTTGCGGGGCTTATCTGCCTTTGTGGGCGGGTTCGACTTGGCGGCCGCGCAAGCAGTCGCAGGTGGCCGGGACCTGGAGCGACACCAGGTCCTCGATCTACTGACGCTCCTGGTCGACAAATCACTTGTCGTAACGGAAGAGGGCGCTGGACGCACGCGATATCGCCTGCTGGAGACGATCCGCCAGTACGGGCTGGAAAAGCTCGTCGAGTCCGGCGAAGCAGACGAAATCCGCAACCGGCACCGCGATCACTACACGGCTCTTGCGGAACAGCTCGATCGCCCAGGTCCGTCCGGTCACCAACGGTTACTCGGGGAGGTCGAGACCGAGATCGACAACCTGCGTGCCGCATTCTCGTGGAGCCAGGAAAACAATGAAACTGAACTCGCAATTCGGCTCTCTTCGTCGCTACTGCCACTGTGGCTCATGCGGGGTCGCATTCAGGAAGGCTGGGCCTGGTTCAGGGCAATCACGAGCCAGTTGGGTGGCGACACCAGCGTTGCGCCGGCGGTTCGCGCACGAGCGCTAGCCGATGAGGCTGTTCTGCACGCCTGGGCGGTCTCCCCGGACAGCATGGTCCAGGTACAGCAAGCACTGGCGATCGCGCGCGAACTCGATGACCCGGTGCTGTTGGTCCACTGCCTTGCGGCGTGCATCGGCACGGCGGCATTCAACGCCCAGGCGGCACGCCCATATATCGCCGAAGCGATCGACCTTGCCCGCGAATTGGGCGACGAGTGGAGACTGAGTCAAATCCTGGGCTGGCAGGCATACGTCGCGATTCTCGCCGGCGATCCCATCGAGGCGCGAGCCGCGGGCGAAGAGGGCCGCATCCTGGCCGACGCGGCCGGCGACCGGTTCATGTCGCGCATGTGCAGGTACTGGGGTACCGGGACAACGCGGCACATGCAGGGCGATCTGACGGGAGCGATCGAACATCATCGAGCGATGGTCGCCGAGGCCGACGCCGACGGTGACGCCGTTCATGCTTTCCTCGGCAGGATCGGGCTTGGTCACGTATTGGCGGCTGTTGGCGAGGCGGCAGAGGCGTATGCCGTCGCTGAGGCAGCCGTTGAGATTGCGCCCGAATTGAGCCCGTATCTGGAGGCGTACGCCTACGCGCCGTTGGCTGTTGCCGCCCTTGCAGACGGCGAGCTTGCGACGGCGGAGAAGGCCAGCGACACCGCCTGGCAGCGTATGCGTATGCAGCCCGAGCATGCGATAGCCAATGTCAATCCCCTGGCCGAGATCGCCCTCGCGCGCGGCGATGTGACCGCGGCTAGGAAGTGGGCCGACGACTCGGTATCGATGATGAGCGGCTGGCACCTCGCGAGGGCTTTGACAACACGAGCTCGGATCGCACTCGCACAAGGAGAGTTGGACCAGGCAGAACGTGATGCGCAGCGAGCGCTCACGTTGGCGGCGGAGTTCGGGGCCCATCAAGTCACTCCGGACGCCCTCGAGTCTCTTGCCGAGTTGGCCGCAAGGGCCGGTAGCCACCGCGAATCAATACGGCTCTTCGGCGCGGCGAGTGCGTTGCGGCAACGCATGGGCTCCGTGCGGTTCAAGATCTACCAAGGCGACTACGAAGCCGTGGTCGAACGATTGCGTAATGCGATGGGCAAGAGCGACTTTGACAGCGTATGGGCGGAAGGCGCTGCATTGTCGGCCGAGAATGCGATCGGATACGCCCGACGGGGTCGCGGGGAGCGCAAGCGACCGTCCAGCGGGTGGGCATCCTTGACGCCGACCGAGCTCGATGTCGTCCGGCTCGTCACAGAGGGGCTGGGTAATAAGGACATCGCCGCGCGCCTTTTCGTGTCGTATCGCACTGTGCAGACGCACCTGACACACGTCTACACCAAACTGGGGTTGACGTCCCGTGTCCAGTTGGCCCAGGAAGCAGTGCGCCACAACGGATTACACAGCAGCAGCCTCGAGCAGCGTTAGGCTCGTACGAATTTCATTGACTACGCGGTCAGGGTCCTCTGCGGGCATCAAGTGCCCCACCCCGCTGAGCACAACGGCCCGGCCGCCAGGTACCGCCGCGGCGGTCGCCAGCTGGTCGGTCACCGAGAGCACAACGTCATCGGCGCCGATGATCGAACAATACGGCGTGGTCATAGAACCAAGCTCGTCGAATTGGGAGAACTGAGCACCTCCGCCGATCATCATGTCAGTCCACGTTTCCCGGTTCGCGGCGCAGGAGTCCTCTACCAGATCGTCGAGTGCTGCGGGCACTGGGAACTTGCTCATCCCCGCATAGGCAGCCCGCAGGCCTTCGGCGTTTCCGTGCAGTGCCGCCATCGCCGAGGCGACGGCGTCGCTCGCCTGGCCCTGCATGCCCTGCGCAGGAAACGGAACCACACCGATCACCAGGCGCACCGACTCGGGATGATCCAGCGCTAGACGAAGCGCGACCCCGCCGCCCATGGACATGCCGATGACCGCGTACCTATCGATGCCGAGCTCGGTCATGACGCCGTGGGCAGCGGCGGCGAGTTTTGGGAACCGGCATCCATCGCCCGCGGCGGCCGACCGTCCGAAGCCGGGAAGGTCGATGACAATCGACCGGTAGTTGTCGAATGCGTCGATGACTCCGGTCCAGCCTCGGGTCGATGATCCGAACCCGTGGATCCACAGCAGAGTGTCGCCGGTCGTGCCGCGCTTTTCGAAGTAGATCCCGTTGGTGGTCGTCGGCATTGCAGTTCTCCGTCGTTCATTGGGGCGGATCGGTACAAGTTTGTGGTTAGCGTCGCAGTTCGGTTGGCGGTATACGCGTGTTGCGCTGATGTTTCGACACCCGTGTTGCCGGACCCCAGGGACCCGTGTTCCGCCGCTTCGACAAACGAGAAGGGTCGAGGGACGCGCCGCTCCGGGATACGAGCACTCACCGTGATGCGAGCCGCAGGTCGTCGCGCAACTTCCCAGCCTGGACGCGGCCAAGTACGGCAGCAGTGTTGTTGCGAAGACCACGCGACGTCACTTCAGTCACGCTACAAATGTAGGCGTTTACGCAGTTCAAGCTACGTGACCGAACTTGTCATACCCGAAATGTAGAGTCGCTCGTATGTTCGATATGGCGGAATTCGCGGCGGTGGATCCGCTTGCTGATGAGGCCGCGTTGATCGCGCGGATCGATGAGTTGGAGCGGGTGAAGTCGGCTGCGGCGGCGGGTCAGGCCCGCGCGGCGGCGGCGTTGGATGATGAAGCGGCGTGCCGTTGAGGCGGCTGCGGGGGTGCCGAAAGCCAAGCAGGGCCGCGGGCTGGGCAGTGAGGTCGGGTTGGCGCGCCGGGATTCTCCGGATCGCGGTGCCCGCTATCTGAATATGGCCAAGGCGTTGGTGCGCGATATGCCGCACACGCTGGCCAGGTTGGAGTGCGGTGATCTGTCGGAGTGGCGGGCGGAGTTGATTGTGCGCGAGGCCGCCGACCTGTCCCGGGCGGATCGGCGGGTCTTGGATGCCGAACTGTGCGCGGAGGTGTCGAAACTTGAGGGGATGGGCAATGGGCGGATCAGCGCGGAGGCCAAGGCCATCGCGCACCGCCTCGATGACCGGGCCGCCACCGAACGCGCAGCGAAAGCGGCTAAGGGTCGGCGGGTGACGTTTCGACCCGGCCCCCGATGCCATGAGTTATGTGACGGTGTTGTTGCCCGCGGCGCAGGGGGCCGCGGTGTTCGCGGAGTTGAACCGGACCGCGGGTAGCGCCCTTGCTGCCGGGGACAACCGGTCGCGGGGTGCGGTGATGGCCGACACCGTGTTCGAGCGGGTGATGGGGCGCCCGGCGTGGGTGGCTGAACCGGTGGCGGTCAATCTGGTGCTCTCCGATGAAACCCTGTTCGGCGACGATGATTCCCCGGCGGTGCTGGAGGGGTTTGGGCCGATCCCGGCCGGTGTGGCCCGCAATCTGGTGGCCGACGCGCTGGCCGATGAGCAGTCCAGGGCCACCCTGCGCCGGCTCTACAAGCACCCCAAGACCGGGGCGTTGGTCGGCATGGAGTCCCGGAAGCAGATGCTTCCCCAAGAGTTTGGCCAAGTTCATCCGGTTGCGCGATCAGCGATGTCGAACGCCCTATTGTGATGCGCCGATTCGTCATCTTGATCACGCTCAACCCCGCAACCGGGGTGGGCCGACCAGCGCGCGCAATGGTCGCGGCGCGTGTGAGCGGTGTAATTACGTCAAGGAATCACCGGGCTGGAATGTCACAACCGGTGAGGTAAACGGTGTGCACACAACCGAATTCGTCACCCCGACAGGCGCCCGCTATCGCTCCACCGCGCCACCGGCACCGGGGCGGCCGGTGATCGACATCAGCGAAGTCGAGATGCGCATCGGCATCGCCATCGCACGGCACGCCGCCTAAGCTAAGGCGACGGCGCCTGGTGTGACGACGCCTACTGGGCCGATTTCACCAATTTCTCGATCGCTCTGAAGACGTTGCGCGCCTCGCCTCCGCTGGCCGGATAGCCGATGTACACATCGTTTTCCGCCGTATACACCGAGATGGTGTGCAGTTTCTGGCTTTTGGTGCGGGTGGAGAGGCGGGACAATAGCGCAGTGTTGCACCATCGGGGATGTCGAGCTGTCTGCGCGAACCAATCTCGATGTCGAGAAAAACCCGCGCGTTCTTCAACGGAATGGGGATCGGTTCGAGGTAATCGCGTCGAGGTTCTGGTGTCGTCAAAGAGCGGAATTCCGGGTCGGAAGTGTCCCGCTGGCAGTACAAGACACCCTTGTCGACGAACAATCCGAGGCAGTGCGGCCGGAATGCCCGACGCAAAATACCCATTACTCTCCTGACCCTCGGCGCTGAAAGAACTGCTCGTCGGGCATTCATATTAGCGGCGAAGCCTTTCGCATCCGGTCCGACCTCCAATTGGGCAGTGCCATAATGTGATCCATCCTCACTCGGGCAGTGAATGCTGGTGCGACGGCGTCGCAGCCAGCGCCGGCATCCGATCGAGGAGCCATTGGTGGAGCTCGTCGGCGGGCAGCGGCGGGCTGTGGACATGGCCTTGGGTGATGGTGCAGCCGTATTGGCGCAGGGCGTGCAGGGTGCCCTCGTCTTCGACACCTTCAGCGACGAGTTCGGCCCCAAGGCTGTGTGCAAGGGCCACGGTGGAGCGCACGATCGCGATGGAGCGGGGGTCGCGGCCCAGACGGGCGACGAATACTTTGTCGAGCTTGAGTTCGTCGACGGACAGATCTTGCAGTCGCGCCAGCGAGGACCAGCCGGCACCATAGTCGTCGAGCGACAGCCGGATTCCGAGAAGCCGCAGCGCGCCGACGGTGTTGCGGGACCGTTGAGAGTCGGTCGTCAGCGTGGATTCGGTGATTTCGAGGATCAGGGCATCGGCAGGCACGCGGTGCTTTTGCAATAGTCGATCGATGGTGTCGACCAGGTCGGTATCGAGAAGGTTGGTGGTCGAGAGGTTCACGGCGATGGTCAATGTGACGCCCTGCTCGCGCCAGGAGCTGATCTGGGCCAACGCGATGTCCAATACACGGGCCGCCATCGGCCGCATCAGCCCTGCTCGTTCGGCGGCGGGCAGGAACTCGTCGGGCAGCAGCAGCCCACGTTGCGGATGATGCCAACGCACCAGCGCCTCGACGCTGTGCACCAGTTCGTCTTTGGCGCTGATCTTGGGTTGATAGTGACAAATCAGTTCGCCGTTCGGTTCCGCGGTGGAAAGCGCGCCGCGCAGGTTATCGATGAGGAGCGCGTCATTGCGGTTATGGAGATCCGTGGCCGCGTCGTATACGGCGATCCCGTGCTCGCTGGCCTTGGCGTCGGTCATCGCTCCCTCGACGAGGTTCAGCAACTCTTGTGGGTGTACGCAGTGGTCTGGCCACAGCGCAATCGCGATAGTGACCTCGACTTGCACGGTGATGTGGTCGAGGGCAAGCGGTGCGCGCAAAGCGTCCACCAGTGAGCCGGCATAGGCTCGTGCGGTCATCAGGTTGACGTCGTCGATCATCAAGATTGCGAACTCGTCGCCACCGGTGCGGGTCAACAAGTCTCCCGGTCGCAGTGCACGCGACAGCTGGTTTGCGATGCGGCACAGCAATTCATCACCGACGTTGCGCCCGAGCGAGTCGTTGATTTCCCGAAACTGGTTCACGTCCAGCAACAACAGACCCAGCCTTGCGGTGGCCCGGTCCCACGTTGTCGTGGCGGGCTCATCCAACGGCCCGGCCGTCAACGCAGTGGCCAGGGCGCGGCGGTTGGCCAGGCCGGTCAGTTCGTCGGTCATTGCCTGCTCGTGACTTTCGGCGAGTGCGCTGACGTCGCGGAATGTGACTGCGTATCGCGCGGCAACCGCGATCAAGCTCAGCGCACCGAGTACCACCGGCAACCGGTCGCCGTACGCGAGCACCGCGACCGCTAGCGCGATCACGCTGCATACGATCGGCGGAATCAAGGACACCCGGCCGGGCCTCACGCGCGGCGAGACCCCAACGTCCGATGGCAGCCAACTGGCCACGGCCAGCAGCAGGAAGGCCGCCGGCCAGCACGCGTCGGTCCAGGTGCCCTCCACATAGGAGCCGCGCACCGACTGAAATAGATAGACAGTGTTGGCGAGCACCCACACCAGGAAACCCGCGACGACTAGCACCCATCGCCACTCCATGCGCCAACCCAGAATCGCAAGCGCGCTGGTCGCCAGCGCTAACAGCACCACGCTCCCGACCGGATACGACAAACCGACGAGCACGGTCGCCGGCGAGCCCCTGGCTACGGCCGCGATTGGTCCGGAAGCCAGCGCCGCTCCCACCGAGGCAGCAGTGAACGCGACGACCACGGCGTCGAGCCGGATGGCCGCCGGCACGCGCTTCAGCCGCCCGCGCAGCAGCAGGATCAAGCCGGTGTACACCAGCGGATAGAACATCAGAAAAACCGGATCCGCGACCGACGGGATTTGGCCCTCCGGTACCCACATGGCGTACATGACGGTCGCCGAGCCCGTAGCCGTCATCCCCGCGCCAATGAAGAGCCATGCCCAACGCTCGACGGGGACAAGGCAACCGCGGATGATCACAAGACCGGCCGCCCCCAGTAACAACGCCGACTCCAACCAGCTGTCGATGGGCACAATCCGGCCCGGGCTCGAGCGAACAAGCGCGGAAACCGCCATCGCGAGGACGCCGACCAACAGGAGACCGAGCGCCAGCCTGGCGGCCAGCGGGGGCCAATGCTGTTGCGTCCAAAGCATTTCCGACTGAGGCCTGGTTGGGTCCAACGCTGACCCTGTGGTGCCCACCAGCGCGCCGCGACCGGTGGCAGATTCCATTTTCGGACCGGTCTTCGGCTCGGGACCGTCGACCCGCGGGAGCTCGTCCGGCCGAGGCAGATCAGGCACGAAACTGCGCACGCATCCGCCGCCGTCGCGCTTCGCGGCATACATGGCCAGATCCGCCTGCCGGACCAGATCGTCGACAGTCGTTCGGATGCCGTCGGCGGTGGCGAGCGTCAATCCGATACTCGGGCGCACCGTCAGTGCAATTCCATCGATGACGATGGGCGACGTGAAAGCGTCGAGAATTCGATCCACCGCCGCCAGTGCGTCCTCGATTGAACCTTCGATCAGGACCGCGAACTCGTCACCGCCGAGCCGCGCAACGGTGTCGGAGTTACGCAGACATTCGGTGAGACGTCCCGCGACGCGGATCAGCAGCTCGTCGCCGGCGGGGTGGCCCAACTCATCGTTGACTGTTTTGAAGTCATCAAGATCCAGGCACAGCACCGCCAGCGGCTCGTGTTCGCGTCGCTGGAGTGCCACCGCTTGTTCAAGCCGGTCGAGGAAGAGCATGCGGTTGGCCAATCCGGTGAGCTGGTCGCGGAAGGCGAGCCGGGAAACGTCGGACAGCAGCCGGCGGTTCTCGGCGAGGACGAGGAACTGCCGAGCAAGCACCGCGACAACGAGGAGCATGCAGGTGATTGCCAATGGTGTGGAGCTCAACCCGGGCATGGCCTCGGCCAGCCCGAGGCCGCAGGCAAGTACCAGCGGCAGGTATGGCACCCACAGTCGTACACGGGAAGAGATGAGCCCCATCGTTGGCTCGACCGGTGGTTCACCGACGCTCCGCAGTGCTGCCATGCCAAGCGTTCCGCATCCGAGGATCCAGCCCAGGTCGACCAGATTGCCGGTGTAGTAGCCGCCCATCGCCGTCAGGGCGGCGTAGACGCTGTCCGCAAGCGCAATCCAGATCAATCCGCCGACCAACAGCCCCATGCTGGGCCGGTACGCGGCGGTCGCGCGCGCCCACGCGATCGTAATGATCACCACGTCGGTGACCGGATAGGCCAGCGAAACTACGAAGGCGAGTGTGGTGTCACCCCCGGCGTGAAAAACGCTGTCGAGCACCAGCACCCACGAGACCAGGAATACCGATGTCGCGACAATGATGCCGTCCAGCACCAGCCGTTTCCGGGACTGACCCCTGTCGCTGGGCGCCAACAGCAACACCGCCGCTCCTGCGCCGACGGGAAAGAGCAGATACCCCACGTCAGCCCACGAGGGGAACGGGGCCTGCTCGTATCCGAGCCACATCTCGTAGTAGCACCAGATGATCTCACCGACCGCCCACGCGAGCAGCCCAGCCAACATCGTCAGCCAGCCGCGTCGCATCCGTCCGTGGGCCGCGCGGGCCGCCCAGACGCAGCACCCGGCCGCGAACAAGATGCCCGCCAGCGAAGCGGCATCGTCAACCACTCGGGTTGCGTACGCACCGCCCCAGCTTTGCCAAAGCCACAGGGCGACGAACGCTGTTGCCGCAAGATATACCGTCCCGACCAGCCGTAACGTGCGGTTGGGCAACTGTGGGAGCGCGTCCACCCCGGCGAGTATCCGTAGCTTCATTCGCCGCCTCGCCGTTGTGGTCGCCGCTCCCAGCACACTATCTCTATAGAGAGAATGATGCATGACGCGGCATCTTGGGGCCGAAGCGAGATCTCAACGAATGAGTTTGCTCACAACCACTCGGGCGAACGCGGCTGGCCGCGTGCAGGGCTTCGTCGAACGCGGCAGACGCCGGTATGTTGCGCGCGGTTGTGAGTCCGGCGATACGGGCGAACTGGTCCTGTGTCCGAATCGGCGACCGTACCGGCGCTTCGTCATCACCAATATCATCGAGAAGCTGGTGTCCCAAAACGACTTGTACAGAAGGAAATTCGTTCGCAAGCTCGACGCAGAAGTGAGGGTGATCCCGCTGTAGCCGGGCAACGCGTACTTTTTCTGGGGCTACCGCACCTATAACGCGACTTTCCCGTGCGCGGATGACGCCCTGCGCGTCACGTTGATACTGCACTACGGAAATGTTCACGGCCGTAACATCGCGCTGACCGCGGCGCAGTCGCTCAGCCGGGGCATCCGCGGACTTGGGCGAAAGCTTTACGCGCTGCCCAAACGGTAGCGGCGCTCCGGCCGGCCGACGCCGTACTGCAGCCGCAACTCCAGCGCGCCCGCGCTGAGGTAGTGCTCGAGGTAGCGCCGCGCGCTCACCCGCGAAATCCCAACGAGATCCGCACATTCGGCTGCCGACACCTCGCCGGCATCCCTCACCGCGTCCAAGACCAGTCGGCCGGTCTCGGGACCCAGTCCCTTCGGCAGTGCCTGTGCAGGGGAGGCGGCCGCCCCGCCGAACAGTGAGTCGATCAACGTCTGGTCGACCCCGCGACCAGACTCCAGCGCGTCGGCGCGGGCCGCGAACGCCTCCAATTTGGCCTTCAGTTGGGGGAATTCGAACGGCTTGATCAGGTAGTCGGCCGCCCCGCCGTCGAGCGCGCCGCTCACGGTGTCCAACTCCCGTGCGGCGGTGATCATGATGACCCCCACCCGGTTACCCTGGGACCGCAACTGCTGCAGCACTTCCAGGCCCGTCATGTCCGGAAGGAACACATCCAGCAGAATCAAATGCGGCCGCAGTTCCCGGGCCGCCGACAACGCTTCCGCGCCGGTGCGGGACACCCCGACCACGCGAAACCCGTCCACCCGGTCGACGAATCGCCGGTGAATTTCGGCGACCATGAAGTCGTCGTCGACAACCAGCACGTCACGCATGGGCGGCCTTCTCGGCAACGGCAGAACGGCTTTCGGGTAGCCGCACCACGAACCGTGCCCCGCCCGACGGCCCGTCGCTGACCACCACCGTCCCACCATGCTGCGCCGTCACCAGCCGCACCAGCGCCAGCCCGATACCGCGGCCGCCAGGAACCTCGGGCTTCGAGGTCACCCCGCGGGCGAAGATGGTCTCCCGAAGATGGCGGTGGCACACCGGGTCCGGAGTCGCTCACCGAAATGCTGAGGCCGTCGAAGTCCTCGATGCACACCGTCACCGTGGCGGGTTTGGAGCCCACCGACACGTCGACCGCGTTGTCGATCAAGTTGCCCAACAAAGTGATCACATCGGTGGCCAACGCGGGTTCCAACGCGTATCAGGTGCGACTCGCGGCGCGAGCTCAAGCGATACGCCGCTCTCGGCCAGCCAGCGACGTCTTCGCGATCAACAGCGCCGCCACGGCGGGATCCGAGATCCTTTGCGTCACCGCATCACTGATCTCTGCGCGCCGCCGCGTCAACGTGCCCACCAGGTCACGCACCGAATCGTACTCACCCAGCTGCACCAGGCCGGAGATGGTGTGCAGCTGGTTGGCGAACTCATGCGTCTGCGCGCGCAGTGTGTCGGTCACGCTCTTGTGGGACGACAACTGCCCCTGCAGCGCAGCGAGTTCCGTGCTGTCACGCATCGTCGTCACCGTTCCGATCCGCTGTCCTTGGCTCGTCGCCGCGCGCCGGTTCAGCGCCAGCACCCGGGTGCGGGTGACGATGACGGTGTCTGGGGAGCGGCCATCCTCACCGGACAACAGGAATTCGACCACGGCGGGATCCAGGCCGACGCTGTCCACCCGCCGGCCGACCGCCGCACCGGTGACATCGAGCAGCTCCTGCGCGCTGTCGTTGAGCACCGTGATGTCGCCTTCGTTGTTGACCGCGACCACGCCCTCACGGATGCTGTGCAGCAGCGCCTCCCGGTGATCGGCCAGGCTTGCGATCTCGGCGACTTCGAGTCCACGCGTGTGTCGTTTGATTCGTCGTGACAGCAGCCACGACGCCAGCAGGCCCAGCGCCGCACCGAGCCCGAGATAGAACAGCAGCCGTTCGCCCGCGCCGCTGAGCAGCTCCCACACCGACGGATACCGTTCACTGACCGACGCGATCGCCATCACGTCACCCGTGTCGGCCAAGATCGGCACCTGCCCGACGAGGCTGTGCACTCCGTCGACGTCGATGTCGCCGAACCATGCCCTGCCCTCGTCGGCCCGGCTCGGCCCGAGATCCTCGCGGCGCCCGATGCGCGACGGATCCGACGACACCCGAACCGTCCCGCCGGGATCGAGAATCTCCGCCAGCCCGGCACCCGACAGCGCGACCGCGCGGTCAACCTCGGGCGCCAGCACCGCGCTCGGCGAACGGGTCGGCGTAGCGATCGCGCACGATCGGGGTCGACGCCATGTTCTCGGCGACCGCGATCATGCGCTGCCCGCGGACCTCGCGGAACTCCCTCGTCGACTGCGCCACCGACACCGCGGCCACCGCGAGCAGCACCACCAGGACGACCACCAGCTGGAAGGCCAGGAACTGGCCGGCGAGGCTGCGAAAGGTAAGAGCGCGCCACCTCATGGGATCAACACGGCTTCATGTGTTCAAAACGACCAATACTTCCTTTGCGTCCTAATCGGTGACGCACGTCACTGTCAGGGTCCAGTATTGCTGAGCATCACAAACCAGTGATTGGGGACGACAGTGAAGTCAAAGTGGCAGCAGGCGGCGGTAGTGCTTGCCGTGATCGCGGCGCTGGTAACGGCCTGCGGTGTCACGCGCGGAGAGGAAGCCCAGGGGTTCCACCGCCTGCGCATGATGGTGCCGAACAGCCCGGGCGGCGGTTACGACCTCACGGCGCGCACCGCGGTGAAGATCATGGAAGAAGACGACATCACCGGGCGCATCGAGGTCTTCAACGTCATCGGCGCCGGCGGAACCGTCGCGATGAACCGGCTGATCAACGAAAAGGGCAACGACGACCTCATGATGACGATGGGGCTCGGCGTCGTCGGCGCCACCTATACCAACGGGTCCAAGGTGAAGGCCTCCGATGCCACCGCTATCGCGAAGTTGATCGAGGACCCCGGCGCCATCTTCGTACCGGCCGACTCGCCGTTCAAGACGGTGCAGGACTTCGTCGCCGCCTGGAAGGCCGATCCCTCCAAGATGACCATCGGCGGCGGTTCGTCGCCGGGCGGCCCCGACCATCTGTTCCCGATGGAAATGGCCAAGGCCGTCGGCGTTGACCCGAAGGCCGTCAACTTCATCACCTACGACGGCGGCGGAGACCTGTTGACGGCGCTGCTCGGCAAGAAGGTGACGGTCGGCACGTCGAGTCCCGGCGAGTTCATCGACCAGATCGAGGGCGGCCAGTTGCGGGTGTTGGCGGTGTCCAGCGAAGAACGGGTCGAGGGCATCGACGCCCCAACGCTCCAAGAGTCGGGAATCAACCTGACATTCGCCAACTGGCGAGGAGTCCTTGCGCCGCCGGGCATTTCCGATGACGCCCGCAACGCGATGGTGAAAGTTCTCGAGGATTTGCACGGCACACAGCAATGGAAGGAGGCGCTGGTGAAGAACGGTTGGACCGACGCGTTCATGACCGGTGCGCAGTTCGAACAGTTCCTGAAGGATCAGGACAACCGGGTCGAGCTCGACGCTCACCGAATTGGGGCTGCTATGACCGCCACCGATGAGGTCGCAGGAGGTGACGCCGCCGGCCAAGCGGATTGACCGGGCGCAGTACCTGGTCTGCGCCGTGCTGGTCGCCGTCGGCGGATTCCTGATCTTCGACGGGCTCACCTTGGAAGCCGGGTTCGCCAAGGTGGATCCCGTCGGGCCCAAGTTCTTTCCGATCGCCATCGGCACCGTTCTCATTGTGCTGGCGGTGATCCTGGCCATCGCCGTCCCGCGCGGTTCGGTCGGCGAGGCCGATGCCGGTGAGGACGTCGACCCGAACAGCCCGGGGGACTGGACCACCGTCGGATTGCTCGTCGGCGTGTTCGTGGCCGTCATCTTGTTGGTGAACCCGCTCGGCTGGGCGATCACCGGCACCCTGATGTTCGCCGCCGTGGCAACGATTCTCGGCAGCCGCCACTACGTCCGCAACGTCGCGATCGGGGCGGTGCTGGCGCTCGCCAGCTTCTACGGGTTCTACGCAGGGCTCGGAATCCCGCTGCCCGCAGGCATTTTGGACGGGATTCTGTAGATGAACAACTTGGACTGGTTCATTCAGGGCCTCGAGCAGGCCGCAACGCCGATGAATCTGCTGTACGCGGTTATCGGCGTGCTGCTCGGAACCGCCGTCGGCGTGCTGCCGGGCATCGGCCCGGCCATGACGGTGGCGCTGCTGCTGCCGGTGACTTATAACGTGCCCCCCAGCGCGGCGTTCATCATGTTCGCCGGCATCTTCTACGGCGGCATGTACGGCGGCTCGACAACCTCGATTCTGCTGAACACGCCTGGCGAGTCGTCATCGGTCATCACCGCCATCGAGGGCAACAAGATGGCCAAGGCCGGGCGCGCGGCCCAAGCGCTGGCGACGGCGGCCATCGGGTCCTTTGTGGCCGGCGCCATCGGCACCGTGTTATTGGCGACGTTCGCGCCACCGATCTCGCGGTTCGCGGTGACGCTGGGCGCCCCGTCCTATCTCGCGATCATGATCTTCGCGTTGGTCGCGGTGACGGCGGTGCTCGGTGCGTCCAAGCTGCGCGGTGCGATCTCGCTGTTCCTGGGTTTGGCGATCGGCATCGTCGGCATCGACTTCCTGACCGGCCAGCCGCGGGCCACGTTCGGCATACCGCTGCTCTCCGACGGGATCGACATCGTGGTCATCGCGGTCGCGATCTTCGCGGTCGGCGAGGCGCTGTGGGTGGCCGCGCACTTGCGGCGGCGTCCGGCCGAGGTGATCCCGGTGGGCCGTCCATGGATGGGCCGCCAGGACTTCAAGCGCTCCTGGAAGCCATGGTTGCGCGGCACCGCGTACGGCTTTCCCTTCGGGGCCCTGCCCGCGGGCGGTGCCGAGCTGCCGACGTTCCTGTCCTACGTCACCGAGAAACGGCTCTCCAAGCACAAGGAGGAGTTCGGCAAGGGTGCGATCGAAGGCGTCGCCGGACCCGAGGCCGCCAACAACGCTTCGGCCGCAGGCACTTTGGTGCCGATGCTGTCGCTCGGTCTGCCCACCAACGCCACCGCGGCGGTGATGCTCACCGCGTTCGTGTCCTACGGAATCCAGCCCGGTCCCACGCTGTTCGAGAAGGAACCGCTGCTGATCTGGACGCTGATCGCCAGCCTGTTCATCGGCAACTTCCTGCTGCTGGTGCTGAACCTGCCGCTGGCGCCGCTGTGGGCCAAGCTGCTGCGCACCCCGCGGCCCTACCTGTACGCGGGCATCCTGTTCTTCGCGACATTGGGCGCACTCGCGGTGAACATCCAGCCACTGGATCTGGCGCTGCTGCTGGTGTTCGGTCTGCTCGGCCTGATGATGCGACGCTTCGGGCTGCCGGTGCTCCCGCTGATCATCGGCGTCATCCTCGGGCCGCGCATCGAGCGTCAGCTGCGGCAGTCCCTGCAACTCGCTGACGGAAACTGGGCCGGTCTGTTCACCGAGCCCGTCGCGATCATCACGTACGTGCTGATGGCGATACTGCTGCTGCTGCCGCTGATACTGCGGCTGATGCACCGCCCCGAGGAGTCGCTGCTGGTCGTCGAGGACGATACCGATCAGAAGGAGAAGGCGCAGGCATGATTGTCGTCGGATACAGCGCGGACCCGTTCGGCCGCGCGGCACTGGAGCACGGCATAACAGAGGCGAAGCGGCGACAGACCACGCTGCTGGTGATCAACTCGACAACCGGCGACTCCTACGCTGATCCGCGTTTCGCCCGGGAGGGCGAGGTGCATGACGTCGAGGAACGGCTGAACAACTGCGGGGTCGAGTTCGAGCTGCGCCAGCCGGTCGGCGTCGACGCCGCCGACGAGCTGCTCAAGGCCATGGACCGCGATGACGCCGAGCTCTTGGTGATCGGCATCCGGCACCGCAGCCCGGTGGGCAAACTGCTGCTCGGCAGCGTGTCGCAGCAGCTCCTGCTGGAATGCCCCAAGCCGGTGCTCGCAGTCAAACCCGACGCAATCTGACTCGACTCCACGGAGCCTCCCCGGGGCCGACGTAACACATCGCTGCGCGCGGCGATGAACCTTCTGAGACCGGATCTCGGTCCCAGTATCGTCGTCGACGTCCCGGGAGGGTGACTCAAGGCAGACCGCATCCACCTCGTTCTTATTCGCCCGCAGCAATTAGCTGGTACCAGGCCGGCGTCCGGGGGAGATGGCTGCAAGCAGCTGTGGCGGTAGTTAGTCGCCACGCTCCTTGAGATCCAAAGGAGTCGATGCACGATGGGTGCACCGCTTGAAATTTGCTCGAAACGTAACGCTGTCGCGGTCCTCGCGACAGGAGTCGTCATTTCCTTGACGGCGCTCACCGGCGGACTTGCACCGGCATATGCCAAACCGGACGACGAGCCGGTGGTGCCCACCACGATCGTCCCCGTACCGGAGCCGGAATATGTCATTCCGGAGGAACCGGCCGAGGCGGAAGCCCCGAAACCCGAGGCTCCGCAGCCCGAAGCCCCGCCGGTTGAGGCTCCGCCGGTTGAGGCTCCGAAGTACGAGGCTCCGAAGTACGAGGCTCCGAAGTACGAGGCTCCGAAGGTTGAGGCTCCGAAGGTTGAGGCTCCGCCGTCGACCGCGCCCGCGATAGCGCCGGAGCCCGAAACCATCGAGACACCCGAGACGCAGGCGCCGCAGACCCAGGCGCCCGCATCGCCGAAGACAGCGGTGATTCCGTCGGAGACGACGGCGGACGCACCTGCACCGCGAGTTGCGGCTCCGTCGGCCACCGAGCCGGAACCGGAGGCGTCCCCCTCGAGGAAGCCGACGAGCGAGGCGCCAGCCACGGCGCCAGCGGAAGAAACGTCAGATTCCCCGGTACCTCCGTCTGCGGCACTGGTCGCACCGTCGGAGGCGGCGACGAGCAGCAAGTCGGCCACCGCCGACACCGAGACCGCGACAGAGGCCGAGACCGCCACGACGGGCGTGGACCCGTCGGAGTCGTCGACCGTCTCACAGGCCGCGCAGGTGATCGAGCAGTCTGAACCGCAGACGCTGGACGCGCCCAAAGAGGATGTCGAGATCGCCAAGAGCGCGAAAGTCGTTGAGGTAAACCCGCAGCCGGCGCCGCAGCAGGATGTTGCCGCGCTCTCGAGCGAACTCAACCTCGGCCTGGGCTTGGATGTTGATGGTCCGCTCGATATCGGCGCCAGCGCAAGCGCCAGCGCGAAGGACGAGGTCCGCTTGGCCGCAGATCGCCGGTGGGACCGCGACATTCGGCAGTGGAGGCCGGACTGGGTGGAATACGACGAGTACTACCGGCCCGTCATCCTGAATCCGTTCCACGAACGGGTGCGGATCGTGTACATCTACCAGAACGCCCCACGGATCGTATGGATCCCGCCGCTGGCCCGGGTCGTTCTCGAGGTGGCCCAGTTCGCGGCGTACAGCTTCACCGCCGTCGTCGCCACCGCAGCCAACATCGTCAACGCAGCAGTCAATACGGCGGTCAACGTCGCGGTGGGCACCTTCTTCGGAGGTGGGTACTACCCAGGCTTCGGGCTGCCATTGCCGCCGCCTCCGCCACCGGTGTTGCGCTATGACAACGTCCCCGTGCTGGTGCGGTACTCGGACAGGGTCTACGAACCATTCCGGGTGCGGCGCATCGTCGACGTCGGTGACGACGCCCGCTTCGGTGAGCGCAAGGTGTTGCTCGACGGCGCGACGCCGGCGTGGGGCGTGTGGACGCAAACCCCAACCGGGGAGCGGCAATTCGAGGTGCACCGGACCCAGCAGTTCCCGGGTCTGGACACGCCGCAAGAGGCCCCGCTGCCGGGTGACTACCGCATGGTGCTGGCCTCGGACGATGCCTCGCCCGGGCTCACCGCGAGGGACATCTTCCTCTACGTGGCAGCAGGGGTGATTGCGACACTGGGCTTCGGCGCGATCGGTCTCGCGTTGTGGCTCGGACGCCGCCGCCCGCAGCACTAAGGCGTGGTGATCCGGATCGTGCCGTCGACGGCCGACACCGGGTAGCTGCGCACCGACATCGGGCCGCCGCCGGTCGGCGAATCGGCCTGAGCCCCGGTGCACATGTCGAAGGTGTGGCCGTGCAGCGGGCAGACCACGACTCGGTCGTCGGCGAGCCCGTCGGCGAGTGGTCCGCCCTTGTGCGGGCACACGGCATCGATCGCGCGCAGTGAGCCGTCCCGTAACCGGAACACGGCGATCTGCTCGCCGTCGACGGCGAACGCCCGGCCTTCGCCCACGGGGACCTCGTCGAGAGGCCCGAGCACGACGTCTGTCATCGCACCGGCACCTGGGGAAGCGGCAGCATCGGCAGCGACGTACGGAATTGTCCCTCTGTCACGGGATCTCGGCCGTCCTGCCAGGGATCGCGATAGGCGTCGACAGACTTCTGCATGTTCGCGTCGAGCTGTGTGGCGATGCCATCGGCGTCATCGACCACGACCGCACGGATCTTGTCGATCCCGATACGCGGGACGAACTTGTAGGTGCGCTCCAGCCAGTTGGCGTTCTCGCGGTAATACTGCAGGAACCGCCCGGTGAGTGTGATGACCACCTCCGGGTCGTCGACGGTAGCGAGCAGGTCACCCTTGCGGATGTGTGCGCCCGCCGCGCCGCCGACATAGATCTCCCACCGGCCGTCGCCCACCGCGACAACGCCGAGGTCCTTGCACAACGCCTCCGCACAGTTACGCGGGCAACCCGTCACCGCGAGCTTCATCTTGGCCGGGCTGGCCAATCCCTGGTACCGCTCCTCGAGCGCGATGCCCAGCGCGGTGGAATCACCCAGTCCGTAGCGGCAAAAGTCGCTGCCGACACAGGTTTTCACGGTCCGGAAGCTCTTGCCGTAGGCGTAGCCCGACGGCATGTCCAGATCTGCCCAGACCGCGGGCAGGTCTTCCTTGCGCACGCCGAGCAGGTCGATGCGTTGCCCGCCGGTCAGCTTGATCATCGGGATGGCGTACTTGTCGGCGACCTCGGCGATGCGGCGCAACTGCCACGAGTTGGTGACGCCGCCCTTCATCTGCGGCACCACCGAGAATGTGCCGTCGCGCTGAATGTTGGCGTGCACGCGGTCGTTGATGAATCGAGCGTCGCGTTCGTCGACGAATTCGTCGGCCCACATCGTCTCCAGCAGCGACGCCAGCGCCATCTTCGAGTTGGCGTCCTCCTGTCCGTCGGGGGCCAGCGCGGCGAACACCGATGACACCGAATGCAATTCGAGCTCACGAATGTGCCGCATCAACGTCTGCTTGTCGTACGGGATGGCGGGCACGTACCACGACGCGGACGGATCCTCGGTGACCGCGCCGCCGGCGGCCCATTCCACGATCTGCGCCGACGAGTTCCTTGCACGATCCACAGCCCTTGCCGGCCTTGGTTTTCGCCATCACCCCGGAAACCGACGTCTCACCGCCCTGCACGCAGCTCACCAGTGCGCCCTTGGTCACGCCGTTGCAGTTGCAGACCTGGGCGTCGTCGGACAACTCGGCGACGCCGACCGACACCTCCGGGGTGCCGATGTCGAACATCAGCGACACCCGTTCCTCCGGCAGCGGCAGCCCGCTGTCGAACGCCTGCGTCAGGAACGACACCTTGCTGACATCGCCGACGAGCGTGGCGCCCACCAGCTTTCCGTCGCGGATGACGATGGTCTTGTACACGCCATGCTTGGGTTCGGAATACTGGACGAACTCGTCGTCGGGAAGTTCCGGTGCCTTCAGGCCCATCGCCGCGACGTCAACTCCTGCGACCTTGAGCTTGGTGGCGATCCGCGAGCCGTGATAGGCGGCGGTCTTGTCGGCGCCGGTCAGGTGGTCGGCCAGCACACTGGCCTGCTCCCACAGCGGCGCCACCAGGCCGTAGACCTGGCCGCGGTGCTGGGCGCATTCGCCGACCACGTAGATGTTGTCGTCGTCGACCGAGCGCATGTGGTCGTCGACGACGATCGCCCGCTCGACGGTCAACCCGGCCCGCTGTGCCAGCCCGACGTTCGGACGGATGCCTGCCGCGATCACCAGCATGTCGCAGTCGATCGAGCTGCCGTCGGAGAACACGATTCCCGACATCCTGCCGATGTCGTCGGTGCGCACCTCCGTCGTCCGCTTCTCCAGATGCACCGCGATGCCGATGCCCTCCACCGACCGGCGCAGGATCGCGCCGGCGGAATCGTCGAGCTGTGCGTTCATCAACGTCGGCGCAGCATGCACGACGTCCACGGCAAGGCCCCGATTCTGCAAGTCCGCGAGCGGCTTCCAGCCCGAGCAGGCCACCACCGATCACGACCGCCTTCGACCGGTCCGCGGCCTGTTCGATCATGCCCATGCAGTCGTCGAGTGTGCGGAACCCGAACACGCCGTCGGTCAACGTCTTGTCGTCGGCCCACAGCCCGGCCATCGGAGGAAAGAAAGACCGGCTGCCGGTGGCCAGGATCAACGTGTCGTAGGAGGTGGTGGATCCGTCGTCGGCGTGCACCAGGCGTGCGATACGCGTCCAGCCGCACCACCCGCACCCCGGCGCGCAGGTCGATGTCGTTATCGGTGTACCAGTCCAGCGCGTTGAGATAGATCTCGGACTTATCGTCGCTGCCCGCAAGGACGTTCGACAATAGGATGCGGTTGTAGTTGCCATACGGTTCGTCGCCGAACATCGTGATGTCGAACGTTTCGCCGCCGCCCCGCGCGAGGATCTCTTCAACGGCGCGCACACCCGCCATGCCGTTGCCGACGACGATCAACTTGTGCGACATTAGATTTCAACCAGGCCGAGGTCGACGATCACCGTCCCGGAGCATCCGCTCGGCGCGGCCACCTGCAGCTCCAGTACGGTGTCGGCGAGCAGATCCTCCACCACCCGCAGCGCCACATGGGTGGCGCCCTTGGCAGCGATGGGGAAGTAGCGCATCGGCTTGCCGTCGCGGAACAGCACCACCGTGATCATCTGCTTGGTGGAGTTGCCGCCGCGGAAGTACACCGGCTGGGTGACGGCGCCCGCCGGCACGACGTAGCGCAGTGACTCGTCGATCAGCGACGGCTTGTCCAGGCCATTGCCTTCAAACTCAAACGGGCCCTGCAGGAATCGTGGAGTGCTGCCGTCGCTCACCCTCACCGAAGCTAGGGCGTGATTGTTTCCGGTCCGTTTCGTGGATAAGTCGCCCATGAGTCCCATTGCCTACTCGCACAGGTTTCGGTGATGTGAGCGGGAGTTGACATTTCCGATACGGCGGTGCAATCGCCGCGGAACGGCCTGGCCGTAAACATGGTGCAACTGCTGCTGGGAGGCCCACGTGACAACACTGACCCGCGATCGCAACATCGAGCACTGGGATGCCGAAGACGTCGACGCTTGGGAGGCGGGTGGTAAGAAGATCGCCAAACGCAACCTGATCTGGTCGATCTTCGCCGAACACGTCGGCTTCTCGGTCTGGTCGATCTGGTCGGTGATGGTGCTGTTCATGCCGCAGGCCACCTACGGCATCGACGCGGCAGGCAAGTTCTACCTGGTCGCGGTGCCGACCCTGGTCGGTGCGGTGATGCGGATTCCGTACACGATCGCGCCTGCCAAGTTCGGCGGCCGGAACTGGACGATCGTCAGCGCACTGCTACTGCTGATCCCAACCCTGCTGACGCTCTATGTCATGCAACAGCCCGGTACGTCGTACACGACGTTCATGATCGTCGCGGCGTTCGCCGGCTTCGGCGGGGGCAACTTCGCCTCGTCGATGACGAACATCAACGCCTTCTATCCGCAGCGGCTCAAGGGCTGGGCACTGGGCCTGAATGCCGGCGGCGGCAACATCGGAGTGCCCGCCATCCAGCTCGTCGGCCTGCTGGTGATCGCCGTGGTCAGCAACACCGCGCCCGAAGTCGTTTGCGCCATTTACCTTGTGCTGATCGCGTTGGCCTCGGTCGGCGCCGCGCTGTTCATGGACAACTTGCGCAACCAGCGGTCCAACCTCGGCGCCATGGCGGAAGCGTTGCGCTACAAGCACTCCTGGGTGATGAGCTTCCTCTACATCGGAACCTTCGGCTCGTTCATCGGCTTTTCGTTCGCCTTCGGTCAGGTCCTCCAGATCAATTTCCTTGCCGGCGGTGACAATGCCGCTCAGGCGTCGCTGCACGCGGCCCAGATCGCGTTCATCGGGCCGCTGCTCGGGTCCATTTCGCGGCCCTTCGGCGGGAAGCTGTCCGACCGCATCGGCGGCGGCAAGGTGACGCTGTACACGTTCATCGCGATGATCTTCGCGGCGGGAATTCTGGTGACCGCCGGCGTGATGGACGACGGCATGGCGGGGGCGGCGACGGGCGGTCAAATGGTCGCCTATGTCGACCGGTTTCATCCTCCTGTTCATTCTGTCCGGCATCGGCAACGGGTCGACATACAAGATGATCCCGTCGATCTTCGAGGCGAAGGCGCAAGGCAAAGACGACTGGAGTCGCGAGGAGAAGGCGCTGTGGTCGCGCAGCATGTCCGGCGCGTTGATCGGGTTCGCCGGTGCGGTCGGCGCACTCGGCGGCGTGTTCATCAACGTCGTGCTGCGGGCCTCGTACGTCGGTGAGGCGAAGTCGGCGACCAACGCATTTTGGGTGTTCATGGCCTTCTATGTGATCTGCGCCATAGTGACCTGGGTCGTGTTCCTGCGCATCCAGACCGCCCGGGCGAGTTCCGGGGAGCACATCGGCCGCGCACCGGCGCCTGTCACCGCCAGCTGACCTGCGGAAACGATGCTCACCGGGCCGGTTCTGGCCCGGTGAGCATCAATTTTCACCGCGATAACGTCGTCGGAAAACAGTCTGAAACATTGCCAGCCCACTATGGGTGCCATGGCGGTGACCCGGACGGCGTGCTCGTACTGCGGCGTCGGCTGCGGTATCGAGGTGCAGACCACGACCGACCGCGACACCGGCAAGCCCGTCATCGCGCGGGTCTCCGGCGACAAGTTGCACCCGACCAATTTCGGGCGGCTGTGCACCAAGGGCGCGACCCACGCCGAGATGATGGCCGCCGACGACGGCCGGTTGAGGTCCGCGATGCTGCGCCCGGCGCGCAACGAGGAACTGGTGCCCACCCCGGTCGACGACGCCGTCGCAGAGGCCGGCCGGCGGCTGCGCGCGATCGTCGACGAGCACGGCCCGGACTCGGTCGCACTGTATGTGTCGGGCCAGATGTCCATCGAGTCGCAGTACTTGGCCAACAAGCTGGCCAAGGGTTTTCTGCGGACCGTGCACATCGAGTCGAACTCGCGGCTGTGTATGGCCAGCGCAGGCACCGGGTTCAAGCAGTCGCTGGGCGCCGACGGCCCGCCCGGCTCCTACACCGACTTCGATTGCGCCGACCTGTTTTTCGTCATCGGCTCGAACATGGCCGACTGTCACCCGATCCTGTATCTGCGGATGGCCGATCGCCTCAAGGCGGGCGCCAAGCTGATCGTCGTCGACCCGCGCCGCACCACCACCGCCGAGAAGGCCGACCTGTTCCTGCAGATCAAGCCCGGCACGGACCTCGCCCTCCTCAACGGCCTGCTGCACCTGCTGGTCGAGAACGGCGACATCGACGCCGAATTCATCGCCCAGCACACCGACGGCTGGGACGCCATGCCGGCCTTCCTCGCCGACTACCCGCCCGACCGGGTCGCCGAGATCACCGGCATCCCCGAGGACGACATCCGCACCGCGGCACGGATGATCGCCGACGCGGGGGAGTGGATGAGCTGCTGGACCATGGGGCTCAACCAGAGCACCCACGGCACGTGGAACACCAACGCCATCTGCAACCTGCACCTGGCGACCGGGGCGATAAGCCGGCCCGGTAGCGGACCGATGTCGCTGACCGGTCAGCCCAATGCGATGGGCGGCCGCGAAATGGGTTACATGGGACCGGGTTTGCCAGGCCAGCGCTCGGTGGTATCCGTCGAGGACCGCGCATTCGTCGAGCAGGAGTGGGGACTGGCGCCCGGCACCATCCGCACCGACGTCGGACCGGGGACCGTCGAGATGTTCGAGCGGCTCGCCGACGGCGACATCAAGGCATGCTGGATCATCTGCACCAATCCCGTTGCCACCGTGGCCAATCGGAAGACGGTGATCAATGGACTGGAGGCGGCCGAGCTCGTCGTCACCCAGGACGCCTACTGCACCACCGCCACCAACCACTACGCCGACATCGTGTTGCCTGCCACGCTGTGGGCCGAATCCGATGCGGTGATGGTCAATTCGGAACGCAACCTGACGCTGCTGCAGCAGTCCATCCCGCCGGCCGGGCAGTCGCGCCCGGACTGGCAGCTGATCTGTGACGTCGCGGCGCACATGGGCTTCGGCGAGCACTTCCGTTACGAGTCCAGCGAGCAGATCTTCGACGAGATCCGGCGCTTCTGGAACCCCAAGACCGGCTACGACCTGCGTGGCGCCAGCTATGAGCGGCTGCGGCAGACGTCGCTGCAGTGGCCCTGCCCGCCCGAGGACCTGCCCGGCGGGGGCGACGACCGCCACCCCTTCCGCTACCTCAACGACGGCGTCAGCCAGGACCTGTTCGTCGACGAGAACGGTCACCGGCCGCGGCTGGCGTTCGCGACCCCGTCACGGCGCGCGGCGTTCCTGCCCAGGCCGCACATGGATGCACGCGAGCTGCCCGATGACGGCTTCCCGCTGGTGCTCAACACCGGCCGGCTGCAACACCAGTGGCACACGATGACCAAGACGGGCAAGGTCGACAAGCTCAACAGGCTCGACAGCGGGCCCTTCGTCGAGGTCCACCCGGTTGACGCGCTCGAACTGGACATCGTCGCCGGCCAGCCCGTCGAGCTGACCTCACGCCGTGGCCGCGCCGTACTGCCCGCCGTGATCACCGACCGCGTGCTGCCGGGCAACTGTTTCGTGCCGTTCCACTGGAACGACGAGCACGGCGAGTACCTGACCATCAACGCGTTGACCAACGACGCCGTCGACGCCGACTCGTTGCAACCCGAATTCAAGGTATGCGCGGTGAGCCTGCGCCCGGTCAAGTCCGTGACTAACCCGGAGGCGGCGCACCCGATAGCCGCTGAGCTGGGACTGGCCGAGTGGCCGAAGCCGACCCTCACCGACGGCGAAAAGACGTATCTGGCAGGCTTTTTCAGTGGTCTAGGCGGGGACGTGTTGGGTGTGCCCGTGCTTCCGGACTCCGCGCCGGTGGCCGCCGACGTGCGACTGTGGATCGACGGCCAGCTGGCAGGACGGTATGCGCGGCGCACCGACGCCGAACCGCAGCCGAGCGGACCGCTGGTGTTGTGGGCGTCCCAGACCGGCAACGCCGAGGACTTCGCCGCGCGCCTGGCCGAACGATTCGGAGGATCGCAGCTGGTCAACATGAACGATCTGCCGCTGCCCGACCTGGCGACCGCCCGTGACGTGCTGGTGGTCACCAGTACCTTCGGTGACGGCGGCCCACCGGATAACGGCGCGACCTTCTGGGATCGGCTCGACTCGCCCGAGGCGCCCGCGCTGGACGGTATCCGCTACGCGGTGCTGGGCATCGGTGACCGCTCGTACGCCAACTTCTGCGGCCACGCGAAGTCCATCGACACCAGGCTCGCGGCGCTGGGCGCGACACGGATCCTCGAACGGACCGAATGTGAGGTCTACGACGACGAGCCGATGGACCGGTGGGCCGACCAGGTCGCTGCGCTGCTCGTCGGCCCCGTCGAGCCGCAGAAGGTCAACGGGCGCACCGGCGGTGCGCCGACGATCGCCAGGCCCAAGACCGTCGCCGAACCGTTCACGCGGGCCAAACCCGTTCTCGCGCCGCTGAGCCGCAACATCGTGCTGACGGCTCCCACGTCGCGAAAAGAGGTACGGCAGTTCGGGTTCGACGTCTCCGAGCACGAGGTCAGCTACGCGGCAGGCGATTCGCTTGGCGTGTACGCCACGAACAATCCGGAGGTGGTGGACGCCTGGCTGGCCGCCACCGCGCTGCGCGGCGACGAGGTCGTCGAGGTCGACGGCATCGAACAGTCACTGCGCGACGCGCTCATCGTGTCCTACGACATCTGCCGGGTCACGCCGAACCTGCTGCGATTCGTCGCCGACTCATGCGGCGACAAGGCCGCCGCCAAAACGCTGCGTGCGCCGAAGGACAAGCTGGACAAGTGGCTCCTCGGCCGTAACGGGCTCGACATCGTGCAGGAGTTCGGCGTGCGCGCCGACCCTGAGCAGTGGCAGGAGGTGCTGGTCCGGCTGACGCCGCGCAACTACTCGATCTCGTCGAGCCCGCTGGTCAGCCCCAACGAGATCCACCTGACCGTGTCGGTGGTGCGCTACCGCGGCGCCGACGGCGGACAGCGCGGCGGCGTCTGCTCGACGTTCTTGGCCGACCGGGCGGCAGCGGCAGCGGTGTTTCTGCAGCGGTCGCCGCATTTCCGCCCGCCGGAAGATCCGTCGACGCCGATGATCATGGTCGGCCCCGGGACCGGCATCGCACCGTTCCGCGGCTTCCTCCAGGAACGCCGCGCGCTCGGACACAGCGGTCGCAACTGGCTGTTCTTCGGCGACCAGCACCGCAGCGAAAACTTCTACTACCGCGACGATTTCGAGGACATGGCCCGCGACGGATTCCTCAACCGGCTGGACCTGGCGTTCTCGCGGGACCAGGCCCGCCGGGTGTACGTCCAACACAAGATGCTCGACTACGGCGCCGACGTGTGGCGCTGGCTCGACGACGGCGCCCATTTCTACGTCTGCGGCGACGCCACCCGGATGGCCAAGGACGTCGACGCCGCGCTGACGTCGATCATCGAGAAGCACGGCGGCATGTCGCACGAGAATGCCCACGACTACAAGCGTGAGCTGGTCGCCGAGAAACGCTACGTCCGCGACGTTTACTGACCTGGTGTCCGAGGGGGACTTGAACCCATCTCGACGGCGCAGGTGGCGAGCCAAAAATGCCTCTGAGCTGCATCGACGTGATCTCGTGTGATCACCGGAAATCACCCAAATGCCGAAAAAGTGTGTCCAAAACGTGTCCACGGATCCGGTGTGGGGGGAATCACAACCCACTGTCGGCTCGTGCCCGCCACGGCTGCGATTTGCCACAGCAGTACTCATGACTGTCGAGCGCGTTGGCCCCGTAGCGCTCGATCACGACCGCGTCGTCGGCGGCCGACCACAATCCGTGCTCGATCATCCATAGGCGCGGGCATCCGCTGGGCGGCACAGGCCCGGTCGGGGTGCCGTCGGGCACCGGCATCAGGACACCCGCTTCGGGGGCCGCTGCGCACCCCAGCGCGACAACGCGGCGGCACGATGCTGGGCGCTCTTGGCGGGCGGCGCGAACTCATCGAGCTGCAGACGCCCGAGGTGTTCGGCCAGAGCCTTGTTCTGCGGCCGGATCTCCGAGCAGCACTGCACCAGGATCGTCGCTCGATTCTCGCCGGACACTTCGGCATCGAGCCGCCGGGTCAGCAGCTCTACGTGATCGGCCGCCGTGCAGGCGGCCGCCACATGCTGCGCCTCGCGCTCGTCCCAGCGCAACGACTTCCCGAGCCGGTCGGACTCGCGAGCCAAGGCCGCATCGAGTGCGGCCCGCAGTTGCGTGCTAGCGCCTTCAGTGCGCTGACGAGGCGGTGACTTACTCATGAAAGTTCATTGTCCTCTCAAAACCGGACCTGCATCGACGCACCGGGGCACGCTATGCCGATCGGTGGCGGCAGCCGGCAAACTCGAGGACGCCCCCCACCCAGGACTCTTTCGTGACTGTCGAATGTCCGGCCAAGGTCTTTCTCCCCTAGTCGCTGATGACTGGCAAAGCCGAGACTTCGGACATTCAAGAGTGGAAGCGGAAGGACTGGTGTGAGAAATGAACGCGGTCAAGTGCCCAGAGTGTGGCGAGGGCTTCGATGAGAAAGAGTTCCACTGGGTCACAAATGCTGAAGGTGGGGTGATGTATCGCCTGCCGTGTGACCACATGGTGGTCGGCACCTGGAAGGAGGGTTCACTCACCTATAGCCTAGAACATGGAGGGAAGGGAGAGGGTCAACCGGCCCACGAGGACCATCACCACCACTTCATGGACGACGTGGCTAGGATCCTGGGCGAGAAGCTGCACAAGAAGTAGCTGTTCCACGTCCTTACGACGCTTCCCCGAGTTGGGTGCGGGGCATCGTTCGTAGACCTACGAACCACCACCGATGGCGAACTTCGCGATCCTGTTGGGCCGCACCACATTCTGGCCCAGCCGGAACGTGCACCGAACCGCGATGCTGTCGGAGGTGAAGAACTGGTGATCGATGGTCGCGACATATACTGTGCCGTAGGCGGATACGACGGCGCTCGGATCGAGAACCATGTCTGTGTAGGCGGGCACGGCCACGTTCACCAACACAGGCAACGACAACAGCAGCTGCTGGGCGTCGTTGGTGCCCGCACCGATGAGGCTCGAGTTCGTCTCAGCGCCAACGACTTTGAGCTTACGGAATTCGGCCCATGCGGTCGGGCTGAGCAGGATGTGGGTCGGGTTGCTCAGGTTGGTCTGCAGTGTGGCGATCATGTCGACCAGGGTGTCGAGCGATGAGTTGACTTCGCCGCCGTCAACAACATTCGTGACGTTGAGCAGCCCGGTGCTCGGCCCGAGTGCGGGCGGTGTCGGTGCGGCCTGCTGCACGAAAGCCAGGTCGGCACGGCGGGTGACCGCACGGGCGATCGACTGCGCAAGCTGGATGGCGGTGCCTTCTTGGAGCCACTGCTCACGCGATAGCCGCACCAACTGTGACACCTTGCCAGTGGCGACCAACACTTCGGCGAGATCGGCTCGCTCTCAGGGATGTCAGCGCCCTCGGCGACGAATTCGGCGTCGGCGTCATCGATGTAGGCGCAGCGCACCACGGGCTGATCGCCTTCAATCACACCACCTTTGGTGGAACACGCGATGACCAGCGCATCGGGGATGACGTCGGCGGCGGCGAAGGTGAATTGGTCGGCCTGCGCTGGGGCGAGGCGATTGCGTTGGCCGTCGCCGACATCGAGTTTCTGAAGCGTCGTATCTCAGTGCATCGCAACGCTGTTCAGGTGGGGCAGAAGTTCGAGGTCGGGCAGACGAGGGGTAAGGAGAATCGGACGGTGCCAGTGGCGGCGTCAGTGTTGTCTCGGCTGGCGGTGCGATGCGAAGGCCGCTCGGCGGCCGACCTGTAATTCCCAGCGCGGAACGGCGGCTACCTGAAGCGCCCGACCTATGACTCGACGGGCTGGTTCAATCGGGCGGTGGAGCGCGCGAAGGTGCAGACGATCACGCCGCACGATCTGCGGCACTCCTGCGCGAGTCTGGCTGTCAATTCCGGCGCGAAAGTCCTTGCAGTGTCGCGGATGCTTGGGCACAAAGATCCCAGCGTCACTTTGCGGATCTATGCCGATCTGTTCGACTCCGACCTCGATGCGATGGCCGTCAATCTGGACGCGAAGATCGGAAAAGTGTCTCCAAAGCGTGTCCGCGGCACCTGCTGACGGTAGTCGCAAGCGCCGGAAAACCGCTGTCTAGCTGCGGCGATAAGTTCGTCTGACCTGGTGTCCGAGGGGGGACTTGAACCCCCACGCCCGTTAATAGGGCACTAGCACCTCAAGCTAGCGCGTCTGCCATTCCGCCACTCGGACCAGTTCTGGGCAGCTAAGGCTATCGGATTCGGCAGCCCGGACCCAAACCCAACCACCTCCTCAATGGTACGAATGGTGACTGTGACTGGTCCCTCCGACGTCCAAGCCGAGGTGGTTGACCTCGTCAGCACGCTGATCCGCTTCGACACCTCCAACACCGGCGAACCCGAGACCACCAAAGGCGAGGCCGAGTGCGCCCGCTGGGTGGCACAACAGCTGGAAGAGGTGGGCTATCAGACCGAATACATCGAGGCAGGCGCACCCGGCCGAGGCAACGTGTTCGCCCGGTTGGAGGGCGCCGACTCAAGCCGTGGTGCGCTGCTGCTGCACGGCCATCTCGACGTGGTGCCCGCCGAGGCGTCGGACTGGAGCGTGCACCCGTTCTCCGGCGCTGTCGAGGGCGGCTACGTGTGGGGCCGCGGCGCCGTCGACATGAAAGACATGTGCGGCATGCTGATCGCGATCGCCCGGCACTTCAAGCGGTCCGGCATCACGCCGCCGCGCGACCTGGTGTTCGCGTTCGTCTCCGACGAGGAGGCCGGCGGCAAGTACGGCTCGCAGTGGCTGGTCGACAACCGGCCCGACCTGTTCGAGGGCGTCACCGAGGCCATCGGGGAGGTCGGCGGCTTCTCGCTGACCGTGCCCCGAAAGGACGGCGGAGACCGGCGGCTCTACCTGGTCGAGACCGCCGAGAAGTCGATGATGTGGATGAAGCTGACGGCCCGCAGTTTCGCCGGGCACGGATCGATGATCCACGAGCACAACGCGGTCACCGCGGTCGCCGAGGCCGTGGCGAAACTGGGGCGTCACGAGTTCCCGCTGGTGATGACCGACGCCGTCGGACAGTTCCTCGCGGCGATCACCGAGGAGACCGGGTACTCGTTCGACGTCGATTCGCCCGACCTGGCCGGGGCGATCGCCAAGCTGGGGCCGATCGCCCGTGTCGTCGGCGCGACCCTGCGCGACACCGCCAACCCCACCATGCTCAAGGCCGGCTACAAGGCCAACGTCATCCCGGCCACCGCCGAGGCCGTGGTCGACTGCCGCATCCTTCCCGGCCGGCAGGCCGCGTTCGAGCGGGAGGTCGACGAGCTGCTCGGCCCCGACGTCACCCGCGAATGGATCACCGAGCTGCCGTCGTACGAGACCACCTTCGACGGCGATCTGGTCGACGCGATGAACGCGGCGATCCTGTCGCTGGACCCCGACGCCCGCATCGTGCCCTACATGCTCTCCGGCGGCACCGATGCGAAAGCCTTTGCCCGGTTGGGAATCCGCTGCTTCGGGTTCGCCCCGCTGCAACTACCGCCGGACCTGGACTTCACCGCTTTGTTCCACGGCGTCGACGAGCGGGTACCCGTAGATGCGCTGAAGTTCGGCACCCAGGTTCTCGAGCATTTCCTGCTGCACTGCTAGGACCCACGCAATCACGAAAGGATGAGTCATGGCTTTTGACTACAACCCGTACGACTTCCTGCCGAAGCTGCCGTCGTTCACGCTGACCTCGGAGTCGGTCACCGATGGGCAGCCGCTGGCCAACGACCAAGTCAGCGGCATCATGGGCGCCGGTGGGTCCGACATCTCGCCGCAGCTGAGCTGGTCCGGATTCCCCGAGGAGACCCGCAGCTTCGCCGTCACGGTGTACGACCCCGACGCCCCGACCGTGTCCGGTTTCTGGCACTGGGCCGTCGCCAACCTACCGGCGACGGTCACCGACCTGCCCGCCGGCGTCGGCGACGGCAGCAGCCGCGGATTTCCTGGCGACGCAGTCACTTTGGCCAACGACGCCGGCCTCAAGCGCTATGTCGGCGCAGCGCCGCCGCCCGGGCACGGCGTGCACCGGTACTTCATCGCCGTGCACGCCGTCAAGGTCGAGAAGCTCGAGATCGACGAGAACGCCAGCCCGGCGTACTTGGGCTTCAACCTGTTCATGAACGCGATTGCGCGCGCCGTCATCCACGGCACCTACGAACAGACGTAAGCCAAATCGGCTCTGCCTGCCTAATTTGGCGGGCGCTGCGGCGTAATGTCCGCGATTGTGTCTGGGGAGGATTCCACACAGGACGCGGTCGAGCTTCGGGTTCACGGCGTTTCGGGCACGCCGGCCGAGGACATGCTCGATTGTCCGACCGAGTTTCTCAAGCAGGAGGCCGGCGACAAGTACGCGGGGTTCTATCGCTGCCGACCGTGCGAGCATGACGGCCCGGCCACCGGCGGCCCTCCGGTCAGGGAAGCCTATTCGTGGGGCGGGCTGACATCTGGGTCCGCAACACGCGCGCTGTGGCTGCTGTTCCTGCCGTTCATTCTGATCAACCTCGCGCACTGGATGCTGCCGCCGTCCGAGACCGGCCGCCGCTCACCCGGGGTTGCGGTGACGGCGCTTCGGCTGATCGCGCTGTCACTCACCCTGACGTTGATGCTGGCCTCGGTGCAGGTAGCCGTTGACATCATCGGCTGGCAATGTTCCGCGATGGCCCGCTGCGGTAGCAGGCTCGGTCCGCTGTCCGGCCTGACCTCCGCACCCGACGGCATGCGGGTGGCCGTCACCGCGCTGCCGGTGGCATTGATGCTTGCCCTGTTGTTGTTCCTCGGGCGTGCGAACCCGGCCAGCGCCGGGCCCGACGGCCAACGCTCCCAAGCATCGACGGGCTTCGAGGAGTCGATGGGAGCCGTCGACGAGGTGCCGTCACCGAGCGAAAAGGCCTACGCGCCAAGGCAAGCACCGCCGCCGGACCCGGCGGTGATAACCGAAGACATTCCGCTGGAGAAGACGAACTTCTGGAACCCCGACGAATCGGTGAAGCGGCTGCGGGCATGCCATGTGATGGCGTGGGCATCAGGTCTCGGCGCGGTCGTCGTGTGGGCTCCGGCTCGCTATCTCGAGGGCTGGCCGGCCTTGCGTTGGGCGTGCGTGATCCTGTTGGCCGCCAATGTCGTTGTGCTGGCGGCAAGCACCGCGATGACCTGGTCCACTCCGATCACCGGCCGCGGGGGCCCGGGCGCGGACCAGTGGAACAAGTGGATGCCGAAAATCCAGTGGGCGAGCGTCGGGTTGCTGGCCGTCACATTGCTTGTCGTCGGGTTCACCAAGATTGCACCTCACCCCCCACCCGCCGATCTTCTGACGGAACCGACGCACCTGCCCGGACTGCGATACACGGTGTACGGGCTTCTGCTCGTCCAGGGCCTGCTGCTGGCTGTGCTGTTCATCGCCACCGCGCGGTGCATGAACATGAAATGGCTGAGGTGCGCGCTCTCGAGCACCGCGGGCGCCCTCGTTTGGCCTGTGCCGCAACTGATCCGCGTGCTTCGCAGGCGGCCCGCCGCCGACGCTGCCGACGACGGCTGGGCGCCGACGGTGCACGGATTCGGGGCGCCGCTGATCGCGACCATCGCCATCCTCGCCGCCGGCGGGTTCAGTACAGGTATCGGGCTCTGGAGTGCCCAGTACCTCGGGAACCCGGTGCCATCGACGCAGTCCGCGCAATGCCTGGTCGGCTTCCGGGCGGCGATAATGGAATCCTCGGCCGCCAATGCCGAATCCCTTCTTGCCGAGTGCAGTCTCGAGAAGCGAAGCCAAGTCCCTGCCGAGGTCACCACCGAGATGCAGATCGCCCATTACGACGCGGACACCCCGCTGATCGTGCCGCCTGCGTATTTCGTTGCCGCGCTGGTGTTCTTCGGGCTGCTCGTCACGCTTGTGGCCGCAGCGCTGCTGATCTGGCAGGTCGTGAGCCGCACGTGGGCGAAGGAGGCGCTGTCCCAGGTCGAAGAGGACTATCCGGACCGGCGGTCACCGACCGACGACGCGCGGATCCTCGCGGTGGCACGAACGCGCGCCGTCGCGTCGTTAACAGACTATGCGCCAACGATATTGGCGCGGCTGACCGGTCTGGCGGTTCTCGCTCTGCTCGCCCTCGGGGTACCGTTCACCTACATTTACTTCTCCGACGGCTTCAGCAAGGTACCCATCACCGTGCCGGTGCTGTCGAATTTGAGTGTGTTGTCGATCTCGGCCACTGCGGCGGGCATCGTCGTCCTTGCCGCCGCGGCGTTCCGAAACCGCCAGCAGCGGCGGGTCGTCGGGATTCTCTGGGACGTGATCACGTTCTGGCCGCGGGCGAACCACCCACTCACGCCGCCGTGCTACGCCGAACGCACCGTGCCAGATCTGAAGAAGCAATTGGCGTGCCTCACGGAGAAGCCCGCATCACGAGTGGTGATGTCCGCCCACAGCCAGGGCTCCGTCATCGCCGCGGCCACCCTGCTGCAGGAGGATGTCGTTGATTCGGCCCGAGTCAGGTTGCTGACGTTCGGATGCCCACTGCGCCGACTGTACGGCCGAAACTTTCCTGCATATTTCGGCAGGCACTCGATGGATCGCCTTGCCGCCAAACAAGACAACCGGTGGCTCAACCTGTGGGCGTGTACCGACCCGATCGGCGGTTGGGTGTTCAGCCAGGGCGAACCGGTGAGGCCCGCATCGCTGGGGCCGGAGGTGAGGTTCGCGTTCGACCGGGATGTTGTCGATCACCGGTTGCTCGACGCGTTCAGCCTCGCTGCGGCGGCCCGCGGCATGCAGCATCCCATCTGTGGCCATTCCGGGTTCTGGACGCGCAAGGAATACGAGAGCGCTGTCGGCGCGCTAGCCGCGCCGGGCGGCTGAGCCGACCGCGTCGGCAAGCGATGCGAAACCGCCGTCGTGCAGGCGCCGGGCGATGCCGTCGTGAATGTGCTTGGCCCACAGCCCGCCGCCGTAGACGAAGCCGGTATAGCCCTGCAGCAGCGAGGCCCCCGACGTGATGCGGCCCCACGCGTCGTCGGCGGTTTCGATGCCCCCGACACTGATCAACACCAACCGGTCGCCGACGCGCTGGTACAGCCGGCGCAGTACCTCGGCCGACCGCGCCGCGACCGGCGGGCCGGATATCCCGCCAGGCCCGAGTTCACCGACACCTGGCGTCGCAAGCCCGTCGCGGGACACGGTGGTGTTGGTAGCGACGATGCCGGCCAGCCCCAATTCGACTGCCAGATCGGCGATCTCGTCGACGTCGGTGTCGGACAGGTCTGGTGCGATCTTCACCAGCACCGGTGTCGTGGTCTGGGCCCGCACGGCGGCCAGGATCGGTCGCAGCGACGCGGCACGGCCTGCAGGTCACGCAGTCCTGGCGTGTTCGGCGAGCTGACGTTGACCACCAGAAACGCCGCCAGCGGCCCGAGTAGCCGCGCGCTTTCGGCGTAGTCCTGCACCGCGTGGTCGGCCGGCGTGGTCTTGGTCTTGCCGATGTTCACCCCGATCGGCACGTCGGGGACGTGCCGGGCCAGACGCAGCGCCAACTCGCCTGCGCCGTGGTTGTTGAACCCCATCCTGTTGAGCAGCGCGCGGTCGTCGGGCAGCCGGAACATCCGCGGCGGCGGGTTTCCCGGCTGGGCCTGCGCGGTGACGGTGCCGACCTCGGCGTACCCGAATCCGAGCGCGCCCCAGGTTCGGAGCCCCTTGCCGTCCTTGTCGAAGCCCGCGGCCAGGCCCAGCGGTCCGGGGAACCGCACCCCGAACACGGTGCTGGCCAGCACCGGATCACGCGGCGCCAGCCAGCGGGCCAAGGCGCGGCGCATAGGGGACCAAGCGGTGACGGTGCGCAGAAGCGCGAATACCCATGTGTGAATGCGTTCTGGGGCAACAAGAAACAGCGCCCGCCGCAGCGCGCGGTACATCACAAGCCGGGTGTCGATCCAGTCTGTCCACAGCAGACTTCTTGCGGCGCAGCAGCACGCGACGACTGCCGTCGGTGTAGAGCCGGACCCGGGTGAGCTCCCAGCCGCGGTACTCGGCCTCGATCGACAACCGGGTGGATGCGCTGATCCTGGTCACGTCTGGCGGCAGCCGTAGCGGAATCCATTCGTATTCGTCTGAAAGATCGTGGCCCCAGCCTTCTGGCATCCGCCCATGGTGTATCGCGGTCATGGGTGCCTCTCCGCGTTCCCAATCACCTGCACACCCGCTCCCGAACCGGACACCACATACAGGGTGCCAGACGCGTCGTCGAAGGCCAGGGAGTTCGGCTGCTGCACGGTTCGATAACGCACCTTCTCCACGGGGATACCGGTAGTCAAATCGTAGCCAACGACGGTGTTAACGGCTGTCTGCGACACCCAGGCCAGCTTCGACGACCCGGCCAGCCCGTACGGGGCGTCGCGCACCGGGTAGCGCTGACGCAGGATCAGCGGGTCGGTGCCGAAGACCAGCAGACCGTCGCCGCGGGTGTCGGCGACCAGCACCCGGCCTGCCGGATCGACCGCCATCGTCGTCGCCCCCTCGCCGGCCCGCAGCGCATGCTCGGCGTCGGTTCCGTTTTCGGAGATGGTGGTGACCGACGTTTGCCCGCGGTCCAGCACGACGGCGGTATTCCCTTGTGTGACAAGGGCATCCACTCGAGCGAAAATCTTCAGGGAAGCACCCACGGCGGTGTCGGAATTCAAGGTGTAGACGGCGCCGTCGGCGCTGCCGAGGACCAACTTGCCGTCGGCGCGGCGGGCGATCGCGGTGAAGTCGGTGTCCTGCTGGCCCTCGACGTCGACCCGGTCGGCCGTGCGGGCGCGGAGGTCGACGCGGAAATAGCCGCCGCGCGTGGACACGTAGAGATGGCCGTCGTTGTCGCCGGCCATCGCGGTGCCCGACCCCAGCAGTGACACCACGTGCGGAGTCCCCGTCGGGCGCAGCGTCGCCACCGCCGATCGGCCGTCCACGGCGGGGGTCAGCACCGCCAGCGAACTCGTGGCGGTGTCGAACACGGCCGCCTGAGCGTGACCCCTCAGTGGCCGGACGATGCCCGCCGGCGCACCGGTCACTGGGGGAGACACTGCCGCCTGAGCGGGAACGATGGTCGGCGGCGGGTCGTCGGCGGGCTTCGATGAGCAGCCCGAGATTCCGAATGAAATTGCCAGCACAACCGCGCACGACCGAAGAAGCTGAGCAAAGGCGTTTAGGACTGGCGGCAACGGGTAGCTCTCGATCGTGCGAATAGTACGGCTAACGAATACCAAGTGTAGGCAGACCGCTCGCCGCGTATTACACGCCGCTTATCGCGATCCGGCCGTGTACTACGCGCCGCGCGGCATATCCGAGGTTATGGTGCGGACATGACCCTCGCTGCAGACCGGGATTTGGGTGCAGAGTTTGCTATCGAGGACATTTGGACTGGTATACACGCCAGCGGATTTGGCCAAGTTGGCGACGGCCGGAGTTTTTCGTTCCACACCGAGAAGCAGATGCTGGTTGTTGAGGTCTACCGTCCACGGGTCAACGGGCCGGTTCCACAGGCCGAGGACGTCGTCGCGATGGCAACCCGCAAGCTGACCGACATCGACCTCACCGACGAGCGCAGTCTGTCCGCCACGGTGCGTGACGCGGTGGCCGACGCGCAGCCGGTGCCGCGACCCGGCCGCTAACAGCACCGTTCCTGGTTACTGAGCAGGAGTGAGTCCTGTGCGGCCCGAACGGTGTTGGCCGCTGATGGTGGGTGTTGTCCGGTGGACCGGCACGCCTCGTCGTCATGGTGGGCGTGGCGGTGAGCCGGAACTACGGCACCGTCGTGTGGTTCTCGGTTGGTTTTCAGGTCTAGCCGGTGGAGTGCCCGAACCCGTCCGCTGTCGGGTGCGGGGTCCTGCCGGCCGCCGCCTGATCGCCAAGCCGAGGCCACGTCGACCGATCGCGGCCGCCGCCCCATGATGGGCGGTGACCGTTGATGGATCGGAAGTCTGCTGCTGCAAAGGTTTACGCCAGTGCTGGGCGCCCCAGCGGCTGGTGTAAGCCGGATCCACCCCAATCACCGCGATCCCGTGGCGGTTGGCCATGCCGATCAGCCGGGCACGGAACTTTGCGGTGGGGATACCGGCGACGGTGCGGCGCAACCGCTTCCCGCGCTGGCCGCGGCCCAGGATGTCGCGCCCGATGGCCCGCGCATCGGCGAAATCCAGGTTCTCGGCCACAATCGCCACACAGTGGTGCCGCTGCGCCAGATCCAGCAGCGCGCTGATGGCGGCGCGCACCCGCCCGTCACGCCGCGACGCCTTCAGCCCCGCCGTGTCCACGGCAATGGTGACGGGTGCACCGATCGGATTGCCGGATCCGTCGAGCACACAGGCCGCCAGGTGGTCGGCGTTGAGGTCCACCGCCAGCACCGGCCCGCTCCGCAGGTCGTCGAGTTCGGGCACCGGGTCGGGGCTGGTTTTCCACGAGGCGTCGAGATACCAGCGGTCACGGGCGGGGTCATAGGTGATGTCGTAGCGCACCGCGCGCCGCGCGCTCACCCTGTCGGCCCATTCATCGCCGCGGTGAGAGAACCGTATCGGGGCGTCGATGACCACATGAGAGCCGAACTGCTCCACCAGGGCGGCCGGGGTTTTGATGCGCAACCGTCCATCGGCGTTGACGCGGATGGTTTCATTGCCACCAGCCTTGCCCGACTCACCGTCGGCGGTGAGAAACAGCCGCGCCGCATCCCAGCGGTTTCGCCACTGCTGTTCGGTGATGTCGGTGGCGTCGAGGTGGTTGCGGTTGCGCCACAACCGTTTCCCGCCCACGGTGATCGACGGGCGACCCGCCGCCAACGCCTCCTCTGCGGCGACTAAGCGCCCGCGCAGCGCGGCCAGGCGGCGGGTTTTGCCGAATCGTTCCGCGGCGCTGCGATACCCCCGGCGCCGACGCCGCGAATGACCCCGGCCGTTCTGCTCGCCGTCCTGGAGTGGTGCGAGTGCGCCGGGCCGCAGCGCGCAGCGCTGTTCCAACACCTGCACCGCGGCACGCAGATCCGCGACGTGGGCGGCCAAGCCCCGCATGCCCAGCTGGTACTGGTCCTCGACGGCGCGGGTGATCGCCCCGGCCCACCGCGACGACGACACCGCCGTCAGCGCCTGTTTGCGCTGCGCGCGCCACACGGCGTGCGCCTCGTGGTCCAACCGACCCAACCCCACTCGCCCGGCCAGCTCACAGCGATACGCCGAGCCCAACAGCTCCCCGATTGCGGTCAGCGCCTCGGCTTCAGCGGCCGTCAGATGGATCCGGGTCCGGATCCGCACCCCCGCCGGTACGCCCGCCACCACCGGATCACCAATCCGACGCAGCGCTCGCCCCCCAGCCATGCACCACATCCTGGCAGCGGGCACCGACACCGACCGACACACGACACCACCCACTACAGCGCAGTATCAATCACTACAGCTCACTACTCAGCCAGCAGCTGCCGACCCCACGGTACGGTCGTCGTCGTGACGGACGTGCCGGCGATGTCGTGGGTGCAGGTCGTCGTTCTCTCGGTATTGCAGGGCCTGACCGAATTCCTGCCCGTGTCGTCGTCCGGTCACCTGGCGATCGCATCCCGGGTGTTCTTCGCCGACGACGCCGGCGCGTCGTTCACCGCCGTCACCCAGCTCGGCACCGAACTGGCGGTGCTGCTGTATTTCGCCCGCGACATCGGCCGGATTCTCAAGGCCTGGTTCAACGGTTTGTTCGCGGCGGCGCGCCGCAGCGCCGAGTACTGGATGGGCTGGTACGTCATCATCGGCACCATCCCGATCGGCGTGTTCGGCCTGCTGTTCAAGGACGAAATCCGCACGGGCGCACGCAATCTCTGGCTGATCGCGATCGCGTTGGTCGGCTTCTCGGCAGTCATCGCCGCCGCCGAGTACTTCGGCAGCCAGAAGCGCCGCGTGGAAGATCTGACGTGGAAGGACAGCATCACGGTCGGTCTGGCTCAGTGCCTGGCCTTGGTGCCGGGTGTGTCGCGGTCCGGCGCGACGATCAGCACGGGGCTGTTTCTGGGGGTGGACCGCGCCACGGCCGCCCGCTTCGGCTTCCTGCTGGCCATTCCCGCGGTGTTCGCGTCGGGTTTGTTCTCGCTGCCCGACGCGTTCCACCCTGCGGGCGAGGGCATGAGTGCCAGCGGGCCGCAGTTGTTGGTGGCGACGGTGATCGCGTTCGTGATCGGGTTCGCCGCGGTGGCGTGGTTCCTGCAGTTCCTGGTCCGGCACAGCATGTACTGGTTTGTCGGGTACCGGGTGCTGCTGGGCAGCGTGGTGCTGATCCTGTTGGGCACCGGGGCGGTGTCGGCGACGTGACCGTGATCCTCCTGCGGCACGGCAGGTCGACGTCGAACACCGCGATGACGCTGGCCGGTCGCTCCGACGGCGTGGACCTGGACGACAAGGGCCGTGAGCAGGCACAGGCGCTCGTCGACCGGATCGGCTCGCTGCCCGTTCGCGCGATCGTGCGCTCCCCGCTGCTGCGCTGTGAGCGCACCGTGGAACCGCTGGCCGAAGCGCTGGGGCTGGACCCGGTCGTCGACGAACGGATATCGGAGGTCGACTACGGCTCCTGGACCGGCCGCAAGATCGGCGACCTCGTGAAGGAGCCGTTGTGGGCGGTGGTTCAGCAGCAGCCCAGCGCCGCGGTGTTCCCGGGTGGTGAGGGGCTGGCCCACGTCCAGGCCCGCGCCGTCGCGGCCGTGCGTGAGCACGACCGACGCCTGGCCGAGCTGCACGAGGGCGATGTGCTGTGGATTGCCTGTACGCACGGCGATGTGATCAAGGCGGTCGTGGCCGACGCACTTGGCACTCACTTGGACAGCTTCCAGCGCATCACCGCCGATCCCGCCTCGATGAGTGTGATCCGTTACACGGCGCTGCGCCCGTTCGTCATTCACGTCAACCACACCGGCAACCAACTCACCGCCGGCCTGCTGGCCAAGCCACCCAAGACCGACGGGCAAGCCGAGGGCAAGGACGGCGAGGTGCCGCCCGAAGACGCGGTCGTCGGTGGCTCGACCGATTGACGCGCTGCGGCACGAATTACGGCTGACGTGCCGTTGCCGGTATTTTGGAGGATGCCATGCCCCGCGCAATTCACGTCTTCCGCACACCCGACCGCTTCGTGGCCGGGACTGTCGGGCAGCCCGGGAACCGGACCTTTTATCTGCAGGCCGTCCACGACAAGCGCGTGGTGTCGGTGGTGTTGGAGAAGCAGCAGGTCGCGGTGCTCGCGGAGCGGATAGCGGCGCTGCTGCTGGAGATCAACCGCCGCTTCGGCACGCCGATCCCGCCCGAGACCGACGTCGAGGACCTCAGCCCGCTGATCACGCCCGTCGACGCCGAATTCCGCGTCGGGACCATGGGGCTCGGCTGGGACTCCGAGGCGCAGACGGTGGTTGTCGAACTCCTCGCGGTGTCCGAGACGGAGTTCGACGCGTCGGTGGTGCTCGACGACGCCGAAGAGGGACCCGACGCGGTGCGGGTCTTCCTGACCCCGGAGTCCGCGCGCCAGTTCGCGACGCGCTCCAACCGGGTCATCACCGCCGGTCGCCCTCCTTGCCCCTTGTGCGACGAGCCGCTGGACCCGGAGGGCCACATCTGCGTGCGCACCAACGGCTACTTGCGCGGCGCCTTAGCCGGTTCCGACGATGACGCCGAATCCTAGCGGCGGCGCAGATGACTGCGAGGTGTTGCGGCGCGGCGAGCTGACCGTCATCGGCCGGATTCGCTCCGCGAGCAACGCGACCTTCCTGTGCGAAGCGAATCTCGGTGAACTGCAGGCGCATTGCGTGTACAAGCCGATCGCCGGTGAGGCGCCGTTATGGGATTTCCCGGACGGCACGCTGGCCGGCCGCGAACTCGCCGCCTATCTGGTTTCGCATGCGCTGGGCTGGGATATCGTGCCGTACACCATCATTCGCGACGGCCCCGCCGGCAGGGGGATGCTGCAGCTGTGGGTGGACCAGCCCGGTGACGAAGTCGGCGACGAGCCCGAAGCCGGGCCCGATCTCGTGGATCTGCTGCCAGCCGGTCACATCCCGCCGGGCTATCTGCCGGTGCTGCAGGCCTACGACTACGCCGGTGACGAGGTCACCCTGGTGCACGCCGACGACATACGACTGCGCCGCATGGCCGTTTTCGACGTGCTGATCAACAACGCCGACCGCAAGGGCGGCCACATCCTGTCCGGGGTCGACGGACACGTGTACGGCGTCGACCACGGGGTGAGCCTGCACGTCGAGGACAAGCTGCGCACCGTGCTGTGGGGCTGGGCCGGAAAACCCGTCGATGACGAGACGCTGGATACCGTCGCCGGTCTGCGCGACCAGCTGCGAAACGGCTTGCGTGAGCAGCTGTGCGGGCACCTCACCAATCGTGAGATCAACGCTCTGCATGCCAGAACGGTTGCGCTGCTGGACAATCCGGTGATGCCGACGCCGGATCGCCGACGTCCAATCCCGTGGCCGGCCTTCTGATGAGCCAGTCCGATGCGGGGCTGGCGGCCGACGTTGCCGTCGAGGCCGGTGAACTGCTGCTGGCGTGCGCGAACAAGTTGGCTTCGACGACCCGTACTTCCTCGGCGACGCCGGCGACAAGCGGGCCAACATCCTGATCCTCGATCGGCTGCGTGAGCAGCGTCCCGATGACGCGGTGCTGTCCGAGGAGGCCGTCGACGACCTGTCACGGGTACACGCGGACCGGGTGTGGATCGTCGACCCCGTGGATGGCACCCGCGAGTTCTCCTGGCAGGGCCGAACGGATTGGGCCGTGCACATCGCGCTCTGGCAGCGCAACGGCGGGCCGGCGGGCGGCATCACCGACGCCGCCGTAGCGCTGCCGGCGCGCGGCGAGGTGTACCGCACCGACACAGTGACGCCCCCGCCGCCGCGGGTCGACGGCCCGATCCGCATCACCGCCAGCGCCGCCCGCCCGCCCGCGGTGCTGTGGCGGCTGCGGGACACGATGGACCTCGAGCTGGTCAGTATCGGGTCGGCCGGCGCCAAGGCGATGGCGGTGGTCCGCGGCGACGTCGACGCCTACATCCACGCCGGCGGCCAGTGGGAATGGGACTCGGCCGCCCCGGCGGGTGTGGTGCAGGCGGCCGGTCTGCACGCCTCCCGGCTGGACGGTTCGCCGCTGATCTACAACCGCCACGACCCGTACCTGCCCGACTTTCTGATGTGTCGGATGGAGCTGGCCGATGTGCTGCTCGAGGGCGTCCGCTCGGCGTATCGACCGCGCTGATGGGAATGGATCGCGTCTCGGCGTTGTCGCACATCACGACGCACGGACCATTGGGAGGCGGACCTGATCGAACAACCTAGAGTCGACGCTATGCAATCGTGGCCGGCTCCGGACGTCCCGGCACTGCAGGGGCGCGGGCCGCAGCTGCGGCTCTATGACAGCGCCGACCGGCAGGTCCGCCCGGTGACGTCCGGCCGAGACGGCCACCATGTACGTCTGCGGCATCACCCCGTATGACGCCACGCACCTCGGACATGCCGCCACCTACCTGGCGTTCGATCTGGTGCATCGAGTGTGGCTGGACTCCGGCCACCAGGTGCATTACGTGCAGAACATCACCGACGTGGACGACCCGCTGTTCGAGCGGGCCGCGCGCGACGGCATCGACTGGCGCGAGCTGGCCGACCGGGAGACGCAGCTGTTCCGCGAGGACATGGCCGCGCTGCGGGTGCTGCCGCCACACGAATACATCGCGGCCACCGAGGCCATCGAGGAAGTGGTCGAGGTCGTCGAAAAGCTGCTCGCCTCCGGTGCGGCCTATGTCGTCGATGACGCGGACTATCCCGACGTCTACTTCCGCGCCGACGCCACCGTGCAGTTCGGTTACGAATCGGGCTACGACCGCGACACCATGCTGGCGCTGTTCGCCGAGCGCGGCGGCGACCCGGAGCGCCCCGGCAAGAGCGACGAACTGGACGCCCTGCTGTGGCGGGCGCAGCGGCCGGGCGAACCCAGCTGGCCGTCGCCGTTCGGGCCCGGTCGACCGGGTTGGCATGTCGAGTGCTCGGCGATCGCGTTGTCCCGCATCGGCACGGGCCTCGACATCCAGGGCGGCGGCAGCGATCTGGTGTTCCCGCATCACGAGTTCTCCGCGGCGCACGCCGAATCGGTAACGGGGGAGCGGCGATTCGCCCGGCACTACGTGCATGCCGGGATGATCGGCTGGGACGGCCACAAGATGAGCAAGAGCCGGGGCAATCTGGTCCTGGTGTCGCGGCTGCGTGCCGACGGCGTCGACCCGGCGGCCATCCGGCTCGGGCTGCTCGCCGGCCACTACCGCGCCGACCGGTACTGGAGCGACGACGTGCTCAACGAGGCGAACGCCCGTCTGCAGCGGTGGCGCAGCGCCACCGCACTCGCCGCCGGCCCGGACGCGACGGATGTTGTTGCGCGGGTGCGCCGTTACCTGGCTGACGACCTCGATACCCCGAAAGCCCTTGCCGCGCTGGATGGTTGGACGACCGACGCGCTCGAGTACGGCGGTCACGACACCGAGGCACCGCGGACGGTGGCGGCCTTGGTCGACTCCCTGCTGGGTGTCCGGCTGTAACCGTGGTCGCGGCACTGACAATTTTTCAAGGTCGTGTGGGCGACCACAATGACCGCGGGTTCTCCGGGGCGGCGGCCGTCGGCGCCGAATGGCAGCGCCGGCTCGGGCGCAGCGCCGTCACGGTGGGGACGCCCGAACCACCGTTGAACACCGGCTGGCGGGAGGAGCTCGCCGCGGCGCACTCGACGCTGCAGGAAATGTCGCAGCGACTCGAAACGGTCTATGCCGCTGGGCAGGTGCCGGTGACCGCGTTGACCCGGTGTGCAGTTGCCTTGGCCACCGTGCCGGTGATGGCGCGATACCACCCCGAAGCGCTGGTGGTGTGGTTCGACGCCCACGCCGATCTGCAGACGCCGGACACGACCACGACCGGATACCTGGGCGGACTGGCTTTGTCCGGTCCGATGGGCTTATGGAACTCCGGGCTGGGGTCCGGGGTTCGCCCGAACCATGTCGTCCTCGGCGGAGCGCGCGATATCGATCCTCCCGAGCAGCGGCTCATCGACGACGGGGCGGTGCGGCACATTCCAGTCGGCCCGGCGATGGTTGACGTCCTCGACTCGGCGATCGATGACCGTCCGGTGTACTTCCACCTGGACTGCGACGTCCTGGAACCCGGCACCGTGCCGACCGATTATCGCGTGCCGAACGGCATGTCCTTGGACGAATTGGGCAGCGTTGCAAGGCGATTGGCCGAAAATCGCATCGTTGGGGTGGAGATCGCCGAGTTCGAAGGTAGCTGGGCGGGAACGGGTCGACGCGGTGATCCGGGCCCGCTGCTCGATGCCCTGGCCCCGCTGGTCGGGGACTGATGATCAATCGGCGCACCGACGACGGCCGTGGAGTACGTTTTTCGCCTATGACTTCTGTGAACGGAAAGGTCGCCCTGATTACCGGCGGCGCGAACGGCATCGGCGCGGAAGTGGCGCGTCGCCTGCACACCAAGGGCGCCAAGCTGGTGCTGACCGACCTGGACGAGGGCCAGCTCAAGGACGTGGCCTCCGCGCTAGGTGAGGAACGGGTGCTCACCGCCGTCGCCGACGTTCGCGACCTTTCGGCCATGCAAGCTGCCGTCGAAAAGGGCATCGAGCGGTTCGGTGGTATCGACATCGTGATGGCCAACGCCGGCGTGGCCAGCTATCGGATCGGTGCTGCAGGTCGACCCGGAAGCGTTCAAGAGGGTCATCGACGTCAATCTCGTCGGCGTGTTCCACACCGTGCGCGCGGCGCTGCCCTCGGTGATCGAGCGTCGCGGCTACGTCCTCATCGTCTCGTCGCTGGCGGCCTACGCGGCCGCCCCCGGCATGGCGCCATACAACGCGTCAAAGGCCGGCGTCGAGCACTTCGCCAACGCGCTGCGCTTGGAGGTCGCGTATCGCGGCGTCGATGTCGGCTCGGCGCACATGTCCTGGATCGACACTGCCGATGGTGCGCGACAGCAAGGCGGATCTGCCAAGCACCAAGGAGCTGATCGAGAGCCTGCCCGGGCCACTCGCCAAGACGACAACCGTGCAGAAGTGCGCCGAGGCGTTCGTCAAGGGCATCGAGGGCCGCAAGCGGCATATCAACTGCCCGCGCTGGGTGGGGCGCTGCGGTGGCTCAAACCGCTGCTATCCACTCCTGTCGGCGAGGCCCAGACCAACAAGACCACCCCACAACTCCTGCCAAGAATGGACGCCGAAGTTGCCGCGCTGGGCCGGTCGACCAGCGCCCACACCGAGGCGATCGAGAAGCGGTGATGCGCCGGATCGGGGTACTCGTAGCAGTCGTCGCGCTGTTGGCCGGCTGTAGCACGAACGGCGACGAGGCAGACCGCAACGTCATCACCGCCGCCACCACCGGCTCCGGCTGCCGTCACGCCGGAGCAGGCTCGAGCGATCGCCAAAGAGGCCTACATCTACGGCTTCCCGATCGTGGACAACTACCGGGTCCAGTACGCCTACTTCGTCGACAAGGACGACCCGGAGTACAAGGGCGGCTGGAACGAGATGCACAGTACCGCAAGGGTCTTCACGCCCGAGGACAAGGCTGTTCAGACGCCGAACTCCGACACGCCCTACTCGTTTCGTGGGAGCCGATCTCCGCACCGAACCGCTGGTGCTGACGGTCCCGCCGATCGAGCAGGACCGCTATTACTCGCTGCAGTTCGTAGACGGCTACACCTACAACTTCGCCTACGTCGGCAGCCGCACCACCGGCAACGGCGGCGGCAAATACCTTCTGGCAGGCCCTAATTGGAAGGGCGATAAACCCGAAGGCGTGAACGAAGTCATGCGTTCGGACACCGAGCTGGCACTGGTCGTCTACCGCACCCAGCTGTTCGGGCCGTCCGATCTCGACAGCGTGAAGAAGATCCAGGCCGGCTACCAGGTTCAGCCGCTGTCGGCGTATCTGAAGCAGCCACCGCCCGAGCCGGCCCCGCCCATCGACTTGTTCCACCCCTGACGTCCGAGCAGGAGAGGACATCGCCGCAGTTCTTCGAGATCCTCGGGTTCGCGATGCGGTTCGCCCCTTCACTGCCCGCCGAGCGGGACCTGCGCGCCCGGTTCGCGACCATCGGCATCGGTCCCGACGGTGATTTCGACGCCGACAAGCTGTCCCCGGAGATGCGGACTGCGATCGAGGGCGGGATGGCCGACGCGTGGGCGGAGTTCGACACCTTCAAGAAGGACAAAGTCGACACCGGCCAGGTCGGCTCAGCGCAGTTCTTCGGCACCGCCGCGGACTTGAAGGGCAACTATCTGTACCGGATGGCGGGCGCGGTGCTCGGCATCTACGGCAACACGGCGGCAGAGGCGATCTATCCGAGCTTCACGCAATGACTCCGCCGGCGCACCGCTGACCGGCGCGAACAAGTACACCTTTCGGTTCGTGCCGGACCAACTGCCGCCGGTCAACGCCTTCTGGTCGCTGACCATGTACGAGTTACCGCAGAGCCTGCTGGTGGCAAATCCCATGAACCGGTACCTGATCAACTCGCCGATGCTGCCCAGCCTGGTCGCCGACCGCGACGGCGGCTATACCTTCTATATCCAGAACGAGTCGCCCGGGTTGGACAAGGAATCCAACTGGCTGCCTGCGCCGAAGGGCCCGTTCTCGTTGGTGCTGCGGTTGTACTGGCCCAAGCCCGACGCGCTCAACGGTGTATTGGAAGTCTCCGCAGCCGGTGAAGGCCTAGCCCCTGAAACCGGGGCCGCGCCGGCGCAGATAGCGCTCGAACTCCGCGGCCAGCGCGTCGCCGTCGATCTTGCCGAGCGCGTCGTGCATGTCGACCTCGGCGTCACCGCGTTCCTCGAGCGACTGAACGTACTCGGCGATCTCCTCGTCCTCGGCCGTCATCTCGGTGACGGCCTGCTCCCACTCCTCGGCCGGCGTGGGCAGGTCGGCCAGCGGCACCTCGATGTCGAGCACGTCCTCCACCCGACGCAGCAGCGCCACCGTCGCCTTCGGGTTCGGCGGTTGCGACACGTAGTGCGGAACGGCCGCCCAGAACGTCACCGCCGGAATGCCCGCCTGCACGCAGGCGTCCTGAAACACCCCGGCGATGCCGGTCGGGCCCTCGTAGCGGGTTTCCTCCAGCCCGAACGTCTTCGCGGAGTCGGGGGAGTAGGCCGCGCCCGACACCGGCACCGGCCGGGTGTGCGGCGTGTCGGCCAGCAGCGCGCCGAGGATGACGACCGTTTGCACGTTGAGCTTGTCGGCGATGGCCAACAACTCCGCGCAGAAGGTGCGCCACCGCATGTTGGGCTCCACGCCGTGCATCAGCACGATGTCGCGGTCCGATCCGGGCGGGCGGCAGTGTGAAATCCGCATCGACGGCCACACCAGCTCGCGGGTGACGCCGTCGATCTGCCGGATGACCGGCCTGTTCACCTGATAGTCGTAGTAGGCCTCGTCGTCGATCTCCACGATCGGTTCGGCTTCCCAGATCGCGTCCAGGTGTTCCAGCGCATCGCTGGCCGCGTCACCGGCGTCGTTCCAGCCTTCGAAGGCCGCGACGACGATCGTGTCGTTGAGTTTTGGCAGGTCGGGCGGCCTGTGGCCGCTCGCATCCGACGGGGTCACTCCGCCAGCGTAAGCCTTGGGTGCTGGCAGGAGGGGCATCGACCCACCGGCTGATTTGGATAGGCCGACTACCCTGTCGATGTGGCTGTTGTGAACGATCGCGGCGTACGACACCGATCTGCTGGACACCCTGTCGCAGCGAGTGATGGTCGGCGACGGCGCCATGGGCACCCAGCTTCAGGCCGCCGATCTGACGCTCGACGACTTCAACAACCTCGAGGGCTGCAACGAGATCCTCAACGACGACCCGCCCTGATGTCATCGAGGCGAAATACGTTCGGCTGCAATCTGGTTAACCCTGGTGACTACGACATTGCCGACAGAGATCCGCGAGCTTCCGCTCAAGGCACCGCGATCACCGAGCAGGTCGAGGTAGATCGCGGTGATCAGCTTGGCGTCCAGACGTCGATTGGGTGACGACGTAGACTTGTCCGGTCGAGAGGCGTTGCAACGGTGTCCGGGTGCCCCCCCGGTATCCGCCACGCTCGGCAGAGTCAAGGACGCCTTCCGTTACGGAAGGAGTGCACGTGAACGCCTTTGAGCCCGAACATCCGCCCCGACTGCACCGACGAACTGACGGCTGCTCTGCGCCAGCGGATCATGGTGATCGACGGTGCGATGGGCACGGCGATCCAGCGGGACCGGCCGGATGAGGCCGGCTACCGCGGCGAGCGGTTCAAGGACTGGCCGAGCCCTCTTCAGGGCAACAACGACCTGCTCAACCTGACGCAGCCGCAGATCATCGAGGGGATCCACCGCGAGTACCTCGAGGCGGGCGCCGACATCCTGGAGACCAACACGTTCAACGCGAACGCGATCTCGCTCTCCGACTACGACATGGCGGAGCTGAGCTACGAACTGAACTACGCCGGCGCCGCCCTGGCGCGCAAGGCCGCCGACGAGTTCAGCACCCCGGAGAAGCCCCGCTACGTCGCCGGCGCCCTCGGGCCGACGACGCGGACCGCGTCGATCTCGCCGGACGTCAACGACCCCGGAGCCCGCAACGTCTCCTACGACCAGCTGGTCGCCGCCTACCTCGAAGCTGCCAACGGCCTGGTCGACGGTGGTGCCGACCTCCTCATCGTCGAGACGATCTTCGACTCGCTGAACGCCAAGGCGGCGGTGTTCGCCATCGAGACGCTGTTCGAGGACCGCGGACGCCGCTGGCCGGTGATCATCTCGGGCACCATCACCGACGCTTCCGGGCGGACGTTGTCCGGTCAGGTCACCGAAGCATTCTGGAATGCGATCAGGCACGCGAAGCCGATCGCGGTCGGCCTCAACTGCGCCCTTGGCGCGCCGGAGATGAGGCCCTACATCGCCGAGATGGCGCGGATCGCGGACACCTTCGTCTCCTGCTACCCGAACGCCGGCCTGCCCAACGCCTTCGGCGAGTACGACGAGTCCCCGGAGCGTCAGGCCGGCTACCTCGCCGAGTTCGCCGAGGCGGGCTTGGTCAACCTGGTCGGTGGTTGCTGCGGAACGGCGCCGCCGCACATCGCCGAGATCGCCAAGGTCGTCGAGGGCAAGCCGCCGCGCGAGCTGCCGGAGATCCCGGTGGCCACCCGGCTCGCGGGCCTGGAGCCGCTCAACATCACCGACGACTCCCTGTTCGTGAACATCGGTGAGCGCACCAACATCACCGGCTCCGCCAGGTTCCGCAACCTGATCAAGGCCGAGGACTACGACACCGCGCTGTCGGTCGCCCTGCAGCAGGTCGAGGTCGGTGCGCAGGTCATCGACATCAACATGGACGAGGGCATGATCGACGGCGTCGCCGCGATGGACCGGTTCACCAAGCTGATCGCGGCCGAGCCCGACATCAGCCGCGTCCCGGTGATGATCGACTCCTCCAAGTGGGAGGTCATCGAGGCGGGCCTGAAGAACGTGCAGGGCAAGCCGATCGTCAACTCGATCTCCATGAAGGAGGGCGAGGAGAAGTTCATCCGCGAGGCACGGCTGTGCCGCAAGTACGGTGCCGCCGTCGTCGTGATGGCCTTCGACGAGCAGGGTCAGGCCGACAACCTGGAGCGCCGCATCCAGATCTGCGGGCGCGCCTACCGGATTCTGACCGAAGAGGTCGGCTTCCCGCCCGAGGACATCATCTTCGACCCGAACTGCTTTGCGCTGGCGACCGGTATCGAAGAGCACGCGACGTACGGGATCGACTTCATCGAGGCCTGCGCCTGGATCAAGGAGAACCTTCCCGGGGTGCACATCTCCGGCGGTATCTCGAACGTGTCGTTCTCGTTCCGCGGTAACAACCCCGTCCGCGAAGCGATTCACGCGGTGTTCCTGTTCCACGCCATCAAGGCGGGCCTGGACATGGGCATCGTCAACGCGGGCGCGCTGGTGCCCTACGACTCGATCGACCCCGAGCTGCGGGACCGCATCGAGGACGTCGTGCTGAACCGTCGCGAGGACGCGGCCGAGCGGCTGCTGGAGATCGCGGAACGGTTCAACAAATCGGAAGGAACCGGCGACGCGGAGGTTGCGGAGTGGCGATCTCTCCCGGTCCGCGAGCGGATCACGCACGCCCTGGTGAAGGGCATCGACGCCCACGTCGATGCCGACACCGAGGAACTGCGGGCCGAGATCGCCGCCGCGGGAGGGCGGCCGATCGAGGTGATCGAGGGCCCGCTGATGGACGGCATGAACGTCGTCGGCGACCTGTTCGGCTCGGGAAAGATGTTCCTGCCTCAGGTCGTGAAGTCGGCCCGGGTGATGAAGAAGGCCGTCGCGTACCTGCTGCCGTACATCGAGGCGGAGAAAGAGGAGTCCGGTGCCGCTGCCGGGAAGGACACCAACGGCACGATCATCATGGCGACCGTCAAGGGCGACGTCCACGACATCGGCAAGAACATCGTCGGGGTCGTCCTGCAATGCAACAACTTCGAAGTGATCGACCTCGGTGTGATGGTGCCCGCCCAGAAGATCCTGGACGCGGCCAAGGAGCACGACGCCGACATCATCGGGCTCTCCGGCCTGATCACCCCGTCGCTGGACGAGATGGTCAACTTCGCCGTCGAGATGGAGCGCGAGGGGCTGGAGATCCCGCTGCTGATCGGCGGCGCAACCACCTCGCGCGCCCACACGGCGGTGAAGGTGGCGCCGCGTCGTAGCGGTCCGGTGGTCTGGGTCAAGGATGCTTCCCGTTCGGTGCCGGTCGCCGCCGCGCTCCTCGACGACAAGCAACGGCCGGCCCTACTGGAGGCCACCGAGAAGGATTACGCATCGCTTCGCGAACGGCACGCCCAGAAGAACGAGCGGCCGATGCTGACGCTGGAGAAGGCCCGCGCGAACCGGACACCGATCGAGTGGGACGGCTACACGCCGCCGGTGCCCGCCCAGGGCCTCGGCGTGCGGGAGTTCGAGGACTACGACATCGCCGAGCTCCGCGAGTACATCGACTGGCAGCCGTTCTTCAACGCGTGGGAGATGAAGGGGAGATTCCCCGACATCCTCAACAACCCGGTCTCGGGCGAGACCGCCCGCAAGCTGTACGAGGACGCCCAGGAGATGCTCGACACCCTGATCAAGGAGAAGTGGCTGACCGCCAACGGGGTGATCGGATTCTTCCCGGCGAACGCGGTCGGCGACGACATCGAGGTCTACACCGACGAGACCCGTACCGAGGTGCTGACCACGTTGCACAACCTGCGCCAGCAGGGCGAGCACCGTGACGGCATCCCGAACCGGTCACTGGGCGACTTCATCGCGCCCAAGGACACCGGTCTGGCCGACTACGTCGGCGCCTTCGCCGTCACCGCGGGGTTGGGCAGCCAGGACAAGATCGTCGAGTTCAAGGCAGCCCACGACGACTACAGCGCGATCCTGCTGGAGTCGCTCGCCGACCGGCTGGCAGAGGCGTTCGCCGAACGGATGCACCAACGGGTCCGTAAGGAATTCTGGGGATACCAGCCTGACGAGCAGCTGGACAACGAGGCGCTGATCGGTGAGAAGTACCGGGGAATTCGCCCTGCGCCCGGCTACCCGGCCTGCCCGGAGCACACCGAGAAGGCGACGCTCTGGGAGTTGATGGACGTCCAGGAGCGGACCGGCATCGAGCTCACCGAGTCGATGGCGATGTGGCCCGGTGCCGCCGTCAGCGGCTGGTACTTCTCGCACCCGCAGTCGCAGTACTTCGTGGTCGGCCGGATAGCCCAGGATCAGGTCGCCGACTACGCGAAGCGCAAGGGCTGGACCCTGAAGGAGGCCGAGCGCTGGCTCGCCCCCAACCTCGGCTACAACCCGGAGGACTGAGTCGTACGTTGATTGAGGAGCAAGGCACAGCCGAACTGGCGAAACTGCCGCTCCTGGAACGGCTTGCGCGGCGCACCGTCGACGGCGAACGCAACGGCATCGAGGCCGACCTCGACGCGGCGATGACACAGAAGTTGGCTGGCAGTCCGCCGAGGTGATGAAAACTGCTGTGGCATACCTTGAACCGCACATGGAGTAGGCCGAGGACGACGCAGGCAAGGGCCGCATCGTGCTGGCGACGGTGAAGGGCGACGTGCACGACATCGGCAAGACCTGGTCGACATCAACACCATCCTCGAAGTGGCACAGGACAAGAGCGCCGTCTTCGAGGTGTTCAGCGGAACGCGTCGGCGTTGCGGGCAGCCCACTGCGCGACCGACTCGGCGGGAGCGCCCGTCAACTCGGCGACCAGCTGATTGGCTTCTTGCGGCTGGCCGATGCCCGTCTCGACCTGATCGAGATACCAGCGTGCGTACTCGCCCATGGCCGGCCGCAGCGCTTCTTCGGCCTCGGCCTTGCTGCACTGCTCGAACGTGACGTCGACGCCGATCCCGACGCCGATCTGCGCTGCGATCTCTGCGCGAGTCAGCGCTGCGGGCCCGGTGATGGGATACATCTTTCCGTAATGCGACTCATCCGGCTTGACCAGCAGCGCGGCGGCCACGCGGGCAATATCGTCCATCGAGATCGGCGACTCCACCACCGACGGATACGGATCACGGACGGTGCGGGTGGTCTTGATCTGTTCCGCCCAGATTGTGAAGTTGTCGGTGAATTCGCCAGGCCCGAGTTGCGTGTTGACGAGGCCCGACGCCGTGATCTTGTCGGCATGCTCCTGCCAATCACCGGCGCCCGACAGGGCCACCACGTATTCCACTCCCGCCTTCTTGATCAGGTCGAGCGTGGCCTCAAGCGTTTCCGGCAGCGGCGCCAGATAGAGCTGGTCCACACCGTCCAGCGCGGCCGGCAGCGATTCCGGATCGCCGAGGTAGCCGGTGATTGCCGTCACACCGTCGGGCAGCTTCGCCTTCGCGGGGTTCTTGGTAAGTGCGCGGATGTCGTTGGCGCCCAGGTCGATCAGGCGATCCACGATGCGGCGGCCGATGTTTCCAGTGGCTCCTGTCACAAGAATGGTCATGATTTTCAGCCTACGGGTGACCCATGACAGAATCGTCGTCATGCAGGCGGTGCTGTGGGATATGGACGGCACCCTCGTCGACTCCGAAAAGCTGTGGGACATCTCGCTGGCCGCGCTGTACACCGAATTGGGCGGCCGCATGACGCCGGAAGTCCGTGCCTCGATCGTGGGCAGCTCGTCGGAGAACACCATCCGGGTCATCTACAGCGACCTGGGCCTTGATCTCGACCCGGTCGCGATGGCCAAGACCGACCGCTGGCTACACGCCCACACGGCGGAGTTGTTCGACGGCGGTCTGCCCTGGTGCGACGGAGCGCAGCAGATGCTGGAAGCGCTTGCCGCCGAAGGAACTCCGATGGCACTGGTTACCAATACGCAGCGTGCGCTCACCGAGCGCGCGTTGAATAGCATTGGGCGCGACTATTTTTCGGTGACCGTGTGCGGCGACGAAGTGCCATATGGCAAACCCGCACCGGATATCTATCTACGGGCGGCGGCGTTGCTGGATCTGCCACCCGCGGCGTGCCTTGCCATCGAGGACTCGGTCACCGGCACGGCCGCCGCGGAGCGCGCCGGATGCCCGGTTGTGGTGGTACCCAACGACGTAGCGGTGCCCCGCGGGCCGCGGCGACGGCACATCTCGTCGCTCGCCGAAGTCGATGTCAGCGGCCTGCACCGCGCCTACGCGGAACTGAATTCGCAGTTCGGGGAACGCTCCGCCTGACCACTTCTTTCGTGATTGAATGTGATCTCCATCACGCAATGTCGCGGAAAGGTCGGCTCATGACGCACGGACCTGCAGGGGACCCATCGGCCGGTGTGGATTACGAAGAAACCGAGAACCCTGGCCGCGTCGTCCGGATAGCGTCGGTGGCGGCTCTCGGCGGGTTGCTGTTCGGCTACGACAGCGCCGTGATCAACGGCGCGGTCTCCGCGATCGAGGATGAGTTCGGCGTCGGCGGTTTCAGGCTCGGCTTCGCCGTTGCGTCGGCGTTGCTCGGGGCAGCCGTCGGCGCGCATCACCGCAGGCAGGCTGGCCGACAAGATCGGCCGGTTGGCCGTGATGAAGATCGCCGCAGTGCTGTTCTTGATCAGCGCGATCGGCGCTGGCCTTTCCTACAACTTCGTCGGCAGCAACGACGATCATTACCTCGGACTGCCCAGCGGCGTCTGGATGCTGGTCGTCTTCCGGATCGTCGGCGGGATCGGCGTCGGCGTGGCGTCCGTCATCGCGCCGATGTACATCGCGGAGACGTCCCCGCCTCGCATCCGAGGCCGGCTCGGCTCGCTGCAGCAGCTGGCGATCGTGACCGGCATCTTCCTGTCGCTGGCGATCGACTATCTACTGGCGGCAATGGCCGGCGGTTCCGGGGAAGAGTTGTGGTTGGGGCTCGAGGCCTGGCGCTGGATGTTCATCATGATGGCGGTGCCGGCGATCCTCTACGGCGTGCTGGCCTACACCATTCCGGAATCGCCGCGCTACCTCGTCGCGAAATACCGCATTCCCGAGGCCCGCAAGGTTCTGTCAGCCCTGCTCGGCGAGAAGGGGCCCGAGCTGACTATCACACGGATCCAGGAATCGCTGAAAGCCGAAAAGCCACCGTCGTGGGGCGACTTGCGTAAGCCGACCGGTGGCATGTACGGGATCGTGTGGGTGGGACTGGGGCTTTCGGTGTTCCAGCAGTTCGTCGGCATCAACGTGATCTTCTACTACTCCAACATCCTCTGGGAGGCCGTGGGATTCACCGAGAGCGCGGCATTCACCATCACCGTGATCACCTCGATTACCAACATCGCCACCACGCTGATCGCGATCGCCCTCGTCGACAAGGTGGGCCGTAAACCGCTGCTGCTGGTCGGCTCGGTCGGGATGGCGGCCACGTTGGGCACGATGGCCATCATCTTCGGCTTTGTGGCAGAAATGCAAACAAGCGCCGAAGGTGAGCCGGTGCCGGTGCTCCCCGGCGCCTCCGGCCCGATCGCCCTGATCGCCGCCAATCTCTTCGTGGTGGCGTTCGGCATGTCGTGGGGGCCGATGGTGTGGGTGCTGCTGGGCGAGATGTTCCCCAACCGCATCAGGGCAGCCGCGCTCGGCCTTGCCGCGGCGGGCCAGTGGGTGGCCAACTGGTTGATCACCGTGACCTTCCCGGAGTTGCGCGGCAACCTCGGCGCGGCATACGGCTTCTATGCGGTGTGCGCCTTGCTGTCGTTCGTGTTCGTCTGGCAGTGGGTGGAGGAAACCAAGGGCAAGCACCTCGAGGACATGCACCGCGAGGCCTACCATCACGAGACGCATCCGGCACCGCACTGACGCTCAACTGCCGCGTGGGCCCACGCGAAGCTGGGGATGTGCGTGTCTGTTGGAGACACGCCGGGTGAATGTCGAACTCTGCGCACGCTCGTGGCGTTGTGAGCGCGACGAAACCGCCGTGACTTTGCCAGCTGCGGCGTGAAACAATCGCGTGCCGTGAAGACCTTCGATGCGCTGTTCGCCGAACTGAGCGACAAAGCGCGCACCCGGCCCGCCGGCAGCGGCACCGTCGCGGCGCTCGACGGCGGCGTGCACGGGCTGGGTAAGAAGATCCTCGAAGAGGCCGGCGAGGTGTGGCTGGCCGCCGAACACGAAGGCGACGACGCGCTGGCCGACGAGATCAGCCAGTTGCTGTACTGGACGCAGGTGCTGATGATCTCGCGCGGCCTGTCCCTCGACGACGTCTACGAGAAGCTGTGAACGGCAACTTAAGGGTCGCCGTGCCCAACAAGGGCACGCTGTCCGAACCGGCCGCCGAGATCCTGTCCGAGGCCGGGTACCGGCGGCGAACCGATCCCAAGGATCTCACCGTCATCGACCCCGCCAACAACGTCGAATTCTTCTTCCTCCGGCCCAAAGACATCGCGATCTACGTCGGATCGGGACAGCTGGACTTCGGCATCACCGGTCGCGATCTTGCGCAGGAATCCGACGCGCCCGTCCGCGAGCGCCTGGCGCTGGGTTTCGGGTCGTCGACGTTCCGCTATGCCGCACCGGAGGGGCGTCAGTGGCGTGTCGAGGACCTTGCGGGAAAGCGGATCGCCACCGCATTCCCCAACCTGGTGCGAAAAGACTTGGCGGCGCGTGGGATTGACGCGACGGTCATCCGTCTCGATGGCGCGGTGGAGATTTCGGTGCAGCTCGGGGTGGCCGACGCGATCGCCGACGTGGTGGGCTCCGGCCGCACGCTCGGGCTCCATGACCTGGTGGCCTTCGGCGACTCCGCTGTGCGATTCGGAGGCCGTGCTGATCGAAAGCGAAAACCCCGCGGACGACCACGCCGCCGCCCGCGACCAGCTGGCGGCGCGGGTCCAGGGCGTGGTGTTCGGCCAGCAGTACCTGATGCTGGACTACGACTGCCCGCGCAGCGTGCTCGACGAGGCGACCGCGGTCACGCCGGGACTCGAATCGCCCACCATCGCCCCGCTCGCCGACCCTGCGTGGGTTGCGGTGCGCGCACTGGTACCGCGTCGAGACGTCAACTCCATCATGGACGAAATCGCAGCGATCGGCGCGAAGGCAATCCTGGCCTCCGACATCCGGTTCTGCCGCTTCTGATTCGCCGCGTCCCGCGTCAATTCGCGTGTTAGCGTCCGGGTGTCATTCTCACCGGTCGGGAGGTCCACATGACGCATGCGCTCGTTCTGCTGCTGGCACTGCTTATCGGTGTGATCGCCGGTCTGCGGGCGCTGACGGCTCCGGCGATCGTCGCGTGGGGGGCTTTCCTGGGCTGGATCGATGTCGACGGCAAATGGTCGGAGTGGATAGCCCACCCGATCACCGTCACCATCCTGACGATTTTCCTATTGGTGGAACTCGTCACCGATCAGTTGCCGAAGACGCCGAGTCGTAAGAGCGCGCCACAATTCATCACCCGACTCATCATGGGCGCCTTCGCGGGTGCGATCATCGGCAGCGCGTTCTTCCACACGTTCAGCGCCATGGGCGCGGGAATGATCGGCGCCGTGCTGGGCACGCTGGCTGGCGCGGAGGCGCGTAGCCGCCTGGCATCGGCTCGCAACGGACAGGACCGGCCGGGCGCCATCCTCGAAGACGTGGTGGCCGTCGGCGGCGGCTTCCTGGTCGCGTTCCTCGTGAGCCTCGTCTGAACGGCGCACGGTGACAGAGAAATTCGACGCAATCATCGTCGGCGCCGGCCAGGCCGGTCCGCCGCTGGCGGGCCGCCTGACCCAGGCGGGTCAGACGGTGGCGGTGATCGAACGCAAACTGGTAGGCGGCACTTGCGTCAACTATGGCTGTATCCCGACCAAGACTCTGGTGGCGAGCGCGCACGCGGCCCACCTGGCCCGCCGTGGCGCCGAATACGGCGTCGGCACAGGCGAAATCAGCATCGACATGGCAAAGGTCAAGGCGCGCAAGGATAAAGTGATGCTGGGCGACCGCGACGGGCTCGAGTCCTGGATCAACGGTATGGACGGCTGCACGTTCATCCGGGGCCACGCCCGCTTCGAAAGTGCGCACACGCTTCGCGTCGACGGACGAGTCCTGGAAGCCGACAAGATCTTCCTCAACGTCGGTGGGCGGGCGGTGGCGCCGGACATGCGGGGGCTCTCCGACATCGACTACATGACCAACGTTGGCATCCTGGAACTCGACACCGTGCCAGAGCATCTGGTCATCATCGGGGGCAGCTATATCGCCCTGGAGTTCGCACAGATGTACCGTCGGTTCGGTGCCCGCGTGACCGTGATCGAAAAGGGTCCGCGGCTGACGTCACGGGAAGACGAGGACGTCTCGGCCACCATCAAGGAGATTCTGGAAGGCGAGGGCATCGACGTCGTGGTCGACGCCAACGCCATCCGGTTCAGCAAGCGCGACAACGGTTTCGACGTGATCCCGCGGGACGGCGCGGCGCCGATCACCGGCAGTCACCTGCTGATGGCGGTGGGCCGTCAGCCCAATACCGACGACCTCGGCCTCGAGAACGCGGGAGTGGAGACCGACAAACGTGGCTACATCGTCGTCGACGACCAATTGCGCACCAACGTCGAGCACATCTGGGCGATGGGCGACTGCAATGGACGAGGCGCATTCACCCACACGTCGTACAACGACTTCGAGATCGTCGCCGCGAATCTCCTTGACGACGATCCCCGCCGCGTCAGCGACCGGGTCACCACCTATGCGCTGTACATCGATCCGCCGCTGGGCCGGGCCGGCATGACGGTCGACCAGGTCCGCAAATCGGGCCGAAAGGCGTTGGTGGGCAAGCGACCGATGACACGGGTCGGGCGCGCCGTCGAGAAGGGGGAGACGCAGGGCTTCATGAAAGTCGTGGTCGATGCCGAGACCGAGGAGATCCTCGGCGCTGCGATCCTCGGGGTCGGCGGCGACGAGGTCATCCACGCCATCCTGGACATCATGACGGCCAAGAAGCCTTACACCGCGATCTCCCGGACCATGCACATCCACCCCACCGTCAGCGAACTGGTGCCGACCCTGCTGCAGGAGATGAAACCGCTGCGCTAGCCGCTCGACCGACGTTGAGCTGCCGCGTCACCAGCGCCACCCGCCACCCCAGATGGCGGCACGTCTGCACATCGGACGGGTGCACCTGGTCGGGGCCGGCGTCCACGTCGGTCTGCGCGCCCGCGCCCAGCCAGAAGCCCAGCCGGTTGAGGTCGTTCTCGCTGCCCGCCGAGCTGTTCCAGCCGGCGCCCAATCCGAGGTTCACCCAATGCATGTGGTGCTGGGCGGCGAAGATCGCCAGCGACATCAGCGTGTTCACCTTGTCGCCGCTCTTGGCCCCGGAGTTGGTGAAGCCGGCCGCGACCTTATCCCTCCAGGTTCCGTTCAGGCATCGTCGTCCGGTTTGTTCGGCGAACGTCTGGAAGCCCGCCGATACATTGCCCATGTACGTCGTGCTGCCGAAGATGATCCCGTCGGCACCGTCGAGGATGTCCCAGTCGGCATCGGTCATGCGGTCCAACGCGATGACGCTGACGTCGGCACCGGCCTCGCCGGCACCCGCGGCGACGGCGTCGGCCAGAACCGCGGTGTGCCCGAACCTCGAGTGGTATGCGATCGCCAAGGTAGGTGCGGCGATGTGGGAGCCGTTGTGCTGCATAGCAATTCCTATCGGGCGGATGACTCTGCGACTTCTTGGTAGCGCTGCGCCCAGTTGGGCAGCGCATCGCCTGCGAGATATGCCTCCAGCCGGTCGAAGTAGGCGTGGGTGCCGGGCAGGAAGCCCTGTGCGTTGGGGACGCTGAGCCCGCGGTGGCTGAACCGAAGCAGCGTGCCATCGCCGTCTGGTGACAACTCGTAGCGGACCACGCCGGGTTCGACGACGCGCTGGTTCCATTCGTGTTCGAACACATGCGGCGGGTCCCACACCCGGATGCGTCCGGTCATCGTCTTCATCTTGGGCGGCTGCGGAGGCCCGGTCGGCACCATTGAGATCGTCCCGCCTTCACGAGCGTCGATGGTGGTCTGGCCCATCCATTGATTGCGGTGAGCCGGATCGGTGATAGCCGTCCACACCGCCTCGACGGAATACGGCAGCCTGCGCTCGAAGCTGAGCATGGCCTTGTCGCCCTCGATGGTGAGTTTTCCTTCCTTTCCGGTCATTTCGCCTCCCGATGCGTTGATTTCAGGTGCCGCTCGAGGGCGTCGAGGTGATCTGCCCAGTAGCGGCGGTAACGGTTGATCCACTCGTCGATCTCGACCAGTCCGTCGGCGCGCAGCGCGTAGATCCGGCGCTGGGCGTCGGGGCGGACCTCGACGAGCCCGACCTCGCGCAGTACGCGCAGATGCCGCGACACGGTCGGCTGCGTCAGGCCGGGCAGTGTGGCCACCAATTCACCCGCGGTGTGCTCGCCGTCGATCAGCGCGTCGAGTAATGCGCGTCGACTCGGCTCGGCGACCGCTTCGAAAACATCCATGGCCCTAGTATTGCAGGACATCTATATAGATGCAACTGTATAGACACGGTCTTGTGCCGAACGTGAGCCTGTGTGCGAGATCTCGGCGAAAATTGACCAACAAGCTCACGTTCGGGGCGGGCGACACTATCCGCGCGCGGCGCGCAACAGGCGCAGTTGTCCGATCTCCGAGATGTTCTTGGTCAGCTCGACATTCACCCACAGCGCGGTGTGCGTCACGGTGCGGCCGGCATCAGCGCCCCAGGGAAACGCCGACTGCCTGGTCAGGTCGGCCCTCACGAGCAGCTCGCGCCACTGGTTAGCCAGATCTCGCAGGTGCGCTACTGCGGCGAGTCCGTCACCTGGCCACACGACGTCGGTGCGGTCACGCGGCGCCACACCGGCCAGGTGATCGATGGTCACCGACCACCACCATGAGATGTGCCAGGTGAGCCATCCGATGGTCGGCACGGGAATCGGGTCGGGTTCGGTATCGGCCCAGTCGGGGCGCCAGACGCCGGCGGCGTCGGGTCGCACCGTCCAGCACAGCGGCGCGGGTTCCCATAGGAAGTCGTCGTCGACGAGCACCGACAGGTGCAGATCGGCCAGCGCCCAGGCGAGGTCGAACTGCCAAACGATTTCGTCGTTCATGCTCTGCGCTGAACCAGTAGCGTCTGCGCCACCGTCCCGATAAAGCCTTGGCGGTCAAAGATTTCCGCCGTTGTCACGCCGATGCCGTCGGGGCCGATTGACCCGCGCGCCCGCAGTGCGAAGTCGTTACCGGCGGGCAACCGGTGTAGGTGCACGTCGGTGTCGGTATTCATGAACATGAACCGCTCGGGATCGAGCGCTGCGCCAGCACCATTGGCGCAGTCGACGACGAGCGCCAACCGCTGCAGGTCGGTCATTTCCTCGTCGTCGACCAAGTGCTCGAGTGGGCTGAGCCACACCACAGCGGATTCACCCTCTGCGGCTCGTTGCCTACGCCAACTGACCGCCTCGAGATAACCTTTCGCGCCCTGCCAACTGTGGGGGACCGGGACCTGTTCACCTTCGACGAGCGGGGGATAGCGGTCAGTGACGACATCCGTCGTGTCGCTGGGCGCCAGCAGCCATGCGGTCACCCGGGCGACGGCGCGGTCAGCGCCGTCGGGGCGTGACGCCACCATCTCGGCAGCCATCATCGAAATGCGCCGGCCCGGCCGTTCCACCCACGCCCGAACCCGCACCGGCGCAACGGGTATCGCGCCGAGGATGTCCAGCGTCAATCGGCCGATACGCAGTCCCGAGCCCGCTGCGAGTTCCTCGATGTGCTTGGTCATCAGCGCCAGCGGCGGTGAGCCGTGCTGGATTTCGGGATCCCAATTGCTGCGCGTGCCATCGGTGGACTCGAACGATTGAAACCCGCCGTCGGACGGCAGCCGACGGTAGTGGCTGCCAATCACGCAGCGGGCTCCGCGGACTGCAGCACGACATCGTCTTCGGAAGCGGAGCCCTCGTCCAGGTTCTCCGGCCAACCGGGATACGGCGGCGGGGTGCCGCCGAACACCGGGCAGTGGGCGTGGTGCGCGCACCAGTCACATAGCCGAGACGGGTTCGGAGGGAAATCGCCTGTGGCGCCGGCCTTTTGGATGGCACGCCAGATCGCCGTCAGCGTCTTCTCGAAGCGCAGCAACTCGTCGAGATCGGGAGAGTAATCCAGCACTGTGCCGTCGGCCAGGTACAGCAGCCGCAACCTGGTGGGCAACACGTCCCGCGACCGAAGCAGGGCGACCGCGTAGAACTTCATCTGGAACATGGCCTTGAACTCGGCCAGCGCTCGCGCTTCGGGTGGCGCCTTGCCGGTCTTGTAGTCGACGACTCGCAGCTCGCCGGTGGGCGCGACGTCGATGCGGTCGACGAAACCGCGTAGCAGCGTGCCGTCCTCGAGTTCGACCTCGACGCGCTGTTCGCAGCTCTGCGGGTCGAACCGCGTCGGGTCTTCGAGCCGGTAGTAGCCCGACAGCAGCGCCCGTGCCTCGTCCAGCAGTTCGGCCCGCAGGTCGGGGTCGATGTCGTCGGCCAAATCCGGCTGCTCGGCGACGATCCTCTCCCAGGCCGGATCGACGAGCGCGATTGCGGTGTCGCGGCCACGCTCGGCTGCGGGCAGCCCGTACAGCTGCTCCAGGGCGGCGTGCACCACCGAGCCCCGCACCTGCGCGGTGGACGACGGCTCGGGCAGCCGGTCGATCGCCCGGAACCGGTACAGCAGCGGGCACTGCTTGAAATCGCTGGCCCTCGATGGAGACAGCGCCGGCCGACGCACCGGGGCCGGCTCGTCGTTCATAACAGCAGCGTAGGTCGACCCCCCGACAACCCCGCGCACCCGCCTCGGCGTGCCTGCTGGCAGGCTGATCAGCTGTGCCCAGGACCGGTCCGTTTGCCGTCGGTGATCGCGTGCAACTCACCGACGCCAAAGGCCGGCACTACACGATGGTGCTGACGCCCGGCGGAGAGTTCCACACCCATCGCGGCATCATCGCGCTCGACACCGTGATCGGACTGCCGGAGGGCAGCGTGGTCAAGTCCACGAGCGGCGACCAGTTCCTGGTGCTGCGGCCGCTGCTGGTGGATTACGTGATGTCGATGCCCCGCGGCGCGCAGGTCGTCTACCCGAAGGATGCGGCCCAGATCGTGCACGAGGGCGACATCTTCCCTGGCGCGCGGGTGTTGGAGGCCGGCGCCGGTTCCGGGGCGCTGACGTGCTCGCTGCTGCGGGCCGTCGGGCCCGACGGTCGGGTGGTCTCCTACGAGGTGCGCGACGACCACGCTCCACAAGCCCTTCGCAACGTCGAGACGTTCTTCGGTGAGCGTCCCGCCAACTGGGAGTTGGTGATCGCGGACGTCGCCGACTATTCGGGCCCGGAAGTGGACAGGGTCGTGCTCGACATGCTGGCGCCGTGGGACGTGCTCGAGGCGATCGGTGCCGCCCTGGTGGCCGGCGGGGTGTTGATGATCTACGTCGCGACCGTGACCCAGCTGTCGCGGACCGTCGAAGCGCTGCGCGAGCAGCAGTGCTGGACCGAGCCGCGGGCCTGGGAGAGCATGCAGCGCGCGTGGCACGTCGTCGGCCTCGCGGTGCGGCCACAACACACGATGCGCGGCCACACGGCCTTTCTGATCAGCGTGCGCAAATTGGCGCCGGGTGCCGTCGCGCCCATGCCGCTGCGACGCAAGCGGCAACTCGGAGGCGGCGTCTAGTCGTCGGTGCTGCGCCGCAGTCCGCGACGCACCGACAGCAGGTCCATCTCCGGCCGGGAGGCCACCAATCGCTCGGCGGCATCGAGCACATCGACGATGTGCGCGCGGTCCGCGGACACCGCGGCGATGCCGACGCTGGCGCGGCGGTGCAAGTCTTGTGAACCCGTCTCAGCGGCGGACACGGCGAATCGGCGCTGCAGTTCGGCGATTACCGGGCGGATGGTGGAGCGCTTCTGCTTGAGCGATCGCACATCGCCGAGCAGCAAGTCGAATTCCAGCCAGCCGATCCACATGCTCAGGGCGTCGGTGTGGGCGGCGGATCCTGGCCCAGCTGTAGCAGCATGTCGGCGGTCTGCCGGGTCAATTGCCAGGAGCCGTTGGTCGGACTGAACTCCATCGGGAAGGTGAAGTCGCCGCCCTGCTCGTTGGCAGTCTTGACGACCACGGTGGTCAGGATGTTGCCCTTATTGGCTTGGGACCAGGTGAGGTCGGCGGCCTCGAATGTCACCGGCAGGTACCCGCCGTCGCGCAGCGCCAGGCCGAAGCGGTCCAGCGCGGCGGCGTCGTCGGCGGTGGCGTTTTCGACGAGGCCGACCTTCTCCGCGCCGGGGATGTTGGGATCGGCCAGCCTTGCCATCACGTCGGTGAGAGCAGCGGGAGGCGGCAACGGATCGGCGAGCGGTGGCGGCGCTACCGGCGCCGTCGGCGGTTTGGTTATCGGCGGCGGTGTCTCGACCGCCGCGGGCCTGCTGGGTTCGTCGTCAGCACCACATGCGCTAAACCCGAGCGCCGCCGCGATTGCGACGGCGCTCAGGGCTACAGCACGAGTGGTGCGGTGCACCAGATGGATCAGCTAGCTGAGGTCAGCAATGCCAGGGCAGACTGCCTTCGACATCTGCCAGCCGGTGGGGCTCGGGCCGGCGACGAACGTCACCGTCTGAGTGGCGGTGGCACCGTTGGCGGCCGTTGCGGTGACGTCCGCGGTAGCCGTGCCGCCGTTCTGGTTGATGTTCGCGATGAAGAAGCTCAGCGGGAACACGCCCCTGGCCGCCGCGTTGTTGTATGCCCGATCCGCGGTGATGGCCTCGATCCGGCCGACACCGCCTTGGACATACGCGGACTTGCCGCCGCCGAACGAGCCGCCACCGGCCAGGCCGGTGAGGGTCGACTGCAGCTGCCCCTCGAGCTCGGGGGCCGGCGCAAGGGGCAGCGGGATGTCGAACACGACTGGTTGCACCGCTGGCGCAGCAGAAATCGTGCCGGATGCAATGGAAGTCACACCTGCTGCCGCACCACCCACTAGTGCGGCCGCTGCCACGCCGGTAACGAGGCTTTTCAGGGTCACGATTGTCCTTTCGATTGGCCCAGCTCTTCAGAGAGGTTAACAAGTGTTGCTGGTGTGTCGAATTCCTACACCGCACACAAAGGCTGAATCGCCGGTAGCGTTGAAGTTGTTACTGCACCAATATCCGGTGCGGGAGGGAGCGCAACATGAGTGAGTCAGAGCGTTCGGAAGCCTACCCAGAGGGTTTCTCGGCCCCCATGTCCAGCGATGATGCTGCCGAGTTGGAGGAATTGCGCCGTGAGGCCGCGATCCTGCGTGAGCAGCTGGAGAACGCGGTAGGCCCGCAGAGCGGATTGCGCAGCGCGCGCGATGTGCACCAGCTCGAGGCGCGGATTGACTCGCTTGCAGCGCGTAACGCCAAGTTGATGGAAACCCTCAAAGAGGCCCGTCAGCAGTTGCTGGCACTGCGTGAAGAGGTCGACCGGCTGGGTCAGCCCCCTAGCGGTTACGGCGTGCTGCTGTCCGTCCAGGAGGACGACACCGTTGACGTGTTCACCTCCGGCCGCAAGATGCGGCTGACGTGCTCGCCCAACATCGACACCAAGACGCTCAAGCAGGGCCAGACTGTGCGCCTGAACGAGGCGCTGACGGTCGTCGAGGCCGGCAACTTCGAATCCGTCGGTGAGATCAGCACCCTGCGCGAGATCCTGTCCGACGGGCACCGCGCGCTCGTGGTCGGTCACGCCGACGAGGAGCGCATCGTCTGGCTGGCCGAGCCGTTGGTGGCCGCCGAATTCCTGCCCGAGCTCGAGGTGATCGACGACGACAACGACGAACGTCCGCGCAAGCTGCGGCCCGGTGACTCGCTGCTTGTCGACACCAAGGCCGGATACGCGTTCGAGCGCATCCCCAAGGCCGAGGTCGAGGATCTGGTTCTCGAAGAGGTCCCCGACGTCAGTTACAACGACATCGGCGGCCTCGGCAGGCAGATCGAGCAGATCCGCGACGCCGTCGAGCTGCCGTTCCTGCACAAGGAGCTCTACCGCGAGTACTCGCTGCGCCCGCCGAAGGGTGTACTGCTCTACGGCCCGCCCGGCTGCGGCAAGACGCTGATCGCCAAGGCGGTGGCCAACTCGCTGGCCAAGAAGATGGCCGAGGTCCGCGGCGATGACGCGCGCGAGGCGAAGAGCTACTTCCTCAACATCAAGGGCCCGGAGCTGCTGAACAAGTTCGTCGGCGAGACCGAACGCCACATCCGGCTGATCTTCCAGCGCGCCCGGGAGAAGGCGTCCGAGGGCACCCCGGTGATCGTGTTCTTCGACGAGATGGACTCGATCTTCCGCACCCGCGGCACCGGCGTCAGCTCGGACGTGGAGACGACGGTGGTCCCGCAGTTGCTGTCGGAAATCGACGGCGTCGAGGGGCTGGAGAACGTCATCGTGATCGGCGCCTCCAACCGCGAGGACATGATCGACCCGGCGATCCTGCGGCCCGGCCGCCTGGACGTCAAGATCAAGATCGAGCGGCCGGACGCCGAGGCGGCCCAGGACATCTTCTCGAAGTACCTCGTCGAGGCGCTGCCCGTGCATGCCGACGACCTGGCCGAGTTCGGCGGCGACCGCGGGGCCTGCCTGAAGGCGATGATCGAAAAGGTCGTCGACCGGATGTACGCCGAGATCGACGACAACCGGTTCCTGGAGGTCACCTACGCCAACGGTGACAAGGAAGTCATGTACTTCAAGGACTTCAACTCCGGCGCCATGATCCAAAACGTCGTCGACCGCGCGAAGAAGAACGCGATCAAGTCGGTGCTGGAGACCGGTCAGCCCGGTCTGCGCATCCAGCATCTGCTCGACTCGATCGTCGACGAGTTCGCCGAGAACGAGGACCTGCCCAACACCACGAATCCCGATGACTGGGCGCGGATTTCGGGTAAGAAGGGCGAGCGGATCGTCTACATCCGCACGCTGGTCACCGGCAAGAGCTCGAGTGCGAGCCGCGCCATCGACACCGAGTCGAACCTGGGTCAGTACCTCTAGTCCTCTGCGCGAGCAGTCGGAAAACCCCAACACTGCAGACTGCGGCAGTCAGGGGCGTCACGTTCCAGTTCCAGATAGGCGTCGCGGCCGGCCAGGCTCACCGCCACGTCGGCGATCAGCGGGTCAAAGAACCGCTCCCGGTATAGCGGGTCGACGCTAGTACTGACGGTGAAGTACGACCCGGACAGCACCGCGACGAACAACGACGTGTGCACAGCCGTCTGTGGTATCGGCACGTGGATGCCGAACCACGTGCCGGCGCAGGGCGGTTGGCCGACCGCGCAGGTCTGCTCCGCCGACCACAGCACGGTGACGTCGTCGGGCACGGCAACGACACCGAGGGCGATGAAGAATGCGAAAAGGCCGGCCGTGAAGAACACCACCTGAATCGCCTGCGACACCACCATCACCGCCACAACATTGATCTGCTCGGCGAGCGAAAGCGGAGTGCGCTCGGGTTGTAGTCCTGGGTTTATGGCCAACGGGGTATTCGCCAGTAGCTGTGCGGGATCGGTCTGGCCGGCGCGGTCCTCCCTGAGCGCGCGTACCTCGTCGCGAATTGTGGTGACCATGAACAAGACCGCCACCATTGCCAGGAAACCGATTGTCTGCCAGAGTCTTTGGCGGGTCATCCGAGCGGACAGCTGCCACAGTTCAGCGGTGAAATACACCAGCACGGTGATCATCAACAGCGGAAGGGCGCGGCTCATCAGAGTGCCGAGCGCGCCGAACTGTACCGAGGCAAACCGGAACGCCCACAAGGCGATTGAGCCAAAACCGAGATAGGTCAGCCATATCGCCAGCAGTGCGACAATCGCGAATCCGATCGCCTCGGCCGCGGCGATCCCCGAGAACCCGCTGTCGGCGAACGGAAGTCCGAACACGAAGAGCGCCATCACCAGCAGCGCCGCCGACCTTCGGCCCGCCTCGCCTCGCGTGGTGCCGCTGCGGTGAAGCAGGTACAGCGCGAACGGAGCAGCGATGAGAAGCAGCGTAAGAACCGTAAGGCGGATCACGTAGCCGTAGTCCGGATCACCGCCGGTGAGGTCTGCGAGCAGCATCGTCGTCGAGATGACGGCGCCGATGCCGCTGACCATCGGTGCAGACCGCTCGATCAAAGCCCGCGACCGCACCCGCCGGGTGAGCACCAGCGGCAGGCCGCGATGCAAGAACCACTCATGCACCTGCCGCATGTCCGACACGGGCAACATTGTGCGCGATTGCGGCGTCTGCGGCGGTTCAGCGCGCCGATACCGCCGCCCGATAACGATTTCGGGCAACCAGCGTCAAACGGATGTCGTCGATGAGCGGGTCGAAGAACCGCATGCGGTACTCGACGTCGCTGACGGTCCTGGCGCTGATGTACATCACCGTCAGTGCACCGAGGAAGAACGCGATCTGAATCAACGAATCCGGCACGGGGATCGTCATACCCAGCACGGTGCCATCGCTGCGGCCGTTATGTGTCCACACCGCCAGCAATTCGGGGGACAGCAGGATGAGGCCCAGGATCAAGAAGAGTAGGGCGGTCATTGCGGCGATTATCAGAATCTGGCTGAGTTGCGATGCGGCCGCCACGAATATGACATTGAGCCGCTCGGCACGGCTGAGTGGCCGCACGCCCGCTGGATCCGGCATCGTTTCAAACGGTGTGCCCACCAGTCGCGAAGAGTGGTCGTCGCTCGGGGCGCCGGCATCCATGATCGGCTTGACTCGGTCGGCGGTGACCGACACCACGAACGCCGCGGCGATAACGGTGAGGAACAGCAGCGCCAGCCATAAGCGTGGACGCGACACCGTGGCCGCCATCAGCCACACCGGGGAATTGAAGAAGACCAGAAACGTCAGCAGGAGCAGCGGCAGCGCGCGCGTCACCAACGATCCCGCCGCGGCAAGGTTCGACGTCGTCATCTGCAGGGCCCAGCCCAGGATGGAGCCAGCGCCACACGCAGTCAGCGCAAGGATGGCGGCGATCACGATGGCCTCGAAGAGAAGGTCCACAAGTACCCGTGGGCTGGGTCCACCGAGAACGCCACCTCCGACCGCGATGGCTACCGCCGCAGTGGCAGCCACGGTGCGGCCCCGCACGGTGGAGATACGCGAAACCAACCAGCCGACGAACGTCGCAACGGGCAACACCACGACGAGCAGGGCCAAGATGAACCACTCGGTTCGCGTCGGATGGCCCTCGATGTCGATGGTGTGTTTTCCGGTGACGAGGACGACGAACGCGGAATTGACCATGAAGACCGCGAACGCCGCCAACGCGGGTGCCGATCGCGGCCACAATCGCCGAACCAGGGCTCCCGTGCGCAGCACCGCGGGCAGGCCACGGTCGAGGAACCACGCGTCGGCGGCACGGCGTTGCGACACGTCAATCATGGGCTGCTCGGATGGCACGGTCGCAGGCTACTGCTGCGCGTCCCCTAGGCTTGGCCACATGCAGCGGATTATCGGAACCGAGGTCGAGTACGGCATTTCCTCGCCGTCCGACCCGACCGCGAATCCGATCCTGACGTCCACGCAGGCGGTGCTGGCGTACGCCGCGGCCGCCGGCATCCAGCGCGCCAAGCGCACGCGCTGGGATTACGAGGTGGAGTCGCCGCTGCGCGACGCCCGCGGGTTCGACCTGAGTCGCTCCGCCGGCCCGCCGCCGGTCGTGGATGCCGACGAGGTCGGCGCCGCCAACATGATCCTGACCAACGGCGCCCGGCTCTACGTCGACCACGCGCATCCCGAGTACTCGGCGCCGGAGTGCACAGACCCGATTGACGCGGTGATCTGGGACAAGGCAGGCGAGCGGGTGATGGAGGCCGCCGCCCGCCACGTCGCCAGCGTGCCCGGCGCCGCCAAGCTGCAGCTTTACAAGAACAATGTGGACGGCAAGGGCGCCTCCTACGGTTCCCACGAGAACTACCTGATGTCGCGCCAGACGCCGTTCTCGGCGGTGATCGCTGGCCTGACCCCGCATCTGGTGTCGCGGCAGGTGATCACCGGCTCGGGTCGGGTCGGCATCGGCCCATCGGGTGACGAGCCCGGGTTCCAGCTGTCCCAGCGCGCCGACTACATCGAGGTCGAGGTCGGCCTGGAGACCACGCTCAAGCGCGGAATCATCAACACCCGCGACGAGCCGCACGCCGACGCGGACAAGTACCGGCGACTGCACGTCATCATCGGCGACGCGAACCTCGCCGAGACCTCGACCTACCTCAAGCTGGGCGCCACCTCATTGGTGCTGGACCTGATCGAAGAGGGCATGGACCTCACGGACCTGGCGCTGGCCCGCCCGGTGCACGCCGTGCACGTGATCAGCCGTGACCCATCGCTGCGTGCGACGGTGGCGCTGGCCGACGGCCGTGAGCTGACCGGCCTTGCGCTGCAACGGATTTACCTGGACCGAGTGGCCAAGCTGGTGGACAGCCGCGATCCCGACCCGCGCGCCGCCGACATCGTGCAGACCTGGGCCAACATTCTCGATCTGCTCGAGCGCGATCCGATGGAATGCGCGGACGTGCTGGACTGGCCCGCGAAGCTACGGCTGCTCGACGGCTTCCGGCACCGGGAGAACCTGAGCTGGTCGGCGCCGCGCCTGCACCTGGTGGACCTGCAGTATTCCGACGTGCGGCTGGACAAGGGCCTGTACAACCGGCTGGTCGCGCGCGGCTCGATGAAGCGGCTGGTCACCGAGCAGCAGGTGATCGACGCCGTGGACAACCCGCCGACGGACACCCGCGCGTACTTCCGCGGTGAGTGCCTGCGCCGGTTCGGCGCGGACATCGCCGCGGCCAGCTGGGACTCGGTGATCTTCGACCTCGGCGGCGATTCGCTGGTCCGGATTCCTACCCTGGAGCCGCTGCGGGGCAGTAAGGCGCACGTCGGGGCCCTGCTGGATTCCGTGCGCACGGCCGCCGAACTGGTTGAACAGCTCACCACGTAAGTGCTCTATCCCGGGCAATTCGCCCGTCGACCGGTACTGTGGAAGGACCGGCGGGCAGCAGTGAGCCCGCCGATGACATACGCAGGAGGCAGCGATGGCTCAGGAGCAGACTAAGCGTGGCGGTGGTGGCGGCGAGGACGACGACCTCACCGGCAGCACGGCCGCCGGCCAGGAGCGTCGCGAGAAGCTGGCCGAGGAGACCGACGACCTGCTGGACGAGATCGACGACGTTCTCGAGGAGAACGCCGAGGACTTCGTGCGCGCGTACGTCCAAAAGGGCGGACAGTGACCTGGCCGCATCGCGAACAGCTGGCCTTTCCCAAAACCCTCTCTGGAGCACCTTCCGTACCTGTGGACATATCGTCCTTTTCTGACTTGCTGCGCCGCCATGCGCCCGACCTTTTGCCTTTCAACCGTGCATCGGACGTCGTGCCGTCGGGGGCTTTGCCGCACGGCACCACGATCGTCGCCCTGAGGTACCCGGGCGGTGTGGTGATGGCCGGTGACCGGCGCTCCACGCAGGGCAACATGATCGCTGGCCGTGATGTGAAGAAGGTGTACATCACCGACGACTACACGGCCACTGGCATTGCCGGGACCGCGGCGATCGCGGTCGAGTTCGCCCGCTTGTATGCGGTCGAGCTGGAGCATTACGAGAAGGTCGAGGGTGTGGCGCTGACCTTCGCGGGCAAGGTGAACCGGCTGGCAACGATGGTGCGCGGCAATCTCGGTGCAGCGCTGCAGGGTTTCGTCGCGCTGCCGCTGCTCGCGGGCTACGACCTCGATGACCCGAATCCGCAAGCTGCGGGGCGCATCGTCTCCTTCGACGCCGCCGGCGGCTGGAACATCGAGGAAGAGGGCTACCAGGCCGTCGGCTCGGGATCGGTCTTCGCCAAGTCGTCCATCAAGAAGCTGTACTCGCAGGCAGTCGACGCCGATTCGGCGTTGCGGGTCGCCATCGAGGGCCTCTACGACGCCGCCGACGACGATTCGGCGACCGGCGGGCCGGACCTGGTGCGCGGCATCTTTCCGACCGCGGTTGTGATCGGCGTTGAAGGGGCGGAGGAGGTGCCGGAGGACCGTATTGCGACGCTGGCGCGCGAGGTCATCGAAAGCCGTTCCAGCCAAGGCGCTTTGCGGTCAGATTCCGGGCCGTCGACTGACGCGCGGGGAGACTCGTGACCTTTCCTTACTTTATTTCGCCCGAACAGGCGATGCGGGAGCGCTCCGAACTCGCGCGCAAAGGCATCGCGAGGGGCCGTAGCCTCGTCGCGCTGGCATACGCCGACGGGGTGCTGTTCGTCGCGGAGAACCCGTCGCGGTCGCTGCAGAAGATCAGTGAGCTGTACGACCGAGTGGGTTTTGCGGCCGCCGGGCGCTTCAACGAATTCGACAACCTGCGCCGCGGCGGTATCCAGTGGGCCGACACCAAAGGCTATGCGTACGACCGCCGTGACGTCACCGGCCGCCAGCTCGCGTACGTATACGCACAGACGCTCGGCACAATTTTCACCGAACAGGCCAAGCCCTACGAGGTGGAGTTGTGTGTCGCGGAGGTCGCGCACCACGGCGAGTCCAAGCCGCCAGAGCTGTACCGCATTACGTATGACGGGTCGGTCAACGACGAGCCGCATTTCGTGGTGATGGGCGGCACCACCGAGCCGATCATCGCCAAGCTCAACGAGTCCTACAAAGAGGATCTCAGCCTCGGGGAGGCGGTCACGGTCGCCGTCGAGGCGCTGAAGGCCTCCGGCAACGGCGGCTCGGAGCAGCGCACCCTCGGGCCGTCGACGCTGGAGGTGGCGATCCTCGACGCGAAGCGGCCACGGCGGGCGTTCCGGCGGATCACTGGCTCGGCGCTGGAAGCGCTACTGCCGGAAACGGATTCGGGCTCCGACACCAAGGGCGAGTCGTCAGACGCGTAGGGCGTTGACGACGGCTTCGGCCTCGTGCCCGTCGTTGTATAGCTTCCATACGATCTCGGCCAGGTCATCGGGGTTCAGGGTTTCGACGGCGGTGCCACCGAGCAGATCCGGATTGCCTTGCATCGCACGGTGGATGTCGCCCCGTTCGATCAGGCCGCCGATCGTGATCGTGCCCGCATAGACCCCGACCGGCGCGAGGGCGGCGTTCAGGGTGATCGCATAGTTGCGCAGCGCGGCCGCGTACAGGGCCAGGCCACCGAGCGGCGGCATCGGGACCACGCTGCTCAGGCCGCCGGCGAACAGTAATCCGCCCGAACCTCGCTGTGTCAGTTCGGGAATCAGCAGCGACGCGAAATCGACCGCGGGCGGGACATCCTTGAGCGCAGACTCGGCGCCAGCAGCATCGAGGGTGGTGATGTCGCCCGCGAGCGACATCACCGCGGCTGGGCCGTAATAGCCGACGTCGATGCGGCCGAAGCGGTGTCGTACCGCGTTGATCGCGCCGCGCAGCTGTGTCGGATCGGCGGCGTCGGCGGTGAACGCCGCGGCGTCCACACCGGCCTCGCCGAGGGAGAGAAGGTAGTCGGCATGCCGCTTGTCGCTGCGCGAGATCAATGCGACGGCGTAGCCCTCCTTACCGAATCGGTGGGCCACGGACATGCCGAGGCCGGGGCCGGCTCCAAGGACCACGAGGACAGGGCGAGAAGAAGTTGAGGTCATACTCAACTTAGTACCAGAACTTGAGCCTGTCCTCAAGTTAGCTAGTATTGCCTGGTGACGACGATGCGTGCGGATGCTTTGCGCAACCGCGACCGGTTGACGGCGGCCGCGGCCGAGCTGTTCTCCGAGCGTGGGGTGGACGTGCCGCTTGACGAGATCGCGCGTCGGGCCGGGGTCAGCATCGGCACGCTGTACAACCACTTCCCGAATCGAGGGGCTCTGCTCGACGCGGTACTTCCGGACCGGCTGGCGGAGGTCGATCGGTTGGCCGCGGCGGCGTTGGCCGATCCCGACGCGTGGCGGGGTTTCGCCGGTTTTCTGGACGGGCTGTTCGCGATGCAGGCGCGCGACCGCTCGCTGAACGAGGCGATTGCGCGTAATCCCGTTGGCTCGGTTGACGTCGGCGCCGAGTGTGGGCGCGCGGGGGGAGTGCTGGAATCGGTGGTGCGACGGGCCAGCGACGCCGGCGCGCTACGCGCCGACTTCGGCGGTGACGATCTGGCCACGCTGCTGTGGGCGATGTCGAAGGTGATCTCGATGTCCGAAGGCGATGACAGGGTGTGGCGGCGCCATCTCGGTTTCGTGCTCGACGGGTTACGGGCGCGCTAGGGGCAGATTTCCTCGATCCGCACGACGCCGAACTCGATTTCGGTGTCGGCGGTGAACGTTTCGCCCGGCGACGGCGACGACGTGCAGACCCTCCAGTGCCGATCGCTGACCTGCATACGGTCCTGCCCGCTCAGGTCCTTCGAATCGGTGTATGCAACGGCGCTGTCGGTGAGTGACTGAATGGCGTCCTGGGCGCCCTGCAAGTCCTGACCGATGAGGTCGGGCATCATCCACTCGTTCTCGGCCGCGTCGACCTGCGCGGTTGAACACGCCGTGGCAACGACTACTAGTCCGCACAGTAGGAGTCGACACACCGCTCTCATCTGCTCCCCTTGGCCGAGATCATCTGACATTAGCCCCGGAGAGTTAATTCTGTGTGTTCGTATTGACGAGCGGCCGCAATGGGTGGACGATTTGTTGCGTCATGCACTGAGGTTGCGTGACCCGCAACAGTCTAGGAGTGCGGGCCTATGCCCAAAGTTGTCGTGATCGGCGCCGGCATCGTCGGCACCTCACTTGCCGATGAGCTGACCGCCCGCGGCTTGACCGACGTCACCGTGGTCGACCGCGGGCCACTGTTCGCGACCGGCGGATCGACATCGCACGCGCCGGGTCTGGTGTTCCAGACCAACCCGTCCAAGACCATGAGCGCCTTTGCGCGCTACACCGTCGAAAAGTTCGGCGCTCTCGAACACCCCGATGGTTGGGCCTTCAACCCCGTCGGTGGGCTCGAGGTCGCCACCACCGAGGAACGCTGGGCCGATCTGCATCGCAAGGCCGGCTGGGCCGCGGCGTGGGGAATCGACGGGCGGTTACTGAGCCCCGCCGATTGCGTGGACCTGCACCCGCTGCTGGACCGCGAGCGCGTCCTCGGCGGATTCCACACGCCTACAGACGGTTTGGCCAAGGGGGTACGCGCCGCGGAAGCCCAGGCGCGGCGGGCGATGGCGCGCGGCGCGTCCTTCCTTCCTGGCACCGAGGTTCTCGGCATAGCCGACGCTGGCGGCCGGGTCACCGGCGTGCACACCGCCGACGGGGTCATCGCCGCCGACATCGTGGTGTGCGCGGCGGGATTCTGGGGCGCCCAGTTCGCCAAGCAGGTCGGCCTGGTCGTGCCGCTGGTGCCGATGGCGCACCAATACGCGCGCACCGGTCAGATCGGCGTGTTGGTCGGCCGCAACACCGAACTGTCGGAGGCCGGGCTACCGATCCTGCGCCATCAGGATGCCGACCTGTACTTCCGCGAACATGTCGACCGCATGGGCATCGGCTCCTACGGCCACAAGCCGATGCCGGTCGACATGTCCACCCTGATGGCCGACACCGCCGGTGAACGGATGCCGTCGATGCTGCCGTTCACTGAGGAAGACTTCGCACCCGCCTGGCAGGAAGCGGCCGAACTCCTTCCCGCCCTCGGCGATTCCAAGGTCGAGGAGGCGTTCAACGGAATCTTCTCGTTCACTCCCGACGGTTTCTCGATCATGGGTGAGCATCGTGAGCTGAGCGGTTTCTGGGTGGCCGAGGCGGTATGGGTGACCCATTCGGCCGGTGTCGCCAAGGCCACCGCCGAGTGGATCGTCGACGGCACACCGTCGATCGATGTGCACGAGTGCGACCTGTACCGGTTCGAGGATGTCGCGCGCAGCCCGAAGTTCATCGAGCAGACAAGCTCGCAGGCCTTCATCGAGGTCTACGACATCATCCATCCCTACCAGTTCCGAACGGCGCTTCGTGGCTTGAGGACCAGCCCGTTCTACGAGCGGCAGAAGCAGTTGGGCGCGTTCTTCTACGAGGGCGCGGGCTGGGAGCGTCCGGCCTGGTTCGAGGCGAATGCTCAACTGGCCCAGCGCCTTCGTTCCGACGGTTTGGCGGTCCCCGAGCGCGACGACTGGTCATCGCGCTTCTGGTCGCCGATCTCGATCGCGGAGGCGCACTGGACGCGGGAGCGCGTGGCAATGTACGACATGACCCCGCTGACGCGATACGCGGTGGCCGGGCCCGGTGCCGCGGCCTTCCTGCAGCGCATGACCACCAACAACGTCGACAAGAGCATCGGGTCGGTCACCTACACCCTGCTGCTCGACGAAACCGGCGGAATACGAAGCGATATCACCGTCGCGCGACTGGGCGAGCGCACCTTCCAGGTCGCGGTCAACTCACCGATGGACTTCGACTGGTTTACGCGACACATGCCGGACGACATCACCCTGCGCGACGTCACCGGCGGCACCTGCTGCATCGGCGTATGGGGGCCGCTGGCCCGCGACATGGTGGCACCGTTGTGCCCCGACGACCTGTCGCACGACGCCTTCAAGTACTTCCGCGCCAAGCAGACCTATCTCGACGCGATCCCGGTGACCATGCTGCGGGTGTCCTACGTCGGCGAACTCGGCTGGGAGATCTACACCAGCGCCGAATACGGTGCCGCACTGTGGGATCTGCTGTTCGAGGCCGGTCAGCACCACGGCGTCATCGCCGCCGGGCGGATCGCCTTCAACAGCCTGCGCATCGAGAAGGGCTACCGCCTCTGGGGTACGGATATGACCGACGAACACCAGCCGGCGGCGGCGGGCCTGGACTTCGCCGTGCGAATGAACAAAGACGACTTCATCGGCAAGGCGGCGTTGGAGCGGGCCGGGGCGTCGCAGAACGTGTTGCGCAGCATCGTGTTCGACGAACCGACCGCCGTCGTCCTCGGCAAGGAACCCGCCTACATCGACGGCAACTGCGTCGGTTACATCACCAGCGCCGGCTATTCACCGACCATCGGCCGCACGATTGCCTACGCCTGGCTGCCGGCCGGTATCTCCGTTGGCGACAGCGTCGAAGTCGACTACCGCGGCACCCGGTTCACCGCTGCGGTGCACGCAGAACCCGTGGTGGATCCCGAGATGGCTCGGATCAAGAGGTAGTCGTCCCATGACCACCATCAACCCGCCCCCCGCACTGATCACGACCCTGGGCGGGAATTACTACGTCAGCGACAGCGTCTTCGCTGCCGAGCAGGAACGCATCTTCGAGAACGAGTGGTTCTGCGCGGTCCGGTCATCGGACCTCGCACAGCCCGGCAAGTTCAAGAAGGTCCAGATCGGACGCGAGAGCGTGTTGCTGATACGTGGCCGCGACGGATTGTTGCGCGCTTTCCTCAATGTCTGCCGCCATCGCGGCGCGCAGTTGTGCACAGAGTCGGAGGGCGAAGTCAAGCGCAGTATCCGCTGCCCCTACCACTCTTGGACGTATGCGCTGGACGGCAAACTCATGGCCGCACCCAATATCGCATCCTTGACCGACGAGGCCGGGGCACCCATCGATCGCTATCGGTTCGGATTGGTTCCGGTCGCGCTGACCGAGTGGCTCGGCTACGCCTGGGTGTGCCTGTCCGACACCCCGCGGCCGTTCGACGATGTTGTCGCGGAGACCACTGTCCGCCTCGGTGATGCCGACGCCATCAACCGGTACGGCATCGGCGGCTTGGATGTGGGCCACCGCGTGGTCTACGACGTGGCCGCGAACTGGAAATTGATCGTCGAAAACTTCATGGAGTGCTATCACTGCAGCACGATCCACCCCGAACTGGTCGGTGTGCTGCCCGAGTTCGCACGGGGCACGGCCGCTCAGGCCAATGTCGGCCTTGGCGCCGAATTCGGTTCGGATGTAGACGGATTCACGGTCGACGGCTCTGCCGGATTCGAACGGCTGCCCGGGATCACCGACGACCAGGACCGCCGCTACTACGCAATCACGGTGAAGCCGACGGTTTTCATCAACCTGGTTCCCGATCACATCATCTTTCACCGAATGTTTCCGATGTCGCCTTCGCGGACCATCGTCGAATGCGACTGGCTCTACACCGCCGATGTGGTGTCGTCTGGGCGGGACGTATCGCACTCCGTTGAACTGTTTCACCGTGTCAACGTGCAGGATTTCGACGCTTGCGAGCGAACTCAGCCCGCGATGTCGTCACGGGCCTACCGCCAGGGCGGCGTTCTCGTTCCCGCCGAACACCACATCGCGGAGTTCCATCAGTGGGTAGTGTCCCGACTCGGCGAAGGGCTGAACCCATGAACGGTGAACCGGATCTGTGGATCGACGGGCAATGGCGGCACGCCTCCGACGGCGGGACGCGGGAGATCATCAACCCGGCCGACGGCAGCGTCGCCGCGGTCGTCGACGAGGCCACCGCGGAGGATGCAGCAGCGGCGGTTGCGGCCGCGCGGAATGCCTTCGACGACGGCGCCTGGCCCGCCACCCCGGTGGCCGAACGCGCCGCGTTGCTCGACCGCATCGCCGACCTGCTGCAGCGTGACAAAGAGGAACTGGCGACGCTGGAAACACGGGACACCGGAAAGACCTTGGCAGAGAGCCGCATCGACATCGACGACGTCACATCGGTTTTCCGCTACTACTCGCGGTTGGCCGGCATCGAGTCCGACCGGCTCGTCGACGTCGGCGACCCCGCCGTCATCAGCCGGGTGGTCCGCGAACCCATCGGCGTGTGCGTGCTCATCGCTCCGTGGAACTACCCGCTGCTGCAGATGTCGTGGAAGATCGCGCCGGCGCTTGCTGCCGGCTGCACCATGGTGGCCAAGCCCAGCGAGGTGACGCCACTGACGACGATCGCCTTCACGCACTTGTCGGAAGAGGCCGGCGTTCCGGCGTCGGTGGTCAACCTGGTACAGGGCAGCGGCGCAACACTGGGCGCCGCGTTGACCGACACCGCGGCCGTCGACTTCATCTCGTTCACCGGGGGAGTGCCGACGGGCCGGACCATCGCCGAGACCGCGGCGAAGCACGTCACCAAGGTGGCACTCGAACTCGGCGGCAAGAACCCGCACATCGTGTTCGCCGACGCCGACTGGGACAGCGCCGTCGACCACGTGCTGACCGGCGTCTTCCTGCACTCCGGACAGGTGTGCTCGTCGGGCACCCGGCTGATCATCGAGGAAAGCATTGCCGACGACTTCGTCGCCGAACTCGCGGCGCGCGCCGAGAGAATCCGCGTCGGCGATGGCATGGATCCGACGAGTGAGACCGGACCGCTGGTTTCCGCGCAGCACCGCGGCAAGGTTGAAGCCCATGTGCAGCAGGGCATTTCCGAGGGCGCGAAGCTGGTCACGGGTGGCGCACGACCCGGCGATCCGGCGCTGGCGGCGGGTTTTTACTATCTACCCACGATCTTCGACCGGTGCGACCGGTCGATGCGCATAGTGCAGGAGGAGACCTTCGGGCCGATCCTCACGGTGGAACGGTTCGTCGATGAGGCTGAGGCGATAAGCCTCGGCAATGACACGGAGTACGGTCTCGCGGCGGGTGTTCGTACATCCGACTCGGCGCGGGGCGAACGTGTGGTGCGGGGGCTACGGCACGGCACGGTGTGGCTCAACGACTTCGGCTACTACACCGCCGCGGCGGAATGGGGCGGCTTCGGCAAGTCCGGTAACGGCCGCGAGCTCGGACCCACCGGGCTCGCGGAATACCAAGAGATCAAACATATCTGGCACAACACCGCGCCCGCACCAGCTGGCTGGTTCAAGGGTTAACAGAAAGGACGAGCCATGGTGATCAAGGAGCCGCACGCCGACAGCGGCATGGAGGACTTCGGCTATAAGGAGTCGCTGGACCGCAGCATCGGGAAGTTCGCCAGCTTCGCGGCCGGCGTCAGCTACATCTCCATCCTGACCGGTACCTTCCAGCTGTTCTACTTCGGCTTCGGCACCGCGGGGCCCGCGTACTTGTGGTCGTGGCCGCTGGTGTTCGTCGGACAGATGGCCGTCGCCCTGTGCTTCATGGAGCTGGCCGCGAAGTATCCCGTCGCCGGCTCCGTTTACAACTGGTCCAAGAAGCTGGCCAGTCGCCTGGTCGGGTGGACATCCGGGTGGTTGATGCTCACCGCCTCCATCGTCACGCTGTCCGCGGTGGCGCTGGCCTACCAGCTCAACCTGCCCCGGATATGGAGCGGCTTCCAACTCGTCGGCGATGGCAGCGGCGAATACGATTTCGCCACCAACGCCGTCATTCTCGGCACCATCCTGATCGTGTTCACCACCGTGATCAACGCGCTCGGCGTACGGTTGATGGCGCGAATCAACAGTACGGGCGTCTTCATCGAGCTGATCGCCGCCGTTCTCATCGCGTTCATCCTTGCCATCAACATCGACCGTGGGCCGCAGGTGTTCTTCTCCACCGCCGGCTACGGTGCCGGTGAGAGCGCCGGCTTCCTGGGCGCCTTCCTGATCGCTTCGCTGGCGTCGGGCTATGTCATGTACGGCTTCGACACCGCCAGCTCGCTCGGCGAGGAAACGGTGGAGCCGAGGCGGACCGCGCCGAAGGCGATCGCACGAGCCATCCTGGCGTCCTTCGTGATTGGCGGCGCGATCCTGGTGTTCGCGGTGATGTCGGCACCCAACCTCGAGGATCCGGCGCTGGGCGAGAGCTCCGGCGGCCTGCAGTACATCGTCGAGCAGGTGATGGGCGGGCCCGTCGGCCGGATCTTCCTGGTGTGCATCGTCATCGCGGTAACCGTGTGTGCATTGGCGGTGCACACCGCCGCGATCCGGCTGACCTTCGCGATGGCGCGGGACAACGCTCTTCCGTTCGGCGAGAAACTCGCCACGGTCAACCCCAAGACGCAGACACCGATCGTGCCTGCGGTGACGATCGGCATCATCGCGGTGATCATCCTGGTGATCAACATCGGTCAGCCCAAGATCTTCACCGTGTTGACGTCGATCGCGATCATCATGATCTACATGGCCTACCTGATGGTCACCGGCCCGATGCTCAAGAAGCGGCTGCAGGGTCAATGGCCGCCGAAGGATCTCAAGGAGGGCGGCTACTTCACCATGGGCAAATGGGGGATGCTCGTCAACATCGTTGCGGTCGTGTGGGGTGTCGCGATGGCGGTGAATCTGGCGTGGCCGCGCGCGGCCGTGTACGGCGAGCCCTGGTACAACACGTGGGGCGCGTTCGTCTACATCGGCGTGATCCTTGGCCTCGGTCTGCTGTGGTATTTCATCAAGGGCCGCAACCACATTGGCTGCCTGGAGTCGCACGCGGCGACGAAGTTCGAGCCGCTGGAACAGGCCTGATGTCTGAGGCTGGAACGTTCGACTATGTGATCGCGGGTGGCGGGACGGCGGGCTGCGTGCTGGCCGCCCGGCTGTCCGAGGATCCCGATGTGACGGTGTGCCTGCTGGAGGCCGGGCCGTCCGATGTCGGCGACGACGACATCCTGGTCCTGTCGGAGTGGATGCACCTGCTCGATTCCGGCTACGACTGGGACTATCCGGTGGAACCGCAGGAACGGGGCAACTCGTTCATGCGGCACGCCCGCGCCAAAGTGCTCGGCGGTTGCTCCTCGCACAACTCGTGCATCGCGTTCTGGCCACCGGCCGAATGCCTCGACGAGTGGGCGACGATGGGCGCAGACGGCTGGGGCGCCGCCGAGGTCATGCCACTGGTCGAGAGACTGACCAAGACGGTACTGCTTCGCGACGTGCCTCCCGAGGATCCCTGCGGCGCAGCCGTTTTGGAAGCGGCAGCCAAGGTCGGGTTGCCGACAGTGGCATTCAACCGAGGCGAAACCGTTCGCAACGGCGCAGGCTGGTTTCAGATCAACGCCACCGAAGACGGCACCCGGATGTCGACCTCGCACGCGTTCCTGCACCCGATCCTGGATTCCCGGCGCAACCTCGAGGTGCGCACCAAGTGCTGGGTCAGCGAGATCCTGTTCGACGACTCGCTCGGCGCGACGGGAGTCCGCTATCAGCGGCCCGATCTCAGCGGCTACGACGTCGTGTCGGCGCGGCGCGAGGTCATCGTCACCGCGGGGGCCATCGACACACCGAAGTTGTTGATGCTCTCCGGGATCGGGCCGGCCGAGCATCTGCGGGAGTTCGGCATCGACGCGCGCGTCGACTCACCTGGCGTCGGGTCCAATCTCGACGACCACGTCGAGGGGCTGGTGTTCTGGGAGGCGTCACGTCCCATGGTGGAGAAGTCCACGCAGTGGTGGGAGATCGGCCTGTTCACCTGCGTCGACGAGGGCTGCGCGCAGCCCGATCTGATGATGCACTACGGCAGCGTGCCGTTCGACATGAACACGCTGCGCCGCGGCTACCCGACCACCGACAACGGATTCTGCTTGACGCCCAACGTGACCCAGGGCCGGTCGCGCGGCACAGTGCGGCTGCGGACGCGCGACTTCCGCGACCGGCCGCGGGTGGATCCGCGGTATTTCACCGATCCCGAGGGGTACGACGAGCGGATCATGCTGACCGGTGTTCGGTTGGCCCGCAAGATCGCCGAACAATCGCCACTGTCCGACTGGGTGGGGCGCGAGCTTGCGCCAGGACCCGCCGCGCGGTCCGACGACGAGCTGCTCGACTACATCCATCAGTGCCACAACACCGTTTACCACCCAGCCGGGACGGCGCGGATGGGCGCGGTCACCGACGCGATGGCGGTGCTCGACCCGGAGCTGCGGGTCAAGGGGGTCTCGCGGCTGCGGGTCGTCGACGCCTCGGCGATGCCGAAGCTGCCCGCGGTGAACCCGAACATCACGGTGATGACCATGGCGGAGAAGTGTGCCGACCTCATCCGAAAGCGCTGACGTAACAGGCGCTCTCACGTCTTTCCTGGGCCAGCACACGCCGTTCCAGGCGATGTCGGGCGACGAGCTGGCCGACCTCGCCGCCGGTTCGACCGTCGTCGACTTTCCCGCCGGCGCCGTGGTTGCCGATTATGCGACCAGGGTTCCCGACGACGTGTGGATGGTCCACACCGGCAGCGTCGCGCTGCACGCCAGTGGTGACGGCGCCACCATCGACACCGTCGGCCCGGGTGGCGTCTTCGGCTATATGCCGCTACTGGCCGGTGGCGGAATGGATTTCGAGGCCCGCACGACTGCGCCCAGCACGCTGATCCGGCTGCCCGGCGGGTTGGTGCGAGCCCAATTCGCCAAGCCGGCGGGACTGGCATTCCTCGCGTCGTCGGCGTGGAACCTGGGAACGACCGACCGGCCGACGATCGCGCCGGCCACGGACAGCAGGCCGGTCGCCGAACTCGTGCAGGGTGAGGTGCTGATGGTCAGCCCGGACACCTCCGTACGCGACGCGGTGGTCAAGATGACCGAGCATCACGTGTCCTACGCGCTCATCAGAGCGCCCGACGGCGGTCTCGGCATCTTCACCGACCGCGATCTGCGCACGCGTGTAGTGGCAGCGGGTCGCCCCGTCGATGTGCCTATCGGCGGCGTGATGAGTGCGCCGGCTCGCACCGTCACGGCCGATCTGACCGCCGAGACAGTGCTGATGGAGATGCTCGAATGCGGGCTGCGGCACATGCCGGTCGTCACATCGCGCGGTGAGGTCGTCGGCGTGCTGGAGGACGCCGACCTGCTGGCGGCCTCGGCCCGTCAGAGCTTCATGCTGCGCCGCTCGATCGGCTTGGCCGCCAACGCGACCGAGTTGCAGACGGTGGGCCAACGGGTCACCGGCATCGCCGGTGAACTGTTCCGCAACGGGACGAAGGCGTCGGCAACCAGCGCGATCCTGTCGGTCGTCGTCGACAGCCTGGTGCGCAAGGCACTCGAACTGGCCCTGGCGGAGGCCGACCATGCGCCCCGCGACGGCTTCGCGTGGCTGACGCTCGGCAGCATCGCACGGCGCGAGGCGATGCCGTCCTCCGACGTGGACAGCGCACTGTCGTGGCGGGACGGCCTTACGTCGGCGAGCGCGCGGCTGCGGGCAATCGCGACACGCACACACGAGATCCTCGATGGCTGCGGGCTGCCCTCGGACCGTAACGGTGCCATCGCATTCAAGGCCAATTTCTCCCGCTCACAATCGGATTGGTTCTCGTCGGCGCAGGGCTGGCTCGACGACCCGCTCCGGGACCGAGGGTTGATCTTTTCCTCGCTGCTGATCGATGGCCGCGTCGTGTGGGGCGACGCCGCGCTGCACACAGTTCCCTCGGCCTACCGGCGGATGGTCGACGAGCATCCGAACGCGTTGCGCTTACAGCTGCTCAACGCCTTGTCGGGCAAGGTGCGCACACGGTCGTTGCGGGATGTGTTGTCGCGGCGCGGCGGCACGTTCGACCTCAAGAACCATGCGGTGACGCCCATCGTCAACCTCGCCAGGTGGGGTGGTCTGGTCGCCGACGTGACATCGGCGACGACACCCGCGAGACTCAGCGCGGCCGCGCACGCCGGCGCGATCAGCACACGCGACGCCAACACGCTGTGCGACGTGTTTGTGATGTTGCAGCGGTTGCGGATGGCACATCAGGTCGAACAGATTGCGGCCGGCCACATGCCGGGTGACGTGATCACAATGTCCGAGCTGTCTCCGCTGAATCGCAGCCTGCTCGGCGACGGACTGCGCGAGATCGCCGCGGTGCGGCGGCGAGTCCCCAGTTTCGGAATTCCGCGCGTATAGGCTTTCGGATACCTATGATCCCGCGAAAAGACGACCAACCAGCCGCTGCAGTGCAATCCGTCGACCGCGCGCTGCTGGTGCTGGAGATCCTGGCCAAGCTCCGGCAGGCGGGGGTGACGGAGATCGCCGCCGAACTTGGTGTGCACAAGTCGACGGTGTCGAGGCTGCTCGCGGTGTTGGAGTCGCGTGGCTATGTCGAGCAGGTTTCGGACCGCGGCAAGTACCGGATCGGCTTTTCGATCGCCCGGCTGGCCCGGGCGAGCAGTGGCCGTCTCGATCTGGTGAAACTCAGCCAGGATGTCTGCGACGGTCTCGCCGCCGAAGTCGGGGAGACCACGAATGTCGCGATCCTCGACGGCGACCGCATCATCAACATCGTCGAGGCCATCGGTCCGGCGGAGATCACATTGCGGACCTGGGTTGGCCAGAGCTGTCCCGCGCATGCGACGTCGAGCGGGAAGGTGCTGCTCGCCGGTCTCGACGCCGCCGAGGTTCGGTCCCGGTTCGGCGCTGGTTTGGAAGCCTTCACCGACAACACCATCGCGGAGATCGCCGAGTTGGAGCGTCAATTGGCCATCGTGCGCGAGCGGGGCTGGGCAAGCGTCAGCGAGGAACTCGAGGTCGGGTTGAATGCTGTCGCGGCGCCCGTGTACGACGCCAGCGCACAAGTCGTTGCGGCGCTGAGTGTTTCGGGGCCGTCGTACCGTCTGGGAGAACATCAATTCGAGGAGATCGCCAAGCGGACCATTGCCGCGGCCGAGACCGTCAGCCGTCGCCTCGGTTGGTTCGAGCACGGATGAGGACGAGCTCGGCGAACTGCTCAGGGCACTCGAGCGGCGTGAAATGCCCCGCATCGATTGCCAAATGTAGCTGGACGTCGATGAAGTAGTGCTCGAGCCGGTCGGCCCACTGGCGTGGGAACAACGGATCATGCTGCGGCCACAGCACATCCGTCGGCGCATGAATCTTGATGGCGCGTTCGGGTGGCAACTCGGTGAGGGACTGGGCGATCATCCCGGCTCCGGCGCGGTACCAGGCGATCGATGCGGTGAACGCGCCGGGAAGGGCGTAGTCGGAGACCAGGCGGTCCATATCATTTTCGGACACAGCGAAATTCGGGCCAGACCAATGATTCCAGAAGTGTCGCAGGTACTCTCGTACAGCGTCGGGGTTGCCGTCGATCAATTGAGCCGCGAGCGGAAGCTGGTGGAAGGCCTGGTACCAGAACTCGCCCTGCGCCTTCGCGGTGAGGACGCGGTCACCGGCGCCGGGCAGCGGGGGAGAGAGCACCAGCGCCTGGACCAAGTCGGGATGCATCCGCGCCACGCTCTGGGCGACGCGGCTGCCGACGTCGTAACCCGCGAGCACGACATCGGAAAGGCCGAGTTCCTTGATCAATCCGACGACGCTGCTGGCTTGGGCAGTGGCGCTGTAGAAGTGGCGCACCGCCACCTCGTGCTTGTCAGACCCGCCGAACCCGCGTAGGTCGGGAACGATGACATCGGTGGTGTCGCCGAGCAGCGGCACGACCAGTCGGTAGTCGTGGCGATTGCCTGGCCAGCCGTGCAACAACACCACCGGTGGTGCGCCCTTTTTGCCGAATCGGTCAAAGGCCAGCCGGAACCCGTCGACCGGCGCGCTGCGCGACCACATCGGCCCATTTTGGACCGTCGTCAGCCGGCTTGGTGCGGGGTTTGCGAATCACCGGTGCTGGCGACCGGACCGCGTCGAGGTTGATCGCTCGTCCACTGTGCGGGTTGATACGCCGCCTCCGGCGCGTCGCGTACAAAACTGCACCGTCGCCGCGCGGCATCAACCGGCCACCCTGATCGCCTCGCGGTCACCCGTGATGGCCGCCAGGATGTTGCGCCACGAGTCCGACGGCCAGTTGAGCACGTCGGAATGCGCCTGAGGACCCGCCATCAACCTACCGTCGTCGTAATAGCCTGTGGCCAAAGGAATTACGCCAGGCATCTCATCGGGGTCGGCGCCGTGCGGCCCGCCCGGAATGCCCTGCACGGCCTGAATGAAGTCGCCGGGCGCCGTCATCGAGAACCGCAGCACATCCGGGTTGCGGTTGTGCCAGTCGCCCGGATCGTCGACACCGACGCCGGATCCGGCCGCCGCAACGTACAACGTGCGGTCCGCCGTCATGCCCAGCGCCTCCGCGGTGCCCAGGATAGAACCGCCGTAGGAATGGCCGATGTAGGTGACCGGGACGCGCCGTCCCGTCGCGTCCACCGTGCGGTCGACGTCCTCGCTGAAGGCCACCAGCCGCGGTGCCATATCCAGTGCGTACCGCGGATTGGCGGCGTCGACCAACCCCGTCACCGCGTTACCGCGGGGAAACTGCCCGCCCAGGTAGGTGATTGTCGCGACCTCACCGCGTGTCGCCGAGACGAACCGGCGGGCGGTCTGGGTATTGGCCGCCGAACCCTCGATCGTGGTGTTCATCCCGGGAACGAGCACCGCCACGCTCGATGCGGTCGACAGGTTGCCGTTGAGTTCCACCAGTGACGCCCGGGCGGGGTCGAAGGCCAGGATCTGCCGGTCGACACGCTGCCCGCTGCGGGCCGGATCGTCGATCTCGCTCAGCAGGCTTCGGTAGAACTCGACTCGCCCCGGATCGTCCGTGTCGATGATCGCCTGCGCGATGTTGACCCTGTTCGCGGCGACACGCATGCCCCACGGCATGCCGTCGGTGTTGCCGACCTGCTGCGGAAACTCGGCGATGAGTCGTTGCCGCTGAGCCGGTGTCATCACGGCGATCTGTTCGGCGATTCGGTCCTGGCTCATGGTGGGCCAGGCGGCGGCCGGCACCGTCAATGCAGCATCCGCAGCGGGCGACGCGAAGGCCTCCGCGATGTCGTTGGCGGCATCGGCGTCGGCTGCTCCCAACCGGTCCAGGGCGTCGTTGATCTGCGCGCTCAGCTCGACGGCGCGTAGTGCGAGCATGTCGTGGGCCACCCCGGGATCGCCGCCCGAAAGGGCGACCAGCAACGGCACCGGATCGGCGCGGATCGAGACCGACCCGTCGTCGGCGACAGCGAACCCCTCGTCACGGGCACTGGCGACCAGTGCCAGGACATCGGCTCGGGCTGTCGCGAGCTGATCGGCCCCGTCGCGAGCGGCGACCGCCGCGGTGACGAGCGATCGTGCGAGCGCCCCGGCGTCGGCGGTAATGGTCGAGGCGCGCTGACGGGCGGCGTCAGCGGCCTCGCCGGTCCAGGACTCCACGGTGTGACCGACGGTGTCGACCCTCGCGATCAGCTCCTCTGCGGCGTTGTCCCACGCGTCGGCCAGTTCGTGCAACGCTTCTGGCCGCCACGCCGTTGCCTGCGCGAGCGTCGGCCGCATCACTGCCCGTCAAGCCTGCTGGCGTATCGAAAGTCGCTGCGCTCGAAGGCATCGGCCGACATCCGCGCCGCGAGTGCCCAGCCGCGCATGTTCGCGACGACTTCGGTCAGTCGCGCGGCGACGAGGTCCGGCGCGGCAATACCGGCCACGGCTGATCCTTGCAGATCGTCGGGATCAAGTGCTGGCCAACGCATTTCGGCGATGGCCTCAGACGCCTCCAGCACGCGATCGGCGACTGAGCGCAGCTGTGTCAGGTCGACTTCGGTGTGTCCCCCCATGCCTCATGCTGACAGATCACGGCGAGTCCGCGCTGAAGTTATCCACAGCCCGCCGGTGTCCCTCCTGGCGTTCGAGTGCGTTGGCAATCTGCCGGGCCCGCTTGGCCCAAACCTCCAGCCGATCGGCGACCGACTCGGCCCACAACCGTGCGCACTCGGCATGGAGGTCGAGCGCCGCAGATTCTGAATCCTCCTGCTGTTCGGGCCAATTGAGACCGGTCAGCTCTATGTCGGACGCTGCGAACGCCAGGGAATCGGCGACCGCCTCCATGGCAAACGAATCGACTCGTGCTTCCCCCATGCCTCATCGTGACAGATCCGCGGGTCTCGGCGCTCACGTTATCCACAGGGGGACGAACGTCGCCTCGCTTGGCCCCGAACACCACCGCAACGACGGCGGCCACCACCACGGACGCCGTCGTCAACTGAAACAAGATCAACCAGGGACACGGGCGGCCTAGAACCGCGCCGCGCCCGCGTTGGCCGGTCCCGTCGACCCGCTCGGTCACGGCCGAATAGCAAGGTCGCGACCGGTCATCGGCGCGGCTTGCACACCGTGCCCGACCAGCAACCAGTAGTCTCGATGAGGTGCAGCGACGAATCATGGGCATCGAGACTGAGTTCGGTGTCACCTGCACGTTCCACGGCCATCGTCGGCTGAGTCCCGACGAGGTCGCCCGCTATTTGTTCCGGCGAGTGGTGTCGTGGGGCCGCAGTTCGAATGTTTTCCTTCGCAACGGTGCGCGGTTGTATCTCGACGTGGGCTCACACCCCGAGTACGCGACGGCCGAATGCGACAGCCTGACCCAGCTGGTCACCCACGACCGCGCCGGCGAGCGCGTGCTGGAAGACCTGCTGATCGACGCCGAGCAGCGGCTGACCGACGAGGGCATCGGCGGCGACATCTACCTGTTCAAAAACAACACCGACTCGGCCGGCAACTCGTACGGCTGCCATGAGAACTATCTGATCGTGCGTGCCGGCGAGTTCTCCCGGATCTCCGATGTGCTGCTGCCGTTCCTGGTCACCCGCCAGCTCATCTGCGGCGCCGGCAAGGTGTTGCAGACGCCGAAAGCGGCAACGTTCTGCCTGAGCCAGCGCGCCGAGCACATCTGGGAAGGCGTGTCATCGGCGACCACGCGGTCACGGCCCATCATCAACACCCGCGACGAGCCACATGCCGACGCCGAGAAGTACCGCCGCCTGCACGTCATCGTCGGCGACTCCAACATGTGCGAATCGACCACGATGCTCAAGGTGGGCACCGCGTCGCTGGTGCTGGAGATGATCGAGGCCGGCGTGGCGTTCCGCGACTTCTCGCTGGACAACCCGATCCGCGCCATCCGCGAGGTCAGCCACGACCTGACCGGCCGGCGACCCGTCCGGCTGGCCGGCGGCCGGCAGGCCAGCGCGCTGGACATCCAGCGCGAGTACTACGCCCGTGCTGTCGAGTACCTGCAGACCCGCGAACCGAACACGCAGATCCAACAGGTCGTCGACCTGTGGGGCCGCCAGCTCGACGCCGTCGAGAGCCAGGACTTCGCCAAGGTCGACACCGAGATCGACTGGGTGATCAAGCGCAAGCTGTTCCAGCGCTACCAGGACCGCTACAGCATGGAGCTGTCCGACCCGAAGATCAGCCAGCTGGACCTGGCCTACCACGACATCAAGCGCGGACGCGGCGTGTTCGACCTGCTGCAGCGCAAGGGCCTGGCCTCGCGGATCACCACCGACGAGGAGATCGAGGCGGCAGTCAACACCCCGCCGCAGACGACCCGGGCCAAACTGCGCGGCGAGTTCATCAGCGCCGCGCAGGAAGCCGGTCGTGACTTCACCGTTGACTGGGTTCACCTGAAGCTGAACGACCAGGCCCAGCGCACGGTGCTGTGCAAGGACCCCTTCCGGTCGGTCGATGAGCGGGTCAAGCGGCTGATCGCCAGCATGTAGCGCGGGCTCTCGGTACCGCGAGCGCTCAACTACGTACGGTTTCGGCAGGCGAAATTCCGTACCACGCTGGGCGCTCGGCAGGCGGAGCGGCGCATAAGAAGCCAGGTAAACGCGGCTAGGCTAACCCGCGTGGGGATCTCCAAAGTCGAGCGGTTGATGAACCTTGTGATCGCGCTGCTGTCGACGCGCTCGTTCATCACCGCCGACCGGATCCGTGAAACCGTCTTCGGCTACTCCGACAGCCCCAGCGACGAGGCGTTCTCCCGCATGTTCGAGCGCGACAAGAATGAATTGCGCGACCTGGGCATCCCGCTGGAGACCGGCCGAGTGTCGCAGTTCGACCCCACCGAGGGCTACCGCATCAACCGGGAGGCGTACGCCCTGCCTGCGGTGGAACTGACGGCCGACGAGGCCGCCGCGGTCGCGGTGGCGACCCAGCTGTGGGAGTCGCCCGAACTCATCACCGCTACGCAGGGCGCGCTGCTCAAGCTGCGGGCGGCCGGGATTGAAATTGATGCCGTCGACTCGGTTTTCTCCATCACGTCGACGGCTGCGCTGCCCAGCATGCGTGGCTCAGAAGAGGTACTGGGAATTCTGTTGTCCGCCATCGATTCTGGGCACGCCGTGCAGTTCCAGCACCGTCCGTCACGCAGTGAGCCCTACACCACGCGAACCGTGGAGCCGTGGGGCGTCGTCACCGACAGGGGCAGGTGGTACCTCGTCGGGCACGACAGACTCCGCAACGCCACACGCACCTTCCGGCTCAGCCGCATAGGCAACGAGGTGACCGCCATCGGTCCGCCGGGTGCGGTGACGAAACCTGACGACGTGAACCTGCGGGAGGTCGTGGCGCGCGTGGTCAGCGACCCCTCGACCGGCGCGCAGGCCCGGGTGTGGGTCGCAGACGGACGCGCCACCGCGCTGCGCCGTCAGGCCAAGGACCTGCGCCCGCTGACCCTGGGCGGCCGCGCCGGCGACGAGATCACCGTCGACCTCGGCATGACCGACCGGCTGGCCCGCGAAATCGCCAGCTACGGCGCCGACGCGGTGGCCCTGGACCCGCAGTCGCTGCGCGACGATGTGCTGTCGCGGCTGCGCGCGCAGGCGGGCCACGAGGTGAGACCATGACTGCCGTGTCGACCCGGTTGGTGCGCCTTCTCAACATGGTTCCGTACTTTCAGGCCAACCCGAAGATCACCTACGCCGAGGCGGCGTCCGATCTCGGTGTCAGCGTCAAGCAGCTGCGTGATGACCTCAACCAGCTGTGGATGTGCGGGCTGCCCGGCTACGGGCCCGGCGACCTGATCGACTTCGAATTCTCCGGCGACACCATCGAAGTCACGTTCTCGGCGGGAATCGATCATCCGCTGCGGCTGACGTCGCCCGAAGCGACCGGTGTGCTGGTGGCGCTGCGGGCGTTGGTCGATGTGCCGGGCATGGTCGACCCCGAGGCCGCGCGCAGCGCCATCGCCAAGATCGAGTCCGCGGCGGGCACGCTGAGTCATGGTGCCCAGGCGGCGGTCGACGAGCCCGCCCCGGTGGAAAGCGCCGCCGCCGCGGCGGTGCGCGCCGCCGTGCGTGACGGTCGCGCCCTGGCGATCGAGTACTACTCGGCCTCCCATGACACGTTGTCAAGCAGGGTTGTCGACCCGATCCGGGTGGTCCTGGTCGCCGACCACAGCTACCTCGAGGCGTGGTGCCGATCGGCCGAAGGCGTGCGACTGTTCCGCTTCGACCGGATCGTCGACGCGAAGGTCCTCGACGAGCCGTCGGCGCCGCCGCAGCCCGCGGTCGAGGCGGGCCCCGACACCTCGCTGTTCGACGCCGACCCGTCGCTGCCGTCGGCCAAGCTGCTCATCGACCGGTCCGCGGCGTGGATGTTCGACTACTACCCCCTGCGGGTGATCCGCGAGCTGCCCGACGGCGCCTGCGAAGCCGAGATGACGTTCGCGTCCGACGAGTGGATGTCCCGGTTCGTGCTGGGCTTCGGCTCGGCGGTGCGGGTCCTCGAACCCGAAACGCTGGCCCAGCGGGTGCAGGAGTCGGCCACTGCGGCGCTGGCTGCTTACGAAGTCGGTGCGGACGCCTCAGCCAGGTAGACTCGGCCACGACTGACGGAGGTGACCAAATTGGGCGGTCTACAACCCTGGCACTGGGTAATCGTCATTGCCGTGTTCGTGCTGCTCTTCGGTGCCAAGAAGCTCCCGGACGCGGCACGCTCGCTCGGCAAGTCGATGCGGATCTTCAAGTCCGAAATCAAGGAGATGCAGTCCGACTCCAAGCCGGAAACCGCGGCTCCACCGGCGACCCCGATCGCCTCGGAGCGCGTCGACAACCCCGCTCCGGCACCCGAGCAGCCGTCCGACAAACACACGGCCTGATCACACGGCGATCCGTGGACCGCGGCGCGATGCCGCGTCGTTAAGCGGTGTCCCCAGTCAGCCCTAGACAATTCCCGTGCGCACCTTCGGAATACTCAAGAGACTCGATCCTCGCCGCCGTCGAACGCGAGCCAACCCCGACGGCACCATGTCGCTGGTCGAGCACCTGCACGAGCTGCGCACGCGGCTGCTGATCGCGGCGGCCGCCATCGTGCTGACCACGACCGCCGGGTTCTTCTGGTACAGCCACGGCGTGTTCGGCATGAACAGCCTCGGCGAATGGTTGCGCGGGCCGTACTGCTCGCTGCCGGCCTCCGCGCGCGCGGACATCACCCCCGACGGGGCCTGCCGGCTGCTCGCCACCTCCCCGTTCGACCAGTTCATGCTGCGCCTGAAGGTCGGCCTGACCGCGGGCATCGTGATGGCGTGCCCGGTGTGGCTGTATCAACTGTGGGCGTTCATCACCCCCGGCCTGTACCGCAAGGAACGGCGCTTCGCGATGTCGTTCGTCAGCGTCGGCGCGATCCTGTTCATCGCGGGTGCGGTGCTGGCATACGTGGTGCTGGCGAAGGCGCTGGGGTTCCTGCTGACGGTCGGCAGCGACGTTCAGGTCACGGCGTTGTCCGGCGACCAGTATTTCGGGTTCCTGATCAACCTGCTGCTCGTATTCGGCATCAGCTTCGAGTTCCCGCTGCTCATCATCATGCTGAACCTGGTCGGCATCCTCACCTATGAGCGGCTGAAAGCTTGGCGGCGGGGCCTGATCTTCGGGCTGTTCGTGTTCGCCGCGTTCGCGACGCCGGGCTCCGATCCCTTCTCGATGCTCGCGCTGGCTCTTGCGCTGACCGTCCTGCTGGAGGTCGCGATCCAGGTCGCCCGGATTCACGACAAGCGCAAGGCTCGCCGCGCCGCGCTGGAGGATGTGCCCGACGAACAGGCGGCACCGATCGGCGGCGTCGACGAGATCGAACCGCCGGCCGCCGTGCCAGCGCCGGCCCGGCTTGTGGTCGATGAAGACGCCACTTAGCGGCGAACTGGCAGGCTTCACCGCGCAGCTGCCGTTTACCCTGGACGACTTTCAGCGGCGTGCCTGCCAGGCGCTGGAGAACGGGCACGGCGTGCTGGTGTGCGCGCCGACCGGCGCGGGCAAGACCGTGGTCGGTGAGTTCGCCGTGCATCTGGGCCTGGCCGCGGGCGGAAAGTGCTTCTACACCACGCCGATCAAGGCGCTGAGCAACCAGAAGCACAACGACCTGGTGCGGCGGTACGGCCCGGAGAAGATCGGTCTACTCACCGGTGACCAGTCGATCAACGGCGATGCCGACGTCGTGGTGATGACCACCGAAGTGCTGCGCAACATGCTCTACGCGAATTCACCTGCGTTGCACGGACTCTCGTATGTCGTGATGGATGAGGTGCACTTTCTGGCCGACCGGATGCGCGGCGCGGTGTGGGAGGAGGTGATCCTGCATCTGCCCGACGACGTGCTGCTGGTGAGCCTGTCGGCGACGGTGAGTAACGCCGAGGAGTTCGGCGGCTGGATCCAGACGGTGCGCGGCGACACCACGGTGGTGGTCGACGAACACCGCCCGGTCCCGTTGTGGCAGCACGTCATGGTGGGCAAGCGGATGTTCGACCTGTTCGACTACCGGGCCAGGAAGGCGGCCAAGGACGGGCGCGAGCTGCTGGTCGACCCGGAGTTGTTGCGCCATATCGCACATCGGCGTGAGGCCGACCGGTTGGCCGACTGGCAGCCGCGCCGGGGCAGGCCGGGAAACCGGGGGCGGCCCACCATTTATCGGCCGCCGAGCCGGCCCGACGTGATCAGCGTGCTCGACCACCAGGGGCTGCTGCCCGCGATCACGTTCGTGTTCTCCCGCGCAGGGCTGCGACGCCGCCGTGAAACAGTGCCTGCGCTCGTCGCTGCGGCTGACCACGGACGAGGAACGGGGCCGCATCGCCGAGGTGATCGACCGTCGGACAGCCGACCTCAACGAAGCCGACCTGATCGTGCTGGACTATCACGAATGGCGGGAAGGACTGCTGCGCGGATTGGCCGCACACCATGCCGGGATGCTGCCGACCTTCCGCCACACCGTCGAAGAACTGTTCACCGCGGGACTCGTCAAAGCGGTATTCGCAACGGAGACACTGGCTTTAGGCATCAACATGCCGGCTCGCACGGTGGTGCTGGAACGGCTGGTCAAGTTCAACGGTGAGCAGCACATGCCGTTGACGCCGGGGGAGTACACCCAGCTGACGGGGCGTGCCGGGCGGCGGGGCATCGACGTCGAGGGCCACGCGGTGGTGCTGTGGCACCCGGATGTCGAACCCGCCGAGGTCGCGGGACTGGCCTCCACCCGGACCTTCCCGCTGCGCAGTTCGTTTGCGCCGTCGTACAACATGACGATCAACCTGGTGCACCAGATGGGACCGACCCAGGCGCACAAGCTGTTGGAAAGCTCCTTCGCGCAGTACCAGGCGGACCGGTCGGTGGTCGGGCTGGTGCGCGGGATCGAGCGTGGCGAGCGGATGCTCGGCGAGATCGCCGCGGAGGTCGGCGCACCGGTCCTCGACTACGCGCGGCTGCGGGCTCAGATCTCCGAACGCGAACGCGCGCAGTCGCGGGCGTCGCGCCTGCAGCGGCGCAAGGCCACCAACGACGCCCTGGCCTCGTTGCGCCGCGGCGACATCATCAACATCGCTCACGGACGCCGCAGCGGGCTGGCGGTGGTGCTGGAGGCCGACCGCTCCGATGATGATCCGCGGCCGCTGGTGCTGACTGAAAACCGTTGGGCAGGCCGGATTTCGGCGGCCGACTACGCCGGGGCGTCCTCGCCGATCGGGTCGATGACGTTGCCCAAGCGCGTCGAGCACCGCAATCCTCGCGTGCGACGCGACACGGCGTCGGCGCTGCGCTCTGCGGCCGCCAGCTTGAATGTCCCGTCGGCCAAGGGTAGGCGCAGCGGGCCGCCCAAAGAGCCTGACGTCGACCCCGAATTGGCCACGCTGCGAGAGCAATTGCGCCGTCATCCCGCTCACCAGCTGCCAGATCGCGAAGAGAAGGCCCGGCTTGCCGAGCGGTATCTGCGGATCGAACGGGACAACGAGCAGATCCGGAAGAAGGTGGCTGCGGCGACGAACTCGCTGGCACGTACCTTCGATCGAATCGTCGTGCTGCTCACCGAACGTGCCTTCATAGACGGCAGCGGTGACGGTGATCCCAAGGTCACCGACGATGGCCGGGTGTTGGCCCGGATCTACAGCGAGAGCGATCTATTGGTGGCCGAATGCCTGCGTGGCGGCGCGTGGGAAGGTCTGGACGCGGCGGAGCTGGCGGCGGTGTTGTCGTCGGTGCTCTATGAGTCCCGCGGCGACACGCCGGGTGCGCCACAGGGTGTCGACGTGCCGACGGGCACACTGCGGCGCGCGCTGAACCAGACCCGCAGGCTGTGGACCGAGCTGCGGGCCGACGAGCAGCGGCACCGCATCACGCAAAGCCGCGAGCCCGATGACGGGTTCGTCCCGGCGATCTACCGATGGGCCACGACCGGCGACCTGACGAGTGCGCTGGCTGCTTCGGACGCCGCGGGCACCGGGTCACCGTTGTCGGCAGGCGATTTCGTGCGGTGGTGCCGCCAAGTGCTCGACCTGCTCGACCAGGTACGCAATGCCGCGCCGACGCCCGCACTTCGGGCGACTGCGAAACGCGCAATCAACGACATTCGACGCGGCGTCGTCGCTGTTGATGCGGGGTAGTGTGTTGCCAGCAGACCTCGATCAAGGAGAGAGATGAGCGGACCGCAGGGATCTGATCCTACGCAGCCGTGGCCCGGTCAACAGCCGGAGCAGGGCCAGGACCAGCCGTCGAGCGAGCCTTCGGCGAACCAGCCGTGGCAGCCTCCGGCCCCCGGGGGCGAGCAACAACAGCCGACGTGGCAACCGCCGGCCTACGACCCACAACAGCAGCAGTACCCGCAATACCAGCAGCCGCAGCAGCCGGCCTACCAGCCGCCGCCGCAGTACCCCCCGACCGAGCAGTTCGGCCAGCAGCCGACCGAGTACACCCCGCAGCAGTACCCGCCGCCGGGTCAGTACGGGCAGCAGCCGCAGTACGGCCAGCAGTATGGGCAGCAGCAGGGTGCACCTCAGTACGGACAACAGCCGGGCCAATACCCTCAGCAGCCGGGGCAGTACGGGCAGCAGCCCGGGCAGTACGGGCAGTTCGCCCCGTCCACTGAACCGGGAGCCAAGACCGGCTCCGCGAAGACGCTGGCCATCATCGGCGGCGTACTGGCCGTGATCATCATCGCGGCGGTGGGGTTACTGGGCTTCTGGGTGCCGGGCTTCTTCGTCACCACCAAGCTGGACATCGGGGCGGCGCAGTCCGGGGTGCAGCAGATTCTGACCGACGAGGCCAACGGCTACGGCGCCAAGAATGTCAAAGACGTCAAGTGCAACGACGGCCAGAGCCCGACGGTGAAGAAGGGTGACACCTTCAACTGCGAGGTCAGCATCGACGGCACCAAGCGCCAGGTCACCGTGACCTTCCAGGACGACGACGGCACCTACGAGGTCGGCAGGCCCAAGTAGGCGCTAGCCGGGCAGCGCGTCGAGCGCCTTCTGCAGCCGTCCGATCGAGGACGTGACCCCGTACGCCTCGGCCAGTTCGGCAACTTTGCGCGGATGCTCGGCCGCCAACGGCAGCTTGTCCGAGGCCGTCGACAGCGTGACGGGCGCGTCCTTGGCCACCTGCACCACCGCGCGGGCGGCCTCGATGTAGTCGGTGGCCGCCAGCAGCTTGGCCCGATACGCCTTCGACATCTTTGATTTCGGGTCGTGGGCGGCGGCCAGGATCTGATCCAGCGAGCCGTGCTGCGCCAGCAGCGTCGCCGCCGTCTTCTCACCCACACCCGGGACACCCGGCAGCCCGTCCGACGGGTCACCCCGCAACAACGCCAGCTCGGCGTAGGCCTGTCCGGCACGGTCGACCGGGACGCCATAGATTTCGGCGACTTCCGCCGGTCCCCACAGCGTGGCCTTGGCCAGCCCGCGGCCCAGGTACAGCACCCTCACCGTGACCGGGTCGTCGCACACCAGCTGCAGCAGGTCACGGTCGCCACTGACCACGACGACCGGGTCCCGTCGCTCCTGGAACGCCAGCGTGCCGAGCACGTCGTCGGCCTCCATGCCGGGCGCCCCGGCGGTGGGGATGCCGAACGCGTCCAGCATTTCCAGGATCATGTCCACCTGCGGCGTCAGGTCGTCGGGCACCTCCTCGATGTCGGGCTGGCCGTCGGGTTCGGGCACGGCGACGCGGTGCGCCTTGTACGACGGGATGAGGTCGACGCGCCACTGCGGCCGCCAGTCGTCATCGCGACACACCACCAGGCGTGCCGGACGCTCACGGGTGATCACCGTCGCCACCGCATCGACAAAGCCGCGCAGTGCGTTGACCGGCCGGCCGTCGGGAGCCTTGATCGACGAGGGCACCCCGAAGTACGAGCGAAACCACATGCTGGCACCGTCGAGCAGCAACAGAGGAGCGGCCATGTCCGACATCCTGCCAGGACGGTCGGCGCGTCCGAGGATTGTCGATGCGGCCCGCGGGTATCCCATCCGCATGTCGCATGTACAGGCCTTCGCCACGGTTCATCGCAGCGCCGAATCGATGTGGCACGACCTTGGCTCGTTCCAGGCGCTGGCGCGCTGGCATCCGATGGTCAAGGCGACCCATGGCGAGGGTGAGGAACCGGGCGCGACCCGGTCGGTCGAGAGCCGCGACGGCCTGACGTGGGTCGAGCGTCTGGCGGAAGTCGACCCCGGGCAGCGGCTGTATCGGTACGAGGTGACGTCGAAAGACGTGCCGATCACCGACTTTCGCGGCGAGTTCCGGATGCGCGAGGACGGGCCGTCCAAATGCACCGTCGTGTGGACGGCCCAATTCGCGGTCACATCGGGTGACGAGAAGAAGGTCAGCGACACCGTGCGCGAGTACCTCCGCGCCGGGGTCCGCTGCATCGAACAGCGGTATTCGGCCCGGCCCGCGAGCGCGTTGAGCCGCCGCTTGCGCACGCTGAAGCGTAGGTACAACCCGTCGCGGCGGTAGCCTCATTCGCATGGCTGCCGGTCGATTCAGTTCCGATGTCTACGCGTATCGGCTGCGGGCGGCGGCGACCGCCGCCGCGGACGCCGGGGTTTCCGCCCTGGTCATCACGCCCGGCTACGACCTGCGCTACCTCGTCGGCTCGCGCGCGCAGACTTTCGAACGGCTGACCGCGCTGGTGCTGCCGGCCAACGGTGAGCCGACCGTTGTCGTGCCGCGCATGGAGCTGGCCTCGCTGAAGGAATCCGCGGTGACGGAACTCGGTATGGCGGTGCGGGACTGGGTCGACGGCGACGACCCGTACCGCCTTGTCGCCGACGCGCTGGGCGGCGCCCCGTCAGCCTGGGCGGTCACCGATGCGATGCCCGCACTGCACCTACTGCCCCTGGCCGAGGTACTGGGTGTGGTGCCGGTGCTGGCCACCGACGTGCTGCGCCGGCTGCGGATGATCAAGGACGCCGCGGAGGTCGACGCGCTACGCAAAGCCGGTGCGGCGATCGACCGGGTGCATGCGCGCGTGCCGGAGTTCCTGGTGCCCGGCCGGACCGAGGCCGACGTCGCCGCTGACATCGCCGAAGCGATTGTCGCCGAAGGACACTCGGAGGTGGCGTTCATCATCGTCGGGTCAGGGCCGCACGGCGCCGACCCGCACCACGAGTGTTCGGACCGCGAATTGCGCGCCGGTGACATCGTCGTCGTCGACATCGGCGGCCCATACGAACCCGGCTACAACTCCGACTCGACCCGCACATACAGCATCGGCGAGCCGAGTCCCGAAGTGGCCCAACGGTATGCGGTTTTGCAGCGCGCCCAGCAGGCCGCCGTGGAGGCGGTGCGGCCCGGCGTGACCGCCGAGCAGGTGGACGCCGTGGCCCGCGATGTGTTGGCCGCCGAAGGTCTGGCCGACGCGTTCGTGCACCGCACCGGTCACGGCATCGGGCTCTCGGTGCACGAGGAGCCCTACATCGTCGCCGGCAACGACCTGACGCTCGAGGAAGGCATGGCGTTCTCCGTCGAGCCCGGCATCTACTTCCCGGGCCAGTGGGGCGCCCGCATCGAGGACATCGTGATCGTCACCGCCGACGGTGCGCTTTCGGTCAACAACCGCCCGCACGACCTGGTCGTGGTGCCGCCCGGCTAGTTTCTCCCGGCGAGCAGACGCAGAATGGGCCGTTTCGTGCCCAGATAGGCCCCTTCTCTGTCTGCTCGCGCTCACTCAGCGGCGCGGTCGAGCAGGTCTGAGGAGCCCAGCACCCGCTCGACACGCACCTCGATCACCACGCGGCGCGGGTTCACCCGTGGCGTGCGGTAGCGCTGGGCGTACCGCAGCTCGGCGTCACGGACCGCGTCCGGGTCGGTGTTGACGCTGGCCTTGCCCTCGAGCGACAGCCAGCGCGCCCCGTCCACCTGGCTGAGCACGGCGACGCCCTGGTCCTGGGCGTTTACCGCCTTCTGGGAGCCGCCCGTGGTGATGACCCTGGCGATGTGTGTCTTCGGGTCGAAGGTGAAACCGACCGCAACGACATGCGGTGAATTGTCCGAGCGCAGGGTCGTCAACATGGCCAAATGCCGTTCGGTGAGAAACGCCAGCGCGTCGTTGGTGAGTCGAGTGGTTGCCTTCGCCATCGGGCCCAACGGTAGCGCAGGCAATAATCGCAGCCGTGAATGACACAGGCGAGGTCGTCGTGATTTTCGGCGGCCGCAGCGAAATCGGGATCGAGCTGGCCGCCAGGCTGGCCCCTGGCGCGACGGTGTTGCTGGCCGCCCGTCGGCCCGACGCGCTCAACCAGCAGGTCGCGGCCCTGCAGGCGGCCGGCGCGGCGGCCGTCCACGTGCGCGAATTCGACGCCGACGACCTCGACTCACACGGCCCGCTGGTGGACGCCATCGTGGCCGAGCACGGACCGATCGGCACCGCGGTGCTGGCGTTCGGCATCCTCGGCGACCAGGCCCGCGCGGAAAAGGACCCGGCGCACGCCGCCGCGATTGTGCACACCGACTTCGTCGCGCAGGTCAGCCTGCTGACGGTGCTGGCCAACTCCATGCGCGCGGCGGGCAGGGGGTCAATCGTCGCGTTCTCATCGGTCGCCGGAGTGCGGGTGCGCCGCGCCAACTATGTCTACGGGTCGGCCAAGGCCGGGCTGGACGGCTTCTGCAGCGGATTGGCCGACGCCCTGCACGGGTCGGGAGTGCGGCTGCTGGTGGTGCGGCCCGGCTTCGTGATCGGACGCATGACCGAGGGCATGACGCCTGCGCCGTTCTCCAGCACCCCCGCACAGGTGGCGTCGGCGACGGTCCGCGCGCTGGCCAAGGGGCGCCGCACGGTGTGGGTGCCACCGATTCTGCGGCCGGTGTTCTTCGGGATGAGGTTGTTGCCGCAGGCGATCTGGCGGAGGTTGCCGAGATGATCGTCGTGGTGGGCATCGGCGCCGACGGGATGGCGGGGTTGGCGCCGGCATCGCGGGACGAATTGAGCAGGGCCACAGTGATTTACGGCTCGCGGCGCCAACTCGATCTGCTCGACGACAGCGTCCCCGCCGTCAAGCGGGCGTGGCCGTCACCGATGCTGCCCGCCCTGCGCACGCTGCTCGAAAGCGTCGAGGGTGACGTGCATGTGGTGGCTAGCGGTGACCCGCTCCTGCATGGGATCGGCAACACCCTCATTCGGCTGTACGGACCCGACCGGGTTGCGGTGCTGCCGCATGTGTCGTCGGTGACCTTGGCCTGTTCGCGGGTCGGGTGGGCGGTGCACGACACCGAGATCATCAGCCTGGTCACCGCCGAATCGCACACCGCGGTGCGGCGCGGCGGTCAGGCCGTCGTGATGTCCCGCGACGGCACCAGCCCGGCCACCCTGGCGCGGCTGCTCACGGACAGCGGCCGCGGCGACTCCGAGATCACCGTGCTCGAGCAACTCGGCGGCCCCGCGGAGCGCCGCCGTTCGGCCACCGCACGGGAGTGGGCGGCGCGACCGCCGGGCGACGTGGATGCCCTCAACGTCATCGCCGTGCGCTACCTGCCCGACGACCGTCAGTTCGGCGTGCTGCCCGACGATGCGTTCGCCCACGACAGCCAGATCACCAAGCAGTCGATGCGCGCTGTGACACTGGCCGCGCTGGCGCCGCGGCCCGGCGAACTGCTGTGGGACGTCGGCGCGGGGTCGGGCAGCATCGCGATCGAGTGGTGCCGCAGCGGAACCGGTTGTCAGGCCGTAGCATTCGAGCGTGACGAGCAACGCCGCAAGCGAATCGCGGACAACGCGGTGGCCTTCGGCGTCACGGTCGAGGTGCACTTCGACGCGCCGAAAGCGTTCGACTCCGCGCCACCGCCGTCAGCCATCTTCATCGGCGGCGGCTTGACTGAACCCGGGTTACTCGAGGCCTGTCATGAACGGCTTCCGGCAGGTGGTCGGCTGGTCGCGAACGCCGTCACTGTCGAGTCTGAAGCCGTTCTGGCCCAGTGGTATTCACGACTGGGCGGCGAGCTGAGGCGGTTCCAGCACTATCGAGGCGAGTCGCTCGGCGAGTTCACCGGGTGGCGGCCCGCGCTGCCGGTCACGCAATGGTCGGTGGCCAAGCCGTGACGGTCTATTTCATCGGGGCCGGACCCGGTGCCGCCGACCTGATCACCGTGCGCGGGCAGCGGTTGTTGAGCAGCTGCCCGGTGTGCCTCTACGCCGGGTCGATCATGCCCGAGGATCTGCTGGCGCTGTGCCCGCAGGACGCCCGCGTGGTTGACACCGGGCCGCTGACGCTCGACCAGATCATCACCGAGTTGGCCGATGCGCATGCGGCGGGTCTCGACGTGGCCCGCCTGCACTCCGGCGACCCGTCGATTTACAGTGCCCTTGCCGAGCAATGCCGGCGCCTCGACACTCTGGGGATTGGCTACGAAATCGTGCCCGGGGTACCGGCTTTCGCTGCCGCAGCGGCGGTGCTGGGGCGTGAGCTCACGGTTCCCGGGGTGGCGCAGACGGTGACGCTGACGCGGGTGGCGACGCTGTCGAGCGCGATGCCGGCGGGGGAGGACCTTGCGACGCTGTCGGCGCCGGGCTCGACGCTGGTGTTGCATCTGGCCGCCGCGCAGATCGACGCGATCGTCCCGCAGCTGCTCGTCGGCGGCTACACGCCCGAAACACCGTGTGCCGTAGTGGCATTCGCCAGCTGGCCACAACAGACGGTGCTGCGCTGCACACTCGCGGAGTTGGCCGAAGAAATGCATGCCGCCGAGGTCACCCGGACGGCCGTGATCGTCGTCGGTGACGTGCTTGCCGCCGAAGGCTTTTCCGACAGCTACCTGTACTCGTCGGGACGGGTGCGGCGGGGGCGGCATTGATGCGGGTCCTGCTACTCGGCGGCACGTCTGAGGCACGAGCGCTCGCCGAGCACCTTCACCCAGACGTCGAGGTGATCAGCTCGCTGGCGGGCCGCGTGCCCGATCCGGCTCTGCCGGTCGGTGAGGTGCGGGTCGGCGGGTTCGGCGGGGTGGACGGGATGCGCCGGTGGCTGGTCGACGCGAATGTGGATGCGGTTGTTGACGCCACGCACCCGTACGCCGCCACGATCACCGCGCACGCCACCGAGGTATGCGCCGAACTGGAGGTTCCCCTCTTGGTGCTGGCGCGCCCGGCGTGGCCAACCGGGGATGCGATCCTCGTCGGCTCCGACGTGGAGGCGGCGAAGACTATTGCAGCGCAAAGGTATTCGCGGGTGTTCCTGACGACGGGACGGTCCGGCATCGCGGTGTTCACGGACATCGACGCCTGGTTCCTGATCCGCGCCGTGACCCCACCCGATGAGCAAGCCCTGCCCTCTCGCCACCACCTGCTATTGTCCCGCGGCCCCTACCGCTACGACGACGAGCTGAAACTGCTGAAAGAGCACCGAATCGATGCGCTGGTGACCAAGAACAGCGGTGGCCCGATGACACGACCGAAGCTGGATGCGGCTGCGGCGCTGGGCGTTGCGGTGGTGATGGTGGACCGTCCGCCGCTGCCCGCCGGTGTGCACACAGTGACGACGGTCGAGGACGCCGCCGCCTGGGTCAGATCGACTGCCCCGTGAACGGGCAATGTGCCTTCTTGCAGTCGTCATCAATTGATGGCGACCGCGAAACAGCGGTCCCGACAGACAGTTACGCCTGTTGCCAGTGAGGTTATACCTGGCCGTCGCCTGGGTCAGATCGCCGAGTAAGCCCTGATGAGGTCGAGGGTTTCCAGCTCGCGAATTGCCCGACAGCCGCGGTGCAACATGGTCAGTATCATCTCGTCGCCCCGTTCGGTGGACGCGGCGAACGCGAAGCCCAGCGTGGTGATCAGTGGCGCCTGCACCACACCGAGCCGGTAGTCGCGCCAGCAGGCGTCGAAGTCGTAATCGGTTACGCCATAGCCCGTCAGCGCATGGTGGTAGCGCTCGACCAGGTCCGATTCGATCGCGGTCCGGATCTCCGGCACCAGGCTGGTCGCGGTGAAGTAGGCGAGGTCGCGCGCGGGAAGGCCGATGCCCATCGTCTGCCAGTCCACCACCGTGACGCGGGTGCGGTCGGGATCGAACAGCATGTTGTCCAGCCGGTAGTCACCGTGCATCAGCGCGAACCGGTTCACCTCGGCCAGCAGCCACGGCGTCACCAATGCCATTGATTCGGTGAGGGTTTCGCGGTCCTCGGCGCTCATGCGATCGCCCAGCTTCTCGATGGTGATGTCGGCCGCCATCCGCGCCACATCACCGAGTCCCTTCGCCGCCGCTTCGTCTCCCGGCTTGGGCATCGAGATCGACGAGAGCCCCAGCCACTGCGAGTCGCACCAACTGGGGCCGTGCAGCCCGGACAGTGCCTCCACCGCGAGCAGAGCCTCTTCCGCCGTGCAGCCCGCGATCTGGTCACCCTGGACTGCCGGCGCCATGTCGGCGAGCAGCAACGCGAAATCGCCGCCGGCGTCGGAGATGTCACTGTGGAAGCACCGCGGCACGGGGATGTGCACCCGGTCCGCGACGACGGTGTAGAACTCGACCTCGGAGCGGTACCCGAGCGCGACGCGCTGGCGCACGGCGTCGTCCTGCGCGGGCAGCTTGATCGCGAACGTGGCAGGCAGACCGGACTGATCCGTCGCATACGTCGCCGAAATCCGATATGTCGCACCGGTCTGCCCGGTACCGATCGGCGTGACGTCGACGTCGCGCACGTCCGCGCCCAGTACGGATCCCAGCCACGCGGCGGTCACATCGGCCGGACCGCGCGGACTATCCATCGTGCGTATCAGGCCGTCGTGTCGCGCGCGCCAAGATGGAGATGCTCGATGTGATAGACGGCTTCATCGAGCAGCTGGGCGACGTGGTTGTCGTAGAGCCGGTACACGATGTTGCGGCCGCTGCGATCCCCGGTGACCAGACCCAGGGCCCGCAGCAACCGCAGCTGATGCGAGACGGCGGGTTGGTCCATCCCCACAGCTGCGGACAGCTCGGTGACCGAACACGGCGCCTGGCGTAACCGGGTCAGGATGCGTAGCCGGTTCGGGGAGGCGAGTGCTTGCAGCGTCTCGGCGACCTTGGCCGCCGAAGACGGATCGAGCGTCGCGGGCGGCGTCGCCCGGCCGTCTACCCCGTGTCCCATGCCTTCATTCAAGCATGTGTAGCCTGACACGGGTGATATATGTAGAGCTCGACATGTATACATCTCTAGGGGATGTGCCGCTGTGACCGCTGCCGCCATCGAGTCCTCGACACTCCGCACGTCTTTCGCGCGGTCCAGGCGGGCCGGACTGTGGGCGGTGCCGTCGGTGCGCTGGGCCGCCGGAGCACTCGCGCTTTTCCTCGCGGGCCTGGTCGCCCAGGCCGCCGGGGCACCCGAGGGAGTGTGGTGGACGCTGTACCTGGCTTGCTACGCCGCCGGGGGCTGGGAGCCGGCCTGGTCGGGACTGCAGGCGCTGCGAAGCAGGACGCTCGACGTGGACCTGCTGATGATCGTGGCGGCCATCGGCGCGGCCGTCGATCGGACAGATCTTCGACGGTGCGCTGCTGATCGTCATATTCGCCACCTCCGGGGCGTTGGAGGACGTCGTGCCACCAGGCGCACCGAGGATTCGGTGACGGGGCCTGCTGGACCTCGCGCCGGATCGGGCGGTGCTGTGTCGACGGCGACGGCGTCGAGCGTGATCGTCGCCGCCGGCGATGTCCGCGTCGGCGACCGGGTGGTCGTTCGCCCGGGGGAGCGCATCGTCGGCCGACGGCCTGGTGGTCGCCGGGGTCGTCCGACGTCGACCAGGCCTCGATCACCGGCGAATCGATGCCGGCCATGAAGTGTCCGGCGACGAGGTGTTCGCGGGCACGCTCAACGGGTCCGGCGCCCTGCGCGTGCGGGTCGACTCGCGACGCGTCGCAGACGGTCGTCGCCCGCATCGCGGCGCTCGTCGCCGAGGCGGCGGCCACAAAGGCCAAGACCCAGTTGTTCATCGAGAAAGTCGAGCAACGCTATTCGGTGGCCGTGGTGGTCGCGACGCTGGCGCTGTTCGGCGTCCCGCTGGCGCTCGGCGCTGATCTGCAGCCGACGCTGCTGCGGGCGATGACCTTCATGATCGTCGCCTCGCCGTGCGCCATCGTGCTGGCGACGATGCCGCCGCTGCTGTCGGCGATCGCCAACGCGGGCCGCCACGGTGTCCTCGTCAAATCGGCTGTGGCGATGGAACACCTGGCCGACACCACCGTCGTCGCCCTGGACAAGACCGGCACCCTGACCGACGGCGTCCCCCGGCTCACCGACGTCGCGGCCGAGCGCGTCACAAGCGACGAGTTGATCGAGATCGCCGCGGCCGCAGAGCAATTCAGCGAGCATCCCCTCGGACGTGCGATCGTCACCGCGGCACGTGAACGCGGCATCACGATCCCGTCCGCCACCGACTTCCTCGCATTGCCCGGCCGCGGTGTCCGCGCCACCGTGCAGGGCCGGCGCGTCGAAGTCCTCACTGCCGCCGATGCGTCGCCCGCACTGCAGGGTGCAACGGCGGTTGCCGTCATCGTTGAGGGTGAGACCGTCGGTGTCCTCGGCCTGCACGATCCGGTTCGCACGGACGCACCCGCGGCGGTGCGGGCGCTCAGCGCGCTTACCCCGCAGCCTCCGGTGCTGCTCACGGGCGACAACATCCGCGCCGCGGGGCGTGCGGCCGGCCAGGTGGGAATCGACGACGTCCGCGCCGACCTCATGCCCGAGGAAAAGGTGATGGCGGTCAGGCAGATGCAGGCCGATGGCCAACGCGTGCTCGTCGTCGGCGACGGCGTCAACGACGCTCCCGCGATGGCCGCCGCGCATACGTCCATCGCCATGGGCGGATCCGGCGCGGACCTGACGAGGCAGACGGCCGACGCGGTCACCGTCCGCGACGAGTTGAGCACCGTACCCACCGTCGTCGCGCTGGCCAGGCGCGCCCGCCGCGTGGTGATCGCCAACCTGACCATCGCGGCGACGTTCATCGTCGTCCTCGTCGTCTGGGATCTGTTCTGGCAGTTGCCACTTCCGCTGGGGGTGGCGGGCCACGAGGGATCCACCGTCATCGTCGCGCTCAACGGTCTACGCCTTCTCACCAACCGCGCCTGGCGGGCCGCGGCGCGTCAGGACGGATAGCGGCGCGGCGTGAAGACCCGGTTCCCAGAGTCTTCGGAGTACCACTGTGTCTGCGACGACCCGACGATGAGCAGGCAGCGCATGTCGACGTCGGCCGGGTCCAGGTCCGCCAGCCGGACCACCTTCACCTCTTCCCGCGGACCGGACACGTCGCGGCCGATCACCACCGGGGTGCCGGGGTCGCGATGCTCCAGCAGCAGATCGCGCATCGCGCCGACCTGCCATGTGCGGGTCTTCGACGCCGGGTTGTAGATCGCGAGCACCAGGTCGGCCCGGGCCGCGGCGGTCAGCCGTTCGGCGATGACGTCCCACGGCTTGAGCCGGTCGGACAGCGAGATGACGGCGTAGTCGTGTCCCAGCGGCGCGCCGACCCGGCTGGCGACGGCCTGCGCGGCCGTCATCGCCGGAATGACCCGCACCCGCACGCCGGGCCACTGCTTGGCCTCCTCCAACACCGCGGTGGCCATGGCGAAGACGCCTGGGTCGCCGGAAGACACCACCGCGACCGCGCGGCCTTGTTCGGCCAGGGTGCACGCGAGGCGGGCACGGGCCGGCTCGTCGGTGTTGTCGCTGGGATGACGGCGTTGGCCGTCGCGGGTGCCGACGCGGTCGAGGTAGGGGCCGTAGCCGATGAGGTCGGTGGCCGCGGCCAGCTCGCGGCGGCTCTGCGGCGTCATCCAGTCGGTATCGCCAGGACCCAGGCCCACGACCGCGACGCTGCCGGTGACAGCGTCGCGGCGGGCGGCCCCGGGCAGCATCGCCAGCGAGAAGTACGGCACAGATGCTTCGTCGACCTCGCCCGCCGGAAGCACCCGCTGCTTTGAAGTGCTGGCCCGTTCCACATAGAACGCGTCGTCGAGCCGTCCGGTCGACGAAAGTGCTTCCCGCACAGCGGGATACGATCGGCCGAGCTTGAGCACCACGGCGGCGTCGGTGTCGGCGAGTCGACGCTTGAGTTCGTCGACGGGCAGCGTGCCGGGCAGGATGGTCAGCACCTCGTCGCCCTGTACCAGGGGAGTGCCGGTTGCCGCCGACGCCGCACTGACGGAGGTGACGCCGGGGACGATGACGGCGTCGAAGCGCTGCGTCAGCCGGGTGTGCATGTGCATGTAGGAGCTGTAGAACAGCGGATCGCCCTCGGCGAGAAGGGCGACGTTGCGGCCGGCCTCCAGATGCGCGGCGATGCGCTCGGCGGACTCGCGGTAGAAGTCGTCGATGGCGCCGGCGTACCCGCCCGGGTGGTCGGTGGTCTCGGTGGTCACCGGGTAGACCAGGTGCTCCTCGATCTGGCCCGGCCGCAGGTACGGTTCGGCGATGCCACGCGCGATGCTGTGGCCGTGCCGGGCGCTGTGGTAGGCGACGACGTCGGCCTCGGCGATCACGCGGGCCGCCTTGACCGTCACGAGTTCGGGGTCGCCGGGTCCCAGCCCGACGCCCCAGAGCGTGCCCCGGGTGCTCATTCGCGTTCCGTTGCAATCGCATTCACGGCCGCGGCCGCCATCGCGCTTCCGCCGCGGCGGCCCTGCACGACCAGATACGACATGCCGCGCGGATGGTCGATGAGCTCCTGTTTCGACTGCGCCGAGCCGACGAAGCCGACCGGCCCGCCCAGCACCGCCGCGGGAGTGGGTGCGCCGTCATCGATGAGTTCGAGCAGCCGGAACAATGCCGTCGGCGCATTGCCGATCGCCAGCACCGCGCCGCCGAGCCGGTCGGCCCACAAGTCCACCGCCGCGGCCGACCGGGTGCTGCCCAGACGGGCGGCCAGATCAGCGGCTCGCTCGTCGGCCACCAGGGACACCACCTCATTTGAGGCGGGGAGCCTCGATTTGGTGATGCCGGCGGCCACCATCGACGAATCGCACAGCACCGGAGCCCCGGCGGCCAGCGCGGCGTGGGTCTTGGCGACAACGTCCTCGCTGAAAGCGACGTGCTCGGCGACGTCGACCTGCCCGCAGGTGTGGATCAGCCGCACCACCACGCGCGCGATGTCGTCGGGGAACCGCGACAGGTCCGCCTCGGCGCGGATCGTCGCGAACGACTGCCGATAGATCTCGGCCGCGTCGCGGGTGTAGTCGAGCACCCGCTCACCCTAGCCGCGGGTCGGTAGCCGTCTCCGGTCGCCACCAGCACCTCGCCGGCGGCCGGGCTGCCGCAGGCCCGTTCGCAGCCGACGAAGTGACGGTGCCCGCTGGTTGGTTCGTCGACCGCCGCCGCGGCGTCCGCCCTGACGTCGGCGAGCGAGTGCTCGCAGCCTGGGCTGCCCGTGCACGCGCTGACGGACAGCCACGGCGAGTTCTCGTCGAAGACGAGGCCCATGGGCGCAAGGACCCGCAAGGCCGCATCGGCGACCCCGTCGTCGAGGTCGAAGACGAGCACCGACCGCCACGGCGTGACGACCATCGGCGCATCGATCGCGGCCAGGTACTCCGCGACGCGGGCTTGAAGTACGCCCAACGGGACGCCGGCACCGAGCGTCACGCGGCCGTCGTCCTGCGGGATCCAACCGACGGGCGGCCGAGTGACCGGCGGCCACGTCTCGCCAGGCTCTGCGGTCGGGACGAGGTCACCCAATAGATGCGTGGGATCACTCAGTTCAGCTATGCGCCAAGCCTTTCCGCGGGTGTCGGCAAAGCGCCCCGCGATGCTCACAAGCACTGGGACGACGTCGGACATCGCAAGGCGGACACCGCTGTCGCGGCCGGCCAGCAGCAGCGCCGTCGACTCATCGAGAACGTGAACGCCGACATCGGCGGCCAGTCCGGAGATGTCCCCATGGCCGTCGTCGATGCCGAACAGGAACCGGCCGGGCAGACCGGCCAACTCGGGTTCGGCCTGGATCTCACTGTCCAAGGCGGCGACCAATCCGCGGACGTCGGCGGTTCCGCCGCTCCGGCCGGACAGCGGCGACGCGACGATGTTGCGGACCAGCTCATGACTCTCGGACGGCAACAGGCCGACCGCCGCGATCGCGTCGGCAATCTTCGCCGTATCGGTGATTCCCCGGATCTGGATGTTGCCGCGCGACGTCAGTTCCATCGCCGGTGAACCCCAGGCGTTCGCCGCGTGCGCCACCGCCTCCAGCTGCCGCGGGGTGATCATCCCGCCGGGCAGGCGCACCCGCGCCAACGCGCCGTCGGCCGCCTGGTGCACCTGCAGTGCTCCCGGGCAGGCGTCCTGGTCGCGCGTCCTGGCCACCAGATCACGGTACGACCAGGTTGCTGGGCGCACTCAGCTGGCTCGATCGCACGCAGTTGTCCCGCGGGTGCGGATTTCGCTACCTAGTCGCGTTGGCCGCGCAGTTCAGCTCCGGTGCTTCCGCAGGGAACTTCCATCGCAAAGCGTCGACTATTTGCCTGATCGCACGACTTGTGGGAGTTCGCCGGCGAAATCAGGTAGCTCACCACTCATGAGTGTCGGCAATGGTCGACCTATGTTTCTCCCATCAAGTGGCCAGTGCTTTCGGCCGCAAACAACAAATCAGGGGAGCAACGAAATGTCGGAACTGCTAGCGCCACTCGGCGCTTCACCAGAGGTCACTGCCGATCCTGCTCAGTCGACAGATGCAGAGGTGACTCGCACGCCGGTCTTGATCACCGAGCACGAGGTCATGCTCGCGACCGCCGCGGCTGTGCCGCTGCAGCCCGCGAAAGTCCGCCGGCGGTCGACGGACGTCATCGGTGCGGCCGTGCTGGCGATGTTTGCGTCGTCAACGGCCGAACCGCGCAAGCGGCGCCACTACCCGCCATGCAACGACTTCCTCGAGAGTTCGCGCATGGCACGGGAAATGCACCGACTGTGAGTGCGGATGCGGTCAGCTCGCCAGCGGGATCGGACTGACCACCTCCGAGTAGGCCGCGGCGTCGCCGACGACGGCGCGGCTGTGCTCGCCGTAGATGTCGACCGGGATGTCGCCGGCCAGGGTGACGCGGTTCAGTCGGCGGTACTGGTCGTCGTAGTCTGCGACGGCATAGTGCTGGGTGGCCCGGTTGTCCCAGATGGCCAGGTCACCGGCCTGCCAACTCCAGCGAATGGTGTTCTCCAGCTTGGTGATCCGGGACTGGAGTAGCCCGAACAGCGTCGCCGACTCGGTCGAGCCGAGGCCGACGAACTGCTTGACGAAGTGGCCGAGCAGCAGCACCCGCTTACCGGTTTCGGGATGCACCCGCACTACAGGGTGCTCAGTCTCGTAGTACTCCCGCACAAACTCCTCGCGGTACTCACGCACAGTATCGGTGAATTCCTCGGGCCGACCGTCGTAGCGAGCGGCGTAGTCGTAGGTGTTGGTGTGCACCGCCCACAGGTTCTCGGTGAGCGCCCGCAGCGGCGCGGGTAGTTGCTCATACGCAGCCTCCGTCGACGCCCACGTCGTGGTGCCGCCGTAGCTTGGCAACGAAACAGCGCGCAGCAGAGACGCTTTCGGAATGCGGTCGACGAACGTCACATCGGTGTGCCAGCTGTTGGCCTTGTCGTAGCGCGAGTCGATCGGCAGCACGGACGCGTCACGCGACAGCGTCGGGTGAGCGGTGGTCGGGGTGCCCAACCTGGCCGCGAAGGCGAGCTGGCCCTCGTCGTCCAGATCGTGCTGCTCGCGGAAGAAGATCACCTTGTGTTCGAGCAGGGCGCTGTTGATCGCCTCGACGGTCTTGCCGTCGAGGTCGTCGGCCAGTCGCACTCCGTCGATGCGGGCACCGATGTTGGCGCCCAGTTTCACTACGTCGAAGTTTTCAGCCACCCGCGCATAATGCGGCACCGTCGCCACGGCCGAACACCCTTTAAATAGCGGCGATTCGAATCGGATGTGGCGGCCGCCATTCTGAGTGGGATGTGCCAGAAACTGGGGTAGTCGTCTACGCATGTGTAAATAACCGGCGCGCCGTAGGTTTTTCTCATCCGGGCCCGACTCGACTGGGCACTCACAAGATTCACGGGTGGGCAAACTGAAATGAACGAACTAGCAACGACTTTTAGGTCGACAAGCAAACCGCGCGGCGACGTGTCCCCGCGTCCGTCTCCAACGAACTCGACCGAGACAACGACACTGATCACCGAGCAGCAGGTGCGTCTGAGCACCGCGGCGGCCGTCGCACTGCCTCCGGCGAAGACCCGCCGCTTCAGGGACCTGGTCGAAGCCGTGGCCGCGAAGATGCGCGTACTCGTCGCGAGCCCAGGTAAGCCACCCGCGCGCCGGCATTACCCGAAGCGTCATGTCTGGCTTGAAAACTCGCTGATGTCGCGCGAAATGGATCGGCTGTAAACGGGGCGAAATGTGACCGGCGCCACACCGCTGGTCGGGTGTTCCGTCCCGCACAAGTCGGTCATTTTGAACGCAGTCCGTCCTATGTTCGGGCTACTGAACTCGTGTATAACAACGCTCATTCAGGGAAGGAACGACGATGTTCGCACTCATAGCATTCGGCGCGCTGATACTCCTGCTCGCCGCGGTCCTCGGCCACCCCTACTCGCAGTCGTGGCACGAGCGCTTCGGCGAAATCCAGCGCTGAGGCCTCAGCCGAGGCTCGGCCGGTAGGTCCCAAAGCTCCAGACGTTGCCGTGCGGGTCGCGCGCGGCGAACTCCCGCGAGCCGTAGTCCTGGTCGGTGAGCCCCATGACGATCTCCGCGCCCGCGGCGACGGCGCGGTCGTGGAGCGCGTCGGGGTCGTCGACCGTGACGTACAACAAGACCGGCCCGGCCAGCGCAAAGGGGCTGCCGTCGTCACGGTCGGCGTCGTTGATCATCACCAGTCCGGTGCCGACCTTCACCTCGGCATGCTTGAGCGGTTGGTCGGGTTCGGGAGGATAGACGGCGGTCGCAACGGCGCCGAAGGTCCGCTCGAGCCAACCGATCGCCTCGCGAGGATTCGAATAGGGGACGATCGGCACCGCCCCGTTGATGGTCAGTGTTTCGCTCATATGCCCAACGTTAGGCCGATCGCGCGCCGTCGTCTTGGACGAAATTTACGGCGCCCGCGCGCAGTTCGGTCGGTGTGATGCCGGCCAGTTCGCGCACCTCGCGGGCCAGGTGGGCCTGGTCGAAGTAGCCGCACGTGGTGGCCGCGGTGGCCCAGTCGATTGCGGGGTCTCTCGTCAGCCGCGCGGTCAGTCGCTCGAATCGCACGATCCGGGCGACCAGCTTCGGCGGCAGCCCCACGGCGTCGCGGTACCGGGCGATCAGCCGTCGATGACTCCAGCCCAATTCGCCTGCGAGGTCGCCGATCACGGTCGTGCCGCCGCTGGCGACGATCCGGTCAAGCGACCACTCCACACCCGGGTCGACGGGTGTGGCCTGGGCGAGGCGGGCTCGAATCGCGTCGTCGAGCAACGCGAATCGCGTCGGCCAGTCGGGCGCGTCACCCACCCGCTGCACCAGGTGGTGGCCGAAGCGGCCCAGCACGTCCTCGAGCGGCACGGTCTGATTGGCCAGCTCGCTCATGGGCATGCCGACCAGCCGACGAGCGCCCAGCGGTGTCAGGTCGACCTGCAGGCATCGCGCCGACCCGGGATGGCCGACCACGACGGGTCCATCGGTCACGCCCGCAACAAACGAGTCCAGCCGCAACGGCGCGGTGTGGTGGCGGTGAGCGACCGTCCATCCGGCGTCGAGGTCGATGATGATCGGCACGAACGTGCAGGGCAGCTCGCGGACCGTGACGGGTCCGGTGGCCCGATCCTCATATGCCTCATAGCGAAGCACCACACCGCGCAGCGCCGGATGAGGTGTGCCCGCCAGGAAGGTCGCGCTCACCCCTGCCACGGTAGTCCCTGCCCACGCTGCGGTAGGAATGGTGGGTGCCAGATCCGACAGTGCTGCTTATATCGACCTCCGATACCGACCTGATCACCGCGAGGGCCAGCGGGGCGGGTTATCGGTGGGCGAACCCGTCGCGGCTCGTCGACGGCGAGCTCGAGGAGCTGCTGGCCGGCGCCGACGTCGCCGTCGTCCGCATCCTCGGCGGTTACCGTGCCTGGCAGGACGGCATCGACGCAGTCGTCGGCAGTGGGGTGCCGACCGTGGTGGTCAGCGGGGAGCAGTCGCCGGACGCCGAGCTGATGCGCCAATCCACGACGCCGGCGGGCGTGGCGCTGCAGTCGCACATCTATCTGGCGCAGGGTGGCGTCGACAATCTGCGGCAGCTGCACGCCTTCCTGTGCGACACGCTGCTGATGACCGGCTTCGGGTTCGCGCCGCCTGCGACGACACCCACCTGGGGTGTGCTCGAGCGGGCGTCAACAAATGATGACGGCCCGACGATCGCGGTGCTCTACTACCGCGCGCAGCAGTTGGCGGGCAACACCACCTACATCGAGGCGCTGTGCCGGGCTATCGAAGACGCCGGTGGGCGGGCCCTGCCGGTGTTCTGCGCGTCGCTACGCACCGCCGAGGCGGAGCTGCTGGAGGTGCTGTCCAGCGCCGACGCGATGATCACCACCGTGCTGGCCGCCGGTGGGGCCACCCCGGCCACCGTCAGCGCCGGGGGCAGCGACGACACCTGGAACGTCGCACATCTCGCCGCGCTGGACGTCCCGATCCTGCAGGGCCTGTGCCTGACGAGTTCACGTGCGCACTGGCATGACAACGACGACGGCCTTTCACCGCTCGATGTGGCCACTCAGGTTGCGGTGCCGGAGTTCGACGGCCGGATCATCACGGTGCCGTTCTCGTTCAAGGAGATTGACGACGAGGGCTTGATCTCCTACGTCGCCGACCCCGAGCGTTGCGCCCGAGTCGCGGGGCTAGCGGTCAAACACGCCCGGCTGCGGGCGATTCCGGCCGCGGACAAGCGAGTCGCCGTTATGTTCTCCGCGTATCCCACCAAGCACGCGCGCATCGGCAACGCCGTCGGGCTGGACACCCCGGCCAGTGCGGTCGCGCTGCTGCGAGCCATGCGCGACGCAGGCTACGCGATCGGCGACATTCCCGGCGTGGACGCCGAGGATGGCGACGCGCTGGTTCACGCGCTGATCGAGCGCGGCGGGCAGGACCGCGACTGGCTCACCGACGGACAACTTGCCGGCAATCCAATCCGGGTGTCGGCCAAGGATTATCGCGACTGGTTCACCACCCTGCCGGCAGAGCTGACCGACGCCGTTGTCCAGCATTGGGGACAGCCGCCGGGGGAGCTGTTCGTCGACAACGGCGACATCGTCATCGCTGCAATACAAACGGACAACGTGGTGCTGATCGTCCAGCCGCCACGGGGTTTCGGCGAGAATCCGGTGGCCATCTATCACGACCCCGACCTGCCGCCCAGCCATCACTATCTGGCCGCCTACCGCTGGCTGGACGCTGCGTTCCAAGCCGACGCTGTCGTGCATCTCGGCAAGCACGGAAATCTGGAGTGGTTGCCGGGCAAGACACTTGGCATGTCGGCGGCCTGCGGCACCGACGCGGCGCTGGGCAACCTCCCGCTGATCTACCCGTTCCTGGTCAACGACCCGGGGGAGGGCACGCAAGCCAAGCGCCGCGCGCACGCCACCCTGATCGACCACCTCATCCCGCCGATGGCCCGTGCCGAAACCTACGGCGACATCGCGCGCCTCGAGCAGCTGCTCGACGAGCACGCCAACATCGCCGCGCTGGATCCCGGCAAGCTGCCCGCCATCCGCCAGCAGATCTGGACGCTGATGCGTGCGGCCAAGATGGACCACGACCTCGGCCTGAACGAACGCCCCGAGGACGACTCGTTCGATGACATGCTGCTGCACGTCGACGGCTGGCTGTGCGAGATCAAGGACGTCCAGATCCGCGACGGGCTGCACATCCTGGGCCAAAAGCCCACTGGCGCAGCAGAACTCGATCTCGTGCTGGCGATCCTGCGGGCGCGCCAGTTGTTCGGCGGCGACCAGACCGTGCCCGGCCTGCGGCAGGCGCTCGGCCTCGCCGAGGACGGCAACGACGACCGCGCCGACGTCGACGCCGCCGAGGCGCGCGCCCGCGAACTGGTCGCCGCGCTGCAGGCCACCGGATGGGACGCCGATGCCGTCGACACCCTTACGGACAACGCCGACGTCACACGGATTCTGCGGTTCGCGGCCACCGAGGTGGTGCCACGGCTGGCCGGCACCTCAAATGAAATCGACCAGATCCTGCGGGCTCTGGACGGCCGGTTCATCGCGGCCGGCCCGTCGGGCTCGCCGCTTCGCGGCCTGGTCAACGTGCTGCCCACCGGACGCAACTTCTATTCCGTCGACCCCAAGGCGGTGCCCTCGCGACTGGCGTGGGAAACCGGTGTGGCGATGGCGGATTCGCTGCTGGCCCGCTACCGCGAGGACTACGGCCGCTGGCCGCAATCGGTCGGCCTGTCGGTGTGGGGCACGTCGGCCATGCGCACCTCGGGCGACGACATCGCCGAAGTGCTTGCGCTGCTGGGTGTCCGACCCGTCTGGGACGACGCGTCACGGCGGGTGGTCAGCCTGGAACCGATCACGCTTGACGAGCTCGGCCGTCCTCGCATCGACGTCACGGTGCGCATTTCTGGCTTCTTCCGCGACGCCTTCCCGCACGTCGTGACCATGCTCGACGACGCGGTGCAACTGGTCGCGGGACTCGACGAGCCCGCCGACGACAACTACGTCCGTGCGCACGCGCAGGCCGACGTCGCGGAGCACGGTGACCAACGGCGCTCCACCACAAGGATTTTCGGCTCCAAGCCGGGCACGTACGGGGCAGGCCTGTTGCAGCTGATCGACAGCCGCAACTGGCGGGACGACGCCGACCTCGCTCAGGTGTACACCGCATGGGGCGGGTTTGCCTACGGTCGCGGGCTCGACGGTGCGCCGGCCGCCGATGACATGAACCGGCAGTACCGCCGAATCGCGGTGGCCGCCAAGAACACCGACACGCGCGAGCATGATATCGCCGACTCCGACGACTACTTCCAGTACCACGGCGGAATGATCGCCACTGTGCGGGCGCTGACCGGGCAGGCGCCAGCCGCCTACATCGGCGACAACACTCGGCCTGACGCCGTGCGCACCCGCACGCTCTCGGAGGAGACCGCCCGCGTGTTTCGGTCCCGCGTCGTCAATCCCCGCTGGATCACCGCGATGCGCCGGCACGGCTACAAGGGCGCGTTCGAGATGGCGGCGACTGTCGACTATCTGTTCGGCTACGACGCCACCGCCGGCGTGATGGCCGACTGGATGTACGAGCGGCTGAGCCACGAGTACGTGCTCGACGACGAGAACCGCAAGTTCATGGACGAATCGAATCCGTGGGCGCTGCATGGCATGGCCGAGCGGCTGCTGGAGGCTGCCGGCCGCGGCATGTGGGCGCAACCCGAACAAGGCACGCTCGACGGCCTGCGCCAGGTCCTGTTGGAAACCGAAGGCGATCTCGAGGGCTGACGGCTGATGCTGGCGTTGACTCTGCGGTTAGGGCGTCGGGTTCTCGCACTTTCGCGCCATACACGCAGAATCAATGGATTTCACGAACGGGACCAACTGCTGTCGGGCAAGTAGATTCAAGATCATGCCTGTCACCTTTGCCGACGTCGCCGCGTCCGAATACATCCTGCTGACCACGTTCACCAAGGACGGCAGGCCCAAGCCGACGGCCATCTGGGCCGCGCCCGACGGTGACCGATTGGTCGTCATCACGCAAGAGAGCTCGTGGAAGGTGAAGCGGATCCGCAATACCCCGCGCGTGACCATCGCCACCTGCGACCGAAGGGGCAACTCCGCGGGCGAGGCGGTCGAGGCCACCGCAGCGATCCTGGACAAGTCGGCCAACGGCGCCACGTACGACGCGATCGGTAAGCGGTACGGACTGCTCGGCAAGACGTTCGGTCTGTTCAGCAAGATGCGCGGCGGCCTGAAGAACAACGTGACGATCGAGCTCAAGGCGGCTTAGGAACCCGCCGGGTCTCCCAAGCGTTGGCAGACTATGGCGATGCGGCTGTTCCTCCTCTACATGGTCGTCGAGCTGGCGGTCATCGTGGCGCTGGCATCGACGATCGGCTTCGGCTGGACCGTCTTGGCGCTGCTCGCGACCTGGCTCGTCGGTCTCACCCTGGCCGGATCGCAGGTCAAGCGCCACTTCCGCCGACTGCAGTCCGGGCTCAACGCCGCCACCGTGCAGGGAGCAGCGGCCGACAGCGTGCTCGTCGCGCTCGGCACCGTACTCGTCGTGATCCCCGGCCTGGCCAGCTCCGTGGCCGGGTCGCTGTTGCTGCTGCCGCCCACCCGCGCCGCGGCCCGTCCGCTCGTGACGGCGATGGCCGCGCGCCAGCTACCCCTGGTCACCGTCGGCCCTCGCTACACCGCCCAGCACGGTGACTACATCGACGGCGAGGTCATCGACGTCAGCGACGAGCCTGCCGTCGAACCGCAGGCCGTGGAGCGCAAGCCCGAATAAGTGTGACGACACTCCTGCTCAACGGGCGGGTGCACAGCCCCGCCATGCCCGACGCCACCGCGATGGCGGTCCGCGACGGAGTCGTCGCGTGGCTCGGCAGCGACGACGTCGGACGTCGGCAGTATCCCGACGCGCAGATCGTCGACCTCGACGGCGGATTCGTCGCACCCGCATTCGTCGACAGCCACGTCCACCTCACCGCCACCGGCCTCACGCTGGCCGGGCTGGATCTCCGCGCCGCCACCTCGCTACGGCACTGCCTCGAACTCATCGGCGACCATGCCCGCACCAATCCCGACGGCCCGATCTGGGCGCACGGCTGGGATGAATCGGGCTGGCCGGAGCGCGTCGCGCCCAGCACCGACGATCTGGACGGCGTCCTCGGCGACCGGCCCGCCTACCTGTCCCGTGTCGACGTCCACTCGGCCGCAGCCTCCACCGCGCTGCGCCGGCTCGCACCCGGCCTCGCCGATGCCGCCGGGTTCGACCCGCAGCGACCGTTGACCGGCGACGCACACCATCTCGTGAGAGCGGCCGCCCGTGACACGTTGACGCCCGAGCAGCGACGCCGGGCCCGGCTCGCCGCCCTGGACGCCGCCGCCGCGTACGGCATCGTCGCCGTCCACGAATGCGCGGGCCCCGACATCGGCGGCCTGGACGACTGGCACGAACTTCGCGCCGCCGACCACGGCGTCGAAGTCATCGGCTACTGGGGCGAGGCCGTCAGCAGCCCCGATGCGGCCCGCGACCTGATCGACGCCACCGGTGCGCACGGACTGGCTGGCGACCTGTTCGTCGACGGCGCGCTCGGCTCGCGCACGGCGTGGCTGCACCATCCCTACAGCGATGCGCCCGCCTGTTGCGGCAATACCTACCTCGACCCTGACGCGATCACCGCCCACCTGATGGCATGCACCGAAGCGGGCGTCACCGCCGGCTTCCACGTGATCGGCGACGCCGCCGTCACCGCCGTGGTCGACGCGCTCGAGCGGGTTGTCGAGAAGTTCGGCGCGCCTGCGGTGGCGCGCTGTGGGCATCGACTCGAACACCTCGAGATGGTCACCGAGGCGCAGGCCAACAAGCTCGGGTCGTGGGGCGTCATCGCCAGCTTGCAGCCCAACTTCGACGCGCTCTGGGGCGGCGACGACGGCATGTACGCCCAGCGTCTCGGGCCCGACCGAGTCCACAGGCTCAACCCATTCGCGCTGTTAGCATCCCAAGGCGTGCCCCTCGCCTTCGGCTCCGACAGCCCGGTCACCGGTATGAACCCGTGGGAGACCGTACGCGCGGCGACCAGCCACCACACCCCGGGCAGCGCCGTGTCCGCCCGCGCGGCCTTCGCCGCAGCCACCCGTGGCGCCTGGCGGGCAGGTGGGGTCCGCGATGGCATGACCGGCACCCTGGTCCCCGGTGCGCCCGCGTCGTACGCGATCTGGGAGGCCGACGACTTCGAGGTCAGCGCCCCGGCCGACGCCGTGCAGCGGTGGTCGACCGACAAGCGCTCGCGGGTGCCGGCGCTGCCGCGACTGGACGGCCCGTTGCCGCGATGCCGACAGACGGTGCATCGAGGTGCCGTCATCCATGGCTAAGTCGCGTGAATGGTCCCGCGCATCCGACGACACGGACACGTTCCCCGCGATCGTCGACGACGACGCCCCCGATCCCTCCGATCCTCCCGAGCCTGACGCGCCCGACGAGGAGCCGACGGACGAAGCGCCGTCGCGCGCAAAGCGGTTCGGGCAGGCGGTGGTGGACCGACTGCCCCAACTGAGCGTCGCGATCGTCGCCGGGCTGATGCTGTGCCTGAGCTTCCCCCCGTTCGGCTGGTGGTACCTGGCCTTCGTCGCCTTCGCAGCGCTGGCCTGGGTGCTGATGCGTGAAACCACGACGCTTGCCGGGGGATTCGGCTACGGATTCCTTTTCGGGCTGACGTTCTACCTTCCGCTGCTGCCGTGGATCAGTGGGCTCGTCGGGGCTTTCCCGTGGATCGCGCTGTCGTTCGTCCAAGCGCTGCTGCCCGGCCTGTTCGGCCTGCTGGCCGTCGCGGCTAGGCGACTGCCGGGCTGGCCGCTGTGGTTCGCCGGGCTGTGGGCCGCTCAGGAATGGCTGAAGGTCAACGTGCCGTTCGGCGGATTCCCTTGGGGTGTGGTCGGTTTCAGTCAAACCGAGAGCCCGCTGCTGGCGCTCGCGCAACTCGGTGGCGCGCCGCTGCTGTCGTTCGCCGTGGTGCTGACCGGATTCAGCCTGGCCGCCATCGCTTTCGAGACAGTGCAATGGTTGCGACGTGACCAGGACGCGCAGAACGCGCCGCCGGCGGTCGTGCTTCCCGGCGTGTGCATCAGCGTCGTCCTGCTGACCACGGCGCTGGCGTGGCCGAACGTGCGGCAGTCCGGCGTCGGGGCCGGCGACGACCAGGCGATCACGGTGGCCGCTGTACAGGGCAATGTGCCGCGGCTCGGGCTGGAGTTCAACGCCCAGCGCCGCGCGGTGCTCGACAACCACGTCCGCGAGACCGTCGCGCTGGCCGAGGAGGTGCGCGCCCGCAGGGCGCCGCAGCCGATGTTCGTCATCTGGCCGGAGAACTCCTCCGACATCGACCCGCTGGCCAACCCCGACGCCAGGCAGCAGATCTCGAACGCCGCGGCCGCGATCAACGCGCCCATCCTGGTCGGTGGCGTCGTCGCCGCACCGGGCTACAGCCGGGACAACCCGGTGTCGACGAACTCGGTGATCGTCTGGAATCCCGGGACCGGTCCGGCGGACCGCCACGACAAGCAGATCGTGCAGCCGTTCGGGGAGTACCTGCCGTGGCGCAGCTTCTTCTCCCATCTGTCGCAGTACGCCGACCGGGCCGGCTACTTCATCCCCGGCGAAGGCACCGGTGTGGTGCAGGCGGCAGGCGTCCCCGTCGGCGTGACCACCTGCTGGGAAGTGATCTTCGACCGCGCGGCCCGCGAATCCGTGCTCAACGGCGCCCAGGTGCTGGCCGTGCCGACGAACAACGCCACGTTCAACGAAGCGATGAGCGAGCAGCAGCTCGCATTCGGCCGGCTCCGCGCCGTCGAGCACGACCGGTACGCCGTGGTGGCGGGCACCACCGGGATCAGTGCGGTCATCGCACCCGACGGCCACGAGCTGGCCCGCACCAGGTTCTTCGAACCCGCCTACCTCGACACCCAGGTGCGGCTAAAGACACAGCTCACGCCCGCAACGCGCTGGGGTCCGGTCGTGGAGGGGCTGCTGGTCGGCATCGGCGTCGCGGCTGTGATCGCCGCAATACTGCACAATGGGAGTTTCGTGCGTCGGCTCCGCCGGGGCAGTAATGACGAAGGAGCCACATGAGCGTCCCTGGGGGCGGAGCGCAGGGGACCCCACACCCAAGTGAGCGCACGCTGGTCATCGTTCCGACATTCAACGAGCGGGAGAACCTGCCGTTGATCGTCGGGCGCGTGCACAAGGCACGTCCGGACGTGCACATCCTGGTGGTCGACGACGGCAGCCCCGACGGCACCGGCGAGCTGGCCGACGAACTCGCCCTGGCCGACCCGGACCGCGTGCACGTCATGCACCGCGCCGCCAAGGGCGGTCTCGGCGCGGCCTATCTGGCGGGCTTCGCGTGGGGCCTCAACCGCGAATACTCGGTCCTCGTCGAGATGGACGCCGACGGCAGCCACCCGCCCGAGCAGCTGCATCGGCTGCTCGACGCTGTCGATGGCGGGGCCGATTTGGTGATCGGCTCGCGCTACGTCCCCGGCGGCGAGGTGCGTAACTGGCCGCGGCGGCGCATGGTGCTGTCCCGCACCGCCAACGGCTATTCGCGCATCCTGCTCGGTGTCGATGTGCACGACATCACCGCCGGCTACCGCGCCTACCGGCGCGAGGTCCTGGAGAAGATCGACCTGGCCGCGGTCGACTCGAAGGGCTACTGCTTCCAGATCGACCTGACGTGGCGCACCATCAACAACGGATTCGTCGTCGTCGAGGTCCCGATCACCTTCACCGAACGTGAGTTCGGGCAATCCAAGATGAGCGGGTCCAATATCCGCGAAGCCCTGTTCAAGGTCGCCGAATGGGGTATCCGCGGGCGGCTGGATCGCGCCCGCGGCGTCGTTCGTTAGTTACCCGCCCCCGGCGAGTGACCGGGTTTGCACGGCGACACGCCGTGAATTCACGTACAAAAGCGGTCGTCTCGCGCGGAAAGGGCCTAGCCGCGGCGGCGGGTCTTGATGATGTCGAGGCGCTCCTTGAGCAGCTCTTCGAGTTCCTCGACGGACCGGCGCTCCAGCAGCATGTCCCAGTGGGTGCGCGGCGGCTTGGTCTTCTTCGGCTCGGGCGCGTCACCCTCGATCAGGGTGCCCTCCATGCCGTTGCGGCACAGCCAGGTGTGGGGGATCTCGGCGTCGTCGGCGAACGGGACGTCGAATTCCTCACCGTTGTCGGTGCGGTAGCGCGCGACCTGACGCGGCGCCAAGTCGTGGTTGCGGTCGGTCTCGTAGCTCACGGCTCCGAGGCGACTGCCCCTCAAGACACGATCAGCCATCGTCAACACTCCTCAATAAGCGCAATTGTCCGGATCTTCAACGCAGCAACATCGCGCGCAGTTCCCGACTCGACCCTCCATGATACCGGGATCCGCGCGCCCTTCGGTTTACAGTCTGGTCCGTGGTCCGTCGTCTTCGTCCTCAACCCTGTCGCTGGTGCGGTCGTCAAGTCGGTGACGTCGGATTGGGCCGACGCCGGCAGTACTGCAGGCAGTCGTGCCGTCAACGCGCCTATGAACAGCGCGCAATGGTCAGGGGCACCTCACTCTCGCCGGATTCCGTCGTGTTGACCGCTGAGGAGGCCTCCGAGCTGTCCGACCGCGTCTACCAGGTCAGATGTGCCGCTGAAGACGTCGCGACGGCCATCGAGGAAGGCGCGGACGGCCCGGAGCTGCGGGAGTTGTGTGACGCGCTGATGCGCGCCGCGAAGGCGGCCGACGGCTGGCGTTGAACACCGCGGGGCACACGGACGTTCTACGATTGCCAGCAACGAAACCCAGATGGGAACGCCGTGTCCTTGTCACCGCCCGAATCGACGCCGACCGCGGCCGGTCGCGTGTGGCGTTTCGACGGGTTCGTGCTGGACACCCAGTGCTTTGAACTGCGGTTCGGCGACGACGTGATCCGCGTCGAGCCCCAGGTGTTCGATGTGCTGACACAGTTGGTGGGCAATCACCACCGCTGCGTCACCAAGGAGGAGCTGTTCGACTCGGTGTGGGGTGGACGCTTCGTCGGTGAGGCGGCGTTGACGAGCCGCATCAAGGCCGCCCGGCGGGCGCTCGGCGATGACGGTGAATCCCAGCGCTACATCAGGACCGTCCGCGGCCGCGGATACCAATTCGTCGGCACCATCGCGGCCGACGAGCCGTCCGCCACGCCCGCCCCCGTACCGCCGCCGGAGCCCGCGCCGCCACGTCAACACATCGCGTTCTGCCGGGCCGCCGACGGCGTGCGGCTCGCGTACGCGGTGGCGGGGGACGGGCCGCCGCTCGTGCGCGCTGCCAATTGGATGACCCATCTCGGATACGACATCGAGAGCCCGGTGTGGAAACACTGGGTCCGGGACTTGTCCCGCAAACACCGATTCATCCGCTACGACGAACGCGGCTGCGGTCTATCCGATTGGGATGCAACGGATTTCACGTTCGATGACTGGGTGAAGGACCTGGAGTCGGTGGTGGAGGCGCTCGGGCTGGAGCGCTTCCCGCTGCTGGGGGTGTCGCAGGGCGGTGCCGTCGCGGTGGCCTACGCCGCACGCCATCCCGAGAGAGTCAGTCGGCTGGTGCTGTGCGGCGCGTACGCACGCGGCCGCGCGGTGCGGGCCGTCGGCGAAGAGGAAAAACGGGCTGCCGCACTGGATCTCGAGCTCGCTCGCGTCGGCTGGGGTCGCGACGACCCGGCATTTCGACAGGTGTTCGCCGCACAGTTCCAACCCGACGGCACCCGCGCCGACTGGGCGGCATTCGACCAACTGCAGAGGCGCACCACGTCACCGGAGAACGCCGTGCGGTTCCTCGAGGAGTTCAGCCGCATCGATGTGCGCGACGAGGCCCGCGAAGTGACCTGCCCGACGCTGATCATGCACTCCCGCGACGACCATCGGGTCCCGATGCGCTTCGGCGAGGAGCTGGCGGCACTGATCCGAGATTCCCGCCTGATCGCGTTGTCGAGCAACAACCACCTGCTGACCGCGACCGAACCCGCGTGGCAGGTCTTCCGCGACGAGGTCGACGCCTTTCTTGCCGTCTGATCGACGTTTGCCGGTCGTTGGCGCCTGTTCTCCATGCAATCTCCACACATTCTTCATGTACGGCGGCCCTCGTCCATTCATGCTGGTCACATGAGAAAGCACTTTCGCACCCTGCTTGTCGGTGTCAGCGCGCTCGTCGCGCTGGGCACCTTGTCCGCTTGCTCCGGCGGCACGTCCACCGAAGCGACCACCACCACTGAAGCGGCTCCCGCCACTACGACGGCGACCGAGACCGCGTTCCCGCCGTCGGCCCGATACGTCGCCGACATGAAGGCCGCCGACGGGAAGACGATGACCATCGGCATCTCGGTCGACGGCGCCGAAGTCGCGGCCTACGCCTGCAACGGCACCGACGACGAAGCCTGGTTCTTCGGCAACCAGACCGACGGCAAGGTCGACATCACGTCGCGGTTCCGCGACACCCTCAAGGCGCAGTTCACGGGGGCCGACGTCGAGGGCGACCTGACCATGAACGGCGTCGCCTACAAGTTCACCGCTGCACCGGTGTCCGGCGTGGCGGGCATGTACACCGCCGACGTCGAGGGGGTGCGCGCGTCCTGGGTGGTCCGCGAGGACGGCTCGGCGATCGGTGTCCAGTTCAGCCCCACCACCGGTCAGAAACTCGAGCAGTCCGACCTGCAGCAACTCGCCGACGAGCAGTTCCGCAGCCAGGTGCGCAACACGCGGCGGCTTCAGCAGGCCGCACAGATCAGTTTCCTCGAAAACAAGTCGGCCACGTCGACGATCAACGGCAGGCAGGTCACGCCGACGCTCGTCTCCGGCAACTTCCGGCTGTCCTGACCGTCAATCGAATAGAGCACTCTCCCAACGGCCCCGCCGGGATCGCCGACGGTCGCCCCGGCGGGGCTGTTCCCTTTACTTCACACAGAATCAAACCCTTCAGGGCCCGGGCGGCGATGCGTAGCGTCAACGCACCGTGACTAGTACAGCCGAGCTGGCCGCGCCCCCGCTCGCGCCCACCCCCGCCGCGAATAGTCGCTGGCGCCAGCGCAAGTGGGGCCTGATCCGGCTTGCGTCTCCGCTCGTGCTGCTCGCCGTGTGGCAGCTGGGCAGCGCACTCGGGCTCATCCCGCAAGACGTTCTCCCCGCGCCGTCGCTGATCCTCGAGGCCGGCATCGAACTGATCGAGAACGGGCAGTTGGCCGACGCGCTTCAAGTGTCCGGACTGCGGGTGGTCGAGGGGTTACTGCTCGGCGGATTCGTCGGCATCGCACTGGGAACCGCGGTCGGACTGTCCCGATGGTTCGAGGCGGCGGTCGACCCGCCGATGCAGATGATCCGCGCCCTGCCGCACCTCGGCCTGATCCCGTTGTTCATCCTGTGGTTCGGCATCGGTGAGCTGCCCAAGGTGCTGCTGGTTGCGCTGGGGGTGAGCTTCCCGCTGTACCTGAACACCTTCTCGGCCATCCGCCAGGTCGACCCGAAGCTCTTCGAAACCGCTCAGGTGCTGGGCTTCTCGTTCTGGCAGCGGTTCCGGACCATCATCGTGCCCAGCGCCGCGCCACAGGTGCTGGTCGGCGTGCGGCAGTCGCTCGCGATCGCCTGGCTGACGCTGATCGTCGCCGAACAGATCAACGCCGACAAGGGGATTGGATTCCTGATCAACAACGCCCGCGACTTCTTGCGCATCGACATCATCATCTTCGGGCTGATCGTGTACGCCCTGCTCGGTATCGGCACCGACGCGATCGTGCGCGCACTCGAACGCCGAGCATTGAGGTACCGCTCATGACCATCGTCTCCGAACGGCAGACCAGCGTCGCCGGCGAACTGCGCCACGTGAACAAGTGGTACGGCGACCATCACGTCCTCATCGATGTCTCGGTGCGAGTCGATCGCGGCGAGATCGTCGCACTGATCGGGCGCAGTGGATCGGGCAAGTCGACGGTGCTGCGGGTACTGGCCGGACCTGTCGACGGACCACACCGGTGATCGTGCGGTGACCGGCGCGCCCGCACTGGCGTTCCAGGAACCGCGGCTGTTCCCGTGGCGCGACGTGCGCACCAACGTGGCGTACGGCCTGACCCGCAGCCGGCTGCCCAAGACGGAGGCGCTTGAGCGTGCCGATCGGGCACTGGCCGACGTCGGCCTGGCCGACCGCGCCGACGCATGGCCGCTGACCCTGTCCGGTGGTCAGGCGCAACGGGTTTCGCTGGCGCGGGCCCTGGTGGCCGAGCCCGAACTGCTGCTCCTCGACGAGCCGTTCGGCGCGCTGGACGCGCTGACCCGGCTGAGCATGCGCGGGCTGCTGCTCGACCTGTGGCGCGAGCACGGATTCGGTGTGCTGCTCGTGACCCACGACGTCGACGAAGCGGTGGCGCTGGCCGACCGGGTGCTGGTCCTCGAAGCCGGCGCGGTCATCCACACCCTCGACATCGACGAGCCACGCGAAACCCGTCCACACCGAGCAGTACCGCGCCGAGCTGCTCGACAAGCTCGGCGTCCAGATCTGACCCACGACGAATAGGACAACCATGCGGAAAATCGCTGCCGTTTTAGCGCTGCTCGCTGTACTGCTGGCGGGATGCGTGTCGCGCGAGGACGAACTCGGGCGCCAAGGAGGCGCCCGACAACGGTGCCGCTGTCGGAACTGTCCGGGACTCACGCTGAATGTGGGTGACCAGAAGGGCGGCACTGAGGCGCTGCTGCGCGCCGCGGGTGCGCTGGAGAACCTGCCCTACAAGATCGCGTTCTCCACCTTCACCTCGGGCCCGCCGCAGATCGAGGCGGCCACCGCGGGCAAGATCGATTTCGCGATCACCGGCAACTCACCGCCCATCTTCGGGGCGGCGTCGAACGCGAAGGTGAAGGTGGTGTCCGCCTACGACGGCGGCGGCAACGGTGATCAGATTGTGGTGCACGCCGATTCGCCGATCCACTCGATCGCCGACCTGCGCGGCAAGCGCGTCGCGGTCGGCAAGGGCAGCTCGGCGCACGGTCACATCCTCGGCCAGCTGGAGAAGGCCGGGCTGTCGACGTCCGACGTCACGCTGGTGTTCCTTCAGCCCGCCGATGCGCTTTCGGCGTTCACGCAACGGCAGGCCGACGCGTGGGCCATCTGGGATCCCTACACCGCGCAGACCGCCGCGCAGCTGCCGGTGCGCAGCATCGGATATGCCAGGGATGTCACCAACGGCAACTGGTTCGGCATCGCGTCCGACCAAGCGCTCGCCGACCCGAAGCGCAACACCGCCCTGGCCGATCTCCTGGTGCGCTACGAAAAGGCGGCGCAGTGGGCCAAGGACAACCCGCAGAAGTGGGCGCAAAGCTACGCCGCCGCTGTGGGACTGGACGTGAAGGTGGCGGAGGTCGTCCAAGGCCGCAGCCTGCGGCTGCCCACCGAACTCGACGACCAGATCGTCGCCTCGGAGCAGAAGCTCGCCGACCTGTTCGCCGCGTCGGGACAAATCGCCTCTCCTGCACCGAAATTCGACAACTGGGTCGACCGCCGGTACAACGACACGCTGCGGCCGCTGTTCATCGCCGCCAACTGATGTCGCGTGCATTTGCGCCGAAACGGCATTCCAGCAGGCGTTCTCTCGACATTTCCCTGCGTATTTGCATTCTCGCGGAACCATTGTCGGCCAAATCCACTAATCAGCAGTAGGAGACAACATGTCAGCCAAATTCTTCTGGTTCCTGCCCACCAACGGTGACAGCCGATCCATCGTCGGCGCGTCGCATGCGTCGTCGCATCACACTGTGCCCGCCAACTACCGCGCGCCCAGCCGCCGCTACCTGGCCGAGGTGGCTCGCGCCGCCGACCGACTTGGCTACGAGGGCGTGCTCACCCCGACCGGAACATGGTGCGAGGACGCGTGGTTGACCGCTTCGGCACTGCTGGCCGAGACCGAGCGGCTGAAGTTCCTCGTCGCGTTCCGGCCCGGGCTGGTGCCGCCGACGCTGGCCGCGCAGCAGACCGCGACCCTGCAACGGTTCTCCGAGGGCCGGGTCCTGCTCAACATCGTCAGCGGCGGCGACGACGTCGAACAGCGCCGCTTCGGCGACTGGCTGGGCCACGACGAGCGCTATGCCCGCACGGGGGAGTTCCTGCAGATCGTGAACTCGGTGTGGCGGCAGGATTCGGTCGACTTCAGCGGCGAGTACTACACCGTCAAGGACGCACGCGTGTCCGCGCCGCCGGATCCGTTGCCGCAGATCTATTTCGGAGGATCGTCGGCGGCGGCGTTGCCGATCGCCGCGGAGCACGTCGACGTCTACCTGACGTGGGGAGAACCTCCGCAGGCCGCCGCGGCCAAGATCGAGCACGTGCGCAGGCTCGCCGACGAACGCGGGCGCAAGGTGCGTTTCGGTATCCGGCTGCACACCATCAGCCGTGACACCTCGGCCGCCGCGTGGGCTGTCGCCGATGAACTGCTCGCGGAGCTGACGCCCGACCAGATCGCGAAAGCCACTGACCTGCACGCTAAATCGGAGTCCGAGGGTCAGCGGCGGATGACGGCACTGCACGACGGCCGGGTGGACAAGCTGGAGATCTACCCCAACCTGTGGGCGGGCGTCGGGCTGGTTCGAGGCGGCGCGGGCACGGCTCTTGTCGGCAGCCACCAGGAAGTCGCGAACCTGATCTACGAGTACCACTCGCTGGGCTTCGACGAGTTCATCCTGTCGGGTTACCCGCATCTGGAGGAGGCCTACTGGTTCGCCGAGGGTGTGTTGCCGATCCTGAAGCAGAAGGGCGTCGCGTAGTCCGGCGAGAAGACGCAGAATCGCACTATCTCAAGCGAAATCGTGCGATTCTCTGTCTGCTCGTCCGGTGAAACGGTCAAGCTGAGGGTATGGACGAATGGTTTGAGCGCAGCCCGTTCGTCGGGTTCGTGCCGTGGATCATCTACTGGGTGGTCGCCGACGGGCCGAGCACCTGGATGTTCGGCGCGATCTGTGCGGTGATCTCGGCGCTGATCCTCGGGGTGTCGGCGGGCCGGGGTGGGCCCAGGGTGCTCGAGGTGGTGACCATCGTCTTCTTCATCGCGGTGACGGTCGCAGGCATGGTTGTCGGTGCGCAGGACCGCGACCTGATGGACACCTACGCCACCACCCTGTCCGCCGGTGTACTGGGCGTGATGGCGCTCGGCTCCCTGGCCGTTCGTTCCCTTCACGGAGCAGTACGCGCCCGAATCGGCGCCACGACACGAGTGGGAGAAAGCTGCCTTCCGTCGCACCAACCGGGTGCTGACCCTGATGTGGGCGCTGGTATTCGCGCTCATCGCAGTGCTGGGCTACGTCGCCGTCAAGGCACCGTCGACCATCGACTGGACCAAGGCGGTGATCCCGATTGTTGTGATCGTCGGTGCACTCGGAATGACCCAGATCTACCCGGACCGGGCGCGCGAGAAGGCCAGCGCCGAGGGCGCCGCGTAGGGCGGGCTGCCAAAGCTTCATCGAGATCGACTGTGGCGCGATGTCTACCCGAGCGTTTTCGCGCCGTCGTCGATCTCAACGCACAATTCGGCGGCCGTCATCAATTGATGACGGGTGCTGAAAGGTATGTGCTCTCGATGCGCCGCTCCGCGCGATCAGCCAGCAAGGGCCGATGCCAAGCCGCCGCGAAAGAACCCGCGCTCAGCAGCTGAACTTCAGGCCGATATCGGCGGGCGGCGTCACCTTCTGCAGACATCCGAACGGTTCGACGCCGGCATCGCTGAACCGGGCCGCGGACCGGTGCGCGTAGTTGACACAGAACAGCCCGGCTGGATCCGCGCGGCAACGGTAGTCGCCGAACTCCAGCGCTTGACCGTATGGCAGTTCGGGACCAGTTCCGCTAGTGAATCGGCCCGGATCACCGTGCGCCGAGCCGACTTCCAGGGTCGGGCCCCCGAAGTCCACCCAGCCGCCCTTCCACTCGCCGTAAACCTCCGCCGGTTGCGGGGGCGGGTCGTCGAGGTCGACCAGGCATGCCAGTGCGCCGCCGTCCGTCATGCAGTTGGACTTACCCGACGGGGTAGTGAATGCGACGTCGTCACCCAGCTGTGTCGTTTCGCCGTCGCGGGTCGCGGAGTGGTACGAGCCGGCGCCGGCGGGGCGGCCGGCTTCGATCCAGGCGATGACGTCGCCGATCGGCGCCCCCGCTTGCGGCAGTTGGGCGGGCTTTGTCGAGGTGGGCGGCGGTGTCGATGGGCGAGAAGCTGTGCTCGGCGCCGAGGTCGAGGGCACCGGCTGGATCCTCTCGGCGTCGCCGCCTCCGGCCTGTGAACAGCCTGCCACCAGCAAAGATATCGCGATCAGCCCCGCTATTCGCATAACGGCCAGGCTATCGGGCCGACACGGAATTCCCGGCCAGGCACGGCCGTGGTCGGTCATTCGCTACCGTCTGGGAATGCACGAACACACCGTCCGCGCGACCATTGCCTCCGGCACCGTGGAGGGGTTCACCCACGACGGCGTGAACCGTTGGCGCGCGATCCCGTACGCCCGGCCGCCGGTCGGCCCGCTGCGCCTGCGTGCGCCGCAGCCGGTGGAGCCGTGGCCGGGTGTGCGGCACTGCCACGGGATCGGCTATTGCGCGCCGCAGCAACGCAAGTACACGGTCGTCGGCCCCGGCAAGTACCAGCCGATGAGCGAGGACTGCCTGACGCTGAACGTGACCGCGCCGAAGTCGCCGCCTGACCAGCCGTTGCCGGTCATGGTCTTCATCCACGGCGGCGGCTACATCCTGGGCAGTTCGGCGACACCGATCTACGACGGCGCATCCATGGTGCGTAAGGGATGCGTGTACGTCTCGGTGAACTACCGGCTCGGCGCGCTGGGCTGTCTGGACTTGTCGTCGCTGTCCAACGAGGACTTCACCTTCGACGACAACCTCTACCTGCGGGACCTCGTGATGGCGCTGCACTGGGTCCGCGACAACATCGCGGTGTTCGGCGGCGATCCCGGCAACGTGACGATCTTCGGCGAAAGTGCGGGCGCCCACGCCGTTGCCACACTGCTGGCTGTTCCCGCCGCCAAAGACCTGTTCGCCCATGCGATTTCGGAAAGCCCGGCCAGTGGGCTGGTCCGCACGCCCGAGGTGGCCACCGAGTACGCCACACAGTTCGCCGCCCTGCTCGGCGCCCGCGTCTCCGACGGCGCGCACGCAGTGATGGCGGCGCGTCCCGCCGAGCTGGTGACGGCGTTCGACCGGCTGATCGTGCGGGGCCAGCGCGACATGCTCGGCGCGTTCGCGGCCGGTCCCACCCGCGGCACCGACTACCTGCCGCTGGATCCGGTCGACGCGATGCGGCGCGGTAAGGCGCACCGGGTGCCTCTCATCGTGGGCACCAATGCCGAGGAAGGCAGGCTCTTCACGCGCTTCCTCAAGCTGATGCCGATGACCGAGCCGATGATCGAGCGACTGCTGGCCGAGACGGAACCCGCTGAGCGCGAACGCATTACCGCCGCCTACCCGGACTATCCGAATTCCGCCGCATGCATCCGGCTCGGTGGTGACTTCGCATTCGGATCGGCGGCGTGGCAGATCGCCGAGTCACACAGCAGACATGCGCCGACCTACCTTTACCGCTACGACTACGCGCCGCGAACACTGCGCTGGTCCGGCCTGGGCGCCACTCACGCGACTGAACTGCTTGCGGTGTTCGACGTCTACCGCACCAAGTTCGGCCGGCTGCTCACGGCCGCGGCCGACCGGCGCTCGGCGCTGCGGGTCAGCGACGATGTGCAGGCCCGATGGCGCGAGTTCAGCCGCACCGGCGTGCCGGGCCAGGACTGGCCCGCCTACACCAGCGCCGATCGCGCGGTGATGGTTTTCGACCGGCGCCCGCGCGTCGAATACGATCCCCACGCCGACCGCAGGCAGGCCTGGGAAGGTTTCCAGCTGGCCACGGGCTGAGCCCTGCCGCCAAATTCGTGAATCGCTGCGCTCGCGTGCGCGGATGTGATTGCGTGATCGTGTGGCTCATCCACTGGATCCGCTGAGCGCGGACGAGTTCAGGGCGGTCGCCTCGATCCTGCACCGCGAGCACGGCGTGGTTGGCGGAGCCGCGGAGCCGGCGACATCGGACCTGGGATGGCGGTTCGCCTCCATCGAGTTGCTGGAGCCCGGAAAGGCCGACCTGCGCGAGTTCGACGACGGGGGACCGCAGCCGCCGCGCCGCGCCGAAGTGGTCTGCCTGCAACGGTCCACCAACGCCACCTACAAGTGCGTGGTGTCCCTGACTGACGACAGCGTCGAGCTGTTCGAGCACGTCCCGGGCGTACAGGCCAACTTCACCGTCGACGAGTTCGTCGAGTGCGACCAGTTGCTGCGGTCACATCCCGATGTGATTGCCGCCCTTGCCAATCGCGGAATCAGCGACATGGACCTGGTGTTCTTTGACACCTGGACCTACGGCGACGCGGTCGCACCGCCGGAGTACCGCGACCGGCGGCTGGGTTGGTCGGACAGCTGGGTCAAGGTCGTGCCCGGTGCCAACCCCTACGCCAACTTGGTCAGCGGCCTGCACTGCGTCGTCGACCTCAACGGGATGGAGTTGCTGCGCATCGAGGACACCGGCCCATTTTCTGCCGACGGCGTCGAACGCCCGGACGTAATGGGCGAATACGTGCCGCAACACATTCCGGAACACATTCGCGCGGCATCACGCCGTGAGCCACTCAGGCCGCTGCATGTCACCCAACCCGAGGGTCCGTCGTTCACGCTGGACGGCAACCTGCTGGCTTGGCAGAACTGGTCACTGCGCATCGGCTTCAACCATCGCGAAGGGATGACGCTACACACCATCCGGTACCGAGACGGGGGCCGGAATCGTTCTGTGGCACACAGGTTTTCGTTCGCCGAGATGATCGTGCCGTACCGCGACCCTTCCGACGACCACTACCGGCGCACCGCGTTTGATATCGGTGAGTGGGGGTTGGGCTTCATGACCACCTCGCTGGAGATGGGATGCGACTGTCTCGGCGAAATCCGTTATCTTGACGCCGTTTTGCACAACAGCAAGGGCGAGCCGTACACCATCTCCAACGCGATCTGCATCCACGAGGAAGACAACGCGGTGCTGTGGAAGCACGTCGACCACGACATCGGCGCCGAGGTGCGCCGGATGCGCCGGCTGACGCTGTCGTTCCACGTCACCGTCGCCAACTACGAATATCTCGTCTACTGGCGGCTGTACCAGGACGGCAACATCGAGTGCGAGGTGCGGGCCACCGGCATCATGGTGACCACGCCGCTGGCGCCGGGCCAGCCCAATCCGAACGGCACGCTGGTCGACGAACGCACGTATGCGCCCTTCCACCAACACTTCCTGGTGGCCCGGCTGGACATGGACATCGACGGCAGCGACAACACCGTGTACATGACGGAGTCGCATCCGGAGCCGATGGGGCCGGGCAATCCGCACGGACTGTCGCTGGTGGTGCGCAATGTCCCGTTGCGCACCGAGAGCCAGGCCAAGCAGGACGTCAACTTCGCGACCCAGCGCGCGTGGAAGGTGGTGAACACCAACGTTGTCACCGGGCTCGGCGCACATCCGTCGTACAAGTTGGTGCCGAGCGGGGCGATCCCGCCGATGTTCGATCCGGAGTCGCCGGTGCTGGAGCGGGCCAACGTCATCGGTCATACGCTCTGGGTTACGCCCAATCGGCCCGACGAGCGTTGGCCGGCAGGCCAATTCGTCAACCAGTCGGCACACGACACCGGGCTTGGCCGCTGGACGATGGCCAACCGGTCGATCGACAACACGGACGTGGTGATGTGGTACGTCTTCGGCATCCACCACATCACCCGGCCGGAGGACTGGCCGGTGATGCCCGTCGACGTGGTGTCGTTCTGGCTCAAGCCGTTCGGCTTCTTCGACCGCAACCCGTCGCTGGATGTGGCCGGACCACACACGGCAACGACGAGCGCGCACCACTGAGTGAACATGCCGCGATTCGCTCAGCCCGTCGAGCGTGCGTGTTTGTTGGCCGCCACGCCGAAGAACACCGGCATTTTGCGCACGTTCGCGGCAGGCTGATCGTCATGAGGATCATCGTCACGGGCGGCAACAGCGGCGTCGGCAAGGCGACCGCCGCCGCACTCGCTTCCGACGGTCACAGCGTCGTGATTGCCTGCCGCGATCTTCCCAAGGGCGAGGCGGCCGCCGCGCAGATGCCTGGTGACGTGCAGGTCGCCCAGCTGGACCTGGCGGACCTGGCCAGTGTGCGCCGATTCGCCGACTCGATGGAAACCGTTGACGTACTGGTGAACAACGCCGGTGTGTTGGGGCTGCCGCTCATCCGGACCGTCGACGGCTTCGAGGCGCACATGGGCACCAACTACCTCGGTCACTTCGCGCTGACCTGCCTTCTCGGCGACAAGATCAAGGATCGGGTGATCTCGGTTGTCAGCGCGATGTACGCCCTGGGCCGCATCCATCTCGACGACCTGAACTGGCACACCCGCAAGTATTTGAAGTGGACGGCCTACGCCGAATCCAAACTGGCCGTCATGCTTTTCATCCACGAGCTTGCCAGTCGGGGCGGGCGCGTCTATGCGGCCGATCCTGGTGCGACCGACACCGACATCACGCGATACAGCACCGGGTTCACGCAGTGGCTGGGCGCGCGCAGCGGCCCGCGGTCGCTCTTGCACACGCCAGAGCAGGGAGCCCGAGCCACGCTTGCGGCTGTGACCACCGACCTGCCCAGCGGCACATACCTGGCGCCGCGGTTCAATCAGTTGGGCAGGCCAAAGGTGACCAAGTTGCGGGCCAAAGCCCGCGACCCGGTAGTGGCCCGAGCCTTGTGGGAGTTGTCCGTGGAGCTGACGGGCTGCGACTGGCAAGGCCGCTGAGGCGCTGCGCCGGTCCGCGTGGGCCCACGCGGCAAGAGGGCTAGCACTTTGGCGGTTAATCATCACGCCCGCAGCCAACTTGTTATGGTCCCTGCGAACGCCAGGCCCATGGCCGAGCAAACATCCCAGGAGGCGGTCCATGCGAACGCTGACGGCAGCCCTGGGCGCCGTCGCCGCCCTGGGTGCGCTGGTGTCCGGATGCAGCGTCTCGATCGGAGGCGACGGTAAGCCGACAGTATCGCGGGGTGCTCTGCAAACAGATATCGCGGACCGGCTCACCGGGGCCGGCGAACAACCGGAGTCGGTGACATGCAAGGAGGATCTGGTCGGCGAGGTCGGCAAGACGGCACGATGCGACGTCGTTATGAGTCCGACGAACAGCTTCGAGCCCGTTGTCACGGTCACCCGCGTCGAGGGCACCACCATCGACTACGAGATGTCACCCGCGGTTTCCAAGGAGCAACTCGAGAAGGCGGTGTCGCGGCTGGTGTCCGGCGCCTCGGGGGTGCAGGCGGACTCCGTGTCATGTGAGTCCGGGTTGCAGGGCAACGTCGGCGCCGTGGCCCACTGCGACGTCGACGCCGGGGGAGTCAGGCTGCGACGCACCGTCGAGGTGAAAAACGTCGACGGCCTGATGATGAACTTCGACTTGGTGCCGATGCTGACGAAGGCCGAGGTGGAAAGTTCGCTGCTCGCCGAGCTCCACAGCCTGGGCGGGCCGCGGCCGGACTCTGCCGAGTGTTCGGGCAACCTCGAGGGAAAACCCGGCAACACCGTCGATTGCACCGTCGTGGTGGGCACGGAGACCTCGACATTCAGGCTGACGGTGACCACAGTCGAAGGAAGCAAGATCAACTACCGCTACGAGCCGAAGGCGTAGAGGGACTTAAGAAAACTCCTCGGCCACAGCCGATGCCGCCTCGTCGATGATCGCGCGCATGGCGCGTTCGGCGGCCGCTTCGTCGCGCATCCGGATCGCGCGTGCGACCTGATCGTGCAGGTCGATGGCGGTCGGGTTGGGTGTCGGCGGCATCATGCCGTGGTGCGTGCGGCCGGCGAGCACCTCGGCGACGACGCCGTTCAGGGCGCGGAACATCTCGTTGCCGCTGGCTTCCAGCATGGTCTGGTGAAAGATCTTGTCGGCCAACAAATATGCCTCGAGGTCGCCGGATCGGCCGTGCATCACCATGTCGGACACCGCGGCAGCCATGATCCGGCACTGATGCGGGTTGGCGCGCCGCGCGGCGAGCGAGGCCGCTTCCGGCTCGAATCCCCGCCGCAGCTCCGACAGTGACAACAGTTGCGCGGCCCGGTCCCCGGATTCCAGTCGCCAGCGAATCAGTGTGGGATCAAAGACATTCCACTTCTCGCTCGGCTGGATTGTGATGCCCACCCTGCGGCGGGACGCCACCATGCGCATCGATTCCAGCACCCGGATCGCCTCCCGGGCGACGCTGCGTGACACCCCGTGCTGCGGCGCTCACGCTCTCCAGGGTGAGGACCTGCCCCGGGGCGTACTCGCCCGACACGATTCCGGTTCCGAGCGCGTCGAGCAGATTGCCGTGCAACGCACCGACGACGTTTGGTTGCGAGGCCACGCATACATCTTGTCATAGCTTTGCTGGCGTTATTAAAAACATATGATTACGTCATGGGGTTGCAATCGTATGACTATTGATGCATGCTGTGTGACGTCAAGCACAACTGGGTAGGTGGAGGCAATGGCGTCACCAATCGTCGTCATGGGTGTATCTGGGTCGGGCAAATCGACCGTCGGCGCGGCGCTGGCGCAGCGGCTGAGGGTGCCGTTCGCCGACGGTGACGACCTTCATCCGCCGGCCAACATCGCCAAGATGACGGCCGGCCAGCCGCTCGACGACGACGACCGGTATCCGTGGCTGGAGGCGATCGGGCAGTGGCTGGCCGATCACCACGACGGCGGCGTGATGAGCTGTTCCGCCCTCAAGCGCAAGTACCGCGACCAAATGCGCCGCCATTGCCCAGACGTCGAATTCCTCCATCTCAGTGGCACACCCGAAGTCATCGGCAAGCGGCAGGCCAGCAGGCCCGGGCATTTCATGCCCGCTTCGCTGCTGCAGTCCCAGTTCGCCACGCTCGAGCCGCTCGACCCCGATGAACGCGGCATCGTCATCGATGTCGACCAGAACATCGATTCCATCGTCGACGACTACGTCGAGTTATCCGCAACGCGCACAACCGAACAGGAGAACCGATGACCCCGCGCACTCACCATCCTGGCGGCCGAGACCGAGCTGCCCGAACCCGTCGCAGGCGGCTGGCAGCTGGTGCTGGCCGCGTTGGCCGGCATCGCAGTCATCGTCGTGCTGATCACCGTCACCAAACTGCACCCGTTCCTCGCGCTGATCTTCGGCGCGCTGACGGTGGGCATCGTGGCGGGCCAGAACCTCGATGATGTGCTGGGCTCGTTCGGCGACGGGTTCGGCACCACGGCAGCGGGTGTGGGCATCCTGATCGCCCTGGGCGCGATGTTCGCCAAACTTCTCGCCGACTCCGGCGGCGCCGATGAGATCGTCGACACCATCGTGGGACGCGCGTCACCGCGGGCGTTGCCATGGGCAATGGCGTTGGTGGGCTCCATCATTGGGCTGCCGATGTTCTTCGAGATCGGCCTCGTGCTGCTGATCCCGGTGATCTACCTGGTGGCCAAGCGTTCTGGACTGTCACTGATCACGGTGGGAATCCCTGCGCTGGCGGGACTTTCGGCCATGCACGGCTTGGTGCCGCCGCACCCCGGGCCGCTGACCGCGATCGACTTGCTGGGCGCCGACCTCGGCGTGACGCTGGCCATGGGCGTCGCAGTGGCGATCCCGACGATCGTGATCGCGGGTCCGCTGTTCGGCAAGCTGGCCGGGCGCTGGGTGGTGGTCGACGTGCCCGACCGTTTCGAGGCCGACGATTTCGCGAGAAACGGCGGCGGCGGTTACGAACACCGCGGTCGATTCGGAGGGCGGCGGGACCACCGGGTCTTCGACGGGGACCCAGACGACAACCCGTACAGAACGGAGACGGCCGAGCTTCGGAGTCACGATGTTCAGCGTCCTGCTGCCGGTGGGCTTGATGATGGGCAAGGCGCTGGTCGACATCTTCATCGACGACGAGGGCAACCTGCTCCGTCAGTTCTTCGACATCGTCGGCCGCCCGCTGATGGCGCTGCTGATCGCCGTCGTTGTCGGCATCTTCACGCTGGGACGTGGGGCGGCCCTGACCCGCGATCAGATCGTCAAGTGCATCGAGTCGTCGCTGCCGCCGGTGGCCGGGATCATCCTGATCGTCGCGGCCGGTGGCGGTTTCAAGCAGGTGCTGGTCGACAGTGGCATCGGTACGATGCTCGCGGAGTGGGCCAAAGCGGCCAACGTCTCCGTAATCCTGCTCGCCTGGGTGTTGGCCGTATTGATCCGCCTCGCAACGGGTTCCGCGACAGTCGCGACCATCACCGCGTCGTCACTGATGCTGGGTCTGGTGGAAGGCCTGAGCACCGGTGAGGTGTCGTTGGTCGTGCTCGCCGTCGGCGCCGGTTCGCTGTTCTTCTCCCACGTCAACGACGCCGGGTTCTGGATGGTGAAGGAGTTCTTCGGTATGAGCGTCGGCCAGACCATCAAGACGTGGTCGCTGATGGAGACGGTGTTGTCGGTGACCGGGCTGGTGTTCGTGATGTTGCTCGGGATCGTCATATGACGCCACGCAACGAGGCAGATGGGCCCCGCGCTGTGTGGGGCCCATCTCGCGTGAGGCGAACTAGCCCTTGACGACCTGGGTGCCGCCGGCGAGCTCGTCGTGCTTGCCCTGCTTCGTGGGGCTGCCGTTGATAGTCACCGCGATCACGATGATGGCGACGAGCGTCAGCAGGCCACCGATGAACGGGACGATGTTGAGCAACGTCCAGCAGTTGCGGATTGCCGACTGCTGGGCGGTCGGTTTGGGCGCTCCGGCGGGGCCGTGGACGCTCAGGCCCAGCAGCTTCTTGCCCGGTGTCCATCCTTGGGTGATCTCGAAGGCCAAGAAGTAGAGGAATATCAGCAGGCCGGAGAACAGGCCGGTGACCCAGAAGTTCGCATGACGTGATTGTGAACGAGGATCAGTACCAGCCGACAATGTGGACGAGGATGCCGTCGATCAATCGCGCGCCGAAGCGGATAGCCAGGCCGCCGGGTTCCTGGCCACCGGGTGGCGGCGGATAGGCCCCCGGTTCGCCGTATTGCCCGGGTTGCTGTTCGAAGTCCGGAGCTGTCATCAGATATGTCTCCTGACCATGGTTGAGGCAGGCAAATGTACCGCTCAGCACGGCCTCGCTGAGTGGTTTAACGCTGCTGATCATTCAGCTCCAGCGGCGGCGGCGCTGCTTCACCTGCGTCCGCGCCGTCTCGGCCAGTTCGGGGGCATGCTCGCGCGCGACCTCGGCGAGCTCCGCACCGCGCTCGCGGGCGATTCCGCCAATTCGGCAGCCGCGTTCACGAGCCGCCTCGGCGAGCACGGGCGCGCGTTCGCGCGCTACTTCGGCCAGTTCTGCGCCGCGTTCGCGAGCCGCCTCGGCCAGCACGGGGGCGCGTTCGCCGCGCCACCTCCGCCAGTTCGCGCCGCGTTCGGCGGCGCACGTGGGCCAGTTCCCGTCCGCGTTCGGCGCCGACCTGCAGACCGTGGCCGAGCTTCTCGGCCAGGGCACTATCGGTGAGCGCCCCTCCCGTCGCTGCGCCGACCGGCAGGGCCGCGGTAACGGCCTCGGACACCCTGTGTGCCGCGCGGCGACCGCGCCAGCCCAGCGAAGGTTTGCCCTCGGTGTCGACGGCGGCGATGATCAGGCCGCCGATGAGGCTCACGTCAGTCAAGAAGGCGCGGCGCTCGTCGGCCTTGCGGCCCGGGTCGTCTTGGTTCCAGAACATATGTCCGCCAAGGCTTCCCGGCACCACGCTGACCGCCAGGGCCGCCGAAGCCAGCCGCGGCAGCTTGCCGGTGGCGAGCAGCAATCCACCGCCGATCTGGACCATGGCGTTGATGCGGGCAACCGTCTCGGCGTTGGAAGGAACGTTCGTACCGACAGGATCCGGGAGCTTGCTCAGACCCTCGAGCGTCGGGCGGGCCGCGTCGGCGGCAGGTTTGGGGCTGCGCAGGGCATCGACGCCCCGGCCGATGAAGACCGCCGACAACATCGGTCGCGCAATTCGTCGGATCAACATGCGGCCTGGGTTCCCAGGCTCCGACCGGTCGCAAACCCTAGTCAGCGTTATCGTTGCTGCGATGCCACAGCGGCAGAAAGAACCAGACGCAGATGAGGACCACCAACGCGCATCCGCCGGCGATCCAGGCGGCCGTCCGCCCCGCAACCGCGTCAAAGATGACAGTCGCGACACCGGCGAGTGAGATCGCCAGCAGCAGCAATCCAGTGATCGCATACCGATGTGCAGAGGCGACCACGTTCTTCATGCGGTGCCGGCGGAACAGCAACCTGTGCATGCCGACGGGGGCGACCAACAACGCCGTCGAGGCGATCGAACACGCGACGGTGACGAGGTAGACGGTGCGCATGGTGCCGTCGAGCATGGGTGAACCGCTGCTGGAACGGCAGGGTCAGCAGGAAGCCGGTGAGCACCTGAACGCCGGTTTGCGCGACCCGCAGCTCCTGCAACAGTTGGGACCAATTGCGGTCCAGTCGTTCTGTTTCGGTCTCCGTACGGTTCGGGTCCCAGCGGCTGTCGTCCTCCGGGTGCTCGTCGTTCACCAGGCAATTCTGGCAGCGCGGCCCGCCACAGTGTCGGGATCGGCGGCATTCAACCGGCGGCGTAGCGCAGCAACGTGATGCCGGACCGGAAGGATTTCGGCGGCTCGACCAACGTCAGCGTCGGGATCGCGGTCCCGTCGGGGAAGAGCCGCCGGCCGCGGCCCTGCACCGTCGGATAGACGAACAACCGGTATTCGTCGACGACTCCCGCCGCGATGAGTGCGTGCGCCAGGCTGATGCTGCCGGTCAACACGATGTCCTTGCCGGGTTGTGACTTCAACGCGATGGTCTGCTCGACGGGATCGCCGGCGAGCACCGTCGAGTTCTCCCACTCGTGGGTCGGTCATCGTCGAGGACACCACGTACTTGGCGACCTGGTTGAGGTAGTCCGTCACGCCGGTGGCGTCGTCGGTCTGCTTGGGCCAGTAGCCGCGGAAGTCCTCGAAGGTCTGACGCCCGACCAGCAGCGCGTCGGCCTGCGAGTCCTGGCGGTGCGACTCTTCGAGCAGATCCTCGTCCTGAAGCTGGGGGTCGAACCAGTCGTCGAGCATCTCGATCGACCCGTCCAGCGTGATGTTCTCGGTGATGACGAGCTTTCGCATACATGTAATGACGATCACGCCGCCGCTGGACTCATCGGAGTAACTTCGTCAGGCGTGGCACTCGTTGCGGGAATCGACTCGTCCACCCAGTCCTGCAAGGTCGTGGTCTGCGACGCCGACACCGGCGCGATCGTGCGGTCTGCGTCGTCGCCGCATCCCGACGGCACCGAGGTGAATCCGGAGCTGTGGTGGTCGGCCTTGCAGGCCAGCATTACCGCCGCCGGAGGCCTCGACGACGTGGCGGCCGTATCGGTGGGAGCGCAGCAGCACGGCATGGTGTGTCTGGATGGCGCCGGGGCGCGTGGTCCGAGATGCGTTGCTGTGGAACGATACTCGTTCAAGCGGCGCAGCGGCCGAGCTGGTCGAGGAACTGGGTGGGGCAGCCGAGTGGGCGAAGCGGATCGGCGTGGTGCCGGTCGCGGCCATCACGGTGACCAAGCTGCGCTGGCTCGCCGACCATGAACCCGCGCATGCGGATGCGACGGCGGCGGTGTGCCTGCCGCACGACTGGCTGACGTGGCGGCTGAGCGGCTCGACCGATATCGCGGACCTGCGCACCGACCGCAGCGACGCCAGCGGCACGGGGTACTTCTCGTCGGAAACCGACAGTTACCAGCCCGACCTGCTGGAACTCGCGATGCGGGGTCGGCGACCTGCGTTGCCGACGGTGCTGGGCCCGACGGGATTCGGCCGGGCAGACGCCGGCCGGTGCGGTTCTTGGACCCGGTGCGGGCGACAACGCGGCGGCGGCGCTGGGCCTGGGTGCCGGCCCGGGGGACTGCGTGGTCTCGCTCGGCACCTCCGGCGTGGTGAGCGCGGTGGGAAAGGCCGCACCGCACGACCCGGAGGGGATCGTGGCCGGCTTCGCCGATGCCACCGGGCGGCAGCTGCCGTTGGTGTGCACGCTCAACGGTGCTCCGGTGCTGGCGGCCGTCGCGACGATGCTGGGTGTGGACTTCGACGAACTGGACAGGCTGGCGTTGTCGGCGCCCGCCGGGGCGGAGGGGCTGACGCTGGTGCCGTACTTCGAGGGTGAACGTTCACCGAATCTCCCCGCGCGCCGCAGGCGCGTTGCATGGCGTGACGACACGAAACCTCAACTCCGCCAACGTCGCCCGCGCCGCCGTCGAAGGCCTGCTCAGTTCGATGGCCTACTGCATCGAGAAGATCTCCGCGCAGGGTGTCGACGTCGAGCGCATCATTCTGGTCGGCGGGGGAGCGCGCTCGGAGGCGGTCCGGCGGATCGCGCCGGCGATCTGGGGCGCGCCGGTGCATGTGCCGACGCCGGCGGAGTACGTGGCGTTGGGTGCGGCCAGGCAGGCGGCATGGACGTTGGCGCAACAGGATTCGCCGCCGCAGTGGACGTTCGGCATGACGGCGTCCTACGAGGCAGATCCCACGCCGCAGGTGCTGGAACAGTATCGCGCGGCGCAGCGACTCACCCTTGGGCAGTGAGGTTCAGATCTGATCTAGGCCGGCTGGCGGAGCTCGGGCACGGTGGTGTGGCGGACGACAAGGCGTGGCTCCAGCAGCACATCGAGTCGTTCGCGGCGATTTTCGTCGAGCCGTTCGACCACCGCTCTGACAGCATTTTCCGCTTGTTGGCGAGGCTCTTGGCTGACGGTGGTCAAGTCGATGTGAGCGAGCTGGGCCAGCACGCTGTCGTCATAACCGGCCACCGCGATGCCACCGGGAACGTCGATCCCGGACCGGCGCAGCCCGTCGAGCAGTCCGATCGCGCTGCTGTCATTGGCCGCACAGACCGCGGTCGGGACGCTTCTTTCGGCGCACGAGTTCCCGCGCGGCGAGGATTCCGGCTTGCTCGGTGAAGTCGCCGTCGATGATGTCGATGGCATCGGCCGAGACCGTGCCTCTTCATCGCGCGCATGTAGCCCGATTTGCGGTCGTTCGGGATGGTGCCGCTGCCGCCGCTGAGGTGGCTGATCCGCCGATGCCCGAGCTCGACGAGGTGGTCGACGACTCTGCCGATACCTCGCGAATCCGCGGTGCGCACCACGTCCAGCGACGGGCATGGGACACGCCGACCGACCACGACGACCGGTGCCCTGTTGGCGAGTTCCGCGAGTCGTGTGTCCTCGAGTTCTGGGCCGAGCAAGATCAACGCCTCGCAACGGAAGTCCAGCAATGTGTCGACGACCGCCGTTTCGCCGTGCGTGGGTGTCACCGCGCCGAGCACCACTTCGTAGCCGAAGGTGTCGGCTTCGGCCACGATGTCCTCGACCAGTTCAGCGTGAAAAGTGCTGCGAATATTGGCCATAACGCCGATGAGGTGTGACCGCCGCAGTGAAAGCAGTGCTGCGGACCGATTGGGCCGATATCCCAGTTTCTCCGCTGCCTCAGGACGCGCTGGCGCGTTTCGGCGCTCGGTCCTGGCACTCGGCGGAACACCATCGACACCAGCGCCTTGGACACGCCGACATGGTCGGCGACGTCCTGCATGGTGACCGCGCGCTGACGCCGCGACGCCTCGCCACTGCCCTGATCAGCCACTGCCAATGCCCTCTTCGCTCCCCAGACCCCCTTGACGCGTTGTGTGACGAGGGCCATACTAGCCGAACTAGACCGGTCTAATAGATCGGTTTAAGAAACGACACTCCGGAGGAATTCTGGACATGACCATCGCCAAGTCCATCGGCGTGGCCGTGATCGGCGGCGGCATGGCCGGCCGCGCCCACGCCGCCGGCTACCGCACCGCCACCACGCTGTTCGGCACCGACAGGCCGGACGTGCGGCTGGTTGCCGTTGCCGACACCAACACCGCCGTCGCCGACGACACCGCCAAGCGGTACGGCTACGAGCGCGCCGAGTACGACTGGCACGCGATCGCCGATGCGCCCGATATCGACGCGGTCAGCGTCGTGGTGGCCAACCATCTGCACCGCGAGATCGTCGAAGGCCTGCTGGCGGCGGGCAAGCACGTGCTGTGCGAGAAGCCACTGGCTGGCTCGCTTGCCGACGCCGAGGCGATGGTCGCTGCCGCCGAGCGATCCGACCGCGTGACCGCCGTCGGCTACACCTACCGCAGGTCGCCGGCCGTCGAGCAGATCCGACGCGAACTCGTCGCCGGCACGCTGGGGGAGTTGGTGCATTTCAACGGGCACTACTGGTGTGACTACGCACTGGACCCGACCTCGCCGATCACCTGGCGGTATCGAGGCGGACCCGGCACCGGCGCACTCGCCGACGTGGGCAGCCACCTGCTCGACATGTCGGAGTTCATCTGCGGGCCGATCACCGAGGTCAGTGGCGCCGCGTTCGCCACCTTGATCACCCAGCGCCCGGTGCCGATCGGCGTCACCTACGGCCACACCAAGGGCGCCGGTCAGCGACGAGGTCGGCGCCCGTCGAGAACGAGGACGTCGCCACCTTCACCGCGCGATTCGACAGCGGTGCGGTGGGCACGTTCTCGGCGTCGCGCGTCGCGCACAACCTGCCCGACGGCCTCGGCTTCGAACTCTTCGCGTCCAAGGGCTCGGCCTCCTGGAACCTGCACCGCCCCGGCGAGTTCGAGATCTCGACCGATGATGTTCGCATCACTATCGGCGGGCCACGTCGGGTGCTGATCGGACCGGAGCACCCCTACATCCGCGGCGGACTGCCGATGGATGCCGGCGGGGTCGGCCACGGGGTGGCCGACCTGTTCGGCTACCAGACCCGCGCCTTCCTCGACCAGATCGCCGGCATCGGCGAGCTGGGGCCGCTGCCGGGCTTCGAGGCCGGCCTGCACGGGTTGCGTGTCGTCGCCGCAGTCACCGAATCCGCCCAATCCGGCGGCGCAGCCGTCAAAGTCGCCTAACCAGAACGGAGTTCATTCGATGAAGCTTGGTGTCTACACCGCCATCCTGCACGACAAGCCACTGAGGGAAGCGCTGGAGGTCATCGCCTCGCTGGGCTTGAGCGGTGCCGAGATCAACGCCGGCGGGTTCCTGCCGACACCGCATCTGCCGGTCGACGACCTACTGTCCGGCGCCGTCACCCCGCAGCAATACCTGTCCACGTTCGATGGAACCGGGGTGTCGATCGCCGGCCTGAACTGCAACGGAAACCCGCTGCATCCCGATCCGGAGGTCGGCCCCGAGGACGCCGAGGATCTGCGCAAGGCGATTCGCGTCGCCGGTCTGCTGGGCGTCGATCGCGTGGTGACGATGTCGGGCCTGCCGCAGGCACACCCCGGCGGGCAATGGCCGGCGTGGCACGTGAACACCTGGGACTCCGGCTATCTCGACTCGTTGGACTACCAGTGGAACGAGGTCGCCCTGCCGTTCTGGAGTGAGATCGATGCCCTGGCACGCGAGAACGGCGTCAAGGTGGCCATCGAGATGCACCCGCAGAACCTGGTGTTCAACCCGCCCACCCTGCGGCGGCTCGTCGAGCGCATCGGCGCCACCAACGTCGGCGCCGAGATGGACCCGTCGCACTTGTTCTGGCAGGGCATCGATCCGATCGCCGCGATCGACTGGCTCGGCCCGCTGGTGTTCCACGCCGCGGCAAAGGACACCCGGATCAATGAGAACTGCAAGATCTACGGCGTCCTCGACGAGCGGTTCACCCGAATCCCGTTGAGCGAGAACCCGACCGGGCTGGGTGGACGGCACGTGGTGAACAAGTGGCCGGAGGATTCGGCGTGGGACTTCGTCGCCGTCGGACGCGGACACGATGTCGACTTCTGGGCCCGCTTCCTACAGGCACTTGAACGTGTCGACCCGGATATGGCGGTCAACATCGAGCACGAGGACGTCGAACTTGGCCAACTCGAAGGCCTGCAAGTCGCCGCCGAGACACTCAAGGCGGCCAACTCCGCCACCGTCAGCTGAAGAGTGACCCATCCGCGCCGAAAGTGCGCTTATTACACAGATTGAGCCGAAAAGTGTGCAATAAGTCCCACGTTCGGCGAACCGAAGGAGACAGAATGAAGAGCACATTGCGCATCTTGGCCGCCGGCGTGAGCATCCTCGTCGCCCTGACAGCGTGTTCGAGCACCGGAGGAAAGCCCCGGGAATCCGGTGGCGATATGGGCGCCGGTCAGGCGGATACGCCGAGGTTCACGGTCGCGATGGTCACGCACGGCCCGCCCGGCGACACTTTCTGGGACCTGATCCGCAAGGGTGCCGAGACCGCCGCGAAGAAGGACAACATCGACCTGAAGTACTCAGCGGAACTTCAGGGACCGGATCAGGCCAACCTGGTGCAGAACGCCGTCGACAGCAACGTCGCGGCGATCGCGGTCACGCTGGCGCGGCCGGAAGCCCTCAAACCCGCTGTGGAACGCGCGACTTCGGAGGGCATACCGGTCGTGGCCCTCAATGCAGGCATCGACGACTGGCAGGCGGCTGGCGCGAAGGCGTACTTCGGTCAGGATGAACAGATCTCGGGTGAGGCGGCCGGCAAGAAGCTGGCCGCTGACGGCGCCAAGAAGGTCATCTGCGTCATCCAGGATCAAGGAAACGTCGCGCTCGAGTCACGGTGCGCCGGCGTGAAGGCGGGGTTCGGGGGTGCGGTGGAGAACCTCAACGTCAACGGAACCGACTTGCCATCGGTGCAATCGACGGTCACCGCGAAGCTACAACAGGATCCGGCCGTCGACTACATCGTCACCCTGGGCGCACCGATCGCCCTCACGGCGGTGGAGTCGGCCAAGAACGCCGGCAGCACGGCCAAGATCGGCACGTTCGACACGAACGCACAACTCGTCGACGCCATCAAGGAAGGCACGGTGCAATGGGCGGTCGACCAACAACCGTTCCTGCAAGGCTATTTGGCCATCGATTCGCTATGGCTATACCTCAACAACGGCAACGTCATCGGCGGCGGACAACCCACGCTGACCGGCCCGGCGTTCATCGACAAGTCCAACATCGACGCCATCGCCGATTACGCCAAGAACGGAACTCGATGAGGATGAAGATCGCGTTGGATCCCACGCCGTTTCATCACGACTATGACTTGCTCGAGTTCCCGCGGGTGGTGGCCGAACTCGGTTTCGAGTATCTGCAGCTGACGCCGCACCGGGATTTCATTCCGTTCTTCAACCATCCGCGCGCCGATGATGACCTGGTGGCGAAGTTCCGCAAGGCGTGCGCGGACGCGGGTGTGGGGATCGCCTCGGTGTTGCCGGTGCTGCGCTGGTCGGGTCCCGACGAGGACGCCCGTGAAGCCGCGGTGCGCAACTGGAAACGCGTCATCCAGATCGCCGTCGACCTAGGCGTCAACGTCATCAACACCGAATTCTCCGGGCGCCCCGAGAAAGCCGAGGAATCCGAGCGGGCGTTCTTCCGGTCCATGGAGGAACTGCTGCCGATCTTCGAACGCGAGGGCCTCGACGTCCGGATCGACCCGCATCCCGACGACTTCGTCGAGGACGGCCTGGAGGCGGTACGCATCATCCGCGGCGTGAACTCGCCCCACATCGGCATGGTCTATGTGGCCTGCCACACCTATCACATGGGCGGCAACATGACCGAGATCATGAAGGCCGCCGGGGACAAGCTGCGACTCGTACATGTGGCCGACACCATGGACCACCGGCGCAGCCACGGCCTGCGCTACATCACCAATCCACCGGGCAGCCCGGCGCGGGTGCACCAGCACCTCAAGATCGGCGACGGCGACGTCGACTGGGACGAATTCTTCTCCGGGCTAGCCGATATCGGGTTCTACGACCGCCCCGACACCGTCATGGTCTCCTCGGTCTTCGCCGAAGACGAAACCGCCCACGACGTCTCCCGCTACCAACTCGCCACCATGACGAACTACGTGTCTAAGCACCGTAACGGCTAGGGGACTGGCCGGGGCCATTGCGGTTGTGGCAGTTCGGATCCCGGCGGCCGCAGTCGATCCAACACCACCCTCAACGGCGGCCATGTCGCCCGACCGCGGCGGGTCACCGCGTAGGCGGTCAGGATGGGGTTGCCGTCGGCAAGGGGGAGTACCTTGACGCCGCTGGCGGTGGGCCGGCCGATGGGGAGGAACCCGACGCCGTAGCCCGCCACGATGAGATCCTCGACGAGGTCGAGGCTGTCGATTTGGTGGGCGATTTTGGGCTTGAAACCCGCCATCGCCGCGAGGGTTCGCACGGCGTCTTCGTCAGCGGTGTTGCGGGAGTTGACAATCCACGTGTGGTCCGCAAAGTCGGCGATGTTCGCGGGGCCATCGGGCGCGTCGATCGGGACGCCGAGCCCCCATGCAACGCTCCACAACGGCATGGTTTCGAGTACCGGGCCGATAGACGCCGGAGCCAGGTTGTAGTCGTATGCCAGTGCGAGATCGAGGTCGTCGTCGGTCAGCAGTGTAAAGGCCTCGACCGGTTCGAACTCGCTGATGACGAAGTCGACCTTCGGGTAGCGCTGGGCGAGGTCGGCGACGACCGGAAACAGCGAAACCCGCAGTCCCGTCGCGAAGCCGCCGACCCTCACGGTGCCGGCCGGTTCGGCGTCGGGATCGAGATCCAGCCGAGCCGCATCGACGGCTGCGAGGATCGTCACGGCGTGGTCGGCCAGACGCTGGCCCGCTGGGGTGAGTCGTACCCGCCGGCCTTCGGGTTCGATCAGTTGCGCACCGGTTTCCTTTGCGAGCGCGGCGATCTGCTGCGAGACCGTCGACGTGGTCAGGTGGTGCGCATCGGCGACCGCGCGCATGGAGCCCAACCTCGACAGCGACAGCAGCAGTTGCAGGCGGCGGGTGTCCATCGATCAATTGTCCACGTGTTGTGGGCCGGACTTCCCGAACTCCGCCGATCCTGTGGGCCGCGAGTGGAACAGTTGGGACATGCCTGCAAGCAGATCGCGGCGGGCTGACCGCCGCCCGGTTCCAAAAGGAACTGCCACAGGTCGGCGAACCGGCGATCGTCATCGGCAGTCCGCTGGGATTCGAGGCAACAGTCACCTCAGGAATCATCTCCGGGCTGCACCGCCAGATTCCCGGCTCGGCGTCCACTGGGGCCCCCCTGGTCGACCTGATTCAAACCGATGCCGCGATCTCGCCCGGCAACTCCGGGGGTGCGGTCCTGGATGGGCAAGGAGATGTGGTCGGGATGAGCGTCGCCTATATCCCCCCGGCCGCCGGCGCGGTATCGCTGGGGTTCGCGATCCCCGCCGAAACCGTCATCGAGGTCGCAGACCAACTGCTGGCCACCGGAACCGCCCGCCACGCCTACATCGGCGTCCAACCCCGCACACTGACACCGCACATTGCGCAGCGGCTCGGCGTCAATCGCACCAGCGGTGTCGTCGTCCTCGCGGTCGTTACACAAAGCACGGCCGCGGTTGCCGGCGTCCAGCCTGGGGACGTCATCGTTGCGATCAACGGTCGAGACACCCCGACGGCCGAGAGCCTGATAGCGGCGCTCCGCAACTCCAATCCAGGCGACCGCCTGCAACTGACCGTGCTTCGGGGGACTCAGACCCAACAGATCTCAGTGACCGTGGCGGACCGCCCCGGCCAGTAACGCACGCGACGAAGAGGTCTCACGCTTGGCCGTGGGATCCAGATTCGAAAGATTCGAGCCACTGTGCCGTCGCTAGCGGTCCCTGCGGCCGCGGAATGTGTCCCTGTATGCGGTGGGCGTCACTCCCATCGCGGCTTGAAAGTGCTGGCGCATCGACGTGCCACTGCCCAGACCAGAGGCGGCCGCGATTCTCTCGACCGATAGATCGGTCTGTTCGAGAAGTTCGCGGGCTCGGTGCAGCCGCTGTTCGGCAAGCCACTGCATCGGCGAAACCCCTGTTTCGTCGCGGAATCGGCGAGTGAACGTCCTCGTACTCACGGCGCTCACAGCTGCCATGTCTGCGAGGCTGATGGCGCTGTCCAAGTGCTCGAGTGCCCATGCCCGCGCATTGCTGGTGGCAGCAGCCGACGGTTCCGGGACGAGCCGTTGGATGTACTGGGCTTGGCCACCGTCTCGGTGGGGCGGGGTAACCGTTCCGCGCGCCACTTCATTCGCGACCGCTGATCCGAAGTCGCTGCGGATCATGTGCATGCAGAGATCCAGCCCCGACGCGACGCCGGCCGACGTGAGGACGTTGTCGCAGTCGGTGAACAGGACGTTCGGGTCGAGCTCGATATGCGGGAAGAGCCGCCGGAAATCGTCCGCCGAGCGCCAGTGTGTGGTTGCGCGGCGCCCATCCAGAAGACCGCCGGCCGCCAGCACGAACGATCCCGTGCAGATCGACGCCATCCGTGTCCCGGGTCGCACGATCTCAAGCGCTTCTGCCATCGCGGCGCTCAGGCGTCCCTGTGTCGGCGGGCCGTAGTCCTCCTCCGAGGCCGGGATGACGACCGTGTCGGCCTCGGCGAGGTACTCAGGCCCCTTGGTGACGTTGACGGTGAAGTCCGTGTCAGTGCGTACCGGGCCGGGCGTCGGAGTCGCGGTGATCACTTCATAGAGGGGCGCTCCCCGAAGCGACCGCGCCTGACCGAACAACCGGTGCGGGATCCCGACCTCCAGCGGGATGAGCCCGTCACGGACCAACACCACCACCCGGTGAAGTCCTGGGCCGCCCCGGACCTCATTCATGGCTCGATTCTTGCATGTGTTGGCTCTCAGGCCACTGGCCGTACCGTGTCCAGGTCTGAAGGCTGGGAGCCAGTGATCGAGGTGGAAAGGATCCTCAGTTGAAGGTGCTATGGGTATTTGCCCATCCGGAGCAGTCCTCCCTCAACGGGTCTCTGTTTGTCGAGGGCATCCGCATGCTCGAGGAGCTAGGACACGACTATCAGGTCTCCGATCTGTATGCCATGAAGTGGAAGGCCATCGTCGATCGGGACGACTTCACGCACGACTGCGGGCAACGACTGAGGGTGGCCAAGGCCTCGCAGGAGGCCTATGAGCGCCAGGCACTCAGCGCCGACATTGTCGCGGAGCAGGAGAAGCTGGAATGGGCTGACGCGATCGTTCTTCAGTTCCCGCTGTGGTGGTATGGGATGCCGGCAATTCTCAAAGGTTGGTTCGACCGAGTCTTCGTGAAGGGCTTCGCCTACGGCATCATGGACCCGGAATCGCCTGGGCGCACCCTCCGTTACGGCGACGGACCGCTGGCCGGCAAGCGAGCGCTCACGGTTCTGACGAGTGGCAGCCCGGGCGCTGCGCTCGGTCTGCGAGGCATCAACGGTCAGCTTGACGAGCTCTTGTTCCCATTGCTGCACGGAACCCTTTGGTATGTCGGGATTTCTGTCCTTCCACCGATGTGTATCTACGGCGCCGATCGACTCAGCGGCGATCAGTTTCGCTGCGCCACTGAACAACTGCGGGCGCGGCTGTTGCGACTGAATGATGAGGAGCCGATACCTTTCCGGCGGCAGAACGGCGGGGATTACGACGATGATCTCGTCCTTCGCCCCGAGCACGCGCCGGGATCCACCGGGATCGGGGTTCACTACATCAGCCGCAGTTGAAGGCGGCGGTACCCACCCGAAGGTTTCCATCGTTCGACTATTCGCGTAGGGCCGTGCCCATGAACTGAACCGTGATGTGGGCCGCGATTTCATCTAGGGTTGTTGGGTGGACTTGCTGCTCGGCATCGACATGGGGACCGGGAGCACGAAAGGCGTCCTCGTCGACGCATCTGGGTCGGTTTTCTCATCCGAGACCATCGCCCACTCGATGAACCTCCCGCGGCCTGGTTGGGCGGAAGTCGACGCGGAGGCAATGTGGTGGCGCGAGGTGTGCGACATCAGCACCGCCCTGATGGCGCAAATGCCCGCCGGCGCCGTGCTGGCCGGGATGTGTGTCAGCGGCGTCGGACCGTGCTTGGTGTTGTGCGACGACGACCTGCGGCCGCTGCGGGCCGCCATCCTTTACGGCGTCGACACCCGCGCCGCCGCCGAAATCGAATCCCTCACCGCTGAATTCGGCGAGCAGAACATCCTGGACAGCGCTGGCACCTTGCTGTCCAGCCAGGCCGTCGGCCCGAAACTGGAATGGGTGCGCCGCCACGAGCCTGAGGTGTTCGAACGCGCGACCGGGTGGTACGGGTCGAACTCCTACATCGCCGCCAAATTGACCGGCGAATACGTGATGGACCACCACACCGCCAGCCAGTGCGATCCGCTGTACGCCACCCGGGAATTCGACTGGAATCACCCATGGGCGCAGCGCATCTGCGGGCATCTACCCCTGCCGCGACTGGTCTGGCCCAGCGATGTGGTGGGCACGGTCTCGGCGGAGGCGGCCGCCGCGACCGGCGTTCCCTCCGGCACGCCCGTCGCCGCGGGAACGGTGGACGCCTACTCCGAAGCCTTCTCGGTGGGCGTGCGGCACCCCGGCGATCAAATGCTGATGTACGGCTCGACCATGTTCCTGGTGCAGATCATCGACGAGTATTACAGCGACCCCACATTGTGGACTACCGCCGGCGTCGACCGTGAAAGCCTGGCACTGGCCGCAGGAACTTCGACGGCGGGAAGCCTGATCGGCTGGCTGCAATCCGTCACCGGCGGCGCGTCGTTCGACGACCTCATGGCTGAGGCGCAGTCGGTGCCGCCGGGCAGCGAGGGGTTACTGGTGTTGCCCTACCTGGCGGGCGAGCGGACCCCGGTTTTCGATCCGCAGGCCCGGGGTGTGGTGGCCGGGCTGACGCTGCGCCACGGCCGCGGCCATCTCTTTCGCGCTGCCTACGAAGGCATTTCGTTCGGAATACGTCAGATCCTGGAGCGGTTCGACGATGCCCACACCGGAATCCGAACGGTCGCCGTGGGTGGGGGACTGCGCAGCCCGATCTGGGCCCAGGCGGTCAGCGACATCACCGGGCGCCCGCAGTTCGTACCCGAGCAGGCGATCGGTGCCAGCTACGGCGACGCTCTGCTCGCCGCAATCGGTGTCGGTCTGGTCTCTCCGTCGACGGACTGGGCGAAGATCGCACGGGAGATCAAGCCGGACCCGCGTAACCGTGGGCTCTACGACGATCTGTACGGGACGTGGCGAGAGTTGTACCCGGCCACCAAGATCTCAGGTGCACCGCCTGGCGGCGACCGACCTCGCGTAGCGTCAGCCCATCGTGTAGCCGCCGTCGACCGGAACGTCGACGCCGTTGATCATGCTCGCGGCGTCCGAAGCCAGCCACACCACGGTGTCGGAGACCTCCTGCGGAACAGCGAAGCGGCCCAGCGGGATTCGCGCGATCATCGGCGCCGCCTTCGCCTCCTCACCCCATACTCGTTGCCCCATCTCGGTGAGCACCACAGTCGGGCACACCGAGTTGGCCCGGATGCCGTAGGGACCGAGCTCGCGAGCCAGCACCTTGGTCGCCATCACCAGCCCCGCCTTCGACGCGCAGTAGGCGTAGTGATCGGGCAAGGGAGCCAACGCCGCGGCGGACGCAACGGTGATGATCGATCCGCCGGTGCCCGCGGCGACCATCGCGGCGCCGACCGCCGACGCCAACAGCGCCGGGGCGCGCAGGTTCACCGCGATGGTTGCGTCGAACAGCCCCGGATCCGTGTCGACAACCGGCTGGGGATGCGAGATGCCGGCGTTGTTGACCAGCACATCCAACCCGCCGAACGCATCACCGGCCCGCCTGGCCAGTTCGGCCGGTCCGTCGGATCGGGCGAGATCGACTGCGGCGGTGTGAATTTCGGCTCCGAACTCGTCAGTCAGGGCCGAGCGCGACGCGGTTAACTCCGAATCGTCACGCCCGCTGAGCACCAGCTTCGCGCCTGCGGATGCGAACGCCCGCGCGATGTCTGCTCCGATGCCTTTGGTGGCTCCGGTGATGAGCGCCCGCTTGCCGTCCAGCCGCAGGGCGCCCGCGTAGCGGGCGGCCGTCATCACGTCGACTCGATGCTGTCCAGGATCGCCGCCGCGGTGGCGGGATCGGTCACCAGTTGGTTGAAATATCCGCCTCTGGCTCCGGCGACGATGGAATCGATCTTCTCCTTGCCCACCGCCACCGCGATGGTGACGGGTATATGTCGAAGAGCCTCGAGTTCTACGGCGATCAGACGGTCGCTGCCCTCGAAATCGATGGCGTCGCCGGCACGGTCGTAGAACCGCGAGCACACGTCGCCCACCGAGGCGCGGAGGGAGTCTGACCCCGTGGGCACGAACTGTGGGATGTCGGACCGCATCAGTGGCGGCGCGCCGACGCCCATCAGTGCGCACCGGGCGCGCGGCCAGAGATGCAGGACCCGTTGGATGCTGGGGTCGTTGATCAGCGACTGGTACAGGTCCGGCCCGGGCAGCGCGGGAGCGAACAGGTAGTTGGGCCGGCCGCCGACCCGGTTGGCAACCAGCCGGGTGATCTCGTTGGTCTGGTACCACTCCTCGGGCTGATCGTTTCCGCCGACCGTCGGCGCGACGAGGACCCCGGGCAGCGGGACCAGTTCGTACTGCACGACCTCGTAGACAGTGCGTCCCGACGACACCAGCAGGACGTCGCCCGGAAGCAGACCTGCCGCCGACAATGCGCGACCGACCGCGGGCGCGAGTGCGCCGCCCATCACGTCCAGCAACGTCCGGCCGGGTCCAGGGTTCGGCAACGGATGGCTCAGGTAAACCGTTGTCAGCGAGAGCGCCCGGGTTAGCCGGGCGGCGATGTCGCCCGATGCCACTTCCTCCGGCGGCACCACTTCTATCCGCACGATGCCCCGCCGTTTCGCCTCCGCCAGCAAGCGGCTGACGGTTGCCCGACTGGTGCTCAGCTGGTTTGCCACGTCGGCCTGCGTTGCGTCCTCGCTGTAATACAGCTTTGCGGCGGCATACAGCAGAGAGGCCGGGAAATGGCCGGCTTCGGCGTCGACTGCGGCGCCGTCGACGCCGGTCGGGTTGGTCGGCTGTGCGGACCTGGCCACGTGACGAGTATGACACTGAACATCTGTTCGTGGCCAACATTCTGTGAAAATTTGTTCTGGACATATGTGCATGAGTTGATCTAGTGTGACTTCAACCACATGAATATCGCAATGCGACCCAGCCGGTGAGCAGCCGAGGCGCGACAGCGAGAGGAGCCGCAGATGTCCGTCCAGATCCCCGAGAAGATGCAGGCCGTGGTTTGTCATGGACCGCACGACTACCGACTCGAAGAGGTGGCGGTGCCGCAGCGCCAGCCGGGGGAGGCGCTGATCAAGGTCGAGGCCGTCGGCATCTGCGCCAGCGATCTGAAGTGCTACCACGGCGCGGCGAAGTTCTGGGGCGATGAAAACCGCCCCGCCTGGGCCGAGACGATGGTGATCCCCGGCCACGAGTTCGCGGGCCGGGTGGTCGAACTCGACGACGAAGCCGCCGACCGGTGGGGCATCGCGGTGGGAGACCGGGTCGTCTCCGAGCAGATCGTCCCGTGTTGGGAGTGCCGATTCTGCAGGCGCGGTCAGTACCACATGTGCCAACCTCACGACCTGTACGGCTTCAAGCGGCGCACGCCAGGGGCGATGGCCAGCTACATGGCGTATCCGGCGGAAGCATTGGTGCACAAGGTTTCTGGTGACATCCCATCGCATCATGCGGCATTCGCCGAGCCGCTGTCATGCTCACTGCACGCGGTGGAGCGCGCCCAGATCATGTTTGAGGACACGGTAGTGGTCGCCGGCTGCGGGCCGATCGGCCTCGGTATGGTCGCCGGCGCCCGGGCCAAGAACCCCATGCACGTCATCGCGCTGGACATGGCTCCCGACAAGCTCAAGCTCGCCGAGGCCTGCGGCGCCGATATCACGATCAACATCGCGGAACAGGACGCCGTCGCGGTGGTCAAGGACCTCACCGGCGGTTACGGCGCCGACGTCTACCTGGAGGGCACGGGCCATCCGTCGGCAGTTCCGCAGGGCCTCAACCTGTTACGCAAACTCGGCCGCTACGTGGAATATGGCGTCTTCGGCAGCGACGCAACCGTTGACTGGAGCATCATCAGCGACGACAAAGAGCTGGATGTGCTCGGTGCCCATCTGGGCCCGCACTGCTGGCCCGCCGCGATCAAGATGATCGAATCCGGCGTCCTGCCGATGGACAAGATCTGCACACACCAGTTGCCGCTGACCGAATTCCAGAAGGGCCTCGACCTGGTGGCCAGCGGAAAAGAATCGGTGAAGGTCTCCCTGATCCCTGCTTGATCCTCACTGCGGAAGCTAAGGACGACACGACATGAGTCGACAGAGTTACCGAGCCCCGGTCGCCGGGCGGCAGTTGTCGCGGCGAAACATGCTGGCGACCATGGGTCTTGCGGGTGCCGCGGCAGTGAGCCTGCCGATACTCGGCGCCTGCGGCGTCGGCGGCAAGGCCAGCGCGCCGAACGGAGCCAACGATGTCACCGGTGGCTTCGACTGGAAAAAGGCCTCGGGCACCACCATCAACCTCCTGCAGACCCCGCACCCCTACCAGAAGTCCTACCAGCCGCTGCTGGGCGAGTTCACCGAACTCACCGGGATCAACGTCAACGTGGACCTGGTGCCCGAGGCCGACTACTTCACCAAGCTCAATACCGAACTGGCCGGCGGCACCGGCAAGCACGACGCGTTCATGCTGGGCGCGTACTTCATCTGGCAATACGGGCCGGCGGGGTGGATCGAAGACCTCAACCCGTGGCTGCAGAACACCGCCGCCACCGGTCCAGATTACGACTTCGAGGACATCTTCGAGGGGTTACGCACCTCCACCCGTTGGGATTTCACAGCAGGCAACCCGCTCGGCACCGGTGGGCAGTGGGCGATTCCCTGGGGCTTCGAGAACAACGTGGTCGCCTACAACAAGGCCTACTTCGATCAGCGCGGCATCAAGAAACTGCCGGACCGGTTCGACGACTTCATCCAGTTAGCGATCGACCTCACCGACCGCTCCGAAAACCGGTACGGCATCGCCACCCGCGGCTCCAAGTCGTGGGCGACGATCCACCCCGGCTTCATGACCCAGTACGTCCGCGAGGGCGCGGTGGACTACACGTTCAACGGGTCCGAACTCGTCGGCGAGATGGACAGCGACAAAGCGGTCGATTTCACCCGCAAGTGGATCGAGATGCAGCACCAGGCCGGGCCGACATCGTGGACCGCCTACGAATACCCCAACGCCACTGGCGATCTCGGCGACGGCAAAGCGATGATGGTCTACGACGCCGACAGCGCCACCTACCCGAAGAACCAACCCGGTGCCAGCGCGGAGGCAGGCAATCTCGGTTGGTATGCGGGTCCTGCCGGTGCCGACGGGAACTACAAGACCAACCTGTGGACGTGGAGTTGGGCGATGAACGCCAACTCCCGCAAGAAGCTTGCGGCGTGGCTGTTCATCCAGTGGGCGACCGGCAAGGACTCGCTGAACAAGGCCGTCGAGGGCGGCACGTATGCCGATCCCGTTCGAAAGTCGGTGTTCGACACCACGTTCAAACGGGTAGCGGCCAGCCAACCCGGCTATCTCGAAGCGTTCGAGACGGTGATCGGGACATCGAAGATCCAATTCACACCGCAGAAGAAGTTCTTCGACACCACGAAGGACTGGGCGGTCGCTCTGCAGGACATCTATGGCGGTGACGACGCGGCGTCACGCCTGCGAAGCCTGGCGAAGACAAATACGTCCAAGGTCAACCTGTAGGAGCCAGCCACATGACAACGCAGACATCCAAGGCACCGGTATCCACCGAACGGCCCGCCGGAGACGACCACCCGCTCGCTCCCGGAAGTCCCGATCTGGCGCCGCAAACTACGGCCCTACCTCTTGTCGATCCCGGCACTGGTGATCGTCATCGGGATTCTCTACCCGTTCGTGGTGGGCGCCTACTACGCATTCCTCAACTACGCGGCGGTGAACCCCGACCCGCACTTCGTGTGGTTCGAGAACTTCAAATCCGTTCTGGGGGACCAGATCTTCTGGAAGAGCGTGACGGTCACCGGCATCTTCGCCGTGGTGGCCACCGCCGTCGAGACCGTGCTCGGGGTCGGACTCGCGCTGCTACTCAACCGGTCCAGCTTGATCGGCAAACTCTTCGAGCGGATGCTGATCGTGCCGCTGATGATCGCCCCGGTAATCGCCGGTGTGATCTGGAAGCTGATGTTCAACCCGCAGTTCGGCATCCTCAACCACGTCTTGGGGTTGGGCAGCACCTTCGACTGGCTATCCGGGACCACCGCATTGTGGTCGGTGATCCTGGTCGACGTCTGGATCTTCACCCCGTTCGTCGCCATTCTGGTGCTCGCGGGCATCCGGTCGCTGCCAAAGGAACCGTTCGAGGCGTCCGAGGTCGACGGCGCAAGTTGGTTCTACATGTTCCGCAAGCTGATGCTGCCGATGTTGTGGCCGTACATCCTGGTTGCCGTCATCTTCCGGTTCATGGACAACCTGAAGGTGTTCGACCACATCTACGTGCTCACCTCCGGAGGTCCGGGGGTGGCCACCAGGACGCTGCAGATCGGCGCCTTCGAGGACTCGATCATCAACCTCGACTACTCCCGCGGCAGCACCTACATGCTGCTGCTCTGGATCATCGTGTTCATCACCGCGCGCTACCTGGTGAGCGTGCTCGGAAAAGCGCAGCGCCGCGCTGCCGGAGCGGAGTCCTAAGCCATGGCACTCAAAATGACCAAACGCGAACAACTTCCGGGTCAGAAGCGGTTATCCATCGGGTCGGTGACCGCCGATGTCGGGCTGATCTTCTGGTTCGTCTTCTCGTTGTTCCCGATCATCTGGATGGTGCTGCTCGCACTGAAGAACGCCGAGCAGCAGACAACCACGTACTTCCAGTTCAGCCCGACCTGGTCGAACTTCGCCACCGTGCTGTCCAACAAGGGCACCGAGATGACCAGTGTCGACTTCAAGGCGTCGCTGCTGACCAGCCTGATCAACTGTGGAGGCGCGGTGATCGTCTCGCTTGTGATCGGCATCCCCGCGGCGTATGCCGCCGGACGGTGGCAGTACCGGGGCAGCAACGACCTGATGTTCCAGATGCTCTCGTTCCGGTTCGCACCCGAGCTGATGGTGATCGTCCCGTTGTTCGTGATCTACAACCAGATCGGGCTGTTCGACACCAAGGTCGGCATGATCTGGGTGCTGCAGCTGGTCACCATGCCGCTGGTGGTCTGGATCCTGCGGTCGTATTTCCAGGACTTGCCGGAGGATCTCGAGCAGGCCGCGCTGCTTGACGGCTACACCCGCAGGCGGGCCTTCTTGATGGTCGCGCTGCCGATCGTGCGGCCGGGCATCGCCGCGGCGGCCCTGCTCGCTTTCATCTTCGCCTGGAACAACTACGTGTTCCCGCTGATCCTTGCCGACACCAATGCCGGCACCGTGACGGTGGCCATCACGAAGTTCCTCGGTGGCGGCGGTCAGGCGTACTACAACCTCACCGCCGCGGCGGCGATCATCGCCGCGCTTCCGCCCCTGATCCTGGCGCTGACCATTCAGCGCTACCTGGTACGGGGCCTGTCGTTCGGGGCGGTGAAGGCCTGATGGCTACGGTCACGATTTCGGATCTGCGCAAGACGTACGGCAAAACCAAGGCCGTCGACGGGATTTCGGTCGACATCGCCAACGGCGAGTTCTTCGTCATCCTCGGTCCCAGCGGCGCAGGCAAGACGACGACGCTGAAGTCGATCGCCGGCCTGATCGACATCGACGCCGGGTCGGTGACCATCGGCGGCAACGACGTCACCAACGTCGAGCCCTACCACCGCAACGTCGCGATGGCGTTCGAGAGCTACGCGCTCTACCCGCAGAAGACGGTCAGCGAGAACCTGGCGTCGCCGCTGAAGTCGGGCCGCACCGGCAAATACTCGGAGACCGAACGTGCCGAGCGGATCGATCAGGTCACCACGACGCTGGGAATCAACCAGCTGCTCAAGCGTTTTCCGCGAGAGTTGTCGAACGGGCAGCGGCAGCGGGTGGCGCTGGGCCGGGTGCTCGTCAGGCCCGCCGACATCTACCTGCTTGACGAACCGCTCAGCCACCTCGACGCGAAGCTGCGGGCGGCGATGCGGGCCGAACTCAAACAGCTCGGCGCCATGTCGAACACCACCACGCTTTACGTCACGCACGACTACCAGGAGGCGCTGGCCCTCGGCGACCGCATCGCCGTCATGCGTGAGGGCAGGCTGGTGCAGATCGGCACGCCGCAGGAGATCTGGCGACGGCCCGCCGACACCTTCGTCGCCCGTGCGCTCGGTCAGCCGGAGATCAACATCCTCGACGGCATCGTCGACGACGGCCGGATCCGGCTCGGCGACGGCTCATTCGACCTCCGGATCCCGGCGCGCACACCGTGTGCACGCGGCGACCTGGTGCGGGTCGGGCTGCGGCCCTGCGACATTCACGTCGGCGGGGCCGACACCAACGGGTCCGGTATGCGCGGTCGCGTGGTGCTGGCCGAACGCCTGGGCCGCAATGTCGAGCTCACCGTCGACGTCGGGGGTGCCCAGCTGATCGTGCTGGCTTCGGGACGCGAAGGCGTCGAGGAGGGCGCACAGGTCTCGATGACCGTCGCAGATTCCGACATCCACGTCTTCGCCGCCGGCGAGGGTGACACGCAACGGCTTGATCGCGAGTCCGCATTGGAGGCAGCACAATGAGTCTGACAACGACTCGATCGCGCGCTCAACACGCTACAGACGCGTCGGGAACCGCACAGACCCTCACCCTGGCCGACCTGGTGAAGGTTTACCACGGCAGGGAAGACGTACCCGCGGTCAACGGCATCGACCTGGCGATCAAGGCGGGCGAACTGGTGGCCCTGCTGGGCCCGTCCGGCTGCGGCAAGACCACCACCCTGCGGATGATCGCCGGATTGGAAACGGTGACAAGCGGTTCCATTCGCATCGGTGACCGCGAGATCTCCCAGCTGCCGGCGGCCAAGCGCGGCATCGGTGTCGGTTTCGAGAGCTATGCGCTGTATCCGCCGATGTCCGTTCGGGAGAACCTGCTGTACGGCCTGAAGGCACGCAAGGTGAAGGGCGCCGAGCAGATGGTGGCGTCCATCAGCCGCCGGCTGGAGATGGACGACATGCTGGAGCTGCGGCCGGCCGGATTGTCCAGTGGCCAGAAGCAGCGAGTGGCACTGGCCCGCGCCCTCGTGCGCAATCCGCCGGTGCTGCTGCTCGACGAACCGCTCAGCCACCTCGACGCGTCCGCACGGCAGCGGGTCCGTCGTGAACTCAAGGTCCTGCAACGCGAATTCGGCTACACCACGATCGTCGTCACCCACGACCAGGTCGAGGCGCTGTCGCTGGCCGACCGGCTCGCCGTGATGGACGCCGGCGTCGTGCAGCAGTTCGGCACCCCGGACGAGGTTTTCGACGACCCGGCGAACCAGTTCGTCGCGCAGTTCGTCGGGGAACCACAGATCAACATCCTGCGCGGGGTGGCCAGGGTCGAAGCCGGCCGGGTACGGGTCGAGATCGGTTCCAATGCAGGGGGTCTGGACACCGTCGTCACCGACGTGCCCGACGGCACCCGCGTCAACGTCGGCATCCGGCCACAAGACTGCGCGATTACCGCCGACCCCACCAAGGGCATCACCACGACCATCGCGTACTTCGAGCACCTGCTCGAATTCGGCCTGGCGACCAGCACGGCCGCCGGGGTCGAGGAAGGCATCGTCGTGCAGACGCCGGCCGCCGACAGCTACGAACCGGAGCAGCGGGTGGTCGTGACCGCTGCGCCCGAGCGGGTCTATCTGTTCGACGTCGAATCGGGGGAACGGCTGCGATGACAAGGCTTTTCAACGATCCCGCGCGGTTCACCGAGGACATGCTCGTCGGCTTCCTGGACGCCAACTCCTCCTACGTGACCGGCGTGCCCGGCGGCGTGGTGCGCGCGCAGGAAACCCGGCCCGGCAAGGTCGCCGTGGTGATCGGCGGCGGTTCCGGCCACTACCCGGCATTCTGCGGAACCGTCGGTCCCGGATTCGCCGACGGCGCCGTGGTCGGCAACATCTTCACCTCACCATCCGCGGAGGAGGCCGGCATCGGTGGCACGCGCCGCACACGGTGACGCAGGCGTCTTGTTGACGACGGGCAACTACGCCGGCGATGTGATGAATTTCGGTCTGGCCGTCACCCAATTGCGCAGCGAAGGCATCGATGCGCGCTACTTCGCCGTCACCGACGACGTGGCCAGCGCCCCGAAGGGTGAGGAAGCGAAACGGCGAGGTATCGCAGGTGATTTCACCGTGTTCAAGTGTGCGAGCGCCGCGGCAGAGGAGGGGCTGGACCTCGCCGGGGTAGCGCGGGTGGCAGAAGCGGCCAACACCGCGACCCGCACGCTCGGGGTGGCCTTCGACGGTTGCACGCTGCCCGGCGCCGATCGGCCCCTGTTCACCGTGCCCGACGGCATGATGGGCGTCGGCCTCGGCATCCACGGGGAACCCGGGGTCGCCGAGGAGAAGATGCCTACCGCGGCAGGGCTCGCCGCAACCCTGGTGGAGGGCGTGCTCGGCGACCGGCCGAATGCGCCGTCACAACGAATCGCGGTGATCCTGAACGGACTTGGCCGCACCAAGTACGAAGAACTGTTCGTCCTGTGGGGAGAGGTGGCGCGGCTGTTGCGCGATCGCGGCTACGAAATCGTCGAGCCCGAAGTGGGGGAGCTGGTCACCAGCCTGGATATGGCCGGCTGCTCGCTGACGGTGATGTGGCTGGACGACGAGCTCGAAAGGTATTGGACCGCGCCGGCCGACACGCCGGCATACCGCAAGGGCGCAACGTCGGCCGCCCGACAATCCGGTGAGAAGCGCACACACGCGGATGCCGAAACAGCGACGACCGCACCGCATCTCGCCGAGCTCTCCGACGATGACGGCCGCAACGGCGGCAGGCTGGTGGCCCGCGCGTTCGAGGCGATGGCGGCCATGCTGGCCGACGCCGAAGAGGAACTCGGCCGCATCGACGCGATTGCCGGCGACGGGGATCACGGTCGCGGGATGGTGAAGGGCTCGGCCGCGGCTTACGAGGCCGCCGTGAAGGCGGTCGATCAGGGCGCCGGCCAGGCCTCTGTGCTGACCGCGGCCGGCAAGGAGTGGGCGGCCAAGGCCGGTGGCACGTCGGGCGTGCTGTGGGGCGCCATGCTCAATGCGCTCGGCGCCCGGCTCGGTGACACCGGCAGGCCCCGTTCGGACACCATCGCCGCGGGCATGCGCGACGGCTACGACGCGCTGATCCGGCTCGGCGGCGCGGCCCCGGGCGACAAGACGATGCTGGACGCCCTGCTGCCGTTCGTCGAGTGAACTCGAACGCCGGGTCGCCGACGGCGAACCGTGGCAGCAGGCGTGGCGGGCCGCTGCCGACGTCGCCGTGGTCGCGGCCCAGTCGACGGCGGACCTGCGTCCCAAGGTCGGGCGGGCCCGGCCGCTTGCCGAACGCAGCGTCGGTACACCCGATGCCGGCGCGACCTCACTGGCGATGTGTGCGCGCGTGGTCGCCGACTGCTTCACGCTCGCCACACAAGGAGACAACTGCATGGCCCTGCGGATCGTCGTCGGTTCTGACGACGCCGGCTACGAGTACAAGGAGGCCCTGAAGGGGGATCTGGCCGCCGACCCCCGGGTCGCCGAAGTCACCGATGTCGGCGTCGGCGCCGACGAGAACACCGCCTATCCGCACGTCGCGGTGGCGGCGGCACGGCTGGTCGCCGAAGGGAAGGCCGATCGTGCGCTGCTGGTCTGCGGGACAGGGCTGGGCGTGGCGATCAGCGCCAACAAGGTGCCGGGAATCCGTGCCGTCACCGCGCACGACAGCTTCTCGGTCGAGCGGTCGGTGCTGTCCAACAACGCTCAAGTGCTCTGCTTCGGCCAGCGCGTCATCGGCCTCGAACTCGCCGCGTCGGTTGGCTCGCGAATGGCTGAACTACGAGTTCGATCCGCAGGGCGCGTCGGCGGGCAAGGTCGATGCGATCGAGCATTACGAGCCAGCCGAGCTGTAGGTCTCGGACTGGCCCTAGATCCACGTTCGAATGAATCGAGCCACCGGGTGTCGGTCTAGTGAGGCAGCAACTTTCGTCTGCAGGCTATGCGCGCTCATCAACGGGGATGCCCAGAATCAGTGCGAGCGCGCGTTCGATCTGGCGGATGGTTACCGCGACGAATCCTTAAGCAGCAAAGCCAGAGTGACCGCGTCCTCTAACTGATAGGAATGCTATCGTTTCTGGCGTACACTTGGCAGCATGAGGCAGGCACCCGATGTGCCGCAGTACATGCGGCGTGTTGTTCTCGATCCGATTCCGGAGCTCAGTGCTATCCGTGATTCGGTCGGCGTTCAGAAGATCATCACCCCCCTTGGATTACCGGCGTATTTGGTGACCCGTTATGACGACGTCAAGGCGGCGCTGGCGGATCCCGAACGCTTCTCTAACCGCAAGCCACCGGGCTGGGGGGCCGATTCCACCGCGGTCACCATTGAAGAGCACGCACAGCTCAACGCGGGAAACCTGCTCGGGATCGACCCCCCGGAACACCAGCGGCTGCGCCGCATGCTCACGCCCGAGTTCACGGTCCGGCGGATGAAGCGCCTGGAGCCGCGGATCGTCGAGATCGTCGACCAGCACCTGGACGCAATGGAACAGGCCGGTTCGCCCGCCGACCTCGTCGCGAGTTTCGCGCTGCCGATCCCGTCCCTGGTGATCTGCGAATTGCTTGGTGTGCCCTACGAGGATCGCGAGGACTTTCAGCGGCGCTCGTCGCGGCAGCTCAATTTCAGAATCCCACCCGCCGAGCGCTTCGCCGAGCAGCGCGCGAGCCGCGAATACATGATGACTCTCGTTCAGCGGGCGCGACGCGAGCCCGGCGAGGACATCCTCGGCATGCTGGTTCGTGAGCACGGCACCGAAGTCAGCGACTACGAACTCGTCGGCATCGGGGGACTGCTGCTGCTGGCCGGACATGAGACAACGTCGAATATGTTGAGCCTTGGCACTATTGCGCTGCTCCAACACCCCGATCAACTGGCCGCCGTTCGCGACGACCCCGATGCCGTCGGGCCGGCCATCGAGGAACTGCTGCGATACCTGTCGGTGGTGCAGAATGCGATTCCGCGGATCACCACGTCCGAGGTTGAGGTGGGCGGCGTGGTCATCCCGGCCGGGCATCTGGTGATCCTCTCGCTGCCGGCGGGCAACCACGATCCCCACTTCATCCACGCGCCGGACATCTTCGACATCAGCCGCGGCGCGCCCGGTCACCTGGCATTCGGCCACGGTGTGCATCACTGCCTCGGGGCGCCGCTGGCGCGGATGGAAATGCGGATCGCGTTCCCGGCATTGCTGCGCCGCTTCCCACTCCTGGCGCTGGACGAAGAACTCACCGACGTGCCGTTCCGCGAGCTGAACCTCATTTACGGCGCAGAGTCGCTGAAGGTGAGATGGTGACCCGTGAAAGTTGTGGCAGACCGCGACATCTGCATCGGCGCCGGCATGTGCGTGATGACCACCGACGCAGTCTTCGATCAGGACGATGAGGGCATCGTCGTGGTGCTCACCGCGGAGATACCGGCTGACGAACAGATGCGGGTCCGCAACGCAGTCGGTCTCTGCCCGTCCGGGGCTTTGAGCATCGCTCGAGCAGTGACCTCGCGCGGTAGCGTGCGCCCATGACCGCTAGCAGCATGCCCGGCCTGCGATCTGACGCGGCGCGCAACCACCAACGGATTGTGACCGCCGCCGCGGCCGCATTCGAAGAAGACGGTCCCGCGGTCTCACTGGATGACATCGCCCGCCGCGCAGGCGTGGGAATCGCGACGCTCTACCGTCGTTTCGGGACTCGTGAGGAACTCATCAAGGCTGTCGCCGAGCATGTCTTCGCCGCCGAGATCGCCAGTGCCATCGTCGAGGACGGAGCCGACCCCTGGGAAGATCTCGTCGCGACACTCACCGCCACCATCGACGCGTTCGCCGCTCACCCGGTCCTGACGTCACTCGCAAAGGAGCACGCGGTCATGGGCATGGACACCATGGCCGCCTACGCCGCGGCCAAAGAACGAGTACTCGGTCGTGCCCGTGACGCGGGAATGGTGCGCCAGGACCTGACCGCCGACGATATGACGGCGGTGGTCTGGATGGCACTGGCCATCGTGCACAAAACGGGCCGCGACACCGCCGTCAACCGCCGTTACTTGACCCTGCTCTTCGACGGACTACGGCCCACCGGGCAGCGCCTCCCCGCCGCTCGATCCGAATCGCCGAGTGGCAATGCGAATCGTGAACCGCGCAGGTCGCACAAACGACCTTGCTCGGTCGGCCGACCCGATACCCCGCGACGGTAACTGGCGATCATGTCGGAGACCAGGCACGCATTGCTCGCGTACGGCGTCGGGGTCCAGGTCGACACATCGCTCACAGCGGCCGACCGATCACCTTCGACGGCGCATGTCGGCTAGTCGGGTGGCGCCTAACAGGAAAATGGTCTGAGCCCGACCATCATCGGGACTGCCGTAGGCGCTTCAAGCGTTCGGGCACTGCGTCCATCGCACCGTGTATCAATCCTCACAATGGCGGTCGTAGGCCCACCGTTCGAGCCGCGACTGCAACAAAGTTATGCCGACAGCAGTCACGAGACCGTTCAGCATCAGGAAAAGCAAGGTAAGCATCGTTCATGCCCCCTTTCGGTGCGCTAATGCCGATGGGTCGCTGCGCCAGTCACTTGGCGAAGTATCGACGGTCAGATCGAATGACATCGCCAACTCATTTGCCTTGTCGGCAAATGCGTCTGGGCTTTTGGGGACCGTCGATTCCATGACATCTACCCTGACGCTCGGGGCGCCAGAAGTCGTCACTGCTGGCGGCCAACTGTGATACCGGTCACCTGGAGTCTCACGCTTACCGGCATCCGGAATGTCGCGGAGCGATCCGCCCCTTCTGAAAGACCGCGATCAGCAGGCCGAAGCGGATTCGCTTCGAGACATGGCCTTTCAGCGCGGTTTGAGCCCGTATTGAGGGCCGAGAGTGGCAATGGCCTTCTTGAGTTCTTCGCCGAGGAGGTCGAGACGGTCCGCTTCTGAAGCGTCGACGGCTGCACTGATCGCCGCGATCAGACTGCCGTCGGGTGCCAGCAGGGGCGTGGCCACGGCAAACGCGTCCCCGAACGTGACTCCGCGGTTGAAGGCGAGTCGGCGCAAGCGGATATCGGGAAGCTCGGCGAGGAATTGTCGGACCTCGCCTGCCTGCTCGGGGCCCGCGAGATCGAGGAGGCGGTACATCTCCTCGTCGGGGACGTTGGCGAGCAGGGTCTTTCCGGCGGCACTCGTATAGAGCGGGCGACGGGCGTGGGTGCGCGCGACGAACGTCAGGCTGGGGGACTCTTCACCCACATGGTCGGTGAAGACGATGGCGTCCCCGACGCGCACCCCGACGAGGACGGCGCAACCGAGCACCTTGGCCAACTCGGCCACGAACTCGTGATCAAGCGATACCGCCGCCAGCTTGTTCGCGCGCGCGGCGAGGATGAACGGCCCCGGTCCGAGGTGGAACCGGCGCTCGCTCTCGATGAGATAGCCGCGAGCGAGAAGTCCGTTGGTCAGCTCCTGAACCGAGCTTTTCGCCGCATCCAGGGTGGCTGCCAGCTCGGCCAAGGTCACGCCGCGCGGACTCAACGACACGGTCTCGAGGATCTCGATCACTCTGTCGACCGTGCGATGTGGGCGGGCAGGCATGCGGCCGACGCTAGCAAGCCCCACCGGCCAGTTCAGACAGGTACTTGCAAGGGAGGCGCGGGTCACAGTACAGTCACCGGCGTGATCCAGATATCTGGTTATATATACATAAATACGTACAGACGAGGTGACGCATGACCGCAACTGAGAAGACCCAGACGCGATCGCGCATAGGTCCGGCGATGAGCGAGCTATACGAGCTCTATCTCCGCGTGATGCGGCGGGTCGGTCACTACCGCTGGTTCTCCCTGTTCATGAAGCACGTCGGCTCCCGGGTAGACCGGGCGCTGATCCGCGCGAGCCGAGGCCGATTCTCCATGAGCGGTCCGGCGCTGCCGACGATGCTGCTCACGACGAGAGGCAGAAAAAGCGGCAAAGATCGAACGGTTCCGCTGCACTACGTGCGCGATGGCAAGAACGTCGTCGCCGCTTGCGAGAACTTCGGGCTAGAAGCAGCCTCCAGTTGGCCGAAGAACCTGCTCGCCGACCCGAAGGCGCGCATCGAGATCGGCGGCACCGCTGCAAACTATCTGTCGCGACCCGCTACAGAGGATGAGGTCGCGCGCAACATGCCGAGGCTTATCGAGATGTGGCCCGCGCATGACAGCCACATGGAGCATAACGGCGTGCGCCACGTGATTGTCTTCGAGCCGATGGATGCGGAAACCTGAGTGCCTCAGCCCAATTGCGTTGCGCAGCAACAGTAAGCGATCACCAGCTAGCGATCACCAAGTATTCAGGTCCGACAATTCCTTACGGTTGATCACCGCCCGACACAGAAGGCCCCGCGTCACCATGACCCACCGCAACGGCTCACCGAGCACCCCGACCGATGATCTGCCACAGGTCGATCCGCCCGCCCGGGTCAGCCGCCCGGTCCGCGCCTACGCCGCCTTCCTGCGGACCGGCGTCGGCCGGTGGCTCGCGAAGAACATCGCGCCGAAGGTCGACCCGTGGCTGATGCGAGCCACCGGGGGCCGGCTGGCCATGGGACTGATGCTGCCTTCAGCGCTGCTCACCACCACCGGGGCCAAAACCGGTCAACCGCGCACCAACCCAGTCTTCTACTTTCACGACGGCCCCGACGTGATCGTGATCGCCTCCAACTACGGCGCTGACAAACACCCCGCCTGGTACCACAACCTCAGCGCAAACCCCCGCGTGCAGATCGCAACGAACGGCGGCGGACCGGTGCTGACCGCGAATGCGGTCACCGACCCCGCCGAGCGAAAGCGCCTCTGGGCCATGGCCGACCGGGTCTACCCACTCTGGCCTGACTACCGACGGCGCGCCGCGCAGTGCCATCGCACCATCCCGATCATCCGCCTCCGCGCCGCCGCGACATGATTCGTCGTCGCGGCCCGGTCGCAATTCACTTCGGCGGGCGTTGAGACACAGCCCGGCCAGTCATCACCGCACGGTACTTGCTGTCGGATCGGACAGGTAGCGCGATGATCGCCGTCGTCAGGTGTGAGCGCGCTGCTACGTCGTCGAGACGAGCAGTCCCGCGCCGGCTCTTCTGGCGCTCAGAGCGCAGGGGCGTGAGCCGGACGTACACCGTCCGAGGCACCTGACGCCAGTTCTCGTGGTGAGGAAGCTCAAAATTCGCTTGCCACACGGGGTTTCACATGCCGCCTGCGCATTGTGTGATTCGGGCTCGGGGACACCGTCTCGAGGATCTGGATCACTCGGTCGACCCTGCGATGCGCGCGGGTGGGCATGCACCGACGGTAGCGGCCTCTCCATACAAGTGCGGATTGGTACTTGCAACGAGGCGCGAGTCACAGTAACGTGGCCCACGTGATCCGGATATCTGGTTCACTATCCGTAAATACGTATGAAGAAGGGTCGCACCATGTCCGCACCCGTCTCTCCGGGCATGTTCCGCACCAACAGCGGCGTCCCGCTGCCGTTGGTCGCTCTGCCGCAGGACGACCTTCTGACCGTCAACATCGACCAGATTCCGCTGCTCAAGGACGCTATGGGCCCCGGCATCCACATCCAGCCGCTGCGCCTGGACCCCGAAAAGGGACAGGTGGTCCTCATGGCCACCATGGCGCCCGGTTGCCTCCTGCCCATCCACTACCACACCGGTACGGCCGAGGTGTGGACGTTCTCGGGCTGCTGGAAGTACGCCGAGTACCCCGACCAGCCGCAGACCGCGGGCTCCTACCTGTATGAGCCCGGCGGCTCGGTGCACACCTTCTACTGCCCCGAGGACAACACCGAGGACACCGTTGTGCTGCTGTGGATGGAAGGCGCGCAAATCGGATTCAACCAGGACGGCACGCTGCACCACATCAACGACGCGACCTCCATTCAGCACGTGACCGAAACCGTGTCGGCGGCGCAGGGCACCGGGCCGGTGGGCTACATCCACGGCGGCGCCGCCGGTGTGGTCAAGTCCTGATCGGGCGGGATCATGCCACTGGCCTTTGACGGCATCCGGGTCCTCGAACTGGGCCAGATCTACAACGGCCCGTACTGCGGGCTTCTGCTCGCACAGCTGGGCGCCGACGTCATCAAGATCGAGCCACCCGGCGGTGAGCAATTGCGCTTCCGCTCGCACCAGCCGGTCGAGTCCCACGAGTTCGTGATGCTCAACTCCAACAAGCGCAGTGTGGTGCTGGACCTGAAGACCGATGCCGGTCGCCAGGCGCTGCTCGACCTGGTCGAGACGGCCGACGTGCTGATCGAGAACTTCGCGCCGGGCACCATGGAGCGCCTCCAGCTGGGCGCGGAGCGACTTCTCGAGCACAACCCGCGTCTGGTCGTGGCCTGCGGCAAGGGCTACGGGTCCACGGGCCCGTACGCCCACATGTCGGCGATGGACATCACCGTGCAGGCGATGTCGGGCAGCGCCTCGGCCACCGGAGAGTCCGACGGGCCGCCGACCAAGGCCGGAGCCGCGTTCGTGGACTTCTCCGGCGGCATCCACCTGTTCGGGGCGATCAGTGCGGCCCTGTTTCAGCGCGAGCGCACGGGGCGGGGGCAGATCGTGGAGGTCTCGATGCACGACACCATCTATCCGATGTTGGCGTCGAGTCTGGGTGGCCTGCACAACAATCCCGACCGAGAGCTGCCCGAGCGCACCGGTAACCGGCACTCGGGGATGGCGGTCGCGCCGTACAACATCTACGAGACCAGCGATGGGTGGCTGGCGATCATCTGCATCTCCGAGCGGCACTGGCGGGGCGTGGCGACCGCGCTGGGCCGGCCCGAGCTGATCGACGACCCCAGGTTCGGTACCGAGAAGGACAGGGTCGCCAACATCGATGCGGTCGACGACGAGGTGTCTTCGGTCACCAGAACCCGGACCCGCGCCGAGCTGGTCGGCGACCTGCAGGCCGCCGGTGTGCCCTGTGCGCCGGTCAAGTCGATCCGCGAGGTCGACACCGACGAGCACCTGATCCAGCGCGGCATGATCCAGTACGTCGAGCACGCGGCGCGGGGACGGGTTCCCGTCCCGGGATGCCCGCTGCGCCTGAGTGATTCGCCGGTCGGACCGTTGCGGGCCGCCCCGCCGCTGGGCCAGTCGACAGAGGAGGTCTTGGCGGAACTGTCGGGTGAGGAGACCGCAGCATGTCGTTCACGCCTGAACCCGGAACTCCTCTGGAGGCGTACTACGTCCAGACGCAGCCGCGGATTGGAGCGGTCCTGTCTCGGCGCAGCCTCGGCACGCTGGACGCGGTGACCATCGGCCGCTACGCCATGACCATCGGCGCCTCCGACCCGAGCCACTACGACCGGGTGGCCGCACGGTCGGCCGGGTACGCCGACGTCGTGGCGCCACCGAACATGCTCGCCGCGATCGTCGAGTGGGGTATCGGCACCCCCGAGGCCCAGCTTCAGCCCGACGGAACTCCGCACGACGGTGACATGCCCCTCGGTGACGGCGACCTCGGGCTGCGCGTGATGGGTGCCGGGGAGGAAATGGAGTTGGTCAACCCCGTCGTCGCGGGGACGGAGGTGGTGCTCGAGACGACACTCGAGGCGGTCACGCCGAAGCAGACCCGCTCCGGCCCCTGCGTGTTCGTCACCACCATGAACACCTTCATGTCCGCCGGCGGCGCCGTCCTCAACCGCAACCAGCGCACCGTCGTACTGCGCAACCCCCTGCAGGAGTCCTGATGTCCAACAAGTTTCAGGTCGGAGATGAGCTTCCACCGCTCAAGCACACGGCTACCCCCCTTCAGTTGTTCCGCTACAGCGCGGTCACCTGGAACCCGCACCGCATCCACTTCGACGAGGCCTATGCACGCGAGGAGGGCCACGCCGGTGTCGCGCTGCACTCCCACCTCCGGGCGGCACTCGCTCTGCGCTGCGTCACCGAGGGCCTCGGCGCCGAGTGGCGAGTCACGAAGGTCGCCTACCGTCTGCGCAAGCCCGTCTATGCGCCCGCCGATATGGCCTACACCGCACGGGTGACCGCGGCCGAGGGCGACACCATGACACTTGAGCTGATCGAGCAGCATTCCTCCGGTGAGGTGGGGTTCGAAGGTACGGCATGGGTCAGCAAGACACCGGGGAGCGACACCATGACATCAGCACCAGGACGGGGGCAGCGTCCCGATCCGCATCGGGAACTGCTCCGGCTTCTACGGTGACCGAGCTTCCGCGATGGCCGACATGGCGCGAGCCGGCGGCATCGACGTCCTCACCGGCGACTACCTCGCCGAGGTCACGATGCTGATCCTCGGCAAGGCGCGCGCCAAAGACAGCACCAAGGGCTATGCGGCCACCTTCCTGCAGCACCTCGACGCGGCGCTCGAGCACCTCGTCGCCAACGGGATCCGGCTCGTCGTCAACGCCGGAGGGCTCAACCCCGCCGGGCTGGCCGTCGCAACGCGCGAACTGATCGCGCGCCGCGGCTACGACCTTCGCGTCTCCCACATCGAAGGCGACGACGTCTTCTCTCGCCTCGACGCTCTCCAGCAAGCCGGCCACTCGCTGCCGCATTTGGCGAGCGGCGAACCGCTGTCATCCTGGCCGCACCAGCCACTGACGGCCAACGCCTACCTGGGCGGATTCGGCATCGCGCGGGCGCTGGCCAACGGCGCCGACATCGTCATCACCGGCCGGGTCGCCGACGCCTCCGTGGTCGTCGGTCCCGCCGCCTGGTGGTGGAGTTGGACCCCAGATGACTACGACGCGCTCGCCGGCGCGGTCGCCGCCGGACACGTCATCGAATGCGGGCCACAAGCGACCGGCGGCAACTTCTCCGGGTTTCGGACCGTTGCCGACCTCGTGCAGCCCGGGTTCCCGATCGCCGAAATCGACGCCGACGGTTCCTCAGTGATCACCAAGAACCCGGGCACCGGCGGCGCCGTCACCCGAGACACCGTCACAGCTCAACTTCTCTACGAGATCGGTGAACCCGCCTACCTCAACTCCGACGTGACCACACACCTGGACACTGCCGCGCTGACCGACCTGGGTGACGACCGCGTCGAGATCCGTGGCGTGCGCGGCTCGGCGCCACCGGCGACGACCAAGGTCGCGATCACCGGGGTCGGAGGCTGGGAGAACAGCGTGATCTTCGCGCTCACCGGCACCGACCTCGACGCGAAGGCCGCGCTCGTCGAGCGATCCGTTCACCGCTACATCGACGCCGTCGACGGGCTCGACGCGGTCGCGATCGACCGTATCGGGCAGGCCCAGCACGATCCCGACAGCCAGAATGCCGGAACCGAGCTGCTGAGGATCGCCGTGCAGGGCACGAAAGACGCTGCGGGGCGTGGCTTTTCGTCACAGATGGTCGAGCTGGCCCTGTCCAGCTACCCGGGGTTGTACTCGCTCGGCCCGCCACAACCCGGGTCGGCGTTCGGTGTCTACTGGCCCGCACTGCTCGACCAAGCACTGCTCGAGCACACGGTCCACCACCATGACGGCACGACCGAGACCATCACACCGGGCAACTCACAGGCCGCTCGGCGGGAGGTGACTCCGCAGGGCGACCCGCCGGTCGCGCAAGCATCATGGACCGACGAACTCGTCGTCGCCTCACTCGGTGAGATTGTGCATGCCCGCTCCGGCGACAAGGGCGGCGACGCGAATCTCGGCGTCTGGGTGCGCGACTCGCAAGCGTGGGAGTGGCTGAAGTCGACCCTGACCGTCGACGAACTGCGGCGCCTCCTTCCCGAAACGCGCGAATTGGCAATCGAGCGTTACGAATTGCCCAACCTCGGCGCGATCAACTTCGTCCTCCGAGGATTGCTCGGGACCGGCGCCACCTCGTCACTGCGGCTGGACGCGCAGGCCAAAGCACTCGGCGAATGGCTGCGCGCACGCAGCACCAAAGTGCCACGATCGCTTGTCAAACCGTAGGAGAGCACCGATGAGCGCACTGAAGAGAGCACCATCGACGTCGTCCGCAAGGCCACCCGAGAGCTGGCCCGCAACTTCGACTACGCGTACTGGCGGGAGAAGGACAAGCGCGGCGAATACCCGTGGGAGTTCGTCAACGCGTTCGCCCAGGGCGGATGGCTCGGCGCCCTCATCCCCGAGGAGTACGGCGGGCTGGGGCTCGGTATCGCGGAGTGCGGCGTGATGATGCAGGAAATCGCCGCCTCCGGTGCCGGCGCGAGTGGCGCCTCCGCGGTCCACTTCTACCTGTTCCCACCCGCCCCGATCATCCGCCACGGCTCCGAGGAGATGAAGCAGGAGTTCCTGCCCAAGCTCGCCCGGGGCGAGATCCTGATGGCGTTCGGCGTCACCGAGCCCACCGCCGGGGTGGACACCTCGCGCATCAGGACCAAGGCCGAGAAGGTCGACGGCGGCTGGGTCGTCAACGGCCAGAAGGTCTGGATCAGCAACGCGCAGAACGCCCACAAGATCCTGCTGCTGGCGCGCACGTCTGCCCGCAACGAGGACAAGCCGCTGGACGGGATGACGCTGTTCTTCACCGACCTGGACCGCGACCGGATCACCGTCCGCGAGATCGAAAAGCTGGGCCGGTCGGCGATCGACTCCAACGAGCTGTTCATCGACAACCTCGAGGTCGGTGACGACGAAGTCGTGGGTCAGGTGGGCCACGGCTTCAAGTACCTCATCGACGGGCTGAACTCCGAGCGCATCGTCGTGGGCCTGGAGGGCGTCGGCATCGGTCAGGCGGCACTGGAGCTGGCGACGGCATACGCCAACGAGCGCGTGGTCTTCGACCGGCCCATCGGCCAGAACCAGGCGGTCGCCCACCCGCTGGCGGACTCATGGATCCGCCTGGAGTCGGCTCGGCTGATGGCGATGCACGCGGCCGAGCTCTACGACGACCACCAGAACTGCGGCATCCAGGCCGCCGCGGCCAAGTATCTCGGCGCCGAGGCCGGCTTCGATGCCTGCGACCGCGCCATGTCCACCCACGGTGGCTACGCCTACGCCAAGGAATACCACGTAGAGCGGCTGTGGCGGGAGGCACGACTGCTCCGCAACGCGCCGTTCTCGCAGGAAATGGTGCTCAACTACATCTCCACCCAAGCGCTCAAGCTGCCCCGCGCCTACTGACGCGGCGCTAGCTGAGTCCGGCGTCAACCAGCAGGCGTGGTAGCCCCACTTCGGCGCATCGTGCCGAGACGTGCAAAACACCCGCGCGAGCTTCCGCGACTCGGCCCGTGGCAGTGAGAGTTTCGATCAGGAGCAGCTCCGCCTGCAGGGCCGCCAGGGGTCTGCGCCGGCCGTCGATTCCCGTGGCAAGATCTGCCGCGCGTCTACATGCCTGCCCCTGATCGTCGGGCGAGTCGCTGGCCGCCAGCAGGCGCACAGCTGAATCCTCGTCGAGTTCTGCTGTGAGCGTGGCTATTCCATCGTTGTGCGGAATGGTGCGGGTCGAGCGCAATCGGGCGGCAGCCACCGGAGCGATCTGGATTCCGAGCCGGATGCGCTCGTTGTTGACGGCGGCCGCGAGCCGCGGCAACCGCAACCGTTGTGCGGCGTCCATGCCGGCGTCAAGGCGCTCGATCGCCGCGGACCGATCCCCGTGTAGTGCTCTTATTCGGGCGCCGATGACGAATCTCGCGGCAAGATAGTCCACGCCGCCGCCTTCGGATCCGAACTGATAGCTCTCCTCCAGCAGGCGCGTGGCCTCGGCCAAGTCGCCGGTCTCGTAGAGGAGTTGGCCAAGAAGCGCACCGGCGAGCCGGACGGCGTGCGAGTGCGGTCCGACGCCGCCAGCGATCTCGAACGCTTCTCGGAAGTTCGTCAGGGCGGCGGGGATGTCGAGTCGATACCTGTCGGCGATGCCGCCGTAACAGCGGCCGTAGACGGCGGAGAAAGGACCCATCATCTCGTTGTAGGGCGAGGCCCAATCAAGCAGTCGGTGCGCGGTGTCGAAGTCGAATCGGTAGATCGCCGCGAACGCCGCGATATTTCCGGCCACCCCGGGCACCTGCGGATGTAGCGTGTCCGGCCTCGACATCGCCTCTGCGACCAGACCTTCCACGTTCTCGGTGCGGTCGGCGTGTGTTTCCGCGACCGCTTGCAGCACGTCGGCTTCGGCTTTCAAATCCGCGCGTGTCGTCTCCTCGAGGTCTGCGTTGGTCATGCTGGCTTCAAACCGGTTCACCGCAGCTTGCATCGGGCCTTGTCGTTGCAGCAGGAGGTTCGCCCACGCGATGGTCAGTTGAAGCCGTGCCCGCGAAGCCACTATCTGCGGCGGCAGCTTCTTGACGATCCCGAGCAGGGTCGTCATCTTCGACTGCTCGAGCAGGTTCGTCTCGTCCTGCTCGACAAGGTCGACCGCGCGGATCGGGTCGTAGGCCAGAGCATGGTCGACGGCCTCGTTGAGGTAGCCGTGATCGGCGAACCATGCCGACGCGATGCGGTGGAGTTCTTCGAGGTGGTCGGGCCGGTCATGCGTCAGTCGACCACGCAGGAACTCGGCGAACATCTGGTGGTACCGATACCAGCCCGGGTCATCATCCACGCGCTGAAGGAACAGACCGCGTCGCTCGACGTCTTCGAGCATCGCCTGCCCGCGCGTCACCCCGGCCAGCGCCGACGCCAGCCCACCGCAGGTCCGCTCGGTGATGGACGTCGCCAGCAGGAACTCGCGCAGCTCAGGTTCCAGAGTGTCGACGACGTTCTCCGCCAGGAACTCGCCGACCACATCGCTGGCACCGGATAGCCGGCCGATCAAGCTGTTGGCGTCGCCGCCGCTACGCAGCGAAAGTGCCGCCAGCTGCAGGGCGGCGGCCCACCCGTCCGTCGATGCGGTCAACGCGTCCACGTCGCTGCCCGACAGCTGCAACCCACCGACGTCGTTCAGAAATGACCGCGCCTCGCTGTCATTGAAACGCATTGACTCGCAGTCTATTTCGACCAATTCGTCTTGGATTCGCAATCGGCTCACCGGCAGTCCGGCGCGCGACCAGCTGGTCACGATGATTTGCATGTGGTGGCATCCGTGCTCGAGCAGGAACCCGAGAGCGGCGGTGGTCGCAGGGTCGGACACGCGGTGCCAATCGTCTATTACCAGCGCGATCCGATCGTCTTTCTCGTGAATCTCGTCGATGAGCGTGGTCAAGACGTAGCGGCCGGCGTTGTCGCCGTGCTCCTCGAGCACCTGCCCCAACGACGCGGCCAGAGCTGGACGGACCCGTCGGAGCGATTCCAACAGATGCGCCAGGAACCACACAACGTTGTTGTCGTCGTCATCGATCGTCAGCCAGGCAACCGCGACGCCGTCGCGCACGAGCTCTTCTCGCCACTGAGCCGCCAGCGTGCTCTTGCCGAAGCCCGACGGCGCGTGAATGAGGACAACTCGCCGGCGACCGCCCGCACGGAAATAGATCGATCAGCCGGTCGCGGCTAACCAGTGATCTGGTCGGAACCGGAGGCCGGTACTTGGTGGCCGGCGTCGGGGGCGTCGGCGTGGCGACGATATCCCGGCGAACCGTTGACGGCACTACAGGAGACGTCTGGCGCTCCACGCTCAAGTCGACTGGACGCGCCATCTCGTCGACGGCCACACCGTTGGTGCGCTGAATCTCGCGGAGCTCGTCGCCGAACGCCGCCGCGCTCGCCGGACGAGCCGAGGGATCCCGCGCCATCGCCCGTTCGATCACCGCGGCCACGTCGGCCGGCAGTCCCTGCTCGCGCAGATCCGGTATCGGTTGTGACGTGATCCGGAGGAACTGAGCGACCACCTGCTCGCCGCTGCGACGCTCAAACGCTGCGTGACCGGTCAGCATGCAGAACAGCGTCGCGCCAAGTGAGTACACGTCTGATGCGGGCGTCGGGCTTGCACCCGCGAGCACTTCGGGCGCGGTGAACGCCGGTGAACCGATGATAACTCCGGTCGCCGTCTGGAAACCCCCGGCGATCCTGGCGATACCGAAGTCGGTCAACTGCGGTTCGCCGTACTCGGTCAGCAGGACGTTGCCCGGCTTCACGTCACGGTGCAGTATGCCCGCGCGATGGGCGGCTTCGAGCGCACCCGCCAGCTTCACCCCGATGCGCAGGGTCTCACACCAATCCATCGGACCGTGCCGGCGGATCAGCGCCTCCAGCGAGCCCTTGCCGTGGCAGGGCATCACGATGTACGGCCGGCCCCCGGCTGTGGTGCCGACCTGGAATATGGTCACGATGTGGGGATGCCCGGATAGCCTGCCCATCGCGCGCTGCTCGCGAAGGAACCGGTCGAGATTGTCCGGGTCCAATTCGGCGGTCAACACCTTGATGGCGACCTCGCGATCCAGCAACGGCTGAACGCAGCGATAGACCACCCCGAATCCGCCGTGCCCGATTTCGACGACATCATCGAATCCAGCGATGCACAGATTCCGCGGGGATGTCTGCGAGCACATCCCGCTGGGTTGCCTGCGGGTCGGCGTCGGCCATCGGCGGTCACTATCCTCAGCCGGGGGGTTGGCCCCATTGCTGTAATGACACGATATCGCCGATCCTCCCCACCGACGACGCGATCGATGCTCATAGGTCTACCAATCACGACGGCACCGCTGAGGCTACGCGCTCGAGGTGCCCGAAGTCACGCCAGCAATGCCCGCGCCATGACGACGCGCTGAATCTGATTGGTGCCCTCGTAGATCTGGGTGATCTTTGCGTCGCGCATCATGCGTTCGACCGGGAAGTCGACGGTGTAGCCGGCGCCGCCGAACAGCTGCACGGCGTTGGTGGTGACCTCCATCGCGACGTCGGAGGCAAAGCACTTCGCGGCCGACGAGATGAAGCTCAGCGCCGGCTCGCCACGCTCGGCGCGGGCGGCCGCGGTGTACACCATCAACCGCGCAGCCTCCACCTTCATCGCCATGTCGGCGAGCATGAACTGCACGCCCTGGAAGTCGCTCACCGGCCTGCGGAACTGCTTGCGTTCCTTGGTGTATGCGATCGCCGCGTCCAAGGCGCCCTGCGCGATGCCGACGGCCTGCGCGCCGATCGTCGGTCGGGTGTGGTCGAGGCTGGCCAGCGCGGTCTTGAACCCGCTGCCCGGCTCGCCGATGATGCGGTCGCCGGGAATGCGGCAGTTCTCGAAATACAGTTCGGTGGTCGGTGAGCCCTTGATGCCGAGCTTGCGCTCCTTGGGGCCGACCGTGAAGCCCTCGTCGTCCTTGTGGACGACGAACGCCGAGATGCCGTTGGCGCCCTTGTCCGGATCGGTCACCGCCATCACGGTGTACCAGGTTGACTTGCCGCCGTTGGTGATCCAGCACTTGGAGCCGTTGAGCACCCAGTCGTCGCCGTCGGCGCGGGCGCGGGTGCGCATCGACGCGGGATCGCTGCCGGCTTCGCGTTCCGACAGCGCGTAGGACGCCATCGCGTCGCCCGATGCCAGCGTCGGCAGCACCTGCTTCTTCAACTCGTCTGAGCCACTGAGGATCAGCCCGATCGTGCCGAGTTTGTTGACGCCGGGGATCAGCGAGGAGGATGCGCACACCCGAGCGACCTCCTCGACAACAATGCAACCCGCTACCGCGTCGGCGCCCTGGCCGCCGTACTCCTCGGGGACGTGCACCGCCGAGAACCCGGTGTCATTGAGGACCTTGAGTGCTTCCTCGGGAAACCGCGAGTTCTCGTCGACGTCAGCGGCGTACGGGGCGATCTCCTTCTCGCACAGATCGCGCAGCACGGCGCGCAGCTCATTGTGCTCGTCGGGTAGCTTGAAGAGGTCGAACGATGGATCACCGAAGCGTTGCATGTGGGCAGATTAGGTGTATAGCGGCCCGTCGCCATCGTCCCCGCAACACGAAAACGGCAGGAATGGTTGTGGCCCGGCGCTAACGGGACCCGCCATTGTCGCCACAGAACAACCTCGCGCGAAGAGTTGGTTGCCCGACGACGAAGCCGCGCACCGGCCCGGCGGGCTAACTTCCTCCCAATCTGCTTGGCGGAGAGGAAGAGCCGATCAAGATGTCGTACATCCCGCACATCCTTACGTTCCTGCTGGTGTTGTCCCCATTGTTCATCCCGATCGGTGTCAGCGTTGTACACGCCATTCGCACCTGGCGGCCGCGCTTGCCTGTGCTGGCGCCTGCCGCCGCCCGGCAACGTCGGCGCCTTGAACTGGCCGTCGAATTCGATTGACAGCCTTCAGGATTAGGCCTTGCGCCGGAACTCTTCGATCACCCGTGCCTGCTCGGCCGCGTTGGCAATGAGTTCGACATGGCCACCGTCGTGAATATGTAGCGCCGAATTCGGCAAGAGCCGGTTCATGATCTTGGCGTTGGCCAGCGGGATGATCGGATCGTCGCTACCCGCGACGATCAAGGTGGGCTGCCGGACGAGCGGCAGCATGAAAACGCTGGTCCACCCTGCACCGGCCAGCAGCTGGTGCATATACCCGACGCGCGAGCCGGCCATCAGCTGGCGGTCGAAGACGCGCTTGATCATCATGGGGTCGCTGCGGGCTGTCCCGCCGTAGATCTCAGGCGCGATCTCGGCGGCATAGCGATGATCCAGGAATCGCCGCGCCGTCAACATCTTCGCCAGCACCGACGGTTTGCCGGGAATCATCAGCGAACCGGTACCGGTGGATACCAGGATGAGCCTGCGGCACCGGCGCGGGTTCTGGAAGGCGAACTGCTGGGCGAGCCCTCCGCCCCACGACAGTCCCAAGACGTCAACCTGCGATATACCGGCTCGCCGATCGATGATCCCGATCTTCTTCAGTAGCATTCCCAGCACTGCGGCCAAGTATGGGAACCGGTACGGAAACGGCGAATCCGGCGAGGCGCCGGAGCCCGGCACGTCGAACCGCACCACGGTGGTGTCCGGATCCAGTTGCGCGACAAACGGATCGAGAACTTCAAGGCTTGCCCCGATTCCGTTGCACAGCACCAACGGGATTCCGGTGCCCCACCGGATGTCGACCCGGATCTGCTGGCCGAGTACCGCGATAAGGTTTTCATCGTTCATGCTTGCGCCCACGGGAGAGCACTATGACATCGGCGATGCCCTCCGTGCGCGTCGGGGGCCGCGGACCGGCCGTCACCCGTAGCAGGTGCGATCTCGCGGCGGCGAAGACATCGGCGCTCGCCGATGCTGCGCAGCCGACACAGGCGAAGCTGAACTCCAATGCCCCAAGGAGTCGGATCGGCAACACCGCGAGGCGGTCAACGTTCATGAACGTAGCTGCCCGGCGCCGGACCCAGCGCCGCCAGGCCGTCACCGCCGAGCACCGTGGGCGCCGGCTTCTGCTCGCCGCCGCGCTGCGCCAACCACGCCGAGAAGTCGGGCCACCAGGAATCGCTGTGCGTTTCCGCCGACGCCGCCCAACGCGTCGGGTCGCGTTCGTCGACGTTTCCCGCGCGGTAGGACGCCTTCGGGTTGCCAGGGGGATTGACCAGCGCGGCGATGTGTCCGCTCGATGACAGGATGAACCGCAGATCTTTGCTTCCCAGCATCCTCGCGCTGCGATAGCAGGCCTGCCAGGGCGAAATGTGGTCGGCAACCCCGGCGACGACGTAGGTATCCGCCGTGACCGTGCCGAGGTCCACTGGGGTGCCGAGCATGCGCACCGCCGCCGGGTTCGGCCAACGCGTTCTGCAGGCCCATCGACAGCATGTCGCGATGCAGCGCCGCCGGCATGCGCGTGGTGTCGGAGTTCCAGAACAGCACGTCAAACGGAGCCGGTGACCGGCCCTGCAGATAGTTGTTGACCCAGTACCGCCACACCAGATCGGTCGGACGCAGCCAGGCGAACACCTCGGCCAGCGCTCGGCCGTCGAGGTAGCCCTTGCGCGCCGAGAACGCAATCGCGAGTTTGGCGGTCGTCTCGTCGACGGCCGCGGCCAAGCCCTCCCGTCCCTGATCCAGGACGGTCACCATCAACGTCAGGCTGGCGATGCGCTCAGCCTCGCCCATCGCACTCAGATGCGCGGCGGTCATGGCCGCCAGGATCCCGCCCGAGCACGACGCCTGAACATGGGCGCTCTGCGACCCCGTCACTTTCTGGATAGCGTCCAACGCGTCGACGATCGCGCCACCGTACGTGTCGCAGCCCCAAGACCGTTGCGCCGCAGTCGGATTGCGCCACGAGATGGCGAAAACCTGGTGGCCCTGGCTAAGGAGGTACTCCACCATGCTCCGACCCGGGGCGATGTCCAAGATGTAGAACTTGTTGATCACCGGCGGCACCATCAGCAGCGGCACCGTCCACACCTTCTCGGTTTGTGGTGTGTACTGGATGAGTTCGAACACCTCGTTGCGGTACACGACCGCTCCCGGCGTGACGGCGAGATCCTCTCCGACCGTGAATGCGTCGGGCTCCACCATCGACGGAATCCGCGGCGGCACAGCCATATCGCGCAGGAAGCGTCGCACCCCTCGAACGACGTTCAGACCACCGGTGTCGATGATCGCCTTCCAGCCCAACGGGCTGATCAACGGGTTGTTGCTCGGTGCGAGCCCTTCCATGACGACGTCGAGCACGAATCGGATTCGTTCAGCGTCGCGCCAATCGAGTTCCGCGTCGGCGAACAGGCTGTCCACGAGCTCGGCGGCGGTCAAGTACGCCTGCATCGAACGCTTCATCAACGGATTGCTCTGCCATGCTGGATCGCTGAATCGCTTGTCGGGCTTGGCCGGAGCGCGATCCGATGTGCCCGTCGCGATCGAGGCGAGCTCGCGCCCGAACGACCCCACCCGTTCGGCGACGACGCCCGGGCGGCGCGCCAGATTCAAGCCGAACCTGGCCCACGATGTGTCTGGCATCATCCCGCTTGCGACGCCGAGCGCCGAACCGGTCAGTAGCAAATCATGTGGTGTAGCAATTTCAGCCGGGTGCTGAACGTCTGGGCTTGGCATCGACTATCGCCTTCGGTTGCTTTGGATTTCACTTCGTCGGCGTCGGTGCCGTGCGCAAGGCTGAGGTTAGGGGTACTTGGCAGCATCGCCATCGTCCGCGTGGGACCAATACCCGCGGGTAGGTTGTGGCGCGGCGATAACTAACCGGCCGGCGGTTGCTATCCGGGGCGCTGCTGGGTAACCGCGCTGCCGTACCAGTGGCACAGCAGCAGGGCCAGTTCCACGTCCAGCCGGTCGGCGCCGATCGCGCGGCCCCGCCGGGCGACGGCCCGCCCGACCCGGTATTTGACCGTGTTCGAATGCAGGTTGAGCCGCTCAGCAGCCAGCTTGTAGCTGCCGTCGCTGGACAGGAAGACGAGCCACGTCTCGCGCAGTCGGGCATCGTTCTCGTTGTCGACGGCCAGGTCGCCGAGCACTTCGGCCACCCACTCACGGGCCTGGGTGATGTCCCCGCCAAGCATGGCGGCCACCAACACACCGGGATCGTCCGCGGCGACCACAGTCGGCTTGTGCGGCTCGCGCGCGGCCCCCACCGCCCGCGCGGCCAGCGCCCTGCGATGCGATCGTCGAAATCCGCCGACACCCGCCGCCATCGAGCCGATTCCCACACTGGGCGAGTCCGCATGGGTGGCCGCGAACTGGCGGGCTTTGTCGACCGCTTCGGGTGCGGCGGCGCGGAAGGGCAGCCATCCCCAGGCGCACACGGCGTTGGCGGCCACGAACAGTGGGCTCGCCGCCACCCCGGCGGCCTGGCCCATTTCTCGCAGGAAACGTTGCAGCCGTGGCAGTTCGTTGCCATCGCTGCCGGCATCGGGGTACCAGGCCACCACCGCCAGATGATGCCAGCGCAGCGGATAGCGAATCGTCGACGATGCGGCGTCGACGTCAACAGGTGTCTTGGCGGCCAGAATCTCGCGCACGCGCAACGCGCGAAGGCTGTTCTGATTCTCCAGCCAGCGTTCGCGCTCCTCCTCGTACACTTCGACGACTTGCTGTGACATCCAATCGATGTACGCGAACATGGTCGCCGACATCTTCTCGAGCACGGCCACCCTGACCATTGGCTCCATGTCGGTGGCCTGGGCCTCGGCGAATACGAGTTCATTCATGCGCCGCTGACCGACCCGGTACGCACGCACCAACCCGTGCACGGGCACTCCATGCTGGGCCAACCGCCGGGCGTACTCCATCGCTGCGGTCGGCGCCTCGACGCGCTGCACCTCGATCCCGTAGCGCATCGCGTGCAGCACGGTGTCGACGTTGCCTCCGACGCTGGCCCCCAACAGCTCGATGCTCTGCGCGTCCAGGGCAAGCTCGGGGATCTCCTCCTGCAGTCAACGCTGAATGATGGCCGTCAATTCGCCCAGCCGTTCGTGGAGTCCGGCAGCGATCTGGCGGACACAGCGGTCGACATCGGTATCTGTGCCGCTCGTCACACCACGACGGTAGATCTTCCCGAGCCGCTTGTGGGCCAAATGAGCGCTCGCCGTTGTCTCCGGCCGACAAACGGTGCTCGGCATTTGAGCGGTCCAGACCATGCCGATTCGCCCCGGGATTCATAGTGTTGCCGGTCACAGAGGTAGCCCGGTCTCGGAGGGAATTACATGGACTTGTCGGTCTTGCCAGATCAGCGCGCGACGCACGATCCGCTGGGGCAGGCGGTCGCCGACGACATCAGCGACCTGAACAACGCCGAGTTTCTCGACGCCGTCAAGCGCGCCGCCGCGACGCTGCGCAGCCGGGGCGTGTCGGCGGGTGATGTGGTGGCGATCAAGCTGCCGAACACGGTCGAGTTCGTGGTGTCGCTGTTCGCCGCGTGGCGGTTGGGTGCCGCGGTAACGCCGGTCAACCCCGCGTTGTCGCCGCAGGAGGTGCGCTATCAGCTTGCCGACGCCGGTGCCAAGGTGCTGATCGCCGACGAGTTGCACCAGTGCGAGCCGGCTCAGGCCGACGCCAGTCGGGGCAACGACGCCTCGCTGGCGTTGCTGATCTACACCAGCGGAACCACCGGCCGCCCCAAGGGCGTCATGCTCGACCACGCGAACCTGAACGCCATGTGCCGCAGCGTCATTGAGGGCTTCAGGCTGACCCGCGATGACCACAGCCTGTTGATACTGCCGCTGTTTCACGTCAACGGGATCGTCGTCGGGACGCTGTCGCCGTTGCTGGCCGGCGGCCGGGCGACGGTGGCCGGGCGCTTCGACCCGAAGACATTCTTCGCAGCACTCGAGCAGAGCCGGGCCACCTATTTCTCCGCCGTACCAACGATTTACACGATGTTGTGCGGGCTGCCCGACGACGTGCAACCGGACACGTCATCGGTGCGGTTCGCGGTCTGCGGGGCTGCGCCGGCCAGCGTCGAGCTGCTGGAACGATTCGAATCGCGCTACGGCATCCCGATCATCGAGGGCTACGGGCTGTCGGAGGGAACATGCGCCAGTGCGGTCAACCCGCTGGACGGGCCCCGCAAACCGGGGACAGTAGGACTGCCGCTGCCCGGGCAGACCATCCGGATCGTCGACGAGGCAGGCCGCCCGGTCCCCGACGGTGAGGCCGGCGAGGTTGTCATCAAGGGCGCCAACGTGATGCGTGGCTACCTGAACCGACCGGAGGAGACCGCGAAGACCGTCGTCGACGGCTGGCTGCACACCGGCGACATCGGGCGCCTCGACGAGGACGGCTACCTGGTTCTGGTCGATCGCGCCAAGGACATGATCATCCGCGGTGGCGAGAACATCTACCCGCGCGAGATCGAGGCCGTCGTCCACCATCTGCCGCAGATCGCCGAGGCCGCCGTCGTCGGGCGACCGAACCCCACCTACGGCGAGGAGCCGGTCCTGTTCGTCTCCACCCGCCCGAACGCGACCATCACCCCAGAGGCGATTCGCGATCACATCGCCGGGCAGCTCGCGAAATTCAAACGGCCAGCCGACATCACGATCCTCGACGACCTGCCCAAGAACCCCGTCGGCAAGATCGACAAACCCGCTCTGCGCCGGCTGCTGGCCGACTCGCTCGTCACCACATCGACAAACGGGAGCTGATCATGAGTTTCACCAAGCCGGAGTTTCCCCCGGTCGATCCAGACACCTTCTTGGCCAAGCCGCTGATGGAACGGATGCGCTTCCTTGCGCAGCACTGGACCGATAACGGCTTCGGGTCTCCGCGCATGGTGCATGCGATCTACATCGCGAAGCTCGTGTTCGTCTACGCCCTCGGTGGCGTGTTCGTCGCGACGGTGACGTCGGGTCTGCCGGCGTTCTGGCATGTCGCGGAGTGGTGGAACCAGCCGATCGTTTACCAGAAAGCGGTCCTGTGGACGGTGCTGCTCGAGGCGATCGGCGTCGCCGGGTCATGGGGTCCGCTGGCCGGCAAGGTCAAGCCGATGACGGGCGGCATCCTGTTTTGGCTCCGTTCAGGCACCATCCGGTTGCGGCCGTGGAAGTGGGTGCCGTTCACCGACGGTGACCGCCGCACGTGGTTCGACGGGATCCTCTACTTCGCACTGCTGATCAGCCTCGCCGTCCCGCTGCTGGCCTCCGGAGTACACAGCGACTCGTTGTCACAAGCCTTGCCGCACAACACATCCGGGCTCGTCGACCCGGCGCTGCTGGTCGCGCCGATCGTGTTGCTGGTGTTGAACGGCCTTCGCGACAAGACCATCTTCCTCGCTGCGCGGGGTGAGCAGTACCTGCCGGCGCTGTTCTTCTTCACCGTGCTGCCGTTCGTGGACATGATCATCGCGCTGAAGCTGTTGATCGTCGTGGTGTGGGTCGGTGCCGGCGTGTCGAAGTTCGGCAAACACTTCGCCAACGTCATCCCGCCGATGGTCAGCAACAGCCCCTTTATGCCGTTCAAGTGGGTCAAGCGGGCGCATTACCGCGACTTCCCACGCGATCTGCGGCCATCGCGGGCCGCCCACTTCATGGCCCACGTGCTCGGCACCACCGTGGAGATCGTCGCCCCGCTGGTGCTGTTGTTCTCGACGAACAAAGGGTTGACGGTGGCGGCCGTGATCGTCATGGTCGCCTTCCACCTGTTCATCATCTCGACGTTCCCGCTGGCCGTTCCGCTGGAATGGAACGTGCTGTTCGCCTACGCGTCGATCTTCTTGTTCCTCGGCTTCCCGGCCTGGCACGGATACGCCGTGTCGAACATGTCGTCGCCGTGGCTGACGGCGACGATCGTTGCGGCGCTGGTTTTCTTCCCGATCCTGGGCAACTTGCGCCCCGACAAGGTGTCGTTCCTGCCGTCGATGCGCCAATACGCCGGCAACTGGGCGTCCGCCGTGTGGGCGTTCGCCCCGGGGGCGGAGGCGAAACTGAACAAGCGTCACGCGCAGCGCCAGGAACCAGATCGACCAGTTCATCGCCTTCGGATACGAACCGCAGTGGGCCGAAATCACGTTGCAGCGCACCATCGCCTGGCGCACAATGCACAGCCAGGGCCGTGGACTGTTTTCGGTGCTGTTGAGGACGCTGCCCGACATCGACGCGCGCACCGTGCGGGAGGCCGAATTCGTCTGCAACTCGTTGATCGGCTTCAACTTCGGCGACGGGCACCTGCACAACGAGGACCTCATCGCCGCGGTGCAGCGGCAGGCGGCATTCGAGCCGGGTGAACTCGTCGTCGTCTGGGTGGAGTCGCAGGGTTGGGGGAGCAAGGTGCAGCACTACAAGGTCATCGACGCGGCCCTCGGCGTGATCGAACGCGGCACCTGGAAGGTGTCTGACGCGGTCAAGGAGCAGCCGTGGCTGCCCAACGGCCCGATCCCCACCCACGTCACGTGGTCGCTGGCCGGCGAGCGCGAGCCGAGACCCCCGTACCCTGCAGTGGCATGAGCACGGCGACCGTCGTCGGCGCCGGGCCCAACGGCCTGGCCGCCGCGGTCACCCTCGCCAAGGCCGGCGTGGATGTGACCGTGCTGGAAGCCGCCGACGAGATCGGCGGGGGCACCCGCACCAGCGAGGCGATTCTTCCAGGCCTGCTGCACGACCACTGCTCGGCGATCCATCCGATGGCCGTCGGGTCACCGTTTCTGGCCGGTCTCGGGCTGGAGCGTTACGGGCTGACATGGCGCCTGCCGGAGATCGACTGCGTGCATCCCCTTGACGACGGGCGGGCGGGCGTGCTCTACCGCTCGGTGGAGGCCACCGCCGATGGGCTCGGGATCGACCACTGGCGGTGGCGCCGGCTGTTCTCCCGGACCTCCAGACGGTTCGACGCGCTATCCGACGACATCATGGGGCCGCTGCTGAGGGTGCCGCACCACCCGTTGACGCTGGCGCGGTTCGGCGCGCCGACCGTGCTGCCCGCATCCACTATCGCCAGGTGGTTCCGTACCACCGAGGCGCGGGCATTGTTCGGAGGGGTTGCGGCGCATGCCTTTCGGCCGCTGCACTATCCGATGACCTCGGCGATCGGGCTGGGCATCCTCACCGCGGGGCATCGTCACGGGTGGCCGGTCGCGGCCGGCGGTTCGCAATCGATCACCAACGCGATCGCAGCGCTGTTGGCCGACCTGGGCGGCAAGATCGAAACGGGCGTGCGCATCGACGCGGCCAGCCAGCTGCCGCCCGCCGATGTGACGATGTTCGACCTCGCGCCTGAGGCCGTCGCCGGTATTCTCGGCGATCGGCTGCCGCCACGAATTGCACGCGCCTACCGGCGTTTTCGCCGCGGGCCCGGCGCGTTCAAGGTGGACTTCGCCGTCGAGGACGGCGTGCCGTGGTCAAACCCGGCCGCGCGTCGGGCAGGCACGGTGCACCTGGCGGGCACCTACGCCGAATTGGCCGCCACCGAGCGGGACGTACACGCCGGTCGCATGCCGGAGCGGCCGTTCGTCCTTGTCGGACAACAGTATCTAGCCGATCCACAGCGCTCGGTCGGCAACATCCACCCCGTTTGGGCCTACGCGCACGTGCCCAACGGCTACACCGGCGATGCCACCGCGGCCATCGTCGCCCAGATCGAGCGGTTCGCCCCGGGTTTCCGCGACCACGTCGTCGGCCAAACCGTCAGCACCACCACACAATTGGCCGCACGCAATCCCAACTTCGTCGGTGGCGACATCATGACCGGCGCCAAGGATATTCGCCAGTTGGTATTCGGTCCGCGAATCACGCTGTCGCCGTATCGGATTGGTGTGCCAGGCATGTACATCTGCTCGGCCGCCACGCCGCCCGGCCCCGGCGCACACGGTATGTGCGGCGCCCACGCCGGACAAGTCGCCCTCAGAGACCTCGGCACTCAAGGGCAAGCCTCATAGGCTCTGGCCTGTGCGTTGCGAGGTCCACGACGGCTGGGATCGGTGTCGTTTGACCCTGCACCTGGTGACTTTAGGCTCTACACGGAGGCCGTGATCGGCGTCAACTTTGGATCAGACGGTCTCGGGACCAGGGGGCGCTGTATGGCTCAACAGTCGACCATTGGCAACTTTTCGACATCCGAGGTGGCAGGCATCGGGAGTTCTGCCACCAATACGGTGATTTGGGATTGGATTTGACATGACCGACCCTATTGCACAGATTCGTCAGAAGCTCGTCGACCGGATCGCCCAGATCATCGACCACCACCACGCAACCGGTGTCGATTTCGGATCAGACTTGGCCTGTAGTTGTGGGGCGCAAGGGATCTCCCAACATTCCCGACATGTCGCCGGCCAGATCGTCGATCAGCTGGGCCTCAAGCCGCAGATCGACGAGGTCGAGAAGCGAATCCGTTATGCGAGCGCCATATTCGATTGGGAGCTCACAAAGATCGAGGGAGCTCAGTGTTAGACCCGCCGCCATCGACGTGGTAACCGGATCGGCTGCAGGTTCGTCGATTGTGACGATCGTTCAGCGTTGACGATCGTAGTATAAGCCCTGTCTAACTTAGGATTTCGCGTGAAAGTCACATTCATGATGTGACTTTCTGCCCTAGGTCGGGCCCATTGCGAAGCGCAGACTTCTTGTGTCAGATAAACACACCAGGAGGAGCGGAACATGAAGACTCTATCCGAGTCGTTGATGGATCTCGCCGGACGAGTCAAGAGACTCGAGGACTCCGCGGCGGCGGTCCAGGAAAGGAATCGCGCCGCGCTGCACGCACGCCGTGACGAGCTCGAGGCCGCCATTGAGCGCGAGAAAGGTGAGCTCGAACAAGCCACAAGCCAAGCCAAGGAAGGTGCACGGAGCTGGTGGTCAGAGACCAAGGGTTCTATCGAGCGGCAGATCGCGGAGATGCGCTCCGACATCGAGGATTGGCAAGCCGAGCGCAAGGAGAAGGGCGCAGAGCGGGCGGCTGAGAACGCGGCGGAGGATGCGGTGGTGGCCGTCACCCTCGCCGCCTACTGTCTCGATGCCGCGGAGTGGGCCGCCGTACGGGCGGAACTCGCGCGCGGCGAGGCCGACGCGCTAGCCGGAAAGAGCTGATCACCATGACTACCTTGGAAACTCCGCGAGTGCTGGAGAACGTGTGGAAGGCAGTGTTGGCGTGGGGTGTGCTGACCCTGATTCTGGGCGTTGTGATACTCGTCTGGCCTGGGATTTCGATCGAGGTCGCGGCGGTTTTGTTTGGCGCCTACCTGATTGTGGCGGGCCTCGCGCAGGTGATGTTCGCGTTCGCGCTCGAAGTCCCCGGCGGCGAACGGGTGTTGCTGTTCATCAGCGGCGCGTTGTCACTGGTATTGGGTGTGTTGGCGTTCCGTCATCTCGGCGAGGGGTACGCGATTCTCTTGCTGGCCATCTGGATTGGTGTCTCGTTCATCTTCCAGGGGGTTGCGGAGACGACGCTGGCGATCACCTATAAGGAGCTGCCCGGCCGTGGCTGGCACATCTTCCTGGGCGTCCTGAGCGTCATCGCCGGCATGGTGGTGATGGCCTGGCCGTTCGATTCCATCGTCCTGCTGGCGATCGTGGCGGGCGGATGGCTTGTCGCGATCGGAATCTTCGCGGTCGTCTGGGCGCTGCAGGCCCGCAAGGAAATCCACACCGCCGAGCGAAAGATTGAACGGTTGGCAAGTGCGGACCGCTAAAACCGTGGCCGTCGACCATCGGTGGGCCGCAGCCGGGACACGCCCGGTTATGGCCCGCCACCGGCCCGCTGAGGCCCGCTAGCCCACACGCCCGCATTGTCGGGTCACTTGGCGATGTTCGGGGGGCCGAACGTCCCTAGTGCCGCGCGGGCCGTCGACCTTACGTTTTGAATATTCGTGTAAGCCAAGGAGATTAGACAAGCGCGAGGACCTCCCGCTAGGGACGGTTTCGGGATTTCCACTCGGTCGTCGACGTCGGCGCCGTCGCCCCAACCCCAGATGTCTCGCCGACAAAGGGTCGGAGAGATTCGGTCGAAACAAAGGAGCAAAACCATGACCGTGAACATAATCGCTGTGACTTTCGATGAGCAGAGCAAGGCGTATCAAGCGCTGAGCACCCTCAAGGGCCTTGACCGCGAGGGCCGCGTAGAACTCAAGAGCGCGGCGGTCGTCGAACGCGACGCCACCGGGCAACTTCGGATACCAGAGGGCGCCGACAATGCCGGCGGTGAGGGCTTTGCAATCGGCGGGCTGATCGGAATGCTGGTCGGCATCCTCGGCGGTCCCGTCGGGATGCTGCTCGGGTTGGGTACCGGCGGGCTCATCGGCGGTCTGGACGACCTCGATAGGGCCGATAAGGAAGACCAAACGCTGGCGCAAGTCGGCCGCCACGTACCGCCCGGAAAGAATGCACTTCTGGCCGAGGTCGACGAATACGCCGACGACGTTGTCGACGCAGCGATGACGGCGCAGGGCGGGACCGTGCTGCGTCGATCCGCCGCCGATGTCTTGGCTGAGATCGAGGCGGCCGAGGAAGCTGCTGAGGAGGCACAGCGGCAGGCCCGCAAGAAGGCGCGAGAAATCAAGAAGGCCGAAATGCACGAGAAATACGAGGATCGCAAGACCCATCTGCGCGAGAAGCTGCACATCAGCTGATATCGCGGGCAAGTCTTCGTTCTCGAAGGCCGCAGAGCCACACCGGCTCTGCGGCTTTCCGCATGGGGGATGGCATGCCGACGGCGGCTCGGTAGAGCGCCGGCATGGTCTTGTCGAGCTCGTCACCTGTTTGCATCATCGTCTCGGTGTTCAGTGTCCGCTGCGTAGGTCCAAAGTCATCGATGCACGCTCAGATGTCACGTCATTCCATCGAGGCATGGCACCGCTATGCGGTTGATCTTGTATTCGGTAGTTCGACCACTAGTCGTCGGCGATCCCGGGGGCGCTGAGCGCCTTCACGGTGTCTTCGCGATGAACTAAAGATCGTGCGGCCACCCCGAATTGAGCGAGTTTGTCGATGATCGGTTTGCCCTTCGGGGGTGTGACCCCAGATGCTGATTCCCTGATGTGTGGTTGGTTGCCAGGTGGATTCGTCGACGACGATCGGGTTCCAGCCGACCTCCCATTCGAAGCCCGAGGGTGTCATCGCGTAGTAGGACAGTTCCTTGTCGTTGGTGTGTTGACCGACCGACAGTGCCATGTCGAATCCCAGTTGCTTGACCCGCTGATAGGAGGCGACCATGTCGTCGAGCGTGGCCACCTGGACGTTGACGTGCTGGACTCGGGTGCGAATCGGGTTGATCGGCAAGGCGTTCACCGACGCGATGGCCACGGAGTGGTGACGTTCGTTGACCCTCAGGAATCGGATCTTGAGTTTCATTCCGTTGATGGTCTCGTCGATGTAGTCGGACAGCCGCGCGTCGAAGACGTGGTTGTAGTACCCACGCAGCTCAGGTGCGGCTTTTTCGTGGTGAGGGCGACGTGGCCGAGTCCGCCTGCGCCGGTGACGAATCCGCTGCCGGGTATGTCAAGGGGCAGCGGTGCCGTGCGGGCGGTGGTGTAGATCTCCTGGGTCAAGCCGTTGGGCCCCGGAAACCGCAGGAAGCGCTCGACGCCGCGCAGCTTGGCATCCTCCTCGGGCCCCTCGACAGTCGGTACCCCGTGGTCGACGACTCGGCGACTGATCTCGTCGAAGGTCGCATGGTCGTCGAGGTGCCAACCCAGCGTGACGACGTCTTCGGCCGGCCCCCGTCGTAGCAGCAGGCGGCATTCGTTGGCGTCGAGGCGGAATCGGACCGTGTCGGGTGCCATGTCGTCGAGGTGCATCCCGATCGCCTCGCGGCCGAAGCGTTTCCAGTCGGCGAACTTGTCGGTTTCGATGACGACATAGCCGAGGTGGACGTTGCCGAACACCGAGGGGGTGATGGCGGTGGACATTCGATATCAGCCTTTCAGGAATGCGGTGGTGACCGCGTTGAAGAAGTCCGCCCGTTCCCATTGGACCCAGTGGCCGGTATTGGCAGTCACCAGGACGTCGGCGTTGGGCATCCGGTTCCCCGAGCATCGCTGCGCCGCTTGGCTTGTTGACCTTGTCGTCGCGTCCCCAGAGCACCAGTGTCGGCGTCTCGAGGTTGCTAAGCCTGCGGTCGCGGGTGAAATCCATCCGCCACAGCGTGCGCAACCCGACGGGCCGTTGCAGGGGCGGGTTGGCGACGACCTCGGGGTCGATCGAGGACTCGTACCGGGTTTGGATAAGTGACTCCGGCACGGCATCGCCGTCGTAGACGAGATACGTGCGAATGAACGTGCGCAGCTTGTCCAGGCTCGGCCCGTCACCGCCGTAATAGCCGAGCAGGCTCTTGAGGCCGGCCGTGGGGAGTCCGCGGGTTGTTCCGATGCCGCCGGGGCCCATCAGCACGAGCCTGTCGACCCGATGCGGGGTGTCCAGAGCAAGCCGCAGCGCGCATGATCCGCCGTAGGAGTTGCCCACCAGGTGCGCCCGGTCGATGCCGAGTTCGTCGAGCATTCCCCGGATGTGATCGGCAAGGTATCCGAACGGATCGCTGCCGTCGACACCCTTGGCGGAGCGGCCGTAGCCCGGCATGTCGGGCACGATGACCCGGAAGTGCTGGGCCAAGGGTTTGATGTTGCGCGAGTAATTCGACACGCCCGATGCGCCGGGCCCGCCGCCGTGCAGCAGAACCACCGGCGGACCGGTGCCTTCGTCGGCGACGAAGATGTCTTTTCCGTTGACGCGTACGACGCGTTCGGTCATGGTGTTGACTGGTCATTTGCTTCTCCTTTACGACTTGAATCCGGCCGGGGGCGGCGGCAGCGGCTGGTCCTGGTTGGCGCCGGCGTAGACGAACCCGTCGGGCCGCACCACCACCACCGTCGCGCCCTTCTTCTCCAGCCAACGGGTCAGCGATCCGTCGCTGTCGACGATGCAGTCAGCGCTCGGAACACTATGCGGCGGCGTGACTTTCAAGGTGGGGACGCCAGCGGTTCGCCAGGCCCAGAAGTCCGTTGCCGGGCCGGTGTGCAGCACCGTCCAGCGGCCGCCGACGACGTCGTCGAGGCGCACCGAGTCGCCCTTCTCGTCGATGACCCGGGGCTGTGGGATCAGCCAGCCGACGGCGCCGTTGCCGTTATTGGCGACGAGACCGTCGCGGTAGCGGGCATCGGGGATCCATCGATGGTCCCGCAGCCAGGTGAGGAAGTAGGGCACCTTGCTGGCGGTGCGGAAGACGTGATTGCGCACCGCGGCGCGCCAGCGGCTGTGCTGGATGATGAGCTTGCCGGTCTTGACCGCGCGGTTGGTCACCTCCTTGACGTGCGGCAGCCGCTCGGCCTGGTAGGTGTCGAGCACGGATTCGGGCAGCGATCCGGACAGCACCGCGCCCAGCTTCCAGCACAGATTGGCCACGTCGCGCACGCCGGCGCACATGCCCTGGCCGATCCACGGCGGCATCGCATGGGCGGCGTCGCCGGCCAGGAAGATCCGGCCCACCCGCCACCGGTCGGCGAACCGGACATGGTGGCTGTAGCAGGCGAAGCCGAGGATCTTCACGTTGTCCTCGGTGATTCCCTGCCCGCGCAGCACCTTCCAGATCATGTCCTCGGTGAGCAGGTCCTGCTCGTCCTCGTCGTCGCGCACCGGGAACTCCCAGCGGTGATGACCTAGCGGAGTGGGGCAGTCGACGGTCGGCCGGTCGGGGTTGCAGTGGAACCGAAGCCGGTCATGGCCCGGCCATTCCTTGAGCACCTTGGTGTCGATGACGATCCAGCGCTCGGCGAAGGTGCGGCCGCCGAATCCGATGCCCAGCTGACCGCGGATCGCACTCGACCCGCCGTCGGCGGCGATGACATAGGAGGCCCGGATCCGCCTGAATTCGTCGACGGTCAGATCGGCGAGCATCAACTCGACGGAGTCGGCGCCCTGGACGACCCGCAGGCATTCGTGTTCGAGCAGGACACGACACGTTGGGGAAGCGGTCGACCCCTGCACGCAGCACCTTCTCCAGCGCGGGCTGATAGATGAACTGCTGGGGCGGGTGCCCGTTACCCCGTGATGCCGGCAGCAGCTTCACGAACGGCACGCCGTTGGCGTCGACGAAGTTCGCCCCACAGCCGGGCTGCATGTCGGCGTTGAGCCGGTCGGCCAGCCCGACCTGCTGCCAGATGCGCACCACCTCCTCGTCGGTGGAGATGGCACGGGCCCGCGCATAGATGTCGGGATCGCGTTCCACCACGACGACCTTCAGGCCCATTTGGCCCAGCAGGTTGGCGGCGGTGACGCCGACGGGGCCGTAGCCGACGATCGCAACGTCGTAAGTCATCTGATCGGTCACGATCGACTCCTTCGTCAAGCTTGTTAATGTAGTGCTCCATACAGTAAGCTATCGATAGCGTGATCGTCAACACCCGAAAGGAGGCAGCGTGACAACACCCACCCCAGCTGGGGATTCGAACTCCACGGCCCGCGCACGGCGGCGCACCCGCGCCAACGGCGAGCAGTCGCGCGAGCGAATCCTCGACGCGGCCACCGAGGTGGCCACCGAGCGCGGCTATGAGGGCACCACGATCTCGCTGGTCAGCAAGAAGAGCGGCCTGCCGCCGACGTCGATCTACTGGCACTTCACCGACAAGGACGACCTGATCGCCGCGGTGATCGAGCGCAGCTACCAGCGGTGGCTCGCCGCACTGGAGCTGCCCGGCGGGGAGGCCGCCCGGGCGCTGGCGTTCGAGTTGGGGACGCAGGTGGCCAAGGCGCTGCTGGACGCGCCTGATTTCCTGCGCCTCGGGCTGATGCTCGCCCTCGAGCACCGCCCGGTCGAACCGCGGGCGCGGGAGATGTTTCTTCAGGTCCGCGACAACGCGTTCCACCGTTTCGCGCAGATTGTGCGCGACGTCGCTCCTGGACTGGATGAGGAGAACGTGCGTCTGCTCACCACCTATGCCATCGCCGGCGCCGACGGCTTGTTCATCGCCAAGGAAGTCGGCGGCGATTCAGTGGATTTGATCAAGCTGTTCGACTTGCACACTCGTTTGATCTTCGAATCGGCCGTAAGACTGCTGCAGTCAGGAGAAGAGCTGTGAGCACTCAATCGACTCAGCTGGCCGACGCCGCCCAACTGCTGCATGACGCTCAGAGAAGTGGCATCCCGATTTCACCGCTGACCCAGACGTACCCGAATCTCGATGTCGGCTCAGGCATATTCCGTGCAGCGGCTGAACCTGGCTCGGTACATTGACGGCGGTGCTGTGCTGCGTGGTCACAAGATCGGGCTGACCTCCGCCCCGATGCAGGAACTGCTCGGGGTCAACGAGCCCGACTTCGGCTACATCCTCGACAGCATGGTGCTGCCCAACGGTGCGGCGGTGCCGGTCACCGCGTTCTGCGCTCCCCGCGTCGAACCCGAGGCGGCGTTTCTGATGCGGGCACCGCTGCGCGGGCCGGGCGTGACCGCCGAGGATGTCATGGCGGCCACCGAGGCGGTGGCTCCGGCACTGGAGATCGTGGACAGCCGAATCGCCGACTGGCGCATCACGCTGGCCGACACGATCGCCGACAATGCCAGCTCTGGAGCGGTGGTGCTGGGGGAGTGGGTGCCGATCTCGCAGGCGCCGTCACTGCCCGATACCACCGCCACCCTGGTGGTGAACGACACGACGGTCGGCACCGGCCAGGGGACCGCCGTGATGGGCGATCCGGCCGCGGCCGTCGCGTGGCTGGCCAACGCACTGGCCCAATTCGACACCGGCATCGAGGCCGGTCAATTCGTCATGTCCGGTTCGTACACCACTGCGGCGTTCGTGGTGGCCGGCGACGCAGCGTCGGCCGGCGATCAGCGGTCTCGGCGCGGTCACGGTGAGTTTCGAGTAGTCGACGTAGAGGAGCAGTTCATGAGTACCGAACGATTCCCGGTCGCGATCATCGGCTCGGGCAACATCGGGACCGACTTGATGATCAAGATCCGCGCCAAGCGGGTCGAGTGCCGGGCCGTTGCTGGAGATGGCGGCGATGATCGGGATCGACCCGGACGTCCGACGGGCTGGCCCGGGCCAGACGCCTTGGCATCGCCGACCTCGTCGGAGGGCATCGACGGGCTGCTGGCGATGCCCGGCTTCGGCGACATCCGGCTGGTCTTCGACGCGACCTCCGCCGGCGCGCACGTCAGGCACTGGGACGCTGTTGCGCCACACCGGTGTACGCGTGCGTCGATCTCACCCCCGCGGCGATAGGGCCATTTTGTGTACCGGTGGTCAACCTGGAGGACCACATCGACGCCCCCAACCTCAACATGGTGACCTGCGGCGGCCAGGCGACCGTGCCGATCGTCGCCGCGGTCAACGAGGCGGCGCCGGTGTCCTACGCCGAGATCGTGTCGTCGATCTCGTCGAAATCCGCGGGCCCGGGCACCCGGGCCAACATCGACGAGTTCGTCGAGACAACCGCCACCGCACTGACAGTCGTCGGCGGGGCGCAACGCGGCAAGGCGGTGATCGTCCTCAACCCGGCCGATCCGCCCATCCTCATGCGTAACACGGTGTACTGCCTCGTCGAGGGCGACTGCGACCACTCCGCGATCGAGGCATCGGTCGCCGCGATGGTCGAGCGGGTGCAGCGCTATGTGCCCGGCTACCGGCTGCGCCAGCCCGTGCAATTCGAGAAATTCGATGCCGACAACCCCCTGTACATACCGGAGACCGGGAAGTTCATCGGCACCAGGGTCACCGCGATGCTGCAGGTGACCGGCGCCGCGCACTACCTGCCGGCATACGCCGGAAACCTCGACATCATGACCTCGGCCGCGCTGGCCACCGCCGAACAAATCGCCGCCCATTCGATGAGAACTGTTGGAGCACCGAAATGACCCACACCACAAGCACGTCGCTCTACATCAGCGACGTCACCCTGCGTGACGGGATGCACGCGGTACGGCACCAATACAGCCTGCAACAGGTGACCACGATCGCCGCGGCGCTGGATGCGGCCGGTGTGGACTCCATCGAAGTCGCCCACGGCGACGGGCTGTCGGGATCAAGCTGCGTCTACGGATTCGGCGCACACACCGATCTGGAATGGATCGAGGCCGTCGCGGGCGTCGTCAAGCGCGCGAAGATCGCAACGCTGGTGCTGCCCGGCATCGGAACGATGCGCGAACTCGCCGCCGCCCACCGCGCCGGCGCCAGCGTGGTGCGTGTCGCCACCCACTGCACCGAAGCCGACATCTCGGCATCACCACATGGCCGCCGCCCGCGAGCTCGGTATGGACGCCGTCGGCTTCCTGATGATGAGCCACATGACCACCCCCCAGCGGCTGGCCGAGCAGGCCCGGCTGATGGAGGGATACGGAGCCGGCTGCGTCTATGTCGTGGACTCCGGAGGCGCGATGACCATGCGCGACGTCGCCGACCGGGTCGATGCGGTGCGTCAAACCTTGGACAGCGCAACCGAAATCGGCATTCACGCGCACCATAACCTGTCGCTGGGCGTGGCCAACTCGATCGTCGCCGTGGAGCACGGCGCCCACCGCGTCGACGCATCGCTGACCGGGATGGGCGCCGGAGCCGGCAATGCGCCGCTGGAGGTCTTCATCGCGGCCGCCAGCCGCATGGGCTGGCGGCATGGCTGCGACCTCAACGCGCTGGAGGACGCCGCCGACGACGTGGTCCGCCCGCTGCAACAACGCCCGGTCCGAGTCGACCGCGAGACGCTCACCCTGGGCTACGCCGGCGTGTACTCGAGCTTCTTGCGCCACGCCGAGGCGACGGCCGAACGCTTCGGCAGTTGATGCCCGCACGCTTCTGGTCGAAGCCGGACGCCGCGGGCTCATCGGCGGCCAAGAAGACATGCTCGCCGACATCGCGCTCGAGTTGACCCGTGAGCGGGCCTCCGCTTAGCCGCGCCGGTGTATACCCGACGCGTCCGCTCAGAGCCAGTCGCGGCCCCGGAAATTGAGGTAGAGCGCTATGACGATCACGACGATGCAGATGGTGCTGCCGACGAATCCGGACCACTGGGCGTAGCCGGGGTAAGGGACATTCTGACCGAAGTATCCCGTGATCGCGGTGGGTACCGCGATGATGGCCGCCCACGCGCTCAACTTCTTCATGATGTTGTTCAGTCGAGCGTCCTGCAGCGACAGGTTGGTTTCGAACACGCTTGTGACGAGATCACGTAGCGATTCGGTCCATTCGGAGACCCGCGCGACGTGGTCACTCAGGTCGAGGTAGGCCGCGTCGAGTTCACGGTGAGTCGCCGCATCGAGGCGATGATGCAGCATCGAGTTGACGACCTCCCGCATGGGTACGGCCACGCGACGAACTTGAGTCAAGTCTCTGCGCATCTGGAAGGTCCGGCGCTGAAGAGCACCGGTTGACGCCTTCTCGTTGAACAATTCGTCATCGATGATGCGCTCCAAACGGTCGTCTAAGGCCTCCACGGCTTCGAAGTGACTGTCCACCACGACGTCGAGCAGCCCGTGCACCAGCGCTCCGACGCCGTACTCCTGGCCGCCGATGTCGTCCCAGCGCTGCGTCACCTCGTCGATGTCGAACGCCGGTGACAGACGCACGGTGATCAAGGCCTGTGCGAGCACGAACGCTGAAACCCGGCGCATCGAGAGCACCGGCTGCGACGGGTCGCCGGGTTCCGGCTCAGGGACCGAAATTCCGTAGATGCTCAGGAACATGTGGGTCGGGTAGTTCGTTGCTTTGACGCGCTCGGCGGCCGACACCGAATCCTCGACCGCCCATCGATTGAGGCCCAGTTCGTCGGCCAGCTCGGACAACGCTTCGTGGTCGGGATCGCAAACATCGGCCCACACCAACGTGTCCGGCTCGGCAAGATAGTCGGAGATCTTGTCGAACCTGAAGTCGTGCTGCAGCTTGCCGGAACGCCAAAATCGGCCCTGGACACTCACGGGGGCTTCCACGCCGCCATCATCTCAGGTAGCCCTCGTGACGAAGCCAACTTAGAACCACAGATGCGCCTTCAGCTGGTGCTCGTATCGGGCGTTACACGCCGAGCTACCCGCTGCGTCGCCGCGGATCACGCCGCGGAGTCGGGCTCGGTCAGCTCGTCGAGGTCAGGCAGCGGTCGACGGCAGATCTCCGCGGCCTCGTCGGCAGGCAAGCCGAACATGATCAGCACGTCGCGGGTCACCCGGTCGGCGGCCTCGGCGTCGTCACGCTCCGGCTGGTCGTGCAGCAACTGACCGAGCCCCATCAACGCGCCACCGGCGACCGCCAGCGCGAGCAGCGGGTCGTCGACTGAGAATCGGCCTGCCTGCGTCGCGGCGTCGATGTCGCGCAGGGCCCGCGGCGCGAGCCCGCGGTCGGCGGAGATCAACGTCAACCCGGTGTTGAGAAGCACCCGGGACATTTCTGGGCGCCGCCTGAACAGTCGCCCGACTAGCCGGAAACTTCGGGCGAAAGTCTCCGCCGGATCCTCGCCTTCGCCGGTGAGCTTGTCCAGTATCGCGCCGAGTTCGTCGAGTACCTCGTTGACCGCCGCCTGGAACAGCTCTTCCTTGCTGTCGAAGTGGTTGTAGAACGAACCCATCCCGACATCCGCGGCCTGGGTGATCTCGAGTACCGGCACGTTGAGTTTGCCGGCCGCGACAAAAGCCTGCGCGGCGCGGATGAGTGCCGCGCGGGTGCGCATCTTGCGCCGTTCCAGGCGGTTGTCGGCGACTGGTTGCGCCTCAGTCATGCGCCGATGTTAGCAGGAAAGCATCAATATTGAGAAATTCGTCAGAAAGACTTGACGGCGGGGGGTCCAATAAGTGACGATATCGTCAGTCAATCGAGGAGACCCCGTGGAAACACATGTCGACGCACACAAAGACCTGCACAGCGAGCAGGGCGCCCTGCGCGGGGAGCACCCCGGGCGCTCCCGCAACCCCCTGATCAAAGTCCGCGATCTGGCGTGGCTGGAATTCGAGAAACCAGACCTGGTCCGTGCGGAAGCCTTCGCGCGGGCGTTCGGCTTCACCACAGTGCTGCACACCGCCGACGAGCTTTACCTTCGCGGAACGGACGCCGGCTCGACGTGCGTGATCGTCCGCCGCGGAACGCATTCGCGGTTCGTGGGCCCAGCGTTCGCCGCACAGGACAAGGCCGACGTCGAGCGGCTCGCCAGCGCGACCGGGAGGACGACCCGCACGCTGCCAGAGGCCATCGGCGGCGTCGCGGTAGAACTGACCGATCCCAGCGGGATTCCGGTCCGCGTGGTCGCCGGGATGCACGAGTTGGCCGAGCTGCCCGCACAACAGCCGCACACCTTCAACTTCGGGCACGAGCTGCGCCGCACCAACGCCACCCAGCGCCCGCCGCGCGAACCCGCCAGGGTGCAGAGGTTGGGTCACGTCGTGCTGCAGAGCACCAAGTACATGAAGACACTGGACTGGTACCTCGACCACTTCGGGTTGATCGTCAGCGACTTCCTGTACTACCCGGGCCAGCGCGACCGCGGCCCGGCGATGAGCTTCATCCGCTGCGACCGCGGGTCGACGCCCGCCGACCACCACACGCTGGCGTTGGCGTTGGGCCCGTCGAACCGCTATGTGCACTCCGCCTATCAGGTATGCGATCTGGACGCGATAGCGGCGGGCGGTGAATACCTGCGCGAGTTGGGATACAACCGGTCGTGGGGGATCGGCAGGCACATCCAGGGCAGCCAGATCTTCGACTACTGGCGCGACCCCGACGGGTTCCTGGTCGAGCACTTCAGCGACGGCGACATGTTCGACAACACGCTCGAGCCGGGATGGGCGCCGTTCACCGCGTCAGGTCTGGCCCAGTGGGGCCCACCGGCCACCAAAGATTTCCTCGGCATCGCACCCAGCCGGGAAGCAGTTCGCGAACTGCGGTCGATGCTGACCGCGATCCGCGACGACAACGAATTCGACATCACCCGCCTGCGCGGACTTATGAAAGTGGCACGCTCATGACCATTTCCATCTATCGCACCTCCGACGCCTGGTGGGCGGGCACGCCTGACGCCGTGGCCAAAATCGACACGGCGGCGACGACGACGGCGCAGCTGCTGGCCGACCGCGCGGCGATCGAGCGAGCCGCCGCGAGCACCGAGACCGTCGCGGTAAGCGAGCTTGGATCTGCTCGCGCCGGTAACCGCGCCGTGCCGCGTCGTCGCGCAGATGACCAACTTCGCATCCCACGTGAAGGACACCGGAGGTGATCCGAAAAAGGTGCCGCTCACGTTCTTTCGCAAGGCGTCGGGTTCGATCGCCGGCCCCGTCGACGACATCGTCAAGCCAGAGCATGTCCGCCTGCTCGATTACGAGGTGGAGATCGGTCTGGTAATCGGCCGCGACGTTCCGGTGGGCACGACGATCACCGCCGACAACCTGGCTGACTATGTCTGCGGTCTGGTGGTGACGAACGATGTATCGGCGCGCGACGTGCAACTGACGAAAACGCAGTTCTACGAATCCAAGTCGTATCCGACCTTCACACCCGTCGGGCCGGCGCTGGTGCTGCTCGACGCCGAGGAGCTCAACCGTTTCGGCGAGCTGCGCCTGCAATTGCGGGTCAACGGCGAACTGCGCCAGAACAGCACGGTCGACAGCGACATGATCTATCGGCCTGTCGAGGCACTCGCCGCGCTGGCTCGTTTCCAGCAGCTGTCCGCCGGCGACCTCGTGATGACCGGCACCCCCGTCGGGACGGCCCTGTCTGCGCCGCCGAAGCCGGTGCAGAAGCTCGTGGGTCTGCTGCCGGACGACCTCAAGTGGAAGATGTTCTTCTGCCGGCCAGGCCAAGAACACCAAGTACTTGCACGACGGCGATGTCGTCGAGGCGAGCATCGCCACCGACGACGGCAAGATCGATCTCGGCACGCAGCGCAACCGGGTCAGGTACGCATGAACGACGATCCCGGCTTCGTCCCGGTGGTGATCGTCGGCGCCGGGCCGACCGGGATCACCGCGGCGACAAAGCTTGCACAGTACGGCGTCGACTGCCTCGTCCTCGACCGCTGGGAGGACGTCTACCCACAGCCGCGTGCCGTTCATCTGGACGACGAAATCTACCGGCTCCTGGCCGGACTGGGCATCGCTGATGAGTTCGCGGCGATCTCCCGACGCGCGCGGGGTCTGCAGCTGCGGGACCGGAACATGCGGGTAATGGCGCAGTTTCACCGGGAGTGCGCCGAAAGCGCCAACGGTTTTCCGCAGGCGAACATGTTCGACCAGCCGGAGTTGGAGGCACTACTGCGGGCGAACCTGAAGCATTACCCGCACGCCGTCCTCCGGGGCAATGCCGAGGTGACCGAAGCCGTTCAGATCGGCGCTGACAGAGTGCAGGTCGCGTTCACCGATCGGGTCAGCGGCGAAGAGCACCGGGTGGAGACGAGATATGTGCTCGGCTGCGACGGAGCTAACAGCCTGGTCCGCGCGGCGATCGGCGCCTGCATGGAGGACTTGAAATTTCAGCAGCGTTGGCTCGTGGTCGATGTGGCGACGGCCGCGGAGCTGAACCAGGGGGAGAGCGTCCACCAGGTCTGCGATCCGCATCGAGCGGCCACATACATGCGGATCGGCGATACCCGCTACCGGTGGGAGTTCCGGCTCCTGCCGGACGAGACGGCCGACGACTACAGCACCATGGCGGCGCTCTACCCGCTGATCCGGCCATGGGTGGAAGGCGTTGCGCCAGAACAGCTGGAGCTCGTGCGCGTCGCCGAGTACACGTTCCGCGCACAGGTGGCGAACCGCTGGCACCGTGGCAACATGTTCATCCTTGGCGACGCCGCCCACCTGACACCACCGTTCATCGGCCAGGGCATGGGCGCGGGCCTGCGCGACGCGACGAACCTCGCGTGGAAGCTTGCCGGCGTGGTCAACGGATGGTTGCCGGAGAGTGTCCTTGACACGTATGAGCAGGAGCGCATACCGCACGCGCGGTACATGATCCGGTTCGCGCTCGCGGTGGGCACGGCGATGACCGCGGGTGGCGAGGTGGGCAACTTCCTCCGCCGAGTGGTGGTTCCGCGCCTGCATCTGATCCCCGGGGTGCGGAAGAAGATCGTCGACAGCACGACGCCCGCGTTGCACAGCAGTGAGCTGGTCGTGAAATCATCGGGACGACGGCAGCTGGCGGGCCGGTTGTGCCCGAATCCCGTTCTGGCCGAAGGCAAACGGCTCGACGAGGTCGTCGGCGCCAGGTTCGCGGTGGTCACGTCCGCACCGCTCAACCCGTCCCAGCAGGACGAGATGGCCCGCCGCGGCGCCGTGGTCGTGACGGCGCATCCCGGGACGGACCTGGGCCTCTGGCTGCGGGCCGGCCGCGCCAGGGCCGCCGTAGTGCGACCGGATCGGACGGTGCTGTGCGCCAGCCGCAACCTGGCCGAAGTCTGCAACGCGGTACCGGTTTTCGCGTCACCCGCCGATACCGGCGCTGATGCGTAGGCCCGCCGACGTCACTGGCGTAACGACGTCAGCTCAGGATGCTGGCGTGAGGTTGGCCAACGCAACAGTCTCTGCCACATCTCACCCATGGTCTGCGGTACGGCGGTCAGAACGCCCGTGCCCCGTCCAGCGAAGCACCTGCAGGGCCGCGGCGACCTGAACGGGGTTCTCGGCGAGTGGTCGCGGCAACAGCGCTCCTGCGCGTTCCACCCGACGCACGACCGTGTTTCGATGTCTGTACTGCCTTGCGGCGACTCTACTTACGCTGCCGTTTTCCTCGACGAATGCGAGGACCGTCTCACGAACGTCCCGAGGGGCGTACGCGAGGTCACCGAGGATCTGCCTCACGAACCGCTCCGCGCCCTCCGCATCGCTAGTCATCAAGGCAACGAGTTGGACCTCGTCGAAGAAGACGACGCGTTGGGCCGAGTCCAATCGCGCCACCATGCGCTGGGCCGCGGTCGCGTCAGCATGGCTTCGCCGAAATCCGTCCACGCCCGCAGCGCGCCCACCTACCGCCACACGCACGGATCCGGACGGATCGACGGCACTGCGCAGTTGCTCCCGGTCGATCTCGTCGGGCCCGGGAAGCCACACCCACTTGGTGGATGCGCCGGGCCTGATGATGAGTGGGCGATTTTTCCACGGTCTGGTAAGCGATTCGACGATATCGTCGATCCTGCTGGACGTCGACATCAGGTTCCGGGCTCCATACGACGACCGCGGTATGCGCCTGACTGAGCCGGTACGCGAGTCTCGATTCTGCTCGCTGTTGTGTAATCGGCGCTCCGTCGAGCAGCAAGGCGACCGTTTCACGCAGTTCGGGCTGCGCTACCTCGCAGTATCTCTGCACGCTCACTGCGCATCATCTCGGTGACGCGGGTAACCGTGCTCTCGACATAGTCGCTGATCGACCAGGTAACCGTGTCCAGGAGTTCCCTCAGCTGGGCTGGGTCGACAGTGAAGTCGAACGCCCTACTGACGAAGTATCGAAGGGCTTGCGACTGACCTACCCGGTACGCGGTCGTGGCTGTCTCCTCGAGACCGCCTCTGATGAGATCGCGCGCGATATGCACAACCTCGTCGCCTAAGCCGGGCCCAACTCTAGCCGCCGGATATTGCATATTCTGCGTCGCCCAATGGAGAAAGCTGGCCCGGAACGCGCGTTCGGAAGATGCTCGCAAAACCGGGTCCGCCGCGGTGGCTTCCATCCCGGCTGCTTTAAGGGACTCAGTGGTTAAGTCGTCCAACCATGCGTCTGGATTCTGGACGAGCGCCTCGGCGATCGTGCGCAGTAGCTGACGCGTCTGCTCGCTCGGGTGCGGCGAGGTCACAGCGACAGCTTATCTGTCAGTGTGCACCATGCACCACTGACCGGTGAAAATGGTGCATTCAAACCCTCGCGCGTCGACCGCTGCCAGGTGACGATGGTCACATGACGACCTCTTCCCAACCGCGTTCGGGCGATGTCTTCCTCGGCCGCCTCCGCGACGCTCACATATGGCGGCGGGCGCGGGACGGCGGGAAGATGCCAACGGACGTGCCGGTGTACCGCGCGGATTTATACTCCGAGACCGCTATTCGCGACCCCTATCCGCACTACGCCGCGATGCGGGCCCTGGGGCCCGTTGTGTGGCTGCCGAAACAGAAGTTGTACGCGCTTTCGCGATACGCCGAGGTGAAGGCGGTACTCCGCGATGCTGACACGTTTCGCTCCGGCGGTGGCGTGGCACTGAACACCATCTCCCGGTCTGTCGGCAGGCGGAGCTTTCTGATGCTGGACGGCTCCGAGCACGATCGCGTCCGAAAGCTGACGGCCCATCGGCTGATACCGCGAGGACTGCGTCCGTTGCAAACGCAGGTAGACGACCTGGCCGAGGAGACTGTGCTTGCGGCCGTGGCGAATGGCAGGGTGGACGGCGTTCGGGACATCGCGTTGAGCCTTCCGCTCCAGGTGGTCCCCGACCTCGTCGGATGGCCCGAACGCGAACGCGAGCACCTGGTGAAGTGGGCCGGCGCCACCTTCGATTTGCTTGGGCCCTTCAACAGTTTCGCCGTCCGATCGTCGGGCAACGTCTTGTCGATGCTGGCGTTCGTGCACCGGCTTGCCCGTCGACGCAACGTGATTCCCGGCAGCATGGCGCACGAGGTGGTGCAGGCCATTGAGGAAGGCGCGATGAAGCGGTCCCAACTTCCTTCGGTCTTCATCGATTATCTGGCGCCCTCCATCGACACCACGGCAAGTGCGATCGCCGCGGCACTTTGGCTGTTCGCGCGAAACCCCGATCAATGGCAGATGCTGCAGCGCGACCCCGCCCGGATACCGAATGCCGTGAACGAAGTCGTCCGCATGGAATCGGCGGTCCGGGCTTTCGGGCGCCGCGCCGAGCGTGATACCGAGATCGCGGGCACCCGAATTCCGGCAGGCTCACGGGTGCTGGTCATGTTCGCATCGGCGAATCGTGATGACCGTGTCTGGAGCGATCCTGACCGTTTCGACATCACGCGCGATGCTTCCCGTCAACTCGGGTTCGGGCACGGAGTTCATGCGTGCGCAGGTCAGGGTCTGGCACGGATGGAGACAGAAGCGATGCTGCGCTCATTGCTTCGACATGTTGACCGCATCGAACTCGACGGCACGCCAGAGTTGGCTTTGAACAACGTGATTCGCCGCTTCGAGAGCCTGCCATTGCGAATGATCCCGAAGGGCAAGGTGGCCTCGGCTTAGTGTCTCCCGGCGAGCCGACATAAGCGTTCAACAACATCATCCGCTGTTATGAGCGACTGCCGCTCAGGCTGATCTCGGCCTGAGCGGTCTCCATAGTTTCTGAAACAACGCGAGAACTTCCGCCCGGTCGGCGGGCTTTGCGCTTCCGGACCTAGATCACCCCGGAAGGAACATACTTGCAAAATGCAGCCAAGACCGCTGCGAGAGCCATTGCAGGCAGTGACGTGAATCGACGGCGCCGAGTTCCACTACGACCGCAAATCGTCGCACTGGTTAGCTGCCTTGCCTTGGCAGGCGTGGCAGCCTGTGGTCAACAGGAGCGACAGAGTGGCCCCGCGACGGACTCCACGTGCGACGGCAGGCTGAGCGGGTCGGGACCTACTTACATCACCGCCTGGTTCCACGACAGCGGTGTGAACACCGAGGAGGCGCAGACTTTGCGCGAGCAGGTGAGCGCGTTCAACGCCGCCGAACAGCAGGTGCAGGTCAAGCTGATCACCCTGCCTGTCGGCGATTACGCGCGACAAGTGCAGGCTGCTGCGGCCCACGGCGGCCTGCCGGACCTCCTCGACTTCGACGGGCCCAACCTCTATAACTACGCCTGGTCGGGGAAGCTGAAGCCCATCGATTCCTGCGTCTCCCAGTCACTGCGCGAGGACCTGCTGCCTTCGGTCATCGAGCAGGGCACCTATGCGAACCGCCTATGGGGCATCGGCACTTTCGAATCGGGTCTTGGCCTGTTCGTGCGGCCCTCGATCCTGATGCAAGCCGGGATCCGCATCCCGAGCAGTGCGGCCGACGCATGGACGGCCGACGAATTCACCACCGTTCTTCAGCGGCTGCGGCAAGCCGGCTTCGAGCGACCGCTTGATGTACAACTCAACGAGCCGAACCCGGAGTGGTACACCTACGGCTTCGCGCCGGCGGTCTGGTCGGCGGGCGGGGACCTGATCGACCGAACCGACTACCGCACCGTCGACGGCTTCCTCAACGGACCGGGCGCAGTGAAGGCGTTCACGATCCTGCAACGGTGGTTCACGGAGGGCTACGTCGACCCGAACGCGACTGGAGATGCGTTCGAGGAGGGCAGAAGCCCAATCTCGTGGATCGGACACTGGTTCTATGAGCGGTACTCGAAGGCGTTTCCGGGAGACATAGCGGTCGTTCCGCTGCCGAACTTCGGCGAACGTACCGCGACGGACTCCGGCTCGTGGCAGTGGGGGATCACTTCGAACGCTACCGACGGTGACGCGGTCTGGCGCTTCTTACAGTTCCTCCTACGTCCGGAGGAAGTGCTTCGAATGACGCGCGCCAACGGCGCCATTCCTGGCACGAGGAGCGCCGTGCGCATCTCACCCGAATTTGCGGCAGGTGGACCCAAGCACCTCTACATCGAGCAGCTGGAGGGCGGAGTCGCGCGATCACGACCGCAGACCCCGGCCTATCCCGCGCTCAGCGCCGCATTCGCCAGTGCCTTCAATGAGGTGGTTGTGCAGGGACGGCCTGTTGATGCCACGCTCGACGCCGCGGCGCGGCGCGTCGAGGGTGACCTGCGTGAGCATCAGTACTACCCGCCGCCGTCCTGACAGGGACAGAAGTGCGTCTGCTGTCGCCAGACTGAGTGCGACGCGATGAAATTGTAAGCCGCAGAAGGCTGAACGTCGATGTGCCCGCGCGCGGCGCCTAGTCGATGCCGGCACAAGGAGGGGTGCCGGTGTCGCCGCCCCTCGACCGCGTATTCAGTTCGATCAGCACGCGACGTCGACGAAAACGGTCTTGGCCATCACGGTCTTGACGCGGTCATCGTGTGCTCCAGGCGCACCGGAGTCGGTGCGCGAAAACGTCTGTCCGGGACGAACTGCGGTGACAGTGCACTGGCCCACCGGAGCGGTGCCCATGCGATTCAGGATCACCGCATAACCCTGCGCGCGCAGCTGACTGACCGTCGCATCGACCGGCGACGGGCCGGATGGAGCGGCGCTAGCGGTTCCGGCCAGTCCGAGGGCGGCGGCCGCCAGTGTGCCCGCAGCGACCCATGTGAAAACGATATTCTTCATTGTCGTACCTTTCTGTAATTCGTGTGGTGGAAGCGGATGCGTTTGTTGCAAACGTTCGTTCGGGTGTCCGGCGGTGATGCTGTCACGCGGCGTCACTAACCCAGGTCGCTGTCGAGCAGAAACGGTTTGATAAGCAGGCTGGTTCAGTGTGTTTCAGAAATTCGTGACAGCGAGCAGATCTTATGTGCGGCAGCCCGTTTCGACAGCTCCTGCGGTCATGCATCCGGTCTACTCTCTAGCATGCAGCGTTCATACCCGTCTGTCGATACCGGCAACGCCCAATCTCTGTGCCTGCCAGCAGCTTGGTATCGATCGCTCCGGTGAATTCGACCTCCAAGCTCGACGAGGTTGTTACACATAAGCCGATCCGCTGGCTGGTTAACGCCGACCAGCTCGAGGCAGGACACGCGCAGACGGAAGCGCCCAGCGGTTCCTGTGCTTAGTCATACAAATGCGGTGTCTGCCGCACTGGGAACGCGTAAGGGGCGGCAAAGCCCCACGCCGGAAGGCAACGCGTCGCGCACGGTCACCGACCTGGTGGTGAACGAGCGGCCCGAATAGTCTGGATCGCAAGGGTTTCCGAGAACGATCCAGCCGCGGTCGGCCACCGCAGATGCAATGACTAAGCGAAGGGCCATTCCGGCCAACGACGATCCTCCCGCCTATACCGTGCGGGAGGATCGTCGTTTGATTCGCAACGGCCTCGGTAGATCCTGTCTCAGAACCGCGGGTCCGGGCGGCCGTTGACGCGGGCCACCTTGGATCCCCAGGAGATCAGCTCCGGGCTGGCGTCGTCATTGGGGATTTGGCACTCGATCAGGACCGGCCCGCCCTTGTGGGAGTGTGCCTTGCTGATCGCCTCTGCGAGTTCTCCCGCGGTGCTCGCAATGAGCCCGAGTCCGGCGCCTTCTCCTGCGTTGAACACGTCGATGAGGCCGGCGTAGTCCCAGTTCTTGTAGTAGTTGTAAGGACCATCGTGGATCGCCGACTCGATCACGTATCCGCGGTTGTTGACCAGGAAGATCGTGAGCTCTTGGCCGTGGCGGATCATGTTGGACACTTCTTGTGCGGTCAGCTGGAAGGATCCATCGCCGATCACCGAGACCAGGCGCCGGTCGGGCTCAAGGCCTTTCGCGTACCCGAAGCTCGCCGGCACGGACCAGCCGATCGAGCCGTACTGCATCTCGATCTCGAACCGCGCACCGCCGGGCAGCCGCGTGTACATCCCATTGAGCCACGAGTCGCCGGTCTCCACGAGCAGAGTCGACTTCGAGTCGAGGTCCTGCTCGATCTGGCGCCACATCTCGACCCGGCTCAGCGGCGCCGTGGGCTCGACGTCCGCGGTCGCCACCGGGGCGGCCGTGGTCCGGTGGAGCCGGTGGTATTGGGTCAGAGTCGCGGCATTGGTTGGGACTTTCTTGGCCAGATCGGATAGGAACTCGGCCAGCGCCACGCCGTGGAATTCGGCGTCGGGCAACTGCACCTTCCGGGGCTCGGCATTGATGAGCCGCCCGCGGGCCGGCTGCGCGCTCCAGCCCACCGTGGTGTAGTCGTTGAATACGGCCCCCGCCGCCACGATGAGGTCGGCCCAGTCGACGATGGCCTGAGCCTGGGGGCTGCTCACCTCGCCCCAGTAGATGCCGACGTATTGCGGATGGTCTTCGGGGAAGAAACCCTTGGCGTTGGGCATCACCGCCACCGCGCAGCCCAGCGACTCGGCCAGTTCCCGGAAGGCGTCGATCGCACCGTGCGCGCGCAGGTGCACCCCGGCCAACAGAATTGGCTTCTTCGCCTGCTGCACAAGGTCGCTGGCCCGCCCGACGGCGTCGGTCAGCATCCGCTCGTTGCTGGGCTCCCAGGCCGGCAGCGTGTCGAACGGCGCCGGCTCAGAGCACGGCGCGGCCGACAGGTTGCACGGGATCTCGATGTAGGCGGGCTTGCGCTCGCGCAGCGCAGCGCTGATCGCCTCGTCGATAAGGGCAGGTGCTGCGTCGGGGTGCACGATCCGCACCGCCTTGCAGGTCACCTTCCGGAAAATCTCGAACTGATCCGACAGGTCGCCGTTGTCCATGGTGTGGTGAAGGACGTGGTTGGAGCCCACGTCATTCGTATTGGGCCCCGACGAAACCACGATCACCGGAAGGCGTTCGGCGTAGGCGCCGGCCACCCCGTTCAGCGCGGAGAACGCACCCACGTTGAAGGTGGTGAGCACGGCTCCTGCGCCGTTGACCCGGGCATAGCCCTCGGCGGCGTAGGCCGCATTGAGCTCGTTGCAGCACCCGATCTGCTCGAGGTTCGTGTTCTCGAGCAGCTCATCGAGCAACACGAGGTTGTAGTCCCCGGGGACCATGAAGTAGTGCTTCAATCCGATCTGTTCCAACCGGGTCGCGAGGTACTTCCCCACGGTGAAGTCAGGCATGGTTGCTGTTCCTTCTTCTCTAGTCAGGGATTGATCAGGCCGGCGCGTCGATCGGGACGACGTTGATCAGCTTCTTGTTGACGAACTCCTCGATGCCGAGGTGGGCGAGTTCGTGGCCGTAGCCCGAGATCTTGACCCCGCCGAACGGCAGGTCAGCCTTGAGCCGTGCTGGGTGGTTGATGTTCACCATGCCGGTGTCGATGCGCTTGGCGACCTCGATGCCGCGCGCGACATCGCTTGTGAAAACCGATCCGCCCAATCCGAAGCGTGAATCGTTGGCCAGCCGCACGGCTTCGTCCTCGTCCTTGACCCGGAAGAACAGCGCCACCGGCCCGAAGAACTCCTGGTAGTAGGCCGGGTTTTCCGGGGTGATGTCGGTCAGGATCGTCGGCTGCACGAAAGCGCCCTTGGTCGGGACCCGCTCGCCGCATGGGATCGCCTTCGCGCCCGCTTCCACGGCAGCGTCGATCTGCGCGTACAGGTCGTCGGCGGCCTTTTGGCTGCACATCGGCGCCAGCGTCGTCGCCTCATCGAACGGATCGCCGGCCTTCAGCTCCGACATCCCCTCCTGGAACTTCGCCAGGAACTCGTCGGCGATCTCGTCGACGACGACGATCCGCTTCGAGGCCACACAGCACTGCCCGCCGTTGAAAACGCGGCCGTGCACCGCCCACTCGACGGTCTTGTCCAGATCACAGTCAGCCAGCGCGATGAATGCATCCGACCCACCCAGTTCCAGGGTGGACTTCTTGAGGTTCTTGCCCGCCCGGGCGGCCACGACCGCGCCGGCGCCCTCGCTGCCGGTCAGCGCCACGCCGCGCACGCGCGGGTCGTCGATCAGCATGTTGATCTGATCCTTGGTGGCGTAAACATTGGTGTACCCACCCTTCGGCGCGCCGGCCTCCAGCAGCAGCTTCTCGAAGGCGGCCGCCGCCTGCGGCACGTTGGAGGCGTGCTTGACGATGACCACGTTGCCGGCCATCAGGTTGGGCCCGGCCACCCGCGCCAGCTGGTAGTAGGGGAAGTTCCAGGGCTGCACCCCCAGGATGACCCCCAGCGGCGCGCTGACCAGCATGGCGGTGTCATCGGAGCTGGCGGTGTCAAGGGGCTCGGGGGCCAGGAACTTTTCGGAGTTCTCGGCGTAGTAGTCCAGGATCTGCGCGCTGAGCTCGACCTCGCCCAAGGGCCTCGGCGTAGAGCTTGCCCATTTCGAGGGTCAGCAGCCGGGCGAACTCGTCGGACCGTTCGCGGAAGATCGCCGCCGCGCGCCTGATGACGGCGGCACGCTCAGCGAATGATGTCTGATTCCATGACTCGAATGTCTTCTGTGCCTGCGCGAGAAGGTCCATCACCTGCTTGTCGGTGAGGTCGTCAAATGTCGCCACTACCTGGTTGTCGTACGGGTTAACGGTCTGGTATGCCATGGTGTTTTCCTCCATCAGTTCCGAGTGGGCGCTTCGCCACTGTCTTGGATGTCGTGCTTTCTTGTCGAAATCTCGGTCTTGCAACCGACTACGCGCGGCCTTGTCCTTGTCGCGGTCTCATCTCAGGATGCGGACGATGCCGGTACTTGTCGTTGCGGCCACCGTCAAATCGCCATACCGGCCAGCAGGTAATGTGGAGAAACCTGTGTAGCCTGACGATTCGTCAAAACTGCGTGGCGTACAACGCATTTCGCAATGTTGTTGCTCGGGGTCACGGGGCCGGGTACTTCGGTGCGGGCAACCCTGCCCTCGATGGCGGGATCGAAGCTGACAGGTACGGCAGATCGGCGACCCAGCGTCTTTAAAGTCAACGGCTGTCGAAATTGGCTTGCCATAGTGATGATGAATCGTCAGGAGTGACTGTCTCCCAACGAATTTCGCATGTATCTAGTCAAGTTCAAAATGGCGTTAGCCGGTAAGGAGGATTCCGGGTGGCATGGAGGTGTCGGTCCCGCCTCGGCAGCGACACTGTTTGCAAGAGTGTTTCGGGTCTGACAGGGCGAAGCCTTGATCTACAGACGCGGAACCAGAGTGCAAGGAGGAGTTACGGAGATGAAGAATCTCAAAATTGCGCTATCGGCAGCCGCCGGATTGGCTGTGGCGAGTGTGGGGTTGGCCTCGTTGACGACGATTCCTCCGGCGCTCAATCAGGCGGACTGTCCTTACGGCTGGTACTGGGACGACTACAGACAAAACTGTCTCCCTCCTGGCCTGCCCAAGGATCCTCCCAATGGGTGCCTCACCGGTAGCGGCACACACGCCAACGGCACCATCTGCATCAATTAATAGGTTTCGGACAAGCGCGCCTTGAGGATTAGTTATCTCATTGCGTCGCCGGGCTGCGCAGAACCATTTCTGCGCAGCCGATCGATCCCTCACCGTCGAGGGGCACCCTGACCCGGCTCATTTCAGTCGGTTTCGCCGATGAAGGTGCGGAGTGCGGACAGGTCTGTGCTAACTCGGCACCGATTGAATGCCGAATCGACAGTACCGAAATGTCGAAAAGGGGTTTGCGCGTAGGTCTGCTCGAGTACTGATCGCATCATTGATTGGTGATGCCGGACTGGCTCAGCCAGATCTCGTTGAACCCTTGACCCAGCGCAGGGCGAAGGATGTGGGCTTTCAGGCTCGCACCGAGACGGGCCAGCTCATCGGAGCTGTCAACCCGTGCCTGCTGCGAAGCGGGTCTAAAAATTCATGCTCACAAGTGCTTTCATTCTCTGCACTAACGCATGCCCTGAGACGCAGCTTGCCGTTAGGCACACGCGTGCCGCTTCCACGTCGACGATCCCGAACTGGCCCTGACCCTGGCGGTAGGCGCATTGTCTTCGCGGGCGAAGGCTGCTGACCCTTCACACGACCCAGAAATCTACGGATACGCCGTCGAACTGGCTACCCGCCGCATTCGGCGAGGTAGTCGCGGTCAGGTAGGGGTCGGCAGCAGATTTCGCGGGCCTCGTCCGAGGGAAGACCGTACATGCGTAGCAAATCCTCAGCTACTTGATCGACCGCTTGTGCGGAGTCGCGCGCAGGCTGGTCATGAAGCAAATGTGCAAGACCCAGCAGCGCTCCGGCGGCCACCGTTACCGCGAGCTCGGGATCAGCGACACGGAACCGACCGACCCGATTGGCGGTTGCGATATCTCGCAGCGCTCGCGGCGCCAAGCTACGAGCCGACATGAGCTGGCCGAAGCCGACATTGAGCAGCACGGGGCCTTCGTCGGGCCGGCGCCGTAGCCATCGAGCCGAAAGGCGGAAGCTGCGAGCAAAGGTTTCGGCCGGGTCTTCCACGGGCGGCAGGCGGTCGAGCAGCGCACCGAATGAATGGAACATTTCGTCAAGCGCAGCTTGGAACAGCTCTTCTTTACTGTCGAAGTGGTTATAAAACGAGCCCATGCCGACGTCGGCGGCTTGGGTGATCTCCAGCACCGGCGCGTTCAGCTTGCCGGCGACGATGAACCCCTGCGCGGCCTCGATCAACGCTGCTCGGGTGCGCTGCCTGCGCCGTTCCAGCCGGTTGGCTGGCACGCGTGGCTCGTTAGTCAAGGCTTCCTCCACAGTCCATAGAAGACGGACCTTACCAGAGAAAGTCAGTTATGAGTAAATCGTCATTAAAGCAGCCAATGCTCGATGCTGACGGGAGACTCGTATATGATGAGATCGTCAACTGCACTCACGGGTCGAAATGAGCATGGCCATTACCAAGACAAATGGACTGATACGAACACGAACACCTGGGCTACAACGTCCGTTGTCCCGCTTTCCGGGGTCTGCGCTTGCCACCTCCCTTGGGACCGCCATCGCACTTGTGTGTACGCATGCCGGGCACTACGAGTTACATGCCGCGGTCGTCGCCGGCCTCCTTCTCGTGGTGGCATTGACCACGAACTTCGTTACCGACTCCGCCCGAAGGGCTGTGCGACATGCCGGTCGCCGGCGCCGGGAAGCCGAGCGTGAGGCGACCATCAAGTCCGGTCTAAGCGAATTGAGTCCGCTCGCCCAGCGGCATTATGTTCTGCGACGGGCCGCGACGCTGGTCGCGCACGGCGCAAGTCCTGAGAAGGTGTTCTCAAACGTCGCCGACGAACTGGCCCGCTGCCTGAACGCGGACACCGCCGCGATGTTCCGCATCGAAACCGACGGCGCCGTCGTTCTCTTCGGCGAACACATCACCCAACCGCAGACGACAGCTGAATTCCCCCGGCGCTTCGTCCTTGAAGCTGACGACATCGCGGCCATGGCGCTGCGGAACGGGCGGCGCGCCCGAATGGACACTGACGAGAACGTGGCGGGAGCCCTCGCCGCCCGGCTGCGAAGCCGTGGCTCGCAGTTGCCGATCGTGGCGCCGATCATCGTTGAAAATCGTGTGTGGGGTGTGCTGGTGATGGGATCGTCGAGAGGCGAGGCCCTGCTGCAGCAGGCCGACTCATGGGTCGAAGATCTGGCCGATTTGGTCGCTACCGCGATTGCCAATGCCGCCGAACGCGAGGAGCTGCAGGCCAGCCGTGACAGCCTGAGGGTGCTGGCAACCCAGCAAGAGGCGTTGCGGCGACTGGCGACACTGGTCGCCCGAGGAGCGGGTCCTGAGGAATGCCTCGCAGCGGTGGCCAGAGAGATGGCCCACTGCCTCCAGGTTGAGAAAGCAGAGGTGTTCCGCTACGAAGACGACGGCGCCCTGGTCGCCGTCGCCTGCAAGGCGTCGCCGGGGACCACCCACATCCCCATCGGCGAATGCATCACCCCCGAGGACCACAAGGTTGCTGAGGCACTACTGCGCACCGGCTTCGCGGCCACGACATCCGGTCATGACGATGCCGCGGGTTCCGTCGGCGCACGTCTCCGCGAACTCGGACTTGGTTCGGTAGCAGGCGCTCCGATCTTCGCTGATGGCCGCCTCTGGGGCATGGCCGTCGTTGGTTCGATGCGGACGAAGCGGCTACCGCCCGACACCAAGCAACGCATCGCCGAATTCGCCGACTTGGTAGCCACAGGGATCGCCGCCTGCACAACCCGTGCGGACCTGATCGCCTCGCGAGCGCGAATTGTCGCGGCCTCCGATGAAGCTCGTCGCCGGCTGGAACGCGATCTCCACGACGGGGCACAACAACGGTTGGTCTCCTTGCGCTTGAAACTTTGCTCAGCAGTGACAAACGTGCCTGACGAACTGGAGGACCTCAACAACGTTCTGGCCGATGTCACGTCGGAATTGACCGATGTCACAACGGAATTGCAGGAAATTTCGCGCGGCATTCATCCGGCGGTCCTGTCGAAGGGCGGACTGGCCCCGGCACTGCAGGCGCTGGCTAACCGCTCGACGATCCCTGCCACAGTTGAGGCCGCAATAGGGGGACCGGTGCCCGACACCGTCGAGGTCGGCGCGTACTACATAGTTGCAGAGGCGCTCACCAACGCGGCCAAGCATTCTCATGCCACGGAAGTCATCGTGTCAGCGCACGTTGAGAACGCCAACCTCTACCTGGCGGTCAGCGACAACGGAATCGGCGGCGCGGACACCGGTAAAGGGTCAGGCCTGGTCGGTCTCAACGACCGTGTCGAAGCCCTCGGAGGCAAGATGACGATCACCAGTACCCCGGGACGCGGCACATCATTGAACGTCACCATTCCAGTCGGGACGATGCAGCCAGCGGGGTCGTCCGGCGCGGAGACCCTTGTTTGTGATGCCCGTGACGGGACGTACGGAGAGGTAATGCTCAGCACGGTATGAGGATATGCTCAGCAGTGATGATATCCTCAAGTAAGGATGTTTTCGTGGCCTGATCAGCCCGACGACACCAGATCGCTCGAGTTGCCAACAAGACCACCGCAAGCACGGTACGGAGAACGCAGATGAAAGCAGCAATTGTCAAAGCCCTTGGCACACCACCGGTGTACGCCGACTTCCCGGACCCACAAGAGCGCGACGGCGCAGTCGTGGCGACAGTCGAAGCCGCCGCGCTGAAGAACCTTGACCGCGTCATGGTGTCGGGTAAGCACTACAGCGGCGCCCACCTCCCGCTGCCCATGGTCGCTGGCGTCGACGGGGTCGCCCGACTGGACGACGGACGTTTGGTCTACGCCAACGTGCGGCCGCCGTACGGGATGATGGCCGAGAAGACACTCGTCAATCCCGCCGCAGCCATCGAAGTGCCCAAGGGCATCGACCCTGTTCTTGCCGCGGCAGTACCCAACCCCGCCCTGTCGGTGTGGTTGTCGTTCGAGCACCGCGCCCGTATCCGGCCGGGCCAGCATGTCCTCGTGCTCGGCGCCACCGGGGTCACCGGGGCCCTGGCCGTGCAGATGGCCAAAGCCGCATTCGGTGCGGGCCGGGTCGTTGCGGCTGGCCGCAACGCAGCTCGCCTCGAATGGCTGCGGAAAGTGGGCGCCGACGCCGTGATCAATTTGAGTGCAGACGATTTGGGGGCCCGCGTCGCCGAGGAACATCGGGCGCAGCCCTTTGATGTGGTGCTCGACTATCTGTGGGGTACGCCCGCCGAACAGGTGTTAGCGGCACTGGGCAACGCGTCGTTCCACGTCACCCGTTTCGTGCAGATCGGGGATATGGCCGGCCCGCATGTCACCTTGCCGGCCGGAACCTTCCGAAGCGCCGGCGTCGAAGTCGTCGGGATGGGGTTGGGCAGTGTGCCGGCCGAGGCCGTGACGCGTGCTGCTGTCGACCATCTTCCGCGTCTATTCGAAATGGTCGCCGGCGGCCAGTTGCACCTGCAGACCCAGCGGCAGCCACTGAGCCGGGTCGAGGACCTGTGGACGGAACGGGAAGCTCCCGGCAGCCGGGTGGTGTTCGTCCCATAGCAACTTACGATCGGATGGCTGAGAACAACCGCTAATACGTTAGCCGTCAGACCTTTCCGATAGCGGTGGCCACGAGTAAGAGCCCGCATGCGCCGACGACGACGGCGGGGATGGCGTGGCGCCGCTCATTCATCCAATCGTTCAGTCGCTGCACGACGGCCAGCGTCTTCGTCGGCGCTGCGAGATAGCTGACAAGCGGGACCTCGGCGACCGTGAATGCCACGAGGGTGAACATGAGGGCCGCGCCGACCTGCTCAGCGGCAGGTGCTCCCGAGGCCAGTATCGCGATCATCGCCGCCAGGTACTCGACAGGCGGCGTCGCCAAAGCGAGACCGGCGACGAACGCCACGACGGTCGACCCACCTTCAAGCTGGCCGCGGATCTTGAGCATGCCTGAACCGGCAGATCCGTTCGGACTCAGCACGGCGACCGAGGCCTCACCGCCGGTTGCCGCTACCGGCTCGCGCTGGCGCGCCCATATGAGCGCGGCGCTCGACACTGCCAGCACGCCGATCGCAACCTGAGTCTGCGCAGCGGCTGGGGTGCTCATCGCTGAAACCACTTCGCGCATAAGCGGAAGCGTGAAATCGCGTAGAAGTAGCAGCACAACCAACGCGACGCTCATGCCCGCGACCATCCCGCCCAGCCAGAAGGCAAACAAGTTTCGTATGGGTCGCGGACGTGAGAGCACGAGCGCCACGATTCCGATTCGAACGGGATCCAACGCCACTAACACTGACAAGATGAAAACTGCGCTACACATTGCCGACACCTGGAGTGCCAACGAAAGTCGCTGTGGTGATGCAAAATCGGTGCAGCTGCGCATGATCACCATCCAACTCGTTCGTCGCAGACATCTTGACGCTCAGCCGGAGCGGGACAATCGGTGGGCCGGGACTGGCCGAGGCGTGTGTTCGCTGCTGATCGGAAACCGCTCGTGCAGCCGCGCAAGCGGTTTGGGTGCCCACCAGTTGAACTGGCCCATGACACGCATGAACGACGGAACTAGCAGCATGCGCACCAACGTTGCGTCTCCCAGAATGGCCAACGTCAATCCGAGCCCGAACATCCGCATGAACGACACCTCGGCGGCCATCATCGCCGCGAATGAGATCGACATGACCAGTGCGGCGGCGGTGATCACGCGGCCGGTGTGGGCCACCCCGAGCGCCACGCTTTCTTCGTTGTCGGCCGGTGTCCGGTTGGAAGCCAGCCAATATTCGTGAATCCGCGCAATCAGAAATACTTCGTAGTCCATCGACAGACCGAACGCGATGCAGAACAGCAGCGCGGGCATGGTGGCCACCAGCGTGCCGGTGGCGGTGGTACCCAAAGCGCCGAGGTGCCCGTCCTGGAAGATCCACACCAGCGCGCCGAACGTGGCTGTCAGCGACACGCCGTTGAGTACCAGCGTTTTCAACGGCATCACCACGCTGCCGGTGAGCCGGAACAAGAGCACGAACGTGATCACGGCGATGATCGTCAACACGAGGGGAAGCCGCGAGTTGACAGCCTGGGCGGTGTCGCGGTTGATCGCTGCGGTCCCGGTCAGAAGCGCGTCCCGGCCTGCGGGACTGGGCACCGCCTGCAGCCGGTCGAGTTGCGTCTCGGAGGCCTGCGAGTACAGCGGCGCGCTGCTCGTGACCGTCATGAAGGCACTGCCGTCGGTGACCGCGGCCGGGGCGGACGGCGGGCCGACAACACTACCTCCGACGAACATTCCATTCGGCGCAGATACCGCCAACACCGCCGGCACTCGCGAGAGTTGCGCCGCGTAGTGGCCCAGTTCCTCGGCGCTGATCCCGTCGGCGTCGGGGATGACAACGGTCACGTTCGTCGAAAGGTTGTCGGTGAAGTCGGCGCGGAGCTGATCACCGACCTGGCGTGCCGAGCTCGATGTCGGCAACACCCGATCGTCGGGCATGCCCCACTTCGCCGAGGAGAACGGCAGACCCAGCGCGATCAGCAGCGCGGAACCGGCGAGCGCGATCGGAATCGCCCGGCGCATCGCGAACTTGGCCAAGCCGGTAGAAGAATGTCTGCTCCACCGGGCGGTAGCCGGGTTCTGGCCGCCGCAGCAACTTGCGGAACAACCGGTGAACATCAAAGGAGTCCAAACGCGGACCGAGCAGCGCAATGGCCGCAGGCGTCACCACGATCGCGGCAATGGCCGCGAGCGCCACCACCGCTACGCCGGCGTAAGCGAACGACTTGAGGAAGTACATCGGGAACACCGCCATCACCGACATCGACAGCGCCACCGTCATTGCCGAGAACAGCACGGTCCGGCCTGCGGTGGCCATCGTGCGTCTGAGGGCGTCCTCGCGCCCCGCGCCTTCCGCAAGCTCGTCGCGGTACCGGCTGATAATCAGCAGTGTGTAGTCGATCGCCAACGCCAGTCCTGTTGCGACGCAGAGATTCAGCGCAAAGATCGACACGTCGGTCGCGAAGGACATCGCGCGCAGCACGGCCATCGAACCGAAAATCGCCAAACCGCCGATGGCCAACGGCAACGCCGCGGCCACCAGGCCACCGAACACCCATACAAGGATCAGAAAGCTCAGCGGGATCGCGATGAATTCCATGAGCATGAGATCTTTTTGGGTCTGGAGGTTGATCTGGCCCGCGGCGATTGCATCGCCGCCGGCGCGCACTGTCACGCCGTCACGGTCGTGTACCAATTCGTTGCTGAGAGTTTCGGCATGCTGCTGCGCGCCGTTCTGGCCGCCCTTGATGCCCGCGACGATCAGGCCAGTGTTGCCGTCCGTGCTGAGCAGCGATGTCGCCACCGACGGCGGTGCCGTCCACGGCGAAACCACCTGTGCCACATAAGGCGAACCGTCCAGCCGGGCCACGATGTCGGTGCCGACGGTGCGGGCGGCATCGCTTTGGGCGCCGCCGTCGTAGCTGACGGTGATCAGCATCTGCATGTCGCCCTGATCGAACTTGCCGGCCAACAACTGGGAGGCATGCGCGGAATCCGAGGTCGGATCCTCGAAGCCGCCGGCCGACAGGTTGTTCGCCGCCGGTATGCCGAACACCGCCGTGCCTGCCATGACAAGCACGGCGATGGCGATGATCCGGCGCGGCGCACGCATGGCCAGCCGAGCAATTCCCTCTAACACATTTCCTCCGCTTGGGTCCTTTGGTGTGCTTTCCCGCGATCAACGCTTCGTGCGGCGGGCCGCGACGGGCGATCGATCTGGGTTCAGAAGCGCACCACGGCGCCCTCGATGGTGAGCCCCGGCCCGAAAGCCAACAGGACCCCGTACTCTCCTCGGCGCGGCTTGTCGACCCGCAAAATGTTCTCGAGAACCAGTAGTACGGTGGCAGAGGCGCAGTTCCCTGCATTTGCGAGGACGTCCCAGCTCGCCCTTAATTGTGTTGGCTGCAATGCCAATTGTTTTCCGAGCACCCGCAGGATCTTCGGGCCACCTGGGTGAATGCCCCAGTGGCTGATATCGCCGGCCGAAAGTCCCAGCGGTTGCAGCAGTTTGACGAGAAAGCCCTCGATGTTTTCTTGCAGCACCGTCGGTACGCCGGCGGCCAGCGTCATCCAGAATGACTGGTTTCCGATGTTCAAACTCATCATCTGGTCCTGGTCATAGAGCTGCTCGGTGTGCGTGCGCAGGAACTGGATCCCGGCGCCGTCGGGCGCCGACCCCAACACCATGGAGACGCTGGCATCACCGAAAAGTGCTTGCGTGATAAGGGATTCCGTCGGATCCTCATCCGGCATCGGGGTATCGCGGACGTGGGCCGAACTGAGCTCGGTACAATTGCAGATCACCAGCTCGTCGGGCCTTGCCGCGACGCTGTCCATGGCGACCTTGATCACGTTGAGCGCCGCATAGCAACCCATGTGGCCTATGAAGGTGCGCCGCAGATCCGACCGCAGCCCAAGCTTCTTGGCCAACACGAGATCGGGCCCGGGATTGACGTATCCGGTCGAGCAAGCCATCACAAAGCTGCCGATGCGATCCTTGTCGAGACTGCCGATCGCCTCGCCGACCGAACGCGAGGCCACATCTATGACGGCATCGGCATGGGCCGCCATCCGGTCGCCGGTGACCATGGCACAGGCGTCCCGCAGCATGGCTGGGTTCCACATGATGTGACGCTTGCGCACCGCTGTCGACTCGACGATGCGCCGCCCGAAGCGAACCTGCGGTGACATGTGCTGGAACAAGAGCTCCCAGCTGTCCTGCATGGTGACCTCGAACGGCGGATACGCCGATGCCATGCCCAGCAGGGTGGGCCGCAGTTGCATGGTGCTGGCCGTAAGGTGTTCCGGAGAGGACATGCCTTCCGAGAGCGAATCAATGGTGCTGTCTACCCGATACATGGCTATCGCTCCCTATTGCTTCGTGTAACCGGCGCTGTCTGGCGCCGCCGCGCGAATCGTGCGCGCGCATGGGAGAGCTCTCCGTGGGCCGCGGCGGCGAGTAGCCTTGCGGCAGAGACCTTTTTGGGTGGCGTCAGTGTGCCTGCCAGCCACCGGGTACGCGCTTCGCGGCGTCGCAGCTTCCCGCTACTGGTGCGCGGCAGGGTGCCCGGCGCAAGCAGCTCGACGTGTGCGGGCCGGATCTGCGTGCGTTCCTGGACTCGCGAAATCACCTCGTCCGCCAGCGTCGGCGAAGCGTCCGTGGTGGTCTCGACGAGCATGGCCAGCGCCTCGTCATCTTCGCCGGGGGGGACGAATCCAACGGCGACAGCGCATCCGGTACGAACGCCGGGCAGCGACTCCAACGCGGCCTCGAACTCCTCTGGCGGGTGGTTGGCGCCGCGCACCACGATGATGTCTTTGTGGCGTCCGCAGACAAAAAGCTCGCCGCCCTCGGCGAACCCAAGGTCGCCGGTGTCCAGCCACCCGTTGTGGATCGCCTGATCGGTCAGGTCGGTCCGGCGAAGTAGCCGGCCATGACACTCGACCCGCGCACGAAGATGTGACCGACGCGGCCGGGGGACAACGACACCCCGGCCGCGTCGCGGATCTCTACCTCAACACCGGCCAGCGGGCGCCCTACGCTCACCAGCTCTTTGGCGCCCGGCTCAGCGACGCCGTCGAGCGCCAGTTTCTCGGCATCGATGCCAAGGGAGCGGAACCCGGTGCCAGCCGGTTTGAACGTTACGGCCAGCGAGGCTTCTGCCATCCCGTAGCACGGTGTGAGCGCGGATTCCCGCAGACCCCAGCGCGCGAACCGCTCGTTGAATCGCCGCTGCACCGCAGCGTTGACCGCCTCCGCCCCATTGAGCGAGACTCGCCACGAGGAAAGGTCGACGCCGTCGAGTTCCTCGTCACGAATTCGCTTCAGACACAGGCCGAATGCGAAGTTCGGCGCCGCCGTGACGGTGCCCCGGTGCCGTGAGATGGCCCGCAGCCACGCACCCGGCTCGGCGACGAACAGCTCGGGCGGCAGCAGGACCATCGGCGCCGGAAGGTAGAAGGCAGACAGAAGATTTCCGATCAAACCCATGTCGTGGTAGAGCGGCAGCCACGTGACCCCGACGAGGTGCGGCGCCCCCTCGTCTCTGAGGTAGCGCGCAATCGCAGCGAGGTTCGACAACAGATTTGCATGCGTCAGTGCCACCGGCTTGGGGTCGTTCGTAGTACCCGAGGAGAATTGGATCAACGCCACATCGTCGGCGGCGAGCCCTACTTCGATCGAGTTCGTGCCGCCCAGGCTCGACGCGATCACAGAGCCGAGGCGAGGACCTGCGAGCTGCACCGCGACTCCCAGGAACCGGCGGATGCGTTCGTCGGTCACAACCAGAGCAGCATCGACCGCCCGCAGCATGGCCGCCGTCTTCGAGTGATACTCCTCGAGTCTTCCTAACCGGACGGGGGGATACAGCGGAACCGGGATGGCACCTGCGTAGAGCACGCCGAACAAGCACTCCACAAACTCCGGACACGTCGGCAGCACGAGCGCGACGCGATCGCCTTTGCGTACCCCGCGAGCCACCAAATCCGCAGCGATCGACAGTGCGCGCTCCCGCACGCGAGCCATCGGGACTTCGTGGTCACGCTCCTTACGGTCCACGAAGAACAGGCTGAACTCGGTCTGCGCGGCCCCGGCAAGCATCTCGGTCAGAGTCGCATGCTCCGGACGGATCGCGGGCGCGCCTCTCATTGTTGCTGCTCGATCCGCCGGACGACCACAGCCGCCAAATCGTCGACGGTACCGCAGATCGTCTGCGTCCGCCTCGTCGAGGAAGATGTCGTAGTGGTCTTCTATCTTGAAGACGAGCGACATGATCTTCAGCGAGTCCAGCCCCTGATCCTGCAGGGACGAATCCGCCTTCACATCAAGGGATCCCAGGTCATTCTTGACGAGATCGATGATGTGTTTGGCCACGGCCTCAAGGGTTACGACTGCGTTTGTCGTCGACATGTCGATAAGTTTCGGGTACGAAAGCACCCCATGTCCGCCCCGCTGGCAACCATATGTGATGGGTGCCAGCACCACCCGACAACTTGAATCTTCCAGAAGCAGCGAAAGCTGTTCTCGCAGAACAACTGATCGCGGTGAACCGTGCCGCTCGTCGCGTGATCCTCCGAATACCGCTCTCCTATAGCTGCTTCCACACCCACGGCGCCTTCTGCCACTCGCAGGTCGTGCTAGCACCCAGCGCATATGGTTGCCAGCCGTGCCGACACGGAAACGTCCATACGGAACCATGTGAGACGCGAAATGCTCGAATCCCCCACCAAGAGATGTGAAACCAATGGCAACGATTTTGGCCTACACTTCGCCCGCGCTCGGCCATCTGTTCCCGTTCAGCGCGCTGCTGCAGGAATTGTCCGGCCGCGGCCACAAGATCCATTTGCGCACGCTATCTACGGGTGTGGCGATGGGGCGAAAACTCGGTTTCGCCACCGACACCATCGATCCGCGAATCGAGGCGATAGTTCACGAGGACTGGAAGGCCTCGAATCCCCGCGCTGCGCTGAAGATGGCGGTCGACGTGTTCTGCCGGCGCGCTGAGTACGAAGTGGCTGACTTCACCGATGCGGTTACGCAAACACGGCCCGACGCATTGGTTGTCGACGTCAATTGCTGGGGCGCGATGTCGGTCGCCGATGCCGGCGACACCCCGTGGGCAAGTTTCTGCCCCTATACACCGGCTCTGCACTCACCTGGTGTCCCGCCCTTCGGGCTGGGTCTGGCTCCACTGGCCGGCGTGCTGGGCCGGGTTCGCGACGCCGCGCTGCGGCCCATCGTGCTGGGCATGATGGAAAGGACTGTCTTGCCGCAGGGCAACAGAATTCGCGCGCGCGCCGGGGCGCCGCCGGTCACATCGGCGGATGACTTCATGCGACGGGCGCCGCTGATGCTGGTGGCAAGCGGAAAGCCGTTCGAGTACGAGCAGACGAACTGGGGCGACGCCGTACAGATGATCGGCCCGTGCATGTACGAACCCACCATGGATGCGGTCCCGGACTGGCTCGCGGCGATTGACCGGCCGATCGTTCTGGTCACAACATCATCGCAAAAGCAGGCCGACGCGGACCTCGTCCTGACAGCGATGACCGCGCTCGCAGATGAGCCGGTGCATGTGGTCGCGACGCTACCTGCCGGGTTACCAAGCGACGTACCGGTAGCACCGAACGCGACGGTGCTCGAATTTGTGCCGCACGGCCCCGTGCTGGACCGCGCGGTGTGCGCGATAACCCACGGCGGGATGGGTGCTACCCAAAAGGCCCTCGCTCGGGGCGTTCCTGTGTGCGTGGTGCCGTTCGGGCGCGACCAGTACGAGGTTGCACGGCGGGTCGAGGTGGCCCGCTGCGGCACCCGACTGCCGGCGAGAAAGCTGACCGCAGCTCGGCTGGCCTCCAAAGTACGGCAGGCGATGGCCATGACAGACGGCGCGCGACGGGTCGCGGCGGGCTTCGGAGCGACCGGCGGCGTCGCCCGTGGCGCTGACCTCATCGAGCAACGCGTTCTCAACCGCAGGTCGTCAGCAAAACCCCTGTAGCACCGCAATTTCTGACGGTTCGTCACAGTTGATGCTGATCGAGCCTTGGTGACTACCAGCTAGCCGGGTACGGCCATTGGCGTTGGCGGTAACGACACCGTGTGTGTGGGGCATTACCTTCAAGATAAGACAGCCGTCACTCTGTTGCGCGAGTGACGCTGTCTCGACGAGCACCTGACCCACGGGGTGCACCGGTGAAACCGGAACTCACCAATCACCGCCGAATTTCTTGCGTGTCTTCTCAGGTGATGCGCAAGTCACCTTGCGTAGGACGAAAGGATCAACAGCCATGTCCGGATTTCGGGTAGGCGTCATGGACTCGGCCCTTGCCGCCCGGCCAGCCGTCGATTCGCTCACGCGAGCGAATTACCTGAGTGCTGTGGCCAATCGCGTCGATTCCTTCTGGGTCCCCGACCACCTCAATGCATTGTTCCCGCGGTCTATTTGGACACCGAAGTACTGCGGCGCCGCCACGCTCTCACCACGGGCGGACGCAAGCATGGAGCCGTGGACCCTGCTCGGTCATTTGGCCGCCCGCAACCGGCTAGGCCGGCTCCGTCTCGGCGTCAGTGTGACCGATACCGGTCGACGTAATCCGGCGGTGACCGCGCAGGCCGCCGCGACGCTGCATCTGCTGACCCGCGGCCGGGCGATCCTGGGCATCGGTACCGGCGAACGGGAAGGCAACGAGCCCTATGGGGTGGACTGGTCGAAGCCGGTCGCGCGATTTGAGGAGGCGCTGGCCACAATACGGGCGCTCTGGAACTCGGGTGGCGAGCTCGTCAACCGCGAGTCGCCGTTCTTTCCTTTGCGTAACGCGGTATTCGATCTACCGCCGTATCGCGGCAAATGGCCCGAGATCTGGATCGCCGCTCACGGTCCCGCATGCTGCGGGCCACGGGCCGCTACGCAGATGCCTGGTTCCCCGCGTTCCCGCACCGGCCTGAGGACTACGCGCAACGACTGGAACTCGTCCGCGCCGCGGCCTCCGACGCCGGGCGAGACCCGATGGCAATCCTCCCTGCGGTGGAGTTCTTGGTCGTGACGGGTGCCAGCCGCGACGCCGTCGCCGAGGCCCTGAACTCCGAAGTCCTCAAGGCCCTTTCGCTCACCGCATCAGACGAGGTTTTCGCCCGCCATGGTGCGCGCCATCCATTGGGACAAGGATTTTCCGGTTCGCAGGATCTCGTGCCGCACGCAATGGATGAGCAGACGGCCCTGACGCACGCGGCTCAAGTACCGCCATCGGTCACACGGGAAGTGTTCTTGAGCGGCACTCCCGATGAAGTGATCGACCAGGCCGCACAGTGGCGCGATAAGGGAGCACGCTACGTGGTTGTCGCCGACGTCAGCTCACTGCAGCGCAGTCTGCGTAAAGGTCTTGCGGCGGCGATGCCGTTCGCCCGAATCCTGACGCGGACTCAAGAAGCTCTAAGACGCCGAGTGCTTCGGCGCCGGTTGGGGTTCGGTCTCCCGACGCTGACGCTATCAACGCCTTCCGGCTGCCAGTTGATTGGTCTGTGCGCCCTTAAGCCGGCCAGCGACGAAAATCGCTGCCTGAGTGGGTATCCCAGCCTCAACGTAAAGGCTGTGGGCAGCTGTGTCGTTGCCATCGGAGCACACTGGGTCGGCCCCATTGCACAAGTCGATCGCCTTGCTTCCGTATAGCGGACTCAGCGCGGTCAGTGGGTCGCCGATGCGGTTCGATGGGTTACCGAATACCGCCACTGCCGTGATGTGATCGGCGACCGTATCCGGCAACGGACTTGTGAATCCAAGGATAGGTCGACCTGTTGCAGCGAGGATGTCCACGACGGCGGCGCCCTGCGAGTAGCCTCCCAGCACCATTTCGGTTTGCGGGCAGGATTCAGCCGTCTTCTGAATGAAGTCACCGGCGTCGTTGACGCCATCGATGGCGCGCAGGAAGTCATAGGACGCCGGATAGTCGACGTTGTAGACGGCCACGGACTTGCCGGTGACCAGAGAGCGAAGCGAGTCAACAAACGCCTCGCCGACTCGCCCAGCACCGGGCGGCTCGCCGGTCCCGCGCGCAAAGACCACCTGAACATCAGGGCAGGACATCGCAGGCTCGGTGGTGATAGGTGGCTCATCGGCGCGCGAAACCGCGGGCGTTATCAACAGCGCCCCGCAACCGAGCGTCGCGACAGTGGAGGCAAGTAGCGACACTTGCGGTAGCGCACGCCATTTCGTCTGCGATGGTCTTACAGGCCCAATCTCATCCAGGGTCCTCATGTTCACGCCTCTCTTCTCATGGGGCGCTCCGTAGCGCGGCGTGCCTGATAATTGGTGCGCTGTCAACAGGTGGAATACCGATGCGGACATAGCTTTCCGCCGCCCGTATCAGTCGCGAGCGACGGACCGCCGCCGGCAATGTGACGATTCCTGCCGCAAACAGCGTCGCGTGCCCGCATTCAAATGTCGTTAGAGCTAGCGGCCAAGGGTGACTACGGCTAGCGGCAATGACGCCTTACGGCCACCTGCAGTTGAACGCGCGCACTGTTGGCGGTGCGTGTTAGGTAGCTCTGCCAAGGTATCTGTTGCACAGCTATTTTCGTCGTCTTGTGGGTTGACGACCGGCGCTACCCGCTCCTGCACGGCTTCCTGCCAGCAAGTAGTGAGTGGCTCCTGCGGACGCGTATACGAGACTGCGGCTGGCATTGACGACGCCCGATGCAACGTCCGTCATTCTCAAACTGATACGGCAAGGGGCAGGATATGGCGCAACTACGGCTGACGGGATGGCAACGCAGGGAACAGGTCTGCGCTTCGCGTGGGCAGGGCAGCCTGCCGACGCCCCCGCGCGTACTTGGCGGTGCTCGCGCGGCGGTTCGGACGGCGGGGCGTGCGGCGATGGTGCAGGTGAACGAAGCGGTGATGTTGATGTCGGCAGCCGCGATGACACCGCTTCGCCTGCTCGGCGGTGGCTTCGACGGTCCAGGCAATGCGTCGCCGCCGGTGAAAGCCGCCACCGCACCCACATCACGTCCCGTTCTGCTCGTCCACGGGTTCGCGGGCACCACGTCCAGCTGGTCGTTGGTCGCCCATACCCTAAGAGCCCGTGGCCTGACCGTCGAAGCGATGAGCTATCCGCCACTTGGCACGTCGGTGGAGCAGCTGGCTGAGCAACTGGTCGCCGAGGTCGAAAAGATCTTGGGCTGGAACCGGTGCAGACAAGGTGCATTTGGTCGGACACAGTCTGGGCGGTGTTGTCATCGCGCAGGCCATCGCCGACCGTCGTCTCAACGGGCGGGTCGACACGGTCATCACCCTGGGCTCGCCGTTCGGCGGGTCGCCCTGGGCGGGTGTGCTGCCGTTTACCGAGACCGTCCGGGCGCTGCGCTCGGGTTCGCCGGTGTTACGCCGGGTCGCCGCCGCACCATTGCCCGACGGCATGCGGTGGCTGTCGGTGACAGCCGCACTCGACATCATCGTGCCCGGGCTGCGTTCGGTACCATCGCACGCCCAGGTGGAAGCCATCAGGTTCGACGGTGTCGGCCATCTCGGGATGCTCCTGAGTCGGCAGGTAATCGGTTGCATAGCCGCCGCGTTGTGCGCACCGCGGACCGCCATCGGCGCTAAACCACCGATACATCTGATGCCAAGCGCCTCTTGAGAACGCGCAACTGCGACGGTCGACCGCCTCTATGCAGCCGTCGAAGCGGCATGACAACGCGTCGGTTGGCAGCTAGCAGGTACTTGGCTATACCAGTCAGCAGGCATTGAAGATGGTCGGAATCGGTAGCGACAACGCCGCTGTAATACGTGATGCTGGCTATCAATCGCTAAACCCCTTCTGACGACAAGGATTCGAACCGGATGACAGCCACGCTCGCCGAAGCACGGGAATGTAATCGCGCCCGCAAAGTAGCCGCGGACAGGCTCACCGCACGCGACCATCGCGTCGAATTCGACACTTCCACAATCGAATTGACCCGGTGGATGTACGGCCAACGTCTGATCTGGCCCGGCGCCGGGTACGACAAGCCGGCGAGGGTTCGGCACTGATGACGGCCGTACTCACCGCCGAAACTCCGACGCTGTCGCCAGAGGTGATTGGCGACCTGGCGGTGGCGGCGCTCCGCGCGGAAGCGGAGCTCACCCCGAAGCCCGGGCTCGTGGACAGACGTGGCAGCGGCGCGCACACCGACATGGACATGGACATGCTGCTGGCATCGGCTGACGCCTTGCGCGACGGCTTGGTCGCCTGTGCCCGGGCAGCGCAGAAGTTGCCCCTGGGGGTGGAACTGCGTGCGAGAGTTGGGGTTATCGGCCGCACCACCGAAAGTCACATGCTGGCCGTGACCGGCGGCGTCAACACCCACCGCGGCGCACTGTGGTCGCTGGGCTTGCTGGCCGCCGGCGTGGCCCGGCATGGACAAGCTCACCACGCCATTCGGTTCGCCGCCGCATTAGCGCTCCACCCTGACCCAGCGCTGCGACGGCCAACCAATTCACACGGCGACCGCGCGCGCAGACGCTACGGCGCGGTCGGAGCGGCTCGTGAAGCCCGCTCCGGCTACCCCCATGTCGTCGGCCACGCGCTGCCTACCCTTCGGCGCGCCCGGGCTCGTGGCGCGGACGAAACGACCGCGCGTTTAGACGCGCTACTCGCGGTAATGGCCCATCTGGAAGACACCTGCGTGCTGCACCGCGGCGGCTTGGGCGGCCTCACCGCGATACAACGCGGCGCCGCAGGGGTTCTGGCCGCAGGCGGCAGTGCTACCCCGGCTGGTCGCCGCAGGCTGGAAGAACTCGATGATCTCGCGCGCACCCGGCGGCTATCTCCGGGCGGCAGTGGCGACTTGCTTTCCGCCGCACTGCTTCTGGACTTCATTGCCACCCGTCAAACAGAACTTGGAACACCACTATGCAGACACTGACTTATCGATTTCCGGCTGACAGGACGCCCGTTCGGCACGTCCACGTGGGTGTGTCCCCCGTGGTGACGCTGCGGCTGGACCAAGCGGCCGGCGCGGCCAACGGCGCCGCGGGGCGGCCGTGACAACCACCATCGAGTGGCAGCGCAACCTCAACCGCGGGGCCCGATCGAGGACCCGCGATGCCCCCTGCCGAGTTCACGACGTTAAGGCCTCACGTTGGCCGGATTGATCGAGGCGCGCCCACACGACCTGGTGCGACTGTCTAATTCCCCAGAGGTCGTTCCCGAAAACGCTCCACTCTGGGTAGCGAACGCCCTGCGCGCTGCCCCCTGGGTGGTGGTCCTCAGAGCCGCCAGATCCCATGGACGGGTCGCTGTCGGCGTGCGCGGCATGGCCCGATCACACCGATTTGCAATGGGGATCTGCGGGACCGCGGCTGATCCCGGCCCCGTGGCCGAATGCCGCGTGAGGCAAGGGCGTTCGAACGTTCGGCGCTGGCCAGAGCGGCACTGTCGAGGTGCAAGTCGCTGATTGGAATCGCGACTGCTCCGCTACACGTAAGACGCTGGCTACAGTGCTGTCCTGTCAGGGGCTGTGAAATTACTTGTGACGCAAGGCAATTATGACGATTCGTCAGATTCGCGAATACCTGCTACCGGGGTCTATCAATTGCCGTTAGCCGCAACGACATGCTCGGGCAGAAACGGCATGCTTGGTGTCGATGCGATACGCGAGAACGCGTTACGTCGAAGGCCTTTGTAGAAGGGCCGTTTCAGAAAAGGAGCATCATGCCTTCCATCGATATTGTCTTAGGAGGTCAGCGATGAGCGAACAACGTCATCGGCGCGCACAACGGCTTGCACAGCGAGCAGGGCGCCCGCCCAGGAGAACACCCGGGGCGCTCGGCCAACCCGATCATCAAGGTGCACGACGTTCTCTGGCTGGAGTTCGAGAAGCCGGACCTGGTCAAGGCCGAGGCGTTTGCCCACTCCTTTGGTTTCGCCACGGCGCTGCGCACCAAGGACGAGCTGCACCTGCGGGGCAGCGACGCCGGCGCGCCGTGTGTGCTGATCCGCCGCGGCCAGCGCGAGAAGTTCCTCGGCCCGGCGTTTGTGGCCGCCGAGCAGTCTGATCTGGTGCGGCTGGCCGACGCGACCGGGACTACCGTGCGCCCGCTGCCGGAGACCCTGGGCGGGGTGACCGTTGATCTGGTCGACCCGAGCGGGCTGCCGGTGCGCGTGGTGTCGGGCACCCATCAGCTCGAGGCACTGCCCACCGCGCAGACGCCGCACGTGTTCAACTTCGGCCACGAGAAGGTCCGGACCAACGCGATGCAGCGCCCGCCGCGGGTGCCCACCAACGTGCAGCGGCTCGGACACATCGTGGTGCAGACCCCGAAGTACATCGAGGCGCTGAACTGGTACCTCGACACGTTCGGCATGATCGTCAGCGACTTCTCCTACTACCCCGGCCAGCGCGAGCGCGGGCCGATCCTGAGCTTCATCCGCTGCGACCGCGGCTCCGTCCCCGCCGATCACCACACCCTGGCCATGGCGCTGGGTCCGGTCAAGCGCTATATGCATTCAGCCTACGAGGTCGCAGACCTCGACGCGCTGGCCGCCGGCGGCGAATATCTGCGCGAGCAGGGCTATTTCCGCTCGTGGGGCATCGGCCGCCACATCGAAGGCAGCCAGATCTTCGACTATTGGCGTGACCCCGACGGTTTCCTGGTCGAGCACTATGCCGACGGCGACATGTTCGACAACACCCTGGAGCCCGGCTGGGCCCCGATGCGGGCCTCCGGCCTGTATCAGTGGGGACCGCCGCCGAGCAAGGACTTCCTTGGCCTCGGATCGCCGCGGGAAACCGCAAGCGAACTTGCCTTGATGGTCGACGCGCTGCGCCACGACAACGAATTCGACCTGTCCGCCCTGCGCGGGCTGTTCGCCGTAGCCAACTCCTAACTATTCACATCCAAACCGAAAGAGAGAAGAACGCCGTTATGACCACATCAATCCTGCGCACCGCCGACGCGTGGTGGGTGCAGACCGCCTCAGGGGCGGCTCGCGTCAAGACCGACGCGACCACCACCGCCGAGGTGCTGTCCGACCGTGCCGCCATCGACGCCGCCGCAAAAAGCACCGACACCGTGCCGGTGGACAGCCTCAATCTGCTGTCCCCCATCACGACGCCGTGCCGCGTCGTCGCTCAGGCCACCAACTACGCCTCGCACGTCAAGGACGTCGGCCGCGACCCGGCCAAGACGCCGTTGACCTTCTTCCGCAAGGCTTCCGGCTCGGTCACGGGGCCGTTCGGCGACATCGTCAAGCCGTCGCATGTGAAGCTGCTGGACTACGAGCTCGAGATCGGTCTGGTCTTCGGCCGCGAGCTGCCCGTGGGCACCGAGGTCACCGACGCCAACCTGGCCGATTTCGTGGTCGGCCTGGTGGTCACCAATGACATCTCGGCGCGCGATGTGCAGCTGCCCAAGCAGCAGTTCTTCGAGTCGAAGTCCTATCCCACATTCACGCCGGTCGGGCCCGCCCTGGTGCTGGTCACCGCCGAGGAACTCAAGCGTTTCGGTGAGCTGCGGCTGCGGCTGTCGGTCAACGGCGAGGTGCGCCAGGACATGATCGTTGAGGGCGACATCCTCTACCCGCCGGTGCAGGCACTGCAGGCGCTGTCGAAGTTCCAGAAGGTCGATGCCGGAGACATCCTGTTGACCGGAACTCCGGTGGGCACCGCACTGACCCTGCACGGCGTCACCCCGAAGGGTGACATCGACCTGGGCGCGTTCCTGACGGCGCAGTTCGAGAAGAACCCCGCGTATCTGCAAGACGGCGACGTGGTCGAGGCCACCATCGCCACCGACGACGGCGCCATCGACCTCGGCGTCCAGCGCAATGTGGTGGTGTACAAATGAGCACGCAAAAGAACGGCCTGCCGGAGTTCGTGCCTGTCGTGGTGATCGGTGCCGGCCCGGCCGGCATCGCCTCCGCGACGCTGCTAGGGCAATACGGCATTGAGACCCTGGTGCTTGACCGCCATGAGACGGTCTACCCGCTGCCGCGCGCGGTGCACGCCGACGACGAGGTGTTCCGCATCATTGCGCGGCTGGGCATGGGCGAGGAGTTCGCCGCCAACAGCCGGCCCGCGCATGGTCTTCGGCTGATCGACCCGCAGATGCGGGTGCTGAGCGAAATCCCGCGCACCACAACGCCCACCGGCCACGGATTCCCTCAGATGAACATGTTCGACCAGCCTGAGCTGGAAGCGATGCTGCGTGCCAACGTCAAGCGCTACCCCCAGGTCACCGTCCACGGCAACGTGGAGGTCACCTCCGTCACCCAGAGCAAAAACGGCCGGGTACGGGTGAGCTTCCTGGACCGGGTGCGCGGCGGAGAGCAGAGTGTGCAGGCCACCTATGTGCTGGGCTGCGACGGCGCCAACAGCCCCACCCGTGCGGCCATCGGGTCGCACATGTACGGGCTGCCGTTCACCCAGGACTGGTTGGTCATCGACGTCAACACCGACGTCGACCTCGACCAGTGGGAGGGCTGCCACCAGGTGTGCAACCCCGAGCGTGGCGGCACGTACATGCGGGTGTCAGAAACCCGCTACCGCTGGGAATTCCAGCTGGTCGACGGCGAGACCGTAGCCGACTACCAGACCCTGGCCGCCGTCGAGCCGCTGATCAGACCATGGCTGGGCGACACGCCGATCGACGCGTTGGAGCTGGTGCGGGCGACCGCCTACACCTTCCGTGCGCAGGTGGCCAGCCGCTGGCGCGATCGCAACGTGTTCCTCCTGGGTGACGCCGCTCACCTGACCCCGCCCTTCGTCGGGCAGGGTCTGGCTGCGGGGTTGCGCGACGCGATGAACCTGACGTGGAAATTGGTCGGCGTGCTCGACGGAACGTTGCCCGAGAGCGTGCTCGACACCTACGAGCAGGAGCGCAAGCTGCACGCGGCCGCCATGATTCTGATGGCCGTGTCCGTGGGAGCGGCCATGACCGGTGGCGGGCGCGTCGGTGACCTGATCCGCCACACGGTGTTCCCGCGCATGCAGAACCTGCGCCTGCCGGGCACCCGGGTCAGTGCCGCCGACGGCGTCGCACCCGGTCTGCGCAGTTCGGGACTGGTCATCAAATCCCGCACGCCTGGCGGGCTGGCCGGAACGCTGTGCCCCAACCCGGTGCTGCAGGACGGCAAGCGGTTCGACGAAGTCGTCGGTAACCGGTTCGCGTTGATCACCTCTGCAACGCTCAGTGATGCGCAGCGAAGCGCGCTCACTGGCCGCGGAGCAGTCGTCGTGCCCGCTGCCGCCGGCAGTGAGCTCGATCGCTGGCTACGCGACGGCCGCGCCACCACCGCGATCGTGCGGCCGGACCGCGCCGTCATGCAGGCGGGCAAGAACACGGATGCGATATGCCGTGCGGTGCCCGCGTACACCGGAGCTCGTGGCCCCGCAGTGGAAAGCGAGAGCTGACGTCGATGACCGACTTGCTGGTGCTCAACGCCGGCAAACATGAGCTGCAGGCGGTGTCCCTGGACGGGACCCGCGTGCGGACCCTGGTCGCTGGCCTCGACGAGTTGCCGGACGGCATCGTCGTGGACCAGCGCCGGGGGCATGTTTACTGGACGAACATGGGCGCTCCCGATGCCGGTAATGCCATTCCCGGAGAAGAGGCATACACCCGCAACGGATCGTTGGAACGTGCGGATCTCGACGGCGGCAACCGCATCACAATCGTGCCGCGCGGGGCGTTCACCTGTGGTAAGCAGCTCACCGCCGATTTCGAGGAGGGCGTGCTGTACTGGTGCGATCGCGAGGGCTTGCAAGTTCTGCGGTGCAATCTCGACGGCAGTGACCTACGCCCATTGGTGGTGACGGGGATTGGTGACGACGAGGCGCACATCGAACGCAACCATTGTGTGGGAATCGCTGTGGATGTGGATCGGCGCCTGCTGTACTGGACTCAAAAGGGCGCGCCAAATGCCGGTGAGGGCAGGATATTTCGTGCCCCGCTCGATTTGCCGGCCGGGATGAGCCCGCAGTACCGCGACGATATCGAACTGCTGTGGAAGGACCTGCCCGAACCCATCGATCTGCACCTCCTCCACGCGCGGTGCAACGCTGGTGTGGACGGACCGGGGCGACGAACCGGAGGGCAACACGCTGAACCGGGCGACCGTGCAGCCGACGGTCGGGCACATCGGAAATCATCTCCCGTGGATATCGGGAGGCGATCGGGGTGGCGGCGGTTTCCGAATCTGATTTCTATGTAACGGATCTCAGTGGCAGCGTCCGCCACGTTGACCTGGACGCAGGCATCGACACCGAACTGGTGAACCTGGGCTCCGGGCTCACCGGTATCGCGCTTGCAGAACTGTGAGCCGCGAAAATGACTGCGCCTCATCGGATCATGCGGCGCTGGGTGTACCCCCCCACCCAGCGCCGCTCCCAGGCACGGCTTGACCGTGATCATGCGATCACAGTGAAGGCACAAGGCAGGTAAAGATGGACTGGTGGTTGGATTTCTGGCAGAACTTGACACCGCCGCAGGGCACAGTCATCGGCGGCATGTTCGTGCTCGTCGCCGGCATCGTGGCATTCGGTACCGGTTCACTCAACCGTAGATCGGAGGCCAAGCGCTTCCATTATGAGGAGTTGAAAACGCTCTACGCGGAAGCACTGCGAATCGGCAGGGACTTGGAGCTCCTGAAGGCCGTTCCTCCCGATGATCGCGAAAAAATACTCACCGAAACAGTGCCTGCCATGCAACAGGTGATCAGCGAGTTGGCCCTCACCGGGAATTACCAAGTCGCCGATCTGGCCATCGCTTACATGTACCAGCAGTCCGTCCAACTAGCCGGCTGGACAAGGGATGTCGAAAGTGACGGCGACTTACCACGGCCAGGTTCAAAAGTGGATCGACAATATGACCGGCGAAGAGCGGGCCGCATTGAAGAAGTATCAGAAGGTGAGCATCAATCGTCGGGACGTGGTACAGGGTGTGCGCAAGGAGCTCGCTTTGTATGTGGCGGTGTGGTCCCGGCATCGATACGTACTGCGAAGGCAAATCAAAGCCGAGCGATTTGCTCTGAACTGACAAAGAGCCGAGCCGCATGACCGGCATCTCAATCTCTGGTGGCCGGTTTCACTTGGCCTCTGATCTGCGGTTGAGTGCACCGGTGCCGAACGCGATGATGCCCGCTATGAGGACGAATGTGCCACCGAGGAGTGTGGGCCGACGCAGTGGTTGCGGGCATCGCGCGCCGCCTCGTCACCAACGGCCGGCACCACCAGTGGGCGCAGCTCGCTGCCGTCGAGATTGCAGCGCAGTACTTGCATGCCCTCCCGATCGGACCAGTAGCACGCCCTCGTCGAAATCGGCGGTGAGCTGCTTGTCGGCGGTGAACGCCCCGCGTGGGACGATCGTGCATGGCCGCATGAGCAGCGACACAAAGCGTGGCCGCATGACGCCCAAGCGCATACGGGCATCGGAGATGTGGTCCGCCAGGCGTCGACCCGGTATCCACTCCGAGCCAGGCCGCCTGGGGCGTTGCTGCGTCACCGGATACCCACCAGAACCGATCAGCGGACTTATAGGCGGTACGCAAGGTTAGCGTAGCCGCTCGGCGGGCGCCCAGCCGACTTTCGCCCCGCCCCGACGATCCGGACAGCGACGGCCGCGTAGGAGAGTCAGCCGGCCCGGTCGAGCAGGACGTCCAGTGACCCGCTGCGGGCAACGGTGCCGTAGGCGACGGCGCTCGGACGGACGACGCGGCGGTAGTGATCGTCACGGTCAATGGCGATGAGACCGAACGTGGGACGATACCCGTGCGCCCACTCGAAGTTGTCGAACGACGACCAGTACATATAGCCGCGGACATCCATTCCTGCGTCCATCGCCTGCTTGAGCTGGTGTAGGTGCGCCGCGAGGAACCGGATCCGCTGGCTGTCGTCCGCAGTGGCGATTCCGTTTTCCGTCACGACGATGGGCAGTCCCGCCTCAGCGAGGCGGCGAAGCATCCGACCAAACCCTTCCGGATATACCTCCCAGCCCATCTGCGTGGTTTCCGCCTCGGCTGCGGGAGTGGCGATGAAACCCGGCGCCGTCGCGTCGACTTGAAAGCGGGTGTAGTACTGCAGGCCGACGAAATCTCCCACGTCACCCCCAGTGCGCAGATCGTCGATGTGAAAGTCCACCATCGCAGTGCGCACCATCTCGGCCGCGGCGATATCGTCGGTGCTGTAACCGCGCAACGGCTCTATGCAGGGCAGTTGAAGGCACGTGCCGACTTTCGGGCGGCCCTGGCCGGAGCGCAGCGCGGCTGTTGCGGTTCGATGAGCTGCGGCCAGGATGCTGTTGACTTGCAGGGCCTCCTCCCTGTTCCGCCGGCCTGGGGGAAACGCTCCGCGCCAATACCCCTGTAACGCAACGATTTGGGGCTCGTTGACGGTGCAGGCGTACGGAATGAGATCGCCCAACGTAAGCGCAACCTTGTCGACGTAGCGGCCAAACAAATCCAGCGCGCCGTCAGCCAACCATCCGCCCCGGGCGGCGAACCACCGAGGAAGCGTGAAGTGGTAGAGCGTCGCGAATGCGCTGAGCCCATGCCGCGCCAGGCTTTCCAGCACCCGCGCATAGTGATCGAGCGCAGCGCGGGAGAACTCACCCTCCGCCGGTTCGATCCGCGACCACTCCAGCGAGAAACGGTGCGCGTTCTGTCCGAGCGCGGCCAGCAGCGCGAAGTCCTCGTCATAGCGGTGCCAGTGATCGATACCGTCTCCCGATGATTCCACGGTGGTGTCGCCGGGAGTGTGCTCCCACTGCCACCAGTCGCTGTTGGTGTTGCCGCCTTCTACCTGGTGAGCAGCCGTTGCGCTGCCCCACAAGAAACCGCCCGGAAAATCGCTCATCCACACAGTCTCCCTTGCGACAGGGCGAGTTCGGCGCGGTTACGGTCGCTCAGCGGACCATCAATCGTCGAGACGTGGTACAGGCTCTACGCAAGGAATTGTCGCTGTATGTGCCGGTGTGGTCACGGTATCGACGCGTCCTGCGAAGAATTATCAAACCCGAGCGATTTGCTCCGAACTGACGGTCTCGTGTGAGCGCTAGCCCGGCCCGTCGCTGGCTGTGGCGAGAAGCGGCACGATTACCTCGCTGACTGGCGCCGGCAGGCCGTGCTTGCGCGCCTTACGCAGGATCACGCCGTTTCGGATGTCCCACTCGAGCGGCTTGCCGGCTTCGCGATCGCCGAGCATCGAGGTGGCAACGTCGGGTGGGGCGTTGCGGAGCCGCATAAGGATCTGGCCGATCACGTCGTCGCCGAGATTCGCGCCCTCCGCCCGCGCGACGGCTAGGCACTCCTCGAGGTAACCGCGCGATAGCCTTAACACGTCGTCGCGGCGGAACATCCCTGAGCGGCGCATGGTCAGCACCATCAGCCCGGAGACGGCGTTCGTCAGCAGCTTGTGCCAAGCCGCGGTCACAAACGTCGGTAAGGCGGACCTTCCAGCCGGCATCTGCGAGGACGGCCGCGACCGGGCCACCTTCGGATGGCAACGTCAGCTCCGGCTGTCCGCGAAGCCGCACCCATCCTCCGGGTTGCGTTTCGGCGGGACACCACACGACCGCAGGTACCACAGTGGAAACCTTGCAGTGCGGTTGAACCAGTTCGACCTGTTCGACGCCGTTCTGCAGGACGCAGACAGTTGTGTTGTGGTCGCATAACGCGGCCAGCCACGCGCTTGCCTGGCTGATCTGGGTCGCCTTGACCGCGAACAGCACCAGTTCGACGGGCTGCCTGACCTCGCCAGGGTCGGTGCGGACCCGGGTGGGCACCACGATGCGCTCGCCGGTCAAGACCCTGGGATCTGGTCGGACGTCGAGTGGTCACGGGCCGTGCGGCCGCACACCAGCGGCGGTGTGTCCGGCTTGGTGCAGGCACGCCGCGACGGTCGAGCCGATCGCACCCGGTCCGACGACCGCAATGCTTACGCCCACTTGCGCCAAGCTACCGCGTTGCCGTTCATCCAGAAGCATTCGCGTGCAATCGATTCTGAGATCTCTCAGTGCTGAAGCCGTTCGCGCTCCGGTGCCCGCCGGGTCGGTGTAGAAGAAGTCACAAGAGGCCCGTCGCGCCGACGGTGATCGTTCGTCAAGGGCTCTCCGGAAGGCGAGCCGGCGCACTCCCGCAGGTCAGAGCCGTGCGGCAGCATGGAACGCTTCCACCAAACCTTCAAGTAGCGGCGCGCGACCGGGCTATGCTGCTCTCCACGTCACATCGACGTTGTCGATGGGTCGAAATGAGTTTCCGATGACGCAGAAACGCCCGAGGCTGCCCGGCTCGGATGAGACGTCAGGTCGTCGTCTCGCGGACCGCATCGCCGATGCGCGCTTGCGGCTGCGCGTCATGCGGCCCAGCTTTGTGTCGCTGCTGATGCGGCCGACAGCTCCACCGATTTGGTTGGGCCTCGTGGTCGCCGCGTCATTAATGGTCATCGAGACCGTCGCAGTCATCTATCTCAGACAACTCACCGGCAAGCCGTTCGGCACGTTGTACATGGTCAGCGTCTTGGTGGTCTCAACGGTGTGGGGATTCGGGTTGTCCGCAATAACGTCGGTATTCAGCGCGATGGCCTACGCCTATTTCCGCACCTACCCACATCTTCATTTCGGCCCGACGGAGCTGAGCTTCTGGCTGTCTATTGGCGTCTTCCTTTTCGTGGCGCTGTTGGCCAATACCATCGCGGCCGTAGCGCGTACGGGTGAGCGATTCTCGGAGCTGTCATCGGACCTTTTGGCCATTGTGGGGCCAGACCGATTTATCCGAGTGAACCGCGCGTGCGGGCGCATCCTTGGCTATTCAGAAGACGAAATGACGTCACAGCCCTGGATCAACCTCGTCGCGCCCGAGGATCGGGACCGTGTGCGCTCGATGTTGGGCGCGGTCGAAGGCAGCACCGAGCCGGCGCGATTTGAGAGTCGAATGATCCGTAAGGACGGCTCCTGGCGCTGGATCGAGTGGAACGTGGTGTGGCATGGAGGTCTGGCGTATGCGATCGGCCGCGATGTCACCGAGCGCCGCCGCGAACAGGACCAGTTGCACCAGACCCGAACCATGCTCGAGGCAAGCCGTGACGGACTCAGCATCCTCGTCAAGCAGCAGGAAGCCCTGCGCCGGATGGCCACACTGGTCGCGCAGAGCGCGGTCACGCCGTCCGAGGTCTATTCGGCGGTGGCCGAGGAAATGGTCCGCTGCCTGGATTGCGACGGCGCAGGCGTATTTCGCTACGACCCCGATGGCTCGGCCATCGTAATCGCTGGGAGCAGCAAGCCTGGATCGCAATATCTTCCAGTCGGGGAGCGCATGCCGGTTGACGACGACAACCTACTGGCGTGGATCCTGCAGACCGGCAGGCCCGCGCGGCACGACGACATAGAAGGTGCCCGTGGGCCTGTCATTACCCGCATTCGGGAATTCGGCATCCGTTCCGGGGTAGGAGCCCCGATCGTTGTAAACGGCCGTGTGTGGGGTGCGGCTATCGTCGCGTCGTCGCAACAGGAGCCATTGCCGTCTGACACTGAGGAGCGGGTCAGCGATTTCGCCGATTTGGTGGCGGCGGCTATCGCCAACGCTGCCAACCGCGCCGAACTGGTCGCCTCACGGGCGCGGATCGTGGCGGCCGCCGACGACGCTAGGCGCCGCCTAGAACGCAACCTCCACGATGGAGCGCAACAGCAGCTGATTGCACTTGGACTGGATGCGCGAATGGCCGAGGCGTCGGTGCCAGCCGATCTCGATGACCTCAAACAGCAACTCGCACACCTCGCTTCGGGCTTGACAGAGGCCTATGAAGACCTGCAGGAGATTTCCCGCGGCCTTCATCCGGCCATCTTGTCCAAGGGTGGACTGCTTCCGGCTCTCAAGGCGCTGGCGCGGCGATCTGCGATTCCGGTCACTTTCGACGTGGCGGTCGACCGTCGGTTACCCGAATCGGCGGAAGTCGCCGCGTATTACGTTGTGGCAGAAGGCTTGGCTAATGCCGCCAAGCACTCACGGGCTTCCGAAGTGACGGTATCGGCCAACACCGACGATGCGAACCTCTTTCTGTGCGTGCAAGACAACGGAATCGGCGGAGCACACGTCGGTGAAGGGTCCGGACTGATCGGCCTCGTCGACCGGGTCGAGGCCCTTGGTGGCCAGCTTAAGATCGACTGCCCGCCTGAGGGTGGAACATTGCTGCATGCGACCATCCCCCTCGGACTGAACTGACCTGCACGAACCTTCTGATCGTTTGTCTGTTCAGCTGACGCCGCAGGCTTAGAACGTGCAGGCGCATTACGACCTGTCCGGTGACTACCGAGCGCTACGCGACTGATGAGTCGCTCGGCCTGTGCCGCGCTCAGTTGGTCGGGTACTTCCCCCTCGGTGGCCGTCCAAACCTCCGATCGAGGATGAACCCGTAGCCGTTTCGCAGGAAGCTCACCCGAAGTGCCTGATTTGGAACGTTGTCACAAACCCAGACCCGCAAAGCATCTGCCTCTTGACCAACTGAGGCGTTACGCACGCCCAACTGCCGCAGCAGCTTCGCCACGGTCTCGGGCTGCGCCGACCCTCCGGCTTTCTGATCCGAGCATTCGGACAGTATGTTCACCGCTAACCTCCGGCAGCTAGGTTGTTCAGGGAGCTGAGGCATCGACGATTTGCGCCGGCGCGGGTATCACGAATGCGTTGAGGATTGCGGACACGGTGTGATAGATGCCGGTGAGTACGACAGCGTCCATGATCCCGTTGGCGCCGAGCAGCTTTTCCGCCTCGCGGTAGAGTGCTTCGTCGAGATGATGCTCGATCGACAGGGCACGCGCGACGCGATGGGCCACCGTTTCCGTATCGCTGAGATTCTTCGGCAGGCCACCCTCGGCGAGGGTGCGCACCTCGTCGTCGGAGAGCCCGACGTGGCGGCCAACGGCGCGATGGGCGTAGAGCTCGTAGGGAGCCTGCCAGGCCGCGCCGACGGTCAAAATAATGACTTCCCTGGCGCGTTCACTGAGCGAGGTGTGTTCGTGCTCGACGAGCACAAAGTCGAAGAACGCCTTCGAGATGGCCGGGTTCAGTAGGGCAGGATTAAAGGGTCCGATGAGCTGGCCGGTCTCGATTACCGGCCTGAAAACCAGCACCCTCCGCCCACGGGACGGCTTTGTTCATCAGCCAGTCGAAGAGCTCTTTCTGTGCCGGTTCTAGTTCTTCACGGTCGTAAAGCGGGAGGCGTCCGCCCAGGGTGACTCCGTCTACGGTCATGAGTAGTGTCTCCTCAGCTGTTCGTTTGCGCGGTTCCGACGGCGGTGTTAGCCGACAAGGCTGTTGGACTCAACGAAACTTTGTTGAAACCCGTTGTAAAGCACCGCCATACGGGTGATGTGATTTCGGCTCATCTCTTAGCGTGCAGGATTCATCGACGTATGTCGTTACCGGCAACCCGAATCGATATACCCAGCCAGCAGGTATCCCTCGAACCCGGCCAGGGGCGAGTCGTCGGCGGTTGCAAACGCGAAATCAAGAAACCAGACGTATCCGGCGTCGCTCAGTGGTGGCCGGCGAGGCTCACGAATGTGATCGTGGCGGCGATTCCAGAGAGCAGTTGGGAAACCAGGTATACCCAAAGCGTCGGCCACGAGAAAATCCCGAGCAGGGCGTCGTCGAAGCTGACGGCGGGATCGAATGCGTCACTGGTGATAGCGGCGATCGCGATGGCGCCCGCAATCAGGCTGAAGGCGATTGGCCAACCGTAGTGGTCATCGACTGTCTGGCTATTGCCCGTCGAAACCTCCAGTGCCACACAGCACAGCGCACAGGTGAGGACCAGTTCGAGTGCGAACGCGGCCAAGAGAGTGGATCCCTTCAATGTCATCGCCGCGGTGACCGCCAGCTGCCTGGGATCGACGATCGCACGCACGCTCACCGCCGCCAACAGTCCGGCGCCGACCTGAACGAGCCAAAACGCGAGGGCGGTACGCACTGCGAGCCGACGGCGAATCAGCATTGCAATGGTCATCGCCGGGTTGTAGTGCCCGCCCGGCACGCGACTGCTGGAGTAGATCATTGCGACGAGTGGTGCTCCGATCAACAGTGGTGAGAACCAGCTATGGGTGGAGATCGCAACGCCGAACGCGAACACCAAGACGAAATTCCCGACGGCCTCCATCGCAAACCGTGCAGCGGACCGCCTGCCCGATGCGGTGCCGCCGGCGGTTTCGGACTGGATTACTGCCACGTCGGATGGCCGGCGCCGGAGCTGATGACGATCCACGCCGCGACTGCAACCAACATCAGAAAAACGAGGGAGCCCACAAAAGAGGTGATCAGCTTGCGGGCAGCGCTGTAGGCGGTTTGGACGGTTTCGGCATGCGAGGGCCGATCGCTGATGCACGTCTTGAGGTGTTGTTGGCCAGCAACCCCCATGGGTGTGCGGATTGCCGTTGTTCCCATGGCACCCAAGCGTGGCTGACGAAGCGGTCGTCGTCGCCGGTGCTAGCCGCAGTTTCAGATACCAGTCAGCTGCAATGTTGGCAGCAGGGGCTGGAGCTATGGCGCCAAGACCCGCGAACGCGACACCCAATTCCTTTGGGACACCAGTCAGCACGGGCGTGCTGTGCGGAGACGGGGCGGCTAGGAATCGTCGATGTCGGGCACTGTAATCAGGCTGCGATCTAACATCTCTACGACCCAGGTGGCGAATCTGCCGAGCAGTTCATGCATTTGCTCCTCCAGGCATTCAGCGGTAGGACGGTAGGTGTGGCCGGGCCGGCGTCACGGTCGGCTGCCAGTGGATTTCCGCGACGAAACGCTGGCCCCGATAATCGGAGACCAAGTACCGACCCGGAGCAATCAATGTCGTCAAACCGAGCGAGTGTACGGTGCGCATCGCGTCGGATTCGTGTTGAATGTCGCGTGCTCTATGCCCTTGCGAGGTAATGATTTCCCACATCGCCGTGCTCCTCAATGGTGATCCATGTCACTTGCCTTAAGAATCGCGCCGAACAAGCACGGCGTCTTCACGGCAGACACCCAAGGCACCCCCCGGCCAGCTGCAATGGTTGGATCGCATTCGGCCGGAGCGGGGGAGTCGCCAGCACTGACGACAAGCGGACAGGGTTGACTGGCGATTCCGTCGGCTAGGCAAGACGCGGTTGGCGCGAATCGGGAACCGAGGGTCCACCTCGTCGCGAATTGATGTGGACCCTTAGGTTCCGAGCCGATGCAGAGCTGATTTTGAGATGATTCCGGTGTGATCCATGCTGCACTGGCGGGAGCGTGGGAACTCCGCGGAGGGCTTTCCGCAAGCCCCTCGAATGGCAGGCTGCATCCGTGATTGTGCGGACGCGGCTGCTCCGCGTCCTCAGGCCGTCGACGCCGCGTGGCGCCGTGCTGGCGATCTGCGCCGCGGCGGTCTTCCTTGTTGTGGAAACTGTTCTGGTCGTTCTTCTCAAGCAAGTCGATCCTGCGGATCCCGTCGGTGCCGTGTACGCCGGGTTGATGGCTATGGCGTTGCTGGCCAACTTTGTCGTCGGCGTGGTGGCCGCGCGCAAGGCGGTGCTGGCGCTCAACGCTTCACGAGCGAGGATTGTCGCAGCCGGCGACGCCGCTCGGCGCCAGGTGGAGCGAAATTTGCACGACGGCGTCCAACAGCGGCTAGTTGCATCGGCGCTGAAAATCCGCTTGGCGGAGCAGTCCGTACCCGTTGGACTGGATGATCTCAAGAAGGAGCTGGCCGAAATGGCGTCCGAGTTGACCGACGTCTCAACCGAACTGCGGGAACTATCGCGCGGACTACATCCGGCCATTCTGTCGCAGGGCGGCCTGGCCTCGGCGCTGAAGTCGCTGGCTCGCCGGTCGAAGGTACCGGTGACCCTCGATGCGGCGATTGACCGTCGGTTACCCGAGTCCGTTGAGGTGGCCGCCTACTATTTGGTGGCCGAGGCGCTGACCAATGCGGCCAAGCACGCGCAGGCCTCTGAGGTGACGGCAAGCATACACAGGGTGAACAACCACCTTCGGATCGTGGTGCAGGACAACGGAATTGGGGGAGCAGAGGTAGGTAAAGGCTCGGGTCTGATCGGCCTGAAAGACCGTGTCGAGACCCTCGGTGGCACCATTAGAGTGGTCAGTCCGCGCGGAGGCGGGACATGCCTTCACGCCATGATCCCGCTCAACGTTGAGACCAGCCGCGCTAGCGACCCCACTACTTGACGGGTATACCCGGCGTCGACAGGCAGGGTGATACCGGTGACGTAGCGGCCGGAGCGACCGCATAGATACACCATCGCCGTGCGATCCGCTGAGCCTGATTGCTTCGCCGTTTGGCCGTGCTTGAAGCCGCTTGGGGCGAAACTATATGAGGTGCGGCTTCCGCCTGCGCTGCAGACTGCGCACAACCACTAGCTCAGGTCTTTCCGAGCTTGCCGCGTCGCGCACACGTGTGGTGGCCGCCGGCGATCAGACCCGCCGCCAGATCGAACGCGATCTGCACGACGGTGCCCAGCAGCGGCTTGTCTCGCTGGCGCTGGAGCTGCGGATGGCACAGGCGGAGGTGTCGCCGGACGCGGGCGAGCTTCGGATGCGCCTGGACCGCGCCGTCGAGCAGGCCAGCGAAGCACTTGAGGAGTTGCGCGATCTGTCGCGCGGCATTCACCCGGCGATCCTGAGCGAGGGCGGTCTCGGCCCAGCGTTGCGGGCACTGACCCGCCGTTCGCCGATTCCTGTTCAGCTCGACTTGCGCGTGGAGGAGCGGCTGTCCGATCAGGTCGAGGTCAGCGCTTACTACATTGTCGCCGAGGCATTGACCAACGCGGCCAAGCATTCTCGGGCGTCGGCCATCACCGTCACTGTCAGCGTCGAACGCGATCGGGACCGCGGCAGCTTGCGTATCGAGGTCGCTGACGACGGTGTCGGGGGTGCCGGCTTCGCCGGCGGCACCGGGCTGGTCGGCCTCAAGGATCGTGCGCAGGCGCTTGGCGGCCACTTCGATCTGCACAGCCCCCAGGCAGCCGGAACCACCCTGCGTGTCCAATTTCCGCTCAACCAGGCCAACAGCGAATCCTAAGGGCGGAGCTGGTATCCAGGCAGTGGGCAATAGATGATCTCCCGATTGCATCGAGCGCAGGGCTTGCCGATCAAGATGATTGCGCGGACGTTGGTGCAGATGCACAGCCTTCACGCTGACGTGCAAGCACCAACTCTTCGGCCTGATCCTCGGTGAGTGTGTAGCCAGCCAGAAGCGTCAGCGCCGCAATGACGGCGAGGACTGAGACACCGGAGAATCCGAACACGATCCCCCACTCCGCGCTGGATGGCTGCACGATCGATTCGCCGGACGCTGACGAGATGAATCCGCTGGCCGCGAGTACAAATCCATAGATGCTCGCGCCGGCCGCCGACGAGACGGTCTCGGCGGCCGACCACAGGCCCGAAAGAAGCCCTGCGCGGCGCTGTCCCGATTCAGCAGCGTCCGCGGCCAACGTGTCGGCGAGCATGGCCTGCGGCAGAAGCTGGATACCGGAATAGCCGATACCTGCCACCAGACACGCTGCGCACGCCACACCGAACCTGACGGTCTCGGTTATCGCCGGCAGCATGAGAACGCCTGACACGCCCATGGCATATATCAGTGCTGCTGCAACAAGGCACGGCTTCTTACCGAACCGGCCTGCAGCTGATCGCCACACCGGCATTGTCACCAGCATCGGTCCAACTACGCAGACAAAGAGCGGGCCCACGGCGTCCTTTGTCGCGAGAATCTCGTCCGCCACATAAGGAAGTCCGGCGAGCGTGACCGAAACCGCCACCTCGATCAACACGAATACGCCGAGAAGGGCACGAAACGATCGGTTATCGCGGGTCGCTGCAAGCGCCTCGCGCAGCGACCCGGCGCCCTTCGTCGCCGCCTCAGAAGCGGCGCGAGTCGAGCTGCGCGCAGCGTACAGCCCTCCGCATGTACCAACGAAAATTACACAGGCCATTGCTACGGCCATGACTTGATATCCCTGACGCCCCCCGCCGTTAGCATCGGCCAGCAGGGGCGCCAACACGCCTCCCGCCAACAGCGCGACACCCAGGAATCCCATACGCCATGCGGTCATCGACGTTCGCTCTGCTGGGCTCGCCCCGAGCTCTGCCGGCAAAACGCTGTACGGGACGACGAAAGCTGAGAAGCCCAGACCGGTCAGTGCCAGCGTTGCGCCGACCCACCAGGCCGCCGCGTTTCCGTCAAACGGCGAGAAGAAGATCGAGGCGAAACCCAGCGGGAGGATGGTCATCCCGGCGATCATCCATGGCCTGCGCGGTCCGATTCGCGACACCGTGGAATCGGACAATCGGCCGATGATCGGGTTGTAGACGAGGTCGAGCAGCTTCGGAAGGAACACGACAAAACTCGCGATCGCCGCCGTCACGCCAAGGATGTCGGTGAGGTAGTACAACAGGACAAGCCCCGGCACGACCGCATAGGTTGCCGTCGCGAGGGACCCGACGCCAAAGGCGATGCGTTCGGAAGTCGAGAGCGCGAACTCGTCGTCCTTTTGTCCACTGGCCTCGGTCACGTCTTCATCTCTGCTTTCGGCGTGGCGGCTGGATTGAAATCACTGCCGGCGTTGATCGAGCGCTTCGGCTCCGGCAATACACCTTTGGAAATTGCCGTCCGGTAGAACGGGCCATCACACTGCGATCCACCGTGCGCAAAATGATGGCTCCCACAGTGCTGGGCGTTCAGCACCTTTCACGCACCAGGCTCGCAACCCAGTGAGGCCGTGTCATTGCGGCTAGCCCTACTCCGGGAGGGGGTTTACCGGCACTTGCGGTTCCCGCCAGCCTCCATGGGTGACCCGCCCCGCCCGGTTGACAGTGTGTGGGCTGATGCTCGACAGCGGTTTCGTCTGATCCTTGACGCTCCCTCATCGAGGGCAACAGTTTCGAGCCGCCTGGTGTTTTCAGGGTTGTCGCCATTTCTCTCGAATGGGTGTTAGGTAAGAGCCGGGTTCGGCCGTACGTGGAGGTGGCCGATGGGCGAGGGTGCGGTTTTGCCTGAGCGGGCCCCGCCCGTTCGGGCCGAGGTCGTGCTCGAGAGCGAACGCACACGCGTGACGCGGTTGTTCTTATCGCGGCGCACGGTGATCCGCAAAGAGCCGCTGGGACCGGACGCCCAGCGTCGCCTCCGATATGAGCTGGCTATCCTTGAGCGGCTGCAAGGGGTTGTTGGCGTGGCTCAGGTGCTGGATGAGCCGCGCTACCCCGGGTCGATCACGCTCGCTGACGCCGGCGAGGCGAGCCTGGCACTGGTGGTCAAGCCTCTCGCGGTAGACCAGCTGATCGGCCTGGCGGCGGGGTTGGCCGCGGCGGTGGCGGGAATGCATGGCCGTGGCGTGATGCACCGCGACATCTGTCCGTCCAACGTTGTGATTTCTTCCGACTGCACGCCGTGCCTGGTGGGTTTCGCGTCGGCGACGTCGCTGGCCGAGATACGCCCGGAGTTCACTCACCACACCAAAATTGTTGGGACGCTGCCGTATTTGGCGCCGGAGCAGACCGGACGTACCGGTCGGTCGATGGATCAGCGCGCCGACTTGTACGGGTTGGGCGCGACACTGTATGAGTTGGCCACCGGTGAGCCGCCGTTCGGCTCGCAGGATCCGCTGCGGCTCATGCACGATGTTGTGGCGCGTGTGCCCACGCCTCCGTGCGAGGTGAATCCCGCGGTGCCCGAACCACTGTCGGCGATCATCATGCATCTGCTGGAAAAGGAGCCCGACGACCGCTACCAGTCGGCGGACGGGGTGAGCCACGACCTTGCGCGGTTGGCCGAACACGGTGCGTCGACAAGGGCTGCAGCGCGGGTCGGTGAGCGGGACTTTCCGCTGCGCCTGCTGGCACCGTCGCGGCTCGTCGGCCGCGACAACGAGGTGGTCGCGCTAAGTGCTGCGTTTGAGGATGCGCTGACGGGACGATGTCGCGGTGTGCTAGTCGGTGGGGCACCGGGGGTGGGGAAAACGGCGTTGGTTGATCAGCTGCGCCCGGTGGTGACCGGCAACGATGGCTGGTTCGTGGCCGGCACGTTCGACCAGTATCGGCAGGATCTGGAGTTCGACGGCATCTTTCAGGCGTTTCCACGCATTGGGTCGGCTGCTGCTGGCCGAGCCGGAAGATGAGCTGGTCGAGCTGCGGGAACGGATCCTGGCCGCGCTGGGTCCGAATGCGGGGATGGTCGCCGCGGCGGTGCCGGAGTTCTCGGCGCTGCTGGGCGTGGCTCCGCAGGCCGGCGATCCGCTGACCGCCCACGTCCGGGTGCAGCACAGCGCAGTGGAAACGCTGCGTGCGGTGGCCTCGCGAAAACGACCGGTGATGGTGTTCGTCGACGACCTGCAGTGGGCAGCACCGACCGCTCTCGGCGTCATAGATCTCGCCTTCAGCGAGCAAGTGGAGGGCCTGCTGCTGGTGGCTGCCCACCATGACGACCTCCACCCGGCGCATCCGCTTTCGGCGTCACTGTCGCGCTGGCGACAACAGCCCGGCGTGATCCACCTGGATCTGATGAATCTGCCCCGGGCAGACGTCGCAGACTTAATCGCCGAAGTACTGCGGGTAGACCGGGCTGGCGCCAGTGCATTAGCCGGGCTCATCGAGCCGCATACGCGCGGCAATCCCTACGAGACGGTCGAGTTGCTCAATACGCTGCGCCAGGAGGGCATTCTGACCCCGATCTCGACCGGATGGCGCTGGGACGAACCGGCCGTGCGCTCGCTTTTGGCCAGCTCGGATGTGGCCGCCCGCCCGCTTGGCCGGTTGGCGGCCCTGCCGGCGGCCTCGCGGGACATGGTGGAAATGATGGCGTGTCTGGGCGGGCGCACCGAGCTTGGCGTGCTTGCGGCCGCGACCGGGCAGTCGGCTGACGTGGTGGAGCGGCACCTGGCGCCCGCGCTCGGGAACGGAGTGCTGGTGGCCGAGACCGGGGCCCATGACGCGGTGCGGTTCCGCCACGACCGCATCCGCGAAGCCATCCTGGCCGAGCTTGACACCCAGCAGCGTCGCAGCCTGCAGCTCGCGCTGGCACGGCGGCTGGCAGCCATGCCGGAATTGTTCGCCGTCGCCGCCCAGCAGTACCTGCCGGTAATCGATGCGATAACCGACGCGGCGGAGCGCACTCACGTGCTGGCGCTGTTGCGGCGCGCTGCCGAGCAAGCCACGCTCGTCGGCGGGCACAGCCAGGTTCATTCGCTGCTCACCGGCGCGCTGCGGGTCGCCGACGCGCGCGATACCGGCACGCTGATCGAGTTGCACACCGGACGTCTCACCGCCCTGTTCTGTCTGGGGCGGCTGGAGGAAGCCGACGAGGACTACGGCATCATCGAGCGGCTGAGCACCGCCGCGATGCAGCGTGTGGACGCGACCTGTGTCCAAGTGCAGAGCCTGACCAATCGCAAGCTCTACACAGAGGCGATTGAGCTCGCCGTGGAGGCGCTGCGCGAACTCGGCGTTACCGTTCCGGCCGCTGATCGGTTACCGGAGTTGCTCGACCACTACTTCGACTATCTGTTCCGGTGGCTGGATCACACCAATGCGACGGATGATCGGGCCCGGCCCGAAATCTCCGACCCGACCCTGCTCGCCGTGACATGTCTGCTCAGTGCGGTCTTTCCGACGGCGACCTTTTCGGGTGACATCTTCATGCAGGCGTGGCTGAGCCTGGAAGCGGTGCGGATTCTGCTCGATCATGGGAGCGCCCGTGGCATGCTCGGTCCCGCGAGCTACTCGGCAGTCACTGCCATCGCGCTGCGCGACGACTACGGCGCCGCATACCGGGCGTCGAGCCGGATTCTGGCGCTGGCCGAAGCCCGCGGCTATGAGCCCGAGACATCATTGGCGCGGTTTGTGGTCTCTTACTTCAGTTGCTGGTTCGAGCCGCTGGAAGTCAGTATCCAACAAGTCAAAGCGGGCACGCGAAGGGCTGGTCAAAGGTGGCGACCTTGCCACCGCCGGCTACACCGTGGCCCACACATACGGCGGGCTACTGGATTGCGTGCCAAGCCTGGATGCGTACCTCGCCGAGGCGGATCAAGGCATTGGCCTTCGTCCAGCGGGTCGGCATCGAGCCGATGAGCCCAGTGGCTGGAGGCCTACCGGTGGTTAGCACGCGTGGTGCGCGGGCGAAAACTCCGCGGTATCAGGCGAGGCGGTGCCGATCGACTGAGTACGCCGAAACCCCGGCAGTGCCGTTCTATGGACATCTCAGCCGCGCGATTGCCGCCGCCATCCTCGACGATCCGGCGAGCCTGCGACATCACACCGCCGCGGCGATGCAGTCGCTGCCCTTTGCCCTCGGCAACTACGTAACCGCGGTGGCCCGCCTGCTTCGCGGTCTGGCCCTCGCCGCGCACGCCCGAACCGTTGCCGCGGACGAGCGTCCCGCGTTGCTCGCTGAACTCGATGAGCTGATCCGTTGGCTGGCCGCCCGCGCGGAAAACGCACCCATGAATTTCTTGCACATGCTGCGACTGTTGGAGGCCGAGCGGGCTTGGGCTGCCGGCGATGCGGGGACGGCTGCCCTGGCCTTCGACGCCGCGCGAGATGAGGTTGCCGCCCGTCAGCGCCCGTGGCATCGGGCACTGATCAGCGAGCGCGCGGCCCACTTCAACTTTGCACAGGGCTTGCGACACACCGGCTTTGAACTTCTCGCCCAGGCCCGCCAGGAATACCTGGCCTGGGGTGCGACAGCCAAAGTCGCCCAACTGGACTCGGCCTATCCCGCGCTGCGGCGCCGTGCCGAGGCGCCCGGCGATTTCGGCGGCGGCCAAACCGGTGATCTCCAGCGGGATCCGATGCTCAGCACGGGAACGATCGACCTGCTGGCGATCCTGTCGGCATCGCAGGCGCTGAGCTCGCAAACCACCGTCGAGGCGCTACACGATCGCGTCGCCGAGGTGCTCGCCGCAATGACCGGCGCCACCGTAGTCCGGCTGCTGCTGTGGAGCGACGACCGCGAAGACTGGCTGCTACCAGTGCCAGCGGGCGACAGCGTCCCCCAGGGCGGCGCCGGCAGAGAAGCATGCCGTGCCGATGTCGGTGCTGCGATATGCCAAACGCATACCCGAACCCCTGGTCGTCGCCGATGCCGCTAGCGACGATCGTTTTGCCGGCGACCCCTACTTCACCGATATCGACCGCTGCTCGCTCTTGGCCCTACCGATCCTCAGCCGCGGCCGGCTGCGGGCGGTGTTGCTCCTGGAGAATCGCCTGATCCGCGGCGCGTTCACCGCCGAGCGCCTCGACACCGTCAAGTTGATCGCCGGCCAGCTTGCCGTCTCTCTCGACAACGCCCAGCTCTATGCCGAGCTTGCCGCATCACGCGCGCGCATCGTGGCCGCCACCGATCAGACCCGCCGCCGCATCGAACGCGATCTGCACGACGGTGCTCAACAGCGTCTGGTCGCGCTCGGCCTCAATCTGCGTCTGGCAGCCGACCGTGTGCCGGCCGAACTCGACGACCTCAAGGCGCAGCTCACTGAGGTTGCTTCCGGGTTGACGGCGGTTCTGACCGAACTACAAGAAATCTCTCGCGGGCTTCATCCGGCCATCCTGTCCAGCGGCGGTCTGCCCGCAGCACTGAAGACACTGGCGCGCCGCTGCACGGTACCGGTGACCCTCGATGTCGCGATCGAGGGAAAATTGCCGGATCCGGTCGAGGTTGCTGCCTACTATGTGACGGCCGAGGCGCTCACCAACGCCGCCAAACATGCCCAAGCTTCCGAAGTCACGGTGTCTGCGCGAACCGCCGACCAGAACCTTCACCTGTCGATCCGCGACGATGGGATCGGTGGAGTCGACTCCGCTAAAGGCTCCGGGATCATCGGACTTCAAGACCGCATTGACGTGCTGGGCGGCACCATGGTCCTTCGCAGTCCCGCTGGAAACGGGACCGCGATCGACGTCACGATTCCCTTTGCGCTGGCCCGCAAGGAGTTTGGCAAGGGCCCGCCGATGACGTTACCGACGCAACTATTCGCGTGATAGTGCGGCCCGCCGTCTCCGCTGAGACACGTTACCTCCTTCAGCCCCAGGGGATGGGCCGTGATGCGTTGCGCGTTCATACGTTTGGAAGCAAATTCACAAGGAACGAGGCACCATCCATGACCGCAGATTTGCCTGATAGCGCACTGGAACTGCGTTCGTTGGTGACGTCGCAGGGGACGGTCGAGCTCTCACTGCACGACGTCTTAGTTCCGACCCCTGCCGCCAACGAGGTGCTGGTACGCGTGGAAGCCTCGCCGATCAACCCGTCAGACCTGGCGCTCCTCATCGCCGGCGCGGACATGACTACTGCGACGGTCGCGGGCACGCCGGAGCGCCCCGTCGTCACAGCATCGTTGGGAGCGGTGGCACTGGAAGGGCTTTCGGCACGAGTCGACAAACCGCTTCCAGTGGGGAATGAGGGCGCCGGCACCGTCGTGGCCGCAGGGTCGTCGGCCGCGGCTCAATCCCTTCTGGGAAGAACGGTGGGGATCGCCGGGGGCCAGATGTACACGCAGTACCGAGTAATTGATGCTTCCGCGTGTCTCGTCTTGCCCAAGGGGACCACAGCCAAGGGATGGGGCATCGTCCTTCGTCAATCCTTCGACGGCTCTCGGAATGGTGGAAACCATGCGCCGCGAAGGCCATTCCGGCCTGGTACACACAGCTGCGGCGTCGAATCTGGGCCAGATGCTCGTCAAGCTCTGCCAAAAGGACGGGGTGCCGCTGGTCAATATCGTCCGCAAGCGCGACCAAGAGGAGCTGCTGAGGTCACTGGGCGCAGTCCATGTCTGCAATTCGGGGTCGCCGTCGTTCTCGACGGATCTCGTCGAGGCGCTGAAGGCGACCTCGGCGACGCTTGCGTTCGACGCCACGGGTGGAGGAACGCTAGCGAGTCAGATTCTCAGTGGCATGGAGGAAGCGGCCAACTCGACCGCGGCGGAGTACTCACGGTATGGGTCGACCGTCCACAAGCAGGTATACATCTACGGCGGACTCGACACGGGTCCGACCACACTCACCAGGAACTTCGGCATGGCGTGGAGTGTTGGAGGGTGGCTGCTCACCCCATTCCTTCAGAGCATCGGGGCCGAGGCCGTTGGTCGGCTCCGGGCCCGCGTGGCCGCGGAGCTCACCACGACGTTCGCCAGTACCTACACCCGGGAGGTTTCACTCGCCGGCATGCTCCGCCCCAATGCGTTCAACGGTTACCTCAAGCGGGCGACCGGAGAGAAGTTCCTCGTAACTCCGCAGGCGCTCCCGTGACTGCAAGACAGAGAGCGCCAGCGCTCTCGACGTTGACCCAGGAGCAGGCAAGTTTGTCATCGAATATTCATCGACAATGATCGGGATTTGCCACCAGTTGCTGTGATGTGACGAGAGCTTGGAGGCAGTCAAACACAATGCGGCGCAAGTAATTACCGGCAAGAACGGCGGCCGTCAAGATCGTCGGTTTGGGTAATCCGTTGGTCGCGGGTTCGAGCTCCGCCCGGCCCACGCCATCGGCCATTTTTGGGCCTCGATCTTTCAGCGCGACGTCGGCACAGCAGTGAACAACTCCTCAGTGCTGGTGAAGTAGCGTAAGACCGTGCGTCGAGTGATGCCTAGTGCATCGGCGATGTCGGACACGGTGGTCTGCGCCGAGGCCGTCAGGCTCGCCTGTTGGTCCTACCAGGATTGCTCCGTTCCTCGTCAAACGGGTGTTAAGTAGAGGGGGCTCGGCTGTGCGTGGAGGTGTCCGGTGGGCGAAGGCTCATTGCCTGATCGGGGTCCGCCCGTTCGGGCCGAGATAGTGCACGAGAGCGAGCACACGCGCGTAACTCGGCTTTTCTTGTCGGGACGCACGGTCATCCGCAAGGAGCCGCTGGGACCGGACGCGCAGCGTCGGCTGCAGCATGAGGTCGCGATTCTCGCAGCGGCTGCGCGGTGTCGGTGGGGTCGCTCAGTTGCTGGATGAGCCGCGGTATCCGGGGTCGATCGTGTTGGCCGACGCGGGTGGTACGAGCCTGGCTGGGCTGTCGAAGCCGCTGGCCGTGGATGAGCTGATCGCGCTCGCGCTGGAGCTGGCGAGGGCGGTGGCGGGGATGCACGGCCGCGGCGTGATGCACCGTGACATCACTCCGGCCAACATCGTGGTCGCTGGCGACGCGACCCCGTGCCTAGTGGACTTCGCGTTGGCGACGTCGCTCGCCGAGATCCGGCCAGAGTTCACTCATCCCACCGAGATCGTCGGGACGTTGGCGTATTTGGCGCCGGAGCAGACCGGCCGTACCGGCCGGTCGGTGGATCAGCGGGCCGACCTGTACGCGTTGGGCGCGACGCTGTACGAGCTGGCGACGGGCGGGCCGCCGTTCGGGACCGGGGACCCGTTGCGGCTCACGCATGACCATCTGGCGCGGGTGCCGGTGCCGCCGGCGCAGATGAACCCGGTCGATACCCGGAGGCGTTGTCGGCGATCGTCATGCATCTGTTGGAGAAGGAGCCGGACAACCGCTACCAGACCGCCGAAGGGCTGGTCTATGACCTGGAGCGGTTGCGCGACGCATCCTGGCGGGCAGTGCCGCGGGTCGGCGAGCACGATTTCCCGGTGCGGTTGCTGCCGGCCGTCGCGGCTGGTGGGGCGCGACGACGAGGTGGCGGCGCTGGGGGCGGCGTTCGCGGACGATGCTCGACGGGCCGGTGCCGTGGGGTGCTGGTCAGCGGGGCGCCGGGGGTGGGCAAGACGGCGTTGGTCGACGAGCTGCGGCCGGTGGTCGCCGACGCCGGTGACGGCTGGTTCATCGCCGGCAAGTTCGACCAGTACCGGCGCGACCTGGAGTTCGACGCGGTCGCATCAGGCATTTCGGGCGCTGGGTCGGCTGTTGCTGGCCGAGCCGGAGGACGAGCTGGCCGAGGTTCGCGAGCGGATCGTGGCGGCGGTCGGGCAGAACGCGGGCTTGCTGGCCGCGGCGCTGCCGGAGTTCGCGGCGCTGCTGGGGGTGCCGCCCGATGCCGGGCGATCCGCTGACCGCGCAGGTGCGGGCGCAGCGAACGGCAGCGCAGGTGTTGCGGGCGGTCGCCTCGCCGAACCGGCCGGTGGTGGTGTTCCTCGATGACCTGCAGTGGGCGGGGCGCACGCCGCTCGGCTTCGTCGACCTGGTGCTGAGCGAGGAGCCGATCGACGGCTTGTTGCTGGTGGGTGCGTACCGCGACGGCGAGGTGGACGCGGCGCATCCGCTGGCGGCGATGCTGTCCGCGATGGCGTGATCAGCCCGGTGTGCGTGCACCTGCGGCTGGACAACCTGCCGCTCTCCGAGCTCGGTCGCCATGGTCGCGGAGATGCTGCACGTGGACCCGGCCACCGCGGCGGGCCTGGCCGAGGTGATCGAGCCGCACACGTCCGGCAATCCGTACGAGACGGTGGAGTTGCTCAACGCGCTGCGCCGCGAGGGTGTGCTGACCGCGACGGCGGCCGGGTGGCGCTGGGACGACGGCGGCTGTGCGGGCTCACCTGGGCCGGTCCGACGTCGCCGGGCTGCTGGCGGCGCGTGTCGACGCCATGCCGGCGCCGTCGCGGCAGATGGTGGAGGCGATGGCGTGCCTGGGCGGGCGAGCCGAGCTGAGCCTGCTGCAGACCGCCACCGCCGAGCCGGCGGGCGTGGTGGAACAGCGGCTGGCGCCCGCCCTCGACGAGGGTCTGCTGGTGGTGGAGCCCGGGGTGCAGGAGGCGGTGCGGTTCCGCCACGACCGCATCCGCGAGGCGGTCCTGCGCGGGCTGGATCCGCAGCGGCGACGCGCCCTGCAGTTGGCGATGGCGCGGCGGCTGGCGCGGGTGCCGGAGTTGTTCGCGGTCGCGGCGGAGCAGTACCTGCCGGTGGTCGACGCGGTCGACGACGCCGCGGAGCGGCGGGCGGTGGTGGGGCTGCTGCGGCGCGCCGCCGACCAGGCGGCGTTGATCGGCGACTACGCGCTGGTGAACGCGCTGCTGGCCGCCGCGCTGCGGCTCATCGACCCGGGCGAGACCGCCACGCTCGTCGAGGTGCACACCGGCCGCCACGCCGCGCTGTACAGCCTGGGGCGCCTGGAGGAGGCGGACGAGGAGTACCGCACGATCGAAGGGCTGTGCACCGACCGCCTTGGACCGCGCGGACGCGACGGTGGTGCAGGTGCGCAGCCTGACCCACCGCAACCGCTTCGCCGAGGCGATCGGGCTCGGCCTGGAGTCGCTGCGTGAGCTCGGCATCGCCGTGCCGGCGGCGGACCGGCTCCCCGCGGAGCTCGACCACCAGTTCGACTATCTGTACCGGTGGCTGGACCACACCGAACGCCGCCGACGAGCTGGCTCGGCCGGACATCACCGATCCGACGCTGCTCGCCGCGACCCGTCTGATCAACGCGATCCTGCCGGCGGCCTACTTCGCCGCGACCACGCCATGGTCGCCTGGCTGAGCCTGGAGGCGCTGCGGATCTGGGTCGAGCACGGCCCGGCCCGTACCCTGCTCGGCCCGGCCAGCCACGCCGCCTTCGCCGCTGTGGCGCTGCGCGGCGACTACGCCGCCGGGTACCGGGCGATGCGGCGGATCCTGGCGCTGGGCGAGGCCCGCGGCTACGAGCCCGACACCTCGCAGGCGCGCTTCCTGTTCGCGCTGCTGGGCTGCTGGTTCGAGCCGATCGAAAACGGTGTCCAGGCAGCTCGGCGGGCCCGGGAAGGGTTGATCGCGGGGGGCGACCTGGCCAACGCCGGCTACACCTACTACACGGCCGTGCAGTGGCCTGCTGGACTGCGCGCCATCGCTGGACGTCTACGTCGCCGAGGTGGAGGCGGGGCTGGCCTTCGTGCGGCGTACCGGCAGCGAGCAGACCGGCCAGTGGCTCGACGCGCTACCGGTGGCTGGCCGGTGTGCTGCGCGGCGAAAGCTCCGCCGCAGCCGGTGAGGCGGTCCCGTCCGACAGGTACGCCGACAACCCGCTGGCGCTGCTCCACGCGCATATCACCCGCGCGATCGCCGCCGCCATCTTCGGCGATCTGGCCGGCCTGACGCGGCACACCGCGGCGGCGATGCCGCTGCTACCGGCTGGTCCCGGGCCACTACCCGACCGCCGTGGCGCGCCTGCTGCGTGGGCTGGCCCTGGCCGGGCAGGCCCGCGCCGGCCACGGTGGCGAGCGCGGCGCGTCTGCTGTCCGAACTGGACGAGGTGACCCGGTGGCTGGCCGCCCGCGCCGCGGACGCGCCGGACGAACTTCCTGCACCTGCTGCGGCTGCTCGAGGCGGAGCGGGCCTGGGCGGTCGGCGACTTCCGCGCCGCCGTCCTCGCCTTCGACGCCGCGCGGCGCGAGGCCGCCCAGCGCGCAGCGGCCATGGCATCGGGCCCTGATCACCGAACACGCGGCCCGCTTCTACCTCGCCCACGGCGTCGAACACGCCGGCTACGACCTGCTCGCCGAGGCCCGCCAGGAGTACCTCGCCTGGGGCGCGACGGCGAAGGTCGACCAACTGGACTGGGCCTACCCGACCCTGCGGCCACACGCCGACGCGACCGCCGGCACAGCGCGGCGACCAGCCCGGTGATCTTCGCCATCGCCGGTCCACCGTCACGACCGGAACGATCGACCTGCTCGGCATCCTGTCCGCGTCGCAGGCGCTGAGCTCCGAGACCAGCATCGAAGGGCTGCACGCCCGCGTGGTCGAGGTGCTCTGCGCGATGACCGGCGCCACCGGCGTCCACCTGCTGCTGTGGAGCGACGACCGGCAAGACTGGCTGCTGCCGACACCCGGCGGCGACGGCGGCGTCATCCCGGTCAGCGGCACCGGCCACGAACGCGCGGTGCCGATGTCCGTGCTGCGATACGCCCAGCGGATGCGGCGAACCGCTGGTCGTGGCCGACGCCACCCGCGACGACCGCTTCGCCCGCGACCCGTACTTCACCGACCTCACTGCTGCTCGCTGCTGGCCGTGCCCATCCTCAGCCGCGGCACCCTGCAGGCGGTGCTGCTGCTGGAGAACCGCCTCATCCGCGGCGCGTTCACCACCGAACGGCTCGACGGCGTCAAGCTCATCGCCGGCCAACTCGCCGTCTCCCTCGACAACGCCCAGCTGTACGCCGAGTTCCGCCGCATCGCCGACGAACAGGCGGCCTTGCGGCGGGTGGCGACGCTGGTCGCCCGCGGCGCGGGCCCCGAACTCGTGTTCGCCGCGGTGGCCGACGAGGTCGGCGCGCTCTTCGGCGCCGACGGCACGGCGATCGTCCGGTTCGAGCCGGACGGGGAGGCGACGGTGATGGGAGGCTACGGGTTCGAGCACGCCCAACCGGGCTCGCGCGGCAAGCCCGACCCCGCACCGGCCATGGCGTCGGTCCAGGCCACCGGCCGCGCGGCTCGCCGCGACGTGGACGACCCGAGCTCGGCGAGCCTGCCCGACACGCCCGCGGACTCCGCTCCGCGGTCGCCAGCCCGATCGTGGTCGAGGGCCGGGTCTGGGGCGCCATGGGCGTCGGGTCGCGGCGCGAACGGCTGCCCGAGGACACCGAACAGCGGCTGGCCGACTTCACCGAACTCGTCGCGACCGCCATCGCCAACGCCGAAAGCCGGGCCGAACTCACCACCTCGCGCGCGCGGATCGTCGCCGCCGCCGACCAGACCCGCCGGCGCATCGAGCGGGACCTGCACGACGGCGCCCAGCAGCGGCTGGTCTCGCTGGCGCTGCAACTGCGCGCGGCGCAGGCGGCGCTGCCACCCGAGCTCGACGCGCTCGCGCGCGCCAGCTCGACCGCGCCGTCGCCGGAGCGACCGGCGCGCTGGACGAGCTCCGCGAGATCTCCCGCGGCATCCACCCGGCGATCCTGACCGAGGGCGGCCTCGGCCCCGCGCTGCGCACGCTCGCCCGCCGCTCACCGATCCCCGTCGACCTCGACATGCGCGCGGAGGCGCGGCTGCCCGAGCACGTCGAGGTCAGCGCCTACTACATCGTCGCCGAGGCACTGACCAACGCGGCCAAACACGCGCACGCCTCGGCCGCCACGGTCACCGTCGAAGCCGACACCGCGCGACGCCGTCCTGCGCGTCGCGGTCCAGCGACGACGGCGTCGGCGGCGCCGACTTCACCCGCGGCACCGGCCTGGTCGGCCTCAAGGACCGCGTCGAGGCACTCGGCGGCCGGATCTTCCTCCACAGCCCGCACGGGGCGGGCACCAGCCTGCGCGTGGAACTCCCGCTCACCGCCACGAACAGCGGCGTCACCTCCCGCTGAGCGCGCAGACGGGCGCTGTTGCGCAGGTCTGGTGACGGCTCCAGGGCGTGACAATGAGACTTCACGGCGCCGGCCGTCGCGCCCGCGGCGACGTACCTCTGGGCGATCACGAGCAGCACCAGGGCGGGGACCGAGGCGATTACGGCCGTGGCCATGACCGAGCTCCAGTCGGCGACGAAGGTGCCGACGTACGTGTAGAGGCCGAGTGTCACGGGGCGCACGTCCTCGGTCGTTGTCAAGGTGAGCGCGAAGAGAAAGTCGCTCCACGCGAACAGGAAACAGAACAGCGCAGCGGTGATGAGCGCGTTGCGGGACAGCGGGAGCACGATCGAGACGAACACGCGGATCGGTCCGGCGCCGTCCATCTGCGCGGCCTGCATCACCGACCGAGGGATTGAGCGCATGAAGGCGTGCAGGACCAGCATCGCGAACGGGATCCCGAGTGACGAGTCCGCGACGATGAGCCCCCACACGGAGTTCAAGAACCCGAGGTTCGCGTAGCCCCCGTAAAGCGCGTTGGCGACGACAATGTTCGGGACCATCTGGCTGATCAGGACCAGCAGCAGGACGACGCTGGCCCCGCGAATCCTGAACTGAGCGAGCGCGTATGCGGCCGGCGCCGCAATCAGCAGGCTGAAGATGACGCTGCCTATCGCGATCTCGAGGCTGGTCAGGAGGTGGCCGCCCTGGTCGTCCAGTGCCTTTGTGTATCCGTGGAAGTTGATGTCGGTCGGGAGCCACGGTGTGGCCACGGCGCCGCTGCTGGGCTGCAGCGAGACGTTGAGCATCCAGTACAGCGGAAACAGCAGGACGGCGAGGATCGCCACGCCGAAGACCGTGTGCGCGATACCGCTGCGGCTGCGGGCGGGCGACCGGCGGGGATGGCGCCGCCGCGTCGTGGCCGCGGCGGTCGTGAACGTGTGGGTAGTCATTTGCGTCCGTTGATTGATTGGCGGCATGCCGGCTTGCGCGCAGGTAGAACGTCTGAAAACGAGCGAGATGACAATCAGGATGTTGGCCAGCGCGGCTCCCTGACCGAAGTCGAACTGCACGAACGACAGGTGGTAGGACTGGGTCGCGATCGTCTGCGTCGCGTTCGCCGGGCCGCCACGAGTGAGGCCGAGGATGATGTCGATCATCTTGAGCGTGTACACCACGCCGAGCACGAGCACGACGTTGACCGCCGGCCGCAGCAGCGGCCAAGTGATGTAGCGGAATG